>NZ_CP102486.1:2400000-3600000 GCF_026261605.1 Dechloromonas sp. A34
GGACTGGTGCAGGGTATTCCACATAGCTTCGGCTTCGCCGGCCGGGAGCATGATTTCGTAGCCGTCCTCACCGGTGTAGCCGGTGCTGGCAATGAAGTACTGGTCTACTTCGGCGGCAAAGAAGGGCTTGAGGTCAACAATGGCCGCCTTGGCCTGGGGCAGCACCGACCACACCTTGGCGCGGGCATTCGGGCCCTGGACGGCGATGATGCCAAGCGCGTTGTCGCCATTGCGGCGCTGGGTGATGGTGACGTCGAGCTTCCACTCGGCGGCCTTGGCCTGCATCCAGGCCAAATCCTTGTCGGCGGTGCCGGCATTGATGACGATGCGGAAACGGGTGTCGGTCAGGAAATAGATGATCAGGTCGTCGATGACGCCGCCGGCCTCGTTGAGCATGGCGGAGTACAGCGCCTTGCCGGAGACCTTGAGCTTGGCGACATCGTTGGCGACCAGGCGGGACAGAAAGGGGCGGCAGTCGGCGCCGATGACGTCAACCGGGCACATGTGGGAGACGTCGAACATGCCACAGTCCTTGCGCACGGCATGGTGTTCCTCTATCTGCGAACCGTAATTGACCGGCATGTCCCAACCGCCGAAATCGACCATCCGGGCACTCAGTGCGCGGTGGGCGGCATTCAAAACCGTTTTCTTCAGCATATCAGTCCTTTGCAGGCGCTTGTTTGCGCCAGTTCTAGAAACGAAAAAGGGGTGAAACGTAAGATCGCATCTTGCGTTTCACCCCTCTGTCCTCGATACCTGAGAGATTTGCCCCATCGGTGGACGCTGTCTACGCCGCTCTCCAGAGTTTTGGAACTTGCGCTCCAGTTCTGCGGTCCTTTTACCTGAGCGTTTTCGGGTGAAATTGCGCCTTCGGCGGCAGACTTAATCTGCGCTCTCCCACAGAACGGGAGGCACTATATCGGGATGCCAGTTCGCTGGCAACCTGCTGCACTGCACAAGGGAACCCGGGCGGCGGCGGCCTTCGTGATAAACTCCCCATTTGCCTTGCATTTGCCATTTGTGACCCCTACTAATTTCGATTTCCACTGTCATTCGATCGTTTCCGACGGCTTGCTTCCCCCGAAGTGGTGGCGCGCCGGGCGGCGGCCAATGGCGTCGACCTCTGGGCGCTGACCGACCACGACGATCTGGGCGGCCAGGCCATTGCCAGGGCCACGGCCGACGAGGTCGGCATGGGTTTCGTCAATGGGGTCGAGATTTCCATCGAATGGAAAGGCGTGCCAATTCATATCGTTGGTCTCGGCTTCGATGTGGCCGACCCGGCCCTGTCCGGCGGCCTCGATGAACTCCGCATCGGCCGTGTCGAGCGTGCCAAGCGCATGGGCGATGCGCTGGCCGCCATTGGCATTCCCGGGGTTTATGAAGGGGCGCTGTGTTTCGTCACTAACCCGAGCCTGATTTCCCGCGCCCATTTCGCCCGCTATCTGGTGTCGATCGGCATTGCCCGCGATGTGTCCGGCGTGTTTCAGCATTACCTGACCCCGGGCAAGCCGGGTTATGTCGATCACCGTTGGGCGACGCTGGCCGAGGCGATTGGCTGGATTACCGGAGCCGGCGGTGTTGCCGTGGTCGCCCATCCCGGTCGATACAAGATGTCGGGTGGCGACATGCGCAAGTTTCTCGACGATTTCAAGGATCTGGGCGGGCAGGGTATCGAGGTTACTTGCGGCAGCCATTCGCCCGACCACGTGATGCATTTCGCCCGACTGGCCAGGCACTATGCCTTCCATGCCTCGCGCGGCTCGGATTTTCACGGGCCGGAAGAAAGCTACGTCGACCTCGGCAAGTTGCCGCAACTGCCGGAAGACCTCAAACCGGTCTGGCGTCTGATCCGTTAATTTATGGCCCGTGTCGTCAATATTCATCCCGAGTCGCCCCAACCACGCCTGCTCGCTCAGGCGGCTGAGTTCATCCGCGATGGTGGTCTGGTCGCCTTGCCGACCGACTCCTGCTACGCCCTGGGTTGCCGTCTCGGCGACAAGGACGCGCTTGATCGTGTTCGCCTGATCCGCCAGATGGATGAGCGCCATCACCTGACGCTGATGGTTCGCGATCTCTCGGAAATCGCCCATTTTGCCCGTGTCGACAATGCCCAGTACCGCCTGCTCAAGGCGACGACGCCGGGCAGCTACACCTTTATCCTCGAAGGCACCAAGGAATTGCCGCGCCGGGTGCTGCATCCCAAGCGCAAGACCATCGGCCTGCGCGTCCCGGCGCACCCGGTGGCGCTGGCGCTGCTTCAGGAATTGAACGAGCCGCTGCTGACCACGACGCTGCAACTGCCGGGCGACGAATTGCCGCTAACCGAGGGCTGGGAAATTCAGGACCGCCTGGACGATCAGCTCGATCTGATCCTCGATGCCGGCCAATGCGGCACCGAGCCGACCACAGTCATCGACCTGACCGGTTCGGTGCCTGAATTGATCCGGGCTGGACGCGGCTCGCTGGCACCCTTCGGACTGGACTGACCCGAGATGATTGAGAGCCTGATCCAGACCATCGCCGTTGCCGCCTTGCCAGTGATTTTCGCGATCACCCTGCACGAAGCGGCGCATGGTTATGCGGCCCGCTATTTTGGCGATCCGACCGCCTGGCAAATGGGGCGCATCAGCCTCAATCCGGTACGCCACATCGATCTGGTCGGCACCATCATCATTCCGGCGGCGATCCTGCTCTTCTCCGGCGGGACCTTCCTGTTCGGCTATGCCAAGCCGGTGCCGGTAGATTTCACGCGCCTGCGCAATCCGAAGAAGGACATGTTCTGGGTTGCTTTGGCGGGGCCAGGGGCCAACCTGTTCATGGCCTTCTGCTGGGCCGCCATGCTTAAGCTGGCCTGGCTGTTGCCGTCCAATATATTCACCGTCCCGCTTTCCGAGATGAGCAAGATCGGCATCGTCGTCAATTGCGTCTTGATGGTGCTCAACCTGTTGCCGCTGCCGCCGCTCGATGGTGGCCGGATTGCGGTCAGCCTTCTGCCGCATCGATTGGCCTGGAAGTTCGCGAAAATCGAACCGTGGGGCTTTCCGATTTTGTTGCTCCTGCTGTTCACCGGTATTCTCAGCACCATCATGAACCCGCTGGTCATTCTTTCGGCGCGGGCCATCGAAGCCATTTTTGGACTTTATTGATCGACTATGTACGCAGAACGTGTTCTTTCCGGCATGCGCCCCACGGGCGCCCTCCATCTCGGCCATTACCACGGGGTTCTCAAGAACTGGGTCAGACTCCAGCATGAATATCCCTGCCTGTTCTTCGTCGCCGACTGGCATGCGTTGACGACGCACTACGACAATCCGCAGGGTATCGAGCAAGCCACCTGGGACATGATCATCGACTGGCTGGCGGCCGGCGTCGATCCGAACCAAGCGACACTGTTCATCCAGTCCAAGGTGCCGGAGCACGCCGAACTGCATTTGCTGATGTCAATGATGACGCCGCTCGGATGGCTGGAGCGCGTGCCGACCTACAAGGACCAGCAGGAAAAGCTGGCCGGCAAGGACCTGACGACCTACGGCTTCCTTGGCTACCCGCTGCTGATGAGCGCCGACATCCTGATCTACCGTGCCGACAAGGTGCCGGTCGGCGAAGACCAGATTCCGCACGTCGAATTCACCCGCGAACTGGCTCGCCGCTTCAATCACATGTACGGCCGCGAACCGGGTTTCGAGGACAAGGCGCGTGAAGCCGTCAAGAAACTGGGCAGCAAGAAGGCGCGTCTCTACGAAGAGTTGCGCGTTCGCTTCCAGCAGGATGGCGACAAGGAGGCGGTCGAGCAGGCCAAGGCCATTCTCAATGAAATCCAGCATCTTTCTGCCGTCGATCGCGAGCGCCTGTTCGGTTACCTCGAAGGTACCGGCAAGATGATCCTGGTCGAGCCTGGCTACCTGTTGACCGAGGAATCCAAGATGCCGGGACTGGACGGCCAGAAGATGTCCAAGTCCTATCACAACACGATCACCCTGCGCGAATCCGAGGAGTCGGTGGCCAAGAAGGTCAAGAGCATGCCGACCGACCCGGCCCGCGTCCGCCGCCACGATCCGGGTGAGCCGACCAAGTGCCCGGTCTGGCAACTGCATCAGGTCTATTCCAACGACGCTTGCAAGGAATGGGTGCAGCAGGGTTGTCGTACCGCCGGCATCGGCTGCATCGAATGCAAGCAGCCGGTCATTGACGGCATCCTGCGCGAGCAGGCGCCGATGCGCGAACGGGCACAGGTTTATCTGGACGATCCGACGCTGGTCAAGAACATCATCGCCGACGGTTGCGAAAAGGCCCGCGAACTAGCCCGCGAAACCATGCGCGACGTGCGCGAGGCGATGGGGCTGGAATACCATTGATGTTCGGATACGACTGGGAGGCCTTGATCTGGATCGCTATCGGTTTTGGCGGCCAGGGGCTGTTCATGATGCGTTTCCTTGTCCAGTGGTGGTCAAGTGAAAAGGAAAAGCGCGTCGTCGTACCGGTGGCTTTCTGGTATTTCAGCATCCTCGGTGGCGTGGTGCTGACCGTGTACGCCATTCATCGTAACGATCCGGTGTTCATCTTCGGCCAGGGGCTCGGGCTGATCATCTATTTCCGCAATTTGCATCTGCACTACAAGGGTAAGGGCCGCGGCGCGGCTTCCTGAGTATGAATACAGCGGTTGATGCGCCCCAGGCGGTACTTTTCGAGCCGGTCGCCCGCATTTATGGCGAGCCGCTGGCGCATCTGCCGCAGGATCTCTATATCCCGCCCGATGCTCTGGCGATCATGCTCGATGCCTTCGAGGGGCCACTCGACCTGTTGCTCTATCTGATCCGCAAGGCCAATGTCGATATCCTCGATATCCCGATGGCGCCGCTGACCCGGCAGTACCTCAATTACATCGAGAGCATGCGGGCCACCAACCTCGAACTGGCCGCCGACTATCTGGTGATGGCGGCGATGCTGATCGAGATCAAGTCGCGCATGCTGTTGCCGCGGCACAAAGTAGGTGAGGGCGACGAAGCAGAAGATCCGCGGGCTGAACTGGTGCGCCGGCTGATGGAATACGAGCAGATGAAAATCGGCGGCCAGAAGCTCAACGAAATGCCGCAGGCTGAGCGGGAGTTTTTCTGGGTCGAGACGCTGGTCGAGAAGTCGCTCTACGTGCGCTTGCCAGAAGTCTCGGTCGACGATCTCAAGGAGGCCTGGATGGCGGTGGTTCGCCAAGCCCGGTTGAACAAGCACCACAAGATCGGGCGCGAAGAGTTGTCGGTGCGCGAGCACATGGGCATCATTTTGCGTCTGTTGCAGGAGCGCGGCGGCTTCGTGCAATTTGAAACGATGTTCGACCCGGCGATGGGCGCGCCCGGCCTGGTCGTGCATTTCCTGGCCATGCTCGAGCTGGCCCGCGAGAAGCTGGTCGAATTTACCCAAACCGAGGCCTTTGCGCCGATTTACGTGAGAGTGCATCAAGGTGGAACCGAGCCTGGTCAAGAGAGTGCTTGAAGCGGCGCTGCTTGCTGCCCGTGAGCCGATGACGCCGCTCGAACTGCGCAAGATGTTCGATGAGGATCTGTCGGTCGACATCGTGCGCAAGCTACTCGACGAGTTGCGTGAAGAGTGGGCCGAGCGGCCGGTCGAACTGATCCAGCTCGCCTCTGGCTGGCGCTTCAGGACACGGGCCGAGTTTTTGCCTTACCTCGAACGATTGAACCCGGAAAAGCCGCCCCGCTACTCGCGGGCCATGCTGGAAACCTTGGCCATCATCGCCTATCGCCAGCCGGTGACGCGCGGCGATATCGAAGAAATCCGCGGCGTAGCGGTCAACGCCAATGTGATTAAAACGCTTGAAGAGCGAGGCTGGATCGACGTCGTCGGCCATCGCGATACGCCGGGCCGACCGGCCCTGTTTGCCACGACGAAACAATTTCTCGATGATCTGGGTTTGCGCGCTGTCAGCGAACTGCCGCCGCTTGAACAAATCAGCCAGACACTGGAGCTGAACTAATGAAAACTAAACGAAGTCCCTTCCGCCAGTCGCCGAAAAATAGCGATGGCGCCTTTGATAATCGTGTTGTGGTGGCTGCCGTCGATCAAGATGAAGCGCCGCGCCAGCGGGGTGGGCGTCGCAATACAGATGCTGCGCCGGCGGTAGAAGCGCCGGCCAAGCCGAAGCGCCAGCGGATGGGGCCGGCGTCGGGGAGGGCCAATCGCGGCACGGTGGGGCGCAACGGCAAGCTGATACTCGAATCCAAGCCGGAACACCTGCAGAAAGTGCTGGCGCAGGCCGGCATTGGTTCGCGCCGCGAAATGGAGGAATGGATTGCCGCCGGCCGGATCAGCGTTAATGGTGTGACCGCTCAGCTTGGTCAGAGCGTGGTGCCGACCGACAAGGTCAAGATCGGTGGTCGCCTGGTCAATTTGCGCTTTACGACAACCAAGACGCCGCGCATCGTCATGTATCACAAGCCGGAAGGCGAGATTGTTTCGCGTGACGATCCGGAGGGGCGTCCTTCGGTGTTCAATGCCTTGCCGCGTATCCGCGGTGGGCGCTGGATCGCGGTCGGCCGCCTGGATTTCAATACCTCGGGCCTGTTGCTGTTTACCACCTCGGGCGAGTTGGCCAACAAGCTTACGCATCCGAGTTCGGAACTGGTTCGCGACTATGCCGTCCGTGTGCTCGGCGAACTGACTCTCGACGCGCAAAAGCAGCTGCTTGAAGGGATCGAGCTGGAAGATGGTCCGGCTAGCTTCGCCAGCCTGGAAGATGCGGGCGGCGAGGGGGCGAATCACTGGTATCGCGTGACGCTCTATGAAGGCCGCAATCGCGAGGTCCGCCGGATGTTCGAAGCGGTTGGCTGTACGGTCAGTCGCCTGATTCGCGTTCGTTACGGTCCGTTCAACCTGCCGCCGCAATTGAAACGGGGCCGCGTGCACGAATTGAGCGAGCCGGAGGTGAAGGCGTTCGTGCGCGAGCTCGAAAAAATGCTCAAACCGGAAACAATGCTCCCGGAAGGTGCATAAAGTCGGCCTGATTCATTTACTGGAGGGAATAAACTCGTTATAATTCACGGGTTTGTTCCTCCCGTCATTTCTGGCGGGGCATCTTTTTTCGTAAGGTGGGCGTTTCGCCCATTTTTTATTTGTGGCTATGGATTTAAACACGCTGCTTGAAACGACTGTGGTCGGTCTGGGTTATGAACTCGTCGATGTCGAGATGTCGCCGCGCGGCCGCACGATTCGCGTTTTCATCGATACGCCGGGTAAGCCGAGTGGGGTCGATGTCGAGGATTGTGCCAAGGTCTCGAATCAGCTGTCCCGGGTTTTCGAGGTCGAAAACATTGATTACGATCGTCTCGAGATTTCCTCGCCAGGCCTGGATCGTGTCGTCAAGAAAGCGGAAGACTTCGAGCGCTTCGCCGGCCAGGATATTCAAATAAAAATACGTATTCCACAGGGCGGTCGCCGCAATTTCCAGGGCGAGTTGCTGGGTTGTAAGGACGGCAAGGTCGGCCTGCGCCTGGAAAAAGATGATGTGGAACTGGAATTCACCAATATCGAGAAGGCACGTCTGGTGCCTCGTTTCGACTGAAGGACTAGGAGGTTTTAGCCCATGAGCCGTGAAATTTTGTTGCTGGTCGATGCCTTGGCCCGCGAAAAGAACGTCAGCAAGGACATCGTCTTCGGTGCCCTTGAGCTGGCGCTCGCATCCGCGACCAAGAAGCGCATTCATGATGAGGCCGATGTTCGCATCGCAATCGATCGCAATACCGGCAGCTTCGAGTCCTTCCGTCGCTGGCAGGTCGTGCCCGACAATGAGTACGTCAATGAATACCTTGAGGTGCCGCTTTCCGAAGCGCAGAAGGACGATCCGGAAATCGAACCCGGCGATTCCCTCGAAGAGCCGCTGGAGCCGATCGACTTCGGTCGGATCGGTGCCCAGGCTGCCAAGCAGGTCATCCTGCAGAAGATCCGCGACGCCGAGCGCGAACAGATTCTGGCTGACTTCCTGGATCGCAAGGAGCACGTCGTTTCCGGCACCATCAAGCGTATGGAACGTGGCAACGCAATTGTCGAGGCTGGCAAGATCGAAGCCCTGCTGCCCCGCGACCAGATGATCCCCAAGGAAAACCTGCGGGTCGGCGACCGCATCCGCGCCTACCTGCTGCGTATCGACCGCAATGCCCGCGGTCCGCAGATCATCCTGTCGCGCACGGCTCCGGAATTCGTCATCAAGCTGTTCGACATGGAAGTGCCGGAAATTGCCGACGGCCTGATGGAACTGAAAGCCTGTGCCCGCGACCCCGGTCTGCGCGCTAAGATTGCCGTCAAGTCCAACGACCCACGGGTTGATCCGATCGGTACCTGCGTCGGTCTGCGCGGTTCGCGCGTCACCGCCGTGCGTAACGAAATCGGCGGCGAGAACATCGATATCGTGCTGTGGTCGGCAGATCCGGCCCAGTTCGTGATCGGTGCGCTGTCGCCGGCCGAGGTCTCTTCCATCGTTGTCGATGAAGAGAAGCATGTCATGGACGTCGTTGTCGACGAAGACAACCTGGCGATTGCCATCGGGCGTAGCGGACAGAATGTCCGTCTCGCTTCCGAATTGACTGGCTGGACCATCAATCTGATGACCCAGGACGAGTCGGCCAAGCGCTCGGAAGCCGAATATGCGGTGACCCGCGTTACCTTCATGGAAAAGCTCGATATCGACGAGGAACTGGCCGATCTGCTGATCGAGGAAGGTTTCTCGACGCTGGAAGAGGTGGCCTATGTGCCGCTGGCTGAAATGCTCGAAATCGAAGGTCTGGACGAGGATATCGTCAATGAACTGCGTACCCGCGCCCGCAATGTCCTGCTGACCGAGGCGATTGCCGCCGAGGAACAGCTCGAGAATGTGGCCGATGATCTGATCGATCTGGAAGGTATGAGCAAGGAACTGGCTGCAAAACTGGCCGCAAATGGCGTCAAGACCCGCGATGACCTCGCTGAACTGGCGGTGGATGAACTCACGGAATTGACCGGCATCGACGAAGAGCGTGCCAAGGAACTTATTCTGAAGGCACGGGCTCACTGGTTCGAGTGAGCGGGAGGTAGCAAGTATGTCTGCAACAACAGTCTCACAATTTGCCGTTGAACTAAAAATGCCGGTCGCGGCCCTGCTCGAGCAATTGGGCAAGGCCGGCGTGGGCAAGGATGGTTCCAACGATATGCTGAACGATCAGGACAAGGCCAAACTGCTTGATTACCTGCGCCGCGCGCACGGTGACGAGTCGAAGACCAAGATCACCCTGACCCGCAAGCAAACGTCCGAAATCAAGGCCACCGATTCGCATGGTCGCGCTCGCACCGTTCAGGTCGAAGTGCGCAAGAAGCGTGTGCTGGTCAAGCGCGAGCTTGGCGATCAGTTGTCGGACCCTGCGCTCAAGGAAGAAGATGAGCAGCTGGAAGTGCCGGTGGTCGAATTCGTTCCCGAACCGATTCCCGAGCCTGTTCCCGAACCGGTCGTCGAGGTTGTTCCGGAACCCGTTCCCGAACCGGAGGTCGTGACCCTTCCCGAGCCGGAACCGGAACCGGAACCGGAACCGGAACCGGTGTCGACCCCGACCCCCGTCGTTCAGCCGACGGCGCCGACGCGCGCTCAGATCATCGGCGAAAGCGAATTGCGCGCCCGGGAGGAGCAGGCTCGTCGCCACAATCAGTTGCGCGAGATTCAGGAACGCGAGCTGAAGCAAAAGCAGGCCCGCGAAGTCGAGCTGGCCCGCATGCGCCAGCAGGCCGAGGCCGCTGCAGTTGCCGCCAAGGAGGCCGAGCTGGCCAAACAGCAGGCAGCCGCTCAGGCCAAGGCCCAAGAAGGTTCCACCGAAAAAGGTACGCTGCACAAGAAGCCGGATGCACCGGGCAAGGATGCCAAGAAGGGCGGCGGTCGCGCTGACGACGGCAAGAAAAAGCCGGGCATCAAGACGCGTTCGGCCGATACCGGCAGCTCATGGAAGAGCGGGCGCGGTGGCCATAAGAAGCACAGTCATGCGGCCGATGATGGTCAGGGTAGCTTCCAGGCGCCGACCGAAGTCATCGTTCGTGAAATCCATGTTCCCGAAACCATTTCTGTTTCCGACCTAGCACACAAGATGGCCGTCAAGGCGATCGAGGTCATTAAGGTCATGATGAAAATGGGTTCGATGGTCACCATCAACCAGGTGCTGGATCAGGAAACGGCCATGATCGTGGTCGAGGAAATGGGGCACAAGGCGCTGGCTGCGAAACTGGACGATCCCGATGCCTTCCTCGAAATTTCTGCCGAGCACAAGGATGTGCCGCTCGAGTCGCGTGCGCCGGTGGTCACCGTCATGGGTCACGTCGACCACGGCAAGACTTCGCTGCTCGACTATATCCGCCGTGCCAAGGTGGCAGCCGGCGAGGCCGGTGGCATTACCCAGCATATCGGCGCCTACCACGTCGAAACCGAACGCGGCATGCTGACCTTCCTCGATACCCCGGGTCACGAAGCGTTTACCGCAATGCGAGCGCGCGGCGCCAAGGCGACCGACATCGTCATTCTGGTGGTAGCGGCCGACGACGGCGTGATGCCGCAGACCAAGGAAGCGATCCACCACGCCAAGGCGGCCGGCGTACCGCTGGTCGTGGCGATCAACAAGATGGACAAGCCGGATGCCAATCCGGATCGTGTCAAGCAGGAACTGGTTACCGAAGGCGTCATTCCTGAAGAGTACGGTGGTGATTCGCCGTTCGTCGCGGTTTCCGCCAAGAAGGGTACCGGTATCGACGAGTTGCTCGAGCAGGTTCTGCTGCAGGCCGAAGTTCTCGAACTGAAGGCGCAGAAGGATGCTCCGGCCAAGGGCCTGATCATCGAAGCCCGTCTCGACAAGGGGCGCGGTGCCGTGGCGACCATGCTGGTCCAGTCCGGTACGCTGAAGCGCGGCGACGTCATCCTGGCCGGTCAGGTTTCCGGACGGGTTCGCGCCATGCTCGATGAAAACGGCAAGCCGATCAACGAGGCCGGTCCGTCCATTCCTGTCGAAATCCTCGGTCTGTCCGATGTTCCGGCGGCTGGCGAAGAAGCCATCGTGCTGGCTGACGAGAAGAAGGCCCGCGAAATCGCCCTGTTCCGTCAAGGCAAGTTCCGCGACGTCAAGCTGGCCAAGCAGCAGGCGGCCAAGCTGGAAAACATGTTCCAGCAGATGGAAGAAGGCGAGATCAAGACACTGGCCCTTATCGTCAAGGCCGACGTGCAAGGTTCGCAGGAAGCTCTGGTTCAGACGCTGGCCAAGCTGGCCAACGAAGAGGTCCGGGTCAACGTCATTCACGGTGCCGTCGGTGCGATCAGCGAATCCGACGTCAATCTGGCGCAAGCCTCCGGTGCCGTCATCATCGGCTTCAATACCCGGGCCGATGCGGGTGCCCGCAAGCTGGCCGAAACTTTCGGCGTCGATATCCGTTACTACAACGTGATTTACGATGCGGTCGATGAAGTCAAATCTGCACTTTCCGGCATGCTGTCGCCAGAAAAGCGTGAGCAGATCACCGGCATGGTGGAAATTCGTCAGGTCTTCCACGTTTCCAAGGTTGGCGCCATCGCCGGCTGTTATGTTCAGGAAGGTTTCATCAAGCGTAATTCCCGTGTCCGTCTGATCCGCAACAATGTGGTGCAGTGGGATGGCGAACTCGACTCCCTGAAGCGCTTCAAGGATGACGCCAAGGAAGTTCGCAGTAACTTCGAATGTGGTCTATCGCTCAGGAACAACAACGACATTCTCGTTGGCGACCATCTCGAAGCCTATGAAATCCAGGAAGTGGCGCGCTCGCTGTAATGAAGAAAAAGGGTTTTCAGCGTAGCGATCGGGTCGCGGAGCAAGTGCGCCGCGACCTGGCCGATCTTATCCGGACCGAGTTGAAGGATCCACGGGTTGGCATGATCAGTCTGACCGCCGTCGAGTTGACGCCGGATTATGCCCACGCCAAGGTCTTCTTCGCGACGCTCAATGACGAGCATCTGGAGGAAATCGAGCGCGGCCTGAAGCGCGCGGCCGGCTTCCTCCGTCGCGAACTGGGACGGCGAATCCATATCCATACCTTGCCCGAGTTGCATTTCGTCTACGACAACTCCATCGAGCGCGGCGCTAGCATGTCGCTGCTGATCGACCAGGCCAAGGCGATCAGCGACCAGACGCCGGAAGACTGAGTTTTCATGCAAGTCAAGAAGACCTGGCAACGGGTCGACGGCGTTCTATTGCTCGACAAACCGATTGGGCTGACCTCAAACGATGCGTTGCAGAAGGCGCGGCGCTTGTTCTCGGCCGCCAAGGGCGGCCATACCGGCACCCTCGATCCGCTGGCCACCGGTCTGCTGCCGCTCTGCTTCGGCGAAGCGACCAAGTTCTCGGCCGACCTGCTCGATGCCGACAAAACCTACGAGGCTGTTCTCAAGCTCGGCATTACAACCGACTCCGGCGATGCCGAGGGGCAGGTCATTGCGACAACTGCCGTAGATGTCGCCGAAAGTGACGTTCTTCGGGTGCTGCCGCAATTCACCGGCGATATCCAGCAAATTCCGCCGATGCATTCGGCCCTCAAGCGCAACGGCCGGCCTTTGTACGAACTGGCTCGCCAAGGCATTGAGGTTGAGCGTGCCGCACGGGCAGTGACTATTTACGCCATCGATCTGCTGGCTTTTTCCGGCGACGGCCTTACCTTGCGCGTCGCATGCAGCAAGGGCACCTACATCCGCGTTCTGGCTGCCGACATCGGCTTGGCGCTGGGTTGCGGCGCGCATCTGGCCGCCTTGCGGCGGACCGTGGTCGGCGATCTTGATCTGGCGCACGCAGTGACGCTGGCCGAACTGGAGGTGCTCGACGAAAGCGGCCGGGCAGGGCATCTGCAAGCCGTCGATGCGTTGCTGCATACCTTGCCGGTCGTGACGGTCGAAGGCGAGGCCGCCGAGCGTTTCCGTCATGGCAATCCGGTCGATCTGCCGGAAGGCTTGTCCGGGAAGATTAGGGTCTACGCCGATGGTCTTTTGATCGGGGTTGGCGAGCCGGGCCCTGACGGTCGCCTGTGGCCGAAACGACTGGTGCAATTGGCCGCGTAAGCTGGTACAATCGCGCGCTTTCCGTCGCCAACGGGAAAAATTCAATCAACTTGGCGCTCGCTCTATCAAACCGGGGCAGCGTCGTAACCATGAAAGAGGGTTTTGAGATGGCATTCACCACCGAAATCAAGGCCGGCATCGTTGCCGAATATCAGCGCGCTCAGGGCGACACCGGTTCCCCGGAAGTGCAGATCGCTCTGTTGACCGCCCGCATCAACGACCTGACCCCGCACTTCAAGGAGCACAAGAAGGACCACCACTCCCGTCGTGGTCTGCTCCGTCTGGTTAGCCAGCGCCGCAAGCTGCTGGACTACCTGAAGGGCAAGAACGTCGATTCTTACCGTACCCTGATTACCCGCCTCGGTCTGCGGAAGTAAGCCAGACTGAAGCCTCCGAGAGAGCGGCCCGGATGATTCCCGGCCGCTTTTTTGTTTTTTGATGTTGTCTGTTGTGTTGTGTGAAGTTCATTGTGATGAGAGTGAAAGGAAAATATGTTTAATGTCGTGAAAAAGACGTTCGCCTATGGGGACCATCAGGTCACCCTGGAGACCGGCGAAGTTGCCCGCCAGGCTGGCGGTGCCGTATTGGTTTCGATGGAAGAGACCGTTGTTTTGGTAACTGTCGTTGCCGCCAAGAATGCCAAACCAGGTCAGGATTTCTTTCCGCTGACCGTCGATTACCAGGAAAAAGTGTACGCAGCCGGCCGTATCCCCGGCGGCTTCTTCAAGCGCGAAGGTCGTCCTTCCGAAAAGGAAACCCTGACCTGCCGCCTGATCGATCGTCCGATTCGCCCGTTGTTCCCGGACGGTTTCTATAACGAAGTCCAGGTCATCGCGACCGTCGTCTCACTGAACCCGGATGTCGATTCCGACATCCCGGCCCTGCTCGGTGCCTCCGCCGCTCTGGCGATCTCCGGCGTGCCGTTCAACGGCCCGATCGGCGCCGCCCGCGTCGGCTACATCGACGGCCATTACGTGCTGTGCCCGACCCTGAGCCAACTCAAGACGAGCCAGCTCGATCTCGTCGTCGCCGGTACCGAAGCTGCCGTGCTGATGGTTGAGTCCGAAGCCGACCAGCTGTCCGAGGAAGTTATGCTCGGTGCCGTCGTGTTCGGCCACACCGAAATGCAGAAGGCGATCAACGCAATCAACGAACTGGTCGAAGAAGCCGGCAAACCGGAATGGGAATGGCAAGCCCCGGCCAAGGACGAAGCGCTGGTCGCCAGCCTGTCCGCGTTGGTTACTGCCAAGCTCGAGGAAGCCTACAACATCACCGTCAAGCAAACGCGTAGCCAGGCCGTCAAGCTCATCCGCGCCGAAGCCATCGCCGCGCTGTGCACGGGCGAAGGTGCCCCGGACGAGAATACCGTCGGTAACCTGTTCCACGAAATCGAAGCTTCCATCGTTCGCGGTCGCATCCTGAGCGGCGCGCCGCGGATCGACGGTCGCGACACCCGCACCGTGCGTCCGATCACCATGCGTTCCGGCGTCCTGCCGCGCACCCATGGCTCGGCTCTGTTCACCCGTGGCGAAACCCAGGCCCTGGCTGTTGCCACCCTCGGCACCAACCGCGACGAGCAGATCATCGACGCCCTGGCCGGTGAATACCGCGACCGCTTCATGCTGCACTACAACATGCCCCCGTACGCCACCGGCGAATGCGGTCGTGTCGGTACGCCGAAGCGTCGCGAAATCGGTCATGGCCGTCTGGCCAAGCGCGCACTGCTCGCCGTGCTGCCGAAGCCGGAAGATTTCTCCTACTCGATGCGCCTGGTGTCGGAAATTACCGAATCCAACGGCTCCTCCTCAATGGCTTCCGTTTGCGGCGGCTGTCTCGCCCTGCTCGACGCCGGTGTGCCGCTCAAGGCGCACGTCGCCGGCATCGCCATGGGCCTGATCAAGGATGGCAACCGGTTTGCCGTGCTGACCGACATCCTCGGCGACGAAGATCACCTCGGCGACATGGACTTCAAGGTGGCTGGTTCGACCGCAGGTATTACTGCGCTGCAGATGGACATCAAGATCCAGGGCATCACCAAGGAAATCATGCAGGTTGCGTTGGCTCAGGCGAAGGATGCCCGCATTCATATCCTCGGCCTGATGCAGGAATCGGCTGCTGGCCCGCGTGAAGAAATGTCGGCCTATGCACCGCGTCTGTACACCTTCAAAATCAATCCGGAAAAAATCCGTGACGTGATTGGCAAGGGCGGCGCTGTTATCCGCGCCCTGACTGAAGAAACAGGCACTACGATCGACATCCAGGATGACGGCACGATCACCATCGCCGCCACCAGCGGCGAAGCCGCTGCGCTGGCGCGTTCGAAGATCGATGCGATCACGGCGGAAGTCGAGATCGGCAAGATCTACGAAGGTACCGTATTGAAGATTCTTGATTTCGGCGCAATCGTTTCAGTCCTGCCGGGCAAGGATGGTCTGCTGCACATCTCCCAGATCGCCCAGGAACGAGTCAACAAGGTCGAAGACTACGTCAAGGAAGGTCAGATCGTTCGCGTCAAGGTTCTCGAGACCGACGACCGCGGCCGCGTCAAGCTGTCCATGAAGGCGGTCGCCGCAGAAGAAGGTGGCGTCGCACCGGTTCAGCAGGAGCAGCAACAGCAGTAATCGTTTGCGGATGATTCGCGCGCCAGCGTGAGTCATCGCTTCGGCAATAAAAAGGGCGCCGCAGGGTGCCCTTTTTTCATGTCGTAAGGTTTATTACGTATGCTATTTGGCTGTCTTGCATCGTGAATATTGACATAACGAAAATGGCGAAGCCAAGCTTCGCCATTTTTGCGCTGACCGAAATTGATGTTCGGTCCTGGCCGGAAAAGACTTGGCGATTTACTTCGCCATCTGTTTCTCTTTCATCTCGTCCAGCGTCTTGCAGTCGATGCACAGCGTGGCCGTAGGGCGGGCTTCCAGGCGCTTGATGCCGATCTCGACACCGCACTTGTTGCAATAGCCATAGTCGCCGTTTTCGATGCTGCTGAGTGTCTCGTCGATCTTCTTGATCAGCTTGCGTTCGCGGTCACGATTACGCAGCTCGATGGCGATGTCGGTCTCCTGGCTGGCGCGATCGTTGGGGTCGGCAAATACCGTGGCCTCGTCCTGCATGGTGTGCACAGTGCGGTCGATATCCTCGCTCAACTCCTTCTTGAGCGTTTCGAGAATCTTGCGGAAATGCCCGAGTTGTTTCGCGCTCATGTAGTCCTCACCCACTTTGGGTTCGTACGGAGCGAAATGTTTATGGAGCAGGTCTTCTGCCATTTTCTTTGTGCGTCCTGGTGGCGAAAAAGGCGATTAAATATCAGAAAGGCGCCAGCTAGGCAAGGAAAGTTTATTTGCCGAAGATAGGCTCTTGATCTGGTGCGGGTTTCCGCGAGGTGCTAAAATCCGTTTCCTCGTGTCGGGGCGTAGCGCAGCCTGGTAGCGCATCTGCTTTGGGAGCAGAGGGTCGTGAGTTCGAATCCCACCGCCCCGACCAATTTCTTCCCTGTTTTTCCAGCATCACCCTCAAGTGCCCGTAGCTCAACTGGATAGAGCAGCTGCCTTCTAAGCAGCAGGTCGGGGGTTCGAGTCCCTCCGGGCACGCCAGTCTTTCACTGGCAACATGGGCAGACCGGTTTCCAAGGTTTCATTTCCCCTCCTTAATCAGGCAGAATAAAGGGCTGAAGACAATTGGCCGGCAAGCGTCTGTGCGGCAATCTTGGGAGTGAAAATGATTCTGGTCACCGGCGGCGCGGGTTATATCGGCTCACACACAGTTGTTGAATTGCTGTCAGCAGGCCATGAACTACTGATTCTCGACAATTTTTCCAATAGTTCGTCGCGGGTGCTTGAGCGAATCGAGCAGATTTCCGGACGGCGGCCATCCGTCATAGAGGGGGATGTCCGCGATGGCGCCTTGTTGGATAAGCTGTTCGCCACCTATCCCGTCACTTCGGTAATTCATTTCGCCGGCCTGAAGGCAGTTGGTGAATCGGTCGAGCAACCGATGCGCTATTACGACAACAATGTCGTCGGCTCCCTGCGCCTCTTCGAAGCTATGGCCAGGGCGGGGGTCTACCGGCTGGTATTCAGTTCCTCTGCCACGGTCTATGGCGATCCGCACAAGGTTCCCATCGACGAAAGCTTTCCGCTCCAGGCGACCAACCCCTATGGACGCAGCAAACTGATCATCGAGGATATGCTGCGCGACATGGGCCGGGCCGATCCGCAATGGCGGGTCGTGCTGCTCCGTTATTTCAATCCCGTCGGCGCGCACGCCAGCGGCTTGATCGGCGAAGATCCGCAAGGCATCCCCAACAACCTGATGCCGTTTGTCGCCCAGGTAGCAGTTGGCCGGCGGGCCGAGCTCAGTGTGTTTGGCGGCGACTACCCAACCGTCGATGGCACTGGGGTGCGCGACTATATTCACGTGGTCGATCTCGCCCGTGGCCATTTGGCGGCGCTGGCAGCGCTGGAGCGGCAGGGCGGGGTCGTTCCGGTCAATCTGGGTACGGGGCGCGGCTACAGCGTGCTGGAGGTCGTCAAAGCGTTTGAGAAGGCCAGCGGCCAAGCCGTGCCTTGCCGGATTGTCGACCGCCGGCCTGGCGATATCGCTGCCTGCTATGCCGATCCCCGGCGTGCCAAGGAGTTGCTCGGTTGGTCGGCCGAGCGCGATATCAATGCCATGTGTGCCGATGCCTGGCGTTGGCAGTCGGCCAATCCTCTGGGGTTCAACGGTTGAGTCGGAGCATGCGCCAAGCCAACGGACCCGCATGCTGACCGCGCCGATTTCCACGGAAAAACTGGTCGAGGTATTGCAGGCTAGTCGGGTCTTCGGTGTCCTGGATGAGGCTGTCCTGCTCGATTTTGCCAGCGAACTGGAACTGCTGTCGGTCAAGGGCGGATGCCCTGTTCTTCATGAAGGCGAAAACTCTGAAAGCATGCTGATTCTGGTCAGCGGCCGCTTGCGAGTGTCGCGGCGCAATGCCGATGGTTCGCTCCTGCTTTACAACGAAATTTGTCCGGGCGAGACGGTCGGCGAAACCGGCATGGTCCTGCAGCAGGCGCGATTTGCCGATGTCACGGCGCTTCGCGACTCGACCATTGCCCTGCTACGTCGTGAATGCTTCGAGGAGCTTCTCGGCCGCCACCCGGTGCCGCTGAATCGTGTTTTTGCCCAGGCGGTCTATCACCAGTTGCGCCATACCCCGCAATTAATGGAGCAGCAACGCGCCCACACCATCGTTATCGTGCCGCTCCGCGATCCTAATCTGGGAGCAGCGGTGGCCAGCGCCCTGACGAGTGCGCTGGAGTCGATGGGACGAACCCGGAAAGTCGGTCAGGAAGACCTCGATCTGCTTCAGTTGGACGCACTGGAGAGCGAGTACGAATTTATCGTGCTGGAAACGGATGCCAGCGATTCGGAGCGTACCCACCTGGCTTTTCGGCAGGCTGATCAGGTGGTCTTCGTCGCTTCCGAAGACGAGTCGAATGAATTGTCCGAAGTCGAGTGCGGTCTTGCCCGAGAGGCCGGCTTCCTGATGAAACGCAAGCATCTGGCGCTTTGCCACAAGGCCGATGCCGAAGGGCCAGGGGATATGCCGGCCTGGCTGCACGGGCGCGACATCGAACGGGTTTATCCGCTGCGGGCGGGGCGCCAGCGGGACTATGCCCGTTTGGCGCGTTTCCTGACCAGCAGTGCGGTGGGCCTGGTGCTGGGCGGCGGCGGCGCGCGCGGATTCTCGCACCTCGGGGTGCTGCGGGCGCTCGAGGAAAACGGGATTCCCGTAGATATTATTGGCGGCAATAGCATGGGGGCACTGATCGGGGCGCAATACGCTTGTGGTGTGCCGATCGACGAAATTCTTGAGCGGACACAGCGCTTTGCTTTGGGCGGCGAGCGTCCGACGTTGCCGTTGATCTCGCTGCTTTCCGGCAAACGACTGGAACGTGATCTGCACCGTATGTTTGGCGATATTCGCATCGAACAGTTGTGGCGTCCTTTTTTCGCGGCGGCCTGCAATCTCAGTCGGGTCTGCACGACGGTTCAGGACAACGGCCTGCTCTGGCGGGCGGTGCTGGCCAGCAACTCGCCGGCCGGGCTGCTGCCGCCAGTGATCTACAACGGTGACCTGCTGGTCGATGGGGCGATTCTCGACAACGTGCCGGTTAGCGCCATGCGCGGACGGCTGGGGACGCCGCTCGAACGGCGGCGGGGAAATGGAACGGTCATCGCGGTGGACGTCGATGTGCGCGAGAACCTGTGCGTCGATCCTGAATTGTTGCGACTTTCGGTCTGGCGAACCTTGAAAGGCTATTTTCGGGCAACCGGGGAAGGTGCGCCTTCCATCGGGGCTATCCTTTACCGGGCGGGGCATATCGGCGGCATGCACGAGCGGGCGCGGACGATGGCGATGGCTGACTTCTGCCTTGAGCCGCCGGTGGCGGAATTCCCGCTGATGGCTTACCGCCGTGCCGACGAAATTGCCGAAGCCGGTTACCGTTATGCGATGGAAGAGATTGCCCAATGGGACAAAACGATACTTCGGCGCTAGCAGGCGATGTCCTTCCGCTTTCCTTGAGCCAGCAGGAAGTCTGGCTCGACCAGCGGGCCTGGCCGGGAAGCACGCATCTCAACATCGGTGGGGCGGGGTATATCGATGGCCCGTTCGACCTGGCGTTGTTTCGTCGGGCGTTGGCGCATCTGGTGGCCGAAAGCGAGGCCTTGCGGCTGGTTCCGCTGGCCGATGGCGGGCAGCGCCTGCTGGCGGCCTACGAAGCCCCGTTGAAAGAGGTCGACCTGTCGACAGCCGCCGAGCCTTTGTCGGCAATGCGTACCTGGTGGCAGAATTGGATGGTCGAGCCCTTTGCCTTCGATGGAACACCACCCTGGCGCTTTGCGCTGCTACGCTACAGCGACCGTCTGCATGGGCTGACCATTCAGTTTCACCACCTGATCATGGATGGTTGGGGTACTTCGCAGGTCATGCAGCGCTGGGCAGCCATTTACAATGCTCTGGTTCGTGGCGAAAAGCCGGCGCCGACCTCCGATCCGGGATATCGCCGGTTTGTTGCCGAATCCCTGGAATACCGTAGCTCATCGGCTTTTGAGAAAGATGCCGCATTCTGGCAGGAACAGGTCCCGGCCTTGCCACCACCCCTGTTCGAACGGCGCTGTCGGCTCGAAACGCAGGGCGGGCTGCCATCTGCTCACCTCCACACCGAGAGCTTGCCACGGGCGGACTATGATCGGCTGGCTGCCGTGGCAATGGGCCTGGGGGCGACGCACTTCACTTTTCTGATTGCCGTTCTCGCCGCTTATTTTTCCCGGGCATACGGTCGGCAGGAGGTGCTGATCGGACTGCCCAGTCTCAATCGTTCCAGCAAGCGTTATCGCGAGACCCAGGGCATGTTTGTCGGGGTGTTTCCATTGCTTGTCCGGGTCCAGCCGGGCGCGACGTTTCGCGAACTGCTTGACTCGGTCGGCCTTGCCCTAAAGGCGGCGATACGCCATCAACGTTACCCGATCAGTGAAGTCGCGCGCAGTCTCGGGGCCATCCGGCAGCGTCGCGACAGCATATTCGATGTCCTTTTTTCCTTTGAGCGGCAGGACTACGATCTGAACTTCGGGGAGGGGCGCTCCTTCGGTTCGCGACAGATATTTTCAGGACTCTCCAGGTATCCCTTGGGTATCACGCTGTGCGAGTTCCAGTCGGTTCAGGATGCGGAGCTGACCTTGGAAGCCAGTCCGGCCTGCTTTTCGGAAGGCGAAGTCGCCTTCCTCGGCAAGCGCCTGGTGCACTTGATGCTGGCGATGGCCGAGGACCCCGCAGGGCGGGTAGCTGACTTCTCCCTGGCCGCGCCAGTTGAGTTGCAAGCGCTACTTAGTGGCCAAGGGGCATCCTCGTCCATTCCTGTGCTGGCGGAGCCATATATCCGGCAATTCAAACGACAGGCCGAAATATCTCCGCAGGCAGTTGCGCTGGTCTGGGATGGCGGGCAATTCGACTATGCTACCTTGGACTCTTGGTCGGACTGTCTGGCCGGGCGCCTGCAAAGCGTGGGCGCGGGCCGGGACAAAATCATTGCCCTGGCCATGGGGCGCTCCCCCGAACTGGTGGCAGCCTTGCTGGCGGTTAGTAAGGTCGGTGCGGCATTTCTGCCGCTTGATCCGGATGCCCCCTTACCCCGATTACAGGCCATCGTCCGGGATAGTGGGGCGCTGGCCCTGCTCGTTCAACCTGAACTTCATGAGCGGTTTTCGCCGCTGCATTCGACGGTGATGGCCATTGCGTCGATACCGGAGCAGGGAGCGGTACTGTTTGGCGGAGTGCAGGCAATGCCGGGTGACCTGGCCTATGTGCTGTTTACCTCCGGATCGACCGGGAGAGCGAAGGGAGTGATGGTCGAGCATGGCGCATTGGCTTTGAGGCTGGCATGGATTGCCAAAGCCTGGGGTGTGCAGCCTTCCGACCGCACCGGGCAGTGCACGCAGGCGACCTTCGATCCTTCGCTGATCGAGCTGTTCGTGCCATTAATCAAAGGCGCCAGCATTGCCTTGTTGCCACCCGGGCGAATGTTGCCGAGTGCGTTTGGGCCATTTGCCGTGCGCAACGAGGTTACGATCATGGCACTCGTGCCATCGACGCTAAGCGGCTTGCTCGAATCGCTCGCCGATCGCTCCCGACTGAAGCTGCGGGTTGCCTGTTGTGGCGGGGAGGTGTTGCCGGCCGACCTGGCTAACCGTTTTCTCGATGAAACCGGTGCCCGCTTGTTCAATGTCTATGGGCCGACTGAAACGGCGATTTTCGCCACGGCTTGGGAGTGTGTTCGCCAGTTGGGCAAAACCACCTTGCCGGTTGGCCGAGCGATCGATGGTTCCCGTATTTACGTTCTCGATGCCGGCCGCCAGCTATTGCCGTTCGGCATTTCGGGAGAAGTCTATATAGCCGGCCAAGTCGTTGCACGTGGCTACCTCAATCAACCGGAAACTGATCGCGAAGCCTTCTTTGACGATCCGTTCTTTCCCGGCGAGCGGATGTATCGAACCGGTGATCGAGGCTGGCTGGCTTGCGATGGCAATTTGCATTTCATGGGCCGTCTTGATCGCCAGATCAAACTACGCGGTTACCGCATTGAATTGGGTGAAATCGAGTCCGTTTTGCTTGCCCTCGATGGCGTTCAGCAGGCCGCTGCCAAGGTGCTGGATCGAGAGGGGAGGGCAATTATCCATGTCTGGCTGGCCGGCTCGCCACACATCTCGGGGAAGCGGGTCCGGCAGCATTTGGCTAGCAGCTTGCCGGACTACATGTTGCCCTCAGGTATTTCATGCCTACCTGAACTTCCCTTGAGCAGTACCGGGAAAATTGCCTATGATCTGCTTCCTGATCCCGATGAGCAGTTGCAAGCTGTTGCCCACCCTGTACCCTCCAATGCTATGGAGGGGGCCTTGCTGGCGCTATGGAAGGCGGTTCTCAAACGTGATGTCTTGGGGGTGAGCGACAATTTTTTTGATATCGGAGGCGACTCCCTGGCAGCCGTCGATATCCTCGCTGGCATAGAAACGCTGGTCGGTCGGGCAGTTCCACTTTTCCTGTTAACTGAAAATCCAACGGTGGAGAGTTTGGCGCGAGCAGTTGGAGGAGGTACCGATAGTGGTCTACCGCCCAACGATATCATGCTGGCGCTCGGTCAAAAGTCGGGCAGGATGGCTCTTTACATGGCAGCCTCCGGCCATGGTGATCTGATTCGTTTCCAGAGGCTTGCCGATGCTTTATCCGGTGTCTGCAGTTTCTACATGTTGCAGCCGCCAGCAGGGAGGCCATTCGCCAGCATTTCCGATCTTGCGAATACTTACGCGGAGCAGATCGTGCAAAATGGCCAGCCTGGTGTTATAGCGGGTTTTTCCGTCGGTGGTATTGCGGCCTTGGAAACGGCACGCGTCTTGCGGTTACGCAATGCTCGCGTCCACAGTGTGTGCCTGATCGATGTTGTATTCCCCGGTCGAATATTTCGCAGTGCCATTTTCTGGCGCTCTCTCGGCTGGCTTGCTCGTCAGCTCAATGCCTATGAACTCAGTATGAACGGGAGGCATTTGGGGGCGCTGTTTAGCGATCCGGGGCTTGTCGCCCAGATTTACGCGATGGAGAGTTACAGCCTCAAGCCATACCAAGGGTCAGTGGTTCAAATCAACTCATCAGGACTGATGCGCTGGGATCGATGGGTATTTAAGCCTTGGAAGCGCTATGTTTCTCCAGTTCTTGACAGTTACATCGTCCCGGGCCTGCATGGTTCCATTTTTGATGAGTCAAGTATCAATTCGCTTGCTGCGGCCTTACGCTCGGTTCTTGATGGTCTGACAATTGATAATCTCACTCGCAAGCCGCAATAGCATTTCGGCAGCTGTTACGGACTAGTGGAGCAAATTGCCATGCAAAAGCAGGTTTTTAGTAGGGTATCTTGAAGAGAATGCTGGATGCCAGATCCTATTTGCGGCGAGCGTGGCTGCTCTTGTTTCTTTTGGTTTGTTTGTTGGCGATGGCCCTGGCATGGCAATGGATGCCTTTGCAGAGCTATCTCGATGTCGAGAGAGGTAGTCTGCATCAGTCAATTGAATGGATGCGGCGTTTTCCGTTGTTGGCCATTGCTGTTGTTGCATTGGCCAGTACTTTGGCCATTCCGCTTGCAGTGATCATTGTTATTGGGGTCCTCATTTTTGGGCCACTTCTTGGTTCCGCTTACATTTTATTGGGTGCCGAAATTGGTGCGGTCACCAGTTTTTTGCTTGGTAGATATCTGGGACATGCGGCATTGAAACTCTTTGCCAGTGAAAAGACCAATTCCATCAGTCAGCGCTTGGGCCAACGAGGATTCATTTCAATCGTGTTAATTCGGCTGATTCCTGCCGCGCCGTTTGCGGTAGTGAATATGATTGCCGGAGCTTCACATGTCAGGCTCCGGGATTTTCTCGCAGGAACGCTGGTTGGCATGCTTCCCGGTATCCTTGTTATCGGTATTCTCGCCGACCAGATTGCGGAAGCGATTAACAGTCCCGACTGGCGAACCGGAGTTGGCGTATTGGTTGTCGTATGCCTAGCCGTGGCAGGCGGCATTGCCTTTCGGAAATGGCTTCAGAAGCCGCAGAAGATCACCCGGGATATGGAGTGATTTGGTCCAGTTTAATATGTGGGGTAGTCGCCTATTGCCGGTTTTTTTCTGAGATGAACATCTTCCGTAGTAAATGGGGGACTAGTAAGTGCAAGGGCATGCGTAGGTAGTGAGAGCGGACAAACACCAAGAAATTTGCTAGCGACGTCATTGGCCGTTTTTCAAATTCAAAAACAGAGCCAATTGACCGGATCAGAATGTAGGTCGTGTAGGCTGCGACAGGACTCGATGGCTTTCCGCACGAATTTGTCAGGTGCAGCGCGTTATCGGGAATGCTTGTTCCTAAAAAGTAACGACAGCAATAAAGTGCGTAATAGAGAGGTCGGCTGAGATCCAACTCTATGGCTCGACCGGTTAGTTCCGCCCAGAAACTTTCTGTGATGGCAAACTGACTTAGCAAGCTGTCAATGTCGACAAGATCGCGCAGGCCGTGCTCCATTTCACCATCATGAAATAGGTGTGTGGCGCTGTGAAGAATCATATCGATTGGCGCCAGGGTGAGAGCACCGGAGATTTCTTTCAGCGGCATTGCCTTGTGCCAGAGTTGATTGACATCGGGTTTTAGTGCTGCTGTCGGCGGCAGTATGGTGTGATGAACGTCAAGTGTTGTACCGCGTCCAAGATGGCGCAAGGGGGGGAGTTCATGCATCCAAGTTCGATAGTAGCGCTGGTCATATGCATCGAGTTTTCCTGGAAACCACCCGTTTCCAACAAGCGCCCGCTCAGCCTCGAGGATCATTTTGTGGGGCACCATAATGTCAATGTCCGACAAAACGCGGCCATTGCCTGCATCGTGGCCCGTAATGATGTAGGCGCCGCCTTTAAGCACCACGAAGGGGATGTTATGAGGGTGCAGGGTATGCTGGATTTGGGTTATTTCCCAGGCAACACTGCGATATTGACTCTCTGCAACGCGTAGTGCGCTGGATATGTGCGGTATGACTTTCTTAGGGAGTGCGCTGAGCAAATCAGCTTGGCGAGCAAGGTGAGCGACACGACTCAGCAGGTATCCACGACGTGCGGTTCGAATGAGCAAATCCCAGTCGGTGGCCGAAAGGTCTTTGAGTGCGGCATGAGGAGAGCGCAGGAAGCGGATTAGTGGATGGTTCTTTATCATTCAAGAAGCATCGTTTCCAGAGCGTCAATAGCTTCGTTCAGGTGGGAGTAATGCAATGTTCTTCCAGCGCATCGATCAGCGATGCTGGCCAGGCAGTGAAATCCGTCAACGCCAAGGACCGGGTAATTGAAGCAGTTTTCTGCCAACTTCATCATGGTCGTCCCCTTGCTTATCGGCTCAAAATCGAGGGTTGAGTCCTTCTGGTACCGTGGAAAAACGACGGCAAAGGGGAGGGCATTCTGGCTACTGGCATCGACGCTCGAGTTCGGAACCAGCATATGGGCAACGTTGCCCTTGGCCGTATCCTTGATGACATCTCCAAATACTACGTTTTCATCAAACTGCTGGATAACCTCAATCGAGTTGTTCTTTAGGCCAATAGGTCGTGGAAATGGATAGATTTGGTGGTCTTCCAGCGAGATGAGGGCCATTTCATCGGAGAGTAGTCTCCAACCTCGACATGTCAAGGCCGCGCAGAGAGTGCTTTTTCCACTCCCCGGGGTTCCTGGGAAGATGATCCCTTTGCCATCCTTTTCGACGACTGCCGAATGGATAATGGCAAATTGATGGCAATGATTGGCGACAACCCAGTTCAAGCCCCACTCGAACATGGCAAAGGCTTGATTTAAAGGTAGTGGCTTGAAAGGGAAATGCCGATCGCATGAAAAATTGACTTGGGGGCGAACCCATCGGCGGAGCATTGATGGTGAGTCAATTTCGATACGGAAATCTATAAATTCGCCCTCAGCGGCCAAGGAATAGTTTGCGTAAAGTAGTGACAGTCCGCGCGCGACCTGTGGCAACGACGAACGGATCGAAATGTCAAAACCGGCCAAGGAGATAAGAAGAGATCCTTCTCGGAGACGTTTCCGAATCTCTTGCTGGGACAGCGATGATAGCTTCACAGAGCGGCGGGGGGGATTAAACCAATGGTGCGAAACTGGTTTAGTGTCCGGTCTATAAAATCCTCGATTTCCTGTTCGCTGCCTTCAACATATGGGGCTATATCGTTGCACAACATGCCCCGCTCTTTAGGGCTTTCTTTTAATAGAGCCAATACGACCGAAGCCGGAGGGAAGACGAAATGCGTTTCGCCAGAAAGCTTGTCAAAAATGACCATGTCTTCACCAAGACAGTGTTCTATAAAACGCTGAGTATTGGCAACGAGAACTAACAATGGTTAAGGTCAATGCGTTAAATGGCGACTGTTCAGCCCCAAGTTGAGCCGAGGAAGTCTTGTAGACCGCTATAGGTCGGGGAAGCGGCGCACCACCGGCCAAGTCCAGTACCTGTTGTGCCGTCAAGATGTAGTTGAAATTTGGATCGACGCTACTATACAGGGCGTTGAAATAGGCGCAAACAAGATGTCGCGTCAATGGATAGGAGCTATTATCTTGCAGGATATCGCGGATGGGGGTGCCCGACAGTACGCCTTCTTTGATCAGTACGCCCGGCAGGGCCTCTACTGGTGAGCCATCTTTGTAGCACGCTGTTACGTTTAGCTTCGGAGAACCATGTTTATAGCAAGAACTATCCTCCGCTTGGGTTTTGAAGGTGCCGAAGGTGAATCCAATGAGTGACCAAGCCTGAATAGTCGTGTTCTGGCCGAGCCTCCCGCCAGAGGTTCCCCATTGACCAGGACTCCAGCCTTTGCTGCAATTGCTGTCGCGATTTGGATCGGACAGGTTTCCAGACAGCATGTTGGAAAGACACTGTCCAGCCAAAACTGAACGGCTGGCAAGTGTCAAGATCACTGGCACTCCAACACCAAGCCCAGTCAACTTGCGTCGTCCTGAATTCTTTACTGCTTCGTATTGTGAGGCAGGAGGAAAACTGTCGGCTGGAGCCGCGGTATTCTGAGGCTGCTTAAAATCATCGTTGCGTAGTGACATAACTAACTCCAAACCCCAGGGTCTAATAGGCTAACTATAAAGAGCAATATTCACGCCAAGCATTTATTTTATTGATTTTTATGTATTAATTATATTTTTTTGGGTGGTGTGTTGTTGTGCTTACGTTGAGTGTAAAAAAAACCGACACTTCCAATTGACCACTCGAACGAGAACACTTCACTTGGGATTATAGGTTTACATGGGACTAGCGGGCAGACTGTTTGACCAGTTCTGTGAGGAAATTCGCAGGAATAGCGTAAGAAATGCCAGAAGGGTGGGTCAGTGCGGCTTCTTTGCTGCCTTTTACAAAAACCATGTTAATGACTCCGATTACCTCACCGGTCTCCTCATTGAAAACGGGGCTTCCACTGTTGCCGGGATAGGCGGTTGCATCCAGTTGAAAAATGTTGAACGTGCCACTCTTCAACTGGCGAATGAGATTGGAGTTGATCTGCTGGGCATTTCCGGCAGGTAATGCGATTGGAGTAATTGAGGAAACAATGCCGCGATGTGTCACCGGTGAAAAGCCCAGCGCGCCGCCAATCGGGAAGCCGGTAAAGCCGATAGCCTGCCCCTCACGGACGGCGTCCGAATTGTGAAGTTTCAAGGTGGGCAGGGCCGGGCCTTCAATACGTAAGACCGCAAGGTCATGCTCCTTGTCTCGGCTGGCCAGAAAGGCGCGTCGGACCTGAGGGTCGCCATTGGCACCCCGTGCCTGGATGACCAAAGCCGGTGCATCGGGTTCAGCGCTGTCAGGTACGACGTGAGCATTGGTTGCCACCAGATTTCCGTTGCCGATGACAAAGCCGGTACCGCGCAGGACAAACTGGGGGCTGCTGGTCTTTTTGTAGGTGCCGACGACCACGATTGAGGGCTTGATACGTTCGATGGTATCGGCCAGTTCAGCCAGTGACGGGGTGGTAAGGAAAAAGGCAAGAGACGTAAACCAGCGCACCGCCGGTGCGATGACGAGGCTCACATCAGCCTGCGCGAGGCGATTCTAGGCATTTCGGGGGAGGGAGTGGTGACACCGGGGTCGAATGGGTGATCCTCGCGTTTGAAAATTTCCCTAATTCGTTTGACGTAGCCCTGAGTTTCTGGGAAAGGCGGAATGCCACCAAAACGGTTAACCGCGCCTTCGCCCGCATTGTAGGCAGCAGCGACGAGCATTACATCACCTTTGAAGTAGGCGAGAAGCCAGCGCAAATAGGCCAGGCCGCCACGAATATTCTGTTCTGGATCGAAGGGCTTCTTGACGTTAAAGCGATCGGCGGTTTCTGGGATCAACTGCATTAAGCCTTGGGCATTCTTTGGGGATACCGCTGCCGGGTTGAAGTTGGATTCAGCGCGAATGATGGCCATCGCCAGCCGGGGGTAAATGCCATACTCCGGGGCCAGTTTGAGTACCAGATCCATAACTTTCTTGTGTTCCGGCATGGCCTTGTCAACGATGTCGTTGCCATCGCTGTCGAAGAGACATTCTGGTGGCTTGGTAGGTGGATCACCGACCTGGCGCAACATGCGTTGGGAGAGTACGTCGCCCTGTTTGGCCGCCATTGCAAAAAAGTAAGCAGCAGTTTCATCATCGCGGGTTATCCCGCGGCCGTTTGCGTACATCCAACCAAGGTTGTACTGCGCCTCGATGTCCCCCAAGCGTGACGCCTCGCAGTACAGCTGAACCGCCTTGAGCGTGTCGCGCGGCACGCCATTGCCGTGCTCGTGATTTCGCGCTTCGCTGCGCAGGCTGGCCGCCCGCTCACTTTTCGTCGCATCAGCCAGCGCGGGCCTGCCCAAGACACTGAGGACCAGCAAAACACAAAGCGCCCAAGGCTTGCGGCGATGCCAATGGTTCAGCCTTGAGCGCTTCATGTTTGCCTCCTAGAGACGCCAGATATCTACGCCGGCAGCAGCAAAGGCCACCGGGTCCAGCATACTTTTCACGTCGGTGATCACGCCGCACTCTTCTAGTTTAGACAAGAAATCGGAAGTTGGCCGGGATTTGAATTGGCGATGGTTGACGGCAGCCACAATGGCTCCAGCCTTGGGTAGATCGTCCCAGGCGACAAGGTCAACCCCATATTCGTGACGAGCTTCCCCGGTGTCGGCCACCGGATCGTGCACGACGACCTTGGCTCCATAGGATTCCAGTTCGCGAATGACGTCGATGACTCGTGAATTACGCAGATCGGGGCAGTCTTCCTTGAAGGTGAGGCCAAGAACGATGATTGGGCGATCCTTGACCGGGTGGCCGTTACGGATTAGTTGCTTGATGGTTTGTTCGGCTACGAACTTGCCCATGCCGTCGTTGATGCGCCGACCGGCGAGAATGACTTCCGGGTGATAACCGAGTTTCTGTGCCTTGTGCGTCAGGTAATACGGGTCGACGCCGATGCAATGGCCACCCACTAGGCCCGGACGGAAAGGCAGGAAATTCCACTTGGTACCTGCGGCCTGCAGGACTTCCAGCGTATCGATGCCGATCTTGTCGAAGATGATGGCAAGCTCGTTCATCAGGGCGATATTAAGGTCGCGCTGGGTATTTTCGATAACTTTAGCGGCTTCTGCTACCTTGATGTTCGAGGCTGGGTAAACACCGGCGGTGATGATGCTGCCATAGATCTCCTTGACCGTGGCCAGGGTTTCCGGGGTATCGCCGGAAACAACCTTGACGATCTTGGTCACCGTGCGTTCCTTGTCGCCCGGATTGATCCGTTCCGGCGAATAGCCGACGAAGAAATCCTTCTTCCAGGTCTTGCCGGACTCACGCTCGAGGATGGGAATGCAGACTTCTTCCGTGGCACCAGGGTATACCGTTGATTCATAGACGACGATGGCGCCTTGTTTGAGGTTCTGACCGACGGCTTTTGAGGAACCGACCAAGGGGCTGAAATCCGGCTGGTGGGCGTCGTCGACCGGTGTCGGTACGGCGACGATGACGAAATCCGCCTCCTTCAGCGCGGCGGGGTCGGTTCCAACCTCAAGCCGGGTCGCGGACTTGAGATCATCGCTACTGACTTCGCCTGTCGGGTCAACATGCCGCTTGTAAGCGGCAATCTTCTCGGTGGAGAGATCGAAACCAATGGTGCGAAACTTTTTCCCGAATTCGACAGCTAGGGGCAAACCCACGTAGCCCAGTCCAACTACAGCGATTGTTGTCATCTTTTACCTGTTTCAGATAGGGTGAATATAGAGTGTTAATGGAAAATTTTATAGCGCTTGCAGGAGTTGGCTGACCTCGGCGTGTCCAGGGAATTTTTCACCGAGTTTGGCGATCACTTCAAGTTCCTTGCGCGCGTCATCCTTCTTGCCGGCGCTGATTAGCACTTTGGCAAGGTTCAATTGTATCGCCGCGGCCTGGGGCGCAATACTCATAGCCTTGCGCAACAGATCGATGGCCTTGGCGGTATCCCCTTTTTCGGCCAGCAACATGGCTAAGGTATCCATAAATGGCGGTTGATTAGGGGCAAGCCGGTTGGCCCTTTCGGCATACTCAATGGCTTTCGGTGCCTTCGACTGGCCGGAAATCCAGGCCAGGTTGTTCAGCACCACGGGGTTGTTGGGCTGGATTTCCAGCGCTGTGCGGTAGTGCTGGAGTGCTTGCGCAAAGTCCTTGCGGCTACTTGCCATATCGCCCAGGTGCATTCGGAGAGAGATATCTTTTGGATGTTCCTTGAGCCAAGTGCTTGCGGTCTTTTCGGCTTCGGCGATATTTCCGGAAGCGATTAGGGCTATATGCAATTTGACCGCAAGTTCCGGGGCGGGAAGTTGCTTCAGACCGTTGCGATAGGCAGCAAAGGATGCCGGCCAATTCTTTTGCGAGCCGTGAATGTCACCTTCCTGTATGTAGCCAACAGCTTCTTTCGGTCGCTGTTTTTGCATCTGACGAGCAATTTCAAGAGCTTCCCCAATGTTCTCTCCATCCATGGCAAGCAAAATCAAGGCTCTCTGAGCCTCAACAAGGTTCGGCTTGATTTCAATAGCCCTTCTCAAGCTTTTAATTGCTTCGACCCGGTTATTGCTGGCGATATAAATTTCGGCCAGGCGCATCTGACCCAGGGGAGATGCGGGTTGTATGGCGGCAAGCTTGCCGTAAGTTGTCAATGCTTGGTTGAGGTCGCCAGATACTTGTTGGGTGCGCCCCAAAGCGTCGAGTATTTCCGGTTTGTCGGGAATTGCGGCAATGGCCTCGTTGGCCGATGTCATCGCTTTCTTGAGATCCTTGGTGTTGAGGTAGTACTGAATCAGGGCTAACCGTGGTGCGGCTTCACTGGGATTGGCGGAAATGGCCTTATTGATCAGGCCGGCAACTTCGTCAGAGGGGGCGCTATTGGCCGCACGTAATTCTGCAAGCGCAAGCATGGCCTGGAGGTTCTTCGGATCGGCGGCCAATATGGAATCGAAGCGCTTGCGGGCTTCTTCCGGCTTTTTGTCTGCCAGATCGAGTGTCGCCAGGCTGGCCGCTGCCGGGAAAAAGGTGGGATTGACGGCTAGTGCTTTTTCAAAGTTGGCTCGAGCTCCTTGGGTATCTTTTTTTGCAAGCAGGGTGCGTGCCCGAAGGTTATAGGTGGTCGGATTGTCCGGCTGCTTTTTTTCGAGACTGTCGATGGCTTTCAGCGCTTTGTCGGTCTGATTGGTGCGCAAGTACGTTGAAACTAGTGCGAGATCTGCCGTCGTGCCTTTGTCGCCGAGCGCGATTTGCTCCAGTTCCGTCGTGGCGCCGGCAGCGTTGCCTTGAGCCATATGGGCCAAGGCCAGAGATGTTCTTTTGGCGGCATCATTCGGGTCGAGTTTGCTGGCCTTGGCAAAATACTCGGTTGCGCGGTTGGCGTCGCCGTTTTGTAGAAAGGTTTCTCCTGCCAGCGACAGCATCGCAGGGTCTTTATCAATGCTATCGAGTATTGGTTGCATCGTGTTCAGGGCCTTGGCTGGCTGACCGGCGCGAAGATAACTGGATACCAGCAGTTTGCGGGCCAGCGGCAGGCTGGGGAGCAGCTGCAGCGCCTTGCTCAGATACGTTTCGGCCTGAATGTACGAACGCAATTGGTATTCGATTGCTCCAGCCAACTGCAGTGTATTGGGGTTGTTAGGCGCAGCTTTCAGCAGCCTCTGGGTTAGTTCTCGTGCAGTCTTGTAGTCTTTGCGTTGATAGTCTGCCTGCGCCTCTAGGTAAATCGTCTGTGGGTGCTTGGGGGCTATTTTTTTCAGAGCCTCAATCTGTTTTTCGGCCTCGTCATGCTTTTGTTGCTGGAAGTAGGTGTAAATGATCGCCGAATGGGCCAACAGGAAGTCTGGTTTTGCCTCGATTGCCTTGCGGTACTGGCTGATTGCACTGTCGGGGTTACCTTTGGCGGCCAGCAGGGTGCCATTCAGCAACAATGCATCGTGGTTATTCGGGTTTTTGACCAGAACATTATCGATTATGCCCTGCGCTTCATCGAAGTTTCGGTTGGCTGCGCGCTTGCCGGCATCGGCCAGTTGGGCCGGTGCGTAATCAGGTTTGGCAGTCAGTGCAGCAGACAGTGCCTTCTGCGCTGCGTCATGATTACCCAGAGCGGCGTAGGCCGTGCTTAGGATAGTTTTAAGATTGGCCGTGGGCTCGCCGGGGGAGAGTTCTGTGTTGCCAAATTCGTCGGTTACCTTCTTGGCGTGACCTGTTGCCAGTAGTGCTTTAGCAAGAAGGGGAATGACCTGGTCATTGGCAAATTTAAGTTCAGTTGCCTTGCGTAGTTCCACCTCCGCCCCCACTGCGTCGCCGCTTTCCAGCAGTGCCTTGCCCAGAAGAAAGCGGGCCTCACCCAGATTGGGATCCTTTTGCAAGGCGTTCTTCAACTGGATGATGGCCGCCTTGTTGTCATTCTTGGCGAGAAAGTCCCTGCCCGACGCAATCAAGGCCTCAGGATTCTCGCCACCGCAACCGCCCAGAAAGGCCGCCAACAGAGCAGTGGAAATTGTGGTGGAAATGATCGAAGTGCGCTTTTTCATAACGAGTTCTTTCAATGGTTGACGGCTATTTCAAGCCCAGGCGATGCATCAGGTCGTAGAGCGTGGGGCGGCTGATGCCAAGGATTTCCGCAGCACGAACGACGTTTCCGTTTGCGCGGCCGAGTGCAGTTACAACGGCACTGCGTTCGGCGTCGTCGCGGATACGGCGCAGGTCGATAAATTCCGAGTCTGCACCCTCAGGTGTTTCCAGTCCGATATCCTCGCGCGTGATTTGCAATCCGTCGGCCATGATGACGGCACGCTTGATGCAATTCTCCAACTCTCGAACATTGCCGGGCCAAGAGTGGAGTTCGATGGCGCGAATGCTGTCTTCAGTGAGTGTCATATTGCCGCGGTTCTGTTCGCTTGCAAAGCGTCGAGCAAAGGCATGAGCGAGCAAGGTGGCATCACCTTGACGGTCGCGCAGCGGCGGGATGTTGATGACGATTTCGGCCAAGCGATAAAAGAGGTCTTCCCGGAACCGGCCTTCCTTGATCAGCGTCTTGAGATCCTGATGTGTGGCGCAGACGATGCGGACATCAACTGGGATTTCCTGCCGCCCGCCGAGTCGCTCGACCACGCGTTCCTGCAGAAAGCGCAACAATTTTGCCTGCAAGGGGTGAGGGAGGTCGCCGATTTCGTCCAGCATCAAGGTGCCGCCATTGGCACTTTCGATCTTGCCCGGTGTTGTCTTGGCGGCCCCGGTAAAAGCTCCCTTTTCGTAACCAAACAGTTCGCTCTCCAGCAAGTTGTCTGGAATTGCAGCACAGTTGATGGCGACGAAACGCTCGTTCTTGCGCTGCGAAGTCTCATGCACCCCACGCGCCAGTACCTCCTTGCCGGTGCCACTTTCGCCGAGTAGCAAAACCGTGGCATTACTGCTTGCCACTTTTTCGACGGTACGGCAAACCCGCAGCATTTCCGAACTTCGCGTCAGCAGTCCGGCTAGTGCTGCCGGATGCTGGATAGATTGCAGACGGCGATTTTCCTGTTGCAGATCGTAAAGGCGAAATGCCCGTTCGATGGTCAACGAAAGCAATTCGGGTTCGAACGGCTTGGCGAAAAAATCATATGCACCCAAGCCGATGGCGCGTAAGGCATTGGTTCTGTCATTCTGACCAGTCAGGACGATGACCTTGGTATCTGGCGCAACGGAGATGATCTGTTCAAGTAGCCGGAACCCCTCGGAAACCGAGTCGGCATCGGGCGGCAAACCAAGGTCCATGGTCACCACCGGCGGATTGTGGCGGTGGACCAGCGTGAGGGCGCTTTCCCGATCGCCGGCGGTCAGCGTCTCGAACTGGTCAAAGGACCAGCGTAACTGCTTCTGAAGCGCCGGATCGTCTTCGACAATCAGCAGGGGGCGCAGCTTTTCTGAGCTCAAGCGAGTTCCTTTGTGTGCAAGTCAGATTCGGTACGTACTTCAAAAAGCGGAAGAATCACCGTGATACGGGTTCCGTGGCCAGGCTCACTGTCTACATTCATCTCACCACCCAATTCGCGAATGTATTGGGCACTTTCATAGGCGCCAATACCCATTCCAGCTTGTTTTGTGCTCTGAAACGGCTTGAAAAGTCTCTCGCGAATGAACTCGGGACTCATACCATGGCCGGTGTCGCCGACTTCCAGTGCGGCACGATCACCGCGCTTCTCAAGGGCAACCCAGACCCTCCCGCCAGGGTCGGTTGCATCCAGTGAATTCTGCACCAAATGGCCAATGACACGTTTCAGCCGCTCTTCGTGGCCACGCGTTGCCAGGCGATCCCTGAGATCGAGCTCCACTGATCGCCCCTGATCACTTTTTTCTTTTTGAATCCGTTCAATGATCTCAGGAAGATTAACACCGCAAGCGGTTCCCGGGGGGTTGCACCCTCCCGCAATTGCATCATCAATTGGCGCATGCGCTCGACTGCATGATCAACCGTCATCAACATGTCCTGCTGGAATTCGGGATTGTCGCGGTGGCGCTCGGCATTCTTTAGCATCAAGGCAAGTTGGGTGACGATATTTTTCAGGTCATGGACCACGAATGCAGACATTTTGTTGAAAGCGTCGAATTTGCGTGCTTCAAGTAGTGCCTCCGTCGCCTGCATGTTGGCCAGAAACCCTGCCGCCTGACAACCCGCAGTTCGCAATAGGTCGTTGACCTCCCAATTAACATCGATCTGGGTTCGTGAACTCGCCAGGATAACGAATCCGTCCATCTGGCTACCTACCATCAGGGGAATAACCAACCAGGCATTCGGAACGTCGGAAAGCCAGGAGGGGATTTCCAAATCGCCATAGCGACCAGGGAAGCAGCGATACTCTTCCAGATTGATTACCCAGCCGCTGCGTAGCAGAAAGCTGGATAGGGGCGAATCCACCGTTTCGACGGCATCGTTGGCCGGGATATTCCAGCGCGCCGTCTGGCGGTAGCAATCCTGGCCTCCATCCCGTAACCATAGCCCTCCACCTGGACTTTCGACCATGTTGGCGAGGCCTCGGATAACCTGTTGCCCCAGGGCCTGCGGCGAGTCTTGGGCGGATAGGGTCTGGGTAAAGCGCAGCCACTCCTCCCGGTAATCGTAGCGATAACTGAAAAAGTGCTTGCCGACCAGAACTCGCAGCTTGGCCCGCATCGATCCGGATACGACAATCACACCCAGTCCCAGTAGGGCGGCGCAAAGGGTAGCCAATTGCAAGGCACGTCCCCAGTCACCGCCAAAATAGCGAACGTAGTACCCAACACTCGCCATGAACAATAGGTAGAGTCCGGCAATTAATAGCGTCGCCGAATGGAAGGCCGCTTTCTGGGAGAGATGGATCTTCGATGTCCAGTCGCGACTGCGCAGGGTGCTAAGAAGAAGAAGCGGCGTGGTAATGGCATGAACGATGCCACGTATGCTTGCGGCATCGGCATCGATCCGGTTGAACATCAGTGCATCGGAAAACAGATAAATATCGAACACGAATTGGCCGGCCAGGCCAAGGCAAAGTGGCTTGATATTCCAGACTGAATCATCCGAAACCGCACGAAATAGCTGCTCGATCAACATCAGGCCAATGACTGGCATGGCAAGAGACTGGAACAGTGCAGCGCGAAACCATTGCTCGGCGGGCAGTATGCCGAAGGCCAGCGAAAGCTGGAGGGCGATACCCCACAACGCAGCTCCCCAGCAGGCTGGAATCAGCCAGGGCGGTAGCAAGGCTCGCCCATTCGTCTGGGCGGGTTCGGGAATCAAGAGGTAAGCGACAAAGGCAAACCAGATTCCATATCGCAGGATGTCCGTTAATGAGGCTAAAAGAAGCAATAACGAGAGGGTGCTGGTGATAGCAAAAAACGATAGACCAGCCCAAAGTGTGGAAGCCGATACAGCGAGTAACATCATCCTGGCGCGAAGACCCGCCCGCCATTCCTTGCCGAGTGCAAGCAGGTAAATCGCCAGCAGGGTATAGGTGCCGGCAGCGATACCCAGGCTCCAGACGATCAGGGTGACGGATTCAGTAGCCATGCACTATCAATGTGAGCGTCTCGACGGAGCTGTGGCGCAGATGATCAGTGGGCACCCTTGCCGGTCAGCACGACACCCACTGTGTCAAACAGGACAAGAATGTCGAGAAAAAGCGAGTGGTTCTTGACATAGTACAAGTCATACTGGAGCTTTTCGGCAGAATCCTCGACCGTCGCCCCATAGTGGTAGCGAACCTGAGCCCAACCGGTAACGCCCGGTTTGACGCTGTGGCGTACTGCATAGAAAGGAATTTCTTTGGTCAGTTGGTCGACAAAGAAAGGACGCTCGGGGCGGGGGCCAACCAGACTCATGTCACCTTTGAGGACGCTGAAAAGCTGGGGCAGTTCATCAATCCGAAGTTTGCGAATGATTTTGCCGACCTTGGTGACCCGATCGTCCTGGGCTGCCGCCCAGATCGGCTTGCCATCTTTCTCTGCATCGCGGCGCATGCTGCGGAACTTGATGACATTGAACAGACGACCGTTGAGGCCGACACGTTCTTGACGATAGAGAATGGGGAAACCGTTTTCGACCACAATGGCGACCGCGGCCACTGCCATTACCGGTAAGGCGAGCAGAATCAGGATCAAGGCACAAACGACGTCGAAAATACGCTTGACGAGGGTGCGCATAGTTCCTTGGCGGAAACCGTCGCCGAAAATAAGCCAGCCGGCGTAGAGCGATTCCAAGCGAATCTGGCCAAGGGTTTGTTCGAAATGGCTAGCCAGATCCAGAACGCGAATGCCCTGCAATTTGCAGTCAAGCAGTTCGCGTAGCGGCATCGACCCTCCTCGGCGTTCGGTCAGGGCAACCACGATTTCGTCGGCCTTCATCGTGATGGCGGTATCGGTCAGGGAGTGGTTTCGGGAAAGGACCATGTTGTCGGGCACAGCGATTTCTTCTTCGTTCGGGCTGGGGAAAAACCCGAGGATTTCCGCTGAAGGGTCTGATTTGTTGAGAGCACGCTTGACGCCCAGTGCTCGAGCCCCTGTTCCAAAAACTAGGATTCTCCGGGTCAGTATGTTGGTTGTAGTGGCGTGGGTGGCGCTAACACGGGTGACCAGCATGCCGAACACTGCTGACATGGCGGATAGTTGGAGAAATTCCTGGTTGACCCCGGTCAGTGGAAGGAGGGCGAAAATGCCATAGGCCACGGGGACCGCAAGGTAGAGTGAGAGAACGGCCCGCGCCCGGCTTTCCATGACACTTCGGCTATTGAAACGCTGATAAAAACCCAGCCAAGAGTTGATGACCAGCATGGCCACTCCGAGCAGGAGGCCGAAGATCAGGACTTGACGGTGATTGATCGGAAGGCCGTTGTGAATCCACATCATGGCGATGACGATTCCGACAATGACGAAGGAAAAGTCGAATAGCATCTGAGCTAGTGAGCGCCAGCGTAACCAATGATTGAATAGCCTGATTGAATCGCCCCGGTTTCCGTGGAGGCCGGTTGGTTTAAGTCAGGCCACGATGGCGGCCTGATCGGCGAGTTGCCTGTAGTAGTTTGCCTCAGCTTCTGCGGGGGGGATATAGCCAATCGGTTCAAGCAGCCTGTGGTGGTTAAACCAAGACACCCATTCCAGAGTTGCCAGCTCCACGGATTCCCTGGTTTTCCAAGGGGCGCGCCGGTGGATCATCTCCGCCTTGTACAAGCCATTAATCGTCTCGGCTAGCGCGTTGTCGTAGCTGTCGCCCTTGCTGCCGACTGATGGCTCAATCCCGGCTTCGGCCAGTCGCTCGCTGTAGCGGATCGAGACGTACTGCGAGCCCCTGTCCGAGTGGTGGATCAAGGCCTCGTCGGGACTCGGCTGACGGGCGTACAGCGCCTGTTCCAGCGCATCGAGCACGAAGTCCGTATGCATGGAACTGCTCACTCGCCAACCCACGATACGGCGGGCAAAAACGTCGATGACAAAAGCCACATATAACCAGCCTTGCCAGGTCGAGACATAGGTGAAGTCCGAGACCCACAACTGATTGGGACGGTCGGCCTTGAACTGTCGATTGACCCGATCCAGCGGGCAAGCCGCTTTGCTGTCGCTGATCGTGGTGCGCACCACCTTGCCGCGCATGACTCCGCGCAAACCTTGACGCCGCATGAGTCGCTCGACCGTACAACGGGCCACCGCGATGCCTTCGCGGTTCAGTTGCCGCCAGACCTTGTCGGCACCATAGACCTGCAGGTTGGCCTGCCAGACGCGCTTGATCTCGGGCACTAACACCTCGTCACGCCGCACTCTCTGACTGCGCTGTTCAGGATTGCGCCGCCGAGCGACATGACGCCGGTAGCCCGACGGGGCAATCTGCAATTGCCTGCAGATCGGCTCGACCCCGAAGGCAGCACGATGCTCGTCGACGAAAGACCTCAAGACTTGAATCGGCGGTCGAGCTCCGCCTGGGCGAAAAACGCGCTGGCAAGCTTGAGGATCTCGTTGGCTTTGCGCAGCTCTTTGACCTCGCGCTCCAGTTCCTTGACACGCTTCTGGTCCGCCGTGGTCGGCCCTTCGCGCTGGCCGGCATCTCGTTCGTGCTGACGCACCCAGGTCAGCAGCGTCTGCGGCGTGCAACCGATCTTGACCGCAATGGATTCAACGGCTGACCACAGCGACGGATGATCGGCACGGCTTTCGGCAACCATGCGCACGGCGCGCTCACGAAATTCGGGGGAGAACTTAACTGACTTCTTCATGGCTCTATCTTCTCAAGAGTTAGAGCCTCCACCAAACCCGGGGCGATTCAGATCATGATCAGTCCCCGTCCTTAAGCTGTGCCACGCAAAATATCAAAGAGTCGGGCTGTGCAGGAATTACCTGCAAACATACCTTTGTTGCATCTCGCCAATCACCATTCGCCTGTTGGCCAATGATGAGCATTTGCGACTGATTGTAAGAGCGGCGTGTCATGATGCCTGTGCAGTATTTCACGGAGGCTACGATTTCTTAATATTGTTTGCTGTGATATTGCGATCAACAAATTTGCGCTTAATTGTTTTAATTAAATCAATTGCTTATTGAATAAGCAATGAGTGCCAAAAGCTATAAAATCATCTATTTTGATAAATTACGCAATCTAGACCACAGTCAGCAATTGAGGCGCATTGCGCCATTCCTCATTAGCTTTGAGGGGCAACGAGTGTATACCTTGATTCTTAAAAAAGCTTTATCACGAAAGTTATAGTTTTATCTGGCTTGATTCGATTAGATCCGCACGGGTTGATTTGGTCGGGGGTGGTGTATAACTGTAGATATCCAAACAACATCGGTATCGAGCGTGCGGAGGTTATTTCGATGAAAATCAGTTCGATCAGGGTGTTGAGAAAGTTCCTGCATCAGACTATGCGTCGGGTGATCGCTGCTTTGCCGCGTGAGGCGCGTTTTGCAGTCTATCGTTCGTTTGTTGATTGCGACCCTGCCCCCAGTGATCGCTTGGTTCTGAAGATCGCCGATAGTCGAGAGGAGTTGGAGGCCTGCTTCTCCTTGCTTCACGATGCCTATGTCGATAGCGGCTTCATGCAGCCCGATCCCTCGGGAATGCGTGTCACGATTTATCATGCATTGCCGACGACGACTACGCTCTGCGCTATTTGGGACGGCGAGGTGGTCGGAACCATCTCCTTGATTCGAGAGAGTGCTTTCGGATTTCCTTTGCAGAAGATTTTTGATCTGAGCGCGGTGCGGCAGAAGGGTGGGAACCTGGCGGAGGTGTCAGCGCTGGCTGTGCATCCCAAGTTCCGCAAGACCGGCGGTGCCATCCTCTTTCCGCTGATGAAATTCATGTATGAGTATGCGACCGAATATTTCGACACGCGCCATTTGCTGATTGCGGTCAATCCGAATCGCATCGAAATGTATGAATCGCTCCTTTTCTTTGGGCGACTGACGGCCAATGTGGTCGAGAACTACGATTTTGCGAATGGTGCGCCAGCGGTCGGGGCGGCGCTTGACCTCTATCAGGCGCCGGGCGTCATGGCTCACGCCTACGCCAACAAGCCACCACGCAAGAATCTGCTCGCTTACTTTACCGAAATCCGTCTGCCGAACATCAAGCTGCCTAACCGGCGGTATTTCACGACCAACGATCCTGTCTTAACGCCGGAGCTGATCGACTATTTCTTCAATCAGCGCACCCCTGGCTTTGCCAGTCTCGATCTGCGCAAACAGGCGCTGCTCCATTCGATCTACGACCTGCCGGCCTATCGTTCGGTATTGCCCGACCAGCCTTCACAACAAGGAGGGGTCCAGTTACGGCAACATCAACGTTTCTCCGTCAAATGTCCGGGACGGTTGCGGGTCGATGCCGTGGGGGCCTCTTCTGCCGAGTTCGAAGTCCAGGTCATCGAGGTTTCTGAATTTGGCTTCCAGGCTTACGCCAAGGTCGAGTTGCCGCTCAATATCTGGAGTCTGGCGACGGTCTACCTCGGCAAAGCCGAAATGTCAGTCATAAAGGCACTCGCAGTGCGCGACAAGGCAAACGGCTTTAACGGCTTTTATGGTTTTCGCGTCGGCGAGCCCGACCTGATCTGGAAAAAATTCGTCAATGCGCTGAACCAAGGGCGTACGCACGAAGATCTGGAACATGCAACCATGTTTCTGGCGTAGTCGCGCCGATCTAGACCAGCACCTCGGCGACTTCGGGATGTCCCAAAAAGCCCTGCGGGCTGGCGCTGGCACCGTATGCGCCTGACTGGAAAATAACCACCAGATCGCCGGGACCGGCTACTGGAAGTTCCATGCGGTCCGCCAGAAGGTCGAGCGGCGTACACAACGGGCCGACGACGGTGGCAATCTCCGTGTTTCCGGCATTCATGCGATTTCCGATGGCTACCGGATAATTCTTGCGGATTACCTGACCGAAGTTTCCCGATGCTGAAAGGTGGTGATTCAAGCCGCCATCGACCACCAGAAAGATCTGGCCGCGCGAAACCTTGCGGTCAAGGACCTGGCTGACGTAAATCCCTGCCTCGCCGACCAGATAGCGGCCCAGTTCAATGACCAAGTCGGCGGCGGGCATGTCGATCGCAGCGCGGGCGGCCAACTGCCGCAAGTTGTCGCCGACAGACGCCAGATCAAGATGCTGCTCGCCCGGAAAATAGGGAATACCGAAGCCGCCGCCCAAATTGAGAAAACGGACGGGCGATGGTGCGTGGGTCGACAGCCGCAGCGCGAGCTCGTAAGATTTTTGCTGCGCTTCACAGATCGACTCGGCTTTCAGGTTTTGCGACCCAGCGAACAAGTGAAATCCCTCGAACTGCAATCCAGCGGAGCCGATTGCCGCCAGTAGTTCCGGCACTTGCTCGGCGTCGACCCCGAACTGCTTGGGCCCGCCGCCCATCTTCATGCCGGAGCCCTTCAGCTCGAAGTCGGGATTGACCCGGACTGCCACGCGCGCCGGCAGTTGCAGTGCGGCAGAGATGGCAGCGAGTTCCCCGACTTCGCGGAAGGACTCCAGGTTGATCAGGACGCCGGCTGCCACGGCCTGCCGCAGTTCGACCTGGCGCTTGCCGGGGCCGGCGAAGCTGATCTCATGCGGGTCGGTTCCGGCGTCGAGGGCGACCTTCAATTCGCCTGCGGAAGCAACGTCAATCCCGTCGACCAGACCGGCCATGAAAGCGACCACCGTCGGCATGGGGTTGGCCTTCATGGCGTAATGCAGCTTGATCGACGGAGGCAGCGCGGCACGCAGGTCGGCCACCCGTTTGGCGAGCAGCTTTCGGTCGTAGGCATAGAACGGGGTCTGGCCGACGCGGGCGGCAAGGCGTTGAAGCGGGATGTCACCGATCAGAAGTTGGCCATCGGCGACGGCAAACTGCAGCATCGGGGCATGGACGGGGAGGGGGCGTGGCACGGTGGTCATTGCTCGGACTTCCTGTTCTGACAAACCGGATTAGCCGGCATGTTTTTCGACCCACTCAGTCGACAGCGTCTTGCGGTCGATCTTTCCATTCGGATTACGCGGCAGCGGGCCATTGCGGACCTCAATGCCGGCGGGGACCATGTAGGCCGGCATTCGCACCCGGCATTCGGCGAGAAGGGCGGCGACATCAAGATCGCCGTCGGCCGGCGGGGTGGCGATGATTTGGATGGCCTGGCCGAGCCGGTCATCATCGACGCCGAAGGCGACGCATTCGCCAACCAGCCGGGTGGCATAGAGGATTTCCTCGACTTCTGTCGGACTTACCCGGTAGCCGGAGGTCTTCATCATTTCGTCGCGGCGGCCAATGAAATAGAGGAAGCCTTCCTCATCCATGCGCACCGTGTCGCCCGAAAAAACGGCAATTTCCGGCAGCACCAACCCTGCCTCGCGGCCTGGTGCATGTACTGGCAAAGCTTTGTAGCGCTCGGCCGTTTTTTCCGGATCGTTCCAGTAACCCATGCCGACCAGCGCGCCACGGTGCACCAGTTCGCCCGGCTCGTGCGGCGCACAGGGGGAACCATCCTCGCGCAATACGAGGATTTCGGCATTGGGGATGGCCTTGCCGATCGAGTCCGGTCTACGGTCAACTTCTTCCGGTGGCAGGAATGTCGAGCGGAACGCCTCGGTCAGCCCGTACATCAGGAAAGGCTTGGTCTTGGGTAGGTGCCGGCGTAAGGCGTCCAGCGTCTCGCGGGGCATGCGGCCGCCGGTGTTGGCGAAGTAGCGCAGGTGTTCGGTGATCGATTCAGGCCAGGCGAGTTGCGTCAGCTGGATGTAAAGCGGTGGCACGGCGGTCAGCCCGGTGACCTTCTCCCGTTCGATAGCTTTGATCACATCGCGCGGCAGCAGGTAATTGAGCAGCACGACCCGCGCACCGACATGAAAGGCGGTGGTCAGCTGGCTGAAGCCGGCGTCGAAGGAAAGCGGCAGGGCGGCTAAAAGGGTGTCGTCGGCACGATTCTCCAGGTAGCTGGCCACACTCTTGGCTCCGGCCACCATATTGCGGTGCGAAAGCACGACGCCCTTTGGTTTTCCCGTGCTGCCGGAAGTGTAAAGAATCCCGACAACATCGGTGTCGATCACCCGATGGCCGGCGGCTGGCGAAGCATCTAGCAGCTCGCTCCAACGACAGATGTTCTGGCAACCGAATGTTGGTAACGAGTCGGTTGCGTCGGTGATAACTACGATATTTCGCAGGTCATGGCATTCCGGCAGCGTCTTCTGCAGCAACGCCAGACGCTCGGGCGAGGTTACCAGTGTCCGGACATTACAATCGCGCAGGATATAACCGACTTGCTCTGGCTTCAAAAGCGGGTTCAGCGGTACGAAAACGCCACCAGCAGCCGGCGTTCCAAAGCTGGCAATCACCGTCTCGAAGCGCTTTTCCAGATAGATGGCAACGCGCTCGCCACGCTGGAGGCCGAGGCCAAGCAGTCCACCGGCAAAGCGGGTTACGGATTCTTGTAACTTGCCATAGCTTAGATGCGCTTTGCCGTAAGAAATAGCCAAGGCATCCGGAGTGCGCGATGCCGATTTGGCGATTAGTTCGTGCAGAAGGAAGGATTCGGACATGGGGCAGGTGGCTTGGTTTGTGATGGTTATGTCGCTCGAGAGAACTTGCCCTCGATCTGAGCAACAAATTCACCAGGCGTTATCGGGGTTTCTCGAAGCGAGGAACGCCAAGATCATACATCACGCCCTATCGACAATGTATTATCGAGTAGGTCGGAATATGACACTGTGGCTTATCTCACAGGCAAAACCGCATTCTGCCCCTATAATGCGACCTTTGAAATCCGATGTCGCTGGAGTAAGGCTTGAATACCGAAAAAGAAGTGCTGTCCTTGCTGGACGAAATCCTCAGTCTGAATGGGCGATCTGCTGAATTCACCCCAAGCACCCCCCTACTCGGTGCCATTCCCGAGTTGGATTCGATGGCCGTTGTTGCCTTGATTACCGGTTTTGAAGAGCGGTTTGGCTTTACGGTTGATGATGACGAAATCGAAGGTAGTACGTTTGCAACTGTCGGCTCCCTCGTAGAGTTCGTCGAAGGCAAGCTGGCCGCTTGAGTCTTAGTTCTGGAAATCAACATGCGGCCCTTCTTTCTTCCCGGCGAAGGGGGGCAGCGATTTTGCCTCTTCCACGCACCTCAGACGCAGCCCCGCGGTGCAGTGATTTATCTGCATCCGTTTGCGGAGGAAATGAACAAATCTCGCCGCATGGCCGCCTTGCAAGCGAGGGCAATGGCCGAAGCTGGTTATGCCGTGCTGCAGATCGATCTGCTCGGTTGTGGCGACAGCGCCGGAGATTTCTCGGACGCCACTTGGCAAGCGTGGCAATCTGATGTTCTACTTGCGTATCGCTGGCTTCGCACACAAACCCAGGCGCCATTGACACTTTGGGGCTTGCGGGCCGGTTGTCTTGTCGCTGCCAGCGTGGCCAGCCAATTACCCGAGGCGGTCAGTTTTATCTTCTGGCACCCGGTCATTTCCGGCAAGCAGCACTGGCAACAGTTCATGCGCTTGAAAATGGCTGGCGAGCTGGCTTCCGGGAATGCAAAAGGCGTAACCGAACAACTCCGAAATCAACTTGCCGCCGGCCAGGCTGTCGAAATCGCTGGCTACTCGGTTTCTCCCAGTCTTGCCGAGGGCTTGGCGAGTGCGATCCTGCAAGCACCAATCGAACATGTCGGAAAGCTGAGCTGGTTCGAACTATCGGTGAAGGACGATACGGAGCTCACCCCGGTCTCGCAAAAGCGCATCGGACAATGGCAAGACGCCGGCTTTGAGGTCTATTCTTCAGTTGTTCGCGGACCTGCTTTCTGGCAGACCACCGAGGTCGAGGAGGCACAGGAACTCATCAAGGCGACACTTGCTGTGCTCAAGGATCGTGAATGAACCATGCCGAACAAACCTTCGTCTTTTCGTGTGGCGGTGAAAGTATGGTCGGCGTTGTTGCACAGCCGCCAATGTCGGGCAAGGTGGGAATCCTGATTGTCGTCGGCGGACCGCAATACCGCGTCGGCAGCCATCGCCAGTTTCTCCACCTGAGCCGGGCACTTGCAGCGGCAGGATATCCTGCGATGCGCTTCGATTGCCGGGGTATGGGCGACAGCACGGGCGAGCCGCGCAACTTCGAATCGCTGACCGAGGACATCGCTGCGGCGATTGCTGCCTTTACTCTTAACTGCCCACAGGTCGAGCGCGTGGTGCTGTGGGGGTTGTGTGATGCCGCCTCGGCCAGCCTCATGTACTGGGATGAAACCCGTGATCCCCGCCTGAGTGGCCTCGTGCTGCTGAATCCCTGGGTGCGTTCTGAAGCTACCCTCGCACGGGCGCACATCAAGCATTATTACGGGCAACGCCTCCTTCAGGTGGAGTTCTGGCGCAAGATGCTGACTGGAAATCTTGGGCTCGGGCGTGCTTTATCAGGTTTTCTCGGCAGCCTTAAAAATGCGCGCCAGGAAAAAAGCCAAGGCACTCAAGACGAAGCGCTATCCTTCCAAGAGAGAATGGCACGCGGATTCGACTTGTTCCCTGGGCCGGTATTGCTGCTCCTGAGCGGAAACGACTACACCGCCAAGGAGTTTCTTGAAGCGGTTCTGGCCGATCCAAAATGGACTTCCGCTCTCCGGGAGCCTCGAATTACCCGATCTGACATTGTGGGGGCCGACCATACGTTTTCGTCGCGCGCATGGCGGGAGCAGGTCGAAAATATCACCAAAGAGTGGCTGGATGCGAAGGTTGCTCGATGAAGCGCGTATTGATGGTAGCCTATCATTTTCCTCCGCTGGCGGGCAGTAGTGGCATTCAGCGCACCCTGCGCTTTGTCCAGCACCTGCCGAAATTCGACTGGGAACCCTTGGTATTGTCGGCTGATCCGCTCGCATATGAGCGGACGAGCAACGACTTGATGGCAGAAGTGCCGGAAAGCGTGATCGTCAAGCGGTCCTTAGCGCTCGATACCGCCCGGCATCTGTCCATTTTTGGTCGCTACGTTGCAGCAATGGCGCGGCCGGATCGCTGGGTCAGCTGGAAATTGGCTGCGGTTTTGGATGGTTTGCGAATGATCCGCAAATTGCGTCCATCCGTGATCTGGAGCACCTATCCGATCGCCACGGCCCATCTGATCGGCGCCGAGCTGCATCGCCGAACAGGCCTGCCCTGGATTGCCGATTTCCGTGATCCGATGGCCCAGGAAGGTTACCCGGTGGATCCGGCGACCTGGAACGCCTACAAGAAAATTGAAGAAACTGCAGCCAAACACGCGGCATTCTGCATTTTTACGACGCCCGGTGCTGCGGCACTGTACAAGGCCCGGTATCCAGATGCCGCCGAGCGTATCGTTGTTCTGGAAAATGGCTATGACGAAGAAACGTTCGCATCTCAGCAACAGGATCGCGGGCGTGCCGGGCCACTCAATCCGGACATTGTGACGTTGTTGCACAGCGGTATCGTCTATCCCGACGAGCGGGATCCGACACAATTGTTCGTCGCACTCCGAAAATTGAAGGACGGGGGCGGGGCGGGCGGACTGCAATTCAGAATCCGCTTTCGCGCGGCAGTCCATGACGACTTGCTGAAAGCGTTGGGGGTTCAATACGATGTTTCCGAATATATCGAGCTTTGCCCACCGATTTCTTACCGCGATGCTCTTGCCGAAATGCTCAGGGCGGATGTGCTGCTGGTCATGCAGGCGGCAAATTGCAATGCCCAGATACCAGCCAAGATCTACGAGTACTTGAGGGCAGGGCGTCCCATTGCCGCACTGACGGATTCGTCGGGCGACACGGCCGGCCTCTTGCGCAATGCGGGGATCGACTGGATTTCCCCCCTGGATGACAGTGACGCCATTGCCTCGCGCCTGCTCGAGATCGTCCATGCAGTGGCCAGCAACACTGCCCGTCTGCCGTTGCCTGAGGCTGTCGCAAGCGCTTCACGCCTCAGTCGTTCGGAGGTCCTGGTGCAGTTCCTGGAACGCTGCACCACCTCGCCAGGCTGATCAGCTGCCTAAGGGAAAACTGCTTCACGCGCCAACCATGCTCAAACCATTCAAGTCAGCCATCAGCAGCCTTGGGGTCGCGAATGGCATCCTTTATCTGTTCGGGCGTGCCATGCAGGCGCTAAGCAAGGGACGCTGCTACCTGATCCGCTACTACCTGGTTGCCCAGCCCGTCCCGAATCCGTTTGTTCCGGTGTGTCGCCCCTCCGAGAGCGACAAGATTGTGGAAGCGAGTAGCCACGATTCACTTGTCGAACATTTTCCGAGACCCGATTTCGTCATTCGGGAACGCTTCGCGAAAGGTCATGTTTGTCTGGCCGCCACCCACAAAAACGTCTTCTCAGGATTTCTATGGTTTGCCCGCGGAAGTTACGACGAGGACGAAGTTCATTGTCGGTTTCTCCTCGCCGAACCCGCTACCACCGCTTGGGACTTCGATGTGCACGTCGAACCCCGTTTCCGCTTGGGCAGAACCTTCGCCAGGTTGTGGGATGGGGCAAACGAGCGTTACTCGGCAAGTGGAATCAAATGGAGCATCTCCCGGATATCCGCTTTCAATCAGCAGTCCCTCCAGTCACATGGACGTATGGGGATTCGACGTCTGCATACGCTGACATTTTTTTGTCTGGGCAAGTTACAGGTTGGGTTTATGTCATGCAATCCATACTTGAGTCTTGCCTGGCGCGAAAAAAATCGCCCGACGGTAACAATTTATCCGCCGGACAGTGGAAATTCAAAATTCAATTTGGTGCAATGAAGTTGGATTCGTGTGCCGATAACCACTGTTCCAGCATCATCAATATCCAGACCATCTCACCGTAGTACCCGGGGTGTTCCGGCAAGTGCGTAGCAAATAGTTCGCGGACGAATTCGCCGCGCACCAACCCGCGATCGACCAGATTGTCCAGTGAACGGTTGGCAAGCTGGCGAAGGCCGGCGTGGCGAACAGTCCAGGGGCCAAAGGGCAGGCCGAAGCCGTGTTTCTTCTTGGAGATGATTTCGTCCGGCAGAAAGCCGCGCAGGCTTTCCTTGAAAAACCAGCGCAGCTTGAGGCGCTTGAGTTTCCACTCCGGTTCCAGGGCGAGAGAGAAATCTGTAAGCGCATCGTCGAGCAGGGGAAAGGCGACGCTGATGCCCGCCATGCGCGTTGCTCCGCGAACCTTGGGAAGGTCGCTGTCGGCTAGGGTGAACTTCCAGTCATAGGCCAACATACGGTTGATCAAAGTGTCCGCCTGGCAGTTGTTCCAGGTTTCTCGCCTTTGCTCAAGCGGTGCGCCACGGTCAACGCCGGCGAGAAAGTCTGCAGTAAGAATATTTTCCGGCCCCAGGCTGTCAATCAGATTGAAGGTCTCCATGCGGTCGGGCAAGGGAATACGGGAGTGGCGCATGTAGCCGCCAGCCTGACGTAGGCCAGGCACCTTACGTGGCCATGAAGTGTTAGCAAGGAGGGGTTCGAGCACGTTGTGTCGCAGTGCTTGCGGCACGTAGCGATAGGCATCGAACAGCCGCTGCATGGCATAGCGGGAATTGCCCCCAAACAGCTCATCGCCGCCATCCCCTGCCAAAAGACGTGTCATGCCGTCAGCCTTGGCCATGCGCGCGCAGAAATACGCAGGAACAGCCGATGAGTTGCCGAATGGCTGATCATGATATTGGGCAACGGCTGGGATGCCGCTTACCAGGTCGTCGGGAGTTACATAGTACTCATGGTGACGGGTCCCGAAATGACGGGATGCGATGCGGGCATACTCCATCTCATCGTAGCCCTCTGAGTCGAAACCGATGGAGTAGGTGTCGCATGAAGCCCCAGTTGCACGACAGAGCATTCCGGCAACCGTAGAACTATCCGTTCCCCCGGAGAGAAAGGCACCCACGGGCTCCTTTGATATGTCGCGCCGGACGGCATTTTCGACGAGCAGAAGGAATTCGGCTTGAGCCGCCTTGAATTCCATGCGTTTGTTTTCGTTGAAGCTGGCTTGCCAGAAGGGGGCCTGCTTGAAGTTGCCACCTGCAATCGTGACTCGGTGAGCCGGGTTGAGACGTCGAACCTTAGTAAACACTGTTCGCGGTGCGGGAATCATGTGAAAGTGCAGGTAATGGTAGAGACTTTGCTGATCAACGCTGCAGTCGAGTGCCGGGACCTCATCGGCGCGCTCGGCAAAGGCGATCCGCGTACCTTCCTTGGCGTAACAGGCTGTCTGAATTGAGAAGCGATCCACCGCCAGGATCAACTCCCCTTGGCTTGGCGACACCACGATTACGCTCCAGCCACCCGAAACCATTGCCATCCCCGAGTCGCCGTGCATGCCGATAAAGGAGAGCCAGCGGGCAGCATCATTCTCGCCGGGCACCATTGCGGGAAATATCGGGCGTCCAGCGCTAACGCAAAGCTTGCCATCGCTGCTCGCAAAACTGGCTTCACGAGATTCGCTCCAGGACAACTCACCCCCATTCCAATGGATTCGGCCTGGCTCGGTACGCAGGGTTTCTGTGGATGATTGCAGGGAGTGGTCGAGATATCCGGAAAAATGAGATTTCATTGATTTCAAGGAAGGGAGTTGTTGTCGAATAACGAGAGAGCGGAGTTGGGAAAGGACGACGCTATGTTCCCAAATTGAGATGTCTGAGTCTCAAGGAAAAATTCTACAATTTCCTTTGTCTAGTGAAGCAGCGATGCACCCGCATTGCGAATATGTCACGCGAGTCGAGTCGCCGACATCGTTCAGGCATATCCGGATTGTATACTGACCATGTAAGCTTACTCATCGACTTGAGCAGAAAGGTCATATGATTCATCTCTTGAACACTCTCGAAAGAGTTTTCGAGAGGTAAGCGATATCGTGGGTCATGGATATTTTGCAAATAGTTTATTTGCGACTTAGGGCTTCTGCGTTGTTTTCGCAAGATTAAATCGGGTTGTTTAGTAGTACTGGAGCGTAAGATGCTTGCAAGAAGATTGTTGCTTCTCGGATTTTACTTTTTTCTATTTGCTGCTTTGCCAGCATCGGCGGATGTTTTGCGGGGGAAGCTCAGTGCGGTGCACTGACCACTGTTGCCTCGGGGGTCGATTGGGGACCGCTTGATTACCGTAGTGCCCCTGATTCCAATAAGAGAAGAGTTGAAAACTTTCACTTTCCTGCAAAGGTTGAGCAACTTAAGGAAGGGGTCAGCAGTGCCTATATTGGTGCAGACCTTGACTTTGTGCTTCGGTATTTCCCAAATCATGTTAGAGCATTGATAGCGATGACAAATCTCGCGAAACGGGACAAAACAGACCAGCCTCGCGGTTCGCGCCATAAGCTTGACTGTTGGTATGACCGTGCAGTGCGCATGGCACCAACGGATATGCAGGTTAAGGTACTGTATGGCTACTGGCTCGCAAAAAAAGGAGAGCGCACCTTGGCGCTGGAGCAACTGGATCAGGTAACTGAAGAGCATCAGGAGTCTGTCAACATGACCTATAACTTGGGCCTCGGTTACTTTGAGGTTGGTGCATTTGACAAGGCACTGACTGCAGCGCACCGGGCTTATGGAAGAGGGTTTCCCTTGCCAGGTTTGCGTAATCGCCTGGAGCGTGCCGGCAAATGGCGAGAACCCACAGCGGAAATTGTCAAAACGGATGATGTGACAGAGCCCGTTGAGGATAATTCAGAAGACAAGTGATGGTCTGCAGATTGTTGTCAGCGCAGATAGATTGAATGGAGCCACCAGGCAAGCGTTGCCCAAGCAAGAAGAACCGCGAGATTTGCCCGGCGTGGCCAGCGTCTTCGGGTTGATAACAAGGCAATCGCCGTTTCAGTGATGACCCAAAGAATGGGAATGGTTATATATAAGCGTTGCCGGAATTTGCCCAAGTCTCGCCAGTGAGGGTAGCGATCAATTGCATCGTTCATGGCGGTGCGGAGTGTTTGTCCTTCTCTGGTAACGGATGGCGGTTCCATCAAGACAATACTTTGCTGCTGGCCCGGAGACGTAGTGGTCAACGCTTTGCCTCGCCGTACCACTGTCACGGAATTGTCTGGCTCATTGATGAGAACGGTCCAGTTTTCACTGTCGCTATCAGGCGAGATGGCCAGGCTTTCAAATTCCTCCGATTTGGAAACTGAGATAAGTGTTGCTGTTATTCCTTGTGGGGCAACTTGTTCCACCCGTAGCGTCGAAGCAGGGCTCGGTTTGCGTCCGACAACTACCCAGCCTGCAAATGGAGAACGATTGCCGCGGAAGAGCTGGGTATTGGCAGGCTGGTTGTTTGGCTTGGCCACGGTGAGATGCAGTACGTCGCCAGCATCGGTCCGGGTACTCATGAAATGCTGTTGATCCGCAGACCTTAGTGTCAGACGACGATCGATCGTCCAGAATGTTTCTACCGAGTCCTTCGCGCCATCAACAATGTCCAATACCAAGAGTCGTTCAGGAGAAAGTTGAACAATTTGTCGGCGAATACGCAAGCCATTATCACGCTGGTTTTCGATGTCGATGGCTTGAATCTCGTTGTTTTCACTAGAGCCAACAAGACGCACACTACGTGGTGATTTTGTCGTTTCGCCAACCACATGCGGTGCGTTGGATCCTGGCCAGCCGTTAGCTTCGGCATATCCAGCTTGATCGTATGGCCAGTATCCTGAGGCAGTAATCCAGTCATATCCTCGTGACCAAAAATGGAGGCTGGGCTCATCGGCATGCTTGTGCCCGTGGTGCTTATGATTGGCCCAGGCAACGAGGGTTTGTGATGGGGAGCCTTCGCCGTTCCACCACAAGGCATAGCCGGAGAGGGGTAACAGCTGAGCGCCTGGGGCCTGTGCAGGAAAAGGGGGGGGGGTGCGAGTGACAGGGAGTTTCCCATCCTTTGCCGCTACAACAAGCGCATTGGTATTGCCTGACACTGTGTTGCCAAATAGGGGAAGGCTACCATCAGGCCGCAGGAGTTTTCGCGCGAAGGCAGATGTTCCCTGTGCTGCAGAAAGCAAGCGTTTGGATGATTCCAGGCCATTCAGGTGTATTAGTCGTAGCGCGTAAGCAAGCAGTTCGGTCCCTAGAATGTGATATTCGGCTGAGTGCTCCAGAACCACACCTTCTTTTGATACGTAAAACCCCAATTGCAACTCGAGCCGATTTATGGCGAGTGAGCGCCACAGCGGAACTTGTGGAAGTGACGGAAAGGCAGCGCTAATTTGCAGAAGAGCAAGATTCTGCATGACTCCGTGGTTGGTCCTGACGGTGAAGTGGCTATCCTTCGCCAGCAACCCTCCGCTACGAGTGACTAGGGCAATCAGGTTGATGCGTTGCTCGTCGGTAGCGGTTTCATCGGCCCTGAGGTGATTCCACAGACGGATCAGAACTGGAGTTCTAGCGGCAATAGCATGGTCATTCCAAAGAAAGGCGGTTGGCTTCCTTTGCTGTTCTTCCCAAGCAGAAAAGCTAAGGATTCGCTCTCTAGCCGCAATGTAATACTCGCGTTTGTTGGTTCTCTCATATTCCTCAAGCAGCAAGTCTTCCAGAGCCAAGCTGGCCATCACCAGTTGGAACGTCAAACCATCCTGTTGCAGATCTTGAGGCCAGCCCAATAGTTTTACTGGAATTGCCGAGAATACCGGTACATCAAATTGCCCGCCCAAAATTTTCCTCGCTGTCTCTGGGCGTTCCGATCGATCAATCTCTAGAGGAACCGCAAGGCTCATGCTTGCGATCTCCGCGAGGGTTTCATTTTTTGGGGTGTGCGATAGCGAGGTGGCTAGCGCCTGATCTGGTTGACTCGGGCTAACTCGAAAATGCGTCAAGTCGGGCCATGCTATCGAAAATATGATGGTTAATGGGACTAACGCTCGAACAGCAGCCAGTGTCCATCGCCATTCTTTCGGTTTGTGAACAAGCATGCTCGCTGTCATGACTGGCGTCGTATGAATGGCATTAACTTGCCGAGGATATAAGATTCACCACCTGTTGGGCGCCCAGAGATAAGCCATAAACCGATCAAAAATACAGTATATGAGGCACCTCCCAAGCAGCAGCGCAATAGCAAGGAAGCAAGAGGAGTTAGGTCATCGAAAGGTAATGCGTAAAGCACTAACGCCATCATGACTGTGGCTATCGATGGCCGCCACACCGCAGCGAGAATATGCTGTGCTTTTAACGTTTCGACACTTATTACGACCATGGCAACAAAGCCCATAACGCTACAAGCGGTTACGACCAGTCTCCACTGAGCGATTGCCAACGGCGTCGAATGGAGAAAGAAAGTAAGTGCTCCAAGCGCGAACAGGCCAACTTGTATCCAGATAAAAATGGCCATGCTTCGAATTTTTCCGAGGGTAAGCAGTAGGTATCCCGCTGCATGAGAAATGGCGGTAACGCCATATATCATGGCCAGTGTTTCTACAAACGGTATGGCGCTGATCCATCGTTCGCCGAGAAGCACCACGACTGCGTCATCTGCCACCAGTGCCAGCCCAGTCGCGGCAGGTAATGCGATCATGGCCTGAACGGAGAGAGCTAGTAGAAAGGAGCGCTGGAGTTCTTGCGGTTTATCCCGTGCTTCTACAAAGGCCGGAAACAATACTCGCCCTAGCGGTGCCAGAAGTTCGCTGGAGGGCATGGCTGCTATTTCGTCTGCAAGGCTGTAAGCGCCGATAGTGGCAGCGTCAGAGCGGCCACCGATGATTAGCTTATCCAGGCGACTGTCGAAATATGCACCAATGCTGCGGATGAGCATCCATTTTGAAAGTGACCAGATACTATGGAATCTCTTCAGCGTCAGTCGTGGGCGCAACGGGTGCATTGAATAGCTGAGTGCTACCCCGGTCAGGCGTCCAATCAGTGCCCCAATGGGAAGTGCCCAATACGATTCAAAATACCAGGCAAAAGCAAGGGTAGATACAAAACCGGCGATACGACGCAAGAAGAAGAACTGGAAATCCAGGCCGAATTTCATATCTTTCTGGAAGGCCACAATCCCAATATTTTCAAAGCCACCGACAACCGTTGTCGCGGCCATTAAGAAAAGAACTAACGTGACACGCTGATCGTTGTAGTAGTTGGCAACAAATTGGGCTGTGGCGCAAATAATAAGAGCCGCCAGTGCAGTCTGGAGTAGTCGCACAGTCCACGCGGTACTATAGTCGTCGGAATCGCATTTGCCCTTGTGAATCAGTGCGGCCACAACACCGAGATCGAGAAGAACATCGATTAAGCCAGTGTAAATTGATGCCATGGCGACTACGCCAAAGTCATCCGGAACCAGCAAACGAGCAAGGACAAGGGTGCTCACCAAACCAACCAAGCGATCAGTCCAGCGCATAGCGACAACAATTATCGCTCCGGTGAATATTTTTCCGGACATGAGAGTCTCGTTTGGCTCAGTTGAATAATGAGCAGTTAATGACAAACCGTTTTATGGGCAGGTTTTTGAATGCAACGGCAACCGCCATGTTCAATGCCCGGGCGGGGGGTGTCACTATAGTCACAAGGACTGCATATAGCAGAATGGTTCTCTAGTTCGGTGGAATCGTCGCAGAGTAAGCGGTGCCGCCATCTTGAGCATGGGTGAGCGTATTCGCCAAAATACGTGCTGCATCGTCGAAGCTATATTTTTGGGCGTGAGAGAGAATTGCCCCTGCGTCGTAAGAAACGGAGATTGCGTGTTCGAGCGCTTTAGCCAAACCGTCTGGGTCGGAATGAGGGAATAGTATACCGGCCTCCAGAGAGATGACGTCCTTCAAAAAGCCCAAGTCAACGGAAATGAGTGGTTTGCCGAAGCTAAGGGCGAGCATGGCTGTTCCAGACGTAAGAATTTCCTTATATGGAACCACGACGAAATCGCAAGCTTGAAGATAATACTGAATCCTGTCGTCAGGAATGAAGCCCTCGTGAATGTGGATTCGAGAATCTGGTTTGGCCAATTCGCAAACGCGCTCCCGGTACCCTATGTCGCTAAATTTTCCAGCGATCAGAAGTATTGCATCCAGGTTATTTGCACGAAATGTCGTGATCAATTGTTCTAGATTTTTGTAGGGCTTGCACAACCCAATAAATAAATAAACTATTTTTGATTGCGGTATTCCCAAATCATCCCGAGCCGTGGTGCTGGTGATTGATGTCGGGTAATAACCAATCCAGTGACCATGAGGGATCAAGACAAGTTTTTTCTTTGCCTGAGGAAATCGTTCACATAAAGCTCCGGCTGCTCCTGGACCATGAACGAGTATGTATCGCGAAATTCCGATCAGGAATCGACGCCCGAAAATGTCCAGCCAGGGAAGTTTGCAACGATCATGGGGAAGGAGATTGTGCGCAGTCCATATTAATTGTGCGCCTTTTAATCGGACTAGGCAGAGTAAAGCGACAAAACGGAAAAACCATAGCAGCAAACGCAAGCGTCCTCCCGCTACGTTGTATTCAAAGGATGGCCAATGCAGATGAAGCCAATTACCGGGCTGCACATTCGCGCGAATCCAGCCTCCACTGAATATTCCATCTATGACTTCAATGCCTTGTGATTCCAATGCTCGGTAAAAACAGTCGTTGTAGGAAATCCCACTCTTCGGAAATGCGATAATCTTCATGTGTAGATGGGCTATGCAATCTGCGAATTAACCAAATTGGTTGGGTGTTTGACCATAACACAGTCGAATTCTACTGCCCGCAAGTGTTCGTCCTGACTAATTGGAAACATGCCGGAGAGGTCATAACCATGGTTCTCGACAGTTTTTAACATGTCGAGATGGTGTGGTACATCAGAATAAATGCGCTGCACTGCAAGTTCGAACTGCATAGCCTTGGTTTTTTCTAAGGTTCTATTCGCGCCGCGAAGTACTTCGATGTCGAATCCTTGAGTATCCACCTTCATGTAGCAACATTCTCGATCAAGGTCGACGAGATCGGCAATGAGATCATCCAAGCGGCGAACGGGAACAGACGCTGTATCGACGATCGTGTTGCTGGACGCGAATTTCAATGTTGCGGAATTGTCCGGATTTCGGAAGGAACTAAAGGTATCCCGAGCCATAATGTTTAGCGTGAGATTGCCATTTTCGTGCCCCAATCCCATATTGTGAATTGTCCAGAGTGGGTCCTCTGTGCCCCGCGCCATTAGTTTCGAAACCAGCTGCGGATTGGGTTCGAAGGAGTGTATGGTCCCGGAGAACCCCACCCGGTGCCTCAGGAAATCCCGATACTGCCCCGCATTGGCACCAATATCCAGGACCACCGTAATGCCGTAATGGTCAAAGAGTTTCGCCAGATGTTGCTCCAGCGCCAGATCGTTCATTTTCCATGTGGGGTAGACAACATAGCCCATTTTTTCCACGACAGAGGAGAAAGCGGAGTGGAGATTTGTTTTCATTGGAAACTCGTATTTAAGAGCGTCTGGACTACTCGAAAACCCGTACCTTCTATGGTCAGGATCGATTATCTTGTAGTCAGAGCGAATGCTATATGGGTATAGGCCGGAAGGTTTATCGTGGAAGATTTCCCTTCTCATCGGCCAGGCGGTAGAGGAATACGTTCTGTCGATTTCCATTGATAATGATGTAGGCATTGTACTCTGGCATATAGCGAAAGCGCCCCCATGTCCCACGGATGCCCCGGGTGTTGGCGGGGTCGCCAGGTAAGACATCCCCTTTGCCTACATGGCGCATCCAGATACGAGTTTCCAGGTTGAGTGAATAGACGTCGCCCTTTCCGCACCATGCAACGAGACGGTCAGCCTTGGAGTCATAGACAAAGCCTGGCGCGTAGCATTGTTCGATTTCCTTGTCACCAGTAGAGTCCAAGGCCTGAGGGTTGCCCAGCTCTCCATTCTTGCCAATGCTATAGAGCTCGCTGCTGCCACCGCCAATAACAACAAATTTTCGGCGCTTGGGGTCAAGTTCCCCCACCGAACCCAGTCGGCGCGAAAGCAGGCCTAAATTGGCAACAGTCCACTTTTTAGTGAGTGGGTCGAAGGTTCCCGCCTTCGTATAGCCCCGCATGATGATCTTTTGGGTTGCCGGGTCATACGCCGTGGACATGTTGTATTCGTAGAGTCCATAGGCCTTGCCGGGGATGGGGTCGGCTTGTTGCCAGCCCGAAGAGGTGTTTTTCGAAAGATCGAACAGCCACGTAAGACTCGTCGCGTATCCGTTGGCACTGTAAGTTGCCCCGCCTGCAGCAAACAACATGTTTTGTTCGGGCAGATACTCAAGTTGGTCGTACGAATGAACCGATATTGGCGTTGGTGGATATGCCGGATCATGCCAAGGCTCGGTGAGTGGGGAGGAACGTTTTGTCTCTTTGTCGTATTCACTTTCAAGCAATGGTGGAGTGGGTTCAGTGACACGACTCCATTTTCCTTCGGTTAGCTCGAATGCATATATCTCATTTCCAGCATAGCCGGAGTGCCCCCCTCCCCAGACGATAAGTCGGTGTCTTTTTGTGTCATACGCCCCCCCGCTGTAGGCCATGATGATGTCTGGGTTGCAACCGATAGTGCCGTTTCCGATGCGGTCGTAGGCTTTCTGGATAGCAGTTGCCTTACATGCATCGACCTGTACCCGGACCATTTCGGAACGGGGTATTTCGAGCCAGCTCCCAGGTTGCAACACTTGAATCGCATTGAGAAGCTGGAAACCAGTCATTCCGGACTTGGCTTCCCTCGGAAAATTGGTGTCCGGTGCAGGGATCTGGCTTTGCTTCGGGAGGTCGGCTGTGTTTGTACGGGCAAGCAAAACGGCCTGTGGCGTAATTGGCGCAGGTATTTGTAGTGTAGGCGGCCGAGTGTCCAGTTGTGCCGATGGCGATGGTGGTTTGCACTGATTTGGAATGGGCTTGCCTGGAGCGGCTATCTGACAACGTGAGACGATGACTTCGTCAAACCACGTGGAGGAGGTTGCCGTAATCTCCGTTGGGTCTTTGTTGGTCATGTAAGGAAGTAGCCACAATTTACCGAACTTGGCATTTGGGTGAGCGTCTCCCGGCCCCCAGCCAGACTTGTAAGACGATGTTTGGCTTGGATCACCACCCTGATAATACTGGCCTTTGGGAATCACAATCCCTGTCTGCCGATGTAGTGCCTGGAAATCCTCTCCCGGATAGGCCCCGTAAAGTTCGTAGGTTGAGTTGATGTATCCGGGTTGTTCTTGTCGCGATACCGAACTGATGCCCTTTCCCTCTGGCCCCAGCTTGAGATGGACCATGTAGGTAATCCATTGGTCAGCCATGTAGGTAAAACAACCGCTTTGATCCAGCGTGTTGGGGTGGGCGATACAGGACGACTGTCCTTTGGCGTTAGTCCTCATGTTTTGCCGGGTGATTGGTGCACTTCCCTGCGCGCTGCCGGCATACGATCCTGGCTTGAGAGCTTCTTCGAACCCCCGATAACGCGCGCACTCGATATATCCAATAGGAAATGTCGATCTGGTTCCGGGGGGCGAACTGACGATAACGACCTGCGCTTCACTACAGGCATTGCCTGCAATCATTTTCTTGCCGTCGGCCGTGCGGACGTCACCCTGAGCAATGATGACCTGCTTGGCATTGGCGAAACCGCTTCCTTGCGCCTTATAGCCTGCGATAAAGCGCTTGTCCATGCGTTGTCGCCAGGAAACCCAAAACTCACTGTTGGCACCGAAGTGGCTGGATTCGTCATTGCCGAACGGAAAACGATGTTCCCCCCAGAACCTTGTGCTGTTTGGGAAAGTATGTCGAAGCGGACCGAGCCTGTGCCGGATGCGCGGACATTGGGATCCCACGCATTGTCCCGGCATCCTGCTTTCGTGCCTTTCACATAGACTTGGTATGCTGAGTTGCAGTTGCTTCGGTCCCAACTGAATTTCGCCCAGTCCCCAATGTCATCGAAGCCAACGGCTACGACGACACCGGGGGCAGTAGACCGGCGCAACCAGTCCGTATCTGCATCAGTCGGCGCAGCGCTGCTTTGGGTAGCCAAAACCAGACTGGATAGGACAGCTACACGCAGCAAATGGAAAGCTTTGGTGTTCATATGGATCCTGTTCAATCTGACTGCGGGAAATGTTTTGGCAGTTGTCCTAGATCATGCCGCTCGAAAGAAGAAAAACTGCTGGGTACTCATAAATCTTCTGGCTAGCAGAGATTATTCTGTCGAAATATTATCCTGAAAGTGTGACTGCAATGCTGTTGCATGACGCCGAGGCTAGCCGCGTAGCCGCCAAGGTCGGAGATCGTCGTTTAAGTGGAGCAGGAATTCGTAAGACTTAAATAGCATAAAACGGGGTGGCGGTGCTCAAGGCTAGGCAGCGTTGATGCGCATATAGTTGTGGGTCAGGCGTAGCGCAAAACGCAGTGGACTCTTGTCCCATGGGGTGAAACGCGGAACCTGAAAAACATCGGTATTGGGGGTTACGGTTCCCCATGCAGTGCTGAATGCCGCACGGTAACCTGTCTCCTTGATCATCTTTGGATGTTCGGGAAGATAGTCACGACCGGGCTTGCCATTAGGGTAGGCAAAAAGTCGGGGGGCTGTCCCAAAAGATCCGTCAGTCGTTCCCTGTCCTCCCCGATTTCCCGGCGTGCGTGCTGCAGATCGATTCGCGCAAGTATGGGGTGCCCAACTGTATGGCCGCCGATTCCCATCCCGGCATCGCGCATTTCGCGTACCTGGGCCGTCGTCATCATCAGGTCACGCGGGACGTCACCGCCAGTAATCGTCCTCAATTCGTCCAGCGCTACCCGTCTTTCCGCCGGTTCCCGGTATTTGAGCGAGTTCAGCAAGCGCTCAAGCAATGCGGCTCGTTCGGTAACCGTGGCGCTTGGCAGCAGATCTATCCCCAAGGATTGAAGGTCCAGCGTGTCGCCTCGGTAATTCCGAACCAGTTCGATGGCCTCGTCGTTCCACATGCATCCGCCGTCGAGAAAGCCGCTGGCCACGAAAAAGGTGGCTGTCAGGCCGTGACGTTGGAGTATCGGCAAGGCTTCCGTACGGTTGTCAGAATAGCCATCGTCGAAGGTGATCGCCACGGCATTCTTCGGCAGGCGCTGACGGCTGCCCAGCATGTCTATGGCCTGATCGAGTGGAAGGCAATTGAAATTCTCGGCAACCATGCGCATGCATCGGTCGAACTCGATGCGATCGGGTTCGCCCGGAAACAATGGGTCTCTCACCGGACGCACACGATGAAAGATCAGGACGTTCAGGTGCTGTCTGGCTGCCGGCATCAATATGCGCGTGACCAGGGTCGAGAAGGTCTGAATTGTCCAGTTGTCGAGCGCGGTCGTCATTTAATCCTCACTTCTCCAGCCAAGAGGTCGCTCCGGCGCCTCCGGGTGATTCTTGCGGTCACTGGAGGCTCCCCGGTAGCGCGACATGGCTGACGACATACCTGAATTTTCCGGACTTTTCCGGCGCTATCTCATCAACGCGGCTGATCGTTATGCCAACCTGCTGTCCGAGCCTGGCTTTATAGTCCCGGACGATCCGCGCTTCAGCTTCACTATTAAATGGATTGCCTGCAACCAGCTGGACTTCGACATGGTCGAGAGAATGCTGGATGATTTTGAAACGCTCGACCCCGGGCAGGTCGCGTACCGTGTAAATCAATGCCAGGCCATGCATGATGGTACCGTCGGCAGCGACCACAAAATCGGTCGTCCGGCCGTGGATTTCGGCTATGAGGGGCAGGGTGCGACCGCAAGCGCAAGCTTTGTCGGAGAGCGTGCCGATATCTCCAGTGCGATAGCGCAAGAAAGGAAAATCATGTGTCGCGGTGTGGGTCACGACGATTTCTCCGGGGTGGCCGGGGGCGAGTACCTCGCCGGATGGAGAAACGATTTCAATGATGACATCCTCGGCCTGCAGATGCATGCCACCGTGGGGGCACTCGTGTGCGATGAAGCCGGCATCTCGCGCACCATAGCCATTTGCGACCGGACAACCAAAGGCTTCCGATATCAGGGTGCGTTGCTCGTCGTAGAGCCGCTCACTGGTCACGAAGGCTACGCGTATTCCGATATTGTCCATGCGGATGTTCCGTCGCCTGGCGTGATTCGCGATCAGCGATAGTGCGGATGGATAACCGAATAGCATGGCCGGCCGCCGTTTCGTGATTGCAGATACAAACTGATCAAGCTTGGCCTCGGACATTTCGAAAGCGGGCAATAGATCGGTGCGCAAAATCGTGTCACGTACTTGCTTGATACGGTCCTGCGCCCCCAGTTCGATGGGACTTCCCCAGACAACAATTTCCGGATCGCCAATATCCACCCCCCACCAGCGGGTGACGCGCCATTTTGCCCCGACATCATGGCTCTTGCGGTCCTTGCCGATATAAAAAATCAACGGTTCGCCCGATGACCCCCCCGTGTTGTAACGCATTAGCGGCCCGGCACTTTCCGAGCGGAGCCGGTCACCGGCAGACTTCATTAATTTTTTGTCGGTAAGCGGCAGGGACTGTAGATCGGCGATGTTGCGCAAGCCACTGGGGTCGAACTTCAATTGGGCGAAGAGATCCCTGTAGTACGGTACCGACGAACCGATACGCTGCAAAAAGATGCGTAGTTGGCTGACACGCCATTCCTCCAGCTTTTCGTGAGGCCAGCGCTCCTGGGCCTCCAGGCGTTTACGCACGGCGACAGATGTATGTGATTTCAACCGCTCATGTATTGGAAAGAGGATCGAACCACATATCGATGTATAGATATTCATCACACTTGCTCCACAACACGCGGCACTTTAATGAGATACGCTGCCACTGGCCAACACCTGATCGCTCTTGGGGAGCGACTGGATAACATCTCTCCCGACCATTGCCACAATCGCCACGAGATAGTAGGGGAGGTCATAGTTGACGAGATTGACGAAGAATCCTCCGGCGGCGAATCCCACCAAGGACACCTGAATCATGCGCATCAATTGTGGAACCCAGTCCTTATCTGGGCCATCTCGGGTCTGATTTGCAATTTTCGATGCGTAACGCCATGTAATGATGCCGATGGCAAGGTAAAGAAATAGCCCCACAAAACCGTGCTCAGCGAGTGCCTGGAAATAGATACTGTGAGGAGAATAGGCTTTCGCATATGCGGTCACCGCATATTGTTCCCAGGTTGTCATATTTTCCGTAACGTTGTACCCGCCGCCGGTAATCGGATGGTGCAGGGCCAGGTTCCAAATCATTTGCCAGGTGTAAATCCGACTTTGCGCGGAATGGTCCTCGTGCGTCGAGATGGTTGACATCTTGTTCGACCACTGCTCGGGCAAGAATGCGACAGCACCAACCAGAAGGGTGGCCATGATGCCAAGCGTCAAAGCTTTCCGCTTACTCTTCATGCCCAGGAAAAATGCCATGGTGACTGCCGCCAGGAATGCTCCACGGGAATAGGTGCCAAGGGTGGCTAAAACTGTCAGTCCGATCACGAGCATCAATGCTCGCCGATACCAGACGTTTTTCTGCTCGCCGAGCAAGTAATACATGAGTGGAATAACCATGATGAACGCAAGAGCGAGATGGTTAGTCCCTTCTATAAAACTGCCGGAAGGGCCCCAAACCATACCGCTACCACCGTGTGTCAGCGTGTAGATTCCACCTTTGACCCCATAAAAAGCAACAGAAAGAGACAGCACCGCAAGCAACAGATTTATGGTCTTGCGCCCGCCAATCAACATCATGGTCACAAAAAGCATGATCTGTATTTTTGCGACCTTCATCCACATGTCAAATACGACACTCGGGGTATTGAATGACACCAGTGATGTCACCGAGCACCACAGGAAGAAAACTACCAATAGAATCGCCGGCGCGCTGCGTGGAAAAGGAAACTTCTTCTTGGTGGTCAAGAAAATGAGTAGCGAGGTTGCCGCAGCGATTTGGGCAAATGGCAAGTTGAAGGCAAAACTAAAGGTCAGCCGGTGGGGGCTCATCATGCTTATCCAGGCCCACAGCAGTGGCCCTATGTAGGGATAGCGAAAACAATACAGCCACAAGGTAAAAAATACTCCGACGAGAAGCAGGTCACGCATGACTGACTACCCCTTGTCGCTCTGCATTTTGCCGATAAGTATCCAGCCACAACTCGCGAATGGCCGACCAAGCGTACGCCTGCGCTGCGATCAACCCGTTGGCGCGAAATTTTGCTGCAAGACCGCTGTCGGCCAGGAGGGAGATAGTTGCCTGTGCCATCGCATTGGCATCGCCGATGGGAACCAGCAATGCATTCTCGCCATTCTTGGCAATGAATGGAATGCCCCCCGCATTGGTCGATACAACGGGAACGCCACTGGCGAACGATTCAAGGATCGATATTGGCATGTTGTCCACTGTACTCGGGTTGAGGACTACGTCCGCCGAGGCATATAGGGCCGGGATTTCATGATTCGGGATTCGGCCGGCAAATAAAACAGCCTCGGCAACGCCGAGGCTAGCTGCCAAATCTTTTAGTCGCGCCTCTTCCGGTCCGCTGCCCGCTATCGTGAGGCGAGCATTTGGATAGTGTTCGACAACCTTGGCGAAGGTTCGCAGCGCGGTTGGAATGTCGTAGATGGGCTCGAGATTGCGGGTAACAATCAGGTGCACACCATCATCATCTTTCCTGTTTTGAGATGGCGAGAATCTTTCAAGATTGATGATATTTGGAATGATTTGAACAGCAAATCCAAGGGCGCGGAATACCCCGGCCAGATACGCCGACGGTGCGACGATGGTGCTTGCTAAAGCCAGGCTGCGACGGACCCAGGCGGGCGATGATCGGAAGAAGGTTTCGGCTTCGCCGCCTCGGTAATTGACAATACAGGGAACGCCACGTACCCGAGACAAGACGATGACCGGCATGCAGAATAGATACCAGGCTTTGCCGGAATTTGCAAAAAGGTGAACCACTTGGCTGCGGCCTAGTGTGGCCCAAACATGCCAGAGATAGGGGACGAGGCGGAACACGGCGCGAATCGAGGTCAGCGAAGAAATCCATGAAGGCCAATAGGGCGCATTGGTTTGCACGAAATTGACGCGAATACCTTCGGCACGCAGCAGCGTATGCAGTTGCTCGCATTGGTTGGCCATGCCGCCCGAGGGCGGGGGGAGAGGACCAACCAGCATGACAATGGGGAAAGCCCCTGATCTGTCAGCAATTGACTGTTGCTTTGAGGTAAGCCATGCAGATATGAAGAGCAATAACGACGCGAGAGCAGAAATTACCATTAGTGGCAGTTCGATCATGAGGCTTGTTCTCAGCCGGTGCATTTTATCGACGGCAGCGCGATTCTCTGGGGTTTCGAGAATCGATATCCGTGGGTGCACTCCGGTCAGGATCGCCAAGGCCTGTTCAACGTGCCGCGATACCCTGCCCAGGAGATGAACGACGGGCTGCGCTTCGTAGGATTGTGTATTAGTACCCAGCAAAAGGAACCAGCCTTGTACACCGCGCTCGTAGTATTTCCAGAGGACGGGTTCTCGGATGAATCCCGGACGCCCGGGGCCATTCGGATGAATGCTTACGTCGCTGGTTTTCTGAAGAATCGCCTGGCGCCACTCGGCTGCGCTGAGTGGTCGATTGGCTGTATCCCTGACGTGAAAATTGTTGAAAACATCCAGGAAAACCCATTGCTGATGCTGGCGATCATAGATTTCGACGACTGCGTGACCTTTACCCCCGAAGCCGTCGAAAGAAAATCCCCACTCCCTGACCGGTAAGTCGGCGGCATGGGCCAAGGCCAGGAAGGTCTGGGTGAAGTCGGAGCAGTACCCCCGCCCCTGGCGGATAAGCTGGTAGGCGGTCCAGGTATCGGACTGGATCGGTCCGAGATCCTTGGCTGTCTCGGACAGATGGCTGGCGATACGGAGCGCGCGCCGGAGGTCATCTCCCTGATCCGCGCCGATCCGTTTGATGATCTCCAGAAAACGGGGATCGGGGGCTGCGTTTCGCGCTTGAAGATGGCTGGGTAGTCAGGGGGCGCCCAATCGATCAGGCTGGCGCTCTCCGGAACGATCAACAAGGCGTTCCGGAGTCGTACCGCCTCGGAGGATGGCCGAGCAAGAAGGAGCAGGTGAGCGCCGAGTACCGCAACAACGAGCGCCGTTGCCCATGCCATCCTCAGCCTAAAGTTCTTTCCATTCGAGCTGCTCATTGATCTCTTTCATCGTGCTTGGTGCGAGATGCTCTGGCCTGGTTTTGACCAGCCGCGAGGCATGTTGCTGCCGAGCCTTGCAGCGCCTGCTGTGCGGCCAATGCGGCAATATGGTGACCGCGCCAGTTCCAGTGCCGATCGTTCGGAAAGTAATCAAATTTCTTTTTCTCCCTGGCGTAGTCGGCTGCGAACACGGGGGCCAGATCGATGACGGTCAGTCCGGCTATGCTGGCCTCGGCCACGAAGCGATCTCGTAACTCGGGGGGGTCAATCGGTGCAGATGCTTGTCGCTTGTCGTAAATCGCGTATCGGTCGGTATCCAGCAAAAAAATATGGCAGGAGGGGGGGAGCCCTGTGGCTTTAGGCAGCATGTCGACAAATTGCTTGATTGCGGATATCTCGAAAGCCCTCTGTGCCGGTGCAACTGAAGCGGTAGGTGCAGTTTTCGTTGGCGAGCTACTCGCCGCGGCAAAGTCGAACGATATCCCGAGGTTGCCTTTCAGGTAGCGATACAACGAGGATGATGCAAGGAGGTTGCTTACCCATGAACGCTCTCCTTCCCGCTCCGGTACATAGACTGGCCAAGTAGAACTTGCCGCCGGAAAATGATGCCACCCTTTTCGTCGTGTGACAGCTTCGCTCAAGTCGTTGTCGACGATCACGTAAACATAGGCAGTGGGCTTGAATTCGGTAGCGGCCTGTCTGGAAAGAGTCAGGTAATCGGCGATCGAAAGGCCGTTTGCACCTAGGCCGTAGACCCTGCCCTGAAGCCCCAGCATGTTACCCAATTGCGCTTGTAGCGTATCGTTGAAGCGATTCATCCGTGCTTCGATGTAACTGTCACCGATGACGGCTATGGCAGCGCCATTCGGTTCGTAGTCAAAACTGGCCAAATGCCCGTAGTTGTTGCTACGCCCATTCTGGGGATTCAACAGAGACCAGTTGCGAGAATAGCTGTAGGGCTCATGCGGGCGATAGTTCGTAAGAGGCCAGTCGGTTGCTGGGTCGAGACGAACCAAACCCCTGTTTACCGGGAGCAAACGGAAACAGACCTCAAGCGCCAGCAGCCCCAGGAGCATGCCGAGGGCCAGTAGCAGAAGAGGAAGGATTCGGCGCAGCACGCTAAAAATTGAAATAGATAAATTCCGAAACGCCACGCGAATCGTTGATTACGGCCAGGAGCAAAAGAAGAGACAGGCTTGCCCCGGTAAAAATCCAGCGGATTCGCAACTTGTTTGCGATGCCGCCACCGCTGACCCAACGCCAGACAATCTGCTGCGAGTTTGGCAAAAACCAGGCAAATGAAAGAAGGGTGACGATCCAGCCGATTTGACGCCAGTCTATCTCCATGTTGGCATTAACCTGCAGGCCAATCCAGTGTGCAATATCCAGTCCGGGAATGGCCGGGAATAGGATGTCATTCATGCCGAACATGCCCGACAATACGTTGAGGGCGGCATTCAAGCTGGTTGCCCGGAAGAATACCCAGGCAACAACCACCGACAGGAAGGTCAGCAAGCAGGCCGCTACAGAACCGATCATGCCCATTGATGGAAACTGCAGTACGCCTCTCTCTCTTAACGCAACCCAGGCATGGTTGATCACGAGATAGATGCCGTGCAAGCCGCCCCAGATGACGAAGGTCCATCCTGCGCCATGCCACAGGCCGCCGAGCAGCATGGTGACGAGCAGGTTGACATAGCGCCGGAACGGCCCCTGACGATTTCCCCCCATCTGGATGTACAGATATTCACGGAGAAAACGCGACAAGGTCATGTGCCATCGGCGCCAGAAGTCGCTGATATTCCGGGCCTTATAGGGCGAGTTGAAATTGAGCGGGAGGTCTACGTTGAACATCTTGGAGAGACCAACTGCCATGTCTGAATAAGCTGAAAAGTCGAAATACAGTTGTAGCGTGTAAGCCAGCGCACCGCCCCAGGCAGCAAAGAAATGCGGGCTTCCGCCTCCGTCGAAAACTGGTCCGACGTAAGGCTGTATGCCGTCAGCCAGAACGACCTTTTTGAACAGTCCGACGACGAAGAAGGCCATGCCGATCACGAAATTTTCGGGGACGAAACGATAGGTTTCGCGTCGAGCGAACTGAGGCATCATCTCGGCGTGATGCAGGACAGGGCCGGCAATCAGATGTGGGAAGTAACTGACGAAAAGCACGTAATTGATGGCATCCTGTTCCTTTACCTTGCCCTCGCGGCAATCGACCAGGAAAGCGATCTGGGTAAAGGTGAAGAAAGAGATGCCGATTGGCAGGACGACATCCAGCATCGGTGCATTCCAGCTCGACAGTGCGCGGGCGGTGTCCAGAAAGAAATTTGCGTACTTGTAATAGGCAAGAACCAGTAGATTCAGGGTGACGGCAGCAAACAGCAAGCGCGACGCCTGTTTGTCCTGGCCGGAAAGTGCCTCCCGCGTGATTGCCTTGCCGGTCAGGAAATTGACTGCGATCGACCCGAGCAGTAGCAGCAAATACTGCGGTGCCCAGTAGCCATAGAAAAACAGCGATGCCAGTGCCAGCAAGGAGGCTGCGGCGCGGTGCCAGGAAAGCGCTGAGAGCGCGAAAAACCCACCAAGGGTCAGTGGCAGGAAGGCAAATAGAAATTCGTACGAATTGAAAAGCATGGCTTTACCAAAACCCGCGGCTAGGCATCACAAGCATGGCGCGGACCGGCGCAGGATTTCTGACCGGTCCGGGCGCCGGGCTTTACCAGCAGAGCCCCTCCACCCGTCCGCAAAGGGATTCGGGATTGGGCAGGCCAACGAGGTCGAGAACGTAGTGCTTTTCCGTTACATACTGTTCTAGGGCGGAAAATATTTCTTTGGTTGCCAGGCCGATGACCAGCACATCGCATTCGGCGGCAACTTCGGCCAGGTTTTCCCGCATCAATTCGCCCAGGTGGGGGACGTGCTTCTCGATGAAGCGGCGGTTGGCGCCAAGCAGGCGCGACAGATGAACTTCCGGGTCATAGACCCGTAGTTGCACACCTTTGCCGACCAGTTGTTCGGCCAGCGTGACCATTGGCGATTCGCGCAGATCATCGGTGCCTGTCTTGAAGGACAGTCCGATAAAACCCACTTTGCGCGAGCCGGTAGCCAGCACCTTCTGGATGGCGTGTTCGACGTGGATTTTGTTGGAGGCGAGAATGCCGGCGTGCATCGGCAGGTCGATGTCACGCTGCTTGCCGAGATAGACCGTAGCGCGCAGGTCCTTGGGCAAGCACGAGCCACCAAAGGCATAGCCGGGTTTCAGATAAGCCTTGGAGATATTGAGTTGGGAGTCCCGGCAGACCAGGTCCATGACCTCGAAGGGATCAACGCCGAGGACTTCGCAGAGGCGGGCAGTTTCGTTGGCGAAGGTGATTTTCAGGGCGTGGAAATTGTTGCAGCAGTACTTGACCATTTCTGCCGAACGTACGCTGGTACGGTAGAACTCGCAGGGCAAGTGGCCGAACAGGGAACGCAGGCGGTCGGCCGGGTAATCGTGATTGCAGCCGACGATGGTGAACGGGGGCTTGTCGTAGTCGCGGATCGAACTGCCTTCGCGCAGGAATTCCGGTTGGAAGCAGCAGAAGAAATCGACGCCATCCTTCTTGTCTGAGGCTGCCTCGATAATCGGGCGGATGACATCTTCGACCGTGCCTGGCACCAGAGTGGAACGAAAAACGAAGACATGCGGGGCTGTCTTGTCACGCATCGCCTCGCCGACCTGCTGGGCCAGACGCAACATGGCGCTTTGATCCTGGCTGCCATTGGCGGCCGATGGGGTTCCTACGCAGACGAGCGAAATATCGGAGTCGGCAACTGCTTTGGCGGCATCCTGGGTAACCGATACCAAGCCCGAGGCGACGGCGCTCTGCATGAGGTCGACCATGCCTTCTTCGACAACCGGTGTATTGCCGCCGCTAATCAGGTCGAGCTTGGATTGATCCACATCGACCCCAATGACCTCGTGGCCGTCTCGGGCGAGACAAGCCAGCGACACCGCACCTACGTAACCCAAGCCAAATATGCTGATTTTCATCGGATTGTCCTATTTATATGAATTGAAATTCTAGTTGGATTTTTGGCGCGCCATCAGACGCTCGATGATGCTATCGAGGCGTCGCATGGATGCCTGCCAGTCATGATTGGTCAGCATGCGTTCACGACCGGCTACCGAGAAACGGGCGCGTTCATCGGCGTTCTGCATTAAACGCAAACAGGCCTCGGCATAGGCGGCAGGATTGTCGCCGACGAGGAAGTGGAGGCCATCCTGGGCATCGACGCCGCCCGCTCCGGCCGGGCTGGTGACGACGGGAACACCCATTGCCATGGCCTCGAGAATCTTGTTCTGGGTGCCCCGGGCGATGTTGAGCGGAGCCACCATGGCGGCCGATCGAAGGATGTAGGGCCGAACATCGGGAACCGATCCGGTAACCGTGACGCCAGGCAACTCAGCCAGCTTGCGGACAGCCGGCGTTGGATCTGCACCGACGATGAGCAGCTTGGCTTGCGGGCGCCTGGCCTGAATCAGGGGCAGCGTGTTGCGACAGAAGTCGAACATGCACTCCTGATTCGGGTAATAGTCCATGCGCCCAATAAAGGAGAGGGTATCGGCATCGTAACCTTCGCCGTCCGGTTTGAAGAAACCAGCATCTACTCCGTTGGGGAACCAGTCGGTAGCTGGTGCCGTACCATAGGACTGCAGGGTTTCCCATTCGGCACGGGTAGTGGCCGTGCTGAGGTCGAATTTTCTCGCCAAGCGCTTTTCCGCCAACTCCATCTTTGTTCCTTCAAGGCGGTAGCCGAGGGAGAGCGGGAAAGGTTTGTAATTGGCGTATTCCAGCCACTTCTGCGAATCCATGTCGCCGAAATCAAGAACTTTCGGGATGCCCTGAACATCCTCGACATACTGCGCCACTGAAGAGCAATGGACAAAGATGAGATCGAATTGTTCACTGGCGAGCAGGGCGTCGACGCGGCGTTGGAGATCCGGCGAATAGAAGAAACCCATGGAGGACGGTGTTGCCAGCGGCAGGCGGACAACCATCCGTAACATCTGGATCGGGTTTCTCACCGAAGCCATTTCGAAACGCTGGCAATGGCCGGCAATGCCTTCGCCTTCCTTGGCTTCATCCGGGGTACGGGCAAGGGAGCAGACCGTCACTTGGTGGCCCTGCGCTGTGAAATGGCGAATCATGTTGAAGGGGCGAATTTTTCCGCCCCGCTTGGGCGGAAAGGGGAAACGGTGACAAACGTAAAGAATCTTCATGCAAGCATTCCTTGCAATTCGGCAGTCACGTCTTCGTGGCTACGGTGGTCCAGATAAATCCGTGCCCAGATCTCGAAGTTGAGCAGGGCGATCAGTGCGTCCGTATAGTCTTGGCGATTGGCGCGGTGGTCGGCTACCAACTGGGATACCACCGCGGCATCGAATAGCCCTCGGGCGCGAATGGCTTCCGGGGAGAGGATGCGGTCGAGCAGGCGACCCAGTTCGCCCTTCAGCCAGGCACCCATCGGCGTTCCGAAGCCGCGCTTCTTGCGGTGCAAGATATCCGGCGGCAAGCGGCCCGCCAATGCCTTCTTCATGGCTGCCTTCAGTACGCCTCCCTTGATCTTGATCGCCTCCGGCATGGTCGCCGCCATTTCCAGCAGTTCATGGTCAAGCAGGGGAACGCGGCACTCCAGCGAAACCGTCATGCTCATCTTGTCGGTCAACATCAACAGGTCATCGGGCAATTGCGACGCCATGTCTACCGCCAGCATGTGGTTGCAGGGATCGTCCTGCTTGCTGTCGGCGAATGCTGCCAGCAGGGGGTCCCAGGTCGAGCCGCTGCCGCCCAGGAGAAGGCGGCCGGCCAGTGTGCGGTCCATGATCTGCAGATAGGCGCGGTAGCGCTCTTCGAAGGAGAGTTCGGCTGTCGCCAGGAAACCCTTGGCCAAGCGTGCGATATTGAGCCATTTCGAGTGGCGGTCGGCCGGTAGTATCCGGCCTATGCCTTTGGCCGCAGCCTGGAGAGGGCGCGGCAAGCGGCAAAAACGCTCGGCATAGTGATTGCCGAGGTAGCGCCGATAGCCACCGAACAGCTCGTCGCCGCCAACGCCGGAGAGGATAACGGTGACATCCTTGCGAGCAAACTGGCTGACCAGGTAGGTGGTGATGAAGGCGGTATCTGCGATCGGCTCGTCCATGTGCCAGAGGAGTCGTGGCAGGAGTGCAACGACGTCGGGCTTGACGACGATTTCGTGGTGATCGGTACCGAATAGTTCAGCTACGCGCCGGGCATAGGGCAATTCATTGTAGAAATTGTCTGCCGCTGAGCCACCGAACCCAATCGCGTAGGTCTTGACCGGCTGCGAGGCTGCCTCTGCCATGCAGGCCACCACTGCCGAGGAGTCGATACCTCCGGAAAGGAAAGCGCCGATTGGTACATCTGACACCATCTGCATGCGTACCGAGCGCTCGATGCCGCTGGCAATGCGTTCGATCCAGTCTTCCTCACTAATCCCCGCTTCCACTTTTTCGGGTAAAGACCAATAGCGGCTGGTTGTAACTATTCCAGCCTCGATGCTCATCAGGCTAGCCACCGGCAGTTTGGCAATTCCCTCGAACATGGAGTGCGGCGCGGAGACGTAGCCGAGGTTGAGGTAGCTGGCGAGAGCGGTTCGATTCACGCTGGCGCTTACGCCGGGGAGGGCCAGTAGTGCCTTTGCTTCGGTGGCGAAAGCCAGGCGCTGGCCGTCCTGCCGCCAGTAGAGCGGTTTGACACCAATCCGGTCGCGGCCGATCAGGAGGCGACGGCGCCTGGCGTCCCAAAGCGCAAAGTTGTACATGCCATTCAGGTGTAGCGCGAAATCGTCGCCCCAGGCTTCATAGCCATGCAGAATCACTTCACAATCCGAACCTGTGCGGAAGCGGTGACCAGCCGTGGTCAGTTCTTCGCGCAATTCGCGGAAGTTGTATATCTCGCCGTTACAGACCAGCCAGAGCGTCTCGTCTTCGTTGGTCAGGGGTTGATGGCCGCCGGCCAAATCGATAATGGAGAGGCGCCGCATGCCGATGACGCAGTTGCCATCGTGGTGCCAGCCATGATCGTCGGGGCCGCGGTGCAAAATGATGTCGCCCATGCGCGCCATGAGTGCCGGTTCGGTGGGACTGCCGTCGAGATGAACGATGCCGTAGATGCCACACATGTCAGTGCTCTCGCAATCAGCAGGCGCCAGCGGTGTCGACCGCAGCACGCCGGGTGGGAGGGAGCACCTCGCGATAGACCGAGCGGTAATTGGCTGCGCTGCGCGCCCAGGTTCGCTCATTCTCGACGAAAGCTCGTCCCGCCTGGCGTATGCATTCCCATTGGTCGCGACTGGCCAGCATGCGGCTGACAGCCGCCGCCAGGGCCCCTGCATCGCCTGCTCTGAATAGAGCCCCGGTCTCGCCGTCGCGGATCAGTTCGCGATGACCGCCAACGTCCGAAGCGACTAGGAGCTTGCCTTGGGCCATGGCTTCCAGGGGTTTGAGCGGCGTTACCAGATCGGTCAGGCGCATGGACTTTCTGGGGTAACAAAGGAGATCGATCTGTCCGTAGTAACGTTGTACTTCGGCATGGGGAACACGCCCGGTAAACACGACTCGGTCGTCCAGCCCAAGATCATTCACCTGTTTTCGCAGAGCGGACTCTTGGGGGCCGCCGCCAACCAGCAGAACCTTGAGATCCGGATGTTTGGGGAGTAGTTGCTTGGTAGCATCAAGCAGTAGATCGAGCCCTTCGTAACCATAAAACGAACCTGCAAAGCCGAGCACGATGCAGCCGTCGAGGCCGAGGGCGGTGCGAAGCTTCGGTTCGGCAGCTGGCCCGTAGCCAAAAGAGTCGACATCGACGGCATTGGGAATGACGGTTACCTTGCTTGGTGGAATCCCGCCACGGGATAGGATGTCGTTACGCAGGCCTTCGCAAATGGTGGTGATGGCATCGGCCCTGCGTAGCGCCCAAGTTTCGAGCGAGCGGGAAATCCTGTAGCGCAGGCTGCCTTCAATCGTCGTGCCATGGTCGACCGCGGCGTCTTCCCACGAGGCGCGCATTTCATAAACCACAGGCAGGCCCAGCTTGCGCCCGGCGCGAATGGCGGGAATGGCATTGAGTACTGGCGAATGCGGGTGAATGATGTCTGGACGCAGGTGTTTGACGAGATCTTCGATGCGCTTCTGGGTCGCGGCCATCTGGCCGAAATAACCGCGGAAACCCGTCATTTTTCGATCGGTCTGGGTGCGGTGAAACAACCAGCCATCAACCTCTTCCCGATCGGCTGCCGCGGTGCCCTGCTTGGGCGTGGTCAGGTGCAGGGTCTCCCAACCCATGCGTCGCTGCTCTGTGAGCAGAGCGAGCGAGCGGAAGGCGTAGCCGCTGTGCAGGGGAATTGAATGGTCGAGAATATGCAGAATCCGCAACGAGTCAGCCTTTTTTTGCGAATGCTGTTGATCGAAGGTCATGCCGCCAGGCTCCCCCGGTCAAGTACGGCATTGTCACCGGCATTGCGAAGGAAAGCCTCGAACATCAGTAGGGTCCAGATTGGGGCGCTGTAATCGCGGCTGCCATTGTTGTGATCATTGACTAGCTGCTGCAGATAGTTGCGGTTGAACCAGCCGGTATCGGCCAGCCGGGGGCCGAGGATTGCTTCCTGGACGCGCTGTTTGAGCGGGCCGCGGAACCAGCGGGCGAGTGGTACCGAGAACCCCATTTTCGGGCGGTAGAGCACGTCCGTCGGGAGGTAAGGTTCCATTGCCTTCTTGAGCAGATATTTTCCTTCCTGGCCGCGAATTTTTTGCGATGAACGCAGGGTGGCAAGCCATTCGACCAGCTCGTGGTCCATCAATGGCTCGCGAACTTCCAGCGAGTGCGCCATGCTGGCCCGGTCAACCTTGGTGTTGATGTCGCCGATCAGGTAAGTCTTGAGATCGAGGTACTGGATCAATGCCAGCGGATCGTCAGTGCCGGCTTTTGCAGCATGGCCATTGAATATTTCGCTGGCGTCGTAGCCGCCAAGGGCGGATTTCAATTGGTCGCTGAACAACTGGTTGCGCATGGGGGCGCGCAGGATGGACACGGAATGAAAGTAGGCTTCGACAGAAGTCCGCGCCATGCCTTCGAAGGTGGTCTTCGCCCTGAAAATGCGTGGTGCCCAGTCCGCTTTCGGGTACAGCTTGCCCAGGGTACCAAACACTGGCCGGCGAAGGGCCAAGGGCAGGGCCGAGCGCATCTTCTCTTCCATCAGATGCAAGCGGTAGCGGCGGTAGCCGCCGAAACTTTCATCGCCGCCATCGCCGGAGAGGGCGACGGTAACGTGCTTGCGGGCGAGCTGACAGACGCGATAGGTGGGGATGGCGGAGCTGTCGGCGTAGGGTTCGTCGTAGAGCTTTGCCAGTGTATCGATGAGGTCGAAATCGTCGCTTTCGACCACATCCAGGTAATGGTTGGTCTGGTAGCGGTCGGCCACCATTTTGGCGAATTCGGATTCGTTGAAGGCCGGGTCGGAGAAGCCGATCGAGCAGGTGTTAACCGCCTTGTTTGAAAGGCCGGCCATCATTGCGACCACGGCGCTCGAGTCGACGCCGCCGGAGAGGAAGGCGCCAAGCGGGACTTCGGAGATCATCCGCAGGCGGATTGATTCTTCGAGCCGATGGCTGAGTTCGGCCTGGGCGTCGGCGTCGCTGATCGGGTTGTCGAGGGTGAAGCGGACATCCCAGTATTCGCGGGGTTCGCCAAGCGGCTGGCCGCGGCGGAGCAGCAGGGTGCTGGCGGGTGGCAACTTTTTGGCCTGCTTGAAGATGGAGCGTGGTTCGGCGACGTAGCCGAGGGCGAAGTATTCTTCGACGGCGCAGGGGGCGATCTCGCGCTTCAGGCCGCCATGGGCGAGCAGGGACTTGAGTTCGGAGCCGAACAGGAAGTGGCCGTCGTCGAGCAGGGCGTAGAACAGCGGCTTGACGCCCAGGCGGTCGCGGGCCAGGAACAGGGTTTCGCGGTTGCGGTCCCAGAGTGCAAAGGCAAACATGCCGCGGAAGCGGTCGACGCAGCTTTCACCCCAGGCTTCCCAGGCATGCACGATGACTTCGGTATCGCTGCGGGTGTGAAAGGTGTGTCCGAGTGCCTGTAGTTCCGGGATCAGTTCCTGATAATTGTAGATTTCGCCGTTGAAAACGACGCAGACGCTCTGGTCTTCGTTGTAGAGCGGTTGCTGGCCGGTCGACAGGTCGATGATCGAGAGCCGGCGGTGGCCGAGCCCGACGCCGGGTTCGACATGGGTGCCGCCTTCGTCCGGGCCGCGATGGAGCTGCGATTCGTTCATGCGGTGGAGTACCGCACGGTCGATCTCGCGCTTGCCTCGGGTGTCAAAAATGCCGGTAATGCCGCACATGGGAGTGTCCTGTCAATGCCTGGGGTTTGCACCGGTGCGGCGCAAGAGCTTGTCGTAGGTGCCCTGGTAGGCTGCCACCATGGCGTTCATGCTGAATTTTTGTTCGATTATCTGGCGTCCGGCTTGGCCCATCGCTTTGACCAGGGCCGGGGCATTGGCCAGGCGGACAATTTCCTTGGCCATGGCCTCGGGATCGGCGGCGGGAACGATTTCACCGCTTTTTCCGGCGACCACGAGATCGGCGTTGCCGCCGACGGCGGTGGCAATCACCGGCAGTCCGCAGGCCATGGCTTCGAGGATAGTGTTGGAGATACCTTCGGCCAGCGAGGGCAGGACGAAGCAGTCTAGTCCCCGCATGATTTCGGGAATGTCGCCGCGCTCGCCGGGAAGCCAGGCCAGTTTGGCAACGCCGGCCTCGTCGAGCAATTTCTGGCATTCGGCCCGCAAGGGGCCGCCGCCGACCATGACCAGGCGCAGGCATTCCTTAAGCGACGGGTCAATCTCGAGCGCGCGGATGAAGGCGCGGGCTAGGGTGGGCTGATCCTTGACGGTTTGCATGCGCCCGACCGTGCCAATCAGCCAGTGGCCGGGGCGTGCAAACGGGCAACCGGCAGCTGTCTGCTCGGCCGAACCGGGATGAAAGCGCACGGAGTCGACACCGTTATAGACCTGGAGCACCTTGTTTTGGGGAACGCGAATTATACCGGTCAGATATTGGGCAAGATCGCGCGAGAGGGCGAGGTAATAACTCACGAACGGGCGGTAGAAGCGCCGGACGCGCTGATAGGTGACGTTGGATCCATCGAGGTCGCCGACATCCCGGCCATGTTCGCCATGAATGCGGGCCGGGACGCCGGCTGCCCAGGCCGGCAGCTGAACCTCGAGCGCCGCCAGGTTCCGGCTATGGACGATGGCCGGGCGCAACTGGCGAAAGAGGCGATAGAGCTTCGGGAATAGCCAGATTCCGTGACCGGGGGCCTTGTTCAGGGAAATGAACTGGACGTCGTCGCGCAGGATGCGTTTGCGGAAGTCGGTGACTTCGGTTAGGGCAATGACGGCGTGCCGATAGTGCTCGGCCGGCATGTGGTTGATCAGGTTGACGACGCCGTTTTCCAGACCGCCTGTGTCGAAGCGGTACATCACGTGGGCAACGAGCGGGCGCGGGTCCTTGGTCATCGGGCTTGGCGGGTGGCGTCGAGCAACTGGTTGATCGGGGCAATGGCCTGAGCGGCGAAATCGGGAAGCGTATCGGCGGCCGAGTCGAGGGGGGCGTAAAGCATGATCACCGCCGAGTCATCGCCGTGGCCGGACAAGCGTGAGAGTGCAGTATGGAATTTGGCTTCGAAATCGGATGAAGTCAGCTTGCCGTTGATCCAGTACCACTGCCAGACCACGAGGCGGGATTCTGGACTGGTGTCTTTGCCCAACAGTTCAGCAGTCTGGATGCGCGCAGGGAGACCATTCAGATTGGTTGCGGCAAGCTTCCTGGCGACTACCGACCAGACTTTGTCATTGCTCACCGCCAAGGTGTTTGTGGAGGTAACCAGCTTGCGTTGGTAGTCCTGGTTCCGGTAATAGCTGATGTAGAGGCCGACCGGTTTTCCCTGCCGGACGACGGCAATCTGGAGTTCGTCGGACGGGTTGGCATAGGCTGGTTTCCAGCTGGCGAACTGCTGGGTCTCCTCCCATTCGACCGGCAGTTTCAGTTGTTGCAGGCTAGGTGGCGCCGCCTGATCGGACTTGTTGATGGCGAAATAGCCGAGTGGGCCGACGATGGCCAGAAAAGCAATGACCAAGGTGGTCAGCCAGATATTTCGGACTGGGAGCGCTGGTTCGGCGGACGGGGTATCTGGCGTGCTGGCCTGTTCTGAGGGCTCTTCGCTCCAGCGGGCGCCGATCATGAACATGATCATGATGACCAGGCCGAAGAACAGCCAGCCGTAGAGAAGGTGATCGACCCCGACCGCCAGCTTGTTGCCCGACAGATGGCCGAGCATGACGATCATGTAGGCACGCAGCCAGTTGGCGATGACCGGGACGATGATCGCTACGGCAATGAAAATGAGGCGTCGCCGTAGCGAAACATAATTGAGATAGGCGAATAGGGTGCCGACGGTGACCGATGCGATGATGTAGCGGATACCGCTGCAGGCTTCGACAACCGACCAGTTGCCGGAGGAAATGACGAATTGCAGTCCTTCCTGATAGACCGGGATACCGGTGGCACGCAAGGCAAGGACGGTGAACGCGGCGGTCCAATCCATCAGTTTCGGCAGCATGAAATCGCCGATCGGGACTGAGAAAAAAAGGAAGGCTAGCGGGAAGGCGATGCGCTTGCTGACTTGTATGCCAAGCAGCGCCATGATGGCCAAGACGAGTGTTGCGATCAGGGCGAACTGGGTGAGGGCATTGACTGCGGTCAACTCACCGAGCAGCCAGAAAAAGGTGGTAATGACGACCGGGGCGGCGAGTAGGAACGAGGCGCGTGGTTGTTCGGCCAGTACTTGGGTGCGCTGACGCCAGATCAGCCAGAGTGAGATTGGTGGCACCACGAAGGCATGGGCGTAAGTCTCGGAGCGCAACCAGATGGTTACCATCGCGCTGGCTGTCTCCCAGTACCAAAAAAGAATCCAGCCGATCAAGGCCAGTAACAGCGGGAGCGCTTGCCGCCATGCTGTCGACAGTGAAGGCGTCTGTTGGGTCATCTTGGCTGAGCCGGGTGGGCGGGAAGGTAGCGGTCGATGCCGCTCATGTGTGCTTGCCAGCTGTAGTTGGCAATGACGCGGGCCCGGGCGGCCTGGCCAATGGCGGCGGCGGTCGACGGATCGGCCAATTGGCGATCGATGGCCGCGATGAATTCGTCGGGAGTCGTTGCCGTGAGTAGTTCGGTCTCGTTGTCCGCATCGACCGATGCGGCGCAGTCCGTCGTCGCAATGACCGGACGTTCCATGGCCATTGCTTCGAGAACAGTGTTCTGGAGGCCGGGGACAATGCGTAACGGTGCAACGACGACAGTGGCATACTGGAGATAGGGGCGAACGTCGGAGATGGTGCCGGTCAAAACGACATGATCGCCGGCCAATGCCAGGACTTCCGGCATCGGGCTGTGGCCGACGACATAGAAACGCAGTTGTGGCCGACGCTGGAGCAGGCCGGGCAGGACTTCACCAACAAACCAGGTAACGGCTTCAACATTCGGCCAGTAGTCCATGGCGCCGGTGAAGACAACTGGCACTTCCTCGGTTGCGTAAGGCGAAACGCGCTCGGGGTCGGGTGAGAAAAAATCGGCATCGACGCCATTGCTCATGGCTTCAACCCGGACGCTGCATTCGGGGGCCAACTGGGCAAAACGCTCCACTGCGGCGTCCGTGGCGAAGAAGGAACGAGACGCCTGGGCGGCCATCTGGCGCTCATAGGCGAGGAGGGTTTCACCTTCGCGCCGATGGAGCCATGATATCGGCCAGCGATACTTGGGCGCGTATTGGGTCCATTTTGCCGAATCGACATCGATAAAATCGATGAGCACGGGCATGCGTTGCTTGTCTTGGATGTACTGCGCCATTGCCGAGCTGAAGACCACGGCAGCATCGATTTTTTGATTGCGGCAGGTCGTATTGACCCAGTTCTGAAGGGATGCATCCCGGTAGTAGCGCAGGGTTAGCGGGTCCCCTGCGAGCAGGCCGTTCAGGCTGCGGATCTTGGCGCGGCGCGGGTCGAGTCGGGCGACATGGAGATCGGCACACATGCCGCGCAAGGTGGCGATGTGAATCTCGTCTTCCGGATCGTCGATGAAGGTGCCGAGAAAGACGCGGTGGTACTTGGTCAGGTGTTTGAGCAGATTGTACGAACGCACCTTGTCGCCCTTGTTGGGCGGGTAGGGCAGGCGATGGACGAGGTAGAGGATGTTGGCCATGGCGGCTCAGCCCAGGTTGCGGACGATGTGCGGCCCCAGCCAGTTGGCCAGGCCGATCGGCATGCGCCGCCAGGCTTCGATGAAGAGCTTGTATTTGGCGTTGTTCGGGTTGTTCTGGGGAATGGAGTCGCGCTTGTAGAGGCAGTATTCGTAATGCAGTGGCTGCGGCTCGAAACCCCAGTTTTTCTTGAAGGCGTAGGGGCCGGTGCCCACCTTGCTGCGTCCGTAATCGAAAAGCTTGATGCCCCGTTCGCAGCTGCGGCGCATCAGCTCCCAGTATTTGAAGTCGTTGGCAGCGAGGTGGCGGGCACTTTCGTCGTCGCCAGCGTAGTAGGGGAGGACTTCGTCGCGGAAGTAGAAAGAGAGCACACTGCTTAGCAACTGGCCGTCGGCTGTCGTTATGGTTAGCACTTCGCAGTCCTTGCCGAATACCCGGAGCAGGGTGTCGAAATAGCGCTTGGGCATGGCCGGCGTGCCATGGCGATGGACGTTGTCGGCGAAGAGCTTGAAGAAACGGTCCGCGTTGGGGTCGAGCGTGCTGATCAACTCGTTCTTGATGCCCTTGCGGACCATGGCGCGCTGCTTGCGCGGGATGGCCAGCATATTGGCCTCGACCTCGGGCTGGATTTCCTTGCGGAAGGTAACGTACAGATCCTGCGTCGGCCATTCGGCATGGCGCGGATTGATGTTACGGAATTCGAGATGATCGACGCCCAGTCTTTGTGCCCGTTTTTGCGCTTCGCCTTCCAGCAGCTGAGCGGCTTCCTCGCTGCTCGCAGCGACCCCTCCGTAAACGGCGAAGGGCAGGGCAACCAGAGCGTTGCCGAAAAGCAGGCTATTGACGTGCGCCAGGGGGAGTACGCCCTGGATTTCGCCGGCCTTCTCCGCATAGAGAAAATAGGTCGGATGACGGAAGACGTCCTGGATGATGCCCTGCCAGTCGGCGCGGTGAAAGAAGGTGGCCTGCTTGCTGGCGAAAACGAATTCGTCCCAGCGTTTTGCGCTTCCGGCATCGGAAGTGTCCAGCTGCTTGATGATCATGGGGCTCAGATCTGGTCGAGGAAGAGCTCGTCCATCCGGCCCCAGGCGAAATCGGCCAGCAGACGATGGAGACGATGCTCCATGCGGTGGATATTGACGTAATGGCGAAAACGGGTTTTGGCGCCGATGCCCGGGATGCGCGGTTGTCCTGGGTCGATTTCCCAGGGATGGAAATAGAAAACCGCGGAAAGCTGATCGACCGTATTGACGCGCCGGATCATCCAGCGCGAGATGCCGTAGGGCATCAGGCGAAAATAGCCGCCGCCGCTGGCCGGCCAGTTGCGGTTGAAAAGGCGCAGGGTGGTGACCGGGATTTCGAGAAGCTTGCCGATCCGGTGCGCGTGGCGCGGGGCATCGGGCATGCCGTAGTGGTCGTGGCGGATGGGATAAATACTCGAACTGTAGTGATAGCCGGCACGCTCCAGGCATTCAAAGGCCCAGAGATTCTTTTCGCCGATCGAAAAGCTGGGCGCGCGATAACCTTTGACTTCGCAGCCGGCAAGGTCTTCCAGAATCAGTTTGGCGACCTGAACGTCGGAGAAGAATCCCTCGGGAGTTTGGTCGCTGGCCCGTTCATGGCCGTAGCCATGGCTGGCGACTTCATGTCCATTGGCGGCGATCCGCCGGATGACCTCCGGGTAACGCTCGGCGACCCAGCCCAATGTGAAGAAGGTGGCTTTGGTCCCGTGCTCGTCGAGCATGGCCAGAATGCAGTCGACATTACGTTCGATGCGGCACTCGCGGATCGGCCAATCGCTGCGCGGGATATGTGGAGCAAACGCCGAAACCTGAAAATAGTCTTCGACATCGATGGTGAGCGCATTGATCGGCGGCTGGGCTGGCATCGGTGCGGTGTCGGTCAGCCGTTCGATCCGGCGTGGCGCGCCAATAGCCAGCTGGCCATATCTTCGGCAATACGCTCGGCAGTGCGGCCATCCCAGAGTTCGGGTAAGCGACCGCTCTTGCCTTTTCCTGCCAGAATTTCTACCGCGTGGTGGCGAATGGCCGCGACGTCGCGCCCGACCATGGTGTTGGTGCCTTGCTCGACCGTGATCGGGCGTTCGGTATTTTCGCGCATGGTCAGGCAGGGTACGCCGAGGGCAGTGGTTTCTTCCTGCAATCCCCCTGAGTCGGTCAGTACGATGCGGGCTCCGGCCATCAGGCCAAGCATTTCGAGATAGCCCTGGGGCGGCAACATGATCATGCGCGGCGTGTCGATCAGATGCGACAGGCCGAAGCGCTCGATATTGCCTTTGGTGCGCGGGTGGAGGGCAAAGATCAAAGGAATGGAGTCGGAAATTTCCCGCAAGACGCCGAGCAGGGAGGTCAGGACATTAGCCTGATCGACGTTGGATGGGCGGTGCATAGTGACTACACCGTAACCGGCTGCACCACAAATCAGGGCGGGATTTCCGCCGCCGTTACCAATGCTTTCAGCCGGCGATCGGGCAAATTCACGATTATGGAGTAGTGAGTCGATCATCACGTTTCCGACGAAACGTACTCGCTCGGTGGCGATCCCCTCGCGGGCCAGATTGTCGGCTGCGCTACGCTCGGTGGTGTACAGCAGATCTGCTATCTGGTCAGTGAGGACGCGATTGATTTCCTCCGGCATGGCACGATCATAACTGCGTAAGCCCGCCTCCACATGCACAACGGGGATGCCTTTTTTGACGGCGACCAGCGTACAGGCCAGCGTCGAATTAACGTCTCCAACTACCAGCACGCAAGATGGCTTCTTCTCGTCGAGTACGGGCTCAAACCGGCGCATGACTTCGGCTGTCTGCACGGCATGCGAGCCGGAGCCGACTTCAAGGTTGATGTCCGGGTGGGGCAGGCGCAGATCCTCGAACAACTTGTCGTTCATGTCCCGATCATAGTGCTGGCCGGTATGGAGAAGAATGCTCGGAATGGCCGGTCGATATGCGGCAAAGGCACGCAGGATGGGGGCCATCTTCATGAAATTGGGGCGGGCGCCGACAACGCAAATGACGGGGCCGAGCTCGTTGGGCCAACTTTCAAGCATCTGCTTTATCTCTTTCCTGGGGCATTGCAGCGAGTTGGGTGCCGTTGCTGACTAATTGTTGGAGGAGCGTCAGCGTGGCACCATTTATTTTTTCGAGTTGTAGCAGGCTGCGTTCCAACCGTGCCAGTCGTTCCCCAAATTGCTGGACGTTGAGGCTGGCGAGCAGGGTGGCCGGGTCACCGGTGAAGGTGCCATCGGCAGCAACGCCTGCTGCGTTCAGCTGCGCGTAAGGGGAGTGGGCAGGGGCGCTGGCATATGACATGCCGACTTGCGTCGTGCTGCCCATCGTTTCTTCGTGGATCTCGCGGGCAACCTCCTCGACGTCTGGCTCGTCGAATTCCTTTTTACCGCTCAGATAACCAAATAGCATCAGGCGGTCGCACACCGAATTGATACGGCGGGGAATGCCGCTGCTGGCCTTGAAAATGGCTTCGTGAGCTGCCGGAAGTATGGTTGGGACACCGGTCGAGCCGGCGCATTTCAGACGGTGCTCGATGTAGGCACGCGTTTCTTCGACGTCGAGAGGTCCGATATGGCAGGCCGCGATGACGCGCTGCCGGAACTGCATCATGTGCGGGCTTTGCAGAATTTGCCGGAATTCGGGTTGGCCAATCAAAAAGCTCTGGAGCAGCGCGTGGTTGCCGAACTGGAAATTGGAGAGCATGCGAAGCTCTTCGACAGCCCGGGCCGTCAGGTTTTGTGCCTCGTCAACGATGAGCAGGCAACGCTTGCCCTTGCTTGTGGCGCTGATCAGGAAGGCTTCCAGTGACATAAGGATGTCAGCCTTGGAAATATCCTTGGTACGAAGCCCAAACGCTGCACCGACCAGCCGCAGGGTGTCGTCGGCGTCGAGCTGCGTGCTGACCAGATGAGCGGCGACGACTTTATCCTGGTCAAGGCTGTCCAGCATGCCCCTGACTATGGTTGTCTTGCCGGCACCGACTTCACCGGTAATGACAATGAATCCTTCATTCTGGTGCATGCCGTATTCCAGATAGGCGGCAGCACGGCGATGCTGTTTGCTTCCGAAATAGAAGGAGGGGTCTGGGTTTAGCTGGAAGGGCTTGTTGGTCAAGCCATAAAATGCTTCGTACATGCGGTCAGTAAATATAGGAAAGCGTCCCGACGAGGGCGTTTTCCGTGTAAGGATTTGTGGCGTTATCGAATTCGGATCGTCGGGCGCTCAATGAACCAGTGGTTTTTACCCCAAGTTTGGTCGAGAGTCTGACCTGAAGCATGGTCATTGTCGCTTTGACTGTTGTGGCGCCGCTACCAGTGCTTTCCTGGCGCGAGGCAAGGAAACTCAGGCTGGAAAGTTCACTTAGCTGATGGGAAACGTTCAGGCTGAAGCCTCGTTGTTGAATGACGTTGTTTTGTGCAAAGTCGTCGTTGAGTGCTGCGGCCGCTAGTATCGATTGATTTTCGTTGCGATTGATCAAGAAAGTGATTGTGTTGCGTACTCCGGTGAGGACCAGTGCGAGTTGCTGGCGCCGTTGCACAGTAGCGCGAGAGGTCAGGAAATTGCTGGTGGTCTGTTGGTTAGGATTTAACTGCAACTTGGCAAGAACCAATTCGACAGCTTTCGCGACGGCAATCTCTTTTGCGTCTGGGGGCATACTGGCGAAAGGCTCGGTATTTTCCAGTAGCTGGAACCACTGGTCGTAGACAGTTCCAGTGCCGACAGAGGAAAACTGGTTAGGAAGGACCGAAACATCACGTGTGTCGGTGAATCGGATACTGCTCCTTGGAAAACGGTGGCTGAAACTTATATTGTGACCATCACCGAAGAAGCGATTTTCCTTGAAAGCTGAAAACCGCGTGCGTTCGGTGGGGGTCCAGTCAAAGCCATAGCCATGAGTGTTATGGGACTCTTGCTCGAGCGAAGCGTAATTATTGGATTCCCTGCCAGCACTTAACGAAACACGGAACTGGGGAAGCACCGTGTAGGTACCGATGGCTCGCAAAGTATCGGCTTCGGTTTTTCGGCCGCTGCTGTATTCAGTGGTTTGTTGATTGCCATCGATTGTCCAGCGCAGATTTTGGAACGGTGTACTACCTCTCAACTGCCCGATCCATTGCGAGAGATCTACATTGGAAAGATTTGCAACATCGGATCGCGTGGTCGAGCGATTATAGCGAAGCGAATAATCCACCATTCCACCCAACTGCCCCCGAATGTTAGGTGAAAGACGGTAGGAAGCGGTTTCCGTACTGTTGTTATTGATGGCCCCGCTACCCGATGACTGCGTACCGAAGGCCGAGATGGCTTGTTGGGCGATGATCCCGCTAAAATCCAAGTATAGCCAGTTGTCGACCGCTTCAAGTGTACCAAAAGTGTTGAGTGAGTTTTGCGTCCGGCTGTAATCAGTCTGTGTGTAAAACTGACCACGCAGAGCGTAGTCAAAATAGCTTTTCAGTCGGGCAGTTCTGGACTCAATACGGATGCCGGGCGCCAATTCGGTGATCAGATCACTCTGTTTACCCTGGGCAGAGCGGTTGATGCTGACATTGTCGGTCAATGTTTCAGTTAATGTAACTCTCGGTTTGATCGTCCATGTTCGTTGAAAGGTTGAGGCCTGGTCGTCGGTATTCTGTTCTGAAAATGTCGATTGAGATGAACTTGCCGACGACATTGGTGATGTTGTATTGGGAACCGCGCCGGGAAGGTTCTGCTGGGCGAGGGCTAGTGGACTCAGGCAAAACAGCAAGGCTCCTGAAACTGGCCTGAGCAGTGGCGCCTTAGTTTTCATTTCCGTATCCGTATCCGTAGCCATAGCCATAGCCGTAGCCGTAGCCATCGGTCGAGGCTTGCCTGGCCTGATTGAGGACCATCATCTTGACCGGGCATGCCTCGATGGCATCAACGGCCTGCTTGACGGCTGCCTGGGCCGTATTTTCTGCGTGGACGACGATGACTATTTGCCCCATATGAGTGGCCAACGCACGGGATTCGGTCGTCAGCAGTAATGGCGGTGAGTCAAAGATGATGATGCGATCACTGTAACGGCTGGCCATGTCATCAAGGAGGCGAACCATGGCATCGCTTGCAAGGAGTTCTGTGGCACGCGGGTGCTGGGTTCCGCTGGGCAGGATGGAGAGCTTCTCGATGTTGGTGCGCAACAATACGCCGGAAATGTCTACCGAATTTTTGTCGACAACGTCGAGCAGGCCTGGCGCAGGTGGTAGCCCAAGCATGTTGAGAACAGAAGGGCGGGCGACATCGGCATCGACAAGCATCACTGTGTTATCGAGTTCCATGGCGATACTGATAGCCAAATTGATTGCGGTAAAACTTTTTCCCTCTCCGGGAAGGGCGCTGGTCACCATGATCAGATTGCCATTCTGAATTGGTGCGATCCCTTTGCCCATGGCATTGGCGATCAGAGGGCGCTTGATGACGCGATATTCGTCAGCCAGTTGACTGCGAGATATCTGGGGAACCAAAAGTCCAGACGCGGAGATCGCCTCGAGATTCAGCTCGACTCGCCTACTAGGCACCGAGGGGGATTTAGTCGGTGCTGGTTCTATTTTGGCGACGGTTTGATCCACTGTTGGCGCTATTTGGGCTTTGGCTGCATACGGATCAGGTACCGTTTCAGCCGCTTTTGCTTCGGATGCGAGCGAGCGAGGTGCATTATCTTCTGGCAGATCGACGCCGGCCTGGCGAAGTTGCTCAAGGCGCTTGGCTGCTTGTTCAATCAGACTCATCGATCAACCTCAGGCAGCACGTTGGGAAAGAAGGGTGAGTGCAGCAATACCTGCTCCGTAAGCTATTACCAGTCCGGAAGTTGCCGCAACGAAACGACGAAGGCTGGCTCGCTCCTTGAGGCGCCTTGTTTCGTTGGGAATCAGCGAAACCGTGCCGAGTACGGGCAAACCGGTTACATCGCGCAGCGATTTGCCCTCAAAGAAGACAGGGCGAATTTGGCTGGCAACAAAAGCGGCAAACAGGCCTGCTGCCAGGCCAAGCAGGAGACCCAATGGCAGAAGGAGCAAGCGATTCGGCGCAACGGGGGTAGACGATGCTCGCGGCGGGTCGATCAGCCGAAAATCGGCTACCGAACCTGCCGCATCAAGATCGCCTGTTAATTCGGCTGATTCGCGGCGAGCGACCAACTGTTCGTAGTTCTTCTTATTGATATCGTAATCACGGTTGAGTTGGGTATATTCCGCTTCAAGTTGAGGTTGTGTCTTCAGCATATCGGTGATGCGCTTGTAGCGCATTTCGTACTCGGAGACCCGAGCACGTAGCGATGCCACATTGGCTTCAGATTCAGCCAACGACACTTTTAGTTGCTGATACACCGGATTGTTGCTGACACCCGAACCAGGGTTGGCAGCCGCAAATTTCTTGCGTGCCAGTAGTTCCTGACGTTTCTGTTCCTCGAGATCCTTGATTAGGCGGCGGGTCCCGACGACATCGGGGTGTTGTTCGGTATAGCGTTGGAGAAGGCTATCGAGATTCCGCTTCTGGGTGTCGATTCTCCCATCGATTTCCGGTAGAGAAATACCGGAGTCGGCTCCAGGAGACTCTGGTAAGAGAACTGGCTCTTCTCCAATGATCTGACGACGCATGGCATCCCGTGAGTTTTCGGCTTCCCTCAGTGCCAAGCGTGATCGGCTGAGCTCTGTTGTCAGATCCGAAAGGCGATCCACGCTGCTTTTTCCTTCTCCGGTTTGCAGTTCGATATTGCGAAGCTTGAAATCCTTAAGACGGGTTTCAGCTTCCTGAAGCTTCTTCTCGTAGTTCTGGATTTGTTCGTCAATGAATTTACGGGCCGAGTCTGAGTCTTGGCGTTTATCTCCCAAACTGGATTCCACAAAAATAGATACCAGTGCTTGAATCACGCGTTGAGCTTTGGCCGGTTCGGTATCTCGATAGGAGAGGGTGTATAAATTGTCACGCCCAACACTTTGGATTTTTAGCGTTTTTGTAAGATTGTCGATTAATTCTTCCTGCTCAGCCTTGCCTTTTGTTTTCAGGTCGAGGTCTGCCATTCGGATCAACTTTTCGACATTTGGTCGGCTGATCAGCGTACGACTCAGCATCATTACTTGCTGCTCAACGTTGGGCTGGATTGCAAGTCCTGACATCAGGGGCTTCAGAATCGACTGGGTGTCGACAAAAATTCTGGCAGAAGCCTCGTAGCGGTCGGGAATGCGGAGAATGACTCCGGCAGCGATGGCACCGACGACCCAAGCAACCAACATGCCGAGTCGTCGATATTTCCAGGTCGCGCGCAGGATAGTCAGAACCTGGCGAAGAATATCTTCCATCTAGGAGCCCATGCTTACAACCGCTCCGATTTTATTCGGAGCGGCATACGTTGAAAATCGGTTGATCAAAACCAGCTTTGCGGGACGATGAGAACGTCGCCCGGTTTCATTTCAACGTTAGCGGTAACGTCGCCGCGCTTCACCAGATCTTTGAGACGAACGGTGTACTGCGCGTTGTTCTCGGAGGTGCGCAGAATCGTCGCACGATTGCCATCGGCAAAATCGGTAATTCCACCCACTGCAATCATGACATCCAGCAAAGTCATTTTCTGCTTATAAGCAAGGATTTGTGGTTTGGCAGCTTCGCCTATAACACGAATCTGTTCGCTATAGGGGCCGACGAAGCCGGTCACTATGACTGTAACGACAGGATCGCGAATAAATTTGGCCAGTTCCTTTTCGATATCTCGCGCCAAGCTGGTGGAGTCCTTGCCCATCGCATTCAGGTCATCGATCAGGGGAGCGGAAATCTTGCCATCCGGGCGTACTGGGACATTCATTGAAAGTTCCGGGTTGCGCCATACCACAATGTTCAAGTTGTCTCCGGGGCCTATTTTGTAGCTGTAGTCAGCTGATGCAGCAGAGACGGGGGCTTCGGGATGACTGGCGCAACTCGAAAGAACTAGCGCAACGGCAGTGATCACTAGGAATTGAATAGTGGATTTCTTGGCTAAATGAATCATGGTGTTTTTCCCTCAATCAGGTCGCAGGCCGACCTTGCCGAGCTAAGTCATTAGGGCACTATCATAACGGAAAGTGCTGCGAAATAAAGAGGCGCAACGATTCTGCTTGCGCAGTATTTCACACTCAAGAATAGATCTTGTGAGGAACAATCTTCCGATTGGCCCGTCAATCTACCATCTGGACTCGGCTTGCTGGGCCAACTGGGAGACCTGGCTAATAGATAGAGTCGCAAATGTGTCTGTATAGCAGCGTGCCATTTTCGACTGTCGGAAAAATTTACATCAACGTAGGGGTGTTAAAAATTAGTTGTTTAAATTCATGTTGATATGGTAGTGGCACGAATTGTGCCTTTGGTTTGTTGTGGCTAGATTCGTTTGCCCCTCGCATTGTTGAATCCACTCTTTCTGGAGATAAAAATGAAACTTTCTACTAAGCTCAAGGCGCTATGTGCTGCTCTTGCCGTGGGTGCCGCAAGTGCGGCTTCGGCTTCGCCGATCTATCTTGACGTTGGCACGAACTTCGCGCCGGGCGCTGACAAAGTCAATGCCACCAGTACCTCCGTGAAGAATGAGGTGTTATATACATATCAGTCGACTACAACGGTTTTTGACACCAACGCTAGCGGCACCATTGATGCGGGTGATGCAATCTCGACCAATATTGGGTTGTTTGGTACCAACATCTTGGCAAACAACCGTGCTACGGGATTCAACCCCGGCGAAACTTTCGGTACCAATGCTGACAATGGATATGGTGACGATTGGGTGATTAGCTTTAGTGGTGTAAACCTTCTGGGGACAGTCTCATCGGTTCTTGGTGGTGTTCCGCTATTGTCTTACGCTCCCGGTGGCGTGATCAATATGTTGCTCACGTTCGATGGATCTACCTATAACAACTTTATGGATCTAGTCATTTCCGGCGGTGCACCAACGGGCTTGAGTACTATTCTGCTCGGGGTTCCTGATTTTTCCGCTGTTGATGCAGGGTTTAACAACCTGTTTCACGCTGCGGGTGGTGTTAATTGTGCCGGAAATACTGGTTTCAAAGATCTCACTGATTGCGCTCCGCCCATAGCGATTAGTTTTGAAGCTAGCCAAGACACCAATGTCTTGATCAGTCAATTTACTAACAATGGCGATGGCACCTTTTCTGTTTCTACAAACCATGATGGCAGCCTGACCTTCTCTGTGCCTGAGCCTTCGATGCTTCTTTTGATGGGTGGCGCGTTGCTTGGTCTGGGGTTGTCGAACCGCCGTCGTGCAACTCGCAAAGCTTGATCGGTTAAGCTAATACGGGAGCAATTCCCTAATGCCGTTCAGCGAAAGCTGAATGGCATTTTTCTCATCTAAACAATTTTTGGTTTTAGCTGAGTATGGCTGGCAAGCATTGAGCAGGTGAGGTGCCCCCGGTTTTAGTGCCAAGGGCGTTTTAGCAAAAGTCCTTGGGTTGCACCATTAAAGACATTCTTCGGCGGTCGGCTGGGTAGAGATGATTGCCCGATGCTCGGCCGCGAATTCTGCCGGGGTTTGATAGTTCAAAGCGCTGTGCGGCCGATGCTGGTTGTAGTCCCGGCGCCAAGCGGCGATCAGGATACGAGCCTGGGGCAAGCTCGTAAACCAATGGTCATTCAGGCACTCATCCCGGAAGCGCCCATTGAAGCTCTCGATGAACGCGTTCTGCGTGGGTTTCCCGGCCTGGATCAGCTTGAGCTGCACACCATGCTGGCAGGCCCACTGGTCGAGCGCCTTGCCGGTGAATTCCGGCCCCTGGTCGGTTCGAACGGCCTTGGGGTAGCCCCGAAAGCGAGCCGCCTGATCGAGAACACGTGTCACGTAATGGCCTGAAATGCCGAAGTCGACCGCGAGATCAATGGCCTCCTTGCTGAAATCATCGACGATGGTCAGCACTTTGATCCGCCGGCCGTTGGCCAAGGCATCACTGACAAAATCCATCGACCAGACCTGGTTCGGCCCGGTAGGTAGTTCCAGAGCATGGCGCTCCACGGCTACGCCATGCCGACGCTTGGTAAGCGCCCGGCGAAGTGAATCGCCCCGGTTTCCGTGGAGGCCGGTTGGTTTAAGTCAGGCCACGATGGCGGCCTGATCGGCGAGTTGCCTGTAGTAGTTTGCCTCAGCTTCTGCGGGGGGGATATAGCCAATCGGTTCAAGCAGCCTGTGGTGGTTAAACCAAGACACCCATTCCAGAGTTGCCAGCTCCACGGATTCCCTGGTTTTCCAAGGGGCGCGCCGGTGGATCATCTCCGCCTTGTACAAGCCATTAATCGTCTCGGCTAGCGCGTTGTCGTAGCTGTCGCCCTTGCTGCCGACTGATGGCTCAATCCCGGCTTCGGCCAGTCGCTCGCTGTAGCGGATCGAGACGTACTGCGAGCCCCTGTCCGAGTGGTGGATCAAGGCCTCGTCGGGACTCGGCTGACGGGCGTACAGCGCCTGTTCCAGCGCATCGAGCACGAAGTCCGTATGCATGGAACTGCTCACTCGCCAACCCACGATACGGCGGGCAAAAACGTCGATGACAAAAGCCACATATAACCAGCCTTGCCAGGTCGAGACATAGGTGAAGTCCGAGACCCACAACTGATTGGGACGGTCGGCCTTGAACTGTCGATTGACCCGATCCAGCGGGCAAGCCGCTTTGCTGTCGCTGATCGTGGTGCGCACCACCTTGCCGCGCATGACTCCGCGCAAACCTTGACGCCGCATGAGTCGCTCGACCGTACAACGGGCCACCGCGATGCCTTCGCGGTTCAGTTGCCGCCAGACCTTGTCGGCACCATAGACCTGCAGGTTGGCCTGCCAGACGCGCTTGATCTCGGGCACTAACACCTCGTCACGCCGCACTCTCTGACTGCGCTGTTCAGGATTGCGCCGCCGAGCGACATGACGCCGGTCCCGACGGGGCAATCTGCAATTGCCTGCAGATCGGCTCGACCCCGAAGGCAGCACGATGCTCGTCGACGAAAGACCTCAAGACTTGAATCGGCGGTCGAGCTCCGCCTGGGCGAAAAACGCGCTGGCAAGCTTGAGGATCTCGTTGGCTTTGCGCAGCTCTTTGACCTCGCGCTCCAGTTCCTTGACACGCTTCTGGTCCGCCGTGGTCGGCCCTTCGCGCTGGCAGGCATCTCGTTCGTGCTGACGCACCCAGGTCAGCAGCGTCTGCGGCGTGCAACCGATCTTGACCGCAATGGATTCAACGGCTGACCACAGCGACGGATGATCGGCACGGCTTTCGGCAACCATGCGCACGGCGCGCTCACGAAATTCGGGGGAGAACTTAACTGACTTCTTCATGGCTCTATCTTCTCAAGAGTTAGAGCCTCCACCAAACCCGGGGCGATTCAGATCGCCGGCGAGGCACTGGATTGTTTCGGCAAACTCTATGGGGTCGAGCAGGAAGCTGCCGGATTCGACATCGATGAGCGACGACGAATTCGGGAGGCGAAAGCCCGACCGATTGCCGATGAATTGCATGCCTGGTTGACCCGGCAACGACAGGTGGTACCCAATGGCTCGGGGACCGCCAGGGCGATCGACTACAGCCTGAAACGCTGGGTGGCGCTGACGCATTACCTAACGGATGGCCAGGTGCCGATCGACAACAACTGGATCGAGAATCAGATCCGGCCGATCGCGCTCGGCCGCAAGAACTGGTTATTTGCCGGCAGCTTGCGCGCCGGCAAACGCGCCGCCGCGATCATGAGCCTGATCCAATCCGCCAAGCTCAATGGTCACGAGCCTTTGGCTTACCTGAAGGATGTCCTGACCCGCCTGCCGACCCAACCGGCAAGCCGCGTCGGCGACCTGCTGCCGCACCGCTGGCAACCTCAAATCACCGACTGACCTGAGTTCGCCGGGGGCTTACGACGCTTGCGCCGACGAACGGAGAGGCCGGCATCGCTGTAGAGCCGATACACCCGTTTGTGATTGGCCTGAACACCTTCTCGCCGAAGCAGCGCATGCAAGCGGCGATAGCCAAACCGACGGCGTTCGCCAGCCAGTTCGACCAGCCGGGCTTTCAATTGCTCGTTCTCCGGCTGTGCCTTCGACTCGTAATGCAGGACCGTGCGTGATAAACCCACCAGCTGGCAGGCACGGCGTTCGGAAATCGCTGTCGCTTCCCGCATCACCATGACTGCCTCACGCTTTAGCTGGGGGCTTACCGTTTTCGGCCCAATGCTGCTTTCAGCGCTTCGGCGTCGAGAATCGATTCGGTCAGCAGACGCTTGAGCTTCGCATTCTCTGCTTCCAGCTCCTTCAAGCGCTTCGCGTCCGAAACGGACATCCCGCCAAATTTCGCCCGCCAGTTGTAGAACGACGCATCACTGAAGCCGTGTTGCCGGCACAGTTCCTTGATCGGAACACCAGCTTCCGCCTGCTGCAAAAAACCGATGATCTGCTCTTCTGAAAACCGCTTCTTCAAGTCCATTCTCCTTCTCGAAAACGGACTTTACTAAATTGCCAGTGGCAATGATTGCGGGGGGCAGCTCACAGGGGCAAGGTGAGCAGGTGGCTAAAGAGGCCGGCGGCCTCAGTTGTTTTTCATTAGTATCCGTCGAATGTACCAAAACATTAGTTGTTGTAGAGGGTTGCGATTGCCAAAAGGACGCCAGGTCTTAACCAGTCGATTCTGGTAGGCATCGAAGTGCAACCCTTTCGGGGCATAACGGACATCTCCTCGGCCAAGAAGTACTTTTAGCGCAGCGGAGCAAGCGACACCGGCAGCGAGTTCGATCCCCATCGCAACTGACGGTACCTTACGTTTGAAGAGATTGACTGAATCGCGTGTTAGTAAATAGTGTCGTTGTAGCATTGACGGCGATACACCGACGATGAATTTGAGGATTTGATCCTCAAAACTGTAACCATCCAGAGCAAAATACTCTTCAAAACTCATTTTTCCCGGCATAAACACCAGTAAGGCGGTGCCCATGCCCATCGGGGCGGCGGTGATGGCCGGAATGCCCAGTTCGTAGCAGCGCGCAAAAACCTTGCGACGTATATCGAGTGAAAAGATATCAAGGCTATCGACGTAGAGATTAGCGCCTTCAAGAAAGTAATCGATATTTTCTAGGCTGAGTCCGTTTGGTAACAATCGTAAATCAACCGATGGATTGATGCCGCGAACCTGCTCTGCCATTACATCGAGTTTTGGTAGGCCCATTGTTGAGACCATGGCGCCAGCCTGGCGATTCAGATTTGGCCAGTCAAATGTGTCTAGATCGGTGATGGTGAACGATCCAACTCCCAGGCGCGCAAGTGTAAGCGTGTGATTCCCCCCAACCCCTCCTAGACCTCCAACAGCAACGCGTGTGGCTCGGAGGCGCGCCTGTTCATCTTCCGTTACCCATCCGATATTGCGGGAAAATGCAATATCATAAGAGAATTCAGATGCTTTTGACATGGCTTGTGTTCCTTTTTTACGCTTAAGTAACAGATTTGTACATGATCGTAGTTACCCAGAAACCTGGTTCTGCTGATTAAGTTCCATGCCGTAGTGCTTCTGTTATTTCTATGTTCGAGACTCTTCGTGCTGGAAGAATTGAAGCGAGCACGGTGGCAGACCAGCCAATTATTCCTGCAATGACAATTTCAAGCCCATCAAGCCTTATATAGGCGGTATATCCCATATTAGCATTGGGTGGTGGTGGCATTGGTATGCCAATAGCCGAAATAATTAAAGCCCCACTAATACCAATAATGAGGCCGAGAAGAGCCCCGCAAGCACCAACAAAAATATTTTCTAGAATGATCTGCTGAAAGACCGTGGATGGCCGACTACCCAATGCAAGCAAGGTTCCGAATTCACGCGTACGCTCGAATAGCGTCATGTTGACACTATTGGCCACCGAGAGTAAAACCATGAATAAAATAATTAAACGAAGTACGCCGAATTGCCGATCGTAAAGTTGAATAGTTTTTACATAGAAATCTGACAAGTCACGCCAAATGGTTACTTCCATCTCATTCTGTTGAAGCAGTGAACGAACCGATGCTGCCACTTGAGTGCTGAGATCAGTGTTGTTCAGCACCATAATCAGCAGATGGATTGAGGTGGTATCCATGAGTTCTTGCGCGCTACTCAATGGAATCCGCACTGCGCGTGCATCAAAATCCTTGGAGAATGTTTGGAATACACCAACAATCTCAAAATCCATTGTATTTATTGCGCCTTCAGATAGGCTGATAACCATGGTTACATGGTCTCCAACGCTGAGGTTCAATGTGCGCGCCACACCTTGACCAATAACGATACCTGACTTGTCTGAATTTGCGAGGGCACGCCCTTCAATGTAACGAACGTAAATGCCGCTTAGTTTGGCTTCTGCGTCGGGTTCTATGCCTTCGCCAAAAATGCCGAGGTCGCGTTTGCCATTATTCAGAGTTCCGGTGAAATTTAGCCTGCCAAGTACGCTAGTTGTTCCAGTTTGGCTGGCCAATTGTTTCCTAAGTGCATCGGCATCCTTAATAAGGTATTTTTCCGGGGCGCGAGTTCGACCTTCTTGAAAGCCTTGACGTGTAATCTGAATATGGCCAGTCTGACCGTGGATGATAGCTTCACCCAGTTGAACAAATATATCTTTAACAAACCCGCCAACAATAATTAGACCGGCAACGCCAAGTGCAATCGACGTGAGCGTGGCTAAGGTTCTGGCTCGCTGCCGGAAGATATTGCGTAGCGTGAAAAATAACTTGGTTGTAATGACGGAATTCATTGGTTGTAGCGCAAAGCATCTACGATATTCAATCGGCTCGCTTTCCATGCGGGAAGTATGCTGGCCAGCAGAGTCGTTGTGACTGCCAATACAAGCGCGTCAAATACAATTTGAGGCGTAAAAAGAATTCTTCCGATGAACCCGTGTGACATGCCTGGTGCTGCAGGCATGGGCAACCCTATTGCTGAAATAGATGTGGCGGCGACCCAAGCAAAGAGGGTGCCGGCAATGCCTCCCATTAAACCGATGAGAAAGCCCTCGATCAGGAATAATCGCATTATCGCGAGGCGGCGCTGACCTAATGCCAGATTGGTGCCGATTTCTGTGGTTCGTTCAAGGACGCTCATCATTTGGGTGTTAGAAATTGAGAGAACGATGATCAATCCAATAATGATTTTGACTACTTGTATCTGGCTCGTAAAAAGAACGACAGTTTTATTATAGAAGTCCGCCAGCGCGGTCCACGGGATGATTTCATATTGTTCGGACGGTAGTTTGTCCTTAAGCGTAGCGACGATTGGTGTTGTCAGCTTATGGCTTTCTAAAAGAAGGACCCAAGCGGTCCCGCCGTCGACCTTCATAAGACTTCGAGCGCGTTGAATTGGTAGGCGTAGGAATTGATCGTCAAATTGCTTCGAGGTTGTATTGAATATGCCAACCACTCGAACTTCGGTTGCATTGGGCCCTCCTTTTGCGGTGGTGACCAGCAACACAATTGAGTCGCCAATTTTCACACCCAGACTATTGGCCAATCCTTCGCCCAAGAGGACAGATGCTTCACTGTCACTTTTCATGTCTTGACCAGCATCGATATTGATTCTGGCACTGATCGGTTTTTCCTTGGCAGGGGATACGCCTTCCCCAATGAACGCTACCGTGTTGTCCCCAAAGCTTGCTAAGCCGCTAAAGGCGAGTCGTGGAGCAACGCTGACTACACCTGGTAAGTTTGACACAGCCTCGAAGTCGCCAGAGGTCCCTGGTAGGAGGAAGCTATAAGGGTCTGCAATTCCTTTTTCGTAATATCCTGGCGTGACAATTTGAATATGGCCAAGTTGAGATCTGACTGTGGAATCACGCATGTCATCAAATATCCAGGCAATGAAGCCACTTGCCAGACAAAATGCCAGAATTCCCCCGCTTACAGTAAGCGTGGAAACAATCGTTCGCTTTGTGTTACGTGTCAGGTTACGTAGCGCGATCTGGAAATCTGATGTAATTGTTAGCAATTGGTACCTAATTTCAGACTTAATATTTTCGAATTAAGCCTTCGTCTATTTAGAAACTATATCTAACTTCTGAATACACACGGTCTTTCTGGTCATAACGTCCAAACATGCCAAGCGGCGGTCCTTTGAACAGATCGGCACCTATCAGCACGCGCCAGTTGCGCTCAAAGTTCCAGGTCAGGCGGGGCCGGAACAGCCAGTCCGGGCGGTTAGCGCTGGAGATGAAAAGTGCTTGTGCTTCCCAGTTGGTAAAGAACTTGTTATTGAGCAGTACGCTGTAACCGTTTTCACGCCGATCGGAAATAATGTCCTGGTTGTAGCTGAAAAATTGGCGCTGGAATACCTGAACATTCAGGCGTGTTTCGGCCGGCAGCGTGAAATCGAGGCCGGCAGCCCAGTCCAGGGTGTTTTGCTGGGCAACGCCATCGGTATCCATGGCGTTCAATACCGTAAAGTTGCGTCCCCGCGTATAGACGGCCTCCGCCTTCAGGACAATATCGCCCAAGTCTTTGGCTAGTGTGCTGCCGAACTGGTGGATCCGGTCGTGCCGGGCCTGGAAGACAAAGGTTGGCGTGGGGGTGATAACGATGTCGCGATAGAAGGTTGGGTTGATGTCGGTGCTGCGATAGTAGAAGGCTGAAATGTCCCAGCCACTCTTGAGCGTGGACAGGCGAAGACCATAGTTCATGTTTTCCGCGTTGCGCTCGGGCCGTTGCTCCTGACGGTACTGCGCAGCAAAACCGGGCGGCACGGGTTGGGTGGGATAGAACTCGGCACCCGGTTTGCCGATGTTGTCGTAGCTGGCAACCGGAATCCAGAGAACTTCGGCGTGAAAATCGTCGGCGAAGTACTCGGCGCGCGCGGCCCATTGCGGAATGCGCATCTGATCAAACTCGGGCAGGATGAATTCACGCAAATCGCGGGCGGATACGACATCGGCAAAAAACAAGCCAACCATTTCACCCCAGACGACATTTTGTTTTCCCAGACGGAAGTCCCAGTTGCCAGCACTGTAGTCCAGATAGTTTTCGCGAAGCGCAGCATCGAAGCGCTGGTTTCTCTCGACCTCCGGGGGGTAAAAGTCATTGATGCCATAAACTGCGTCGTAATCGAAGCGCGCCCCGAGTTTCCACTTGATGCCATCGCCCAGTTTGCCTTGGCTGCTCAAGTCGGCGCGGGTACGCATCTTGGACCAGTGGTCGGGGCTCGCGGTGGTGCGCGCCAGTTCAAATTGGACAAAGCCCTTGATGCCGGAACCCGAAGCCGCCTTGGGTTTGTCAGCGGCCATGGGCAGATCGTCACCAAAAAGTGAGTCGCGATCGTCGGCGGCCTGGGCGCCAAGACTGAAAAAGAGGGCTGCAATCAGTGGCAGTCGGGGAAGCATACGGTCAAGTGAGGGCACGGCAGTAATCCGGTAATGGTTTATTCGGTAATGCTTTCGGCGGCGATATCCGAGAGATTGTGGACGCGGGCGATATTCCAGCCGTTGTCGGGGCCGCGAATGCCGAACGCCTTGATAGTTCCGTCTTCAACCTTGACCAGTCGATTGGCATGGTCGATGACTTTCTGGTCATGGGTCGAGAAAATGAAAGTGGTGCCTAAGTGTTCGTTGATCTTCTTCATCAGCTTCAATATCTCGATGCCAGTGGCCTTGTCGAGATTGGCTGTCGGTTCGTCGGCGAGGACGATCGCTGGCTTGACGGCCAGAGCACGGGCGATGGCGACACGCTGGCGCTGGCCGCCGCTCAACTGATTGGGGCGGTTGTTGGCGTATTTGCTGAGGCCGACGATGTCGAGGAAATAGTCGACGCGGCGCTTGCGATCGGCTGGTGAAACATCGTTCCGGCGCAATAGCGGGTACTCGACATTTTCGGCGGCCGACAGTACGGGGAGCAGGTTGAAGCTCTGAAAAATGAAACCGATCGAGTGTGCTCGCAGGTCGGCTAATTCGTTGGCTGATTTTTGCGAGACATTCTCTTCGTTGATGTAGATGTTGCCGCTGGTCGGCCGGTCAATGCAGCCAATCAGGTTCAGCATGGTCGTCTTGCCGCTACCGGAGGGGCCGGCTATGGCGAGGAATACGCCTGGCTCGATGGCCAGTGTTATATCATTGAGGGCCTGAACGATCTGCTCGCCAAGCAGATATTCCTTGAAGACGCGCTCGATACGGACGACGCTGCTCATGGCGTGCCGGAAACGAAGGAACTTGCGTCGAAGAATCCAAGCGAGGAGTCGCCTATGCTACGCAATACTGTCAAGCAGCTGAATTTGTGGGCCTGTGTTCTTACATCCGGCATTGTTCTATCGCTCCAGTCAGTAACGGCTTTTGCTCAGCAGCCCGGCCCGGAAGCGACCGATGAAGCTTATGCTCGAAGTATAGTGGAAAAGGCGGATCAGGTTCGCTTCCCTGGCGACGGGTTTCAGGTCGATATTGTAATCAATACCCTGCAGGCGGATAAATCAGCCGAGACTAGAAAATACCGAATCCTTTCAAAGGGTAACGAAAATACAGTAGTAATGGTAACCGAGCCCGCCGCCGAGCGTGGCCAGATCATTCTGATGAAAGGTCGTGATCTCTGGGTCTTCATGCCGGAGGTTTCCCAACCTGTACGCATTTCATTGGCTCAGAGGCTGACCGGTCAGGTCGCTAACGGGGATCTGGCGCGAGCCAATTTTTCAGGCGACTACAACCCCAAGGTCTTACGAAGCGAAACCATCAACGGCGAAAATTACATTGTTCTGGAATTGGCTGCTGTCGATCGCTCGGTCACCTATCAAAAAGTTGTCTACTGGGTAAATAAGAAAAATTTCTGGCCCTTGAAGGCAGAGTTTTATTCTCTTTCCAATCGTCTATTGAAAAAGTGCAGCTATGAGAACTTCCGCACCTTGGCCGGCAAGCTAAGGCCAACCCGTCTCGTGATGGAAGATGCCCTACGCAGTGGTGAAACATCTGTACTGGAGTACAGCGAGATGAAATTGCGTGAATTACCTGACAAGATATTTACTAAGGATTATCTTAAGAAGCTCGACTAACCTTACTGTGGCGCTTTTTAATAGTTTGATATTGCCTATGACCAAGATTCTGCCAGTTGTCCTATCCGGTGGTTCGGGAACCCGTTTGTGGCCGCTTTCCCGCGAAAAATATCCCAAACAGCTCTTGCCGCTGGTCGGTGAACAGTCGATGTTGCAGGCAACAGTCGCTCGCCTGGATGGTATTGCCGGGCTCGGGGAGCCGCTTCTCGTTTGCAATGAAGACCATCGCTTTGTCGTGGCTGAACAGATGCGCTTACTCGGCAAGCAAGGCAAGACCTTGCTTGAACCCTTTGGCCGCAACACGGCGCCTGCGCTGACGCTAGCCGCACTCTGGGCGCAGCAGCAAGACGACGACTGCGTATTGGTGGTGATGCCGGCGGATCATGTGATTCTTGACGGGGCTGTGTTCCGGGATACGGTCGTCAAGGCGGTTGCACTGGCCGAAACGGGGCTGGCGGTGACCTTTGGCATTACGCCGGATTGCCCTGAGACGGGTTACGGCTACATCAAGCAGGGCGTTCCACTGGCCGATGGTAGCGGTGCATTCAAGTTGGCCCGTTTTGTCGAGAAGCCAAACCGTGAAGTGGCACAAGCCTACCTGGATTCAGGCGATTTTCTGTGGAACAGCGGTCTGTTTGTGATGCGCGCTTCAACCTGGTTGAATGCGCTTCAGTTGTGTCGGCCGGATATTCTGGATGCGTGCAGGGCGGCGTTGCGAGGGGGGGGCGAAGACGGAGAGTTTGTCCGTGTCGACCGTGTGATGTTTGAAAAATGTCCATCCGACTCGATCGATTATGCCGTGATGGAGCGCTTGACTACGGGGCAGGCCGGTTTGCCGGAAAGCGCCGTCATTCCATTGTCGGCCGGTTGGTCGGATGTAGGCGCCTGGGATGCTCTGTGGAAAGTGTTACCGAAGAGCGAGGCGGGCAATGCGTCGCGTGGCGACGTGCTGCTCGAAGGTTGCCACAATACGCTGGCGATTTCCGAGGGCCGCCTGGTGGCCTGTGTTGGGGTGAGCAATCTGGTGGTGGTCGAAACCGACGATGCAGTGCTGGTCGCGCACCACGACGCCACTCAGGATGTGAAAAAGATTGTCGATCGCCTGAAAGCTGACAAACGTTCGCTGGCGCAGTGGCATCGCAAGGTCTATCGGCCATGGGGCTGGTACGACGGCGTCGATTCCGGTGAGCGTTTCCAGGTCAAGCGCATCGGGGTCAAGCCGGGTGCCTCATTGTCCTTGCAGATGCACCATCACCGGGCCGAGCACTGGATCGTGGTCAGTGGTACGGCGCGGGTGACCAAGGGGGACGAGGTGTTTCTGGTCACGGAAAACCAATCCACCTATATTCCGCTCGGCGTCAAGCATCGCCTGGAAAACCCAGGCATTGTGCCGCTCGAAATGATCGAAGTGCAGTCCGGTAGTTACCTCGGCGAGGACGATATCGTCCGCTTCGAGGACACCTACGGGCGCAGCTGATCAGTCGAAGAGCAGGGCGGCCGCCACCTTGCGGCCCTCGGCGGCGAGGATGTTGTAGGTGCGGCAGGCGGCGCGCAGGTCCATGACCTCGAGGCCGATGCCGGCCGGGGCGAAGGGCCGGAGCAGGGTGCCGGCCGGGAAACGCAGGCGGCTGCCGGTGCCGAGCAGGACTATTTCGGTACCCAGTTCGAGCAGTTTCTGCATATCCGTTGCGGTGAGGGTGGACACCGTTGCAGTCGACCATTCGGGAATGATCGACTCGGGCAGAAGGATCAGGTTCTTCTCGTATTTTTCATTATTGACCGCTACGTAGTCATCGCCGTAGGCAGTGAACATATTGAGTCCGGCAGTATTGGAGAGATGAAGTTTCACTGAGCTGAAGTCCCGAAAAGCCCGCCAAAATTGCGGTGCACCATGCGATAAAGTAGGATTATACCTTTTGGGGCATCGTAGTCCGGCTGATGGCGGCAGGATGCGGGCCCGACGGACACTGTTCATGAAACAAGTCAAGAAATCAGCCAAACTCGCCAACGTCTGCTACGACATCCGCGGCCCTGTGCTGCAGAAGGCCAAGCAGATGGAGGAAGAGGGCCACAAGATCATCAAGCTGAACATCGGCAATCTGGCCGCGTTCGGCTTCGACTCGCCCGAGGAGATCCAGCAGGACATCATCCGCAACCTGCCCAACGCGGCCGGCTACACAGATTCGAAGGGGATTTTCGCGGCGCGCAAGGCGATCATGCACTACACCCAGGAAAAGGGGATCAAGGGCGTGACGCTGGAGGATATCTACGTCGGCAATGGGGTGTCCGAACTGATCGTGATGGCGATGAACGCGTTGCTCGATGCCGGCGACGAAGTGCTTGTGCCTGCACCGGATTACCCGTTATGGACGGCGGGGATTAGCCTTTCCGGCGGGACGCCCCGGCACTACCTGTGCGACGAGGAAAATGGCTGGTATCCGGATCTGGACGATATTCGCAGCAAGATCACGCCAAAGACCCGGGCCATCGTCATCATCAACCCGAACAACCCGACCGGTGCCCTTTATCCCGACGAGTTGCTGAAGGAGATCATCGAGATCGCCCGCCAGCATCACCTGATCATCTATGCCGACGAGGTGTACGACAAGGTGCTGTACGACGATGCGAAGCACACCTCGATCGCGGCCTTGTCCGACGACGTGCTGACCATCACCTTCAACGGCCTCTCCAAGAACTATCGCTCCTGTGGCTATCGCGCCGGCTGGATGGTGGTTTCCGGCGACAAGCGTCATGCCAAGGATTACATCGAAGGCCTCGACATGCTGGCTTCGATGCGCCTGTGCGCCAACGCGCCGGGTCAGCACGGGATTCAGACGGCCCTGGGTGGTTATCAGAGCATCGACGACCTGGTCGCCGACGGTGGCCGGATGCGCCGCCAGCGCGATATCGCCTACGACCTGATTTCGGCTATTCCGGGCGTCAGCTGCATCAAGCCGAAGGCGACGCTTTACATGTTCCCGAAGCTCGATCCCAAGATCTATCCGATCAAGAACGACCAAGCCTTCATTTCCGAATTGCTGCAGGAGGAGAAGGTGCTGCTGGTCCAGGGCACCGGCTTCAACTGGCCGCATCCCGACCACTTCCGTCTGGTTTTCCTGCCTCATGAGGACGACCTCAAGGAAGCCATCGGTCGTATCGCCCGCTTCCTCGAAAATTACCGCAAGCGTCACGGCACCAACGAGCTGCTGGCAAAACGCTCGCTCGATTCCAATAACTAACTCCTAGATCCCAAAATGAAACCTATCAATGTTGGCCTGATCGGCATCGGCACCGTCGGTGGCGGCACCTGGACTGTTCTCAAGCGCAATGCGGAAGAAATTACCCGCCGTGCCGGCCGTCCGATCCGCATCACGGCCGTGGCCGACAAAAATGTCGAGCTGGCCAAGCAGGTTACGGGCGGCGAAGCACGCGTCACCGACGACGCTTTTTCACTGGTCAACGACCCGGAAATCGACATCATCGTCGAACTGATCGGCGGTTACGGCGTTGCCAAGGAAGTCGTGCTGCAGTCGATTGCCAATGGCAAGCACGTGGTGACAGCAAACAAGGCGCTGCTCGCCGTGCATGGCACCGAGATTTTTACCGCCGCCCAGCAGAAGGGCGTCATGGTCGCCTTCGAAGCTGCGGTGGCCGGCGGCATTCCCATCATCAAGGCGCTGCGCGAGGGCCTCTCCGCCAATCGCATCGAATGGGCGGCCGGCATCATCAACGGCACGACCAACTTCATCCTCTCCGAAATGCGCGACAAGGGCCTGTCCTTCGACACCGTGCTGAAGGAAGCGCAGCGTCTGGGCTATGCCGAGGCCGATCCGACCTTCGACATCGAGGGAGTTGATGCCGCGCACAAGGCGACGCTGATCGCTTCGATCGCTTTCGGCATTCCGGTCCAGTTCGACAAGGCCTACATCGAAGGCGTCACCAAGCTGGAAGCTTCCGATATCAAGTACGCCGAACAGCTCGGCTATCGCATCAAGTTGCTCGGCATCGCCAAGCGGCGCAGCGCGGGCATCGAACTCCGCGTCCATCCGACCCTGATTCCGGCCAAGCGTCTGCTGGCCAATGTCGAAGGCGCGATGAATGCTGTCGTCGTCAAGGGCGATGCCGTGGGCACGACGCTCTACTACGGCAAGGGTGCCGGTGCCGAACCGACGGCGTCTGCAGTGATCGCCGACATCATCGACGTGACCCGCCTGGCGACCGCCGATCCCGAGCATCGCGTGCCGCATCTGGCCTTCCAGCCCGATTCGATGTCCAGCCTGCCGATTCTGCCGATGAGCGAAATCGAAACCGGTTACTACCTGCGCCTGCGGGTCGCGGATAAGCCGGGCGTGCTGGCCGACGTCACCCGTATTCTGGCTGACCAGGCGATCTCGATCGATGCCATGCTGCAGCGCGAGCCGGAAGAAGGCGAGGGCGAAACCGACATCATCATCCTGACCCACGTCTGCAAGGAAAGTGCGGCAGATGCGGCGATCGCCAAGATCGAAGGACTGGCCGCGCAAAAAGGCAAGGTCAAGCGCATTCGCCTGGAAGAGTTGCAATAAGCTTTTTCGGCAAAACAAACGGGAGCCAGCGGCTCCCGTTTTTGTTTGGGGCGAAGCGAAGTCAGCAGAACTGGCGGCAAAGCTGGCCGAGGCGTTTCAGTGCGGCTCCTATCTCATGCAGCCAGACTTGGTGGAACCGGCTCAGGGACGCCTTTCCTTGTCTGGTTTATCCAGTGTGGCATCCGCCGGTGGAACTGGCGGCGGTGCATGCATTCCCACTGCAGCAACTAGGATCAGCATCGTGATCAGCGACACCGCGCCGGCGACCATGAAGCCACTCAGCATCAATAGTGGCGGCAGGGTACCGAGGCCGCACATCAGGAAATCGACAGCATCGTCGATGCCGCGATAGCCAATACCATTCAGTAATTTGCGCAGCATCGCCCTCTCCTTCACGGAAGCTGGAAGCCAACATTTATCGAAAGAAGCAACTCCTCTCTTGGGTTATAGCGCTTCTGTGAAAAACCGACAGGACCATCTTGTGAATTCCCACACAACGCATATGACTATTCCGACCCGGATCAAGGAAATAGGTTCGGCTGCCCGGCACAATTGACTGCAATTGCCATTCCGGCAAGCCATTCAAGGAGCTAATATGCAAGCCATCCATGCCTGTAACCATACGACCCCCGAAGCCCTTTATCCGTTCGATGCGCGCGGTATCGCCAAGCGTTTCCGTCATGCTGCCATCTTTGGCGCGCTTGACGCCCTGCAGCCCGGCGAGACCATGCGCTTCTGCAATGATCACGATCCTCTGCCGCTGCTCGGACAATTGCAGCAGCGTTATGGAGCGCACTTGAATATCGAATACAAGCAGCGCGAGCCGGGAGCCATTGTGATCGACTTTACCGTCGTCAGCTGATTGCTCTACACCGCGAGCCTGACCCTTCTCTCCTTGCTGGCCAGTGTCGTTCTGACGCTGAGCGGGTTTGGTTCGCGGCCAGCCGTGGCTCATCTGGCCTTTGCCGTCGGCATCGTGCCGTTGATCTTTGCGGCGATGAGTCATTTCGTCCCGGTGCTCACCCGCACGGGCGATCCCGGTCGCTGGATCGCCAGATTGCCCCCTGCCGCCCAGTTGGCAGGCCTTTGCGCCGTTCTCGCCATGCAAGGGCTGCTCCCGCGCTGGGTTCTGCACCTAGCGGCGACGATGGATCTGGTTCTGGCGGCGTTATTGCTCAACTGGATTGCCGGCCGGGTGCGGGCAACCCTGGGGTCGCCGCATCCCTGCTGGCGCTGGTATGGCGCGGCACTCGGCTGTCTGATGCTGGCCCTGCTGGCTATCCTGTTCATGGGTTTCTGGCCGCAATACTGGCAATTGTTGCGGCTTTTTCATCTTCATCTGAATACCATCGGTCTGGTTGGTCTGGCCGCCCTCGGCACAATGCCGGTGCTGTTGCCGACGGCCCTCGGTAAACCCGATCCCGAGGCCGTTGGCTGGCTGCATCGTCGGCTCTGGCTGGTGGCTGGCGGGGCGCTGGTCATTGCGACCGGTACGGCCGTGATCTGGCCGTTTGCGGTACCTGGCGCGGCGCTGGTTCTGGTGGCGGCGCTGGGCCTGGTGGGGCAGTGGGCTAGGCGGTTCGGCTTCAGAACCTTGCTAGCTGATGGCGTCAGCGCCTCGCTGCTGGTAGCGGTGGCCGGTCTGTTGCTCACGCTCGCCGCAGGGGTGGCCCACGGTGCTGGCCTGGCACCGGGACAGCCGACGTTGCTCGCCTGGGGCGCCGGCTTCCTGTTGCCACTGGTGACCGGAGCGCTCAGCCAATTGTTGCCCGTCTGGCGCTGGCCAGGGCCGCAAATCCCGGCGCGGGCGCTGATGCGGCAAAAGTTGGCAGCGACCGGACGCTGGCGGGCGGGATTGTTTTTCATGGCCGCCCTGGCCCTGGTCACTGATAACGAAAGCTTGGCCGGGGTTCTGCTGGCCATCGGCATGCTGCTCTTTTTTACCGGACTGCTGCAAGCCGTGCGCGTCTCGCAGTCGACGCGGTAAAATCGCGCTCTTTCGCTTTTCAGGGCTACGCCATGCGCTATATCTCGACTCGCGGTAACGCCGCGCCCCAGGCTTTCTGCGACATCCTCCTCGGCGGTTTGGCGCCGGATGGTGGTCTCTATCTGCCGGAAAGCTATCCGCAGATCAGCCGGGCCGAACTCGACGCTTGGCGCCAGTTGTCGTACGCCGATCTGGCCTACGCCATCCTTTCCAAGTTCATCACTGACATCCCGGCCGCCGACCTAAAGGCGCTGGTTGCCAAGACTTATACCGCCCAGGTTTATTGCCATACCCGCAATGGCGGCGACGCGGCGCAGATCACACCGCTGACCAAGCTCGAAGACGGCCTCTACACCCAGGAACTGTCCAACGGCCCGACGCTGGCCTTCAAGGACATGGCCATGCAATTGCTCGGCAATCTGTTCGAATACGTGCTCGACCAGCGCGGCGAGTCGATCAACATCCTCGGCGCCACCTCGGGCGACACCGGTTCGGCCGCCGAATACGCCATGCGCGGCAAGCATAACGTCAAGGTCTTCATGCTCTCGCCGGACGGCAAGATGAGCGCCTTCCAGCGCGCCCAGATGTACTCGCTGCAAGACCCGAATATCTTCAACATCGCCGTCACCGGCCTGTTCGACGATGCCCAGGATATCGTCAAGGCAGTGTCCAACGACGCCGAATTCAAGGCCAAGTACAAGATCGGCGCCGTCAATTCGATCAACTGGGCGCGGGTCGCGGCGCAGATCGTCTATTACTTCCAGGGCTATTTCCTGGCCACCAAGAACAACGACGAACAGGTCGCCTTCGCCGTGCCGTCGGGCAATTTCGGCAATATCTGTGCCGGTCATATAGCCCGTCAGATGGGCCTGCCGATCGCCCGCCTGGTGCTGGCGACCAACGAAAACGACGTGCTCGACGAATTTTTCCGGACCGGCGTCTATCGTCCGCGCAGCGCGGCGGAAACGAGCATCACCTCTAGCCCGTCGATGGATATTTCCAAGGCCTCCAATTTCGAGCGCTTCATTTTCGATCTGGTCGGCCGCGACCCCGTCGTCGTGCGCGACCTGTGGGGCAAGGTCGACAAGGGCCAGGCATTCGATCTGAGTGCGACGGCCTGCTGGTCAAAGATGCCGGGCTTCGGCTTCGTCTCGGGCAAGAGTACGCATAGCGACCGCATCAAGACCATCCGTTTCGCCCAGGGGCGCTACAACGTGATGCTCGACACCCATACGGCGGATGGCCTCAAGGTGGCCCTGGAGCAGCGTCAGCCGGGCATTCCGATGATCGTCCTGGAAACCGCCCAGCCGGCCAAGTTCGAAGAAACCATCCGTGAGGCCCTGGGCCAGGAGCCCGTGCGCCCGGCTGATCTGGCCGGCATCGAGCAGTTGCCGCAACGGGTGGAAGTCATGGCCCCGGATGTCGAGGCCGTTAAACGCTATCTGGCTGAGCGCGTCTAAAAAGAAAGAAGGGCGGGGATTTCCCCGCCCGGTCGCTTACAGGTAGATGACGGCGGGGAAAACTGCAACCGCCAGCACCAGCACCATCCATTCAAGATTGTGGCGGGCGAGGAAGCCCGTGAAATGCAGCACCAGAATGGCAATGGCGACTACGTAAAACAGCGCAAACAGCATTCGGAACCCCCTGGATACAATCGTTGTTCGACTTGTCAGCTGTAATTATGACGACAACCTGCGCTAAATCCTAGCCGACGAAGCGCATTGATAGGTCGAGGGCCTTGACGTCCTTGGTCAGCGCGCCGACCGATATGCGGTCTACACCGGTCTCGGCAATGGCGCGAATGGTTTCCAGGCTGACGTTGCCCGAAGCTTCGAGTACGGCGCGGCCGGCATTGATCGCCGCCGCCTGGCGCATCATTTCCAGCGTGAAGTTGTCGAGCAGGATCATCGTTGCGCCAGCGGCCAGAGCGGATTGCAACTCATCCAGCGATTCGACTTCGATCTGGATGAACTTGCAGCGTGCTCCGGCCGCGGCCGCAACGGCTTTCGCCGCCGCCATGGCCGGGGCGATACCGCCGGCCGCGTGGATATGATTTTCCTTGATAAGAATGGCATCCCACAGCGCCAGGCGATGATTGCCACCGCCGCCGCAGCGCACGGCAAACTTCTGGGCCAGGCGCAGGCCGGGCAGGGTCTTGCGGGTATCGACCACTTGCGCTCCGGTGCCGGCGATCTCGTCGGCGTAGATGCGGGCTTTGCTGGCAACCGCGGACAGCAGTTGCAGGAAATTCAGGGCGCTGCGTTCGGCCGAAAGCAACGCGCGACCGTTGGCGTCGATGGTGCATAGCAACTGGTTGGGAGTGATCCGGTCGCCATCGGCGGCCTGCCAGCTAACCGTAGCCTGCGGGTCGAGCCGTCTGATGCATTCGTCGAACCAGGCCGTGCCACACAGAACACCGGCTTCGCGGGAAATGACGGTGGCCTTTACCTGACGCTCGCCGGGAACCAGGCTGGCCGTGAGGTCGCCGGCCCCAAGATCTTCGGTCAACGCGGCATCGACATTGCGGGCGATTTCGGGAGCAAGCGGGAGGTCAAATTCGATAGGCATGGGATATTTCGGTGGCGAGCGGAGAGGGCGAATTGTAACGTTTGGAACGCAGCGGTGTCCGTCGGTTGTTTGCGGTATTTCCGGTCAGCGGGGTGCTACGCTGGCAGTTGAACGAACCCATTCGTTCAACTGTTGGCGGGCGGCATCGATCAGTTCGCTGGCGGTCAGGCCGATCGGCCCGAGGCCGTTGGCGACCAGTCGGTCGGCCGCTGCCCCGTGCAGATGCACGCCGCACAATATCGCCTTTTCGGCCGGCCAGCCCTGGCCGAGCAGGGCGCTGACGATGCCGGTCAGGACATCGCCGGAACCGGCCGTCGCCATTCCCGGGTTACCGGTACGATTGATCCACCAATCGCCGCCAATCGTTGCAACCACCGTTCCGCAGCCTTTCAGCGCCACATGGCAGTGGTAACGGCTGACGATTTCGTAAGCGGCGGCGATGCGGTCGGCCTGTACTTCTGCGGTCGTGCACTCGAGCAGGCGGGCTGCCTCGGTTGGGTGCGGCGTCAGGATCGCCGGCGTGCGCCGGCTGGCCAGAGCGGTTTGCAGGCTCTCCTCGCTGGCGACCAGATTGAGGGCGTCGGCGTCGAGGACCAGTGGCAGGTCGAGGCCGAGCGCCGTTTCCAGCAACTCGCCGGCATCGAGCGACATGCCCATCCCCGGGCCGCAGGCCAGGGCGCTGAGTTCGGCCTGGAGCAGGGCCTGCGGTCGGCGGAACATCAGTTCCGGCTGAACGGGATCGAAGCCCGGGGGCTGGTGCTCCATCAGTCCGACGTATACCTTGCCGGCGCCCAGCTTGACGGCAGCGCGCCCGGCCAGAAATGCCGCCCCGACCATTGAATGGGCTCCGCCGAGAATGCCGATGCCGCCGTAACTGCCCTTGTGGCTATTCTGGCGCCGGGGTTTGAGGTGTTCGGAAAAATCCGCCAGGCTGAGCTGGCGGCCATCCGGCGCGAGCTCATTTTCCGGGAGCAGATCGAGCTTGGCTACGCGAAGATCGCCGCAATGGTCAGGGCCATCGTTGGTTAGCAGACCGGGTTTGGCGGCGATGAAAGTCAGCGTGTGGCTGGCACGAATCGTCACGCCGGGGCAGTTGCCGGTATCCGCATTGAGCCCGGAGGGGCAGTCCAGGGCGAGCACGGGGCAGCGGTCGCGAGCCGCCTGGGTATTGGTGGCGGTGATCCATTTTGCATATATGCCTTCCGGGGCACGGGTCAGGCCAATTCCGAACAGGCCGTCGATGATCAGCGACCAGCCGTATTGCGTTGGGATGTCGTCGATGGTCACGCCGCCGGTATCGATAAAACGCTGGTGGGCGGCACGGGCATCGTTGGGCAATTTGGCCGGATCGCCGGCAAAGCACACCTGCACATCGAAGAATAGCTCGCGCAGCAGGCGGGCCGCTTCGAAGGCATCGCCGCCATTGTTACCGGGGCCGGCCAGGACCAGGATTGGCCGGTTGCAGCGCCTGACCAGTTCGGACGCCCAGGCGGCGGCGGCGCTGCCGGCCCGCTGCATCAGGGGCTCGTGGCGGTGTCCAGTTTCGATCAGGCGGAGGCTGGGGCTGAGATAGAGGGAGGTCATCATGGGGCCAGAGAGAGCGGGGAGAGTTGGCGTTTGCCGGCGGTGTGCTTGAGGATCAGCGCCGTCAGCGCGGCGGGATCAATCGGTTTGGCAATGTGATCGACCATGCCACTGGCCAGGCAGCTTTCCCGGTCCTCTGGCAGGGCATGCGCCGTCTGGCCGATGATCGGCAGCCCCGGGCAAGGGCGGAGATCTGTGAGGCGGCGTCATAGCCGTTGAGGACCGGCATCTGGATGTCCATCAGGACGATGTCGAAGCAGCCAGGTGGGTTCTGGCGCACGTTGTCCACGGCCTGTTGCCCATCGCTGGCCATGGTAATGCTGGCACCGTCTTCGTCGAGATTTTCGCGCAGGATTTCCTGATTGATCTCGTTGTCTTCGGCAATCAGCACCTTGATGCCGGCCAGCGGCTTCTGGCCATGAGAGGGCACATCGATCGGCGCGCTCGATGTGCCGGCCTGTAGCTTCAGGCTGGCGCGATAGGGCAGGCGGACCTCGAAAGTGCTCCCCGCGCCCAGTACGCTGTCGACCTTGATCGAACCGCCCATCAATCGGACGATGCGTTCGGTGATCGCCAACCCGAGGCCGGTTCCGCCGAATTTCCGGGTCGTCGAGTTGTCGCCCTGCTCGAACGGATTGAAGATGGTCTTGATTTGCTCGGCCGAGATGCCGATGCCGGTGTCGCTGACGCGTGTCACCAGCTGATTCTGGCTTTCATCGAGCGCCATCTCCACCGCCACTTTGCCGGATTCGGTGAATTTAACTGCGTTGGACAGCAGGTTGAGCAGAATCTGGCGCAGGCGTAGCGGGTCGCTCTGGCAGCTTGGCGGGAGATTTTCTGCCAGCTGCAATTCGAGTCGGATAGCCTTGCCGCTTGCCCGCTCGCGCATCATTTCCAGCATTTCGTTGAGAATGGCGGGAAGATCGACCCGGGTCGATTCAATCTTCAACATCCCGGCATCCATTTTCGAGAGGTCGAGAATGTCGTTGATGATGCCCTGTAGCAGGGTGCCGGAACTGATGATTTTGTCGAATGCCTCATGGGCCCGGCTGTCTTCGGCGCTCGAGCGCCGACCAATATGGGCCATGCCGAGAACTCCATTGAGCGGCGTCCGGATTTCATGGCTCATATTGGCCAGGAAATCGCTTTTGATCCGGGCCAGGCGCTCGGCTTCGGCGCGGGCGAGTTCGAGATCGGCCGTGCGCTGGCGGACCAGTTGCTCCAGATGGTCGCGATAGCGCTCGATCTCTTCATCCTTGCGCTTGTGGTCGGCCAGGGCTTGCCGCAACTCGGCCTCCATGGCCTTGGTCTCGGTGATGTCGGCAATGAAGCCGTACCAGATGATGCCGTCGTCGCTGCCCCGTTCCGGGACGGCATTGACCAACAGCCATTTGAGGCGGCCATCAGGGTGATTGATCCGGTACTCTATGCGCCACGGGCTCAAGGTCTCGGCCGATGCTTGCAGCGACTCGAAGAAGCGTTGCGTATCGTCGGGATGCACCATTTTCCGGATGGCCGCCGAGCTTTTTCCCATTTCCTCCGGCGTTACGCCATAGATATCCGAGATGGCGTCGCTGGTGAAGGGAAAGCTGCCATCACCGTCCGGATTCAGCCGGTATTGAAAAACAACCCCGGGAATATAGGAGACGATGCGGCGCAGGCGGGTGTTGGCGGCGTGGTCGGCGGCGCGGGCCTCTTCGGCGACGATGGCGTCCTGGAGGCCGTTGAAGGCGGTGGTCAGCTGGCCGATTTCGTCCATTTTCCGGACTGGTAGCGGCTGGCGCGGGATAGTGCCATCGCGCATCTCGCCTATCATTGCGGCAGCCTCGGTCAAGGGCGCCAGTTGCCGGCGCAGCCACCACCAGCTGATCAATGTGGCGAGGATGCTCAGGGCCAGCGAGATCAGGATCAGGTGGCGCTGCATGGCGCGGATCGAGGCGAAAGCCTCGTCGGTTGGCAGGACCGACTGCATCAGCCAGCCGGTGGAGGCGATGCGCTTGCTGGAGGAAAGCTCGACGACGCCGCGCGAACTGCGGGCGACGCCGGAGCCCTCGTAACCATCGATGTAGCGGTCGTATACCGGATTGAGGCCGGGCGGTGGCCCGGCTTTCATGACCCGGCGCTTGTCGGAAGAGGCGACAAAAACCCGGGTGACTGGCGCTGTCACCAGAAAGTCACCGGTATTGCCGTACTTGGCGGCGCTGATTTCATCGAAAAAATTGGGTTCAGCCAGATTGGTGACACCGATCACCGCGCCGATCACCTTTCCTTCCGGGGCGTGAATCGGTATCAGCATGCCGACCACGGGTTGCTGGCTATGTTGACTGACTAGTGGATCGGTGATCGTGCTGCGTCCCTGGCGCAGGGTCTCCTGCACGCCGACGTATGCGCTGAAATCAACCCCGCGCCGGTTGAGTCGCTGGGGCATGCTGGCGATAGCGCGGCCGGAGGCATCGATGATGATGATGCCCCAGTTGAAAATGCTGGGCGGGACATCGTGCTGCTCAAGATAGGCCTGCGTAGCATCGGGCGTTTGTAAAATTTCACGGGAAAGTTTGCCGGCAATCGATTCGGCGATGCTCATCCGCTCGCGGACGGAGCGGTCAATTTCCTTGGCGAGCAGCGAAACGGTCGAAAACTGCTGCGCCGAAATGGTGGCTTCCATATCGCGACGCAGGGACTGGCTGAGTGCCAGCGCCGTGGCCCACAAGACGGCCAAACTGACGATCAGAACCCCGATGGTTAGCCGGGTGCGCAGTGATTGCCAGTCGAAAAATCGGAGCGATGCCTTCATGGTCTTCCCGTGACTGACTCGAAAGCCCGGTTGTCATGGCGACAATGGCAAGAGGCAGGTGGCGTATTGTCGCCCGTGCACCGTCTGCCGGCAACCGCCGCCAGTTCAGCGGATGACGTCCAACAGCGATTTTGCCGAGCGGATGGTGTTGGCATGGATGGCCACGGTATCGTCGATGTTCCGGGCGTAACCCCCGGCCATGGCGATGGCGACGGGTGTCCGGTGCGCCTGACAGCGGCTGAAGACGCGGCGATCGCGTTCGGCCAGGCCGTCGATGCTGAGACCGAGGCGGCCCAGGCGGTCGTCCCGGTAGGGGTCGGCGCCGGCCAGGTAAATCACCAGATCGGGACGTGCGAGGTCGAAGGCGATGTCGAGCCCTTCGTCCAGGCGCAGCAGATAGGCGGTGTCGGCGCAGCCATCCGGCAATTCGATGTCGTGGTCGCTTCGTTCCTTGGCGAACGGGAAATTGCGGGCGCCATGGATCGAGAACGTGAAGATGCTGTCGTCCCCGGCCAGGATGCTGGCTGTGCCGTTGCCCTGATGAACGTCGCAATCGATCACCAGAACCCGCTCGGCCCGTCCTTCAGCCTGCATGGCGCGGGCGGCGACGGCGGCGTCGTTGAAAACGCAGAAGCCTTCGCCGCGATCGCGAAAGGCATGGTGGGTGCCACCAGCAAGATTGGCCGAAACGCCATCCACCAGGGCATTCCGGCAGGCGCATATGGTGGCGCCGGCGGAGCGGCGGGAGCGTTCGACCATCCCCTCACTCCACGGAAAGCCGATGGCCTTCTGAGCTTTTTCGGAGAGCTGGCCGGCGGCGACCTGGCGGATGTAGTCGGGATCGTGGGCGCGGGCCAGTTCTTGGTCGGTCGCCGCGTGCGGCAGATGGAAGTCATCGGCGGCGAATTCGCCGCCGGCCAGCAGCGCCTGCCGGAGCCGGGAATACTTTTCCATCGGAAAACGGTGCCCGGCTGGCAGGGGTAGTACGAAGACATCGGTGTAGTAAAGCTTCATCGGGGAGGGGGCGGGAAAAAAGGTAAGGAATCATTGTCGGTCGAAGCACCTCGTTCCGCTACCTGGCCGCTATGCAGAATGGAACTTGGCGGGCGGGTTGGAGTCTGAGCGGCAGGAAGTACGAGGCGCCGGCTCGGGTCTGATCGTCTGGTCGATTGATTGCCCGGTCGCGTGCTGGCCAGCGTGGCAAGGAGGTCGCAATGCGTGCCATTTTTATAAGTTATCGCCGGGATGATTCCGAAGGTCAGGCTGGTCGCTTGTTCGACGATCTCAGCAACCATTTTGGCGAGGACACCGTCTTCATGGATGTGGCCGGCATCGAGCCGGGACGAGATTTTCGCCGCGTCATCGACGAACACGTGGCCTCCTGCGGTGTTTTGCTGGCCATCATCGGCAAGAGCTGGACCGATGCCAAGGACGAGGAAGGTCGGCTCCGGCTCGACGACCCGATGGATTTCGTTCGCCTCGAAACCGCCTCCGCCCTGAAGCGTGATATTCCTGTCGTGCCGGTACTCGTGCACGGGGCGCGTATGCCACGCGCCGAACAGTTGCCCGATGACCTGAAGGAACTAACATTTCGTAACGGCGTCGAGTTGACGCACGCGCGCTGGGACTCTGATGTCCAGGTACTGATCAAGGCGCTCAGCCCGTATGTGGCCACACTGCAAAAGCAGGATGGTGGCGCGCCGGACAAGGCGCTGGCTCAGGCACGGCAGCCGACCGGGACAGCCGATGTCATATCGGCTCGGGTCGCACCGGCGGCAAAGAATAATGTGGGCATTATCGTTGCGCTCGCGATGGCGGCCATCCTGCTCGCAGTCGGTGGATACTGGGCATATCGAAATGCAGTCGAGACTGCAGGGCAGGAAAGAATAGCCGCAGAACAAACCAAAGCCGCCGAGTCGGACAGGCTGGCTCAGGAACGGGCGAGGGAAAAAGCCGAAGCTGACCGGGTCGCCGCCGACAAAGCCAAGGCGCAGGAGGCTGAGAGGTTGGCCCGCGATCGCGCGAGCCAACAGGCCGAAGCGGAGAAAATCGCCATCGAGAAAGCGAGACTTGAAGCCGAGCGGCTGGCCATACAAAAGGCCAGACTCCAGGCCGATGTCGACAGAGTGGCCCGGGAAAAGGCGGAAGCCGAACGGCTTGCGGCCGAAAAGGCAAGAGCGGCCGAGGCAGAAAGAATCGCCCGCGAACGCGCCTCGCCGAACCGGGGCTGGCTGGCCCATGATTTCCCGGCGCCGAACGGTGGCAGGCTGGTTTACCGGATCATGGCGGACGGCAATCCGGCCTGCGCCTCTTACGACGCGGCCAATTGCTTGTGGGGCGTTCCCTTTAGCGAACTCGACATGCAGCGCATCCGGGTGCTTGCCTGTGGCAAACCGCACTATGCCCGATGGGGTGCCACCGGCTACGAAGACCCCAAACACTGGTGCAGCATCGCCCGAAGACTACGCCTGAGCCGGGCGGAATAGAGGCGACGACGGATGTCCGCAAATTGATCGAGTGGGGCGCGGGCCGGTGAAATCGGCGGAAGGGCCGGCCCGCTCGCCGCTTTTCAGTTGAGCGCTGCCGACATCTTGCGGCGGAATTCGCGAATCAGGTCGTCGTACTGGTCGCTACCGCCGAGCGCTTCGAACAGTTGCAGCAGCGCCTTGCGGCCGGCGCCTTCCTCGAAGAAACGGTCGCGGACGACGACTTCGAGCGCCGCTTCCATCGCTTCGCGGAAACGGCTCTGCGCGGCGTAGGCGCGGGACAGGTCGAGGCGGATGGCGTGGTCGGCCGGGTTGGCGGCCAGTTTGGCTTCGAGTTCGGCCGTATCGGCGGCACCGGCGGCCAGCGCCAGGCGGGCTCGCAGGGCATTGGCGCGGGCGGCTTCCTGGGTGTATTCGCCGGACAACAGCTGCTGGGCTTCGTCGCTGCGCCCGAGCTGGATCAGCACGTCGACGGCGTCGAGCTGGATGGCCTGGTCTTCCGGCTTGGCCTTGCTGGCTTCGACCAGCTTGGCGAGGGCTTCTTCGAGCTTGCCATCGGCGACCAGGGCAGCGGCTTCCTCGCGCAGGTTGCCGCCGGCCGCGGCGGGCAGCGCGAAGCGGTCGAGGAATTCGCGGATCTGGCTTTCGGGCAGGGCGCCATTGAATTCATCGACCAACTGGCCCTGGAACAGGACCTTGACCGAGGGAATGCTGCGCACGCCGAAGTGCTGGGCGAGTTCCGGGTTCTCGTCGGAATTGACCATGGCCAGCAGGAAGCGGCCCTGGTATTCCTCGGCCAGCTTTTCCAGTATCGGCTTCAGGGCTTTGCAGGGTTCGCACCACGGCGCCCAGAAGTCGACGACGACCGGCACGTCCTGGGCCGGCAGCAGGACCTTGGTTTCAAATTCCTCAATGGAAACGTCAAAGGCAAATTGGGACATGGCGGGAACCTGTAATAGTTAGAGTGTCGCGAATTCTACTGCCAGCCGGGGGCTGTCGGGCGATTGCAGGTGCAGCCTGGCAGCCGTCGGCTGATTCAGCCAATTGGCAACCAGAGCGGGGAAATCCGGGGTGTCGGGCACGGCCGCGGGGACGTTCGCAGTCGTTGGCAGCAAGCAAGCCCGGGCGGTTTCCAGACGGGTGCCGGCGAGGGCCAGCCAGTGGCCGACGGCGCCATCCGCTGTGCTGTCGAGATGGGCGCACAGGACTTGCGCGTAACGACCTTCGGCCAGCCAGTTGCCGGCCAGCGCGAGGAGCAGCGACCAGTTGGCGAGACCGGCGGTATCGAGCGGGAAGTGCATGGCCGAGCGCAGGCCGGGGAGGAAGGGCTGGATCTGGACTGCGGCCAGGACGGGCTGGGTGGCCAGAAACTCGAAGGGCATCGGTTCGCCGCCACCGGCGTAGAGTTCGTCGAGCATGGCCTGGGTCTCCTGGCGCGGGCCATGGGTCGATTGCCAGAGCAGGGCGGTTGGCAGGTGGCGGCGCTCGGCGGGCAGGTTGGCCAGGGCCCCGAGCAGCGCCAGTTGAGTCAGGGGGGCGGCACGGCGCAGCGGTTTGCCGAGCGCGGTGCGGACGGCACTCGGCAGCTCGTCGGCGGCGAGGTGCTGGCTGAAGGCGGAGGTCAGGTAGATCATCGGCGCTCGACGATCATCGTGGCCAGCCCGCCGCCGAAGCCGACCAGATTGAGCATGGCGCGTTTGACCGGGGCAGTGCAGCGTGTCGTGGTCGGTTGCAGGCCAATTTCCGGATCGGGATCGGCAAAGCCGGCGGTGGCTGGAATTCGCTCGCTATCGAGGCAGGCGATCAGGGCGGCCGCTTCGGCGATGCCGCTGGCGCCCAGGGTATGGCCGAGCGCCGACTTGAGCGAGAGCAGTGGCGGCATGGCTTGGGCGAAAACCCGGCGCAGGGCGTTGGCTTCGGCGAGGTCGGTGCCGGGCGAACCGGCGGCCTGCAGTTTGAGCAGTTCGATGTCGCTTGGCGTCAGGCCTGCCTCATGCAGGCAGTCGGCGATCACGGCCGCCAGCGGGCCGCCTTCGGGATCGGGGCCGGTCATCGAATAGGCATCGATCCCGGTGCACAGGCCGGCGATGCGCCAGCGGCCGGGCGTGGCCGAGAGGCGCAGGGCGGCGACCGCTTCGCCGAGGACCAGGCCGTCGCGGCGGGCGTCGAACGGCCGGCAGGCGCTCGGCGAGAGCAGCTCCATGGCGGCGAAGCCGGCCAGGGTCAGATTGTTGGCGAGCTCGATGCCGACGATGACGGCCTCGTCGATCTGGCCGGCCGCGATCAGACTGCGTGCCGCATCGATTGCGGAAAAGCCGGAAATGCAGGCATTGGACAGACTGTAGCGCGGCCCGGCGAGTTGTAGCCAGTCCGCAATGGTCCGGCTGAATTCGGCATTGGCGGCGGGCAGGTCGCAGGGAGCGCCTTGTTGCTCGAAATGGCCGATCTGGAAGGACGAGGAGGCGACGAAGAGCGGGGCGCCGGGATGCAGCGGGCCAAGCTGGGCGGCGATGCAGCCGATGGCCCGCTCGGCGCGGGCCAGCCAGTTGGGTTCAGCCAGCGGCAGGCTGAAGTAGGGAAATTCGCGCTCGCCGAGCCGGCGCTGGCTGCTTGCCCAATCGCCCGTCCACAGGGCGTCGGCGACGGCCGCCGGCGAATCGCCGCGGGCGCAGAGTAGTCCGCTGCCGGTGAAATAGACCGGGCGGCTCATGCGCGCCGGGCAAGCCAGGCGTCGAGGTGTTCGGCGAGGTTGGCGACGCTGGACAGGATGCGGCGGGTTTCCTTGCTGTCCGGCAAGCGCAGCCCGTATTTCTTCTTGATCGCCATCGAGACTTGCAGGGCGTCGAGCGAGTCGAGCTGGAGCGGCGCTTCCGGGCCGAACAGCAGTTCGTCGTCGGTAATGCTGGCTGGGTCACAATCCTTGTCGCAGGCTTCGACGATCAGGGCTTTGATTTCAAGGCAGAGGGCAGCGTTCATGATTGGGCGGCGAAGTCGCGGTGGTTGAGCCAGACGGCGGCGAGCAGCGCGAGGGTGGCAAAGACCAGCAGCTGGAGCAGGTTGGGCAGGATGTCGGCAAAGCTGCCGTGGCGCAGCATCACGTTATGGAAGCCTTCCAGCCCCCAGGCCATCGGCGAGATGGCGGCCAGTTTCTGCATGGTGGCCGGCATGATGAATTTGGGCACCATGATGCCGCCGATGGCGCCCATCAGGATGTTGCCGATGCCGCCGACGATGGTCGCCTGTTCCGAGGTGCGGGCCAGACTGGCGATGAGCAGCGCCCAGGCTACGGCGGCGAGGCTGACGGCGGCCGAGACCGCCCACCAGTTGAGGAGCAGCGGCAGGCTGTCGGGTATTTCCAGCGCTTCGCTGCCGAACAGCGGGACGACGAAGATGCCGACCAGCACCATCATCACCGCCTGCACCTGATTGACCAGGAAGAAGGGCAGCAGCTTGCCGGCGAGGATCAGATGAAAGGGCAGGCCCATGGCGCGCAGCCGTTGCAGGGTGCCCTGCTGGCGCTCGATGATGAAGATCGAGGAAACCGGAATGACCACAAAGAACATCGCGAAGATTAGCCAGGCCGGCACGTTCTGCTGCACCGAGGAGGGCAGTTGGGCGCTCCGGTCGTTCCTGACCGCGATGCTGCGGATTTCGTCGGGCCAGTCCTTGTCGGCCGTGCCGGTTGCCGCCGTCGGCAGGCCGAAGAGTTTGCCGGCGCGCACGGTCAGTTCGTCGGCGCGGACGCCGCCGAGGGCGGCCATGATCTGGTTGCGGAAGGCGAGCTGCAGGGCGGGGTTCAGAGTCGGGTCGATCAGCAACTGGAGTTGCTCGGTCGGTTGGCCATCGGCCCCGGCCGGGGTCAGCAGGCGTTCGCCGAAACCTTTGGGCAGGACCAGGGCCAGCGCCTGGCGCTTGGCGAGGATGTCCTGGTGGGCGGCATCGGGATCGTTGGCGCTGTCCAGCCGCCGAAAGGCCGCCCCCTTGTCGAGCCGCTTGATCAGGGCTTGCGAATGGATGCTCCGGTCGAGATCGACGACGACATAGGCGACGTCGATCGTGGTGCCCGGCGAGAAGGCGTCGCGCAGCGCCATGGTCATGACCAGGATGAAAATGGTCGGCATGATGAAGAGGGCCAGCAGGCCGTGCTTGTCGCGGGTCAGCGCGATGGTTTCCTTGAGCCAGAGGGCGAGCAGGCGGGGTGACATGGTTCAGTCCCGCAAGGAGCGTTTGGTCAGCTGCATGAATACCTGTTCCAGGTTGTGCTGACCGAAGTTCAGGTTATTGACCGTGCAACCGGCGGCCGCCAGTTCGTCGAGCAGGCGGGGCAGGGCGGCGGTGGCGGGCAGTCTGAGACGGTATTTCAGCGTGTTTTCGGCGACCGCCTGGTAGCGGGTGGCGATGGCGTCCGGCAGCGGCTGGCCGAGATGCAGTTCGAGCGAAGGTTCCGCGCTGCGCAGGATGTCGTTCAAGGTGCCTTCGGCGAGGACCTTGCCCTGGTCGATGATGGCGATCTTCTGGCAGATGGCCTCGACCTCTTCCATGTAGTGGCTGGTGTAGATCACCGTCGTGCCGGCGGCGGGCAGGGCGGCGATCGAATCGAGCAGGAAGTGGCGCGACTGCGGATCGACGCCGACCGTCGGTTCGTCGAGCAGCAGCAGTTGCGGCTGGCCGAGCAGGCCGATGGCCAGGTTGAGGCGCCGGCGCAGGCCGCCGGACAGCTGTTCGGCGCGCTTGCCGACGACCTGTTCGAGGCGGGCGAAGGCGATGGCCGAGTCGATCTGGGCCTTGAGCTTGGACCCGCTCAGGCCGAGGGCGCCGCCGAAGAAGCCCAGGTTCTCGCCGACGTCGAGCATCGGGTAGAAGGCGTAATCCTGCGGCACCAGGGCGATGGTCCGCGGATTGGCGGCGCGGGCTTCGGCCAGCGGCTGGTCGTCCAGTGTGATCCGGCCGTTGGTCGTGCTCAGCAGGCCGGCGAGCAGCGAAATCAGCGTCGTCTTGCCGGCGCCGTTCGGGCCGAGCAGGCCATAGACGCCACCGGCCGGGATGGTGAGGGAAACGGCTTGCAGCGCCTCGCTGGCGGCGGCGCGATAGCGGTACGAAACGCCATCGATGGCCAGCATCAGGCAGCGCGGCGCAGGTCGAGGAAGAATGCCTTCTCGCGCTCGGCGATCTGGCGCAGCTTGGCGGCCAGGGCGGCCGGGACCAGGGGCTCGCGGTCGCGGATCATGCGGGCGGCGGAAAGGGCGAATTCGCGCCACTCGTCGCCGATGTCGACGAGGTTCTCCGAGAGTTCGTTAAGGCGCGGCCGGGCTAGCAGTTCGGCAGCTTCCTGCAGGAAAGAAGCGTAGATGAAGCGGAAACCGCCGCCGCCGGTGCCGATCTCTTCCTGCATGCGGACGACTTGGCCGATGAACATCTTGGCCTGCGCCGGATCGTTCTTGGCGGCCAGGCCTTCGATGGCGTTGGCCAGCCGGCGGATGCCGCGCACGCCAATGATTGGCAGCGGCGTGTCGAGCATGATGCGCGTCGTCTTTTTCAGGGCCTTGGGGATGACCTTGGTCCAGTCCGGGGTCGATGGCTTGCCGGTGGTGTAATAGAGCAGGCCTTTCGGGGCCAGTGCGCCCTTCGCGAAGCGGGCTTTTTGCAGCGCCTCGCCGGCGCAGCTGACTGTGGTCTCGAAGACCGGGTCGGACAGTTGATAGTCGCCGCTGGCTGCGTCGCGGCCGTAGGCCAGCACGTTGTGGGCGTTGAAGTGGAAGCGCAGGTCTTCCGGCATGTAGGGCAGGAAGAAGACCGAAGTCTGCATGCCGACCACTTCGCCGTCGGCCAGCAGTTCGTCGAGGCGCCGGGTGCCGGCCACCGGGTCGCGGAAGGTCTCGAAGCGCATGGTTAGGCCGAGCGGCTTTTGCAGGCCCTTGATGATGAACTTCGGCGGCATGCGGTAGGAAACCAGCGGCAGGCCGTTGATTTTGATGATCGGCAGGTAGGCGAAGGACAGCGCCGAGGAGAGGCCGAAGGCCATCGGTTCCGAGATCGGCAGGCCGTGGTGGCGCAGCATGGCCGACATGACGCCGCTTTCGCAGTGGGAAGCCTGGCTGTGCTGAAATTCCATCATTCGGCCTTTTTCAGTTGCTCGACGCTGATGCCCATCACGCTGGCGTAGCGGCCGAGCAGGGCCGGCGACAGGCCGGCGAAGACGGCGGGCCGGAAATGGCGGCGGATACGCCACTGCCAGAGGCCAGTGGTCTGGGAAAGCAGCGGCACGTCCATGCGCGCCTTGTGCATGTGATATTCGAGAGTCGAGGTCTGGCCGGCCAGTACCCGCTGGCGGGCATCTTCGGCCAGCCGGTTGAGATCGTCGACGGCTTGGCGGGTGACGATTTCTTCGACTTCCCAGCCGGCCGACTGGACGATCTGCAGCTTGCCGTCCTCGCCGCGGGCATAGACCGCCTTGCGATGACCGCCGAGGGTGACGTTGCCTTCCTGCGGAACGTCGCGCTCAAGCATGGTCGACTGCGGTCAGGTACATCAACGAACCGGTGAAACGGCCGCTTTCGGGAACGAAGCAGAGCAGGCGGTCGCCGGCCTTCAGTCGACCACTCTTCAGCAGTTCGTCGATCATGATGTAGATCGCTGCCGAGCCGGTGTTGCCCTTGGTGTGCAGGTTGGTGAACCATTTTTCCGGCGCCACCGTGAAGCCGACGGTGGCCATGCAGTCGGCGATCGGCAGTCGGAAATATTCGGAAGACATGTGCGGCAGATACCAGTCGACATCGGCCGGAGTCAGGCCGCGGCTGGTCATGACTTTTTCCAGCGGTTTGCCGACCGTCTGGTAGACCACGCTTTCGTTGAGCAGCCGGACGTCCTGCTTGACCGCAAAGACCGAGCGCGCCGCCCATTCCTCGGCAGGGAAGGCTTTCCAGCCTTTCAGCGAACCATCGGCCTGCTTTTCGCCGCCGGCATACATGCAGACGTCCATATGGTTGGCCTGCGACAGGATGTCGATCCACTCGATGCGCAGCGACAGGCCGCTGGCCGCCGGCCGGTTCTGAAGCAGGAAGGCGCCGGCGCCGTCGGACAGCATCCAGCGCAGGAAATCCTTCTCGAAGGCGATTTCGGGATTGTTTTCCAGTTCGGCAACGCGGAATTCGGATTCGGCCTCGAAATTGCGCGCATGCAGCACGGCGGAAGCCTGTTCCGAGCCGGTGGCCACGGCATTCTCGGCGAGGCCGGCGAGGACCGACATATAGGCGTACTTCAGTGCGGTGATGCCGGAAACGCAGATGCCGGCGGTGGAGACCACTTCGCAGGGCGGGATGCCCAGTTCGCCGTGAACCATCACGCCATGATTGGGCATCAGCTGGTCGGGCATCGTGGTGCCGGTGGCGAGGCAGTCGATCGTCTGGCCGACCCCGAGACCGCGCACGGCTTCGGCCGTGAGCTGGGCATTGGTGTGGGTCGTTTCGCCGGTCAGCGGATCGATCGCGTAATGGCGCTGGCGGATGCCGTTGTTGCGCAACACGATGCGGCGGGCGCGGGAAGGCCGGCCACCGACCACGCCGAGGATGTTTTCCATGTCCTCGTTGCCGACTGGGGCATTAGGCAAAAATGCCGATGTCCCCGTGATGTAAACCTTGCCGCTACTGTGCATATTTGTTCAGGTTGAAGTCCTGCGAGCCGGAAGGTTGTTCGAGCTCGGTTTTGAGTCGTTCAAGCCGGGGCTTGAGCAGGGGAGAAAGCAGCCATTGTAGCAACAGGCTTAAGGGAACGACGGTCAGTACCAGGGTGATCAGGTACAGGGCAAAAACGAGCAGCATCGGCCGTCGCCGCCACTGGCCGCGTTTGCCGAAGGCGCGGATCAGCTTCGACCAGACCTTGAAAGCGCGGTGGGCGGCGCGCTCGCTGAGGGCGAGGCGGGGATTGACGGTAGTGGCGCGCAGGCCGGTGAGCATGGCGGTGCCGGATTTCTCGCCGTCCCGGTCGAGCGCATCGCTCAGGGCGCGGCCGAAACGGCTGGCCTGGCGGATTTCTTCCGGCGCCACGCCGGCCGGCGGCAGGCCGAGCCACCGGTCGCGGCGGCCGGTCAGTACCCAGCGCGGGGTGGTGATGAAGGTGGCCAGCGCGTGACCTTGATCGGTAAACGCCAGGTGGTCGCGTAATTGACCGCCGGCTTCGGCGATCAGCCGTTTCATGGTCTCCTGTGCCGAGAGCCACATGTTGCGACAGGCGACCAGCGTGATCACCGGTTTGCCGTCGATCAGCTGCCGGCCTTCCGGGCTTTTCAGAAAGGCTGTCATCGGCAGGGCGGGCGACAGGTACCAGACCTGATAGGTCAGGATCACCAGGTCAAACTCGCGGCTGGCAGGAATCCCCAGGGGCTTAAGTGGCGGTGCATCAAGCTGCACGCACTCGGGGAAGGCGTCGACGAAATCGACGATTGGCCACGGCCACGGGAAGGGCGTTTCCGGCACCAGGGTTTCGAGATGCACGTCGTGCCCGGCGGCTCGCAGCGGGGCGATCACCTGCGCCGTGATGTCGGCGAGTTGTCCGGTTTGCGAATAATTGATGACGAGAACGTGTTTCAAGCTGGTTTCTGGTGGCTGGGTAACCCGCGATTCTAGCAAATCGGGGAGAAATTACCGTGGTCGTGCGGAACTCGGCTGGAATATCGATGTCGGTCGCGAGGCTTGGGGGTTTTTGCGGTTTTCGGCTATCATTCGGCTTTCCCGCAGCCTGTCTTTCCATGACCAAATTCGTTTTCGTTACCGGCGGTGTCGTGTCCTCATTGGGCAAAGGCATCGCCGCCGCATCGCTCGGGGCCATTCTGGAATCCCGCGGCATCAAGGTTACCCACCTCAAGCTTGACCCCTACATCAACGTCGACCCCGGCACGATGAGCCCCTTTCAGCACGGAGAGGTTTTCGTCACCGAGGACGGCGCCGAGACCGATCTCGATCTGGGGCATTACGAGCGCTTCACCAGCGCCAAGATGACCAAGCGCAACAACTTCACCACCGGCCAGATCTACGACACCGTGATCAAGAAGGAACGCCGCGGTGAATACCTCGGCAAGACGGTGCAGGTCATTCCGCACATTACCGACGAGATCAAGATCAAGATCAAGGCCGGCGCCGAAGGTGCCGACGTGGCGATTGTCGAAGTCGGCGGCACGGTCGGCGACATCGAGTCGCTGCCTTTCCTCGAAGCCATCCGCCAAATGGGCATCCAGGAAGGCCGCAACAACGTCTGCTACATGCATCTGACGCTGTTGCCCTACATCCCGACCGCCGGCGAGCTGAAGACCAAGCCGACCCAGCATTCGGTCAAGGAACTGCGTGAAATCGGTATCCAGCCGGACATCCTGCTCTGCCGCGCCGATCGCTCGATTCCGGTCGAGGAACGCCGCAAGATTGCGCTGTTCTGTAACGTCATGCCGGAAGCCGTCATCGAATGTCTCGATGCCGATTCGATCTACAAGATCCCGGCCATGCTGCACGAGCAGATGCTCGACGAAATCGTCTGCCACAAGCTGAACATCCTGGCCAAGGCAGCCGATTTGTCGATCTGGAACAAGTTGATCGATGCGCTCGAGCACCCCAAGAACACGGTCAAGATCGCCTTTGTCGGCAAGTATGTCGATCTCACCGAGTCCTACAAGTCGCTGATCGAGGCCATCAAGCACGCAGGGATTCATACCCGCTGCCAGGTCGATATCATCTATCTCGATTCGGAAGATATCGAGAAGACCGGCTGTGGCGTGCTCAAGGGTATCGATGCCATTCTGGTGCCGGGTGGTTTCGGCCGGCGCGGTACCGAGGGCAAGATTGCCGCGATCCGCTATGCCCGCGAGAACAAGGTGCCCTATCTCGGCATCTGTCTCGGCATGCAGTTGGCCGTCGTCGAGTTCGCCCGTGACGTGGCCGGCATGGAAGGCGCACATTCCACCGAGTTCGTGCAGGACACGCCGTATCCGGTGATCGGTCTGATTACCGAGTGGCTGGACGCGTCCGGCAAGATTGAAAAGCGCAGCGAGGATTCCGATATCGGCGGCACCATGCGCCTCGGCGCCCAGGTCTGCAAACTGGCCGAAGGTTCGCTGGCCCGGGAAATCTACGGCGCCGCCGAGATCACCGAGCGTCACCGTCACCGCTACGAAGTCAACAACACGCTGCTCGCCCAACTTGAAGAGAAGGGTCTGAAGGTCGCCGGCCGCGCGCCGGGCACCGATCTGTGTGAAATGGTCGAATTGCCGGCCGACGTGCATCCGTGGTTTGTCGGTTGCCAGTTCCACCCGGAATTTACCTCCAACCCGCGTCAAGGCCACCCCCTCTTTACGTCTTACGTCAAGGCGGCACTGGCTAATCAACAGGCAAAAGGCAAATGAAACTCTGTGGTTTCGAGGCTGGTCTTGACCAGCCTTTTTTCCTTATCGCCGGCCCGTGTACGGCCGAATCCGAGCAACTGTGCCTTGACGTCGCCGGCCATATGAAGGAAGTCTGCGCCCGACTCGGCATAAATTACATTTTCAAGGCCTCCTACGACAAGGCTAACCGCAGCTCCGGCAAGTCGGTGCGTGGTCTCGGTATCGATGAAGGCCTGCGCATTTTGTCGGAAGTGCAGCGCCAGATCGGCGTGCCGGTATTGACCGACGTCCACGACATCGACCAGATCGCGCCAGTTGCCGCCGTCGTCGATGTGCTGCAGACGCCAGCCTTCCTCTGCCGGCAGACTGATTTCATCCATGCCGTCGCGTCCTGCGGCAAGCCGGTCAATATCAAGAAGGGCCAGTTCCTGGCGCCGGGCGACATGAAGAATGTCGTCGACAAGGCGCGAGAGGTCAATAACGGCGCCGACAACCTCATGGTCTGCGAACGCGGCGCGTCCTTCGGTTACAACAATCTGGTGTCCGACATGCGCAGCCTGGCCATCATGCGCGAAACCGCTTGCCCCGTCGTGTTCGATGCAACGCACAGCGTTCAGTTGCCGGGCGGGCAGGGCACCACCTCGGGCGGTCAGCGCGAGTTCGTGCCGGTGCTGGCCCGTGCCGCGGTCGCCGTCGGCATTTCCGGTCTGTTCATGGAAACCCACCCGTGTCCCGAAAAGGCCTGGTCGGACGGCCCGAACAGTTGGCATCTGGAGCGCATGGAAAGCCTGTTGGCGACCCTGGTCGCCCTCGACAAGGCGGTGAAGGCTGGTGGCTTCGAGGAATTGAAGTGAGTGTCAAAGGCTACCTGATTGCCGAAGCCAAGGTCCATGATGCAGCGGCCTATGAGCAGTACAAGCCGCTGTCCCTGGCGGCGGTCGAGCAATATGGTGGTCGCTTCATCGTTCGTGGCGGGGCCTCCGATGTGCTCGAAGGCCAGTGGTCGCCACCGCAACGGATGGTGATCGTCGAGTTCGACTCGGTCGACCAGGCGAAATCGTTTTATCACTGCGCCGAATATCAGGCAGCTCGCAAAACCCGCGAAAACGCTGCCGAAATGAATATGCTGGTTATTTCCGGTGTTGAGAGTTTAATTTAAGTTGTATTTATAACCTTCTGAAAACAAGGAAGATATATGAGCTCTATCGTTGATGTTGTTGCTCGCGAGATTCTGGACTCCCGTGGCAACCCTACCGTTGAAGCCGATGTGCTGCTGGAAAGCGGTGTCATGGGCCGGGCAGCGGTTCCTTCTGGCGCTTCGACCGGTTCGCGCGAAGCCATTGAACTGCGTGACGGCGATGCCGCCCGCTATCTCGGCAAGGGCGTGCTGCAGGCAGTCGAGAACATCAACACGGAAATCTCCGAAGCCATCATCGGCCTCGATGCCCAGGAACAGGCTTTCATCGATCAGACCCTGATCGACCTCGACGGCACCGACAACAAGTCGCGTCTCGGCGCCAACGCCATCCTCGCCGTCTCGATGGCCGTCGCCAAGGCCGCCGCCGAAGAATCCGGCCTGCCGCTCTATCGCTACTTCGGTGGCATGAGCCCGATGCAGATGCCGGTGCCGATGATGAACATCATCAACGGCGGCGAGCATGCCAACAACAGCCTGGACATCCAGGAGTTCATGGTGATGCCGGTCGGCGCCGCCAATATTCGTGAAGCCATCCGTTGCGGCGCCGAGATCTTCCATGCGCTGAAGAAGCTGCTCAACAAGAAGGGCCACTCGACCGCCGTCGGTGACGAAGGCGGCTTCGCCCCGAACCTGGGCAGCCATGCCGAAGCCCTGCAGATCATCATGCAGGCGATCGAGACCGCCGGTTACGTGCCGGGGCAGGACGTGCTGCTCGCGCTCGACTGCGCCGCTTCCGAGTTTTACAAGGACGGCAAGTACCACCTGGCTGGCGAAGGTCTGCAATTGACCTCGGCCCAGTTCGTCGATTACCTGGCCAACCTGGCCGACCAATTCCCGATCGTCTCGATCGAGGATGGCATGTCCGAAGCCGACTGGGAAGGCTGGAAGCTGCTCACCGACCGCCTGGGCAAAACGGTACAGATCGTCGGCGACGATGTCTTCGTGACCAACACCAAGATCTTCAAGGAAGGCATCAAGCAGGGCATCGGCAATTCGATCCTGATCAAGATCAACCAGATCGGTACCTTGTCCGAGACCTTCGCCGCCGTCGAAATGGCCAAGCGCGCCGGTTACACCGCGGTGATCTCGCATCGCTCGGGCGAAACCGAAGACAGCACCATTGCCGACATCGCCGTCGGCCTGAATGCCGGCCAGATCAAGACCGGTTCGCTGTCCCGTTCCGACCGCATCGCCAAGTACAACCAACTGATCCGCATCGAGGAAGATCTCGGCGATACCGCTTCCTACCCGGGCCGCGAAACCTTCTACAATCTGCGCTAACTTTTGATGCGCTGGCTGACGGTCGGCCTCCTCGCAACCATCGGCCTGCTCCAGTATCCCCTCTGGGTGGGCAAGGGCGGCTGGCTGAAGGTATGGGAGTACGACCGTCAATTGCAGCAACAGAAGGAAGTGACCAAGAAGTTGGAAATCAGGAATGCGGGCCTCGATGCCGAAGTCCGCGACCTGAAACAGGGTTACGATGCCATTGAGGAACGTGCCCGTTTTGAATTGGGCATGGTCCGGCAGGACGAAACTTTCGTGCAGATCCCGGAAAAGGTTCCGGGAAAATAAGCGAAATAAAGACGTCGGCCGCTGTAGTCATCGGCAATTGCCTCCGCTAGAATCGTTCTCAGCAGTCCCCCACGCAGAGCGCTTCAGGAGAACAACATGCTGCTCAAGGTTGGTGAGAAAGCCCCGACGTTTGCGTTGCCGGATGCCGATATGGAGACTGTCAATCTGGCAAACTTTCAGGGGAAGAGGCATATCGTGCTCTTCTTCTACCCGAAGGACGGGACGCCCTGGTGTACCAAGGAAGCGACTGATTTTTCGGATCACGAGGAAGATTTCCATGAGCAGGATTGCGTCCTGTTCGGAATCAGTCGCGACGACTGTCTAAAACATGCAGAGTTTCGCGACAAGGAAGGCATCGGGCTGGACTTGTTGTCGGATGCCGAGGGTACCGTCTGCAAGCAGTACGGCGTCTGGCAGGCCAAAGAGGTGGATGGCCACAAGAAATACGGCATCGTCCGCTCCACCTTCATCATCGATCGCACCGGCCATATCCGCCATGCGCTCTACAACGTCAATTACAAGGGCCATGCACTGGATGTGCTACGCCTAGTCAAGGAAATGAATTCATGAACATGCAGGTTGCCAAAGATAACGTCATCACCCTCGATTACCACGTTACCGATCCTGATGGCGAGGTCGTCGACGAAGGGCGCGAACCGCTCGTCTACCTGCATGGCGGTTACGATGACATTTTTCCGCTGATCGAAGAAGCCCTGCAGGGCAAGAAAGTCGGCGAATCGATCAAGGTCAAGCTGCAGCCGGACGAAGCCTTTGGCGACTACGACGCCGAGATGGTCCAGATCGAACCGCGCAAGGATTTTCCCAAGGAATTGCAGGTCGGCATGCAGTTCGAAGGTGGTCCGGAAGATGGCGGCGATGACGATTTCGTCATCTACCGCGTGACCGACATCGCCGACGACAAGGTCGTGCTCGACGGCAATCATCCGCTGGCCGGTATGGCCCTGGTCTTCACCTGTACGGTGACTTCGATTCGCCCGGCCAGCCCGGAAGAGATTGAACACGGCCACGTGCACAACCCGGACGACGACGGCGAAACCTGCCATTAAACCGGCCTAAGGCCCGCCCGGTGCGGGTTTCCGCAAGCGACTCCAATGCCCGTTTCGACGGGCATTGTTTTTTTCGAGCCGGAATTTATCGAGTACTGTACAAATATACAGGTATCGGATAATCTACGTCTTACAGCACTCGAATCCGGGTCTGCCTGTTGATTTCAACCGATTCCTGTTTGGGGAGTATCCGAAATGAAGCGTCTTCAGAAATGGTTTGATCAGATTGCCGGCATGTCGTCAGACGAAATAGCCCGTCTGGCGCGAGCCCGGGAAATTTTCGACACCCCGGGCGTCGACGTGGCCAGCCTGAAGAAGCCGGCCTGCTGGCGGCGCAAGGCCCGGATTCAGATTTCCGGCGTTTGAATCAGTCGTAGTACCGTTCGATCATCCGCATGGAAATCGAGTAGGTATGGGCGATCTGTTCGTCGCTGTAGCGATGATCGCTGGCGACCGGACAGGTAATGCGGGCGACACAGGTGGCTTTGCAGCGGGAGGTCGGCGTCTTGCGGTAGGCGATGCATTTCTGCAGATCGAAACCGCCATTCAGAGCCCCGGCCGGGCAAGCCGCCAGGCAGGGTTGGTCAAGGCAGGCGGTGCACGGGGAGGTGGTGACCTGCGGCGGCGTCGGTACAAAATCGCTGTCGGTCAGGACAACCACGCGGTAGGCGTACCAACTGCCCCAGGTTTCGTTGATACCGACCATGAAGGGCGAGGCATGATGCCATCCGGCGAGTTTGCCCAGCGCCTGCAGACCGACCGAAGTTTCGGCCGGATAGACGATGGCGTGGCGAAGGCCGCCCAGCCAGCGTTCGGTGATCGCAATGCTGAACTGGTCGATCGGATGTTCGGCGGCAACTCCTGCCGCCTTCATCGCGGTCCACATCGCTTTGCCGCCATGGCCGATCAGAATTAACTGACGGTAGCGCTGCTCGGTGTCGAAGCGCTGGCGGATGTCCGCCTTCATTTTGGCGGGCAGCGTGTCGATGTTGAAAATCGCCTGCAGGTTGAGGCCGGCCTCGTTGAGTAGTGTGAAGTCTGGGGTGTTCATGGCGTGACGAGTTGCTCGATGGCTTGCGCAATCTGCGCGGCATCGCTTGGCCGGACCATGCGGGCGATCTCCTCGCCCTGCCGAAGGAAAATCAGCGTCGGCCAAAGCTTGACACGGAACGAGCGGCCCAAGGGCTGCCCCGGTCCATCCTCGATCTTGAGGTGGCTGAGTTGCGGAAACGCGGCCAGGGCCTTGGCCAGCAAGGGTTGCGCGGCTTGGCAATGGCCACACCAGGGGGCGCCAAACTCGATCAGCACGGGTTCTTGCAGGGCGTTGATCTCGTCGCGGGTGGGCGCGATTGCGGCATAGCTTTCGTTCATCGGCAGTTCCTCAATACCCGCGGCGTGGCCAGGGATGCGTTGCGAAGTGAAAAAGCTCGGGGTTGTCGGTGTCGATGGTGCCCCGTGTCCAGCCCATCAGCGGGTAGCCGAAGGTTTCCACTCGCGTGAAATTGGCCAGCGGCTTGCCTTGGCCGTCACGCAACGGATGATCGATACGGCTCATGTGGCTGTCCCCATGTACGACAACAACCTGGCCGCTGAAATTCATCGTTTCGCGCTGCATGTTTTCCACAAAGCTCCGGTAGCCGCGATGGGCCAGCCCTTGGGAGAAATGCTGGAAACCAGGATTGGCTTGGAAAAGGACCACGATGCCGGCCAGGTGGTTGCGGCGGGCCAGAGCGAAGCTGTCGGCCAGCCAGTCCTGTACGACGGGATTGCGGGCCAGGAATTCGGCACTGGCTTCGCCGACCATGCCGAAGTTGTTATTGCCGCCCGGCAGGTTGAGCGTCACGAACAGCACCGGCCCCAAACGGAAACGGGCATGTTCGACATAGCTGCCGGGCTGGCGTTGCAGCGGCAGTTTCCGCATGCCCAGCGAAAAGCCGTCCGGCCAGAACAGGCGGCGCAGTTTGCCGAGTCGTTCCAGCGGGTCATAGGCGCCGTTCGAGAGGCGGGCGCAGTCGCTCCATTCGTTGTCGCCGGGCACGAAAATGAAGGGCACCCGACTGTTGTCGAACAGCCGGTGGCGATCCTCGAACAGGCTGTCGTCGCAGCGCGCCGAACCATGCTTGAAATCGCCTACGTGGGCGATAAACTCGACCTGGCTGTCGGCGATCACCGAAAGCATCAGGGGCAGTTCGGCCCGTTCGCGATCGGAATAGGGCACGTCGCCGATCAGCCCGAAATGCCAGGTTTCGGCCCCGGCCAGCAGCGACCAGCCGAGCAGCAGCGCGGCCAGCCAGGGTCTCACTTGAGCAGGCCCTTCAGGGCATAGAGGGCATCGAGTGCTTCGCGCGGCGTCAGGCTGTCGGGGTCGAGGGCGGCCAGTCGGTCCACCACCGGATGGCTTTCCGGTTCGGCCGGCTCGGGGTCGCCCTGGGCGAAGAGGTCGGGTTGCAGCGGATCGACCGCCGCCCGCTGCTCGAATTCGCGCAACTGCTTGCGGGCGGCGCGCACGACGGCGCCCGGTATGCCGGCCAGCGCAGCAACCTGGATCCCGTAGCTCTGATTGGCCGGGCCTTCCTCGACGGCGTGCAGGAAGACGATGCGGTCGTTGTGCTCGACGGCATCGAGGTGCACGTTGGCCAGTTCCGTGTATTCGTGGGAGAGCCGGGTCAGTTCGAAATAGTGCGTGGCGAACAGCGTCAGGCAGCGGTTCTTCTCTATCAGGTGGCGCAGGATGGCGAAAGCCAGCGCCATGCCGTCGAAGGTCGAAGTGCCACGCCCGATTTCGTCCATCAGCACCAGGCTGTTGGCGGTCGCGTGGTGCAGGATGGCGGCGGCTTCGGTCATCTCGACCATGAAGGTCGAACGGCCGGAAGCTAAGTCGTCGGAAGCGCCGATCCGGGTGAAGATGCGGTCCATCGGGCCGAGCACGACGCGGTCGGCCGGCACGTAGCAGCCGATGTGGGCGAGTAGGGCGATCAGCGCCGTCTGCCGCATGTAGGTCGATTTACCGCCCATGTTGGGGCCGGTGATGAGCAGCAGGCGACGGTTGTCGGCGAGCAGGCAGTCATTGGCGATGAAGGTCTCGGCGCTGTTGGCCATTTCCCCTTCGACCACTGGGTGACGGCCGCCGGTGATGGCGAGGCCGATCTCGGTCGTGAATTCCGGCTTGCTCCAGTTGCGCTTCAAGGCGGTGTCGGCGAAGCCTGCCAGCAGGTCGAGTTGGGCGATAGCGCGGGCGATGGCCTGCAGGGTCGGCACGTCCGGCAGCAGGTCGTCGAGGATGACCTCGTAGAGCATCTTTTCGCGGGCCAGCGAACGCTCCTGAGCGGACAGCGCCTTGTCCTCGAAGGCCTTGAGTTCCGGCGTGATGTAGCGCTCGGCGTTCTTCAGCGTCTGACGGCGGCGGTAGTCGTCGGGAATCTTGTCGACATTGGCGTGGGTGACCTCGATATAGAAGCCATGCACCTTGTTGTATTCGACCTTGAGGCTGGCGATGCCGCTGCGTTCGCGTTCGCGGACTTCCATGTCGACCAGGTAGGCGCCGCAGTTGTCGTTCAGTGAGCGCAGTTCGTCGAGCTCGACGTCGTAGCCCAGGGCGATGGCGCCGCCGTCGCGAATCTGGGCGGCGGGTTCGGCGGCAATCGAACGGACCAGCAGGTCGAGGGTGGCTGCCGGCGTTTGCAGATCGGATTCCAGCTGGCCGAGCAGCGGCGAAACGTTGCCGGCCAGCGGGGCGCGCAGGGCACCGAGGCGGGCCAGCGATTCGCGCAGGCTGGCCAGGTCGCGCGGCCGGGCGTTGCGCAGGGCGATGCGACCGGCGATGCGCTCGATGTCGGCGATGCCCTTGAGTTCGCGGCGCACTTCGCCGGCCATCCGGCCGTAGTCTTCGAGCAGGGCTTCGACGGCGCCGTGGCGAGCGGCGGGAATGCCACGTTCGCGCAGCGGATGGTGCAGGGTATGGCGCAAAAGGCGCGAACCCATGCTGGTCACGCAGTTGTCGAGCAGCGAGAACAGGGTCGGTGTCGGCTGGCCGCGCAGGGTTTCAGTCAGTTCCAGATTGCGCCGGGTGGCGAGGTCGAGACCCAGGTAGGCGCCTTCGAGTTCGACGGTCAGCGCCCGCAAGTGCGGCAGGCTACCGCTCTGTGTCGCCTGGGCGTACTGCAGCAGGGCACCGGCGGCGGCGATCGCCGGGCGCAGGCCTTCGGCCCCGAAGCCGGCCAGCGAGGCGACCTTGAACTGGTCGCAGAGCAGGCGCTTGGCCGAGTCGAATTCGAAATACCAGTCGGGCTGGCGGGTGCGCGCCGTCTCCAGCGGGAAGTTGGGCTCCCAGCTTTCCGGGTAGAGGATTTCGGCCGGGCGGATGCGTTCCAGCGTCGCGGCGATCTGCTCGCTCGGCACTTCGGTCAGGATGAACTCGCCGCTCGCCAGATTCAGGCGGGCGAAGCCGGCCGTGTTGCGGGTCGTGGTCAGGGCGAGCAGCCAGATGTCCTGCTTGTCGTCGATCAGCGCCGCATCGGTCAGCGTGCCGGGGGTCACGATGCGCGCCACGGCGCGCTCGACCGGCCCCTTGCTGGTCGCCGGATCGCCGATCTGCTCGCAGATGACCACCGATTCGCCGAGCTTGACCAGGCGGGCGAGATAGGGCTCCAGCGAATGGAAGGGGATGCCGGCCATCTTGATCGGCACCCCCGCCGACTGGCCGCGCGTGGTCAGCGTGATGTCAAGCAGGCGCGCTGCCTTTTCCGCATCCTCGTAGAAAACCTCGTAGAAATCGCCCATCCGGTAGAAGAGCAGGGTGTTCTGATGATTGGCTTTCAGCCCGAGATACTGGCGCATCATCGGGGTGTGCTTGGAGAGGTCGGGCGTCGGGGTGGCCATTGATTCAGTGTTTTAGGTGGAGCGGCGAGGGGCGCAATTGTCCCATCAACGGGGAGTAGCTGCCACTGGCGGGTTCAGGGGACGAGCAGTTCGATCAGTTGCGGCCCGCCGTCGGCGATGGCATGGCGCAGGGCGGTACGAAACGCGTCGTTGTCGTCGGCCCGGGCATAGCCGAGGCCGAAGGTCAGGGCCGCGTGTTCGAAGCTGATTTGCTGCGGCGTGCGCCAGCCCGGCTCGAATTCCGGCAGGGCGGCCTGGGGCAGGAGGTCGAAAATGCCGCCGCCACCGTTATTGACCGTGACGATGATTGCATCGCGCCCAGCAGCGAGCGCCAGGCCGCCGAGGTCGTGCTGGGTGGTCAGGTCGCCGAGCAGGGCGACGATCCGGCCATGGACGGCGGCGATTCCGAGGGCGGTCGAGATGTTGCCGTCGATGCCGCTGGCGCCTCGGTTGCCATGGAAGTGCAAGGTCTTTCCCCCGTGCCCGGAGTAGGAGTCGAGCTGGCGGATGGCCAGCGAGTTGCCGATGAAGAGCGGCGTGTCGGCTGCGACTTCGTCGATCAGGACGGCGATGTGCCCGGCATCGATAGCGGCCGGAACGGTTTGTTCCCGATCGGCGAAGGCGGCTCGCCAGCCGGCTGGTGTTGGCGCCGGTGCCGCCGCCAGCAGCGCCTGACAGACGGCGAGCGGCGCGGCGCGCAGCAGGTGGGTCAGGCGGTGGGTCGGGTCGGTCCACCGCGGCCAGGGCTCGACCAGAGCATGGGTGGCCGTAGCACTGGCGACGTAATCCTGGAGATGGCGGGTTACCGGAAAGGCGCCGAAGCGCAGCACCCATTGCGGGTGGTGGCTGGCGGCGAATGGGCGGTCGGCCAGCCAGCGGTTGTAGCGGACGCACAGTCGGGTGCGGTCATGCGGCCCGAAACGCATATTGGACAGCGGTTCGGCCAGGATTGGGCAGTCGAGGTGTTCCGCTAGCGCGGCGAGGGCGTCGGCAAAGCCGGATTCCGGGGGCTGTTCGCCGCAGACGATGATCCCAGGGCGCCCGGCAATGGCTGCGCTCAGTTCGGCTATGACCTCCGGCGCGGGGTGCAGGGCAGGAGGCGCCCAGCGAATACTTCCCGGCGGCTGGATGGCCGGGATGTCGCCACTCGGCACCAGTGGTTCGCGGAAAGGCTGGTTGACATGCACCGGCCCCGGATACGGCCAGACGGTCTGCTCATAAATCCGCGCCGCCAGGCGGTGCAGGTAGTCCGGGTCGAAGGCCGCCTCGGGCGTGCCGAGATCGTGGCAGGCCCGGACATGCGAGCCGAACAGCCCGACCTGGTTGATCGTCTGGTTGGCGCCGCAGCCCTGCAGTTCGGGGGGGCGGTCGGCGGAGATCAGGATCAGCGGGACGCCCGCCTGGCTGGCCTCGATCACCGCCGGTAGCCAGTTGGCCAGGGCGGTGCCGGAGGTGGCGAGGACGAGGACCGGCTGCCGGCTGGCCTTGGCGATGCCGAGGGCGAAAAACGCCGCACAGCGCTCATCGACCGCTACCGTACACTCCAGGCCGGTCTGGCGCAGCATGGCCAGGGCGAGCGGCGTCGACCGCGAGCCCGGCGAGATGATGGCGTGCGTCGCGCCGGCGGCAACCAAACCGGTGACCAGGGTTTGCGACCAGAGAAGGTTCAGTGTGCCGGTATCGATCATCGTTTCAGCAAGAAGGCCGGAAACGCCCGATTGTAGCGGTAATGAAGCGGGCGGAAAGCCGTTGGCGTGCTATTATCCGGCCCGTTCTCTGCTGTCCGGCTAATACCGGGCGGCCCAACGCGGAGTGGTAGTTCAGTTGGTTAGAATACCGGCCTGTCACGCCGGGGGTCGCGGGTTCGAGTCCCGTCCACTCCGCCAGTTCAAGAAACCCGATGAAAATCCCGGCGATTTCCATCGGGTTTTTGTTTTTCGCCAGCTGTGATTCTGAAGACGCAAGAACCGTGGGCCAGAAAGGCACTTTCGAGGTATTCTGAGCGCTGGCGGCTCATGCCATTTGACAGGGTTATTTCCGAATGAGCGACAACGGCAATTTGACACTTCTGTTCGTCGATGACGAACCGAGCATCCTTTCGGCTTTGCGCCGACTGTTCCGGCCCCACGGCTACCGGATACTGGTTGCCGAAAGCGGCGCCGCCGGACTGGAAATTCTCGAAAATGAAGCGGTCGATCTGGTGATTTCCGACATGCGCATGCCGGAAATGGATGGCGCGACTTTTCTCAAGAACGTCCGCAAGCGCTGGCCGCAAGTGATGCGCATCCTGCTCACCGGCTATGCCGACATCACGTCGACGGTGGCGGCGATCAACGAAGGCGAGATCTACCGCTACATTTCCAAGCCCTGGGACGACAACGAAATCGTTCTCGTAGTCGGCGAAGCCCTGGAGCGGCGCCGGCTGGAACAGGAAAATCGCCGCCTCAGCGAATTGACGCAACGCCAGAACGAAGAACTCAAGGAGCTCAACACTGGTCTGGAGCAGAAGGTCAATGAGCGGACCGCCGAAGTGCGAGCGGCCCTGAGCGAACTGAAAAAAACCTTTCTCGCCACCGTCCAGGTCTTTGCCGGCATGGTCGAGTTGCGTTCGGGGCAGGTCGGCAAGCAGCTTTCCGGTCACGGCCGGCGGGTCGCCGAGCATGCCCGGGTTCTGGCTCATCGTCTGGGCTTGAGCGATAGCGAAGTGCAAACCGTGATGCTGGCCGGCCTGCTCCACGACGTCGGCAAGATCGGCCTGCCGGATGGCCTGCTCGACAAGCCGTTCAATACCTTGAACCCGGATCATCGCGCCCAGGTCATGAAACATCCCGTCGTCGGCCAGAACATCCTGATGTCGGTCGAGAAGCTCCGCGATTGCGCCTTGCTCGTCCGCCATCACCACGAACTTTACGACGGCAGCGGCTTTCCCGATCATCTTTCCGGCATGGCCATTCCGCTGGGCAGTCGCATCCTGTCCGTGGCCAATGATTACGATGCGTTGCAGATCGGGACGCTGGTCCAGCGTCCGCTGCGCCCGGACGAGGCAGTGACCTACCTGATCGACAATCGTGGCCGGCGCTACGATCCGCAGGTGGTCGACAGCTTCATCCAACTCTTGGCCGAGTCCGGCAAAAAGAATGTCACCGAACTGCCGATGCGGGCGCTGCAACTGCGTCCGGGCATGGTCCTGGCGCGCGAACTGAATCACCGCGATGGCTATCTGTTGCTTGCCCGCGGCAATGTGCTGACGCCGGAAATCATCAGTCAGCTGGTCAAGCTGGAAACGGCCGAGCAGCAGCCTTACACGCTGTACATACGGCAGGAGGAATCATGAGTCGCGTCATGCTGGTCGACGATGAGGAGTCCATCCTCAGCGCACTGAAACGCTTGTTGCGGGTTGCTCCTTGCGCCATCGCCAACAAGTCGTTCACGCTTGAAGTCGAGACTTTCTCGTCGCCGGCAGCCGCCCTGGAACGGGCGCACCATGAGGCATTCGACCTCTTTGTCAGCGATTACCGGATGCCGGAAATGGATGGCGTCGAGTTCCTCAAGGGCGTCAAGGAGTTGCAGCCCGACGCTGCGCGCCTGATCCTTTCCGGTTATGCCGATCTCAACGCCCTGGTGCGGGCGGTCAATGAAGTCGGTATCGATCGTTTCATCGGCAAGCCGTGGAACGACTACGAGCTGATGTCGGCCATCGCCCAGTCGCTGGCCCATCGCGACCTGATGCTGGAAAACCGGCAGCTGGCCAATCTGGTCCGCATGGAGATGGGCGAGAAGACGCCGGAAGCGATCGAGGCCGAGCGCCTCGAGGCCCTGGAACCCGGCATCACCCAGGTCAACTGGGGCCGGACGGCTCGGTACTGCTTGATCCCGACTGGATGAAGAAACCCTAGGATGCCGGAAAGCGAGAGCGGGCGACTTTCCTTCAAACTGGTCTATTACGGACCGGCGCAGAGTGGCAAGACGACCAACCTGCTCCGCCTGCATGACCTGCTTTCGCCGGAACTGAAAGGCGAAATGATGACGTTGGAAACGCAGGACGATCGCACGCTGTTTTTCGATCTCTTGCCGCTGGGCTTTCGCGCGCCGTCCGGCCTGCTGATCAAATTCCGTCTCTTCACCGTGCCCGGTCAGGTTGCCCATGACGGTACGCGCAAGGCGGTTCTGTCGCGGGCCGATGGCGTGGTTTTCGTGGCCGATTCGGATCGGGCGCAGGAGACCAATAATGCGGAATCCTTTCAGACCCTGGCCGAGAATTGCTCGCGGGTCGGGCTCGATTTCGAGCGTCTGCCGCTGGTTGTTCAGTTCAACAAGCGCGATCTGCCGACTGCCGTGCCTGAGGCGGAAATTCGTGACCGCTGGTCGGCGGCACCGTGGCCGCTGGTCTTCGCTTCGGCCTTGCATGGCCAGGGGGTCGAGGCTAGTTTCGAAGCCTTGCTCCGCGCGACCTATCGCCGCCATGCCGAAGATTGCGAACTGGCCAGTCGGCACGGCGTCGATGAGGCGGCGTTCGTGGGTGGCGGGCTGGGGAAAACCTTAACCCTATGAACGAAACCTTTGACCGCGAATGGCGGATCGAGGAATTGCTCGATCCCGCCACCCTGCAACGCATTGGGCCGGCCTTGACGGCGCTGCTCGGCGGCGATGCCGCGATTGTCGATGCCCGGGGCAGCGTCCTCTGGGGAGCGCTGACCAATGACGCACGGCGCGAACCGGTCAAGCTGGAACTGGAAGCCGTCGGCCATCTGGCCAGTGCCAACGCTGCCCAAGCGCAACTGGCGGCGGCGCGCTGCCTGCTGGAACATCTGCTGCGCACGCAGATCCGTTACAAGATGGCGTCCAATCTGCACCTCGAAGTAGTCGCTGCGGATTTCGATCGCCTGCGCCTCGAACATGCCCGCCTGCAGGAGTCCGAGGCTCGTTACAAGGCCCTGTCGGCCGAACTGGAGGCACGGGTCAAGGTCCAGGTCGCACAACTGGAAGAGCGCCAGCAAATGCTCTACGAGGCAGAAAAGCTGGCTTCGGTCGGCCAGCTGGCCGCCGGGGTGGCGCACGAGGTCAACAATCCGCTTGGTTTCGTGCGTAGCAACCTGAGTTCCTTTCAGGTCTATCTGAGCAAGTTTGCGCAGTTGCGCGACCGGCTGGCCGAGGGCGAAACGGCCTGGAAGGCACTCGACCTCGATTTCCTGCTTGAAGATGGCAACGATCTGCTGGCCGAAACCCTCAAGGGGGTCGATCGCATTGCGAAAATCGTCAGTGAGCTGAAGAGCTTTTCCAATGTCGATCGCGCCAGTGAGGAATTTGCCGACCTCAACACCTGCCTGAAACACGCCGCCAGCGTCATTGAAGGTCAGCTGCCGGCCGGCGTCAGCCTGCGCTTCAATTTGTTGCCGCTCCCCGGCCTGATTTGCCTGCCGGGGCATATCAACCAGATGCTTCTCAACCTGCTTCGCAACGCCGGTCAAGCGATTGTCGATGCCGGGCGCTCCGGCGAAATACTGGTCACCAGCGAAGCGGACGAGGCGGGCATCACGATCAGCATTCATGACGATGGGGTCGGCATGACCGCCGAGCAGCAGGCGCGGGCCTTCGAACCCTTCTTTACGACCCGGCCGGTTGGTTCGGGAGCCGGCCTCGGGCTGTCCACGGCCCGCAACATCGTTCTGGCGCACAGCGGCCGTATCGCGCTGGATAGCCGACCGAATGTGGGGACGACCGTGACGCTCTTCTTTCCCGTACCGAAATGACTGATTACTCGTCGCTTTTCACCGGAAAAACGGCCGCCCCGCAGGCGCCCGCCACCCACCTGACCCCGCCGCGCTACCGCCTGCTGTTCGTCGATGACGAGCCCGGCATCCTGAAGGCGCTGATCCGCGTCTTTCGCCAGGAGAACTACGAAGTGGTGACCGCGGCCAATGGCGCCGAGGGGCTCGAACGGCTGGCCGAAGCGACGACGCATCTGGTGATCAGCGATTTCATGATGCCGGTGATGACCGGTGCCGAATTCCTGCGCGAAGTGAAGCAGCGTTCGCCGGACACCATCCGCATCATGTTGACCGGCCAGGCCAACACCGATGCGGTGATGGGGGCGATCAACGAGGGGGCGGTCTACAAGTTCATTCTCAAGCCGTGGAACGATGACGACCTGCGGGTCACCGTCGCCCTGGCCCTGGAACAGTCCGACCTGATCGCCCGCAATCGGCTGTTGAAGACCGAGAATGCCCAGAAGAACAAGGAAATCTCGGCGCTCTCCAAGCTGGCCGCGACCCATCGTAGTCGCCTGGGTATCATGCTGCACAAGAAGGGCGCGCTGTCGTCGGCCCAGTTGCAGGAACTCTCGATGCTGCAGGAGCGCCGCAAGGAGCCGATGATCAGTCTGCTGCTCGAGAAGGACTGGGTGCCAGAGCGCCGGATCCGCGAAATTCTCAAGGCCGACCTCCTTATCGACGAGGTTCAGCTGCCGGAATTCCGTATCGATAGCGTGCTCGCCGACCTGATTCCACACAGTTTTTGCCAGCGCCAACTGGTCGTGCCGCTCAAACTCGACGGCAAACGCCTGTTGCTGGCCATGGCCGACCCGCTCGACGAAGGCCTGATTGACGAAGTGCGCTTCACGGCGGGGCTCGACATCAAGGTGGTGAGTGCCGATGTTGCGGCCATCCGCAAGAAGATCGACGAGCTTTACGGTGGCAACGGAGCGGTCGATTTCAAGGAGCTGGAAACCCTGGTGGGCGGTCCTGACCCCTACGAAGGGATCGAAATCGTCATCGAGGAGGAGGATGCGGCAGCGCTTGAAGACCTGCTGCGCGACACCGAAGCGCCGCCGGCCATTCGACTGGCCAATGCGATCATCCTCGAGGCGATCCGGCTCGGTGCCTCGGACATTCATATCCAGCCGCGGACCAAGAGCGTTATCGTGCGCTACCGCATCGACGGTGTGCTTGCCGACAAAATCCACATTCCGCATCACCTACACCAGTCGCTTGTTTCGCGCCTGAAAATCATGTCCGAGCTCGACATCTCCGAGCGCCGCCGGCCTCAGGATGGACGGATTACCGTCAAGACACCGATGCGGATGGTCGACCTGCGCATTTCGACGCTGCCGACTATCAACGGCGAAAAAGTGGTGATGCGCATCCTGGATCGCAATTCTACGGTGCACAGCCTGGATAATCTTGGCTTCCCGGCCGGCGACCTGGGGCGGATTCGCGACATGGTGGCCAAGCCGCAAGGGATCATCCTTGCTACCGGACCGACCGGCAGCGGCAAGACGACGACCCTGTACTCGCTGCTCCAGCACGACGCGACACCGGACAAGAACTACGTCACCATCGAAGATCCGGTCGAGTACTACCTCGACATGGCCGGCCAGGTGCTGGTCCGCGAAAAGATCGGCCTGACCTTTCCAGCGATCCTGCGTGCCTTGCTGCGTCAGGATCCGGACGTCATTCTGCTCGGCGAGATCCGCGATTTCGAGACCGCCGAGGTCGCCTTCCACGCAGCGCTGACCGGCCATCTGGTCTACTCGACGCTGCACACCAACTCCGCGGTGGCCACCATCGCCCGCCTGTTCGATCTCGGCCTCAAGCCCTTTGTTGTCGCCACTGCCCTCGAAGGGATCATCGCCCAGCGCCTGGTTCGTCGGATTTGCCCGGCCTGCCGGGAGACGGTCGCGGCATCCCCGGATATGTGCCGTCGACTGGGGCCGCAGTTCGATTCATCGCTTGCCGTCTTTCGCGGCAAGGGCTGCCCGGAATGCCATGGCAGCGGCTACAAGGGGCGGGTCGGGGTCTATGAAGTGCTGACTTTCGACGACGAGTTGCGCGACCGCATCGGCAGCGGGGACAGTGTTCTCGAAATTCGTCGGCTGGTCGCCGCCAAGGGGATCGGCGGCATTGCCAGTCACGCGGCAGAACTGGTTGCCGCCGGGCAGACCACCCTGGAAGAAATATTGCGGGTTCTCGGGCCGCAGTCAGGGGCGTAGTCAGGAAGGCTGTTGTGGTTACCCGTGAGACGCGAGGAGCAGTCCAGCCTTCGCAGCCCGCCGCCCCTAGGGTATAACCCGGTTCCCTAGTTAGCCCCCTGGTCTTAAGCTAAAGACAAGGTAAAAACAATAATCAGGGTTGGCTTATGGATCGGAAAGACAAAGTTCAAGCGGGGGGCACGAGTTGCAACCTTGATTATCTTCTGATCAATTTGGGCCGTAATGAGGAAGCGGCGAAGCGTCTGGTTCATCTGTTCCTCGACAACTATCCGAATCTGATCGGGCGGCTCGACGAGTCGCTCGCCAACCGCGATATACCGACACTGCAACGTGTCGTGCATGACATCCGGGGAAGTTGCGTCCTGTTTTCAGCCCGTGATTGCCTCGACCAGACGCACCGAATCGAGAACATGTTGCGCGATGCCTTGGTCCTTAAAGAGGAGGGCGGTAAGGGCATCGACTGGGAAAACGAGTTGGTCGCTCTGCGCGAATCGCTGGCTCGGATGGTGAATGAACTCAAACACTATCTGGGCGACGGCACCGCATCCGCCTGAATACCTGAGGCAAAGTGGGTGTCAGGTCACAACGCCCGACTGGATGGCATAGCGGGTCAAGGCAGTCACATCGTGCACCGCCAGTCTTTCCATCAGCCTGGCCCGATGAAATTCCACAGTTTTCGGGCTGATCCCCAGGTCTCGGGCAATTTCCTTGGTAGTCATTCCGGAAGCGACGAGCCGCAGAATCTGGGTTTGCCGGGCGGTCAACCCGGCGGTATTGCCGGACCTGCCGTCGAGGTTGCGTTGAGCCCGCAGTTCCTGAATTTTCGGTGAAAGAAATATTTGGCCCGCCAGGACAGCATCAAGTGCATGGCGCAAATCATCGAGCACGAAGTCCTTGAGCAGGTAGCCGTCGACGCCGGCCGCCAGTGCCTGGTCGATAACCTCCTGACGGTCGATACTGGAGAGGATCAGGATCCTGATCTGTCGGTCGACTTGACGGATGGCCTGGCTGACCTCGATGCCATTCAGGCCGGGCATGGCGATATCGAGGAGGGCGATGTCCGGCTTCAGGCGACGGATTTCGACAACGGCTTGCAGACCATCGGCGCACTCGGCATCAATCTGATAGTCGGGCAGGGCTTCCAACAGGGCGCGAATGCCAGCTCGGACCAGCAACTGGTCATCGGCGAGAACAATGCGTGTTTTTTTCATACCAGTTGAAAGCATATGCCTGGCTGATTCAATTGTCTCGATCTGATTTGGCCTTGTCATGAATTTATGCTGTCGATATCGCCAAAGGTCCGATCATCACTCGGCGCGGAGTTGTCGCGTTTCGCCTTGCTTCAACATCCAGACCCGGTCTCTGGCCAGTTGCCGTTGTTGCAGCGCGACCGCCAGATCTCGTGGGGCCTGATCGAAACTGTCCTGTGCCAGCTCAAATGTCCCCCAGTGGACACCCAGTGCCTGGCCGGCTTCGAGATCGAGAACAATCTTGACCGCGTCGTCCGGATCGATGTGCTGGGGGGACATAAAATCACGGGGCAGGTAAGCGCCGACCGGTAGGGCGAGAAAATCAATTGCCCCCAGACGCTGCCGGATTTCCTTGAAATCGGCCGAATAACCGGTGTCGCCGGTGTACAGGAAGCGCCAGCTGGGCTGGGTCTGTCGCTCGATGGCAAACCCCCCCCACAGCGTGGCGTTGGTGTCGAAGGGGGAGCGCTTGCTCCAGTGCTGGGCCGGTGTGAAATGAATTTTCAGCTTGCCTGCGATCCGGTTGTCCCACCAGTCCATTTCGCTGACATTGGTGATGCCCAGATCGTCGAACCAGGCTTTGACACCCAGCGGTACGAGAAAGTGTGGTTTTTGTCCGGCCGCAATCAGCGCTTTAATTGTGTAGCGATCGAGATGGTCGTAGTGGTTGTGGGAGATCAGCACGAGATCGATCGGTGGTAGCTGTTCGGGAAGGATCGGCGCGGGGGTGCGGCGCTTCGCAGATAGCCAGGGGTGCGGACCAGCGAAGTCGGAAAATTGCGGATCTATCAGGATGTTTTGCCCATCTACCTGCAGGAGCAGTGACGCATGACCTAGCCAGGTGATTCGTGGTGAGGCCGCGGGTATCGAAAGCAGGGCGTGGTCGATGGGCGTTGTCCAGTCGGCAATGAATCTTTCGTATCCGTCAGTCGGTGGCCGGGCCGGGCGGAAATCGCCGCGCAGGTTCCGCATCATGATTTCGTACCAGGGCAAAGTACCTATCTGGAGCGATGCGTCGCTATTGGCGAAGCCGGTAGCTCGATGGTGTGCGCGGCTTGGGTTGTAATGGGGATTGGCCGTCGTGCAGGCGGTGATCGCCAGCATGAAGAGGATGCCGATAAGGTTTCTGCTATGTTTCATTTCCGAAAGCCCGGCATCTGCCGAATGGCAGTCGCCAGAGTGGCCGGATCCTCGGCCCCGACGATGACCCGATGCTCATCAAGGATAAAGGTCGGAACCTGGCGGATACCGGTGGCGCGTATGTTGCGTTCATCCTCACGGACAGTATCGGTGTCCGTTTCGGAGGCCAGGTAAGCCGCGACCTCGTCTGTCGCGTAACCGCACTCGGCGGCAAGGCGAGTCAGGGTGGCTGGTTCGCCAATTGCCTCGCCACGCTGGAACTGGGCGACAAACAGGCGCTCGACCAGGGCATCGGCATTGCCGCGCTGTTGCGCCCAGTGGATCAGACGGTGGGCTTGCAGCGTGTTGGCCCGCAGGCGGATTTTCTCGAAGGCGTAGTCGATGCCATAGGCCCGGCCAGCTTCGCGAACGCGCTCGAACAAGGCATCGACTGCCGCCCGGCTGCCGAATTTGTGCTCAAGAAACGGCATGTAGGGCTCTCCCTCGGGCGGGGTGTGCGGATTAAGGAAAAAGGGCCGCCAGCGCGTTTCATGGCGGAAATCCGGGTTTTCCCGTAGCACCATGGCGATTGCCGTTTCAAGGCGGCGTTTGCCGATGAAACACCAAGGACAGACGATGTCGGCAACAATATCGATTTTGAGCATGGGGTCGGTCAAAACGTGGGAACCTTGAGCAGACAAGCTTTCTGCGGGAATGGTTCCAGCGGCGTCAGATGCTGCGTTGCTGTCCGAAGGCGGGCAGCGTGATGTGGTAGCGCATGGCAAGCAGGCGGAGAACAAGCACGATGGCCATCGCCAGCCAACTAGCCAGAACGGAGGAGACGCCAACTTCCTGGAGGCCGATCATGGCCAGGGCGCCGACCCATGCTGCGGTGGCATAGAGTTCGCCCTTGAGGAAAACCAGCGGTACGTCGTTGCACAGAATATCGCGCAAGACTCCGCCGACGATGCCTGTAATGACCCCCATCAGGCTGGCGACCAGCCAGGGGGCATGCCATTGCAGTGAGACCTGGGTGCCGACGATGGTGAAGAGCGCCAGCCCGATGGCGTCGGGAATCAGGAACAAACGCGGCGGCAGGGGCAGTGCACGGGCGATGAAGAAAGTGACGAGCCCGGTGCCGAGGGCGGCGATCAGGTAGGTCTGATCGACTACCCAGAATACATTGCGATCGAGCAGCAGGTCGCGAATGGTGCCGCCGCCGAGCGCGGTGGCGATGCCGACGAGCAAGGCTCCGATCAGGTCCATCTGCTTGCGGCCGGAATCCAGTACACCGGTCAGCGCACTGACCGCGACGGCAGCCATGCCAACCCAGTAGAGCAGGGCGTCCATGCCCGCCCTAGCGCTGACGTTCCTTCATCGCGCGTTGGGCTTCGCGTTTGGAATCCTTTTCCAGCTGGTCGTCACGCTTGTCATGCTGTTTCTTGCCCTTGGCCAGGCCGATTTCGAGCTTGATCCGGCCGCGGGTGAAATGCAGGTCGATCGGCACCAAGGCGTAACCGGCGCGTTCCACCTTGCCGATTAGCTTCATGATCTCCCGGCTGTGCAGCAGCAGCTTGCGGGTCCGGGTTGGGTCGTGCTTGTTGTGCGTCGAGGCGGTGGTTAGCGGCGAAATGTGCATGCCGATCAGGTAGATCTCGCCGCTCTTGATGATGACGTAGGATTCCTTGATGTTCATCCGGCCGGCACGAATGGCCTTGACTTCCCAACCTTCGAGCGCGATGCCGGCCTCGAACTTCTCTTCGACGAAGTAGTCGTGAAAGGCTTTTTTGTTGACCGTGATGCTCATGCCGCGACTGATCCATTAAAATTGTCATTTTACAGGATACCGGAACGTTGCCGACGCATGGCCCAGGTTGAAAAAACAGTACTGATCGAGCAATCCGCCGAGCGCATGTTCGATCTGGTTGACCGTTGCGAGGACTACCCGGCTTTTTTGCCCTGGTGTAGCCATACCGAGGTGAAGTTCCGCGATGCCGCCAAGACCGTGGCGACGCTGCATATCAATTACCATTCCGTCAAATCCGGGTTTACCACCGAGAACGACAAGGAACATCCGAAGCTGATGAAGATCCGTCTGATTGACGGCCCTTTTCGGCATCTGGAAGGCTCTTGGCATTTCAAGGCGCTGGCGCCGAATGCCTGCAAGATCGAGTTCAAGTTGCACTACGAGTTTTCCAGCAAATTGTTCGAAAAAGTTATCGGCCCGGTGTTCAGCCATATTGCGAATACCTTCGTCGATGCCTTTGTACGGCGTGCGGCGCAAGTTTATGGAGTCAGCAATGACTGAAACGATTAAGGTCGAAGTGTGTTACGCGCTGCCAGCCAAGCAGGAACTGGTCAGCGTCAAGCTGCCCGCGGGCGCGACGCTGGCGCAGGCGCTGGAAGCTTCCGGGTTGCTTTTGAAATACCCGGAAATCGACCTCAAGAAGAACAAGTTCGGGGTCTACGCCAAGCTCTCTAAGCCGGATGCCGTATTGCGGGACCGCGACCGTGTCGAGATCTATCGGCCGCTGATCGCCGATCCGAAGGAGGTCCGCAAGCAACGAGCCGCCGAAGGCAAGATCATGAAAAAAGGCGCCGGTGATACCGACGCCTCAGAGGGCTGATTCGCAACCATTCTGCTTATTTGCAGGATTCGGTCATGATCTGGCGGGTGCGTTCGAGTTCCTGTTGGCGCTGACTGTTGTCCATGACTTTGCGCTCGCCTTTTTCGTCGAGCCTAGCCATTGGCTGGTTGGATTCAAGGGCGGCGAGATTGCGCCGGGCGCGCTCACAGTTGTCCTGCTTGTCGGCCGCGGCTTTTTGCTCCTTGGCGTCTTTTTCCGACTTCTCCCGGGCTTCCAGCTGCCGCTTCTTGAATTCCAGATCTTTTTCGGCCGTCGTTTTCGGAGCCTCGGCTGTCTTGTCGGCCGGTTTCTCTGTGATGACCGATGGCATCGGCCCGCCGATTACTCGCGCAGCCTTGCCGGCTCCCTGTTGCGGGGTGTCCGAAATGACGGTCTGTCCGTTACTGTCCTTCCACTGATAGGTTTGGGCATGGACCGGGGTGAGGGCTGTGGCGGCGGCTATTCCGAGGGCAAAGATGAGAGCGGATTTCATGGTCATCGGGGTTTCCGTAGGTTTTCTGTATAATACGATTTTGTGACCTTGGATCAAAGGCCATGCGACTTTTGCAAAAAGCCCTTACCTTCGACGACGTTCTGCTCGTCCCCGCTCATTCCCAGATTTTGCCCCGCGACGTTAGCCTGGCTACCCGGCTGACCCGCAACATAACCCTGAACCTGCCGCTGCTTTCCGCCGCCATGGATACCGTGACGGAAGGCCGTCTCGCCATTGCGCTGGCTCAAGAAGGCGGCATCGGTATCGTTCACAAGAACCTTTCCGCCAAGGCCCAGGCGGCCGAAGTGGCCAAGGTCAAGCGTTTCGAATCCGGCATCCTGCGCGATCCGATCACCGTGTCGCCCCTGATGACGGTACGCGACGTGATCGAAATTACCCGTCAGCACAAGATTTCCGGTCTGCCGGTGATCGACAAGGCTGGCAAGGTGGTCGGTATCGTCACCAACCGCGATCTGCGCTTCGAAACCAATCTCGACCAGCCGGTCAAGTTGATCATGACGCCGCGCAAGCGTCTGGTTACCGTCAATGAACAGGCCAGTGTCGAGGATGCCAAGGAACTGATCCGCGAGCACCGTCTGGAGCGCGTGCTGGTCATCGATGACGAGTATCACCTGCGTGGTCTGATTACCGTCAAGGACATTCTCAAGTCCACCGAACATCCGCTGGCCAACAAGGACCTTTCCGGTCGTCTGCGTGCCGGTGCTGCGGTCGGCGTTGGCGCCGGTACCGAGGAGCGCGTTGAGGCGCTGGCTGAGGCCGGTGTTGACGTGATCGTCGTCGATACGGCGCACGGTCACTCGCAAGGTGTGCTCGACCGCGTCAAGTGGGTCAAGAAGAATTTCCCGCAGATCGAAGTGATCGGCGGCAATATCGCTACCGCCGATGCGGCGCGTGCGCTGGTTGACATGGGCGCTGATGGCGTCAAGGTCGGTATCGGTCCGGGTTCCATCTGCACGACGCGCATCGTCGCCGGTGTCGGCGTACCGCAGATCACCGCCATCCAGAACGTTTCGGAGGCTCTTAAGGGCACTGGGGTGCCGATGATCGCCGACGGCGGCATCCGCTACTCTGGCGACATCGCCAAGGCGATCGCCGCGGGTGCCGATACGGTCATGCTGGGCGGACTGTTCGCCGGCACCGAAGAGGCGCCGGGCGAAGTCGAGCTGTTCCAGGGCCGCTCCTACAAGTCCTACCGTGGCATGGGTTCGCTGGGGGCGATGCAGGCCGGTTCGTCCGACCGCTACTTCCAGGAAAATACCAATAACGTCGACAAATTCGTTCCCGAGGGGATCGAAGGCCGGGTTCCCTACAAGGGCTCAGTGCTCGCCGTGATCCACCAGCTGGTCGGTGGCCTGCGCTCGTCGATGGGCTACCTCGGCAGCCCGACGATTGCTCACATGCACGACAACGCCTGTTTCGTCGAAATCACCTCGGCCGGCATCCGCGAGTCTCACGTCCACGACGTGCAGATCACCAAGGAAGCGCCGAACTACCACCTCGACTGATAGTTCCAGTGTCCCAAAGGGCGGCTCCCGGAGCCGCCCTTATTCATTCAAGGCTTTGAAATGGCTCACCAGAAAATCCTCATCCTCGACTTCGGTTCCCAGGTCACCCAGCTGATTGCGCGACGCATCCGCGAAGCCAAGGTCTTCTGCGAAATTCACCCCTACGACGTTTCCGACGACTTCATCCGCAATTACGGCGCCCAGGGCATCATCCTGTCCGGCGGCCCGAGTTCGGTGACCGAAGGCGATACGCCGCGGGCACCCGCTGTTGTCTTTGAACTCGGTATTCCGGTGCTCGGTATCTGCTACGGCATGCAGACCATGGCGCAGCAACTGGGCGGCAAGGTGATGTCGGCGGAGCAGGCAGGCAAGCCGCGTGAATTCGGCTATTCCGAAGTCCGGGCGCACGGCCACATGGCCTTGTTGAACGACATCGCCGACTTCTTCACCGATGAAGGTCACGGCATGCTGAAGGTCTGGATGAGCCATGGCGATTCCGTCATGGAACTGCCATCCGGCTTCAAGACCATGGCTTCGACGCCATCCTGCCCAATTGCTGGGATGGCCGACGAGAGCCGCAAGTTCTACGCCGTGCAGTTCCACCCGGAAGTCACCCATACGATGCAGGGCCGCGCCATTCTCGAGCGCTTCGTGCACGGCATCTGCGGTTGCGGCACCGACTGGGTGATGGGCGACTACATTGGCGAAGCGGTGCGCGCGATCCAGGAGCAGGTCGGCCAGGAAGAAGTCATTCTCGGCCTCTCCGGCGGCGTCGACTCCAGCGTCGCGGCGGCGCTGATCCATCGTGCAATCGGCGACCAGCTGACCTGCGTTTTCGTCGATCATGGCCTGTTGCGCCTCAACGAAGGCGATATGGTGATGGACATGTTCGCCCGCAACCTCGGCGTCAAGGTCATCCGCGTTGACGCGGTGGACGAATTCATGGGCAAGCTGGCCGGCGTCTCCGACCCGGAACAGAAGCGCAAGATCATCGGCAAGGAGTTCGTCGAGGTCTTCCAGGCCGAATCGAAGAAGCTGTCCGCCGCCAAGTGGCTGGCCCAGGGCACCATCTACCCGGACGTGATCGAATCGGCCGGCAAGGGCAAGAAGGGCGCCCACACCATCAAGAGCCATCACAACGTTGGCGGCCTGCCGGAAGACATGCACTTGAAGCTGTTGGAGCCGCTGCGCGAACTGTTCAAGGATGAAGTCCGCGAACTCGGCGTGGCGCTCGGCTTGCCGCGCGAGATGGTCTATCGCCATCCGTTCCCTGGTCCCGGCCTGGGCGTGCGCATTCTCGGCGAGGTCAAGCGCGAGTCGGCCAGCCTGCTGCAGCGCGCCGACGCCATCTTCATCGAGGAGTTGCGCGCCACGCATGCCACCGAGCGCGATGTCGCGGCCGGTTCGTGCGCCGCCGCCGATCTTGGCAAGAGCTGGTACGACCTGACCAGCCAGGCCTTCGCCGTGTTCCTGCCGGTCAAGAGTGTCGGCGTCATGGGCGACGGTCGTACCTACGAAAACGTCGTCGCGCTGCGTGCCGTGGTGACCAGCGACTTCATGACGGCCCACTGGGCACACCTGCCCTACGACCTGCTCGGCCGGGTGTCGAACCGCATCATCAACGAAGTGCGCGGCCTGAATCGGGTCGTGTATGACGTGTCGGGTAAGCCGCCGGCAACGATCGAGTGGGAATGAATTAGCTTCGTTTCAGGACATCCCAAGGCGTCCCAGTTTTGCTGGATAGCCTTGTCCTGACAACAGGTTAGCGTCTCACACAGTTTCACACTACCTCACTCAAGCCCGCCGATTTTGACGGTATGGGTGACGGTATCGGTGAACAGGTCCTTCAACTACCGCAGTTGATACCGTCAAATGGTCTGACGGTATCAACTGACGGTACGAGTTTGGAGGAAAAAGATGCTTACTGACAAGCAGTTAAGGACGCTGAAGGCAGCTGACAAGGTTTACAAGGTCGCCGACCAGCATGGGCTGTACGTAACGGTTCTGCGTACGGGGAACATTAGCTTTCGCTACGACTATCGATTGAACGGTCGTCGCGAAACCCTTGTGATCGGCCAGTACGATCCGGGGCTCGCGGCCAAGAATCCACGAGAGGTGTCGACCCTGGAGTACGGTATGTCGTTGTCGCTTGCCGAGGCGCGTCAGCTCCTGGCAAATGCGCGACGAGCCATCGAACAGGGCGAGAGCCCGTCCCGCGCGAAGGTGGAAAAACGGATCGAAGCCAACGAGGGAATGACGTTCGGGAGCTGGGCTGAAAAGTACTTTGCCGAAGCTAAGCTGGCAGAGTCGACGCGTGCGATGCGGAAGGCCATCTACGATCGCAACCTGGCCACGGAGTTCGGTCGTCTAAAGCTGGAAGAAATTACGCCGCCGCGTTTGCTGGCGAGGTGCGAAAAAATTAAGGAACGTGGTGCGCCTGCACCGGCGGTTCAGTCGCGGGATATCGTGCTTCAGATTTTCCGCTTTATCCAGGCGAGAGGGTTGAAGATTGAGAACCCCGCAGAAGCGATTCGCCCAAGCGCCATTGCAACCTTCAAGGTCAGGGACCGGGCGCTTTCCCGGAAGAAATCCACAAGTTCTTCAATGCGCTTGAGGATGTTTCATCGGCAGCCACGCTACGCCTCGCGGTCAAGTTCATGTTGTTGACGATGGTGAGAAAGAGTGAGTTCACCCAAGCTAAGTGGGATGAGATCAATTTCGAAACAGGTGTGTGGACGATTCCCAAGGAGCGGATGAAAGCTGGTCGGCCGCACAATGTGTACCTCAGCCAGCAGGCCGTGGACATTCTGGTTGCCTTCAAGACCTGCTATGGCGCTAGCCCATACCTTCATCCCGGGCGCTACGAGTCGGATTTTCCGATGAGCAATGGGACTCTGAACCGTCTGGTTGTCGCCGGCACAGAGGTGATCATCGGTCGCGGCGAGGAGTTCGAACCATTTACAGTGCATGACCTTCGCCGAACTGCCAGCACATTGTTGCATGAGGCTGGATACAACACTGACTGGATCGAGAAGTGCCTGGCTCACGAGCAACGGGGAGTGCGCGCTGTCTACAACAAGGCTGAGTACGGTGAGCAGCGAAGAGTGATGCTTCAAGCTTGGGCCGATATGGTCGACTCATGGATCGTGGACGGGCCCAGTCCTGTTCAGCCCATCAATCTGAGCTTTTCTTCAGAGATGCGTTTAGGGTTGTAGCACCAAGCGGTTTCTGTTCAACCTGTGTGAGAAAACACATCACTGGGCGGGCATTCCTGCTTGGGCGGGGTGGCCGCCCCATTGGTGGCAGAAGTGACTGTCGATGGAGCAGAACGTTAGCCGCTGCTTCGATCGCGAATGTGGCGCAAGCGCACGGCGGTGTTGTGAGCTGGGAAAAGCGAGGGCTCCTGATTTGTCGGATTGCTCACTTGAATTTATGTGTCCCAAGGGCTACAGTAATGGCAATTAAATGCTATTTTGACGCCTGGGGGCTACAGTGACAACACTTTCCGATGTTGCCGAGATGCTCAAGAGTGCTCGCCGCGAAGCACGACTGAGTCAGGATGAACTCGCACAGCGGGCGGGTGTTTCGCGCACAACCGTGGCGCGCATGGAAACCCTGGCCAAAGGCGACATGAGCGTGTCCGCGCTAGTACGCCTGCTCGAAGCCGCCGGCTACGACTTGAGGCTGGTCAAGCCTGGGCATGTGCGCACGGTCGAGGATATCCTGGCCGAGCAGCGCCAAGGTGACTTGCCATGAAGCTCGACGTCCAGGTCAGTGGCAAGACCGTTGCCCAACTCTACCGCGAACGCGACGAGTATGTACTCAAGTATTTACCGGGCTCTGATGCGGCCGATTTCATCAGCCTGACCATGCCGGTGCGCGACGAGCCCTGGCGCTGGCCGCGCGACCTGCATCCGTTCTTTCGCCAAAACCTGCCCGAAGGCTACCTGCTGAACATCATCCGCGAGGAATTCGGGCCTCTGCTCGATGGCACAGATTTGTCCTTGCTGGCGGTCGTAGGGGGCACCGGCATCGGCCGCGTCACGATCACGCCCGAAGGTGGCAAGCCCGGTATCGAGATGGAGCCCCTGCAGATCGACAAACTGCTGACGGCGGACAACACCACCGAGCACTTCACATCGCTGGTGCGCCGCTATGCCCGCGCATCCATTTCGGGCGTGGTCCCCAAGTTCCTCGCACCGGACGAAGCACCTGACGAGGCGCTGGGCCCGCTGGGCAAGCCCACGCTGCGTACCAGTCGCCACATCATCAAGGGCTCGGACGACAGCACGCCCTACCTCGGCTTCAATGAGTTTTACAGCATGCGGGTGCTGGAGCGCCTGAATGTTGTGCCGGTGGCCCGGACCCGGATGTCCGACGATGGTCGGGTGCTGGTGGTCGAGCGTTTCGATGTGGACGAACAAGGTGCGCCAACGCACGGGCTCGAAGATGCCTGCGGGCTGCTCGGCCTACCCCCTCACGAAAAGTACGCAACCACCACCGAGAAGGTGCTGAACGCCACGCGTGCCTACCTGCCGCCCGCGCACGTGCGCGTCCAGTTGGCGCAATTTGGCTGGCATGTGCTGGCCAACTATGTGGTGCGCAATGCGGACTGTCACGCCAAGAACGTCGCGCTGTACTACACCCGGCTTGGCGATGTGGCCTTTACGCCGGTCTATGACATCGTGACCACTCAGGCTTACCCGCGCTATGCGAACAACCCACCGGGCTTATCCATCGACGGTCGGCAGACCTGGGCGGCTGGTAAGGTACTGCAGCGCTTTTTCAATGCACGGCTCGGCATTGCGCCAAGGGACTATGCTGACATGGTCGAGCGCTTGTGCGAATCGGCGGTTGAGGTCGGCGCAGAAGTGATCGAAGCGGCCAAGAACGAGCCGCACTGGCGTCCAATTGCCAAGCAAATGGTGCATGCCTGGAATGAAGGCATGGCATCGCTACGCGACCCGAAAAAGTCCGTGGCGTTCCGAGGCCTGGATGGCGCGATTGCCGCGGCCGGTTTTTCCGAACCCGAGTCTCCCGAACAAACCCATGTGACGATCGGTCGCTCTGTATTGTTAGCCCCACAGCGGCGAAAACGGTAATTGAGCACCAGCTTGCTCACAAGGCTCAGGATGCTCTCGGTACAGCCTACAACCGCACCAAGTTCCTCAAGGAACGTAAAGCGATGATGCAGACGCGGGCTGACTACTGGATCAGCAGAATGCTGGGGAAGGGCTCATAGAACTGCATTGTTCGGAGTGAGCCTTTATGATTTTTGCGTAGAATAAGTCGCGTAACCACAAACCACTCCTTGAACCACATGGCGGAACAAAAGAGCTATTTGATCAAACTAGCTACGAAGCTGGGCGAAGAAAATCCACGCCTCGATATTGAACGGCTACGCAGCAACGCCGCCAATGGAATCCGTACAGCCGTTCAACTCGATGCAAATGTCTTTATCAACATCCTTGACCATCAACAGGATAGGGACGGCGTACCGGGCTACGAAAAGTTAGTGCAATGGGGGCTCTTTGATTTTGTCGAGTTAATCTGGTTATGCAACAAGGAATCGATCCCACTGTCGATACATCCAGGAATCGCGTTGACCGAAGTGCAGGGAGATCCCAACCTGGTCCGAAAAGACTATGATGATTTTCTGGCTGCATATCAACTCGAGTTAGAGGATGACCCCTCCAACCTTTCTTGGAACAGCGCGATCGCGTCGAAGCTCCCGGCACATCTCGACAACTGCGGCTTCTTTAAACTGACGCCGGACGAGCAGAAGTTTCGAGCGTGTTCATTCGTCAGTCTGCTTGCAATGCTAGTTGTAGATAGTGATCTCAACCTTGAAACCCCAATGTCGCGTATCCGGCGATATCTCGACCTGATGCTTGAATTTGTCGGTGTGTTCAGCGTCAAGGAAACCATGATCGCTTGCTTAGTACTGGGTGACCTCGTTGAGCGAGCAGCGGCAGGGGATACTCGGTCGGCAATGACGGAGAGGCGTTTTATGCTGCTGTGTTAAGGAATTTTGCGCGGCGACGACAAGGGCGCAAGCCGCTGGGCAGACGTCCGCGAACTTCTACGGAGGTCTTCCACCTCGCGTTTAATTCAGCCAACGACATCGCCCAAGTCAATGCGGGGATCGTCATGGAAGATCGTGGCCTCGATGGTGAGCGATGGGATCTTTGGTTTTGCACGATGGACGCGAAACTTGCACAGTTCCTTGGCGCAATGACGTACAAAAAATTGATTCCAGGACAGACGGGAATGTTCGCCGAGCTAGGACTACCACGCGGGATTGCCATTCATCCCGATCTAATAACGCAAGAAGCCATTGTCTTTGCTCGGCAATTCTGCGGACCCGAGCGAAACATTCCACAGTTGAGCAGCGATATTTGGCTGGTGAAAGCTGAACAGATGGCAACGTTGGTGAGCAGAGCGTTTCCGTCATCGTAGAAAATTTCGGCTGGAATCCGCGTCCAGATCTCCTTGGTTCTGCCTCAATACGTCGGACGATGCCCCATTAGTGCTCAAGGTTACGTCAGTTTTCCCCGCGGATCCAGTCGTGGTCCGGCACATCTAGAGCCCAAGCGTTGTCCGCCGGAAACCGTCTTTCTCGGTCGGAAACAGTTTCCACAAAGTAAATTAGGGCTGCTCGGACAAGTTGAAGTGTTTCAATGAGGTGCCGACGAAATTCGTCCATGTCGTAGCGATCGACGATGTCGACGTCGGGTGCTGTGGCAAGTGATATATCGTGCAGGACAATGAAGCGATGAGTGGAGGCATTGCGCAACTGGCGTTTGGGTTGGAGATATCCTTGGTGTGAAACATCGGCTGCCATTTCGGCAAGGGCGAGAAGCCCACGATTGCCGCAGTCGATTTCTCCTCTGATACGTGCCTTCCACTGTTTGGGCACATCGCCGGGTTCGAAAAACGAATTGAGGAATGTAGCGTTTCGCTCAGGTTTGATCTGGCCCAAGTAATGGAGCATGGCGACCGTCAACTTGTCTAAAACATCGACGCAGGTGCGCTGGGCCAGGGTAAGGCTGGCGGTGTAGATGCCGTAGCAAGCATAGTCCAGCGTATCGGCGTAGCTGCCACTCTCCGGCGGCGGATCTTGTAGCGCTGTAAATGCCAAATGGCGTACCGCCAAATAGTCGGCCTTCAATACGTTGAAGGTCGCGAAGACCGTGGGTATCCGATATAGGGTTCCCGCTGGTTCGAAAATTCCCGGCAGCCCGAGCGAGTCCCAGCGCTTGAGCGACAAGTCGAACCCCTCGATGGTCGGCGAGAGGGCGAGGCGATAATCTCGCACGAAACGCTGGTAGGGGGTCGCTTCCGAAAAATCAGGCCGGCGCAATTCCGGTAGAGGTTGCTGAAGGAGCGGTGTCAGCGCCTCAAGGGCGTGTTCGCCCGCCAGTTCCCGGAGGCGATGAGGATTTTGCCGGGCGTAGCGCAGATGCTCGTTGGCGGCTATCAGGAGCAAGTCCTGGTCACCAATGCCGGCGCTGGCATATGAGAGCAGGACTCGTGCAGCGCCGGTGGCGGCGATCGCGTTGCTCGGGTCGGACTCGAGAGCGCGGCAATAGCAATCATAGGCCTCGACGAAGCGATAAGCCTTCAATAGCGCATTGCCGAGGTTGGTCTGGGCGCGCGCCCGCAGATCGCGTTCCGATGCAGCGTCGGCGCAGTGCTGATACAGGGTTTTGGCGCGCTGGCGCCACGATGATGTCTTCAAGTACCAGCCTCGATCATCGTAGGGTTCGATGTCAGCAATGGCAGTCAGCCCGTTGGCGAGGTTGTACTTGAAGTTTTCCTCGTCAGGATATTGCGTGATTAGGTGTTCGAAAATTTCGATACCGCGAGTAACCAAAGCGATGTCTTTGCACAATGCCCCTGCGTCGATAAAAAAGCTCGCACGCATAGAGAGGAGTGTCGCCATGCCGAACTCAGCAGCGTCGAGCGCGTCAAGCCGCGCCAAGGCCGCTGCCGGGTCAGTGTCAAGCAGACCGTAGAGTTCCGCCTGCAGGCGGGCAAATCGCGCTTGAAAGTTGTCATCTTGCTCAGCCATATCTCCGCCCTGATTACTCTCGATGCTTTTTTGCATGCTTGCCTGCGAAGTTCGCTTTCACCCCCCAAGCCCGGCAGGCTAGCGGCCTGAATCGCCTGTCTGAAATGTAAAGATCAACTATCGTTTACCTGCCAAGACAGACCCTGTCCATGGCGATCACCGGAGAGACAAGGTGGCACAGGGAATATTTGATCCGTCCGTCTTGGAGCATCTGGCTGCCAGCCGCACTACGCGGAGTTGAACAGGGAGGCGGGGAAGTAGCTCAAACTCGATAGTGCTTGTTTTCCCCTTCTGAAGAAACAGACTCTCCCGAAGAGGGCGCGGGGCGAGAGCAGTTTAATACGGGTAGCTAGGGCTAAGTTTGGAAAAATTTTCCACGACCCAGCCGGTTACGGTTTGCCGACTTGGCGCAGTAGATTTGTAGTGCTCTTTAAGCATCCACTCGACGATGAGCCGTGTTTTCTTAGAAAGGTCCGCCTTATCTTTCCCCGTCAGAGAATTCAAGTACAAGAGCATTTCATAGCCTTCGTTCCGACTGAGATGGTTCGCGTCATCAGAAATAAGTTTGGGGTTGTCCCCCGCGGTAACCGTCCAGCTATATTCATAATGAAGGTCTTCTTTCATCAGTTTCGGCATTTTTTTGATTCTCCCTAGGTTAGTTTGCCGGAATGGCAACCTGCTTTGGAAATGAGTCCATGCGGATAGATTTCAACCCCGCAATGCATAAATTTGTCAGAAACCCGCGAATCCGATGGATGCCGTGTCGAATTGGGAGTATGCCTTCAGGGAACTTTGGCCTAGAAAGCTTCCGAGCAGAAACCTCATCAAACTCTGATGATCCTGTTGTTGCTACAAAAGAAGCGACCTGTCTAACGATTTCTGCGGTGCTTGGGTGTGGCAATAGCGATTGATCGGAATCACGGGCTTGCTGGCTGAAATCATGCGGTTAGCCTGAAGCCAGGAGGTCGATATGCGGAAATTTTTCTTCTTCGCGATCCTGGCGATTGGCGCAGGGATCGGATTGCTGGTTACTATCGCAGCTAAAGGCGAATGGGGCGCAGGGGCTGTCATGGTGGGTGTTGGGCTACTCTTTGCCATTCCTATCGCTAGTGCGTTGACGGGCATTGGACGAGGCCGCAGGAGGTTGCGGCGGCGTTGGAATGGTGGCGGAGCAGGGGGCGCGTCCGGGTCTTTGTTCAAAGGCGATGTTCCCATTCGGCGCTGGGATCGGTAGCAGTTACTTCTTCGACTTGATCAGATCCTGCACGGCATCCTTTGCGTTACCTACCGTTGCCTCTCCATCTTTGTATACCTGCCTGGCTGATTGCCACATCAGCGACTTCTTCGATGCCAATGTCCCGTCGTCAGTCTTGATGATTTCAGCCTTGCCGTCGAATTCTTCGCGCTTCGCTGCGGCCTCGCCGTGAATCTGGACGGCGCGTCGCTGCACTTCCTCGCGCACGGGCGAAGGTGGTTCGGTTTTCTGTTCCAGCGGTCGACTTGGATTGCTGCTAAAGCGAGAGGTCTTGGTCACTTGAGCCTGGTGAGTTGCGTTGATATCCGGGGTGATGGCGACATCATGCAACTGCTCATTATGGAGGTCGCGGACGTCTCCAAAGGAGGTCGGGAGACTGCTCCCATCCGAAATAACCCGGTTCGGGCGCAATGACTGGCGGGCCAGTTCGGCCGACATCAAGGCGTGAGCGGCGGCGCTGTTGCCACCGTAGGTCTGGGCGTACCGGAGGAACATCTTCATATTGTGCGGGTCTTGGGCGATGTCGATGGAGATGGATTCGCCCTTGTCGTAGGCGGACGATACACGTTCCGCAAAACTGGTACGGTCGGCAAGAGTGGCATCCGCCCGCTCGGAACGGGCCCGCGTCGAACCGAGGCGGGACGACATCTCGCGGGCCTCGCTCGCGTCGTTCGAGAGCGCCTGCAGATAGCTGGCGTCCCTCGATACCCGGTCACCGAATTGTTTGAAGGCTACCAACTGCTCCCCACTTAGGCTGGACAACGCTTTCTGTTCCTGGGCGGAAAGGCTCGACTGGTAGGATTTGTCGGCGCTGGTGTGAAGTTCAGCACCGGCGACTTTTGCATTCACGCCGACATGGGCGGCCGCACCGAAAGCGATGCGCGCAACCTGCGCTTGGCTGAGACCGGTGCTCTGGGCAAGGCTTTGCGTGATCTGATCTAGCTGGTTCAGCGTGTCGCCCATTTGCTCGAAGCTACTGGTGCTGGAACCGCTGCTGTTGCGCGTGGAGCGAAGCTTTTTGAGCCCGCGAGAAAACACTTCAGATAGTGCTGCCGATTGCTCCGTGGTCGCTGACACGGCTTCACCACGCGCCGCGTCGACCTGCCGGCTGGCTTGCTGCACATCCTGTTCGGATACACGCATCGAGACTACTCGCGAAGCGAATCCCTGATTGCGCAACAGGCTGACAGCAGTTCGGCTGGTGAGCGCGTTCGATGAGAACGTATTTCCAGAGAGGTCGTTTTGCCAGCTGCTCATGAACGCCGATGTACGGTTGGGTGCCAGTTGCATCTGGTCCATACCGACATTCCCCATTGAGACGTTACCAACGGTGGCGGCCGAGGTGCCGCCCGAGATCATCCCTTGTAGCCCCGACAAGCCACCGACCAGCGCTGTTCCAAAGTTTTCCATGCGCTTCAGGGCGGCCCAGGCAATGAATGGAATACTGATGGCGAGGTAACCGACAACGGCCTCTCCCGAGATTGCCCGCGAATAGATCGTCGAAGCCGTCTGCAATGCCAGCGATTTGCCCCCCGTTCCGAGGTCGGCAGCGGCGGCGAGGTCGTAAGCCGCGTAGATCGAAGCCATGTAGTTCAGGATGGCGTAGAGCGGCGGCCACAACTGAATCCAGATCAGCACCGCTGCATAGCCCTTGAAGGCGAGCATTGTCTCGCGGCCGCTAGTGAGCAGGAGCAGCAGGACCATGAGGGGGAACATCGCGTAGGTCACCGCCTCGACCACGTTGCGGAACACGGGCAGTGCCTGTTCGGCCACCTTGCCGTAATTGAGCCAAGAAGCATTCTGCTGGGCCACTGCCTGGGCGCGGCCGACCGCCAGAACCATCGCCGCCGGATCATTGACCTTCTGGCCGACGATCTTGCTGGTGTCCTCGATGGCATTGAGCATGGCGTTCTGCCGGATGAGATCAGCTGCCGTCGCTGCTGCGGTGGCAATACTGTTCTTGATATAGGCCTGCTGGATTTGTCCGGCGATGGCCGCTGCAGCAGCGGCACCGGGCAAGGTTGGGTTGAGTTGGAAGGCCAGGCGCCCCTGGATGCGGCTGATCTGGGCCGGCAATCGGCCATTGAGGCTCAGGTACACATTGGGGCAGGTATCGACGCCGACACTGGCGCCGGCACTGGTCAGCGTACTGAAGCGCGCCGGATTGGGTGAGGCCATCAGCGGCCAGACATCATCCGATGCAGAAAAGACAGCCGGATCGAGCGTGCCGTCGATCAGATCATAAGTCGTGCAGTTATGGATAAAGTTGATCAGGTCGGTGCGGAAGGCCGGATCCTGAAATACCACATTGCCGGTTTCGCGGATCAGACGGTTTCCGAACATCAGTCCGTTCTGCTGATAACTCAGTTCGACCGGCAGGGCGCCGACGCCCGGGATGACCTGGAAGGCGGTCTCGAACAGACTGGTCAGCGTGTTGCCGATCGTACTGGTGATGCCGCCCAACGCGGCCACCCCGAACGGCACGTTGCTAACAACTTTGACGGCCGAACCGCCGACCTTGTCCACGATGCCTACCGTAACCTTGGGCACAATCAGCACCGAAAAGACCAGCACGACCGTGCCCAGCCACTTCCAGCCCTGTAATTTCTCGGGGGCGAAAGCGTAGGCAATCAGGGCCGCCACAAAACCGCAGAAGGCCACGGCCGCCAGGGCAGCGGCATAATCGCCTGAAGCGTGGATCGCGGCGGCGGCATTGAAGACGCCGAACAGACTGTCGGCATTCTGGTAGGCGTAGATTTCCCACATGCTGCGTTCTCCTGTCGCGCTATTGCTTCGTCTCTATTGCGACAGGTAAGCTGCCTGCTGACCGAGCATGTCCATCACGTGTTGCGGCATGCTGGAGCGCAGTTGGCGTTCGAGTTGCTCCAGGTGGTTTGATACCGCCCGGAAGGAGCCGACCTTCTGGTAGAGCAGATTCTTTTCCTGGGAGAGTTGCATAAGCATGGCCTGCGCGCGCTGGCGAACCTGGTTGGCCTGCTCCCGTTGTGACTGCTGCAAGGTGTAGTTCTTATCCAGCGCAGCCATGCCCAGACGTAGATTACGTTCAAGAAAAACATAGGCGTAGTCGGCGGCAATCACGTCGCGGTACTGGGCGATCAAGCTGTCGGCTAAGCCCGATCCCGGGATGCTGGTACCGATGGACAACATCTTGTAGACCGGCTCGCTGGTCTGGTTGACGAAACCGACCTCGGCCGAGTTATTGGGAATGGCGGTGCGCGTCGTGATCTTCTCGGCAATGGAGCGCATGATCGCCTCGACCTTGGCGGTAAAGGGCGTGTGGGTGTACGCGGTGTTCAAGGTGACGACATCGCAATTGCTGTAGTCATTGCACTTCAAGACATGCTGCACGACATCGGTGCCAGCGGCTGCGCCCTGGCCGTAGAGCAACTGGCTGATCGAGGTCAGCGTCGGGGCAATCGGCTCGGGGTCGCGTGCCGACTCTTCCGGGTAATAGATGATGGTGCCGACCAGACTCATGATCAGTTCGCGCTCTTGATCATCCAGATAGGCACCGGTGTACTGCAAGGCTTTCCAGGTCAGGTTGCCGACGAAGGGCGCCTTGTTTTTCACCTTGGGGTCGCCCGAGGAACGTGCCGAGGAGAGAATGCTGGGCCGATCTGTCGCGCAACGCCGACGGGCTGCATCGCGGTCGCTTTCCATGCCCATCTCGATGGCCAGATCAGCGCAGGTCTCCTGAGAGCTGTAGCCAATCGACTCAGCCGCCGTGCTAACAATGGCCTTGGCAGTTTCGCAGGAATTGATACGGGCGTTGTTGATCCAGGTCTCGAGTCCCTTGGCCCACTTGGTCAGCCCGCCCAGCAGCGGCGAGACCGCCTCCAAGGCGAGTTGAAAAGCGATCCCCGGCAGGGCGGCCGTGATGTTCCTCAGCATGTTCTTGAATTCGGTTGCCGAAATGTGCGAGAAGGAACCGCCAAAGACGTCGATGCCGCCGCAGCCGGCTTTGGCGCTGGGGAACTGGATAGCGGCCAGCTGATAAACCTTGTTCGGCGAACGCATCATCAGGCTGCCGCCGGTGTAGGTATTGAAGGTCTGGCCACGGAAGGCACCCGGTGCCGTGTAGTTACCGATGGCGCCCAGATTGTTGAACATGTTGTTGACCTCGCTGTTGAGGTCGCCGGCCTGCAGTTGAACGGATGGGGTCGCCAGCAGCAACGCCAGGATGGCGGCAGCGCTACGTCGAAAATGGGTATGGTCGTAATGTGTCATGGCACCTCCGGGGGTAGGGCGAGACCTTGTGTGGTGGTGGGCAGCATGGTTTCGGCTTGAGGGCCGGTCACAGTGGCGATCCGCTCGAGTAACTGAGACTCCGAGAGCACGCCGAAGCCGATCGGGGTGATCTTTCCGGTGAAGGGCTGGGCCAGAAAAACGGCGGGCACTTGGCTGACTTTCAGGGCGGTGGCAATGCCGTTGTCCGGGCGGGCATTGGGAAAATTCGGGAGCGGGCCACCGTCCACGCTGATGGCGACGACCTGGATACCGTGACGGGCCTGGAAGGCTGCCAACGTCGGCGCGAAGGCATGGCAATACGGGCAATCCGAGCGGTAGAAGAAGAACAGGATGTGATCCTTGCCCAAGTCGGCGATGGCGCGCGAGCGATCCACCAACTCGGCCTGGTCGAAGACTTCCAAGGCCTTGGCATTGACCGGGCGGCCCTGCAGGGTGGGGTCCAGTTGCGGTGTAGCCCAGGCCACGCGCTGCGCGACGTCGGCGAAATAGGAAGCGCGGGCGACGACCTGGGACTCCAGTACCATGTAGCGCCGGACATTGGCTTCGCTCGGTCGCATGATGGCGATGTTGCGCGTCTCTTCCAGGGTTTTCTGGAGACGTTCGAATTCGACCAGTTCCGGTGCGCGCGAGGGGTGAGCCGGTGGTGCAGTTGCTGTGGACTTGCCCGGTGGTAATGGATGTTCAAGCTCCTCGGGCATCGGCTCTTCATAAAAATGCCAGCCGCGCCAGCTGTCGCCCCAGTAACGGGAAGCAGCATCCTGGGCTACTGCACCATGGCTGCCGAGCATTACGGCAAAGGTCAGCAGCAGGAGGCGGGCGGGGCGGTTGTGGATCGTCATGCGTGGCTCTACTTCAGGGATTGCGGTGTCCGGCCATCGAGGCAGTAATTAATGCCGAAATCCATGGTCTGGCGGCGTGGGCTCGAGGCACCGGGCAGCAAAACCCCGTCCTGCCACAACCTGACGTTCAAGCGGGCACACCCAGCCTGGGCGTAACGCTTCTCGGTCGTGACATCGATATAAATCGGCGAAGTGGCAGAAAATCGCAGGGTGAGCGCATCGGCAATTTCGCCGCTGAGGATGCCGTGGGCCTCGCCATTGACTGATTGGAGGGCAGCCAACATGACCGGCCGCGGATCCAATACCGGGGCTCTGGGCATTTCGTCGGCAAGGACGAGCGATGCGAGTCCGGCGAGCAATGCAGCGGCGTAGGCGATCTTCATTGGCACTTCCCTTGTCCGTAGTAGCAAGTCGTCAGGCGCGCGGCATTGCTGCCCTGCAGCGCGCCGGTATTGGGCAGCGTCGGGACGATGGAGGCGTAGAACTCGGTGAGGTCCATCGCCGCAAAATTGAGGCTCTGGAGTTGCGCGATGGTGAAGCCCGAGCAGTCTGGACTTTCGCCCGAACCCCAGCCCTTGCCGACCTGCACGCGGCCCTGCTCATTGACGATGCGGGCCAGTTTGCTGTTGAAGCAACACTTGCCGGTGCTGTGTTCGAGGCAGGAGACGCATTTGCCGAAGAGACGGAAGCAGGAGGAGCACCAGGTGCCGACGGTATGGCACAGGCCGGCCCCTTCCTTCATGGCGAGTTTGCCTTCTTCCTCGTTGCAGGACGACATCGACATGATGATGTAGATGACGATCGCGATGACCAGAGACCAGGGGTCGAAGGCGACGACCAGGCTCTCACCGGAATAGAGCACGGCCGAGCTGGCCGGCAGGGCCGTACCGTTGACCGCGACGGTGATGCCATAAGTGGTGAAGCTACCGCTGAAACCGCCGCCCAGCAGCAAGGCTTGCATGCCCTGGTAGAGGAACTCGCGGTTCTGGGAATTCATCAGCACGTCGTAGACCAAACTTGAACCGGTGCCGAACAGGCTCTGATTGGTCATGCCGGCGCCAGCCGAATCCGAACTGCAACAGTTCTTCAGCAGGCGATGGCGGCAGCGATTGCCTTCCCCCTTGAAGACCTGCATTTTGCTGGTGTCGAGATACACGCCGGCTTCGCGTCCGGCTTCCATCAGCGACATCGAACGGGCAAAGTCGGCATCGTTGGTGTAACTGGTGTTGAAGCAGTTCGTACCCAGGCAATAGACGTTGGTCGGGCAGTTCGAGGCGGTGGTTGCGGTTTGCGCGGCGACGGGGCAGGTAAAGGTGTCCTGGGTTATCTCGCACAGCCCGCTGCCGACATTCATTTGCTTGCAGGTGCTGCTGAGTGGCGAGCAGCCGCTGCTAGCCAGCGCTGCGCACTCGTCGACCGGGGCACCCGAAGTGCAGGTCAGGGTGCGCTCATAGGACCAGCAGGCACGGGCCACGGGACGGCCTTCGATAGCCTTGGTCGCCGGGCCGTCGACACAGGTGTCGGCAGTGGTGATGGCGCAGCGCCCACCGGCGTTCAGCACGGCGCTCTTGTCGACCCAGACATCGGTTTCGTGTTGCACCATGGCCGGCTGAACGAACGACAGTGGCAAGTTCCACTTCACGAGCCCGGCAAAGCCGCTGAACTGGAAGGTGTAATTGCACATCCCGGCCGTGCAGCCTGAACCCGGCATCATGTTGACTGTGAACGGCCTCCAGCAACTGCCCTCCCAATGCGGGGAAAGGTTGGTGACATAGGTGGCCTGGCTGGCCGGTGTGGTCGGCAGGTCTACGGTCTGCCAGCCGATGCAGGCACCCCGGCCACCGGCCGCATAGAAGCGAAAACGCTGCAGCCCATCGCTGCGCAGTTGGCATTGCGCTTCCGCCACCATGTAGTCGGCGCCGTTGCGGTTGACTTGGCCGTGGGCGACCCAGGTTCCTTCAACGCAACTGGGCTGGAGGTCTATCTCAACTGTCAAATCGCGCCGCGTCGTGTAGTTGCCGACACCACTGTAGCGGTTGCAGATCTTGGTCGTTGTGCCCGCCGCGGTGCTGACCTCGGCGGTGGTGCAGCCCGAATAATAGTCGGCCAGGCTACCCAAGGCGCTCGACGGATGGCGGGCGATGTCGCGGGCCGCAGTGACCGCCGGATCGTAGGCGGAGATCGCCGGGCGGGGGGTGTTGGCCGAACTCAGTGCGCCATCCTGGGCCTGGCAGACCGGATCGTTGGCGCTGGCCGCGCAGGTGCTCAGGCGGACATTGGCTGCACCCGACAGGTTGGGCTGGCCGTAATAAGCCGTTTCGGGGGCGTCGTTGTGTACTCGGGCACGGCGCTCGAGGCGCTGGGCATATTAACCGTGCCGCGAATGACCGGGTTGGCTACCTGGCCGGCGGCGGTGCCTTCTTCAAACGGCCCGGCGATAGCGGCGCTCTGCGTCGTGACGAAGCAGAACAGCGTGATCCAGATGATCAGGCGGCGCATGGCGATCACCTATCCTTTGATGCGTTTCAGGAAGAGTTCGACGGCGGGGCTGAAGGCAGGCGCCGAGCGCTGCATGTGTTCCAGGGCGTAATCCAGGCTGACGTCACCGGTCGAGCGCAGGAAACTGTCGGCGGGCGCGCAACTGCCACTGGCACAGGCAACGGGACGTGTGCCGTCGCGCACCAAGACGAAGCTGGGTACCTTCGTGATGGCGAAGCGGTCGAAGGCCAGCGGATCGATCTGGATTGCTACCTGCCGTTTGCCGATCAATCCCTGGACCTGAGCAACCGTATCGCGCAGCAAACCGTTGGCAAAGCCGCGGATGACGATAGTGGCCTTGGCGCGAGCCGCCTGGTCGACCAGACGTTGCAGCGTGGCGCGGGGCATGGTCAGGCTGACGAAGATGAAAAGTCCTGGCCCGGCAGTAAGCCCCTGCGCCTGAGTCATCGCGTCGGATTGCCCGGCATAGCCGCGGGCCAGCGCTTCCAGGTCGACCGGTATTTGGGTCGCTGGTTGGGGTAGCGTCTCAAGGTTTGGACTGGTCAACGGAGTGGATCGCTGTCCAGCGTCGTCAGGCAGGGCGAACTTCTGCCGCGCCAACTCGATATCTTGCTCGGTGACGGTGGGGGTCTCGCGCCGGGCGCGTTCGATGTCCGCCTCCGTGACGATCGGCATTGTCTGCGCCAGAGCCGAACTGCCGGCAGCGAGCGCGGCGCTTAGACCGAGGATCAGGGTGGCGAAGGGATGATGGAAGTCAGTAGCCGACACAGCAATTCCTTTTACGAAACAACATGAAGGCGAAGTCCTCGCCGCGTACCGGGTATTCCTTGCCGGCCCCCCAGAGCACGGTGGTCCGCCCGAAGGGCTGGCAACAACGGCCGCCTTCCTTGTCGGTGTTGGGAATGGGATAGGTGAGTTGGGTTTTGTAGGCAGTCTTGTCCATCACTGGCTCGAAGTACGGCCCGCACAGGCCGTCTTTGCCATGCCAGCCCCAGGCCACCAACTCACGGTGCATCTTGGCGCTCAAGCGCTGGGCCATCAGCGCGGCAGTCCGCACGCCACCCAGGTGGTAGGGAACGTGCCCATTGAGCGGATAGATGCCGCCTTGGCAACCAGCGCACCAGAACATCTCGCGTATGCCGAAGCCAACCGAGGCTGCGACGCAATCGGCGGCGCATGCGGCAATGGCGGCCGGATTGGCGAACAGCACGGCATCGGGATTGAGGATCAAGGTGAGTTCGTCGTCGGCCCACAAGGGATCGACCTCGGTCATGTAGGCCAGGTCGAAGGAGCTCTTTTCCAGGCAGGGAAAGTCGGTGACGACTTCCAGCCAGTACATCACCGGGTTCAGGTAGTAATGCGCCTGATAGAACCCGCCACCGTCGCCATCGCCTTCCGGCCGGGTAAAGCGAGCCGCCTCGGGGGCCGGGATGCCCGGATCAAGGTCGACCCCGCCGAGCGAGACGAGGCAGAAGGGTTTGCGCACCACTTCGACATGGCGCGCCGGCTCCCAGAAACCGATGGACAGACCGACGATCGGATTGACCAGACAACTGCAGACGGGATTGGGCGGATTGTCGGTATCTTCCTGGTCGCCGAAATTGGCGATGCGCGCACTACCAATGCTGATCGGCAGGATGCAGGACCAGCAGATATCGGTGATCGGATTCGGAAACTTGCCGGTGCAGGTGGCGGTACCGGCGGCCAGGGCTGGCAGGGAGGAGAAGCCGAGGAGGAACGCCAGAAGGAAAGGGAGACTGTTCACGAAGTAGCGTTGGCTCATGGCGCGACCTCCAGTTCGTCGATGCGCAGGCGCAGCCCTTCCTGCGATACGAGGGCCGGAACCTGGGTGATGCCCAGGCGGCGGGTGAGCAGACCCTGCTGATCGAAATAGACCGGCATGCGCCATGACTTCATCAGGTCGAGATAGGAACCGCCGACCAGGATCGGTTTGACTCGCCCCTGGTAGAAGGCGATCAACTGCCGGGCACGGCCGACCTGGCGCGCGTCGCGCCCATCGAAAAAGAGCAGATGCCGGGATAGCGAGACCACTTCCAGCGGGTTCTTGCGGGTACCGGCGGCAAACAGCAACTCGCCCTGGGGGCCGAGAATATTGCGATCGAGTGCGAAGCTCGGGTCGAAGTAGAAGGTCCTGGCTGTCTCGGTCGAATGCAGGCCTGCGACCGGTGGCGGGTTTTTGACGGTTGCGATACCGCGTTCCCGGGCCTGTTCTTCGAGGCGCTTGAGTTCGCCGCTGCGCTCCTTGTCGCGCAATCGTTGCTTGATCATTTGCAGCAGATGCGGTTCGCTGATCTCATAGGTCGGCCCGATGACGCCCAGATCAAGGGCCGGCGCGCCCGGTGCGACCAGCAGCAGTGCGAAGAGCAGGGGAATGGTGGCGATCAGGCGTTTCATCGCGCCGCCTTGCCCGGACAGCGGATCTGTCCGACGAGTTGTTCGCGCCCGGCGGTATCGCCCAGGTGGTTCGCGCGGATCAATGCCACCAGTGCCGGATCGCCGTCACCGTCGGCCATGGCCCGGCGCAATTCGGCTGGGGTCAGGGGGCGGCCGCAGCGCCGCGCGAAAGCGGCGAGGTAATCCCGCGCACCGGCTTCGGCGGCTGGGGCGATTTGCCTGAGCAGGGCGAGGTAGTCGGCCAGTGGCACGTGGTCGGAGGGCTGAGTTCCTTGCGCAGCTGGCGGCTTGGCTTGGTGGCCTGGCAATGGGGCGCCGGCCAGAGGGCTCTGGGCCCACGTAGTGGAAGAGGCCAGAAGACCGAACAAGGTGAGGGTAAGGAGGGGGAGGGGCATGGCTGGCGTCTCAGAGCAGTGGGACCACGACGCCGATCACCTGCTCCTCCCGGACCAAGCCACTTTCCTGGTAGCGTGAGTCGAAGGAGTCGGAACTGGTGCCTTGCACGTAGTAGTAGCGAGGCGGGATGACAGTCGGCGCAATCGGCGCGAGTGGCCTGCGGTCGTAGGCCTTTGTCTTGGCCGCACCGACGTCCTCGCCGTTGATGGCCACCTGTCGGCCGCTGACGGTTACGGTATCGCCCGGCAAACCGCGCACGATCTTGAAGAAAGGCTGACCGCGCAATCCCGGATAACGCTGTTGCGCCTCGCCGGCAAAGGAGAAGACGATGAAGTCGCCCCGCTGCAACTGATGAGGGCCATGATGTAGCCAGGCAACGCGATAAGGCAGGCTCGGTGTCCAGTTGAAAAGGACCGGTACTCGCGGTGTCGCATCGACGAAAAGGCGGACATAGGCCAGAGTCCAGATGGCGATGATCGGCAGATATAGGTACCAGCGCTGGCGGGCGTGGCGCAGGAAGTCGCCAACACTCTCGAGGATTCGCTGCCTGTGTTTGGGTCTCGCAGCAGGATGGGCAACCGCAAGTTGAAGAGGATCACTGTTCATGGCGTACTCACCTTTCTGCGCAATACGGCCGTCAGGTCGATCGTATTCGGGGTCGGTCCAGCCACCGCCGCCTTGAGGACAACCAGGCAGCCGCAGTCGCGCGGTAATTCCTCGAGGGCGACCGGCAGACGCTGGGCAAAGGTTCGCGCCATGAACAGGGCTTTTTGCCGGTCATCCTCGGAACTGGCCTTGGTCAGAATCTGGGTGAATTCGGCTTCCTTGGCGCGGTACACATCGACCACGTCGACCACACCGATGACCAGCGCGGGCGCAGGACGAGTCGGTCGTAGGCGGTCAGGGCGGCACTCACCACGAGGAGCGTCAGCAAGCCCTGGCGCAATAACTGAGAGGTGCTCGGTTTCATACTGTATGCCCCCGATGGCGCAGCAGTTCGCTGATCGCCTCGTCAATGGACAGACCCTGGGCGCGCAATTCGTCGATCGGGGCGTTGTCTTCCAGCTTGTTGGAGAACAACAGATGGGTGGCCGGATCGAGGATGTTGCGGGCGACGCCTTCGCCGACCGGCGACGAAATATACAACTCTGAGAAAACGCCGGCCTCGGTGCGCAGGGAATTGAGCAGGCGCTTCTTCGGTTCGTCCATGGTCAGCCTGCCCTTGCGGTCGAGCATTTCGATGGACTCCGGTTTCTGACGCAGCAGGAAGACCCAGTCCGAGCAGTTGAAGGCCGCTTCCATCTGGGTCGAGCCGTAGAAATCGTCGGCACTCTGGGTCGCCGTCCCGAGCGCACCGCCGTACTTGCGGGCGCGCCGCGCCGCTTCCTCGATGACGGCGGCCTTGACCGGATCGTCGGCGCCGATGTCGCCCAGTTGCTGTTTCAGCTCGTCGACGAACAGCACTTTGCGCCGGTTGCGGGTGAGGTACATCTCGCCAGTGATCCGATGCAGCAACAGAATATTGACGACGGCGTGCAGGTCGGGCCGGCGTTTCAGTTCCTCGTTCTCGATGACGATGAAGTCATTGGAAAGGTCGATGTTGTTGCGGCCTTCGAAAAAGCGTTCGTATTGCCCGCCGCGCGAGTAGGGATTGAGCATGATGGCGAGGTCCTTGATGCGCTGGTCGCCGACCACACCCAGTTCTTCGATGCTCCCGCTCTTGAAGGCGTCGCGTAGCCCGGTGATGCGCAGCTCATTGCCGTATTCGCGCCAGAGCTTGAGGACCATGGCCGAGATGGCCTTGTACTGAACCTCTTCCAGGGTGTGCTGCATCGAGCACATCTTGGCGATGCCGGGTACCAGCATGTCGATGTCTTCATTGATATCGACGATGTGGGTAAACGGATCCAGGCAGATGTTCACGTCAGGCCGGAACTCGATATAGGTGCCTTTGGCCTTGCGGCACAGCTTCTCGAAACTGCGACCGAGATCGAGCATCCAGACCTTGGCGCCGATGGCCCGGTAGGACCAGGCCATTTCGTTCATCAGTACCGATTTGCCCGAACCGGGGGCACCGATGATGGCGAAGTTGTAGTTGCCGAGATCGTTGTCGAAGATATCGAGGGTCATCAACTGGCCACGCCGTCCCCCAAAAACCAGGGCCGGCGTGCGCGTGCCGCGCCACTCGGCAATCAGTGGCGCCATGTGGATGGCATTGGCCATGGTCTTGCGCGTGACGCGGCGCATTTTGACGAGATCCTTGTGGAATTTCTCAGTCAGTGTCATCGGCAGGCTGGCAAGTAATGCCTGGCGGTGCATATAGGCATCAGCATTGAGCTGGAAACCGCGGCCGCGCCAGATCGCATTGGCGGCTTCGTGGGCGGCGACCGATTTGTTGGGTGCGGTGAATATCGCCAGTTGGTGGTACAGGCTGACCAGGTTGCCACCGGTGTCGATGGCATCGGCTGCGGCCGTCCAGTCCAGCAGTTTTTTGTTCACGTCCGGCATGACGTCGGCCATCTTCGATTTGGCGTTCTGCGTCGCTCGCACATGGTTGGCGGTGACCACGGACTTGGTGAGGTTGGGATCGAGGACCTGGACGCCGAGGGTGAGCAGGAAGGGCGCGCTGTACTGCAAGGCCGGCTGCATCAGGTCGCCGATCAGCGACCCCATCTGCCACAACGCGAAGCGTTCCGGAAAACTCTTGATCGAGTAGAAGCGCGCCTCCAGTACATCGGGACTGGCTTCCTTCCACAAGGTCAGGCCACTCGGATGCGGGTCCTGGATGGTGTCGAAGTCGACGATCTGGTCGCGTAGTTCTCGGCCGTCGTCGTAATTGAGGTCTGGCGCATCGGTCTGCGAGATGCGGTCGGGATTGGTGAATAGCGCGCACCAGTTGATCAGGTCGGCGGCATCGCAGACGCGATTGGGCAGCGAGGCCGAGCGCAGGCTGGACGACATCGAGTCGCGCAAGGCGAGCAGTTCGTCGCGCTTGTTGAGGTCTTCCGGGTCGCCCGGAAATGCGACGCTCAGCATCAGCCGAAAATCCCGGATCGTGTAGTGGAAACCGGCGGTCAGCGACTTCTGTGCCCCCTGCAGCAGGTGCTCGACGCGCTGGCGAGCCAGTTTGCGGAACAGATTGCCGTTGCGCGCCGGACGGCCCCATTGTTTGGCCTGCTCGGCCTGATCCTCATCCTCGACCCGCAGATTGGCGTACTGGCGCAACTGGCTGCGCACTTGCGGCGAGGCGAACAGATGGAACTGGATGCCGGTGCCGGGCGGGCAATTGGCGTAGAGCGAGATCAGCACTTCCGCCATCCGCTCGTCGGCCCCCGACTGCGGCATCAGTTCGAGCATGACGCCCATGCTGTCGCGGTTCACGAAAATCTTCTCGGCAGCGAGATAGCCAGAGTAGGGCAACCAGTTGGCGAACTGTTCGGCCGGCGTGTCCGCCGGTTCGCCGAAGGGAAAGCGCGGCGCATGGGGGTGGTTGTGCGGGCGGGTGAAATGGGGATCGCTGTGGGCGGTGTTCATGTTGACCTCACTGCGCAGGGTTGGCGCCGGCCCCGGAGGGCGGCGGGCGTTGCAGCATCGGTAGGGGCGACGGTGCACTGGCGCCGGGTTCGGTTGCTGCCTCAGTGGCTGGCTTGGGTGGCAGCTTCAGCGGAGCATAGACATCACGGATCTGGCGTTGCACGTGGTCGATCTGCCACTGGCCGTTGTCCACCTGGACATAGACGTAGCCCTGATCGTAGAGATCACCGTCGGCATCTTCCCAGGGTTTGATCCACAGCCGCAGGATGCGGGCCTGGGTTCGCAGGGTGCCGGGCGCCACGGCGATACCGGAAGCGTCGGTTGTTGCCGGGAATGTAGCACGCCCTTTTGTGCGGGGAAGGCTGTCTTCGGATGCCTCCTTCTGCCGGCGAGCCGATCGTTGCGCCTGCTGGCTGGGCAGATTGTTATGAAGGGCGTTGGCGTAGGTGCCGGACACCGAGTCGCAGGCGACGCCATCGGGCGCCTTGCAGGCGTACTTCGAGTCGCCGCCCAGGCCAGACATGTTCATGCAGGCGGCCAAGGGGAGAAGCAGGCAGACAGCACCCATTCGCAGGACGAGCGTCTTCATGGCTGCTTCTCCGGTGCAACTTGTGTAGCGGTCGCGGCGAGTCGTGATTCGATCACGGTCTGTCCAACGAACCCTTCGCTACGGGTGCCATCCGCCCAGATCAGTGTGGGCGTGCCTTGTATGCCGAGTTGGCGGGCCAGCGCCAGGTTGCGATCGATCGGGTGGTCGCAGGAAGTGGCGGTGTCGAGCAGGCTGTCGTCGCCATCGAGCATGAGGCGCCGCCAGGCCGCCGCACGATCCATCGCACACCAGACGGCGATCGGTTTCGTCTCGCCCAGGAAAGGCAGCAGGAAGGTGTAGATGGTGATGTTGTCGAGGTTGGCCAGCTCCGCTTCCAACTGTTTGCAGTACGGGCAGTTCGGGTCGCTGAAAACGGCCACCCGGCGCTGGCCAGAGCCGCGCACCGTCTTGATCGCATCGCTCAGTGGCAATTGCTCGAAGCGGATCGGGGTTGCCGTGGTTGGCTGGTATTTCTGGGGCGCTTCATCGGGGCTTTTTGCCTTGCCGGCCTGCGCCAGTTTCGGGCCGGTCAGGTCGCTCATGCTCTTGGTGTCGAACAGATGACCAAAGAGAAAGTAGCGCGGCTGCCTGGCCGACACGTAGGCCACGTTGCCGTTCATCCAGACCTCGTAGAGGCCGGTGACTGGCGTGCGGGCGATGCTGGAGAAGGGCGTTCCCGGATGGGCTTTCTGCAAGCTCGCCAACAACTGAGTCTCGTCAGGCGTGGCTGCCTTGACGGCGAAGCAGGTGCCCAAAAGGATCGTGCTCAAGGCGGCGACGAGCGCGCGCCGACGCATGGGTTTAGTAATTGCCATCGTCTGAGGTCTCCAGATAACGGGTTTCAGGGGAATTGGCGAAGCGGGCGGAAGATGGGTTGCCTGTCGTCATCGGCACATCGATGCGCACGCCCTTGGTGATCACCACATCGACTTCGCGTCCGGCGTCCACTTCGATGACCGGGAAGGTGTTTTCGGCGAGCTTGATGTAATACTGGGCCAGCCGGTCGAGGGCCTTGCCGACACCGGAGCCGAGGCCGGCGCGGTAGGCTTCGGATCCGGTGGCACTGGCGACCGTGCCAAGGGCCGAGGTGCTGTACTCGGTCGACGAGGTGGCCAGGCCCTGGCCGATGCCGCTGACTACACCGGCCAGCAGGGCGTTGGCGAGCATCTGGCCCTGCTTGGTGACGAGACGCCCGCGCATGCCGACCTTGCCATCCTCACCGTAGATCGAGCCCTGGATCTTGACTTCCAGCGTCGCGCCATCAGTCCGCACACAAGACAGACTCTCGGTCCGCAGGTAGGCACGCTCAGAACTGATATCGCCATAGCCGGCGGCCACCACGAAGCACTCCCGGTATTCGGCGCGGAAGCGGTTGGGCAGGAAGGCGTTGTCTGAAAGCCGGATCAGGACCGGGTGCGGATTGGATTGCGATTGACCGCCGGTAGGCGCATCCAGGCCGCCCAGTAGCGTGCCGCGGGTAAAGCTGACGGGCAGGAAGGTGGATACGGTCCTGGCAGATGCTTGCGGTCCCGCTCCTGATGCACGCTCAGATTTCTCGCCGGTGTTGGCGAGAAGGGCGCGCTCGGCCACCGTGATACGGGTAATCGCTGGCGTTGGCACCATCAGTTGGCTCGGCGCCAACAGGTCGCCGGGCGTGCCGCTCGGCATTGCTCCGGTGGATAAGCCCTTGGAAGGCGGCGGTGCGGGGGGCAGGCTCGCCGCCGGCGGCATGGCTGGGATTGGCATGGGAAGTTGGGGCGTCACAGCGGCCTGCTGGGTCGAAGTCAGTCGCTGTTCCAGTTCGGCAAAGCGCTGCATCGTTTTTGCTTCGAAGGTCTGGCGATCTTTGTTCAGTCGCCCCTGTTCTTCGCGTTCGTTCTCGTACTGGGCAAGCTTGCGCCCGGCAGTGCCGACCCACTGATCGACCGGATTGACCTGAGCACCTGGCGACATCACACCTATGTTGGTGACCGAACTGGCTGGCCCGGCGGCGGGTTGCGCAGTGCTTGCTGGTGGACTGCTTGCCGTGAATGCGAAAATCGACCAGAGCAGCCCGACGCCGCCGGCCAGCAGGGCGCCGAGCATGGCGTACTGGCGCTGCCGCGGGGACAAGCGCTGCAGCAATTGCTGCGGTAAGCCCCGCAGCGTTTGCATCCACTGACGCGGCGAAATCATGGTGTCTCTCCGCGGCGGATGACATAGACGCTGGTGCTCTCGCCGGGACGAAGGTTGTGGTGCTCGACGGCAATACCCACCACATTGCCTTGCGCGCGGTCGAATTCCTGTTCGGCCATCACCATGAGTGCATCGCTGATGTTCTGCAGCAGGTATTTCTCGCCGACCAGGCCGCGTCCCTCGTACTGACGCACCCGGGAAAACCGCACCTCGTTCCACAACGGGAGCGTGCCGTGGATTTCCTCGACTCGGATATCCGGCGGTACCCGATCTGACGCCATGGCCACCAACAGCGCCTTCATGGCCCGTACCTGGTTGGGCGACGGGCTGGCCGGAATCTGAGCCGATAACGCATGCTTCAATGCCTTCGGCGTCTTGTCGCGGATGACGATCGTGTCGGCCGGGGTATCCGAACGGCGTAGCAGCAAGGTGTAGGTGGCGTTGGCCGATGCGACGAAGAGGTTGATCGGCTTGGCGGAATCGCCGGTCGGACGAACATAGATTTCGCCCTTCTCGCGATCGCAGGTCAGCGCGATCTCACCGGCCGGATTGATCGGCGATGAGCCGGCTCCGGCGGGTGTAATGCCCGGGCTGGCGGGAAGGGCTGCCGCCATGCCGCATTGGCTCGAATGAATGTTGCCGAAGACGTCGGTGATCGACGCCCCTTCGATGCGGATGCGGGTCGGTTCTCGGATCGACAGGATGGCTTCGACCGCCGCACCATCGCTGGCCTCCACGAGTTGCAGTGCCCTGGCGGGCAGGGCCGTCATGGCGGCGATACAGGCGACGGCCAGTACAGCGCCCATCGTCCATCCGCGCCAAGGTGTTGACTGGGGAGCAAGACGGGATATGGCCTGCTTGGTATCAGTTGCCGACATTGGCTACCTCCTTGAAACTTTTCAAATGCATGCGTGCACCGGCGTAGCTGAACTCGACCCGATAGGCCTTGAGGTCGTTGGCGGTCTCGAAGCCATTGACCAGGGTGCGCAGGCGTCCGCGGATGACGACGCTCTGGCTCTCTTCGCTGGGCACCAGTTGCTGGGGCGCGAACACGGTGGCGGCATTGATGCGCTTCAAGCGCTCGGCCTCCACTTCTTGCCGCGTCTTGAGCGGGCCGTACTGGTCGGGTTCGACGTAGCCGAGCAGGATGTCCTTCTTCCAGTCGATCGAGGCCGGCGTCACGTCGAGCACCAGCCAGGCGATGAAACTGCCCATCTGCTCGAGGTATTCGTTGCTGGCCTGGTCGCGGGTGACCCAGAAGGTCTTGTTGAGCGAGGGCGGCACGACCACGGTGCGCACCGTCCCGAGCAGGTTGAGGATCACCACCAGGGCGAGGATCTGGCCGGCAGCGAGCACGCCGACTGCCAGGCCCAGCCCGCGATTCCGGCGCCGCATCTCCTTGATGTCGCCGTTGAGCCGTTCGAAGTCCATGGGCTTTCTCCTGGCTCAGCCGACCATGCGGCGGATGTGCGACGGTGGCGTCGCGCGCATCGCGGTCATTGGACTGGCGGGTAGATGCCAGTACAGCCAGTGGATGGCGAAGGCCGGGTGCTTGTCCGCCTTGAGGCGCGAAATCCAGCGCGAGACGAAGATGCCCATCGCCATGCAGACGGCGAAGGACAACTTGCTGCCGGATAGATAGCCGACGAAGAACATGAACAGGATCGGCGCGGCGACATCGACATCCCAGAAGCCGATCTTCCATTGGTCATCGAGACGCCGCGGGATATAGGTGTCCGCTTGCATGTCGGTCTCCCGGGTGTCGATGCTGGCGTCAGATGACCGCGCCCATGATCGCGCCGGCGATCACGAGACCCACGGCGGCGAAGATGGCGAGGCCGACGTAGAAGAGGACCGGGCCGAAGTTGCGTAGCGCGGAAAGCGAGATGAGCGCGACCACGAAACCGACGAATCCGACCAGGGCCTTGATCCCCGGGCCAAGTGCGGCGATCTGGGTCAGGGCCGAGGTGAGCGGTCCGGTGATGCCGGTGAAGGCGACCAGGTCCAGGGCGTAGCCGGGAAGAGCGGTGCCGAGGCCGACGACGATCATCGCCAGCAGCATCGCGACGGTCATCGGTTTGCGGGTGGCGACGCGGGGGGAAGAAACAAGGACTGCAGTGTTCATGAAAACCTCCGGGCATGGTTGAAGCGTTGAAAGTCGGATAGGGGTGGAAAGGCGGGTGTGCGTACGGACGCGCCTGCGGGTGGGAGCGCGAGCGCTCGTCGGGTGAAAGACTTGGATGTGAGTGGGCGACCGGCGCGGGGTCATGGCCGATCCTCGTCGCTCATCTGAAAGATCACCTCGGCCCGCCGGTTCTGCGTGCGGCCGGCCACGGTGTCGTTGGCGGCGATGAAGCAGCACGCCCCTCGAGCCTGCAGTGTCAACGTGGCGGCCAGCGTCGGATGCATCTTGCGTAGGTGGTCGCGAACCGCGAGGGCGCGGGCAAGGGCCAGCGATTCATTGAAGGCCAACGGCCCGGTGCTGTCGGTGCGGCCGACGATCTTGATGCGGCGCACGTGGAGCGGGTCGTCCATGGCCCCGTTCAGTTGGGAGCGCGCGGCGGGGCTCAGATTGGCGCTGCCCAGGCCGAACTGCACCGTGACCGTGCGCGCGATCTCCGGCTTGGTTGCCGGGGCTGGCGCCACAGGGGCTGGGGCGACGGATTCGGCCGGGGTGAATGCGGCTTCGCGCCCGATCGGCTGGCTGGGCGTTTCCGGGGCGAGCGTCTTGGGCGTCCGGGTGGGGCATGCGGGGGGGATGCACTGCGCGAACATGGCTTGACGGCCGAAGTCGAATTGGGCCAACCGCGGAGGCGCCACCGCATGCGCGCCTGCGGGCTCGGCCGGCACCGACGTGCGAAACAGGCTGCACGACGATACGAGGGCTATACAACTGGCGACGAGACCGAGCGCAGTGACACGGCGCAGGAAGTGAGCTGTCATGGCGAGACCCTCACCGACATCAGGGCGGGAATCGTGGTCGCCGTCGCTACCAAGTGCTTGCCCAACTGCGCGTTGCGTTGTGCGGGTAAGTGGCGGTACACCCGCCAGGCGTATTGGGCGCGGGCCTCGATGCAGTCCTGCCCCTTGAGTTGCGAGCAGGCCGCGTTGTAGGCACCGACGGCATCCCACGTCGCCCCCCGTCGAGAAAAGCTGTCGGCCAGCAGCCAGGCGCCGACCCGGATGTTGGTGCAGGGATCAAAGAGATCGGCTTCCTTGAGGCCGTGACGGGACAGTGTCCGCAGGTGGCCGCTGTTGATCTGCATGAGGCCGATGTCGTAGGACCCGGTGCGCTGGAGGTGCGAGCGGTTGATGGCCTGGGGGTTCAGGTTCGATTCGACCCGGGCAACGGCATAGAGTAGGTCGGCCGAGATGCCGTAGCGCTGGGCGGCTTCCTCCCAGCAGGCCCATGCCCAGGTGGGCGCGGTCGCCAGGACGGCCAGGGCAGCCAGACCAGCAAAATACAGCGGCAGACGCATGAGTCACCTCTCCAACGAAACCGGAACGACCCGCCGGGTAGGCGGGCAGCGAGGGTCTGGGCCGTCGGCGGTGCGCGGACGGTCAGGGTCGGGTTCGGGTGGGTCCGGCGTCTAGCCGGGCAGGGTGACGGTGAGCGAGCGGGTCAGAAGCGGGTGGATGCCAGTCAGGCGCACTAGTTAAGGCGTCGTAAGCCTCAGCCGGGCGGTGCATCGCGCCCGCGATGGGAACGTTCGGCCATGTTGCGGCGAGCTTGCCGCAGGATGCCGGCGCCCGAGCCATCTTCTGCCCGGCACAGGGCGACGCAGGCCGTGGTCAATTGGTCGAGTTGGAACTTGGGGTTGGGGTGCCGGTTGGCGGGTGAACGTTGCAGGTCCAACAACAACTGGTACTGGTGCCGCCACATCGATTCGCGGCGGCGTGGTGTCTCGGGCGGGCGGAGAACAAGTTCGGTCCCAAGAAACTGGAAGATGCGACAAGGGGCGTCCTGATGCGTGAAGACCAGCGAGACGCTGGCGCTGATGAGATCGGGAAAGCGGAAGGTCGGCGAAACGTTGTCTTCGCTACGCAGCAGGCGGTAGAGCCAGTCGTGCTCCTCGATCCACAGGCGAGTCTCGATGACATCGTGAGCTTTATTCACCTCCGAGGGAGGTGAGAGGTGATGCTGACGCGTCGCTGATGTGGCGGTGAACATGCGGCTTTCCCCAGTTCTGTGGCGGCGTATTGCCCTTACGAGCACATGACCGGAGGATAGGCAGCCGAGGTTGTGGTGTCTCGTGGGAATGGCGGACTTGAGAGGGGGATTTCGATATCAGGAAATAGGCCACTAGAAACATTCCCCGTTGCATGACATATAGGATCGGATTGGTTGACAGCCGCCATCACCGGGAGGACCTTTGACAAGGCGGGTCTGGCGACAGCACCCAGCCGAAGTGGCAGTTCGGGGATCAGCGTCGGAGGGTCGGGTAATTACCCGACAGCCGGACGCTGGCGGGCTGACAGCAGCGAATATGCGCCTTCAGTCACCCTTGACGCGGCGTAGGGGAGATCGATGGTGCATGGCAGTAAGTGCGGCAGTATCGCGCTTACTGCCATGCAGACAACGCCGCTTTGCCGCCAGATTTACGCGGATTTGCGCCGCCGGTAACAACTAGCAATGGCACCGCAGGGCGTTCCATGCTCGACCCGTGCCGTCGTCCGCAGTGCCGTGTTTGGGGCAAACCTCGTGCCTGCGGGCACGTGACCACCCCGCGTCGTAGCGCTTCTTTCCCACCGCCAATGCCGTTGATCGGGGTCGTATCCTGGCCTGACTGCCCCGAAGCACCGACCAATGCCGACGGCTCCCTGCCGGGGAACCGTCGGCTTGGCGCTCGGCGGGCCGACCCTGCATACCCTTCTATTGCACGTCCTTGGTCAGTAGCCGGAGGTTGTCGTACATGTCGCCCTCCCCATAGCCCACGAGCGGTTTGAGGGCGCGCTCACCGGGTCGACCCTGCGCGCCCCTCAATTGCGTGTCCGTGGTCAGGTTGTGGAGATTGTGGTACATGGCACCCTCGGAATAGTCTTCATGGGCCAGGGCAGTCGTCGTGCCAGAAACACCCAGCAGGGCGACCAGCGTCAGGGTTGTAAGTTTGGTTTTCATGATGCGCTCCTTCATTGATCACGTTGATCGATTCGGACAACCTTGTTTCGTCCTATCGTGATCTCATCTTAGGACGCGTTTCCCAACAGGAGGCTGACCCGTTCATTACATTTCGGTCAGCCTCGTCTCACGCTGGCGTCCCGACCCGCACTCCTTCACACGCGCCGCGCAGCGATCGCTGCGGCCGGTAGCGCATGATTGCGCACGGCGCCTGCACCCATCAGCCGGCCTGCGCCAGTTGTTCGCGCTTGGCGGCCATCACGCCCATCAGATCGTTCCACGACTTGGCAAACGCCAAAGGGGAGAGACATTTCCGATTTGGTCAATTGCTCAGAAAACTAAATCATTGAGGTAATCCCCGGATCTGCCGGGGGAGCCTCACCAAGGCTTCACTCGTTCCCTGCGCGAGGAAGGCCGGTCGCTGGATGTGGCGATTCACGAAGGGGCGTTGACGCGACTGCGCCCGGTGCTGATGACCGCGATCGACGCGTCGCTCGGCGTCATTCCGATGGCCATCGCTACCGGAACCGGCGCCGAGGTGCAGCACCCGCTGGCCACCGTCGTCATTGGTGGCATCCTGTCATCGACGGCGCTGACCCAGCTGGGCCTGCCGATCCTGTATCGGCTGGCCCACCGCAAGGATGAAGAGGAGGGTGTTGACGCAAGCCGTGGTAGGCTACCGACGCATTAAGAGGCTAACCGGAACAGCCCCGCCGAATAGGGCTGAGGCATATCCTTGCACAACTTATAGATTGAGTTCGTTACTAGTAACTAATTTATTCTGATGCTAAAACACTTGCCGTCGGAACCTTATAGCTTTACCCAACTCCTTGTCGTCGGGGGGGGGCTTGGGGTATTTTACTAGTTTGTAAGCAGGATCCGGAAGAAAAAATCTCTGTCATACTCCAAGCACCTTGGCTAACAGTTGCGGAATCGAAAGGTGAAACATCGACCAGCCAAAGGACTTTGATTTTTCTTGTTTAAACACCGCACTGGTAGTCCCAGCATCTCTTGCAACTCGCAACGTTTTTCAGAATGACGTCGGTTGTGTCCATGCGCAATCTGGCTGACGTTGACACGATTAGGTCTGCAGCGGCAAAGACAGGGTAAATTGCGTAACGCCTTCGGCCGAGTTCACGGTGACGTCGCCGCCATGTGCATTCAATATGGAGCGGGTGATTGCCAGTCCCAAACCTGAACCTTCGGTTGTCCGCTGACGTGAACTGTCGGCTCGATAAAAACGATCAAACAGGCGTGGGAGATGCTCGGCAGGGATACATGGCCCTGTATTTTCAACGACCAAGTGAACCCTCCCATCGTCGTGCCGCTCGATCCGGATTGTCACGCGCCCTCCGTCGGGGGTATGGCGAAGCGCGTTCGATAGCAGGTTGCTGATCGCCCGCCGCAGCATCAGACGGTCGCCGGAAACGGCGCCGCTTCCCGCGGCCGATAGCTGAATTTTCTTTTCCTCGGCCAGCACTGAGTAGAACTCCAACATATCTGCAACCTCGTCGGCCAGTTCGAGACGCTCCTGGTTCGGGATAATCTGCTTGTTCTCTGCCTTGGCGAGGAAAAGCATGTCGGCAATCATCCGCGACAGGCGCTCGAACTCCTCCGCGTTGGACGCCAGAATGTCCCGATATTCGTCGGCCGATCTGGCTCGCGACAGCGTGACCTGGGTTTGGGTCAGCAAGTTGCTGACGGGCGTTCTCAGTTCATGGGCAAGGTCTGATGAAAAGTCCGACAGGCGCTGAAAGGACTCTTCCAGCCGAGACAGCATGTCGTTCAGGGTGCTCGCCAAGTCGCCCAGTTCAAGGGGAATAGCCTCAACCGGCAGACGGGTGTGCAGCCGGTTGGCGGTGATCTCGGCAGCCTGACGCTTGATCGTCTGCAGCGGAGCCAGTCCGCGCCGGACGACAAACCAGCCCAGCAGGCCCATAGCCAGCGTGGCCAGCAGCATGAAGACCCACAAGGTTTGCCGGAAAGCGCCCATGAAATGCTCGTGATGCGATATTTCGGTGGCCACCACGACGGTATACGAGGAGCCCGCCTGGCCTCGGGTGGTCAGTGTGGCCGAGATACCTCGCCATGGGAGACCATCGTTGGCGACCCATTTGATAGGGCGTCCACTACCGGTTGCAAAACGCTCATTAAGTAAGTCAGGGGGCAGATCAAGCCCAACATGGGCATCCAAGCGTTGCCGGTTAGGCCCGACCACGGCTATGACCAAACCGTGATGCCCGGTCAAAGCCTCATCCAACTGTTTTGCCAGCGTCTCGCCGCTTGGCGTGGCCAGCGCTTTTTCAAGAACATGCTTGGCCAGTTCCATTTTGCCGGCCAGCACCTCGATGTCCTGCTCTTCGAAGTGTTGTTCCACCGAGCGCCCGATCAGCAGCCCGAGCAGGAACAGCACGAATACTGACGCCAATGCAAACCATAAGGTCAGGTGAAGCGTCAGCGATCGACTCCGTATTTGACTCAATCGGTAATCTCCAAAACGTAGCCCATGCCCCTGACCGTGCGCACCAGCTTTGGTTCGAAGCCTTCATCAATTTTGACCCGCAGGCGTTTGATGGCGACTTCAATGACATTCGTGTCACTATCGAAATTCATGTCCCAAACCTGAGAGGCGATCAATGAACGGGGCAACACTTCACCCTGGCGGCGCAGCAATAATTCGAGCAAGGCGAACTCCTTGGCGGTCAGGTCGATGCGTTTCCCCGCACGGGTCACCCGACGCCGCAGGAGATCAAGTTCCAGGTCGGCCGCCCGCAGAAACTCCGACTCTTTTGCTTTCCCACCCCGCCGCAACAAGGTCCGAACGCGAGCCAGCAATTCCGAAAAAGCAAACGGTTTGACCAGATAGTCGTCCGCACCCAGTTCCAAGCCTTTGACCCGATCTTCCACCTGATCCCGGGCGGTCAGGAACAGCACGGGCATCTCCTTGCCGGCCCGCCGGATGCCCTGCAGTACCTGCCAGCCGTCGATGCCCGGCAGCATAACGTCGAGGATGGCCAGATCGTGCGCCTCGGTCAACGCCAGATGTAAGCCATCCAGTCCGTTAGCCACCAGATCGACCACAAAGCCGGCCTCAACGAGGCCTTGTTTCAGGTATATCCCGGTCTTTGGTTCATCTTCTACAACCAATATTTTCATGACGCTCTCCACCAACCGTTGGCTATCGTTGGTGCATTTTCCGTCGGATTCAGCATCGATCACCCTAGATTACGCAAATGTAATCCGCAAGTCAGCCGATTGTTGGTTTCGCGAACGCATGATGTCCACCATGGGAACGATAGATTCCCGCGACTCCTCTTTCCCCACGGAGGCAGCATGAAATACAGGGCATTGATCCTGGTCGTCGCCATGAGCTCGGTATGGGCCGATGATGACCACGCAGCGCCAACGGCAATGCCAACTGTCGGCTACCGTTCGGTGTTTGTCGACTACAAACCCATGCCGGACGAAACGGTTCGGGATTGGCGGCAAGCCAATGACGAGATGGGGCGCTTGCGAGGTCACATGGGACATCTCAATTCCGAAAATTCCCCACCTTCGAAAGCTGGGCACCATTCGGGAACAGCGCCCGAAGCCGCCCTGCGCGAGAAGAAATAAGCCATGTCTTCCCATCCTCCCAAAGGGCTGTACAACTGCGGCAAGCGTAGCCTGTTCGTGATCGCCCTGACGAGCCTCGCCGGCTGTGCCACTTTCTCCAATGACGGCGGCTTCGCCAGCGTCGAACAGACCACCCGCGAGCGCCTCGGCAAGGAAGTCCAATGGGCGCGCAGCGACGGCGAGCGGGTGACCATGCAGGCCCGCGCCGACGAACTGCTGGCCCAGCCCCTGACGGTCGACGCCGTAGTCCAGTTGGCGCTGTTCAACAACCGGGGATTGCAGGCCCGCTTTTTCGATCTCGGGATCAGTGAGGCCGATCTGGTGCAGGTCGGCCGGCTACCCAATCCGCACTTCTCGATGCTGCGCGCCAGTCGGGCGGAAAACGGCAGTCGCGAATACAAAATCGAACAGGCGCTGACCTTCAATATCTTCGCCTTGATCACCATGCCGCTGGCCGTCGAAGTCGAGCGGCGCAATTTCACACAAACCCAACGTCTGGCGAGCATCGAGGTGGCCCGTCTGGCCGCCGATACCCGGCAGGCCTATTTCACCGCCGTCGCGGCCGAAGAGTCGGTGCGCTACCTGCGCAAAGTCAAACAGGCGGCGGAGGCCGGGGCCGAACTGGCCCGCCGGATGGCGCGGGTGGGCAACTTCAGCAAGTTGCGCCAGGCTCGGGAACAGGCGTTTTACGCCGATGCGGCCCTGAATCTGGCACGGGCAGAGCAGGTGGCTACTTCGTCGCGGGAGCGCCTGGCCAGAGTTCTTGGCCTGGCGGACCGAACGTCCTTCCAACTCCCCGAGCGTTTGCCGGACTTGCCGACGGCCGTCAATGAACTCCCCGTCCTGGAACAGGCGGCCCTCGACCAGCGCCTCGACCTGCAAGCCATACGTCTCGAAACCGAAGCCCTGGCCAGCAACCTGGGATTGAGCAAGGCGACCCGCTTGATCAACGTTCTGGAGGTGGGGCCGGCCGCGTGCTGGAAGGCGCCCGCAACAGCGGCTACAAGAAAGGTTATGAAATCAGCTTCGAACTGCCGATCTTCGACTGGGGCGGCGCCAAGGTGGCCAAGGCCGACGCCATCTATATGCAGGCGATCGAGCGGGCGGCTGAAGCGGCGACGAATGCGCGCTCGGAGGTTCGCGAAAGTTATCACGCCTATCGGACCCACTACGATATTGCCCGCCATTATCGCGACGAGATCGTGCCGCTCCACAAGCGGATTTCCGAAGAAAACGTGCTGCGCTACAACGGCATGCTGATTGGCGTGTTCGAACTGCTCGCCGACGCGCGAACGCAGATCGCGACGGTTAACAGCTATATCGAGACGCTACGGGATTTCTGGATTGCCGAGGGCGATCTGCAGATGTCGATGATCGGCAAACCCGCTTTGAATATGGCCGGCCGCGCCACCGTCACGGCGACAGGTCGGGCCGATCACTGAGCGCAAAGGATTCGACCATGACTTCTCGTCGCGAATTTTTCAAGAACCTGGGGATGGCTGGTGGCGCCGTAGTCGCCGCTTCGGTCAGTTCCGTCGCCATGGCGGCGCTGCCCGAACTGGTGACGATGGACAAACCGGATACCATGCCGCCGCTCCAACCGCCCAACGGGCGCCCTTACCATCCGGTGGCGACCCTCAATGGCTGGACCTTGCCGTGGCGGATGAACAAGGGCGTCAAGGAATTCCATCTCGTCGCCGAACCGGTTGTCCGCGAAATCGCCCCGGGCATGAACGCCCATTTGTGGGGCTACAACGGACAAAGCCCTGGTCCGACGATCGAAGTGGTCGAAGGCGACCGCGTGCGTATCTTCGTGACCAATCGGCTGCCGGAACACACGACCATCCACTGGCATGGCCAGCGCTTGCCGAACGGAATGGATGGGGTCGGCGGCCTGACCCAGAAGCAGATTCCCAGCGGCAAGACTTTTGTCTATGAGTTCGTCGCCCGCCGCCCCGGCACCTTCATGTATCACCCGCATGCCGACGAGATGACGCAGATGGCGATGGGCATGATGGGTTTCTGGGTAACCCACCCGAAGAGCAAGCATCCGCTGATCGAGGAAGTCGACCGCGACTTCTGTTTCCTGCTGAACGCCTATGACATCGACCCGGGCAGCTATACGCCGCAGGTTAATACGATGCTCGAATTCAATCTGTGGACCTGGAACAGCCGGGCATTCCCCGGCATCGATTCGCTGAATGTCCGCAAGGGGGACAAAGTTCGCATCCGCATGGGCAACCTGACAATGACCAATCACCCGATGCATTTGCACGGGCACGAGTTTGTCGTCAGTGGCACCGATGGCGGCCCGACGCCAATCGCTTCCCGCTGGCCGGAGGTGACGGCCGATGTCGCAGTCGGCCAGATGCGTCAGCTCGAGTTCCGCGCCGATGAGGAAGGCGATTGGGCCTTCCATTGCCACAAGAGCCATCACACGATGAACGCCATGGGACACGACGTGCCAACGATGATTGGCGTCGATCACCGGGGTGTGGTCAAACAGATCACCGACCTGATTCCCGACTATATGGTGATGGGCGAACGCGGCATGGCGGACATGGGGGAGATGGAAATGCCGATTCCCGACAACACGCTCCCCATGATGACCGGCCAAGGGCCCTATGGTGCGATCGAAATGGGCGGCATGTTTAGCGTGGTCAAAGTGCGCCGCGATCAGAAGCCGGGAGACTACCGGGACCCCGGCTGGTACACGCAGCCCGCCGGCAGTCAGGCCTACGAATGGACGGGGCCCGTCGCCGAGGCCCAGCGATCGACAAGTCAGGGCGGCGTGTCGATGCCCGCGAACGGGAAGCCGGTGAATCAGGAACTGACCGTGCGCAAACCCGGCAAACATGCCGGCCACTAAGCTGAATTTACTTGAAGAGGTGCCCCCATGCGCAATCGTTGTGATCTTGCTCTGCTCGTTATGCTGGCCATGCCCGGTTTTGCCGCCTACGGCGATGAAAACCACACCGCGCCGACCAAACAAGCGGCGGGCAAGGCATCCAGTCAACATGCCGCCGACCTCGGCAGACCGGCTTCGATCAGCGCGGCCACCCGGACGGTCGAAGTGGCCATGGACGACGGCATGCGTTTCAAGCCTGAGCGTATCGAAGCCAGACGAGGAGAAACGATTCGCTTTGTCGTGCGTAACCAGGGGCAAGTCAAACACGAATTCGTGCTGGGTACGCTGGCGGAATTAAAGAAACACGCCGCACTAATGGCGAAGTTCCCGCAGATGGAGCATGACGACCCGAATGCGGTGTCGGTAGAGCCGGGAAAGACCGCGGAATTCGCCTGGACGTTCGTGAAATCGGGGAGTTTCGATTTTGCCTGCCTCGTTCCGGGACATTTCGAAGCGGGGATGAAAGGCAAAATCATTGTGCACCGGTAGGTCGCAAGATTACATAAATGTAATTTATCGGTCAGCCTCCCGTTGGGCAACGCTCAGTACCATCTGGGCCATCGAATCCAGATCTGGTGAATTTGCCCCAATGAATTGCGCTCCGCCAACGCCCAGAATGCGTGCCGGGACCGGCTTCCTGCTGGTCTTGCTGGCCGCCCCTATCGGTTCCGCTCAGGCCGAAACCCTGCGCGATGTGTTTGAAAAAGCGTGGGCCAATTCCCCGCAGGGGAAAACGATAGTCGCGAAACAGGAAGAAGCGACCGCCAGCCGAACCGTTGCCGAATCCTTGTTTCCTGGTACACCGAAAATCGGCTTGGCGCAGCGCACTGACCGCTGGAACGACAATCTCGGCAAGGAAGAGAGCGAAATCGGAATTTCCGTTCCGCTCTGGCTGCCCGGTCAGAAAGCAGCCCGGATCGCCGTTGCCGAGGCCGATGGCGACGAGAGTCAGCGGAGCATTGCCGCCACCCGGCTAGCGGTCGCCGGTGAATTGCGGACAGCCCTGTGGTCGCTCTCCTTGGCGCAAAGTGAAGCGGTGGTGGCCGTTGAACGTCTCGAGGCCGCGGCCAAACTGGAAGCCGATGTGGCCAGGCGGGTCAAGGTCGGTGAAATAGCCCGTTCCGATCTACTCCTCGTCAAGCAGGAAACGAGCAGCGCCCGGGCTGCTGCGGCCGAAGCAAAAGCACGCGTGGTACGCAGTACGCAGCGCTATCGGGTGGTGACCGGCAGCGACAAGTTGCCAGACAATCCACAAGAGCCGGTCATGGCTGCCGCCATTGACGATATCCATCCCCGTCTTGCGGCCGGACAGGCCATTGCCGAGCGCGCCCGTGCCGGCATGAAACTGGCCCAAGAGTCGCGCCGCGATGCGCCCAGCATCGGCGTGCAATATCGCCGGGAGCGCGATGCTTCCGGCGCCATCCCACGCGACAGCGTTGGCTTCGCCATCACCATCCCCTTCGCTGGCGAGGTCCGCAACGCGCCCTTGATTGCCAGCGCCAACACGGCACTGATCCAGGCCGATGCCCAGTATCAGCGGCTTGCCGCCGAAATCGAAGCCGAAGTCATGGAGGCCGAGGCGCAACTCGATTCGGCCCGCATCGGCGCAGGCTTGGCGGAAGAGCGCGAACTGGCCGCGGCGGAACGCCTGATGCTGATGCGCCGCGCCTTCGAACTGGGGGAAACGGCGCTCGTCGAATTGCTGCGTGCCCAGACCCAGGCGATCGAGGCCCGCATCGACCTGGGTCGCAGCCGCGCCCGCCTGTCGGCCGCCCAGGCCAATCTGAATCAAGCCCGAGGAATTACACCGTGATCGACATGCCTTTCATCCAGAGTTGGGCTGCCCCAAAAGCCTTTATTACAGCCATCCTGCTTGCGCTGTCCATGCCGCTCCTCGCCCATGAAGGCCATGACCATGAAGCCGCCACCAAACCAGCCGATGTTCGGTTGGCGCCTCGTTTCGAGCTGCGTAGCGAAGACTTTGAACTCGTCGGCGTGCTCGCCGGCAAGGAGCTGATCGTCTATCTCGACCGCGCCGCCGACAACGCACCGGTTCCCGGAGCGCAAATCGAAATCGAAGGACAGGGGATCAACGGGGTAGCCACCGAGATGGCCAACGGCATCTACCAATTATCCGTTCCCCCTCTGACGCCGGCCGGCAAATACCCGCTGACCCTCACTATTCAGGCGGGCGAAATTGTCGATCTGCTTTCGGCCAATCTGGAGATTGGCCACGTAGCGGCTGCCGTGACTGACGCCGGACACCCTGATCGCAACTGGTGGTTCTACGCCGGCACACCGCTGTTGCTGCTGGCCGGCGGCCTGATCGTGCGCCGCCTGCGTCGCCAACCGCAACCTGGGATTCATTCAGCATGACCGATATCCATAACCTTACGCGCTTCGCCCTGGCTCTGCTCGTGGGCAGTACCCTGGCTGTTCAGGTCTCCGCCCATGGCGGCGAGGACCATGGCGACAACCAGAAACCTCCTGCCGCACCGGCCCCGGTCGCCGCCGTCAATGCCCAAGGTCAGGTGACGTTTAACGAGCCGGCCTTGCGCCTGCCGGACGGCAGCGTCTTTGTCCCGAAATCGGCGCAGCGGCAGTTGAGCTTGCGCACCCGGGCCGCCGTCAAGGGAGAATTCCCCCGCACCGTCGAACTCAATGGCCGCATCGTTGCCGACCCCAATGCCGGCGGGCGGGTGCAGACTTTCCAGAGCGGACGGATCGAGGCCGGCCCGAACGGGCTGGCGGTACTCGGTCAACAGGTGAAGAAGGGCCAGATCCTGGCCTGGCTGCAGCCCGCCGCAACCGCCCTCGAACGCGGCGCGCAGCAATCGGCGCTGGTTGAACTGGCCGCCCAGGAAAGCGTTTTCGAACGCCGCCTGGCGCGTCTTAAACAACTGGAAGGCAGCGTCCCGCAGAAAGACATCGAGCAGGCGGAAATCGAGCTCGCCGCGTTCAAGAAACGCAAAAGCGCTGTCGGCGGCAGCCTCGGCCGCGAGGCCCTGGTCGCCCCGGTGACCGGCGTGGTCAGTGCGGCCAATGCCGCCGTCGGTCAGGTGGTCGAGGCGCGGGAAGTAGTCTTCGAGGTCATCGATCCGCAGCGGCTGGCGGTCGAGGCATTGGCCTATGATCCCCTGCTGCTCGATGGACTGAGCAAGGCCAGCGCGCCGATTGCCGGCGGCGTGCTCGACCTCGCCTTTGTCGGCCTGGGGCGCAGCTTGAAGGACCAGGCCATGCCGGTGCTGTTCCGCGTCGAAGCGCCGAAAAATGGCGCGGGCGAACTCCCCGCCGTGGCCGTCGGCCAGACCCTCAAGGTCATCGCCCAGACCCGGGCCAGGCAAGCCGGCGTGGCGATTCCCGCCGCCGCTGTGGTGCGCAACGCGGCCAATGAATCGGTGGTCTGGGTGCACGAAAGCGCCGAGCGCTTCGTCGCCCGCAAAGTCAAGACCGCGGCGCTGGACGGCCATACGGTGGCCGTCACCGACGGCCTGAGCGGCGGCGAGCGCGTCGTCATCCAGGGCGCCGCTGCCCTGGCGCAGATCCGCTAAGGGGGCCGCGTGTTCGATTTCGTCATCAATGCGAGTCTCAAGCAGCGCCTGATCGTGCTCGGTGTTTCACTGTTGCTGGTCATTTACGGGGCGCTGACCGTGCGCAACATGCCGGTGGACGTTTTCCCCGACCTCAACAAGCCCATGGTCACGCTGATGACTGAAGCCGGCGGCATGGCGCCGGAAGAGGTCGAGCAATTGATCACGTTCCCCGTCGAATCGGCGATGAACGGCATGCCGGGCGTGACGCGGGTGCGCTCGGTGTCGGGCATCGGCCTGTCGGTGGTCTATGTCGAGTTCGAGTGGGGCAGCGAAGTCTACCGCAACCGCCAGCAGATCGCCGAGCGGCTCAACCTGGTCCGCGAACAGTTGCCGCAGGGAATCGTGCCCCAGATGGGTCCGATTTCGTCGATCATGGGCGAAATCCTGCTCATCGCTTTGCCGGCCGATCCGGAAAAAGCCAGTCCGATGCAGGTGCGCGAATACGCCGACTGGGTCATGCGGCCGCGGCTGTTGACCATCCCCGGCGTCGCTCAGGTCATCCCGATCGGCGGCCAGGTCAAGCAGTACCGCGTCGAACCCGACCCGGCCCGCTTGCAGGCAGTCGGCGTCACGCTGGCCGAGTTGGAAGCGGCGCTGAAGAACTTCGGTGGCAACACGGCCGGCGGCTTCGTCGATGCCGCCGGTCGCGAATACCTGATCCGCAACATCGGCCGGACGACCCGGCTGGTCGATCTGCAGAACCAGCCGGTGGCGACACGCAATGGCCAGCCCATCCTGCTGCGCCAGGTGGCTGCCGTCACCTTCGCCGCCGGCGTCAAACGCGGCGACGCCAGTTTCAAGGGCAAACCCGCCGTCATTCTGTCGGTGCAGAAGCAGCCGACGGCCGATTCGGTGGCATTGACGCGGGCCGTCGAACAGGCCTTGGCCGAGATGGGCAAGAGCTTGCCGCAGGGTGTCGACACGCCGCAGTTCCTGTTCAAGCAGGCCAATTTCATCGAGGCCTCGGTCAATAACGTCGAAGAGGCGCTACGCGACGGCGCGATCATGGTCGCCGTCATCCTCTTCTTGTTCCTGGCCAATTTCCGCACCACCTTCATTTCGCTGACTGCCATTCCGGTCTCCCTGCTGGTCACGGCGCTGGTCTTCAGCTATTTCGGTCTGTCGATCAACACAATGACGCTGGGTGGCCTGGCCATCGCCATCGGTGAGCTGGTCGATGATGCCGTGGTCGACGTGGAGAACGTGTTGCGCCGCCTGCGCGAAAACCGGACCTTGCCCAACCCCCGGTCGGCGCTGGAAGTGATTGCCGCCGCCTCGAAGGAAGTCCGCTCCGGGGTCGTCTATGCGACGCTGATCGTCGTGCTGGTGTTCATTCCGCTGTTCGCCCTGCCGGGAATCGAGGGCCGGCTGTTCACGCCGCTCGGCGTAGCCTACATCGTGTCCATCCTGGCCAGCATGGCGGTGGCGATGACCATCACCCCGGTGCTGTGCTACTACCTGTTGCCGAAGATGAAGCACATCGATCATGGCGACAGCGCGCTGGTCAAGAAACTCAAGGCCTGGGACGAACGCCTGCTCAACTGGTCGTTTGACCGTGCTCGCCCACTGCTGATCGGCGCCGTTGTCATCGTGGTCGTCGCGCTGGCCTCGATCCCCTTTTTCGCGAAATCTTTTTTGCCACCATTTAACGAAGGCACGCTGACCGTCAATGTCGTCCTCAACCCTGGCTCATCGCTGGCCGAATCGAACCAGATCGGTACGCAGGCGGAAAACATCCTGCTCGCCGTGCCGGAAGTGACCGAGGTCGGCCGCCGCACCGGTCGCGCCGAACTGGACGAGCATGCCGAAGGCGTCCATTACAGCGAGATCGAGGTCGATCTGAAGGCTTCCGAGCGCGACCGGGAGGCGATCATCGCCGACATCCGCCAGCGCCTGGCCGTCCTGCCCGCCGTGGTCAACGTCGGGCAACCGATTTCGCACCGCCTCGACCATTTGCTGTCCGGCGTCCGGGCGCAGATCGCGCTGAAGATTTTCGGCGACGATCTGGACACCCTGCGCGGCCTGGCCGGCGACATCAAGGAACGCCTGGCCAAGATTCCCGGCATCACCGACTTGCAGATCGAAAAGCAGGTGCTGATTCCCCAGTACAAGATCCATCTCGATTACGACGCCGCCGCCCGCTACGGCGTGGCTTCCGGCGAAGTGCTGCAACGCCTGGAACAATTGCTGGCCGGCGAGCGGATCGGCCAGGTCATCGAAGGCAATCGCCGCTTCGACCTGACCCTGCGCTTGTCGGAAGAAGCCCGCGGCGAGCGCGGCCTGGAAAATCTGCTGATCGAGACCTCGACCGGCCGCGTGCCGCTGTCGCTACTCGCCCGTATCGAGGATGGCGAGGGGCCGAACCAGATCGGCCGCGAAAACACCCGGCGCCGCATCGTCGTCTCGGCCAACACCGACGGTTCCGACATGAGCCGGATCATTGCCGACATCCGCGCCGAAATCGACAAGAAACCCATGCCGGCAGGCTATTTCCCGCTGCTCGAAGGGCAGTTCCAGGCGCAGGAACAGGCGGCCAAGCTGATCGCGCTGCTCGCTGTCGTTTCGTTGACGATGATTTACCTGGTGCTCTACAGCCGCTACCGTTCGGCGGTACTGACCGCCATCATCATGGGCAACGTGCCGCTTGCCCTGGTCGGCTCGGTCGTCGCGCTGTGGATTTCCGGCCAACCGCTGTCGGTCGCCGCTCTGGTCGGCTTCATCACGCTGACCGGCATCGCCACCCGCAACGGTATTCTGAAAATCAGCCATTACATCAACCTGTGCGCTTTCGAGGGCGAAGTGTTCGGCCGCAAGATGATCGTCCGCGGCTCGCTGGAACGCCTGACCCCGGTATTGATGACGGCGCTGGTCGCCGCCTTCGCGCTGACCCCGCTGCTCCTTTCCGCCGACGCGCCGGGCAAGGAAATCCTGCATCCGGTCGCCGTCGTGATTTTCGGCGGCCTGATCAGTTCCACCTTGCTCGATACCTTGCTGACCCCGGTCATGTTCTGGCTGTTCGGCGAGAAGCCCCTGCAACGCCTGCTCGCCGAAAAGGCGCAAGAGTCTTTCTAACTCCACACGATGAGGAAATATCCGTGAAACTCCCCCTGATTCCCAACCTGGTTTTATCTGCTGCATTGATCTTCGCCGGCAACGGTGCTTTCGCCCACGACGATGCCACGCTCGACAAAATGAAGGCCCCGAATGGCGGCCAGCTCCGCATGGCCGGGCCTTATCACTTCGAATTGCTGGTCGACAAAAACAATAAGGAAGCAAAAGACAGTCCGGTCACCGTCTATCTCACCGACCACGGGGCGCAGAAGATCCCGGCAGCCGGTGCAAGCGGCACGGCAACGATTCTGGCTGGCAAAGCGAAAGTGACGGTGCCGCTGTCGCCAGCCGGCGACAACAAACTGACCGGTGTCGGCAAGTATGTCTCCGATGCCCATATGAAGGTGGTTGTTTCTGTCGTGTTCCCCGACAAAAAGACCGAGCAGGCGCGATTTGCACCGTTGGCGGCAGGCCATGCCGACGACCATATGCACCATTGATCAACCCAGGGGCGCCTCAGAAAGCCGGAAAATAAAGCACGCTAAGCGCGGTTTGTTATCCGCAATATCCGCGCTGCTGCTGGATTGGCTGGCACTTCACCGAGCCAAACGAGCAGAACACGCAACAGTCACCCGGACTGGGGCGCAGCAGCGCGTGGCAGTTGCTGCACTCATAGTAAAACTGGCACGCGGGTGGGCAGGGTTTCGTGTTTGGCGAAGCCCTGCATTCGTAGTCGCCTGAATCAGCGCCTCCGGCTGGGTCTTGTCCAAGGCGAAGGTAACGATGGCCGTTTTCTTGTCGAAATCGCGGCTGATCCCTATTGTTCGTCGCCTCTGTAGCCTCCAACGTTGACGCTGTCAATGGGAATGGTTATCATTTGCATGGTTTTACGTTTCCGGCGAAACGTTACGCTCGTTTAATCCATCCCCAGCCAGCCAGCCGCAACCCTAGCGTCAAGCCAGCCAAATAACTGACGCAAGGAGTTTCAATGAACTGGCAGCCCCCCAGAAGACACGACAGCAAGAAATTCGGCAAGACCAAGTTGGCCTTGGCCATGGCCCTCGTGATGAATATCCCGGCCCAGCTTGTCGCCGCCGAAGTCGAACTGCCCGGCATCGACGTGGTCGGCAAAGGCGAGCAGGCGATCGCCAAGCTGCCCGGGGCAGTCGCCGTCATCAGCAAGGAAGATCTGGCGCTCCGCCAGCCGCTGTCGGTCCAGGATGCCCTCAAGGCGGTGCCGGGCATCGTGGTGCGGGAAGAGGAAGGTTACGGTTTCATTCCCAACATCGGCATGCGCGGCCTGGATCCCAACCGCAGCCAGAAACTGCTGGTGCTGGAAGACGGCGTGCCAGTCGCCCCCGGCCTGTTCCTGGCCAATGAATCCTATTACAGCCCGCGCATCGAGCGCATGGAGAGCATCGAAGTGCTCAAGGGGGCCGCCGGCCTTCGCTACGGCCCGACCACGATCGGCGGCGTGATCAACTACAAGACCAAGAAGCCGGAGGATGGCGTCAAGGTGACCGCCAAGGCGGGCTCCCATGGTTACTGGCTGCTCGGCCTGGATGCCGGCGGCGCCGCACCTTCAGGCGAGGCGATCGGCGGCATCAGCCTGGTCACCTCACAGGGTGACGGCTTCCGCCGCAACGCCTTCGACATGAACGACATCGTCGTCAAGGGCGGCATGGCGATCGGCGACAAGCAATGGGTTAGTCTCAAGTTCTCGCATTACGACAACGACATCAATACTTCCTATGTCGGCCTGCGGCCCAACGAATACCGCAACAATCCGACCAAGAATCCGGCGCCCGACGATTATTTCCTGAACCAGCGCAACGCGTTCGATTTCAATCATGAAATCGAGATAAACGAAGACGTCAAGCTTAAGACCCTCGTCTACTGGGCCCAACTAGACCGCGACTACTGGCGGCGCGACATCGCCGCGCGCAGCGCCGACGGCACGACGTTTGTCGCGTGCACGGGTGTCGCCTATTGCATGTCCGGTCGCAACCGCTCGTTCGAGATGGCCGGCATCGACAGCCGGCTGTTTGTCAATTTCAACGGCTTCGGCATCAAGAACGAGGCGGAGATCGGTATCCGTCTGCACAGCGACTTCCTGAGCAACCAGACCGTCCGCTCGAAAACCAATCCCAACGCCCGTTCCGGGGAACTGACCGGCGACGACTCGCAGGATGCCAAAGGCATTGCTTTCTACGGCCAGAACCGCTTCGTTATCAGCGAAACGCTGGCCACCACCGTCGGCTTGCGCATCGAATCGTATGACCAGAAGCGCAAGGACGAACTGAACGGCGTTTCCGGCAAGTCCAGCAATACCGAAGTGATGCCCGGGCTCGGGCTAACCTGGCAACTGATGCCGCAGGCGCAACTGTTCGCCGGGGTTTACAAGGGCTTCTCGCCGGCCATGGTGGCGACGGCGATCAGCGCCGGTGGCGTCGATCAGGAACTCGATGCAGAACGCTCGACCAATTTCGAAATCGGCGTGCGCGGCACGGCAAATCGCTGGAGCTACGAAGCGACCGCCTTCCGGATGGACTTTGCCAACCAGATTGTGCCCCAATCCGAATCCGGAGGCGTCGGAGCCACCGTCACCAATGCCGGCGAAACCCTGCACCAGGGTCTCGAAGGCGCGCTCGGTTTCGACATCGGCGGTGGCTGGAGCGTGGCCGCCAACGCAACCTATGTGCCGACGGCGAAGTACAACAGCACCAAGGTTGTCGGCGGCATCGACCGCAACGGTAACCGTCTGCCGTATGCGCCCGAGCTGACCGGGAACCTGGCGCTGAACTACCAGGCCGGACCGCTGAAGACCGGCGTCAGCGCCTACCACGTGTCCAGCCAGTACGTCGATCCGGAGAACACCGAGGCTGAAAGCAGTGATGGCCGGCGCGGCAAAATCCCGGCCTACACGACCGTCAACCTGAACGCCCAGTACAGTCTGAGCAAAAAGTGGAATGTGTTCGGCACGGTGCGCAATCTGTTCGACCGGAAATACATTGCCAGTCGCAACCCGGATGGGATCTTCCCCGGAGTGGAGCGCAATTTCGAAGTCGGTATGAGCTACAAGTTCTGAGACCGAAGGCTCTCTCAGCCCGTGGTGAGTCGCTCCAACCTGAAGACCGGAGCGACTTACCGCCGGTGGTGCTGACCCCGGTGCGCTTTCACTGAGCCGCCTGCCGAGTGGCCAGAAAGGGAATGCTACGGTCGACCGGGAAAAATGGTCGAAAATGAAAAAATGGCGCGAATTGAATTCACGCCTTTTTTTTCGACATCCGGTGGCAAGCGAATCTCGGCATCGAATTAATTCCGGGTTGATCAAACCGGGGTTGCTGTTAAAAATTACCGAAATGTAATCTTATGGTCAGTGTTTTGTTGGTCTTGCATGGCCATACTGCCCTCAATCAATTGAACGAGGAGTGATTTCCATGGTAAAGCCGATAACTGTTCTGCTGACACTGTTTGCCCTTGGCGCGGTGGTCAGTCTGCCGGCCGGCGCGGTTGATGCGGTCGACGTCTATAAAAGCCCCAATTGCGGATGCTGCGAGAAATGGGTCGAGCATTTGCGCCAGGCGGGTTTCGCGGTGCGCACCCACGACGTCAATGACGTGCCGGCGGCTCGCCAGCGCCTCGGCATGCCCGAGCGCCTCGGTTCCTGCCATACCGCCAAAGTAGGCGGCTATGTCGTCGAAGGGCACGTCCCTGCCGCCGACATTCAGCGTCTGCTCAAGGAAAAACCGAAAGCCATCGGTCTGGCGGTGCCTTCGATGCCGCCCGGCTCTCCCGGGATGGAGAGCCCCAAGCCGGTTCCCTACAGCACGCTGTTGGTCCGAACCGGCGGCGAAATCACGGTTTTTGCCAAACACTGATCCCTGATCCACCTAAAGGAAAAACTCATGAAAGCACTGATTACCTCGACCCTGATCCTCTTCGCTTCCCCGGGCGCTGTTGCCGCCCAGGCGGCTAGCGACCATGCCGGCCCCAGCATGGCGAGCCAGGCCGTGGCTGCGACCGAAATGCAAATGGTTGATGGCCAGGTCAAGAAAGTCGACAAGGCAGCCGGCAAGGTGACCTTGGCGCATGGTCCGCTGGTCAATCTGAGCATGCCGGCGATGACCATGGTTTTCCGGGTCAAGGATGCGAACTGGCTTGATCAGATGAAGGCAGGCGACAAGATTCGCTTCATGGCTGACAATGTCAATGGCGCGGTAACCATTGTGCATTTCGAACCGACCAAATAACAACGAGGGCGATGGCATTACGGGGTAAGCCACCCGGAGTGCCCATCGCTTTGTGAAGTCGCGTTTCACAGGGAGGTCGTATGCGACGATTCAGGCTTGCCCCCATTTTCGCCGTGCTAATGGCCATCGGCTTGGGCATGCCCGCACTGGCTCAGGAACCGGCTATCGGCGCTTCGGTCGATAGCCTGCTCGATTTCGCCAGGACGCGGAACCCCGAGTACGCGGCAATGCAGGCGGAAGCGGAGGCCTCCGGCCAACGCATTACATCGGCCGGGGCGCTGCCCGACCCCAAATTTCGGGCCGAGTTGCGGGACATTACCCGCATGGGCGAGCAGAACGCCACGCTGTCCCCAAGTCGCGTCGGCAGTACCAAATATCTGTTGATGCAGGATATTCCCTGGTTCGGCAAGCGCGACCTGAAGCGAGAAATTGCCGAGTTCGAGGCCGAAGGTGCCAAAGGGCGGGTTATGGGGACATGGGCCGACATCGCGGGCCGGATCAAGGTCAACCATGCCCAGTTGTACTACCTCTACGGCAGTGAACGGCTGACCCGCGAAATCCTCGACCTGATGATCCGTCTGGAAAAAATCGCCCAGGTCCGCTACGCCGGCGGCCTGGCCGCTCAGCAGGACGTCATTCGCGCCCAGGTTGAACAGACCACGATGCGCAATGAACTGATCGCGCTGGAAACCGAGCGTCATCACCTGCATGCCCGCCTGAACGCCTTGCTGGCCCGGCCGACTCGGGCGCCACTGGCCGAGCCAAGCCAACTGCGGCCACTGCCCGCACCAGCCAGACTCGACTATGTCGCCCTCGAAGAGCGCGTCCGCGCCAGGAATCCCCTGCTATTCGCCGACGAGTCGCGGATCAAGGCTGCGGAAAAAACCCGCGATCTGACCTACAAGAATCGCTATCCCGATGTAACGCTCGGCGTCTCGCCCATCCAGTACCGGAACGAGGTCAAGGAATGGGAGTTGATGCTGGAAATGAACATCCCGCTGCAGCAGTCCTCGCGCCGCGCCCAGGAACGGGAATCCGAATCCATGGTAAATGCGGCCAGGGCGCGCAAGGAAGCGACAGCAAACCAGGTGGTCAGTGACCTCGCGGAAAGTCTGGCCGGCATCGAAGCCGCCCGCCAGACCGAAAATCTGCTGAGCAACAGCCTGCTGCCGCAGGCCGAACTGACTTTCCAGGCCGCCATTGCCGGTTACGAAACCGGCAAGGTCGATTTCGCCACGCTGCTCGATGCCCAGCGGCAAATCCGCCAGGCCAGACAAAATCGGATCAAGGCACAGGCCGAGGCGCAAATGCGTCTGGCCGAAATCGAACGACTTTTAGGGGAAGACTTATGAACAAGGGTGCAGGACTGACCATCGGCGTCATCGCGGTCGCCATAGCAGCCGGCGGCGGTTATTGGCTGGGCGGAAAAGGCGGCACCTCCCACGGTGAAACAGCAGCACCGGCGGCAGCCACTTCCCCAGAGCCGGCCAAGAAAGAAAAGAAGCTACTCTTTTACCGCAATCCGATGGGGCTGCCCGACACCTCCCCGACGCCCAAGAAAGACCCGATGGGGATGGACTACATCGCCGTCTATGAAGGCGAAGCGGACGACGAACCGGCGACCGCAAATCAGATCAAGATCAGTACCGACAAGGTGCAGAAACTGGGTGTGCGGACCGAAGCCGCCCAACTCCGCGCCCTCGACAAGGTGGTGCGCGCATCCGGCCGAATCGAGCCGGACGAGCGCCGCCTTTACGCGATTTCGCCCAAGTTCGAGGGCTATGTCGAGCGCCTGCATGTCAATGTGACCGGCCAGCCGGTCGGCAAAGGCCAGCCGCTGTTCGAGGTCTATAGCCCGGAGCTTGTCTCCGCCCAGCGTGAATATGCGATTGCCGCCCAGGGTGTCGAATCGCTGAAAGAGGCCGGCGGCCCGGCGCGGGACGGCATGAAGCAACTGGCCGATTCCAGCCTGCTGCGCCTGAAGAACTGGGACATCTCGGAAGAACAGGTCAAGGCCCTCGCCAAATCCGGCGAAACCAAGCGGACGATGACTTTCCGCTCGCCGGTGGCCGGCATCATCACCGAGAAGAAAGCCGTTCAGGGCATGCGCTTCATGCCCGGCGAGGCGCTCTACCAGGTGGCGGACCTCTCCTCGGTGTGGGTTGTCGCCGACGTCTTCGAACAGGATATCGGCCTGGTCAAATCCGGCGCCAAGGCCAAGGTCATGATCAATGCCTATCCGGGCAAGACTTTCGAAGGCACGATCAGCTATGTCTATCCGACCTTGAACGCCCAGACCCGCACGGTGCCGGTTCGCGTCGAACTGGCCAATCCGGGGCTGCTGCTCAAGCCGGCCATGTTCGCCCAGGTCGAACTGCCGGTGGGCGCCAAAGGCCAGGTGGTCACCGTGCCGACCTCCGCCGTCATCGACAGCGGCGCCCGCCAGATCGTGCTGATCCAGCAAGGCGAAGGCCGCTTCGAGCCGCGCGAGGTCAAACTCGGCGCCCGCAGCGACAACCATGTCGAAGTGCTGGAGGGGGTCAAGGATGGCGAGCAGGTGGTGGTCGCCGCCAACTTCCTGATCGATGCCGAGAGCAACCTCAAGGCTGCGGTCGGCGGTTTCGGCCACGCCGCCCACGGCGCCGCCCCAAAAGAAGGGCAAGCGGCGGCACCCGGACAGCCAGCCACCAAAGGAGCTAGCCACCAGGCCGAAGGCACGGTGGATGGCATCGACGCGACAGCCGGCACGATCAGTCTCAATCACGGCCCGGTCGCCAGCCTCAAGTGGCCGGCGATGACCATGGAGTTCACGGCCGCCAATGCATCGCTGCTGCAAGGGCTGAAACCCGGTGCCAGAGTCGCTTTCGAGTTCGTCGAACGGCAGCCCGGCGAATGGGTGATAACGGCCGTCAAACCGCTGCCGGCAAGCCAGGGAGCCGGAATGCCGGCCGCCGGTGCCAACCCGCACGCCGGTCACTGACCGAGAGCCACGGAGAGTCGCCCCATGTTGGCCAACATTATCGAATGGTCGGGCCGGAACCGCTTCCTGGTTCTGCTCGCCACCCTGTTCATCACCATCGGCGGCATTTATGCCGTGTTGCGCACCCCGATCGATGCCTTGCCCGACCTCTCGGATGTCCAAGTCATCGTCTATACCGAGTATCCGGGGCAGGCGCCGCAGGTGGTCGAGGATCAGGTCACCTATCCGCTGACCACAGCCATGCTGTCGGTGCCGAAATCCAAGGTGGTGCGCGGCTTCTCGTTCTTCGGCGCCTCCTTCGTGTACATCATTTTCGAGGACGGTACTGACATCTACTGGGCTCGCTCGCGTGTGCTGGAATACCTGAATTTTGCGTCCAGCCGCATGCCCAAGGGCGTCACCCCCTCGCTCGGACCGGATGCCACCGGCGTTGGCTGGGTCTACCAGTACGCGCTGCTCGCCAAGGACAAGACTCTGGCCGAACTGCGCACCATCCAGGACTGGTACGTCCGCTATCAGTTGACCAAGGCGCACGGCGTCGCCGAAGTCGCCTCGATCGGCGGCTTCGTGCAGACCTACCAAGTAACCGTCGACCCGGTGAAACTGCGTTCCTACGGCATTCCGCTGATGAAGGTGGCGCAGGTGATCCGCGACTCGAACCGCGATGTCGGCGGCCGTGTCGTCGAGATGGCTGAAACCGAGTACATGGTGCGCGGCAAGGGTTACCTGCGCGGTAAGAGCGACCTCGAAACTCTGGTCGTCAAGAGCGAGCAGGGCACGCCGGTGCTGATCCGCGACATCGCCCGCGTCGAACTGGCGCCGGACGAACGGCGCGGCCTGACCGAACTCAACGGCGAGGGCGAAGTGGTCTCGGGCATCGCCATGGCGCGCTATGGTGCCAACGCGCTGGAGGTCATCCACAACCTGAAAGCCAAGATCGACGAAATCGGCGGCGGCTTGCCGGCCGGCGTCACGGTGCAAACGGTGTATGACCGTTCCGAACTGATCCATCGCGCCATCGATACGCTCAAGCGCACCTTGCTGGAAGAAGCGGTCATCGTCGCGCTGGTCTGCATCGTGTTCCTGATGCACGTGCGCAGCGCCTTGGTCGCCATCCTGATGCTGCCGGTCGGCGTGCTGATCGCTTTCATCGCCATGCGCTCGCTGGGCATGAACTCCAATCTGATGAGCCTGGGCGGCATCGCCATCGCCATCGGTGCGATGATCGACGCCGCCATCGTCATGATCGAGAACGCCCACAAACACCTGGAGCGCCTGCCCGAGGAGCACACCAAAGCTGAGCGTGCCGACGCCATGCTCGCCGCCTGCAAGGAAGTCGGCCCGGCGCTGTTCTTCTCGCTGCTCATCATCACTGTTTCCTTCCTCCCAGTGTTTGCCCTGGAAGGCCAGGAGGGCCGGCTGTTCTCGCCGCTGGCCTTCACCAAGACCTTCTCGATGGCCGGCGCGGCGCTACTTTCGGTGACCCTGGTACCGGTCCTGATGATGCTGTTCATCCGCGGCAAGGTCATGCCGGAATCGAAGAATCCGGTGAATCGTTTTCTGATCTGGGCCTACCGGCCGATCATCGCCGGCGTCATGCGCTGGAAAAAGCTGACCATCGTGCTCGCCGTGCTGGCGCTGGGGGTCTCGGTCTACCCGGCATCGCAACTGGGTTCCGAGTTCATGCCGACGCTCAACGAGGGCACGCTGCTCTACATGCCGGCTTCGCTGCCCGGCATGTCGATCACCAAGGCCGCCGAGCTTATGCAGACCCAGAACAAGATCATCAAGAGCTTCCCCGAGGTCGCTTCGGTTTATGGCAAGGCCGGGCGCGCCAACACGGCGACCGATCCTGCGCCGACCGAGATGTTCGAGACGGTGATCAACCTGAAGCCGGAATCCGAATGGCGCGCCGGCTTGACCACCGACAAGCTGATCGCCGAACTCGACAAGGCGCTGCAATTCCCCGGCGTCGCCAATGCGTGGACGATGCCGATCAAGGCGCGCATCGACATGCTGTCTACCGGCATTCGCACGCCGATCGGCATCAAGGTCTTCGGCAAGGATCTGGGCGAGATGGAAAAAGTGGCCAAGGAAATCGAGGCCGTGGTCAAAGCTGTCCCCGGCACGACCAGTGCCTTCGCCGAGCGCATCACTGGCGGCTTTTATCTCAATATCGAACCGGACCGCGAGCAACTGGCCCGCTACGGCCTGGCCGTCGGCGACTTGCAGGATGTGATCGGCACAGCGCTGGGCGGTGAGATGGTGACGACCACGGTCGAGGGGCGGGAACGTTTCGGTGTCACCATCCGCTATCCGCGCGAACTGCGTTCCGATCCGCAGCAGATCGCCCGCGAGGTGCTGATCCCGACCATGGATGGGGCGATGATTCCGCTCGGCCAATTAGCCAAGGTCGTCGTCGCCAAAGGCGCGCCCAGCATCCGCACCGAAAACGCCTTGCTCTCTGCCTACATCTATGTCGACATCCGCGACCGCGACATCGGCAGCTACGTCGCTGACGCCAAGAAAGCGGTTGCCGAACAGGTCAAATTCCCGCCGGGTTACTACGTGACCTGGAGCGGCCAGTTCGAATACATGGAGCGGGCCATCGAGAAGATGAAAATCGTCATCCCGGTCACGTTGCTCTCGATCTTCCTGCTGCTCTATCTCAACTTCAAGCGCATTACCGAGACGCTGATCGTCATGCTTTCGGTTCCTTTCGCGCTGGTTGGCGGCATCTGGTTGATGTGGTGGCTCGGCTATAACCTGTCGGTCGCCGTGGCGGTTGGCTTCATCGCCTTGGCCGGGGTGGCGGCCGAAACCGGTGTCATCATGCTGATCTATCTCGATCATGCCTGGGAGGAACTGAAGGCCAAGCGGCGTGCCGAGGGCCAGGTGCCAAGCCTGACCGATCTTTACGAAGCGATCATGGAAGGCGCCGTCGAGCGCGTCCGGCCGAAAATGATGACCGTGGTGGCGATCATGGCTGGCCTGCTGCCCATCATGTGGGGTACCGGTACCGGTTCGGAAGTAATGAGCCGGATCGCGGCGCCGATGGTCGGTGGCATGGTCTCGTCGACGGTGCTCACCCTCGCCGTGATTCCGGCGATCTATGCGCTGGTCAAACAATGGCGCCTGCGCCGGGGTATCGAGGACTGAATCGAGCAGTCCATGCGTCTGCTCTGTCCGCTGATCTGCTTCTGCGGCCAGGGCGGGCGTGGCCGAAACGACGTTATGTTTGTTGCCGCACAGACGTCGATCTGTAGGTCAGCGCAAAGTAGCCTGAACTTGCGCGTGGAGAAGTTCATGAAAAACTTGCTTGCGATCACTGTTGGTATGACGTCTACGTTGCTCATCGACAGCGCGTTGGCGCAGAACGGCAACATGATGAACGGTGGTATGTCGGGCGCTGGCTGGATGGGTGGTTACGGTTGGGCATGGGGTCCGATCTCGCTTCTGATCGTTGTCATCGGCCTCGTTGTTTGGGTTCTCCAGCGAAAAGGCAAGTGAGTGAGATCGAAATATCTGATCACGCCTTGGCTGCCAGCAGTAGGCAGTACGGAAACATTGATTTACCCACCCTTAAAGGAAAAGCCACCATGAAAATCTCAATACTGCTTGCCGCAATCCTTAGTGTTGCCCTGTCTGCACCTATTGCCTCCGCACAGGAAACATCCACGCCCGCCAAGCCGGCGATGGGCATGGACATGGACATGGACAAACAGATGCCGCAGATGCAGGGGAACATGAAGAAAATGCAGCAGCAGATGGAAAAAATCCGGGCGACCAGCGACCCGAAGGAGCGCCAGAAGCTGATGCAGGAGCACATGCAGACCATGCAGGAAAACATGAAAACAATGCACGGCATGGGCGGCCCGATGATGATGGGCGGCGGTCAGCGTGGCGGAAAAATGATGGCGGACAAGAAAGGCGGCATGGCGGAAGGCGACATGATGAAGCGCCACGAAATGATGGAAAAACGCATGGACATGATGCAGATGATGATGGACCAAATGATGCAGCACAATCAGGCCATCGAGTCGATGCCCGGCAAATGACGTCGAATCCTCGGTCGGCGTTTTGAACAAGGAGTCAATTCATGTACGGATTCAGTACTCAACTAAAGGTACCGTTCGATACCGCAATCGCGAAAGTCACCGAAGCCCTTAAAAAGGAGGGATTCGGCGTACTAACCGATATCGATGTCAAAGCGACGCTGAAAGCCAAGCTCGATATCGAACACCGGCCGTATCGCATACTTGGCGCATGCAACCCGCCGCTGGCACACCGCGCGATCGAGGCTGACCCCGACATTGGCTTGTTGCTACCATGCAACGTGGTCGTGCGCGAAGAAGTCGATGGCGCCATAACCGTCGCGTTCATGGATCCCGAGATCGTTTTGCGGTTGGTCGACAACCCGGCAGTGCATGCGCTTGGCACGGAAGTTCGGGCCCTTCTGCAACGGGTCTGCACGAGCCTCAAGTAATGGTGCGTGCCGGCCTCTGGTCGGCGCTCGCCTTTGTTTTGAATCTGGTGTGGAAATCGCACAGGTCAGGCTGTACACGATCTGGATGCGGCAGCGAGTGATAGCCAGGATGATTCAAGAGGCACGCAAGGGACTGAGCGCTTCGGCCGAACTTGCTTGCTGGATTGCGGGCCAATCCCCGGATTCTCACGGAAGGAAATTCGATGAAAACCAGTGTTGGAAGTTGCGACCGCTTGATCCACAGTCTGATTATGGCGGCAACATTTTCCCTTCTGTTAGCCGGATTCGGCACGCTTCAGGCCGCCGCTGAAACGAGCGGTGGGCTACGCGTCTATGGCCCTGGAGGCCCCGCACCGGCAATGAAGGAGGCAGCAAAGGCATTTGAACAGAAAACCGGAACACCCGTTGCTGTAACGGCCGGGCCTACTCCGGAGTGGATCGAACAGGCGAAAAACGATGCGGATTTGATCTACAGCGGGTCAGAAACCATGATGACCGACTTCGCCCAAGCGATGGAGGCTAAATTCGATGAGACCCGCGTTGAGCCACTCTATCTGCGTCCTCTTTCGATCCTGGTGCGCCCCGGAAACCCGACGGGCATCAAAGGATTGCGTGATTTGTTTCGTCCTGGCCATCGCGTCATCGTCGTGAATGGAGCGGGTCAGAATGGCGTATGGGAGGATGCAGCCGGTCGTCAGGGGGATATTGAGTCCGTGCGCGCACTGCGTAAGAACATCGTGAAATACGCCAAAAACAGCGCTTTGGCCAAACAAGCCTGGATCGAAGACCCGTCATTGGACGCTTGGCTCATCTGGAATATCTGGCAGGTGGCCAACCCTGCCTTGGCCGATGTCGTACCCGTTGAAAAGGAATATGTAATCTACCGGGATACCGGCATCGTCGTTACCAAGAAGGGGGATCAAAGCCCGGCGGCGCAGCAGTTCATGCTCTTTTTGAAATCTCCGGACGGCGCAGCGATATTCCAGAAATGGGGTTGGATGACAAGCGCAAACAAGCGGGTGTCCCAAAAATAGCTTAAGGAAATGCCGGCCAGATCGGCGCCGCTGCACACAGGCCGTTGGCTGATTTTGGGCATGCGCTGCCTGACGCAGCAATTGATTCACCACTCTGTTCCCTGGCGAACAGAGTGTTCGCGGCAGGGTGATGAAAATGAGGGTGGCGAATATCCGTCACTACCCGGGAGAACCCATGATGCGTCCAACGGAAACCGAATGCCTTAGCGCTTGCAATGCGTGTGCGGCGGCCTGCCTTCAGTGTGCATCTGCCTGTCTTCAGGAGGACGATCCAAAATCGATGGCACAGTGCATCGCACGGGATATGGAATGCGCTGATGTTTGCCGACTGGCCGCAGCGTCAATCGCACGCGGCGACCAGAATATGCAGGCGGTGTGTTCGCTTTGTGCGGACGTCTGCGACGCCTGCAGAACGGAATGTGCGAAGCACACGATGGACCACTGCCAACACTGTGCCGAGTCCTGCCAGCGCTGCGCCGACGCTTGTCGTAGCATGGCTCAATAGCTCCCCGACGCACACCAAAGGAAAAACCAATGAAACGCGAAACATGCAAATCGATCAGGGCATTATGTCTTGCTCCCGTCACTGCGCTTTATCTTGTGTCAGCTTCAGCACAGGCGCAAACCGCTCCAGCAGTTCCTCCTTCTGCCGGCATGCACCAGGAACACATGCAGAAAGGCATGGGTGGGTCGGCTGATATGAAGCAGTCGATGATGACGGGAATGGACAGCATGCAGAAGATGCCGATGTCCGGCGACACCGACAAGGATTTCGCGATGATGATGAAAATCCATCATCAGCAAGCCGTGGACATGGCGCAAATGGAACTGGCGCACGGCAAATCACCGGCGATGAAGGCAATGGCCAAGCAGATCATCGCGGCGCAGAAAAAGGAGATCGCCAAGTTCGATCAGTGGCTCGCCAAGCAGAAGTGACTTCGCCAGCGGCGGGATACCATGCGCCGCATTGCCTCGAAACACGAAGTGCCAACCAAGGCCTGTCTACCGTGAGTAACAGCAAAGGTCCTGCTGTAAAAGAGAGTCCCCTGGCGGGCAAGCCGGCCGCGCCGGCAATGCTGGTCGACGTACCCGGTCTGGTTACGGCCTACTACACGGGCGTGCCTGATTATTCAGTGGCGGAGCAGCGGGTTGCCTTCGGCACTTCGGGGCATCGCGGTTCCGCCTTTGAAAACACCTTCAATCAATGGCATGTTCTGACCATCAGTCAGGCGATTTGTGATTACCGCAAGCGGCAGGGCATCGGTGGCCCGCTGTTCCTCGGCATTGACACGCACGCGCTGTCCGTGCCGGCTCGGGCCAGCGCACTCGAAGTGCTGGCGGCCAACGGCGTAGACGTGATGCTTGCGGAACACGACGAATACACGCCAACGCCCGCTGTTTCGCACGCCATACTGAGCTGTAACCGCGGGCGCAGCGCCGGCTTTGCCGATGGCATCGTCATCACGCCGTCGCACAATCCGCCCGATAGTGGCGGCTTCAAGTACAACCCGCCGAACGGCGGGCCGGCCAATGCCGACGTGACCGGCTGGGTCGAAGCGCGGGCCAATGAGTTTTTGAAAAACGGCTTGCAGGGCGTGCAAAGAATTCCTTACGCGACCGCCCTGCGCGCCAGCACCACCCACCGCCACGACTTTCTCAACGCGTACGTCAGCGACCTCGGCAAGGTGCTCGATATGGAGGCGATTCGTGGCGCCAAAATTCGCATGGCTGTCGATCCGCTCGGCGGCGCGGGCGTCCACTACTGGCCTGCTATTGCCGAGCGCTACGGCCTCGATCTGACCGTGGTGAACACGGAAATCGATCCGACGTTTCGTTTCATGACGCTTGATCGGGACGGCCGGATTCGCATGGATCCGTCCTCGTCTTACGCCATGCGGAATCTGGCGGGCTTGAAGGACCGCTTCGACATTGCCTTCGCCTGCGATCCCGACCATGACCGGCACGGCATCGTTACCCGCAGCGCGGGATTGCTCCCGCCAAATCACTATCTTGCCGTTGCCATCGACTACCTGTTCCAGAATCGGCCAAAGTGGGGCAGGCATGCCGCAGTGGGCAAGACCGTGGTGAGCACCGGAATGATCGATCGCGTGGTCAGCAGGCTCGGCCGGAAGCTTTACGAGGTGCCGGTCGGCTTCAAGTGGTTCGTCGATGGCCTGTTTGACGGCTCGCTCGGTTTCGGCGGCGAAGAGAGCGCCGGCGCAACTTTCCTGCGCCTCGATGGCGCTGTGTGGACGACCGACAAGGACGGCATCGTTCCGGCGCTGCTCTCCGCGGAAATCACTGCGCGGCTGAGCCGCGATCCCGGCGAGATCTACCGCCAACTGACGCGCGAGTTCGGCGAGTGTCTCGCCGACCTGGTCGATGCAGCCGCCACCCCGGAACAAAAACGCTTGCTGTCGCGACTTTCGCCGCAACAGGTAAGCAGCAAGGAACTGGGTGGTGAACCGATCTTGAGCATACTCAGCCGCGCACCCGGCAATGACGCGCCGATCGGTGGCTTGAAAGTGATTGCCGAGAATGGCTGGTTCGCCGCGCGTCCATCCGGCACGGAGAATATTTACAAGATTTATGCCGAGAGCTTTCGCGGCGAACAACATCTGCGCCGCATCGCAGAGGAAGCGCAGTCGATTGTCGATACGGCTTTGGCCGCGGGTGCTCAGGCCGGCGATGCCGCGATGGAAGGTACATGAGCATGACAACAGGTAGCCCGCCACTGACGCAACCTGCGCCGTAGCCGCGACGAAAATGTGCCTGTTGTGAAAACCGATGCCGATCCGGAAAAACTGCAACGCGAAACATTCGGCTATTTCTTGCATGAAACGAATCCCGCCAACGGTCTCGTGATCGACAAGACCGCGGCGGATTGGCCGGCGAGCATTGCCGCGACCGGCCTGGCGTTAGCCTGCTATCCGGTCAGTGTCGAACGCGGATTCATGCCGCGCGCGGCGGCGGTGGAACGTACGTTGAATACGCTGCGTTTTTTCTGGAACAGCCCGCAAGGCCCCGAACCCGATGCCACCGGCTATAAGGGGTTTTACTATCATTTTCTCGACATGCAGAGCGGGCGGCGCGCTTGGCAATGCGAGCTGTCAACGGTAGATAGTGCTTTCCTGCTGGCCGGTGCGTTGACGGCAGGAATGTATTTTTCCGCCGCTACGCCGGACGAACATGAAATCCGCACGCTTGCCGACGCGCTCTACCGCCGCGCCGACTGGCCGTGGGCGCAAAACCAGGGGGCAACGGTGACGCACGGCTGGAAGCCGGAAAGCGGCTTCCTCGACTACCGATGGGAAGGCTACGACGAGGCCTTGCTGCTGTATATCCTGGGGCTGGGCTCGCCGACGCATCCGCTGTCCGGGCAGAGCTACACGGCGTGGGCCGCGACGTACCGGTGGGAACACGCTTACGGTCAGGACTATCTTTACGCTGGGCCATTGTTCACGCACCAGCTCTCGCATGTCTGGATCGACTTTCGCTGCATTCAGGACGCCTTCATGCGCGATAAGGGCATCGACTATTTCGAGAACAGCCGCCGTGCAACTTATGTGCAACAACAGTACGCGGTCGATAACCCGTTCAAGTTCGAGGGTTATGGCCGTCATTGCTGGGGAATCACCGCCAGCGAGGGGCCCGGCCCGGGCGCCGGCGAAATGAAGGGCATTGAGCGCCAATTCTTCGATTACGTGGGGCGCGGCGTGCCATACGGCCCCGACGACGGCACACTCGCGCCGTGGGCCGTGGTGGCGTCGCTGCCCTTCGCGCCAGAAATCGTGCTGCCCGCGCTTCAATATTGCATTCATCAGGCCAAGCTGACTCAGTTCAACGCCTACGGCTTCAAAGCATCGTTCAACCCCTCGCACCCGGGGAATCCTGGCAATCCTTATGGCTGGTGGGTCTCGCCGTGGCATTACGGGCTCAATCAAGGGCCGATCGTCCTGATGATCGAAAATTATCGTAGCGGCTTGTTGTGGCAACTCACGCGAAATTGCCCGTACATCGCCGGCGGCTTGCGGTGCGCAGGTTTCACGGGGGCTTGGCTGTGAAGGGTGCGGTGACGCCGTCGATCGTTCCCGCTGGACGTCATCAGGGCGCAACCCGATCTGCGGGACTGACAGTCGTTTTTGGTTGTGTGCCCTGGGGCACAGACTGTTTTTTGACGGCAGGCTACAAGTTCCAGACGGAATACAAATCGGCGGCGGGTTAGCGGCCAGCCTGCACGAGGTGTTCGTTTGCAACGACGGAAACGCGGCAACGCTCTCCTGAACTGCCGGCACCATTTCAAGACTTGAACGGCGGTTGTGCAGGTTCCGGGATCAACCCGCTAATTTTTGGAGAGATCCCATGCGCAAATTATGGCCAATTCTGGCTACGTTGATTACGTTAAGCCTCGCCGGCTGCGGCTACAACACATTGCAGGGCAACGACGAGCAAATCAAGGCAAGTTGGTCCGAAGTTGTGAACCAATACCAGCGCCGTGCCGATCTAGTACCCAACCTTGTGAATACCGTAAAGGGCTTCGCTGCGCACGAAAAGGACGTCTTGCTTGGTGTCACCAACGCCCGCGCCAAAGTCGGCGGGATTCAGCCGAGCCCGGAACTCATCAACAACCCTGAGGCATTTGCTAAATTCCAGGCCGCCCAGGGAGAGCTGTCTAGCGCCCTCTCCAGGTTGCTGGTGGTGTCCGAGAACTATCCGCAGCTGAAGGCCGACGCCAGCTTCCGCGACCTGCAGGCGCAACTGGAAGGCACCGAAAACCGCATCACAGTGGCGCGCAACCGCTACATCCAGTCGGTACAGGTGTTCAACGTGACGGTGCGCTCCTTCCCCTCCAATCTGACCGCGATGGCGTTCGGATACAAAGCGAAGCCCAACTTCGCGGTGGAAAATGAAAAGGAAATCGCCAAACCGCCCAGCGTAGATTTCGCACCGGCGCCGGGCAAACCCCCGGGCGCGCCTCAAGGAGCCGCCAAGTGACGGCGATGCGCACGGCAAGAGCGGTATTTCTAGCATTCACGCTTTGCTGGTCTTTCATCGCTGGGGCACAAATCGCCGTCCCGCCGTTGAGCGGACGTATCACCGACCAGACTGCCACGCTCACGACTGAGCAGAAAACAGCCTTGGAGCAAACTCTGCAAGCGTTTGAAACCAGAAAAGGCAGTCAGCTCGCGGTTCTCATTGTTCCCACCACTGCGCCGGAAACGATCGAGCAATATGCGTTGCGCGTCGCGGAGCAATGGAAACTGGGGCGCAAGAAGGTGGATGACGGTGCGATCCTGGTTGTCGCCAAGACCGACCGCGCCCTGCGCATCGAAGTGGGCTACGGCCTGGAAGGCGCACTCAATGACGCCACGAGCAAGCGCATCATCAGCGAGATAATTACCCCGCGCTTCAAGCAGGACGATTTCAATGGTGGCATCGCCGCCGGGGTCGACCAAATCATCCGCGTAATCGATGGCGAGCCGTTGCCGCCAGCCAAAGGACAACCTGCCGCCGGTATCGCTGATATCCAGCAGTATGTTCCGGTCATTTTCATTCTTGCGCTGGTGGTGGGCGGGGTGCTGCGCTCCGTGCTCGGCAGATTTCCCGGGGCGCTGTTAACCGGCGGGGCGGTGGCTGTTGCCGCTTGGTTGTTTGCCGGCGCACTGTCCATTGCGTTGGGTGCCGGCATCCTCGCGCTGTTGTTCACCCTGCTCAGTGGCGGCATGGGCGGACACGGCATCGGCGGTCATCGCGGAGGGTTTGGTGCAGGAGGTTTTGGCCGCGGTGGCTTTGGTGGCGGCGGCGGTGGTTTTGGCGGCGGCGGCGCGTCGGGACGGTGGTGACGATGAATATCAAGCGCATCGCGAAGCATCTTCTGCGGACCCGGCGGCAGGTCGACCGGGTTTTCCCCCAGCAAACGATGGTCGCCATCGAGCAGGCCATCAAGGCCAGCGAGACCGCTCACCTCGGAGAAATCCGTTTCGCTGTGGAAGACGCACTGGACGGTACGCCGCTCTTCAAGGGGCTGTCCGCGAGACAGCGTGCGATCGACATGTTTGCGCAATTGCGCATATGGGACACCGAACAAAATAACGGCGTGCTGATTTATCTGTTGCTTGCCGACCGGGATGTCGAGATTGTTGCCGATCGCGGGATTCACGCGAAAGTGGGTGCGCAGGAATGGGAAAAGATTTGCCGCACGATGGAAACCGCCTTTAAACAGGCCAACTACGAAGACGGCGTGGTCAGCGGAATTCAGGCGGTGGCGCGGCATCTGATCGAACATTTTCCCGCTGCCGGTGCCGGGCAGAATGAATTGCCGGACGAACCGGTGGTGCTATAGCTCAACCAACATCCGCCGTACGTGGCACCTGACTCAGCCACCTCGAATGAGTCGGCAACGTCCACACAGGAGAGCAACATGACGATGACGAATGTTTCGCAAGGAAGCGCCGATGCTTTGCCACCAGCGCTGAGAACTGCCCAGGAGGCGATCCATCTTCCCGAAGTTCAGGAGATGCTGCGCAGACTATCTGCATACCGGCTCGGCATCTTCATGCCGCACATGCACGACGAACAAACCGGGGAATTCCAGGCGCTTCCCGATGCAGTCATGCAGGTGGAATCCGGTCTGAAAGTGTCCTTCCAGCCAACGGAAGAAATCGCCAAGCAGACCGATCGCTTTCTCCCTGTGGGCTGGTTTTGGCGTGCTGGTGCATCGACACCCATGGCCGTGTGCGAAATGGTTCGGGATGAAAGCGCGGGCGCTACGCAGCGCTACGTCAAACACAAGATGGTTGAAGGAGGCTAGTTTCGTTTTTTCAACCCTTTGGAAAGAGGCGCCACCATGCAAACTGAACTTTTGAAAGTAACGGGAATGACTTGCGGCGGCTGCAGCAGCAAGGTAACTAAAGCGCTGCAAGCGGTCTCCGGCGTTGATGTCGTAGCCGTGTCGCTCGCGAACGGCGAAGCCACGGTGCAATACGACGAGCGGCTGACCTCGCCCGACCAACTGAAATCGGCCGTGAAGGGCGCGGGCTATGGCGTGGATACCACCGACGCTGCTCAGAAACCGCAAAGCAAAAGCGGCTGCTGCGGCTGATTCGGCCGGATCTGAAAATCGTGTTCGCACACGATGTCGCAGACCTCGATAACGAGTCGCCGGCAAAGTGATCCGAGATGATGTATCAATACCTGTTGAACCGAGATCCATCAAGGAGCTGTCATGAAAACGAGTGTTATGGAAGTACACGACCTGCTCTCGGTATTGACCGTTGAGCAAGTGGAACAGCGATTTTGCGAGGTGCCGGGTGTCGCCAGCGCGACAGTGAATTACGCTGCGGGAAACGTCACCGTCCGCTACGACGAAACCCTTCTCGAAGCAGCTGATATCAAGGTGATCGTGCACCAACGCGGGCAGCAGTCCGCAGGAGACTCACCCGACAACGAGGTAAGCGGAAGCAAGCCTGACCATAAGCCTGCGGTAAAACAAACGCCGGCAGCAGCGCCAGCCTCCGCTTCACCGTTACAACCGGCTGTAGCCAAGACTGGCCCGACGGCGCCTGGCGCCATGCCCATGCCGGCCGCTTCGCCAGTTGAAGATCACGAAGGCAAGCCGGCGCCGGAGGCGCCGCCTTCTTCCGCAGCCGCTGCGCCCAATGCTTGAACGATCAGACTGGCCGACCGCAGCAGCGAAAGTTCCCATGACATTTCCAATCGGCTATTACAGCCTCCAGATACGCTTGTTCAAAGGGGGGTACGATGAAAACGAGCGTTATTGACATGCGCAACATGCTGTCGGTATTGACCGTGGATGAAGTGGAAAAACGAATTCACGGGGTGCCGGGTGTCGAAAGCGCGACGGTGAATTATGCTGCGAGAAACGCCACGGTACGCTACGACGAAACCCTGCTCGAAGTCGCAGATATCAAAGTACTCGTGCGCCAACGCGGAAAGTCGCCCGCAGACGATGGACAAGAGGAGAAAGCGGTGCCGGACGGGCTGCCGTCCACGCTGGTTGCAACTGCACTGGAATCACCTCAGGACGCGCCTGTCCCGGTGCCCGCGCCAACCGCTGCAGCAGGCGGCGGGAAAAGCGAGCAAGCGCTGCCGAACGCGCCGCAATCAACACCCGTTGCCGCTGCGCCGAAACCTCCCGCGGATGTTTCAGCCGCCACTCCGGGGTCCGCACCGGCCGCCCCTCCAGCCAACGAGCACAATGACCTTGAGGAGCCAGGAGCGCTTGACGGGATAAGCGCTTGGCTAAAGGATACCTTTGCCGGCGAAGACAAAGGCCGGGGGGAGCCCGACGCGCAGACATCAACGCCCACAGTCGATGCGCCGAAAACAGCGCCAGGCGCGGCCGCTGCAACAGAACACGGGTCGGCCGCTTCGGCAGGCGGCCACACCGGTCATGAGGGTCACAAAGGTCACGCGGCGGCGGGTGCGCCGCCCGCCATGTCGGCGGATATGGCGCACGAGATGGGCCATGATGGCAAGGATCTGCCGGCCATGGTGCGCGACATGCGCAACCGTTTCTGGATCTGCCTGGTCTTTGCCGTGCCGATTTTCTTCTACGCACCGATGGGACTTTTTACGCCGCCCGCGCCGCCATTCGGTATCGACCTCGACCTGTGGTTGTTTGGCTTGGCTTCGCTCGCCATCGTCTACCCGAGTTGGCCGTTTTTCGTCTCGGCCTGGCGCGCGCTGAGGAAGGGCACCCTCGGCATGGCGGCGTTGATCGTGTTGAGCGTCGGTACCGGGTATTTATTCAGCGTTGGCAGTACTTTTTTCTTTGACGGAGGCGGACAGTTTTTCGAAGCCGTCGCCGTTCTTCTGGTTTTCATCCTGCTCGGCCACTGGCTGGAAATGCGTGCCCGCGCGGGTGCGTCGTCCGCCATCACGGCGCTGATGGATCTCACGCCGGCCAAGGCCTCTGTTATCCGCAACGGCGCCGAGCTTGAAGTTCCGACGGCGGAAGTATTGGCGGGCGAAATTGTCGTGATCCGACCGGGCAACAAGATTCCGGTCGATGGCACGGTGGAGACCGGCGAATCACTGGTCGACGAGTCCATGCTCACCGGCGAGTCGATGCCGGTCCAGAAGGGGCCGGGCGCCACGGTGATCGGTGCGACGATCAACAAGAGCGGCAGCTTTACCTACAAGGCGACCAAGGTCGGGGCCGACTCGGCGCTGGCGCAGATCGTGAAATTGGCACAGGAGGCGCAGAACTCGAAGGCGCCGGCGCAACTGCTGGCGGACAAGGCCGCGCAATGGCTGGTGATCGCCGCGATCGTCATCGGTCTGGCGACCTTTGCGGTGTGGTTCTGGTGGATCGGTGAGCCGCTGCTGTTCGCGGTGACGCTGACCATCACAGTCTTCGTGATCGCCTGCCCGGATGCGTTGGGGCTGGCGACGCCGATGGCGGTCATGGTGAGTACCGGCTTGGGTGCCAAGAACGGCATTCTGTTCAAGAACGCCTCGGCGCTTGAAGACGCGACCAGGCTCAACGTCATCGTCTTCGACAAGACCGGCACGCTCACCGTCGGTCAGCCGGAAGTCGTGGAGATCGTGACGGCGGATGGAGTCACCGAGGACGTGGTGCTGAGCGCCGCCGCAGGCGATCGTGCGCCGGGCGGCGAATCTGACGGTCGTCGCGCCAACCGGATTCGAAAGCCTGGACGGCATGGGTGCTCGCGCCGAGACCGCTGGCGGAACGGTGTTCCTCGGCAACCGGCTGCTGATGGATACGCAAAAGCTCGCGCTCGGTCAACTGGAGGCCGAAGCCACTCGCTTGCAGGGGGATGGCCGCACCGTCGTCCATGTCGCTCAGGCCGCTCGCGTGATTGGCCTGATCGCCATCGCCGATGCGATCAGGCCTACGGCCAAGGCCGCGGTAGCCAAGCTGCGCGACCAAAAAATCGAAGTGGTGATGCTGACCGGCGACAACGTGGCGACGGCCAGACGCATCGCCGCCGATCTGGGCATCGACAGCGTGCTGGCCGATGTGCTGCCGGGCCAGAAGGCCGACAAGGTGAAGGCGCTGCAGGCCGCGGGAAAAAAGGTCGGGATGGTGGGCGATGGCGTCAACGATGCGCCTGCGCTGACCCAGGCTAACGTGGGTTTTGCCATTGGCGCCGGCACTGATGTCGCGATGGAAAGCGCCGATGTCGTGCTGATGAAGAGCGATCCGTATGACATCGTTGCGGCGATCGCGCTGTCGCGCGCAACGGTGCGCAAGATGCACCAGAATCTCTGGTGGGCGGTGGGCTACAACGTAATCGCGTTCCCGCTTGCAGCAGGCGTCTTGTATCCATTCGTATTGAGTCCGGAGGTCGCAGCGCTGTCAATGTCCGGCAGCACCCTCATCGTGGCGATCAATGCGCTGTTGCTGAAGCGCACCAAACTCGAAGGCATCAAACATGCGCGATTGCAAAGTGCACCGCTAGCCGACGCGCCGGTTTCCTCGGGAGGTGCAGCATGAGCGATTCACTGTACAGCGCGGGCGTGACGTCACGGCCCGTCCCACAGGTGAACTGCCGAGCGGCGAATGCTGTTGCGCTGCTGAGTGCAGTCGTGTACCTCCGCTTCGTATTGCGCCGGACCAGACGCAGCAGGCCGCGTCACATGTTCGGAGCCGTCGTGCCGGTTCGCTCATCCGGGAGCAGTTTTTCTGATCATCATTGATAGGAGATTTTAAAAATGAATACACGAGAGATGACAAAGGCCTGCAAGGTCGGCCGGGGCGTCGCGTCGTTGTTGGCGTCCGTTCTGCTTGCCGCCGGGCCGGCTTTTGCTGCTCCAGGGAAGGTCGTATGTTGATGCCTCGGCTGTTCCGCAGACCCCTGTGGATGGTCTAACTTGAGTGACCTCGCGCAGACTGCAGGAGACGTGCCCCGTGCCACCATGGCTGCACTCGTGTTTGCCGTGTTCACGGTGTCGGTCGGTTTTGGCGTGGTGCTTCCGCTTCTGCCCTACCTGATCGAGCGGCTCCTGGGAGCAGGAGTGGACGTTGCGCAAATTTCCCGACATACCGGGCTATTGACCGCCGTCTACACCTTCTCGCTATTTCTTTTTGCTCCGATGTGGGGGCGACTGGCCGATCGACACGGTCCGCGTGGCGTGCTGCTGGTTGGGCTACTCGGTTTCAGCGTAACCACGCTAGTCTTCTCGTTCGTCGAGAGCCTCGTCGCGATCTACGCCGAGCGCTTTTTGAGCGGCATGTTCGCCGCGGCGGTGACGCCGGTGGCGGCGGCGGTGATCGGCAAGTTTGCGACGACCGAACAGGGGCGCGCCCGCCGGCTGGCGTTCGTCAGCATGGCGGGCATTACCGGCTTCCTGCTTGGACCGATGCTGGGTGTGTTCGTGACGCGCTTTGCAGCGGATTTCTTCGCCCTCGCCATGCCGGCCGGATCGCTCGCGATTCCGCTCGCGGCGACGACATTGCTCGCCATTCTAGTGGCCGGCGCTGTCGCGCTTGCCGTACCGAGCAGCGCGGGCCACGAGCGGCCAGCGCAGACGGCGGGCGCCTCGCTTGATAAGAAGACATGGCTTATGCCGAGGTTGCTCATTCTCACCTTCATCGTTTCGGCCGGCGTCGGGGTCTTTGAGGTCGGGCTTGCACTGCGTGGCCAGCAGGAACTCGGCTTGACTTCGTACCAGATCGCGCTGATGTTCACCGAATGCAGCCTGGTCATGTTTGTCATGCAGGCCATCGTGTTCTCGCCCTGGTTCAAGCCGGACACGACCCGCTGGCTCATCGCGCCCGCGCTGTCCATGTTTGCAGCCGGTCTGTTTCTCGTGCCGTGGGCGTCTGATTTTACGTTGATGTTGCTCGTGATAGGTACGGTCGCGGCCAGCGCGGGCATCCTCTCGCCGATCCTGACCTACTGGATATCGGCCAGAGCCGGGAGCGCGCAGGGTTGGGAACTCGGCAAGCAGACGGCAGCCGCCAGCCTCGGCGTTTCCCTGGGTTCGGCGGCAGGCGGGCTCCTCTACAATGTTGCCGTTTTGCCGGGTGCCTCCTTCGTTCTGACTGGGGGACTCGCCGTCCTGGGTTTTTTGCTAAGCCTCGGGTTGCCGCATTTGCTCGCACTCCCGATTCGTGGCCACGTCCGTGCTTAGCGTGCAGCAGGTGAAATCATAAGGAAATCGAGGTAAGGCGATGGCAACTGATCCGGTATGTGGCATGCAGGTCGACGAGCAAAGCACGGCAGGAGGCAGCATGTTCGGAGGGCGCAATTATTACTTCTGCTACATCGCTTGCAAGAAGAAATTCGACGAAACTCCCTCTTTGTATGATGCCCGGCAAATGACGGCCCATCCTGATTCCGTGTTTGCCCTGCGCGTGAACATGATGTGCAAAACGAGTACCCGGCCCGGCCTTAGAAAGCTGACAACAATGTAATCTAGCCGTCATTCTGGCGACAGGTGCGACGACGCAGACTGGGATTGTCGGGCCTTCCCACAGGACCGGAGCGGCAAAGGGCACGCCATCCGCTGCCGATGACGCTCGATTCTTACGGTCCATCACTTCGAGGAGTCGCCATGGAACACGAGCATGATGTTCACAGCGACGCCAGAAGTCGCTCAAAGGCCAACATTGCCTTGATCGTCTTCCTGGTTATCGCCGCGTTTTTTCTGATTACCGAGCATCAAGCGCACCTCGCCGGGTGGTTCCCCTATTGGCCCTATTTGCTGCTGCTGGCCTGCCCCTTGATGCACCGCTTCATGCATGGCGGCCATGGTCATCGGTCGCATGGCTCGCGCGACGCAGCGAACGAAACCGCCAGGGAGCAAAAATAATGGATGGCAACGCCGCTCCGGCCTACGGGCTATGGTCGCAGGTGATCATCAACTCGCTGGTGTTCATCATCTTTGCCTTCAGCTTCGCCAAGCCGCAATCGCCGCGCGACTGGCGTTCGTTCGGCGCGTTCTCGGCGTTTCTGGTCGCTTTGTTTGCCGAGATGTACGGCTTTCCGCTGACCATTTACCTGCTCTCGGGCTGGCTGTCGACGCGCTTCCCCGGCATCGACTGGCTGTCGCACGACTCTGGGCATCTGCTTGAAACGATCCTCGGCTGGAAATCGAATCCTCATTTCGGCCCGTTTCATCTGATCAGCAACCTCCTGATTGCTGCCGGTTTCTGGCTGCTTGCTTCGGCATGGAAGGTCTTGTATGCGGCACAGCGCAATCACCGCTTGGCGACCAGCGGAGCGTACGCACGCCTGCGCCATCCCCAGTATGCGGGCTTCATTCTGATCATGAGCGGTTTCCTGTTTCAGTGGCCGACCCTGGTGACGCTCGCGATGTTCCCGGTTCTGGTATTTATGTACGTGCGTCTGGCGCGGCGTGAGGAGCGGGATGCCCGCACGGAATTTGGTGAGGCCTACGCCCGTTACGAAAGAAATACGCCGGCATTCTTTCCCCGGTTCGGTAAGAAAGCGCAGGCATAAGCGGTGGCACGCCGTATTTTTGCGCTCGTCGGTCTCTGGTCAGTGCTTGCCTTTGCGCTAAATCTGCTCTGGGAGATCGCGCAGATCAGGCTGTATACGATCTGGCTTGCGGCAGATCAATGAGCATCGCATGGGCGCTGCTGCATTGCACGCTGGGCGACGTCGTGATTGCCCTCGCGCTGTTCGCACTGGCCGGCGTGTTGCTCCGGTGCGCGGACTGGCCGGTGTTGCGCCCATGGACTGGCGGGGCAATTGTCATGATTGGCGCGATCACTTATACCGTGTGGAGCGAGTGGTTCAACGTCTATCGCGCCGGTAGTTGCGGCTATACCGCGAGCATGCCGATGATTTTTGGTATCGGTCTTGCCCCCCTCTTGCAGTGGTTGATCTTGCCGCCAGTGATGGTCGGCGCGTATCGAAGGCTAAGATCGGCGTTGTTTTCCGCCAAGGCCGAGTCAACTCATGACTGACCCTCGCCGCGGTGATTCCCGCCATCTACGCCCTGGTTAAGCAATGTCGCCTAAATCGGGGCTTGAGCAATAAATCAGTTTTCTAACGAAAGGAGAATGTGATGTCTAAAAAGCTTTTGGTGGTTGCCGTGACAGTGCTCCTCCTGGGAGGCTGTGCCAGCAGTGGATACGGAAATGGTTCCGGAAACGACCCGCACGCCGGCCACTCTCACTAACCTCCTTGATCGGCACGGAAGGCTGTGAGCCAAGGGCAAGCCAACATCAAGCTTCTCCTGCGGCACCACACGGTATTCAGGCGTTAATCAAAAGAGCGAGGAGCCAAACCATGCGTTCAGAATCCAAGAATCAACCAAATGAGTCGTGGTATCGGTCTCGTGGCACGGTCATCGTTGCCATGATCGCTGTCATCCTGGGGTTCTTCATCATTCGGGAGCATTGGGAACATCTGACCGGACGGTGGATCTATTTACTTCTTCTGCTATGTCCGGTGATGCACTTCTTCGGCCACGGTGGGCATGGCGGTCATGGCAAGTCAGAAGGAAGCAATGAACAGAATTCGTAGGCAACGGTTCGCCGCTGGGCTGATCGCATTGGTCAGCCTGTCGGTGCAAGCTCAAAGCTGGCAAGTGCCCAAACCCAGTCCCGGCCTGATGCCCAATCCGGCAGCCGGCAAGACGCTAGTCGCGAAACACTGTGCTACCTGTCACGGTGCGGACTTGAAAGGCTCAGACAAGGGGCCTCCGCTCCTGCACCGTATCTACGAGCCCTCGCATCATGCCGATGCTGCTTTCCAACTCGCCACGAAGAACGGCGTGCGCGTCCACCACTGGAAATTCGGCGATATGGCACCGGTGCCGCAAGTAACACCCGACGACGTGGCTCACATCACGGCCTATGTGCGCAGCGAGCAGCGCAAGGTCGGCATCGACTAAGGAGCGAATCATGGCTACAGCGATTCCGGAACAGCAGCACGAGCAGCGTCACTCACGATCTACCCCAGCACCGGACAGTGCACCGAACACCCTCACCGATCCGGTTTGCGGCATGACCGTCAAACCGGAATCGCCCCATGCGACGGATCTGGAAGGCGTTCATTACCGCTTTTGCAGCGCCAAATGCAAAACGAAATTCGACGCGGAACCGGCGCGTTACCTTGCTCCGCAGCCGGCGGAGCCCGCCATTCCGGATGCCGAATACACCTGCCCGATGCACCCGGAAATCCGGCAGATCGGTCCCGGCAACTGCCCCAAGTGCGGCATGGCTCTCGAACCGCTGCTGCCCGATTTAGAAAAGGACGAGGACAACACCGAGTACCGGGACTTCCACCGCCGTTTCTGGCTCAGTTTGCCGTTGACCGTAGTAGTGGTCGTCCTGGCGATGGCCGGGCACCGGCTGGAAGGTCTGTCGCCAGCGGTCCGCACTTGGGGTGAACTGTTGCTCAGCCTGCCCATCGTGCTCTGGGCCGGCGCGCCGTTCTTCGTGCGTGGCTGGCAGTCGCTGGTCCAGCGCAGTCCCAACATGTGGACACTGATCAGTCTCGGTACCGGGGCGGCTTTCGGTTACAGCGTGGTGGCGGCGCTGGCGCCTGGCCTGTTTCCCTCATCTTTCGTGGCCCACGGCCGCATCGGCGTCTATTTCGAGGCGGCGGCGGTGATCATTTCCCTGACCCTCCTTGGTCAGATGCTGGAACTGCGCGCCCGTTCGCAAACCTCGGCCGCCATCAGGTCGCTGCTCGGCCTCTCACCGAAGACGGCCCGCCGCATTAACCCGGACGGAATAGAGGAGGATGTGCCGCTGACTCATGTCCATCTCGGCGACATGCTGCGCGTACGGCCTGGCGAGAAGGTGCCGGTAGACGGCGCAGTGATCGAAGGTTCAAGCGCCGTCGATGAAGCGATGCTCACCGGCGAGCCGCTACCTGTAACGAAACGCCCCGGCGACCAGGTGATCGGTGCCACCATGAACACCGCCGGCAGCCTGGTCATCCGTGCCGAACAGGTCGGCGCCCGGACCGTGCTCGCCCAGATCGTCCACATGGTCGCCCAGGCCCAGCGCTCGAAGGCGCCGATGCAGCGGCTAGCCGATGTGGTGGCCGGCTATTTCGTGGTCGTCGTGGTCGCTATCGCGCTGACCAGCTTTTTTGCCTGGGGTTTGTTCGGTGGCGAGCAGGGCTGGGTCTTCGGTCTGATCAACGGCGTTTCGGTGCTGATCATCGCCTGTCCCTGCGCCCTCGGGCTGGCGACGCCGATGTCGATCATGGTCGCCACCGGCAAGGCGGCGACGCAGGGCATCCTGTTCCGCGACGCGGCAGCCATCGAACGGCTGCGCGACGTCGATACCCTGATCGTGGACAAGACCGGCACCCTGACCGAAGGCCGCCCGGCCTTCGAACGTGCGGTTGCAGCGCCGGGTGTTGGCGAGGACGAGGTGCTGCGCCTGGCCGCCAGTCTCGACCAGGGCAGCGAGCATCCGCTGGCCGACGCCATCGTCCGCGCCGCCCGCGAACGCGGGCTGGCCCTGGACAAGGCCGAACAGTTCGAATCGGCGACCGGCAGCGGCGTGCGCGGGCAGGTCGGCGGCCGGCGGCTGGCCCTCGGCAACGGCGCGCTGATGGCGGCGGACGGTGTCGATCTCGGCGCCCTCGCCGGGGAGGCGGAAACCCTGCGCCAAAGCGGCGCCAGCGTCATGTATCTGGCGGCCGACGGTCGCCTGCTCGGGCTGCTGGTCGTTGCCGATCCGATCAAGGCGAGTACCCGCGAGGCGCTGACGATCCTGCGCCAGGCCGGGTTGCGCATCGTGATGGCGACCGGCGACGGCCTGACCACCGCCCGGGCGGTGGGTGCCAGCCTGGGCATCGACGAAGTGCATGGCGAGGTCAAGCCGGCCGATAAACTGGCGCTGGTCGAGCGCCTGCAACGGGAGGGACGCATTGTGGCGATGGCCGGCGACGGCATCAACGACGCCCCAGCGCTGGCCAAAGCGGATGTCGGCATTGCGATGGGCACTGGCACCGACGTCGCCATGAACAGCGCCCAGCTCACGCTGGTCAAGGGCGACCTGCGCGGTATCGCCCGCGCCCGACTGCTCTCTGTTGCAACGGTCGGCAACATGGGCCAGAATTTGGCCTTCGCCTTCCTCTACAACGCCCTCGGGGTGCCGGTCGCGGCTGGCATCCTCTATCCCTTCTTCGGGCTGGTGCTGTCGCCGGTGATTGCGGCCGCGGCGATGAGTCTGTCGTCGCTCAGCGTGGTCGGCAATGCGCTGCGTCTGCGCGGGCAACAATAAAACAGAGATCTGCTGATGTCCTCACGATTGCCTGACATAACCACCCAATACGAATGGCGCGATTGCTACAGCGTCGGGAACGCCATCATCGACCAGCAGCATAAAAAGATGTTGCTACTGTGTGCGGAGTCGGAGAAATGCTTGGAGAGCGCCGGTCCCGAAGGTTGTGAAAAATTTCATGATCTGCTCCACGAAATGGCTGTCTGTGCTAGAGAGCATTTTGCGAAGGAAGAAGAATTGCTGCTGGCGCACCATTACCCAATGCTGGCCGAGCACGCTGAAGAGCATGAACAATTCCAAATCGTGCTAACCGATTTCCTATTCGCAGCACTGGAAGGCAAACAGGACCGGCTCGGGGTGTTCCGTTTCCTGTCCGAATGGTGGATTCACCATATCCTCGTATCGGATTTGGACTGTAAGCCGTATCTCGTAGAAAGTTGAGCCCTAGCGGGGATACCCCTCGACGTCAGATTATCGCCGGGAGTTTCCTGACAAGGATGTAATCAATAAGTCATCCAGATGACAGCTACAAAAGCGCAGACTACTTGGTGTCAGCGATTCAGACATTGCCCACCACTCTCCTGGAGAACCATCATGAAACTGCAATCCACGCTTTCAGCAATCTTGTTCGCCACCACCGCGCTATCCTTGGGCGCCCAAGCCGCCGACGCCGACAAAGCACCTCCTGCCGCAGAAATGAAGATGGAGCAAGGCACCAAGCCCGCCAAGGCCGTCAAGCCGCACTCGCACGTTGAGGAAAAATCCGGCGTTCCGCAAAAGGCGCCGGCCGCCGTTGATCCCGACAAGAAGAATGCTGCGCAGGACAAGAGCAAGCACTACCATCCCCGGGATATGAAATAACGGATTTCCGTTACCAATCTGTTTGCAGAAGCCTCCACAGCCAGGCTGCCTCGGTAGGCGGCTTGGCACTGATTGAGATAGCGCCAAGCCGGGAGGGAGAGCGACCATGATAAAAGCCATGACCACAAGCCGCGACCCGGTATGCGGCATGGCTATTGAGGTGGCTCGTTCCTCGCGCTTCATCACCTATCGCGGCATGCGCTACCACTTCTGCTCGGCCCAATGCCTCGAACGCTTTAATGACATCCCGGCCCTCTACACCGGCTCACAGCGGATTGCCGATATCCTGCCTATCCCGAAACGACGCAAACTGCGACTGGCGAACGGCAACGAATCGGACATCCAACGCGCCGCCCAGCGTGTCGGCGAAATGATCGGGGTAACCTCGGTTACTACAGAAAAGACTCACCTGCTGGTCGAATACGATTTGAGGAAAACCATTCTCTCGCAAATCGAAACGGTGGTCACCGCCGAAGGCTTACAGTTCAAGGAAGGGCTCCACGGCTTCAGACGACGCCTTTGGACGCTGACGGAAGCCAGCGAGTTGGAAAATGCCGCCCACCCCGGACCTGGAGCCTGCTGCAACCGGCCTCCTACCAGGTTGCGCTGAGCGAAACCGCGAAACGAGGGCGTCTCCCCTTTCCCGGACAACTGTCGAATTCCACCTGCGCCGAGTGCTGCGGGCCAATGCCTGCGATGCGACTTCAGGCTGCATTGAGGCGTCGCGAAAGCCCGGATTTATCATGACATTTCGCCAACTGTTTTGTAATTCGATGGTTATGTTGTCGACAGTCGCCGGGTCGCACACTGGATACACCATTACAAGCAGAGGAGAAGATCATGCGTATTGCACTCGCTCCAATTTTTGCCGGGATTGCCTTTCTGGCCCTCACGGCATGCACCTCGGTCCCATCGGTCGGTGAGATTCCGGCAAGCATCGCCAATGCCACCACAGCCGCCGAGCACCAGCAAATAGCTGCCTATTTCGCGGAGAAAGCGGCCAGCTACGATGCGGAAGCAGCTTTGCACGAAAAAATGGGGCGCTCATACGCCAGCCGCCCGAAAGGCGATCTGGCGGCGATGCAATCTCACTGCCGTTCGCTGCAGGCGCAGTTCACCAATGCCGCCAAGGATGCGCGCACCCTGGAACAGGCACACCGCCAATTGGCCGGCAGTTCCGGTAAATAGATGCCGATACGGCAGGCAATCGGTTGCCCGAAACGTTCGCGTCGCGTAATCCGAAATGAATAGCGCGCCGCCACTCTCAACAGCCACAAGGGTAGGGCCCACAAATTGCCGAAGGAAACAAGGAAGAAGGCGACACCTGACAAGTTATCGCCCTTTTGATTGAGTCAAACCAAAGTTCAAGGAGATTTTCATGGCTATCGATTCCATTAGCCGCAATACCATCACCAGCGCTGCACGCCAGCCTGTCGAGAGTCCGCTAACCAAAGAGCTACAAGTCGAACGCCAGGAAGCCAGGGCGCAAGAGGTCTCACAGCGCAAAGCAGAGGAAGCGTTACCGCCGGTTGTGAATGTTCAGGGTCAAACCACCGGGACGCTGATCAATATCGTCGCCTGAATTGGGGAACGTGTTTGGGCAAAGAACACCTGGGCCGACAGTTTGGCCAAAAACGGTTCTAGCCCGCTATGTTGTTTCATCTGACATTTGAATGACAAACTTGTAACCGGGGGTTATGTATGCGTCAGTCTCACCGACGCATACTGCAATTATTCAAGATCTTGGATAAAGGAAGAAAAAATGCTGGAAGCTGCTGATCGTTTGAAAAACCAGTGTCAGTCACAACTTGAACTGACCTCGGATCTTTGCAATTTGGGGCTGGGATGCTGCGAGCGCCTGACTGAAATCAACGGACAGTTTGCCCGCGGACTTCTGGCTCACGCCGGAACCGATAGCCAGTCGTGGCTGCGCGGCGATGCGAGCGGTTTGATGGTGGGAACGGGGCGGACCATCCTGGATCATTGGGCCTCGATGCTCGCCTGTTGCACTGATTTTCAGCGTCAGGTATTGACCGGTTTGGCAAAGAAATGACCCCTTGTTCGGTAGCGGGGCGTCGCTCCGGCACCCAACGCTCGGATAAGCACTAGCCGGCCCGCTAGTAGAGTTCGCGCGCGTCAGCAACTAAAGCCCCAATGCCGCGGATCGACGCCATCGCCAATTCTCCACCCCTTCAGCCTCCGGTCGATGGCGGCCATGCCAATCATGGCGCCACGGGTAATGCTCAGCACGGTGGGAATGGTGGTAGCCTGACCTCATCGAGTGGCGAGCCGCACCCGCAGCATGTTCCCTTGTCCAGCCAGGCACAGGGCGGAAAAAAACATGACGTTCAGGATATGGCCCTTGGCGTGCGCGCCTATCGCCAGCAGTTGATTGCGTCCAATATCGCCAACGCCGATACGCCCGGCTACAAGGCGGTGGACATCGATGTCGCGGAAGCCATGCGCATCGCCCGATTGGCCTCCCAGGCGCCACCGACAACGCTGGCGACGACCGGCAGCGGCCATATTTCCGCAACTGCTGTTTCCGCCCAGCCACCTTATCCCCTCAAGTATCAGGTGCCGAGCCAGGATAGCGCGGACGGGAATACGGTTGATATGGATGTCGAGCGCACCAAGTTTTCCGATAACTCGTTCATGTACCAGTTTTCGGTCGATCGGGTTAGCGGCCACTTCAAGATGCTGATGGAGTTGTATCAGTCCTTGAAATAAATGACATCGCCTTTCCATGGAACTTCACAAACCTCCTGAACATGGTGATCGCTGCACCTGTCGTATGCTCGCCGTGGCCGTCGGTTGCAATCCCAAGACTTTGACTTATAACTATTGTCGAACGGTGCTGCAAAAACGTTGGTTTGTGGAGTGCAATCACGGTTGCTGCAACGAGCAGGAAACCGCCGCGCCCCGTGATGCATGGCACGATCTTGGGCCCATCGACCCGATCAAGGCTATCCTGATCATCAACGAGTGATCGATCAACTCATGTCCATCATTAATGCCCAAACCGGCTTTTACACCGCCAACCCGGAAGGCGCCCGCCCAAATGAAAAACGCAACCCTACCGCAAACTCCCCGGCAACTGCGTTGGATGCTGGCCAGCAAGTTGGGAGCCACCTCGATCGTGATCGGACTGGCGGCAGGAGGGGTCTCCTACCTGCTCGAAACGTCGAGGACCGAGCAAGCGGCACTGGATCGCGCGACGACCAGCGCCCGCCACTTCGAGTCGCCGGCCATGCAAATGGCCTTTGATGGAAAAGCACAGGAGGAGCACGGTACACTCAACCGCCTGCTGGATCGAACCCGGTTTGTCGGCATTCGCGTATTCAACTCGAGTCGGATGCTGATTTACGAGACTTGGGGCGATATTCCGACCGCACTCGTCGCCGCCGCCAAGTCCCGGCAGCATGACTGGCCTGAACGAGGTCAAAGTCACCAAAACTGGATCGAGGTGTCAGGCGAACGGCTGATCCAAGTCGTCTTGCCGTTGTTCGGGAGCGATGGTTCGCTGGCCGGCTATGTGGAAGGCGTCAGCCGCTTCGATGAGGAAAGCTTGCTGGCTCAGCGGGAACAAGTCCGCGCCGCAGCCCTGACCGCCACCTTGTCTGTCCTGCTCACCGCGCTGCTACTCTATCCCTTGCTGTTGGCCATGCTGAAACAATCGACCGGGCTGTCCCGACGCCTGCTGGACTCCAATCTCTCCCTGATGCACTCCCTCGGCAACGCCGTTGCCAAGCGGGATTCGGATACAGATACCCACAATTACCGCGTCACCTACTATGCCGTCGCCCTGGCCGAGGCGATGGACCTGCCGGAAAATGAGATTGCCGATTTGGTAGTTGGCGCTTTTCTGCACGATGTCGGCAAGATCGGCATTCCCGACCGCATTCTGCTCAAACCCGACAAACTGACCGCCGAGGAATTCGAGGTCATGAAGAGCCACTCCCTTCTCGGCACCGAGATCGTCGCCGGTAACTATTGGCTGGCGGGCGCGGCGCAGACCATTCGCCATCACCATGAGCAGTTTGATGGCACCGGTTATCCCGATGGTCTGCGCGGCGATGCAATTCCCCGTATTGCCCGTGTCTTTGCGGTCATTGACGTCTTCGATGCGCTGACCTCGGAACGCCCCTACAAGAAGCCGATGGCGCTCGCCGAAGCGCTGAGCATTATCGAAGGGGATGCCGGCCGATATTTCGACCCGGCGGTTGTTGCGGTTTTCATCAAGATTGCGCCTTCCCTATACGCCAGGGCAGTTCAGGTGGGCGATGCGGAATTGCGGCTGGGAATGCGCGCGTTGCTTTCTCGCTATTTCAAAACAGAAGCGGCCCCCTGACGGAGGCCGCTTTGCGCTCTGGAGAGTCGATCGATTAGCCTCCCTCGTGCCCCTTCTTGAGCAGAGAGTCGAGACGCATGACTTCGTCGCCGTGCATGATGATCTTCTGACCATCCTTGGTTTCCATCACGGTGTCTTTTTTCATGCGCATGGCGCGACCGACTTTGTCTTCCATGGCCATTTTCCCGTCCTTGAAGATGTAAACCGTAGAACCATCTTTCAACTCGATCACTTGCTTCGCTTCAGCACGGGCAGCATCGCCAGCGAATGCAGTAGCGGTAACGGCGCTCATCGCGACCACCATCAATAATTTTTTCAGCATTTCTTTCTCCTCGGATGTAATGAACTTGCATCTCAGATACTACCTACAAGAACCTGTCAGTTCCCCAACGAGGCAATGACATTGGTGTCATCGCCTCGTAATCTTTCACTCAGCCGCCGGTGTAGGCCGGGTTCTCGGTGACATACACCGTCACGCCCTCAGCCCCCGGAATAACCTTGGCAAGCGGAAACGACGCAGTGCCCAGCGTATCGAATGTCCAGGTGACGCTCTTGCTGCTAACATCGATTCGAACGGTTTCGAGCCGCGTGACATTCAGGTATTTGGTGCCGCTGTCGATATTCACCACCCGTGCGGCCGCGTTGGACGTTGCGTAACCGTAGGGCGCGAGTTGGTTGGTGGTCGGCTGACTCTTGGATTCCGAGACATGACTCAGCCAATGATTGGTGCCCGCCTCTGAGTAATCCTCGTGGGCATAACTAGTTCCTGTGGCAGCAAAGGCAAGTGCAACGACCAGGATAAGTTGGGAAGTATTTGCTTTCATGATTCTCTCCTTGTTAATCGTGTCGGACCTATTTCGTCCAACCGTGATGTCATCTTAGGAGTGCGATACCAACAGGAGGCTGACCTGGAGATTACGTTTGCGTCATCGGCATCGAAAGCTGATTTATCGCAAATATCTTTATGCTCCTTGACCCATCGTTGCCGTCGCTGTTAAAACGGGCGTCATAATCTGAGCAGGGGAAAATATTGAAGACAGCGCTGATGCCGATCATCGATCGGTACAAGCAGGATCCGGAATCCGTCTACAACACGTGGTTCATCGGCAACGACGAGCGCCTGAAGGCGTTTCGTAGTATCCGGCGTGGTGTTGCCGTCGTGGTCGATGACATCAAGCATGGGCGCTTCCCCAACGACTTCAAAGGGTCATCCCTGGAATTCGTGCTTAGCTGCATTTCCGAACAAAAGCAGGTGTTTGAAGGGGCGGCACATCCGTTCTACTGGAAACCGAAGCTGCGCATCCCAGATATCTACGAAAACGAAGGCAACAAGCAAGCGTTTGGTGAGTTCCTGTATGCCTGCCTGGGCACCGCCGAGGCTCGAAACATCGAGCGGGAAATATTGCGGCTGGCCGCCCGGGGGATCAAGGGCTTGGGACCGGCGGTCGGTAATATCCTGTACTTTCTTCACCCGACACTGTTCCCGCCGTTCAACACGGCAATGGTCAATGGTTTCAACATGCTCTTCCAGACCAAAATGAAGCTGGGTTCCTGGGAAAGTTACTTGGCGATGCGGGAAACGATTATCGAAGCCAATGCCGCGCTGGGCGTTCTATCGAAGGATCTGGGGGCTTTTTGTGGCCTGCTTTTTGAGGTCGGTGTTGGACGCGTATCGCCCGAAGTTGACGGCCACGACAACTTGGTGGTCGAGCGCGAAAAAGTGGAAGCGGTTCGCCGTAAGCGCCATGCCCAGGTCGACAAGGACATCGCCGAGGAGCGGGTGCATACCAAGGTTCAAGCGCAGCTATCCAATGTGGGACGCGCCCTCGGCTACGACGTGTTTGTCGCTCGCAACGACCGAAATGCGATGCACAACGGCAGCCCCCTGGGCTATCGCTGCCTGGAACATTTGCCGAATCTGAGTCTCTCTCCGGAAGTGCATGCCACCGCCGAACTCATCGACGTACTTTGGCTGTATCGCGGCGAGCCCAGAATCGCGTGTGCCTTTGAAGTCGAAAAGAGCACATCGATCTACTCGGGCATATTGCGACTGACTGACATGGCGCTTTCTATTCCCGGGCGGGAAGATCATCTCTATCTGGTGGCGCCTGCCGTTCGGGAAAAGGAAATTATCGAACAACTCAAGCGACCGATGTTCCAGCGGCCAGATGATTTCTCGCTGGGCTATATCCTGTTCGAGGATTTGGAGCAGCATTTCGATTCCCTTTGCAAACTCGGGGAGGACCACCGAATCCTGGAGAAACTTGCCAGTCGCTGTTGCGCCTGAAGTTTGATGCAGTCTAACCATAGAGGCAGAAAAAGCTTTTCCATAGAATTAGTGGCGTGGTGTCATTTTCTCGGGCTGCCCAATGCCTCGATACGGGATTCCTTTCGCTTTTGCCATGGCTATGCGGTGACGGATTTGTAACCGACCGGGTGGATTCCCGTCAGCTTCCTGGTCGCATACTGCTTGCATGAACCAACTTCAATAGGAGGAAATCATGCGCCACAGCAAACTTGCCGTTGGGTTCTTGAGCCTGAGCCTGTTGGCCGTCTCGGCTTGCACATTGGTTCCGCAAACATCTGAGGTTCGCGACGCGGTCGCCACTGCAGCAACCGCCTCCGATCACCAGAAGTTAGCTGACTATTTTGCGCAAAAGGCCACCAGTTACGAGGCCGAGGCCGCTTCCCACGAGCAGTTAGCAAATTCCTATGGGGGGTACCGGGGACCGATCGTGTTTGTCTCCCATTGCCGTTCGCTGCAGCAGGGATTTGCCGCCGCTGCCAAGGAAGCCAGGGCGCTAGAGCAGGCGCACCGGCAACTCGCTGACAGCATAGGCAAGTAACGGGGCGCAATGCTTTCCTTGCTGAGGCCTAAGGCAGGGACGTAGGACGGAATTTCCAGGGAGATAGGAGATAAAGTTATCTACGGGTACATGAATTCCCGTTACCAGCAATGCCATTTTCCATCAAAGTGCACATGCTCTATAGCTGATTACGGTCGATTACATCAAGGCCGTGGGGAGCGTACTTCGTACCCATTGCCGTCATTGTCTTCTTCAATGGTTAAGCGGCAGGTGCCAGAGCGGAGCAGTCATTCTGGATAACCCAAGTGAGTTCGTCGCCATCACTAAACAGATACGAGGTATTTTTTGCTTGCAAGCGTCGTTCCGAGGCCGTCTTGACCGTTACATTTTGAGTTCTTGGAAGGCCAGGCTCAAGGCGGTGTCATCGAAATTAGTTGGATCGAATGAGGCACCGTACCACTCACGCATTTGTTGGTGCTCGGGATGGTTGGTGTTGGCGATGGCAAAGACGAAATCCGCGAAGCCGTATACGCCACAGACATCTTCGGGCGGTGCCGCATTGGCACCGCCGAGACACAGGGCGTGGTTAGACAGTTCAGGGGCGCCGGGCAACTTCTTCTCGACCTTGATCCGGTGTTCCCAGTGGTCGCCAAAGTCATAGATGTACTTGAAGGACGTAATGTCACTCTCGCCCCAGTCTGCTGGACTGTTTTCTGGCGGTAATTACCACACGGTAAGCTAAAAAACCAACACCCGCCAGTATGGTTACATCCCGGTAATCTCTCTGATGGTTTTGCCTGAAAGGCATCGGTTTCGTAGCGCCGCCGTTCTTGAGTTTTCTTGCCGGAATAAACAATTTCTTTTTTATTTCATGGCATTACAGCTTGTGTGTGATGCATGGCCCGCTTTATGCTTTGTCCTCTGGCAATAATACGGGGGGCGAACATGGCCATGGCCTTGGCTCAATTGACCAGCAGACAATCCAGCGCAGGGGCTGTGCTCGGGAGCGGCATGCCTTGGTGCATCCAGATCAATGGCTCCCCGGCCGGACGGCGCTCAGCGCATGGCCGGTGCGAGCAAGCCCGGGGGCGGCCGGGCGTTACTTGGGCGGACTGGCCGTCGCCCGTCCATTACCCGTTGGTAAGCACAACTTGAACCGCCCATTCAGGACGACGTTTGTCGCCCGCGCCGGCCACCTCGACGAATGGTCGATCCGAGCCTGGCCAGGCCGGCCCGGCAAACCAGATTACAACCCCATCTTGAGTGCAAGTCCGAACGGTAGCAATAACTTAGCGGGAGGAACATCTGATGAAACTGCTTGATAATCAACTAACCCGGCGCGACTTTCTTAAAGTTTCCGGGAGCGTCGCGGTATTGACGCAAATCCAGCCGGTAAGTGCCCAGGAGTGGGTGACCCAGATGGGCAAGGCGGGTTCCCGACCGGACATGGTCGGCGCTGACGCCAAACTGGTGCGCAGCGTCTGCCTCATGTGCCACAGCGGCTGCGGCATCCAGGGCACGATCGTGGGCGGCGAGCTGGTCAAGCTCGACGGCAACCCCTATCACCCCAACACTTACGACTACGTGTCCAAGGGCGACATCGTCGAGGAAAGCGATCTCGATGGCGGCATCGGCGGCAAGGACGTGGGTACCCTCTGTGCCAAGGGGCAGGCCGGCGTTTATGCGCTGTACAGCCCGGCACGCCTGAAGCACCCGTTGAAGCGCGTCGGTCCGCGCGGCTCCGGCAAGTGGAAGACCATCAGCTGGGAGCAGGCACTTGCCGAGATCTGCGATGGCGGGGTGCTATTCAAGGATGTGCCGGGCGAGGAAACCCGGATGGTCGAGGGGCTCAAGGCCATCCTCAACAACGACCAGCCGATCGGTTCCGAGGACTCCGACTACCTGGACGAAGCGCCACCCGAGGGCTACGGTCCGAAGCGCAACCAGTTCGTCTGGGCCCATGGGCGCAACGAGCAGTCACCGCTGACGCCGCGCTTCGTCGCCAACGCGGCCGGTGTGCCGCACATGCTGAACCACTGCGACCGTTGCGCTGGCACCTTCTACAACGTCGTCGAGCACTGCCTGAACGTGCCGCCCTACGAAATCGGCGCCTATGCCGACTACGAGTACTGCACTTATCTGATGAGCGTCGGTTCGAACGTCACACACGCCGACTACCCCGGCCAGACCAAGGCACGCTATCTGCAGAAGTTTGCCAAGCGCATGGGCCCTGACGCCAAGCAGTTCAAGCACGTCGTCGTCGATCCTTGGCTCTCACCCGCTGCCGCGAAAGCGCTACAGTCCGGCAAGGGCGAGTGGATTCCCCTGAAGCCGGCCTCGGACGGCTTCTTCCTCCTCGGCATGATCCGCTGGATGCTCGACAACAAGGCCTACAAGGCGGAATACCTCGCCCTGCCTAACGAACAGGCGGCGAAGAAGACTGGGCGCCGCAACTGGACCGACATGACCTATCTGGTGCGCACCCAGGAGCCCAAGTTGTACCTGACCGGGCGGGATGCGGGCCTCGGCCAGGCCGACTATGTGGTGCTAGTAGGCGGCAAGCCGACCCTGTTCCACGAGGTGGATGGGCCGGCTGAACTGGATGCTGAAGTCGAGATCAAGGGCGTCACCTACAAGACGGTGTTCCGCCTGCTGCGCGAGCGTGCTCAGGAGAAGTCTCTGGAGGAATGCGAGCAGGTCTGCGACATCCCGAAGGGGACGATCGCCCACCTGTCCAAGGAATTCTCCAGCGCCAAGAAGCCGGTGATCGAGATGTTCCGCGGTCCGATCCAGCAGTCCAACGGCTGGTGGAATGGCCAGGCGCTGTGCACCATCAACATCCTGATGGACAGCATCGACCGCAAGGGCGGCTTCATTCCCGGCATGGTGTATTTCGGCGGCGAGGTCCATACAGCGAAGGACGTGCGCAAGCCGAAGGGGGTTTCGATCGAGCGCAGCAAGGTCAAGTATCAGGGCAAGAAGCCCACATCGACGCGGCCGTGGTATCCCCTAGCGCTGCGCACCGTGGCGAGCGAATTCTTCTCGTCGGTCCGCACGGGCTATCCCTACCGCATCAAGGCCTACCTGAATTACTTCAACGATCCCGCCTACACCCAGCCGCTCAACTGGACGGTGATCGAGGCCATGTTGGATACCAAGGCGATGCCGCTGACCATCAGCATCGACGCCTACATGGGTGAGACCAGCGCTCTCTGCGACTACGTCCTGCCGGACACGGAATACCTGGAGCGCATCGGCGGCTTCAAGACTTATCCGCCGGTCAAGACGCGCGTCGCCGGCCTGCGCCAGCCGATGGTGGGCACCCTCGATCCGAAGACCAAGAACTACCGTGGCATCCATCCGGACGTGCAGACAGCGGACGACACCCTGATTCAGATCGCCCAGCGCTGCGGCCTGCCCGGCTTTGGCAAGGACGCCGGCGGCCCCGGGGTGGACATCTTCAATTCCTGGCAGTTCTGGAACGAGTACTACAAGCAAAAGGACTTCAAGGGTGAGCCGGGCCTCGATCCGGACAGCCGCCTGGTCAAGCTCGGCGGCAAGTTCCAGAACCCGGGCGACCAATACGACAAGGAGCGCAACGAGGAATACATCAACTTCTCGGGCGGGCGCAAGGTGCGTGGCCTGTTCGCCTACGCCAGCCATGTCGCGGCGAACAAGAACAGCATGACCGGCAAGCACTTCGATGGTCTGCCGCAGTACCGGACCATCATCGACTGCAAGGAGGATCCGCTCGATCCGGCCCTTTGGAAGGAATATCCGTTCCAGCTCCACACCCACAAGGACGCCTGGCATACGCAGTCGCGCACCATGAACAACTTGTGGCTAGCCTCCATCAAGCCGCAGAACTACGCCGAAATGAATCCGGGGGATGCCCAGAAGCTCGGCGTCGTGACTGGCGACTGGATCAAGGTCAAGTCGCCGTCGAGCAAGCATGTCCCGCTGCTGGACGTTTCGCTGGGCGACGGCTGGTACAAGATGCAGGTGCGCGTGACCAGCCGCATCCGGCCCGGCGTGTTCTCGGTGAGCCATGCCTACGGGCGCTGGGGCGCCGGCGGCAAGGCTTGGGCTGCCGACGGCAAATCGCAGTACCACGACAAGCGCATCGCTGCCGGCTTCACTGTCAACCCGCTCTACATGGCCGACCCGGTGCTGGGCGACCGCATCCTGATCGATCCGGTCTCGGGCGGCACCCAGAGCAACGGCACCCCGCTGCGCATCGAAAAACTGTAAGGAGACCGTCATGACTGAAAGAAGCCCAATCATTCCCCGCGACGTCATCGACCGCTCCTTCGCCAAGGAGGGGCCGAAGCAATACACGCTGTGGGTCGACCTCGAGCACTGCATCGGCTGCAACGCCTGCACTATGGCCTGCAAAGCCGAGAACAACACGCCGGTCGGCGTCGATTTCAACCGGGTGATCGAGATCGAGGAAGGCGATTTCCGCGATGCCCAGAAGACGCCCAACGTCGGCGTCACCTTCGTCCCCATGCCCTGCATGCACTGCGGGCGTCCGGCCTGCCAGGCGGCCTGCCCGGTGGGGGCCATCACCAAGCGCAAGGAAGACGGCATCGTCCTGATCAACAAGGACAAATGCATCGGCTGTCGCTACTGCGCCTGGGCCTGTCCCTACGGCGCGCCGCAGTTCAACGCCGAGGCCCGGGTCATGGAGAAATGCACGCTGTGCGTCCATCGCCTCGAGAAGGGGCAACAGCCGGCGTGTGTGACGACTTGCCCGGCCAAGGTGCGTTTCTTCGGCGAGCTCAACGAGCTCACGCCGCTGATACGGGAAAAGCGGGCACGCAGCGTCAACATCGCGGTCGTCGGCGCCGACACCAAGCCCAGCGTGCAGTACACCAAGTAATCGTTCGCGGACTAGGCCGAGAGCATGGACAAGTCAATCAACTTCCAACCGGAGGCGGCGGTGCGTGTGGAGAGCACCCTATGCGCCCGCTTCCGCTGCACGAAATCGCATTGTGACGCCTGCACCATCGTCTGTCCGGTGCCCGGTGCGGTGCTCCTCTCCGACGAGGGCGCCGCTATCACCGCCGCATGCGTTGGCTGCGGTGCCTGCGTCTCGGCCTGCCCCAACGGGGCCCTCCGGCCGCAGGAGAACGATGCCCGACTGGTGGAGCGCATACGCGAGCGAATCCAGCCGGGGCGGTGTTCCGCATTGCCTGCAATCGGGCACAGGGCGAGGCCGAGCTGGTGTTGCCCTGTCTCGCGCGGCTGACCGAGGCACTCGTCCTGGAGCCCATCCGGGCCGGGGCGCCGCAGGTCGTTCTGATGGAGCCGGGCTGCTCGTCCTGCGGACTGGTCAAGGCGGCACCGCAGTGGGAAAAGGTGATGGCTTTCGCCGATGCGCTATGCACGGTGGCGGGCCTGGCGCCCGAACGGGTGGTGCGGCTGCGGGTGGCACGGGGGAAGGCGGCCGAAACGCGTCGGTCGGCACTAGCTCCCAACCCGCGCCGAGCGATGTTCCGGGCTATCGCCGAACGCTGGAAGGCGAGCGCCGAAGCTGCTATCGCACCGGCTGGCGAGGCCGAATCGGTGCCCGCGGAAGCCTTCCGCGACATCGTGCAACGGCATGCGGCCAATCCCAAGCGGACGGACCTGCTGCAGGTGCTGGCGACCCTGCCCGGCGCCAAGGTTGCGTCGAAAGTGGTTCTGGCGGCCGCGGTCCCGCTCGCGCAACTGACGGTGGACAGTCGCTGCGTCGGTTGCAACGTCTGCGAAACGCTTTGCCCCGTGGGCGCCCTCGAACATCGGATCGAGGGCGGCACCTACCGCCTCGAGCTCGATGCCGCACGCTGCACCGGCTGTCGGGTGTGCGAGGTGGCCTGCTACCACCAGGCGCTGCATCTCCGGGAGACGGTGGACCTTTCGGTGCTGTTCGAACCGCGCCGCATCACGCTCGTTTCCGCTACACAGCGCACCTGCCGCGGCTGCCAGGAAAGTTTCCTGGACGATTCGGCCGAGTTCTGCCCGGCGTGCCGGGTCAGCGGCGAACGCCGCGACGCAATTGCCAGACGCTTCTTCATTGGAGGGAATCAAAATGATCGATCCTAAGGAAATGCACAACGTCGCCGTTGGGCGAACCAAGACTTACGCCCTCCTGGCGGCGCTCTACTCGGCGCCGCCAACAAAGGAGCTGGTGGCGATGATCTGTGCCGGCGATATCACCACGGACGGCAGTGAAGCCCTGAATTCGGCCGCCAGCGAACTGACGGCGTGCTTTCAGCGCGCCGCATCGGCTGGGTCGATGGACAGCGACGTGGTGGCCGAATACACCCGGCTCTTCGTCTTGCCTTCCGGCGTGATCCCCAACGAATCGTTCTATGCGGATGAGAACCGGCGGATCGGGGGCCATGTGACCGTCGAAGTGCAGCAGTTTTATGAGGCTGCGGGAGCCCAACTGACCGGCGACTGCCTGGAACTTCCCGATCACATCGGGGTAGAGCTGGAGTTCATGAAATTTCTCTGCGACATCGAGGCTCAGCTCTGGTTGGCGCCCGACAGCGCAGGGCTGCGGCAGTGCCTGGACTTTCAATGTGATTTCCTGGCCGACCATCTTTTGCAGTGGCAGCGCGCTCTGTGCGATCGGATTCGGAATGAATCCGATATGGACTTGTACCGGGCACTCGCCCGCCTCACTGCCGATTTCCTCGAGGCCGAGTGGGTATTTGTTCCGGAATTGGCTGGTGGAGTCTGCTCCGAAGGGAGAAAATCATGCGAACCCGTATGTTGAGCCTTGTCTTGCTGGCACTTACCCCGGTGGTCAGCTTGGCGCAGGAGGTCCAATCGCCCATCGACTGGCCGCCCAAGGCTGTGGCCAAACAGCAGAAGGGTAATGTCCCCGATTTCAAGAGCAAGAACGAAGTCTGTCTCGATTGCCACGGGGAAATCATGGAAGTGAAGGCAGCGCGCAAAAACATTCCCAACTTGCACCGCCTGCACCTGGAATCGAAAAAGATCGCCTACGAGGGCAAGAACCGTGACTGCCTGACCTGCCACGAGATGGTCATCCCGTCCGAGACCAAAGCGAAGAAGAAGGAAGGCTGGTTCGTGAAGGGTGACGTCTACCACCCGAACTGGCTGCAAGCACCCCGGGATGTTTGGAAGAAGCAGATCGTGCGGGGCGGCGAGGGCAGCGAATATGCCCATATCAATACGCTGCGGCCGCTCGATCCCTATCCGTACAAACCCACCCTGAAGCGCTTGGTCTGTGCGGAATGTCACGGCCCGGACAGCAAGATCAAGACCTTCTACGGATCGCCGCAGGCGGGCAATTAACGCCGGAATCACCGGCAACAACTAATGGGAGTATGCATCGTGCGGCAACGGAGTGACATCAAGCGCAGCTTCTCGGCCTGTGCCATCGTTACGGGATGCGCCCTGCTCGGCAGCGGCGCGCCCTCGCTGGCGGAAGCTGCGCCGGCGCCCAAGAAAAACACTGTGGCACAAGGGCGCGTGGGCGAAAGTGAAGTACTGCGCCGCTTGCAAGACCTGGAAGCGCAGGTCAGCCAGTACCGCGAAGAGACACAGCGGCTGCGGGCCGAGTTGGACAAGCGCCCACCGTCTGCTGCAGCCGCACCCACTGTGGCACCAGCCAAGGCAGCCTCGGCTGGCGGGGGCGAATGGGATGAGCCCGAGGTGGAGAAAAAGCCTGAAGGGCGCGATGAGGAAGCGCGCCGCCGCCTGCTCGTTCTGGAAACCCAGTCCCGCAAGAATGCTGCCGAGGTGGCCAAGCAGGTGGAAGAACAGAAGGACAAGTTCAAGTTCGAGTTCTCCGGCAAGTACAAGGCGCGGTTCAACTCGCGCAACAACTTCAATCTCGACAACCCCAACCAGAAATGGAAGTACGACAACGCCGCCTTTTTCGACCAGCGCTATTCGCTGCAGATCGACGCCAGCTATGAGGCGCTGCTCGCCCGCGTGGTCCTCGACAAGGGAAACTTCACCACGGACTGGAAGGAAGACAGCGAAGGCACGATGGAGCGCTGGGGCGAGTTCCAGACCCTCGGTTCACAACTGGTGCGCGAACTGTTCCTCCAATACACCGGGCCCTTCATGGTCAGGGCGGGGCGGCAGAGCTGGGACATTGGCCAACGGATCGTTCTGGAGGGGCCGATGGATGGCCTGCGCCTGCGCTATCCGCTCGGCCAACTGCCCTGGGGCCAGACCTCACTGTCACTCGGCTACATGGCGGTGGCCGGCGGCTGGGGCAGCTACACTAATTTCAACGCCACGGGCGGCCGCCTGGGTGGCAATCGCCAAGAGGTGTTCGGTGCCTCCAACAAGCTGGACGCCTACTACGCAGACCTTGACATTCGTGCCTCGCGCTCCTTGCGCCTCCAACCCTATGTTTTGAAGGTGGCCGATCGCGGCGGCTCAGGCGATGCCGACCTGAATCTGGACCGTGATTTCAACGCGACCACGACGCCGCGTGACGGCCACTTCCAGCCATTGTGGACGGGCATCAGCGCGTCACTGGATCTCGACAAGTGGAAGTTCGACGGCGAAGCCGTGCTGCTCTCCGGTGACTACGCGGCAGGCCGCGAGCTGCGCGCCAATGCGCTCGTACTCAAAGGCATGCGTGATTTCGGCAAGGTCGGCGCCCTCGGGAATCTCTCCGCCGGATTGCAGTTCGGCCGCGGCTCCGGCCTCGGCACCAGCGATCCGGACAGCGGCACCATGCGCAACTTCAGCGCCCTCTTCATGTGCCGGGAACGCAACAAGTTCGGGAATATCTTCAGCGAGGACATTCGCGCCGGCTACTACTTCTTTGACAGCAACCTCGCCAATATCACTTACCTGCGCCTCGATACGACCTTGCAGCCGTACCCAGGCCTGAAGATCACCCCCTCGGTAACCAAGCTATGGACGACAAAGGAGGTATTCGTTGGTCGCGGTCCGGTCCTCGACTGGAGCCAGGGTGCCGCCACCTCCACGGCCACGACCCGGGATGTCGGCTGGGAGGCCGATCTGGCGGTCAGCTATCCGATCTACAAGCACCTCGATGGATTCTTCTCACTCGGCTACTTCCAGCCCGGGGCAGTCTATGCCCTGCCTGACGGCAGCAAGCCCGGGCCGGCCTGGGAACTCGTACTCGGGGCAGAGGTGAAATTCTAGCCATGAAAGCGATCGCCCTCGCTGCAATCCTGCTGTCCGGTTGTGCGGCCAATAGCGCCGTAGCGCCGGCAGGGCGACCACTCGACGAGCCCGCGCTGGCCATCGTCGCCAACTATCGGCATACCGCCACGCCACCGGTCATCGTGTCTTTCCAGGCGGTGACGGAGGGGCTGGTGGAGCCGCTGAAATACCACTGGAACCTGGGCAATGGCAAGTACTGGAGCGGTCCGGCGCCGTTGCCACAATCCTACGGTGTTGGCCGCTACGACGTCATCCTGACTGTGACCGAAGGCGATGGGCGCATCCAGCGGGCGAGCGTTGCCATCGACTCCCAGTCGCACGGTTGCGGATTCTGAAAACGTTTTTGATTACAAGGTGGAAAGCATCATGAAAAAGCTCTTAACCCTAGCCCTGTTGATGTGGGGCGCCCTGGTCCAGGCTGAGGACGTGTCTGCCGTGCGCGTCACCCAGGCCGACGGCAGTATCGAGATTCGCAAGAGCGGCGCCCAGAACTGGCAGCCGGCCAAGGAGGGCGACGTGCTGGAGCGCGGCGACCGCATCAAGGCAGGCGACAAGTCCGCTGCGGTGCTGATGTGGTCCAACGGCAGCATGGCCAAGCTCTATCCCGGCACCGAGGTCGGACTAGCGGGCGTGAGCTTCGACCTGGAAAAGAAGATGGAGAAAAGCTTCCTCGACCTGGACAAGGGCCGCGTGTTCGTCAAGGCTCAGGTGCCCGAGCATTTGTTCATGGAGATGAAGATTCGCATGGCGGGTCTCGAAGTGCGCAGCCAGGGTGCCGAATTCGCCCTGGCCTACGACGCCGAGAAGAAGAGCTACACGGCGTGGACACTGTTGGGACGCTTGGTCGCGGACGTCGGCGGCGGGTTCCTGCGCATCGACGATGGGCAGCAGGCGAGCGCCGCCAGCGGTAGCAAGGCGGCCAAGGATGACGTGAAACCCATGGATGACAAGATCAGGCAGTCCCTGACCAAGGTTTCCAAGGAGTTGGGCGGCAGCCTGCTGACGGAGGAGGTCGGCGCCACGGGCGGCAAGCTCGTCGCCAAGATTGGGGGGGTCGCCAATCGTCGCGGTAATGCCCCCTTCAAGGTGAACTTCAAGGCGCTCGCCGGCGGCGGGAGCGGGAAGGTCAAGGCCATTCACTGGGATTTCGGTGACGGTGAATCCGCCGCGACCAGGGAGGCCGAGCATGTCTTTACCCAGGGACTGTACGTCGTGATCCTGCGGGTTGAGGACGAAAACGGCGAGAAAGCGTCGGCCCAGACGGGTATCTCGGTAGAAACCGACTGCGGATGTTGAAAGCAACGATATTCATTGATCGAACAAGGGGAATGAGAATGAAAAAAGTTCTACAGCAAATTCTGGGCACCATGTTCCTGGCCTGCCTGACGCAAATGGCAACTGCCGCGACCGAGTATGCTGGCGTCAAGACATGTACCAAATGTCATGATGTTCAGGGTGAGTCCTGGGCGGGGACAGCCCACGCCAAATCCTTCGACTCCCTGAAGGCCGGCGCCAAGGTCGAGGAGAAGCAGAAGGCCAAGCTGGACCCCGCCAAGGACTACACAAAGGACAAGGATTGTGTCGGCTGTCACAGTACCGGCTTCGGTCAGCCTGGCGGCTATGCGCTGGGCGCCGACCCGGGCGGTCAGAAGAAGCTGGGGGCGGTGGGCTGCGAATCCTGCCATGGAGCGGGAAGCGGGTTTCGCGATCTGCACGGCAAGGCGGAAAAGAAGCTGAAGCAGACCTCGGAGGCGACGCCGCGCAAGTCCCTGGTCGCTGCCGGACAGAATTTCGACTACGAGAAAGCCTGCGCCAACTGCCATCTCAACTTCCAGGGGTCGCCCCATAAAGGCGCGAAGGCGCCCTATACGCCCTTCACCCCCAATGTCGATGCCAAGTACAAGTTCGAATTCGACAAGGCGGTGCGCACCAAGGCTCTGCACGAGCATTACAAGCTGAACGGCGTGTTCAGTGGCGAACCGCTGCAGGCGATCCGTGCCGAGTTCCAGAAGACCGCGAAGGAGATTCCGGAATGAGCGAACAGACACCGCGTGTCGGCAAAGGGGTGGTCGGCCGCTGTTGGGCCGCCCTGCGCCGACCGAGCGCCCGGTATTCCCTGCTCAGTCTGCTGGTTGTCGGCTTTTTTGCCGGTGTCATTTTCTGGGGCGGCTTCAACACCGCCCTGGAGGCCACCAACAGCCTGGAGTTCTGCATTTCGTGCCACGAGATGCGGGACACGGTCTATCAGGAATACAAGCAGACCATCCACTACTCGAACCGCACCGGCGTGCGTGCCGTCTGTTCCGACTGCCACGTGCCGAAGGACTGGGTGCACAAGATGGCACGCAAGGTCCAGGCTTCCGGCGAAATTTACGGCAAGTTCATGGGCACCATCGACACACCGGAAAAATTCGAGGCCAAACGCCTCGAACTGGCCGAGCACGAATGGGCACGCATGAAGAAAACCGATTCCCGCGAATGCCGGAACTGCCACAGTTTCGATGGCATGGCCAAGGACGCGCAAACACCAACCGCCTGGCGCCGGCACCAGGGTGCCCAGAAGAAGGGTGAAACCTGTATCGACTGCCACAAGGGGATCGCCCACAAGGAACCGGGCGGCATGAAGAAAGAGGAAGAATAGCCATGCTGGTGGATGGATTCGGGCGGCGCATCGATTACCTCAGGCTATCGGTCACCGACCGCTGCGATCTGCGCTGTACGTATTGCATGCCGAAAGGTTTCAAGGGCGATGAGGAACCGCAGCAATGGCTCAATTTCGATGAAATCGAACGCTTGCTGGCCATTTTTGCCCGCCTCGGGTTGAAGCGTGTCCGGCTGACCGGCGGCGAGCCCCTGCTGCGGAAAAACCTGCCCGACCTGGCGCGGCGCCTGGCAGCACTGCCGGGCATCGACGACCTCTCCTTGTCCACCAACGGCACGCAACTGGCGAAATATGCATGCCAGTTGCGCCAGGCCGGGGTTTCGCGGCTCAACATTAGCCTTGACTCCCTGGACCGGAGCCGCATTCTCCAACTCACCGGGCGTGATGTTCTGCCGCATGTTTTGGAGGGGCTCGAAGCGGCGAGCGCGGCCGGATTCCGGATGATCAAGATCAACATGGTGGCAACTGCGGGTATGAGCGAACCAGACATCGATGCCATGGTTGGCTTTTGTGCCGAGCGGGGATTCGTGCTGCGCCTGATCGAAACCATGCCCATGGGCGAGGCCGGCAGGAAGGCCGGGTTTGTCGATTTGCAACCGATCCGGGAAGGTCTGCGAGAGCGCTTCGGCCTGATCGACGGTGTCGTGCCGGGCGGCGGCCCCGCACGCTACCTCGTATCTCCCGACCGCCGCCTGCAAATTGGCTTCATCACCCCGATCTCCCAACATTTCTGTGAAACCTGCAATCGCGTGCGCCTGTCCGCCGACGGCATCCTGTATTTATGCCTGGGGCAGGAGGCTGCGGTCGACTTTCGTACACCATTGAGAAATGGCTGCAGCGACGCCGAGATTGCTCAGCGCATCGGGCAGGCCCTGCTCGCCAGGCCGGCCCGCCATGAATTCCGGGAACTGCCCGGGCGCAGCGTCCGCTTCATGTCGTCGCTGGGGGGGTGATGCGCCACGCTACGGTACAAGCCCCCGGCGAGCCTCCCCGGTGGCAGCGCAACGACGGCTCGTCAGTGTCGTCCGTGGAGAGGGTGATCCTCGACAAAAACTTCCGGGAACTTCAGCGCATGGCCCAGGACACCTTGGATGACGCGGTCTTGATCGGCTGTAGCGAAGCACAAATACGCGAAGCCTTTCACCGAATGGTTGACGCATTGGCCAATTCATATGGCCGTCCCCACCGCAACGCGACGCCGGAAAACCACCCTCTCGCCATAACCGAGGGCTGACCGGTCGAGCCGCGAGGTCATGCGGACGTTCGCTTGTCTGGCTTGGCGATGTCGTGCTTGCGCATCTTCTCCCACAGGTTCTTGCCGCTAATCCCCAGCGTTTCGGCGGTTTCACCGATGCGCCAGGTGTGGGCAGCCAGCGTCTGTTCAATGTAATGCTTCTCGCAGGCGTCGAGGTGACTACCCAGGGTGCCGCCGGCTGGGCCGCCGACGGCAGCGGGCATTGGCATATCGCCGAGCAGCGCTTCTGGCCCGAGTTGCGGATGATCTCCGAGGATGCAAGCGCGCTCGATGCAATGCTTCAACTCCCGCACGTTACCGGGCCAGGGGTGGGATAACAGGATGCGTTCAGCCGCGGCGGTAAACGAAAATGGCGTACCGCCCCGTTTGGCGGACTGTTCTTCCAGAAACCGCCGGGCCAGCCAGAGGATATCGTCGCGGCGCTCCCGCAACGGCGGGATCGGAACGTGGATGACGTTGATCCGATAATAGAGATCCTCCCGGAAACTGCCGGCGATCACCAGTTGGCGCAGATCTTCGTGGGTGGCGCAGACCAGGCGGACATTGATGCGGATGGGCGATTCGCTGCCGATCCGGGTCACCGTGCGTTCCTGGATGGCACGCAGCAGTTTGACCTGCATGGTGTGCGGCATGTCACCTACCTCGTCGAGGAACAGCGTGCCGCCGTCCGCTTGTTCGAAATAGCCGCGGCGTTCCTTCATCGCCCCGGTGAATGCGCCTTTTTCAAAGCCGAACATCTCGGCTTCCAGCAGGGTATCGGGGATTGCTGCGCAATTGACCGGTACAAACGGCCGTCCATTTCCCCCTTCCCCCAAGGCGTGCAGGCGGCGCGCCACCTGCTCCTTGCCAACGCCCGACTCGCCCGTGATGAGGACGGTGCCATCGGCGGTGGCAAGCCGCCCGAGCATTTGTTCGATGCGCCGCATGCTGGTGGACATACCGAGCACGCAGTTGTCCGGTGTCGCCGGATCGAGGGCGATACCCAGTTCGCGGATGCGCCGGATCAGGGCATCCACGTCGAGTGGCTTGGGTAGATAGTCGGCGGCCCCCAATTTCAACAGTTGGACAGCCTGGTCGATGGCACCGTGGCCGGTCATGAAGAGGAAGGGGGGGGTGGCGGTTTTCGTCTGGCGCAATTCGGCAAACAAGGCGTCGCCGCTCAAGTCGGGCAGACGGATGTCGCTGACGACAATGCTGTAGCGCCGTCTTTGCAAGGCCAGCAAGGCATCCCGCCCGCATTTGTGCCAATCGTGAGCGAAGCCTTCCATTTCGAAGCGCTCGCCCAGCGCCTCACCCATTAATTCGTCATCCTCGATCAGGCAGATGCGTAGCGGTTCGCTGGTCATATATTTTCTCCGGCCGGTAGCGAAATGGAAAATCGGGTCAGGCCGTCGTGGCTTTCGGCCGCGACCTGTCCGCCCAACTGCGAAACGATTTGATAAGTGATCCACAAGCCGAGGCCATGGCCGTTCTCCTGGCCGCAGGCAAAGGGTTCGAAAAGATGACTCATGACTTCCTCGGGAATGGGGGAGCCGGTGTTTTCGGTTTCGATGCTCAGGCGCTCCGGGTTTTGCGCATCGTGCAGCGGACCGTGGAAAGTTCTTCGGCGGCTTGGATGGCATTGAGTAGCAGGTTCATCAGAATCTGCCGTATCAGGTTAGCAGGCAAGGCCAAGGGAGCGACGAGGTCGCTGTCGATGTCAATTTCCACGGCCCGTTTGTGGGCTTCGCCGGTCAGTAGCGTGTGCACGTCATCGATGTCCTGCGGTCCGAAATTCCGGCTTTTTACCTTGGCTTCGACCAGCATGGCACTCACGCTATCCTTGATCTGGGCCAGGCCCCGTTCGATCATGGCGACGGTTTTGAGGGTGCGCTCATCATGCCCGCCGCGGCGCTTGAAATTGTTCAGGGCGATGAGCATGCCGCCCAGCGGGTTGTTGATCTCATGGGCGAGGCCGGCCGACAGCCGACCGATGGCGGCGAGTCGTTCCGAACGGATCATCTCCTGCTCCAGCAGGTTTTTGTCCTGCAAGGCTTTCACCATCATGCCGTAGACTTCAAATAGCTGCCCCAACTCGTCCTGGTAGGGATAGGCGGTCGAGAATGCCTCCGCCGGCCGGCCTTGTGCGACTTTTCCGATGCTGCGGGCCAGTTGCACGATGGGGATGGCCATGCGCTGCCCCCAGTACCAGTTGATCGGTAGCAGCAGCGCCAGCACCAGCAGACCTGTGAGCGTTGCACGCAAGGCTTTGCTGCGAAAGCGCGGCAGGAACTTGTCTTTCGAGTGCACGATGACCACGGTACCAACCCGCTCGCCATCGTCGCTGATCGGCACAGCCACGTAGATCTTGTGGGCTCCGGACAGTTCCACCGCGGCGGCTTCCGATGTCGCTGGGGCGGCAATCCGTTCTGCGAGTTGGGCATATTCCGCACCGAGTTGCCGTACGTCGGCCAGCATCGGCACGCCATTCGGTTGCGTGGTGACAAAGACCTTCTGCTGCTGGTCTAGGGCCAGGATCATCTCGGGCTGGATCAGGTCGTCGGCCTGCTCGCCGTGCAGCGGCGCCCGAATGATTTCGTAGGCTCGCCATACCTCGTCGTTCAGCATGACGGGGAAGAGATTCTTGGCCAGCGTTCGGGCAAGACTGGCCGAACTCGTCAGCAGGTCGTTACGCAGATCATCGTAAGCCTGGGCCATCAGAGCCGCCGAAACCGTCAAGGCGGCCACGACGATCAGACCGCTTCCCCACAGCGGCACCTTGTAACGAAAACTCAGATTGAACAAGCGCCTCATGGCTTGCCGTAGGCCCGGATCATTTGGTCGACCCGATCGTAGAAATGAGCATCTCCGGCCACGAAACCATCGAGGTTGAGCCCGCCCAGCAACTGCCGACCGAGTTCGTCCTCGCTCATCGCCAGCAGTGCCAACTGCATGGCGTGGAACTCCGCATCGCTGATCGAGGAGCGGGCAACAAAGGGCGGAAAGCCGTATTCGGGGGACCGGGAAACGATGCGGGTCGCTGCCGTGAGTTCCGGCTTGACCTTGGCGAGGGTGTCCCAGACGTGACTGCTCACCGCGCCACCCTGAGCGAGACCGGCGGCCACGGCTTCCACGGTCTTGCGATGCCCCCAGGTGAAAAAGGTCTTGCTGAAGAAACGCGATGGGTTTTCGCCCAACTGTTGCAACTCGAAGCGGGGGGTGAGGTAGCCGGTATTGGAGTAGGGGTCGGCGTAGGCGAATACCCGATTTTTCAGCTGGGCAATCGAGGTGGTCTGTGAGTCTTGCGCCGGAACGATCAGGTAGGACTGGTAATAGGGACGGCCGTGATAGAGCGGCACGGCAAGCAACTTGATCTGGCCCTTGAAAAACACAAAGGGATAGTCGCAAATCCACGCGAAGTCGACCTTCTGCAGGCGCAGCAAGTCCATCGCCTCGATATAGCTGTCGCGCCGGATGAACTCCACTTTGCGCTTGAGCCGTTGCTCCAGATAGCGGCGCCATTCCTCCAGTGCACGGTACTGGTCGTTCGGGAAGGTTGGCGTCAGGCCAATGCGCAAGGGCGTAGTCGGCTCCTCCACAGCATTGGCTGGCGCTATGCAGATTGCCGCCAGCACGGCGAGCACGACCGCGATCAAATTTTTCATCAGGTGTCCTGTTACCAAAAGGTAAGGGAAAAAATACGCTCTTTCAAGTTTATTACGCAACGGTAAGCCTTGGTGCCTCATTGATCAAGAAACAGCTATCCCAAGAGCCGGATGATTACTGCTTTCGTCTCGGCATTAAAAATATATTTCCAAAAATTCATTGAGTTACATTTTTTTTGCGCGAGATGGCCTGCTTTCTGCAGTACCAGTACCGGGAAACCCTTGAACGCAATTTGGACATCGTCCGATCGGAACTCGCAAACATCATGCCGGATGGCCTGCATCACTTGCCTGGTAGAGAACCTCTTCCATTACCGGTAGAGGGCCGTAACTCGAGATCGCCGCTGACCGCTTTCCGTATTTCCCATTTTCAGGAACGAGAGGGAGCGTCACATTTATTACCGAACAGTAACTAAAGGCCATTCGTCCGGAAAAAATCGGACGGGCAAAATCTTGATCTAGGTCAATACGCTATGACCAAAGTAATAGTCCTATTGATATACCGATTCAACAGAGGAGCTGAAAATCATGAATAGTCCCACCGGCGGCAACAGCCGTCGCAGATTCCTGCAGATGTCGGGTTCGGCACTGGCCGGCCTTGCCATGCCCTCCAGTGTGTGGGCCTTTTCGAAGATTGTGCCCGTCGATGATCCGCTCAAATCCTATCCCTACCGCGCTTGGGAAGACCTCTATCGCAAGGAATGGACCTGGGATTCGACTGGCTTCATCACCCACTCCAACGGCTGCGTCGCCGGTTGTGCCTGGAAAGTGTTCGTCAAGAACGGCGTGCCCATGCGCGAAGAGCAGGTCAGTGAGTATCCGCAACTGCCGGGGGTTCCCGACATGAACCCACGCGGCTGCCAGAAGGGGGCGGTGTATTGCTCCTGGTCGAAACAGCCTGATTTCCTCAAGTACCCCCTGAAGCGTGTCGGCGAGCGCGGCGAGCGCAAGTGGAAGCGCATCTCCTGGGACGAGGCCTTCACCGAGATCGCCGACAAGATCATCGACACCACCGTGACGCGCGGGCCGGGCAACGTCTGCATGCCCAAGCGGCCGTTCGCGGTCATCACCAGCACCGGCTACTCGCGGCTGGCCAACCTGATCGGCGCCATCAAGCCCGACGTCTCCTCGATGACCGGCGACCTCTATCCGGGCATCCAGACCGTGCGCATGCCGGCCCGCACCGTATCCACCTTCGACGACTGGTTCACCTCCGACCTGATCCTGATGTGGCACAAGAACCCCATTGTGACGCGGATTCCCGATGCTCACTTCCTGACGGAAGCGCGCTACAACGGCGCGCGGCTGGTCAACATCTCGCCCGACTACAACCCCTCCTCAGTCCACGCCGACCTGCACATACCGGTCACGACGGGTACCGACTCGCATCTCGCCTCGGCCATCGTCAACGTGCTGATCGCCGACAAAAAATACAAGGCCGATTACCTCAAGGAGCAGACCGACCTGCCTTTCCTGGTCCGCACCGACAATGGCAAGTTCCTGCGCGAAAAGGATTTCAAGGCGGACGGCAGCGACGAGGTGTTCTACATCTGGGATACCAAGAGCGGCAAGGCAGTACTCGCTCCCGGCAGCATGGGCAGCAAGAACAAGACCCTCAAGCTTGGCGCCGTGGAGCCAGCGCTGGAAGGCACCTTCAAGGCCGACGGCATCGAGGTGACGACGGTGTTCGAGCGCCTGAAGGCCGAGATCGCCCCGTACACTCCGGAGGCCACCCACAAGACCACCGGCATCCACCCTTCGGTGGTGCGCCAGCTGGCCGGCTGGATCGGCGACTGCAAGGCGCTGCGCATCCTCGATGGCTACAACAACCAGAAGCACTTCGACGGCTTCCAGTGCGGCCGCCTGAAGATCCTGATCCTTACGCTGATCGGCCACCACGGCACCACCGGCTCGATCGACACCACCTACGAGGGCTGGAACCTGGAAGGCAACAAAGAACTCGGTACAGTGAAGGGCCGCCCCGGGCGTAGTGTTTCCATGGTGCTGGCGCAGTGGGTGTGGGGCGAGCAGTACCGGCGCTCCAAGGCCTACTTCGACGACACGGAACTGCGCGAACAGATCGGTTTCGGTATCGACGAGATGGAAGCCCTGCGCAAGGAGTCGGAAGCCAAGGGCTGGATGCCCAACTGGCAGTCGATCAAGGATCCGCTGGTCTACATCAATGCCGGCATCAACACTTTCGCCACCTCCACCGGTTATCAGCATCTGCGGGAGAACTTCCTCAAGCGTTGCGAACTGTATGTGGTGGTCGACTTCCGCCTCAATTCCGGCGCCATGTATGCCGACATCGTGCTGCCGGCGGCGACCAACCTGGAAAAGCTGGACATCCGCGAGACCTCGTCGACCCGCTTCATCCATGCCTTCGGCCAGCCGATCAAGCCGATGTACGAGCGCAAGACCGACTGGCAGATCAGCGTCGGCCTGGCGAAGAAGATCCAGGAGCGGGCCAAAGCGCGCGGCATCGCCCGCGTCGAGGACCCGGAGATTAAGAGTTTCATCGACTTCGACAAGGTCTACGACGAGTTCACCATGAACGGCGCCGTCGAGAAGGACGAGGATGCCCTGCGCTTCGTCATGGAGAAATCCAAGGCCCTTGGCCCCGGTTCCTATGAAGAGATGATGAAGCGCGGCTTCGTCGGCGTCGGCCCGTCGGCCGGCAAGACGTCCCCTGTGCCCAAGGACAAGCCTTACCGGCCGTTCATGGTGAATGTGTCCGAGAAGGTGCCCTACAAGACCCTGACCGGCCGCCTGCAGTTCTACATCGACCACGACTGGTTTCAGCGCTTCGGCGCGACGGTGCCTAAGCCCCAGTACGGCGGCGGCGTGCTCGGGCCGAAGAAGTACCCCTTCGTCTATAACACGCCGCATACCCGCTGGGGCGTCCATTCCTTTGCCCGTACCGACCAGTGGATGATGCGCCACCAGCGCGGCGAGCCCGACGTGCGCCTCAATCCGGTGGCGATGGCCAGGAAGGGCATCAAGGATGGCGACCAGGTGCGGATCTTCAATTCCTCGGGCGAATTCTTCGCCATGGCCAAGGCCTGGCCGGGGCTACCGGAGAACATGCTGTTCTCCGAGCACGGCTGGGAGCAGTACCTATACAAGAACATGACGCACTACAACGCGGTGAACGCGGAGTTGATCAATCCGCTGGAACTGGTGGGCGGCTACGGCCACGTCAAGTTCGCGGCCGGCGGTTTCAATCCGAACCGCATCTTCCACGAAACGACGGTCGACGTCGAAAAAGCCTGAGGAAATAGATCATGAGCAAGAGACAGTTGGCCTACGTATTCGATTTGAACAAGTGCATCGGTTGCCACACCTGCACGATGGCCTGCAAGCAGTTGTGGACCAATCGCGACGGGCGCGAGTACATGTACTGGAACAACGTCGAGACCCGTCCCGGCAAGGGCTACCCGAAGAACTGGGAGCAGAAGGGCGGCGGCTTCGACAAGGATGGCAACATCAAAACCAACGGCATCATCCCGATCCGGGCCGACTACGGCGGCACCTGGAACTACAACCTTCTGGAAACGCTGGTGGAAGGCAAGAGCAACCAGGTGGTACCCGACGAGAAGCCGACTTGGGGTCCGAACTGGGACGAGGACGAGGGCAAGGGCGAATTCCCGAACAACCACTACTTCTATCTGCCGCGCATCTGCAACCATTGCTCCAATCCGGCGTGCCTGGCGGCGTGCCCGACCAAAGCGATCTACAAGCGCGAGGAGGACGGGCTGGTGGTGGTCGACCAGGAGCGCTGCCGCGGCTACCGCTACTGCGTCAAGGCCTGCCCCTACGGCAAGATCTACTTCAACATGCAGAGCGGCAAGTCGGAGAAGTGCATTGGCTGCTATCCGCGGGTCGAAAAGGGCGAGGCGCCCGCCTGCGTCAAGCAGTGCTCGGGCCGCATCCGCTTCTGGGGCTATCGCGACGACAAGGACGGACCGATCTACAAGCTGGTCGACCAGTGGAAAATCGCCCTGCCGCTGCACGCCGAGCATGGCACCCAGCCCAACGTCTTCTACGTGCCGCCGATGAACGTCACGCCGCCGCCCTTCGAGGAGGACGGTCGCCTCGGCGACAAGCCGCGCATTCCGATCGAGGATCTGGAAGCGCTGTTCGGACCGGGGGTCAAGCAGGCCCTGGCAACGCTCGGGGGGGAGATGGCCAAGCGCCGCCAGGCGCAGGCCTCGGAACTCACCGACATCCTCATCGGCTACACCAACAAGGATAGGTACGGCATATGAACGCGACGATCAACACTGCCGAAGCCCTGGCCGGCGGCTATCTGGCGATGGCCCAGGTGTTCTCCTATCCCAGCCCGGAAGTCTGGCAACGCTTGTCCGAATCCGGACTGGTGGATCCTGATCTGAGCCGGGAGACGCTGGAGGCGGAGTACTTGGCCGCTTTCGAGGTGGGGAGCAACGGCAAGCCGGTGGCCCTGTTCGAAGGCATTAACCGGCCCGAGTGCGGGCGTGACGGCATCCTGCAGGAACTGTTGCGCTTCTATGAATACTTCGATGTCCTGCTCAACGAGAATGACCGGGACTATCCCGATCATCTGGTGACCGAACTTGAATTCGTCGCCTGGCTCTGCCAGCAGGAGCACGCCGCCGAAGGCAAGGGGGGCGATGCCGCCCCTTTCCGCCGCGCCACACGGGATTTCCTCGACCGCCACCTGGTGGTTTGGTTGCCCGAATTTCAGCGCAAGCTCGAAGGAACGGGCACGGCCTACAGCGAGTATGGCGCCGCCCTGGCCGATCTGGTGCGCCAGCACCGGAGCCAGCTCAACGAAGAAGCGAATCGATTGGAGGCATCACATGAAAGCTAACGGAATGGCGAAGAAACTCTCGTTGGCGGCTCTGTGTTCAGTCGCCGCCCTGAGCGCACCCACCGTCGCCGCCCGGCGGCTAGCAAGACCCTGCAGGTATTCACGGCAGCGGCCGGGGTGGACGCCCGATCAACTGATGCCGCCATCTGGGAAAAGGCGCCGGTCGCCCAGGTGGCGTTGCAGACGGCCTTCCCCGGGCACCCCTCGATCGTCGGCACGGCGCTGAACGAACAGCTAACGGCCCAGGCGGTGCGGGCCGGGAACGTGCTGTATGTGCGACTGCGCTGGAACGACAAGACGGCCAACACCAAGGTCAGCGATAACAACCGCTTCGTCGATGGGGTCGCGGTGCAGTTTCCGGTTAATGGCAAGGCGTCCACCGTTCCTTTCATGGGTGACCCGAAGGCTCCGGTGAATGTCTGGCACTGGCGCGCCGACGGTCGCACGGAGAGCCTGGTGGCGCACGGCTTCGGTAGCGCGACGCGACTGCCCTTCGACGGCCTGAAGAGCGCGGCGGCACGCACCGATAGCGGATGGGCAGTGGTTCTCACCCGCACCTTGAAGGTCAAGGCCGACGAGGGCGCCAGCCTGCTCGGCAAGGGCAGCGTGCCGATCGCATTCGCCGCGTGGGATGGCGACAACCAGGAACGGGACGGCTTCAAGGCGGTGACCATGGAGTGGTGGCAACTGCGCTTCTGACCGTTGCCGCCGGCCGTCTCGAGCGTTGTTAACGGCGGCGGATGTGTGATGAAACGAACCGGAGGCGCAAGCTTCCGGTTAAATTTTCGGAAAGTATTGACATCATTCCAACGAACGTTAGACTGATGGAATGCGGTCGGGGTAGCCGGATCTGAAAACAGGCCGGAGTTGGCTCGACTTTCAGGTTGGTTCCTGATCGATTGTTTCCCAGTTCATTTCGGAGGCTCACCATGAAAATCCTGTTCATCCTTAACGATCCTCCCTACGGCAGCGAGCGCAGCTACAACGCGCTGCGCCTCGCCCGCGCGCTCGCCAAGCAGGCGGGGCAGGAAGTCAGCGTCTTCCTGATGGGCGATGCCGTCGCCTGCGCCAAGGCCGGCCAGCAGGTGCCCGACGGTTATTACAATGCCGGCGACATGGTGCGTATGGTCGCCGCCAACGGCAACGTGGGCCTCTGCGGCACCTGCATGACGGCCCGCGGCATCGGCGATGCCGAGGTGGTCGAGGGCGCGCGGCGCAGCACCTTGAACGAGTTGGCCGAGTGGACGGCGGCCGCCGACAAGACTCTGGTTTTCTGAGGAGGCCGCCATGGCGCGCACCGTTCTCGTTCTTGGCGCTGGACTGGGTGGGCTGGTTGCCGCCGAGGAACTCCGTCGCCTTCTCCCCGCCAGCCACCGGGTGGTGGTCGTCGAGCGCAACGGCGCACACTTTTTCCCGCCGTCGCTGCTTTGGTTGATGGTTGGCGAGCGTCGCCCAGCGGACATCACCCGTTCCTACGGGCGCCTGGATCGCCGTGGCATCGAGTTCTGGCAAGGGGAGGTCACCAAGATCGATCCGGCCGGGCGCAGTGCCGAGATCGATGGCCGAGCCATCGCCGCCGACGCGCTGATCGTCGCCCTGGGAGCCGACTATGCCGACGCGGCAATCCCGGGCCTGACCGAGGCCGGCTTATCCCTCTACACCCTGGACGGCGCTGAGGCGATCCGCCAGGCACTGGCGACATTCAAGGGCGGACGCATCGTCATCCTCACCGCCGCCCCCGCCTACAAATGCCCGGCAGCCCCCTACGAGGCGGCCCTGCTGGTGGATGCCAGTCTGCGCAAGGCGGGCCGGCGGAGTGCCGCCCGCATCGATTTTTTTGCCGCCGAAGCCGCTCCGATGGTGGTGGCCGGGCCGCAGATCGGCGGTGCCGTGCGCGGCATGCTGGAAGGGCGGGGAATCGGTTATTTCCCCGAACACCAGGTCAGCACGGTGGACGTGGCGGCCCGCAAGCTCGTTTTCGCCAACGGGGCCGAGGCCGAATTCGATCTCCTGCTCTACGTGCCGCCGCATCGCGCCCCGGCCGTGGTGCGCGAAGCTGGGCTGTGCAACGAAAGTGGCTGGGTGCCGGTGGATCGCCATACCCTGCAAACGCGCTTCGAGGGTATTTATGCCATCGGCGATGTCACCACCATTCCCCTGGCCATGGGCCGTCCTTTGCCGAAAGCCGGGGTTTTCGCCCATGGCCAGGCGGAAGTGGTGGCCCACAACATCGCCCAGGGTTGGACCGGCCAGGGCGACACGCGGCAATTTGAGGGGGAAGGCATGTGTTTCATCGAAACCGGCAATCATCGCGCCGGCATGGGGAGGGGCAACTTCTATGCCGAGCCGACACCGCAAGTAAAAATGCACGCGCCCGGCCTGCTCTGGCACGCCGGCAAGCTCGTCTACGAAAAATACTGGCTGTGGCGCCGGTTCTGACCGATTGAAGAAAGCATCCATGCAAGCGAGCCCGCCATGACGAAATTCTCCCTGGTCGAATTTTCCATTCGCCGCCCGAAGTGGGTGCTGCTGCTGGTCGGCCTGCTGACCCTGCTGTTCCTCACCCAGTTGCCGCGCCTGCGCACCGACACCAATCCGAAGCACATGCTGCCGGAGACATCCGACGTGCGGGTCTGGAACGACAAAGTCGACAAGACCTTCGCGCTCTACGAAGACACCCTGGTCGTCGGCGTGCGCAATGAAGCCGGTGTGCTGAACCGGGAGACGCTGGGGCGTATCGCCCGCATCACCGATGCCATCCTCATGCTCGATGGCGTCGCCAGCCGCGACGTCAATGGTTTGACCACCATTACTAACGTTACCGCCGAGGCCGGCACGTTGAAAGTAGGGCCCCTGATGCCGGGCGCACCGAAGACGGAAGCCGAGGTGTCGGCGCTGCGTGTGGCTCTGTTCGGGAATCCGCTGCTGGTGGATCGCGTCATCTCCCGGGACGGCAAGACCACTGCGATTTACGTGCCGCTGGAAAAGGGTGCCAACGGTGCCGAGATCGCTCAGAAACTCGCTGCCATCGTGGCCGGGGAGCCGGGCCCGAGCGCTATTACATCGCCGGCGATCCGGTCGCCCGCGATACCTTCGGGGCCGAGATGTTCAAACTGATGGGCATTTTCTCGCCCATCGCCGGCCTGATCATGTTCGCCGCCATCCAGCTGATGTTCCGCAACCTGGCACTGTCCGTCGCCATGATGGCGGTGGCCATGGCGGCCATCCTCTGGAGCATGGGCCTGCTGATCGGCGCTGGTTTTCCGGTGCATATCATGAGCTCGATGGCGCCGGTCTTCCTGATGGCTATCGCCACCGACAGCATCCACATATTCAACGAGTTCTACTTTCGCTACCGCGAGCGGCATGACAAGCTGGCGGCGATCCGCGAAACCATGCAGGCGGTGAGCCGGCCGGTGCGCTACACGGCCCTCGCCACCACCGCCGGCTTCGCCGTGCTGCTTTTCATGGACATCGTGCCGGTGCAGGTTTTCGGCGGCCTGATTGCCTTCGGCACGGTGGTGCTGCGCCTGTTCTCCTTCAGCCTGATCCCGGCCATTCTCACCTTCGTCAAGGAAGAAAATATCGTTCGTGCCGCCGAGCACGAAAGCATCGAACTCGATCGCAGCGCCCGCTTCCTGCGCCGGGTTGGCGCAATCGGCACCGATCACCCGCGGGTGACCGCGCTGGTCGGTTTTTGCCTGCTGCTGACGGCCCTCGTCGGCACCTCGAAAATCCACGTCAACAACAATATGGTGGCCTGGTTCAAGCAGTCGAGCGAGATTCGCGTGGCTGACACGGCGATGAATGCGGCGCTGGGCGGCACCTCGCTCGGCTACCTGGTGGTGGAGTCCACGGCGGCGGATTTCATGAAACAGCCCGAGGCCATGCGTTGGCTGGAGGGTCTGCAGCGCCATCTGGAAACGCTACCCGTGGTGGGCAAGACCTTCTCGGTCGCCGACTACGTGAAGCGCATCAACCGGGTGCTGCACGACGATGCATCCTTGTTCGACACCGTGCCGCCGACCCAGGACAGCATCGGCCAGTATCTCTTCCTGTTCAGTATGTCGGCCAAACCCGCGGATCTCGACAACGTGGTGGATCCGGCTTTTCAGAAAGCCAATGTCTGGGTGCAATTGAAGACCTGGGATGCCGACGCCATGCGCCAGGTGATCGATGCGGCGGCAGCCTACCAGCAGGCCTATCCCCTGGCGGCATCGGTCAAGCCGGCCGGTATCGCCTATTTCAACCTGGTCTGGAACGACGAGGTGCTGGGGGACATGGTGCTCGGCCTGGGTCTGGCGCTGGTGGTGGTCTTCGTCATCCTCGCCCTGGCTTTCCGCTCGGCCCGCTGGGCGCTGGTCGGCTATATCCCGCTGCTGTTTACCATCCTGCTCATCTACGGCGTGGTCGGCTTCATCGGCAAGGATTTCGACATGCCCTTGTCGGTGCTGAGTTGTCTGTCTCTGGGCATGGCGGTGGACTTTGCCATTCATTTCGTCAGCCGCTTCCGCCAGCATCTGGCCGAGACCGGCGGCGATCTGCGCGAGGCCTTGTTGTGGACCGCGGCGCGGCCGGGCAAGGGCATCTTCCGCAACGCCCTGCTGTTCGCGGCCGCCTTCTCGGTCATGATGTTCGCCCCGCTGACGCCCTATATCGCAGTAGGGGCCTTCATCGTCAGCATGATGCTGCTCTCGGCCCTGCTCACCGTTCTGTTCCTGCCCGCCTTGATCATGTTGGGGCGTGGCTGGTTGTTCGATCAACCGATGCCGGCCGCGAAACTCGCCCCGGCACCTGCGCAAGGAGATTGACATGAAACGTTGTTGGCTGTGGCTGATCGTTGGCCTGATGCTGCCCCTGCAGGCCCTGGCCCTGACGGGCGAGGAGGTGATGAAGAAATCCCAGGCGGCCTTCCTCTACCCGGGCAAGGATTTCAAGGCGCGGGTGGTGATGAAGCTCATCAACCGGGACGGCGCCGAACGAATCCGCGAAATGACCATGTTGCGCAAGAACGCGGGCGAAGCCGGCGGCGAGCAGAAGTACTTCATGTATTTCTTCCAGCCAGCCGACGTCAAGGACATGAGCTTCATGATCTACAAGTACCCGGCCAAGGACGACGACCGCTGGATGTTCATTCCCGCCATCAACATGGTCAAGCGCATCGCCGCCCAGGACAAGCGCTCCAGCTTCGTCGGCTCGGATTTCACCTACGAGGACGTCTCCGGCCGCGATATCGACGACGATTCGCACGTTATCGAGCGCGAGGAGAAGGTCGGCAGCCGCGACAGCTACGTGGTGAAGAGCACGCCTAAGGGGACGGATACCGATTTCGGCGCCAAGCTGACGTGGGTGGATAAGGCCACCTTCCTGCCGCTCAAGGAGGACCAGTACGACCGCAAAGGTGCCCTCTACAAGCAATTCAACGCCGATGAAGTGGCCGAGGTGAAGGGGGTGCCGACCATCGTCAAGCGCACCATGAAAAACCTGCAGACCGGCCATCGCAGCGAGGTCGCCTACCTCAAGGCCGACTACGATCTGGGCATCGAGGACAGCCTGTTCTCTGAACGCTTCCTGCGCCAGCCGCCGCGCAAATGGGTTGACTGATGCTGCGCTCGGCCACGTTCTGCGCCGCCGTCCTGCTGGCACTGCCGGCGGCACGGGCGGAAGTGACGCTGTCCGGCTTCTTGCAGCAGAACACCGCCGTCAACACCGTGACGACGAATCCGGACGGCCGCCATTACAAGTGGCTGGAAGAGCGGGCCCAAATCAAGCTCGATGCGACCGGTGGCGCCTGGCGCCTGCTCGCCAAGGGCGACTTGGCGTACGACCACCTCGGCCGCCAGGACGAAGCCGAGTTGCGTGAGGGCTATGTCGATTACACGGCCAGCAACTGGGACCTGCGTATCGGCCGCCAGGTCATCACCTGGGGCGTGGGCGACCTGGTGTTCGTGAATGACGTTTTTCCCAAGGACCACGAGGCGCTTTTCGCCGGGCGTCCGCTGGAGTACCTCAAGCGCGGCGTGGATGCGGTGAAATTCGGCGCCTATCCGGAATTCGCCTCGCTCGAACTGGTGCTGGCACCGAACTTCCGCGAGAGTCGTATTCCGGATGCACGCCGCTTCCATCTCTTCGACCCCATGCCCGCAGTGACCGATCGCCAGACCATCAAGCCGGACCAAGGCGAGGTCGGGCTGCGGATCTATCGCGATATCGCCGGCGTCGACGCGGCGCTTTACCTTTATCGTGGCTTCCAGCGCACACCCGCGATGCGGCCCGACAACATGACGGCGCCAACGCGAATCACCTATTTCTACCCCGCCCTCTCGGTCTACGGTGCGAGCGCGTCCGGGCGGGCGGGGAACGGGGTGCTGAGTGTGGAAGGCGCCTATTACGATGCGCGCGATGACCGCTCGGGAAACGACTTCGCCGTACCCAACGCCCAGACCCGGCTGCTCGTCGGCTACCAGATTCAGCCGCTCGAAGATCTGTCGCTCGGCTTCCAGTATTACGTCGAATATATGCACGACTACGGCGCCTACCGGGCGGCATTGCCCGCCGGCTTTCCGGTCGACCATCGTTGGAACCAGACCGCAACGCTGCGCTTGACGCAGTTTTTCCAGCACCAGACGCTACGGCTTTCTGCCTATGCTTCATACAACACCAGCAACGGCGACTACTTCGTGAATCCAGAGCTTCGCTACAGTTTCACCGACAAGGTGTGGGGCGCGCTCGGCGCCAATCTCTTCGGCGGTAAGCGCTGGGGGCAGTTCGGACAGTTGGCGGAGGACGACAATGCTTACCTTCAGGTCCGTTATGAATTCTGAATCGACGTATTTCCTGCTGTAAACAGCAGCGCCTTGCCGCCTAGTGGGTAGCTGTTGATAGTGTTGGAGCTTGCGAGAATATTGGGAAAGGATAGGAAATGGTATTAAGCGAGAGGCGCCGAGAAGGGGAAACTACTCCGCCAGTTTGGCTTGCGCCCGACGGTTCAGCAGTGGCGTGCGTCGAAAAAATCAAAGTGCTCAACGAAAATTTGACTGAATTCAGGCAACTCGCTCAGGATCTTATTGATGATGCCGTACTGATGGGGTGCTGCGAAAAACAGATCAATGACACTCTGCAGCGCACGCTCGAAGAACTTTCCAGCAATTACGCCGCTATGCGCTGACGACGGACAACTTGCCGCTTGAATCAAGAATCCAGGATTGAGTGCCGCAAACGGCGATCGATTCGATATTCAGCTTCCCTCCGGCGCATCGCTGCATCCTGCAGTTTGATTTGGCAGCGAGAATGCGTAGAACAGAGCTGCGGCACACGGCGCCTGCGCATTCCATCGTGATTCGCACTGAAAGATGAAAAGAGTTTCCTTGACAATCATTCCAATATACATAAGATTGTTGGCATGACAAGCAAGCCTACCAAGTCCTTCCTCTACGAACACGTCGCCCGCATCGGCAAGTCGCTGTCCAGCCCAAAGCGGCTGGAACTGCTCGAACTGCTTGCCCAGGGTGAAAAAACGGTCGAAACCCTGGCTGTCCAGGCGGCCATCGACATGCGCCTGACCAGTGCCCACCTCAAGGCGCTACGCGAAGCCCGTCTGGTCGACACCCGCCGCGACGGCAAATACATCCACTACCGGCTGAGCGGTCCGGACGTCGCCCAACTCTGGGTGACGCTACGCGAAACCGCCGAGGAACACCTCGTCGAATTGCGCGTCGCTCTCAGTCAGATGGCCAGCGCCCCGGACAGCCTCTGTTCGGAGAGCCGGGAAAGCCTGTTGCAGAAAGCGAAGCAGGGCGAGGTGATCGTCATCGACGTCCGCCCGCCGGCCGAATACGAAGCCGGCCACCTGCCTTTCGCCCGTTCCATGCCGCTCGGCGAACTGGAAAAGCGCCTGGCCGACCTGCCCGCCGATTGCGCCATCGTCGCCTACTGTCGCGGCCCGTTCTGCCTGATGTCCGACGAAGCGGTCAAATTGCTGCGCGCCAAAGGCTTCGCCGCCCAGAAGATCAGCGATGGCGTCAGCGAATGGGCAGCCTGCGGTCTACCCATCGAAACCAGTAAAAACTGATCCCCTTTCCCGGAGCAATTCCCATGAAATCGTTCGCTGCCGCCGTTGCTGGACTGTTTTTCGTATTTTCGGCCAGTGCTGCCGAGGTCTCGATGGCGGTGCCCGGCGCCAAGGATGTCGGCGGCCGCAGCGTCCTCACCTTCATCGCCAAGGATCCCCCGGGGCAGCGCTGCAATGGCAATCTGCAGGTCGCCGCCGAGATTGCCAACACCTACCGTGTGCCCATCCAACTGCTGCCGTCCAGCCTGGCACCCGGACTTCCCGCGCCGGCCGTGTTCTACGGCAGCCAACTGATTGTCGCCGACGGCAAGGACTTCAACGGTGCGGCCAGTTACCAGATCATCGCCGATGTGCTGGACATGGAGAGCGTACCCAAGCAGGGGAAATCCGGGCTGCTGTTCAACGATACCGTGCGCAAGGACTTCGATGCCTTGAAGGCCAGTATCAAGGCAGGGGGCAAGTAGGCATTTCAGCTATTCAAAAGGGAGATTCGCCATGCAAACACTTTTTATTCTCAACGATGCCCCCTATGGCACCGAGCGCAGTTACAACGCCTTGCGCCTAGCCAAAGCGCTGGGCAAGCGCGAAGGCGAATCGGTCCGCATCTTCTTGATGGGCGATGCGGTAGCCTGCGCCAAGGCTGGCCAGAAAGTGCCGGAGGGGTACTACAACGCCGGTGACATGGTGCGCATGGTTGGCGGCGAAGTCGGCCTGTGCGGCACGTGTATGGATGCCCGCGGTATCACCCCAAGTGACGTTGTCGAGGGCGCGCAACGCAGCACACTACTTGAACTGGCAGCATGGACCGCAGAGGCTGACAAGGTTTTGGTTTTCTAAAGCGCAAAACCGGTTGAGCGGCGCGAAATGCCGATAAGCATGGGCATGCCGACCGTCCCATCTACGGTATGGCATCAGATATGCGGTGCGCCTCGGCCATAACTTTATTCAGTCCATCTTGATAATTCGGATCGGCAAAACCTTGCCTGGAACAATGAATGAGCACATATAGAAAACCGGATGTTTTCATGGAGGCGAGTGACCTGCGCCAATTAATGGGGCGCGGGGATCAGGTAGTCATTGTCGATGTCCGGTCGGCAGAAGAGTTTGCGGATCGACATGTTGAGACTGCAATCAATATCCCAGGGGAGCAACTAGCTGCTCGGGCTTGCGAATTCTCCACAGATTCGATCATCGTGACCGTCTGCAATTTTGGCGTCTCGAGATCCCGCGCAGCCGCCGAGTTATTGCAAACAATGGGCTACGACAAAGCCATCCCACTTGCTGGCGGTATCAGCGGCTGGCAGGAAGATGAGGGACAAGATGACAAAAATGCAGTGTAAGACATTGCGCTCAAGCATTGAGTCCGCTGCATTCAAAGGTCTAAGCAACGTCGCTCTCCTGGCCACCAGCCAGGCACTGATGCTCTCGGCTGTCGTTATGTCGATGGCGCTGGGTGCCATTCTCGGCAATACGCTGGCCCCCGACAAAAGTCTGGCCACCCTGCCGATCGCCCTGATGGTTATCGGCACGGCAATCGCCTCGATACCCGCCGCCATGCTGATGCGTCGGTATGGGCGCCGCTTCGGCTTCCTGCTCGGGGCCTTGCTCGGTGCCAGTGGCAGTGTGCTCTGTGCCGTCGCGCTGCACGAGCAGTCGTTCAAACTGTTTGCCCTTGGTCATCTGCTGCTCGGTGTTTACCAAGGCTTCGCCAACTACTATCGCTTCGCCGCCGTCGAAGCAACCGATCCGGGTCACAGTAGTCGCGCCATTTCCTTGGTGGTAGCCGGTGGCGTCGTCGCCGCCTTCCTTGGCCCGCAACTTGGGCAATGGGGGCGCGACTGGATTTCCGGCGATTTTTTTGTCGGCTCCTATCTGGCCCAGGGCTGCCTGAGTCTGTTTGCTTTTGCCCTGCTGACCGGCCTGCGCCTGCCACCGGTCGCGGTCGCTCGAGGCGGCGATGCCCGATCGTTGGGCACGATTCTGGCACAGCCGGCCTTGCGGGTTTCAATTCTCGGCGCCGCCGCCGGCTATGCCGTGATGATCATGGTGATGACGGCAACGCCGCTCGCCATGCTTGGTTGCGGCTTGCCGGGTAGCAGCGTGACGCCGGTTATCCAGTGGCACGTAGTCGGCATGTTCGCCCCGTCGTTCTTCACCGGTTCGCTGATCAAACGCTACGGCGCCCCGCGCGTCATGCAGGCTGGCTTCGTACTGCTGCTTATCCATGTCGTACTTGCCTTGTCCGGTAACGAGTTTTTGAACTTCCTGTCGGCCTTGATTTTCCTCGGCGTCGGCTGGAATTTCGCTTTTATCGGCGGCACCGCCTTGCTGACTCAGACCTACCGGCCTGCCGAGCAACTGAAGGTGCAGGCGGTCAATGAAGCGGCGGTATTTGGTCTGGTCGCATTCGCCACGCTTTCTGCCGGTTGGCTTTACAACCAGTTTGGCTGGGCGACGCTCAATCTTGCCGTGCTGCCGCTGCTGGTCGTCGCGCTGTTTGCCGCGGTCGCGCTGGAACGTCGTCAACAATCTGTGCCGGCCGCCGCTTGAAACGAATCAATACCCCGAATCAAACAAACAAAACCGAGGAGATTCCTGATGTCCAAAGTACAGAAAGCCGCTCTATCCACGCGCGCCATCCACGGGCACAGTGCCCGGGACGCTCACGGCAGCCCGCATATCCCGATCTACAACACCACGACGTTTGCCTTTCCCTCTACCGCCGACCTGCTCGATGTGGTTGATGGCAGAAAGCCCGGCAGCCTGTACACCCGTTACGGGTTGAATCCGAGCATTTTCGCCCTGGAGGAAACGCTGGCCGGATTGGAGAATGCCGAGATGGCCTGGGCCTTCTGCTCGGGGATGGCGGCGGAAACTGCACTGTTCCTGACCCACGGACGCGAAGGCGTCGTCTGCATTGGTGATGCCTATGGCGGCACGCTGGAACTGCTGGCCAGCCAGTTGCCGCTGCTTGGCATCAAGACCCACCTGATACTCGGCAGCGAAATAGACCGGCTCGACGCCTTGCTGGCCGAAGGGGCCAAACTGGTTTTCTTCGAAACCCCGACCAATCCGACGCTGGAACTGCTCGACATCCGTGCCATTGCCGCCATTGCCCATGCTCATGGCGCCAAGGTGGCGGTGGACAACACCTTCGCTTCGCCAGTCAATCAGCGCCCGCTCGAACTCGGTGCCGATTTCGTCGTGCATAGCGCCACCAAGTATCTCGGTGGCCATAGCGACCTGACGGCCGGCACGCTGATGGGTTGCAAGGCAGACCTGATGCCGGTCTGGAACTGGCGCAAGAACCTTGGTTCGATGATCGCACCGGAAACCGCCTCGCTCCTTTCGCGTAGCCTGCGCACGCTGGTCGTCCGCGTGCAGCAACAAAATGCTACGGCTCAGACAGTGGCGGAAGCCATGCTCAAGCACCCGAAGATTGCCCGTGTCTATTATCCGGGGCTGCCAGAGTTTCCCGGTCATGCTCTGGCGTGCGAACAGATGCACGGTTTCGGTGGCATGGTCAGCATCGACATCAAGGGGACGGGCGACGATGCTACCCGCGTCGCCGACCGTTTGCGCCTGTTTGCCCTGGCGCCGAGTCTGGGCGGTGCCGAGAGCCTGGTCACCCAGCCCTGCACGACCACACACCACGGGCTGACACAGGAAGAACGCCAACGGCGCGGCATCTCGGATGCCATGCTGCGTCTGTCAGTCGGCCTTGAAGATGCGGCCGACCTGATTGCCGATCTGGAACAGGCGCTGGGATGAAGGGGATGTCAGACATGGCTGGGGGAAAATATGAAAGGACGTGAAAGCGGCATGCCGGAGGAGGCTTACTGGGCAACATTCTTCGACCCGGAAGCGGCGCTCGACCAACTGCTGATTCTGGGCAACTCGCTCGGCCACACCGTAGAGTTTGGTTGTGGGTTCGGTACCTTTACACTGCCGGCTGCCCGGCGAACCACGGGCATCGTCACTGCCCTCGATATCGAACCGGCGATGGTCGAGGCTGTTCGGCAAAAAGCCGATGTCGAGAAACGCGACAATATCCGGCCTGAAGTCAGGGATTTCGTTGCCGACGGCACCGGGCTGGAAAGTGCTTCGCAAGCCCATGCCATGATCTTCAATCTGTTGCATCTGGAGAATCCGGTTGCCCTGCTGCGTGAAGCGCATCGCGTGCTTGGCACCGGTGGCGTGCTCTCGGTGATCCACTGGCGCAGCGACATGCCTACGCCGCGCGGCCCATCGCTGGAGATCCGGCCGACACCCGAGCAATGCCAGGCGTGGATGCAGGAAGCCGGCTTCAAGGCGATCCGGAGCATCGATCTGCAAGCCAGTTGCCCCTATCACTTCGGCCTGCTCGGTCAGCGCTGAATTCGATTTTCCCCAACATAAACAAAAAAGGAGACAAACCATGTCAATCAATCTGCTCCGCGCCGGTCTGCTGGCGCTCGCCGTACTTTCTGCGCCGGCCATGGCCGACAACCGTGACGAAGCGGTCAAGGCCATGGAGGAATACCTCGATTTCGTCGACTACGGCGGCGCCACGATGTTTCCCGAGCAAATTCCGCGGGAAGACTGGAAACGCTTTCACGTCATCGATGCCCGCGACAAGGATCAATATGCGAAGGAGCACATTCCCGGCGCAGTCAATCTCGAATGGCGCCAGGTGATCGCCCAGCGTCAGTCAATTCCCAAAGACAAGCCGGTGTTGATCTACTGCAACACTGGCAGCCTGTCGGCCCAGGCCGGTTTCGCGCTGCGCATTGCCGGTTACGACAATGTGCGGATTCTGCAAGGCGGCTTTGCCGAATGGAAAACCAAGGGCGGGCTGGATGCCGCCAGCAAGGCGACGGGCGCCGCCCAGCACTGAGCAATTTGTTATACCAAGGTCGGTTTCCTGCAGGGTGCGGTCAACGGTGATTTGAAAGCAAAATTCATGGACTTCGAACAATTCGTTCTGGCCAACGAACCCGCTATCCGGCTCGGCTTTTTTCTTGGGGTGTTCGCTGTGATTGCTAGTTGGGAGCTACTGGCTCCACGGCGCGCGCTGACCGTATCCAAAACCTTGCGCTGGGCCAGCAACCTTGGCCTGGTGGTACTCAATACCGTGGTGCTGCGGTTGCTTTTTCCGCTCGCAGGAGCGGGAATGGCGCTGTTCTGTGCCGAGCAGGGCTGGGGACTGCTCAACCATTTTCAGGTGCCGATGCTCATCGCCATCCCGCTGGCCGTCGTCGCCATGGATTTCGTCATCTGGTTGCAGCATGTCATGGTCCATGCCGTGCCAGCACTATGGCGGTTGCATCGGGTGCATCATGCGGACCGTGACTTCGATGTCACGACCGGCGCCCGTTTTCATCCCTTCGAGATCATCCTGTCGATGCTGATCAAGTTTGCGACCATCGTCGTGCTCGGTGCCCCGGTGGTTGCCGTCGTAATTTTTGAAGTGATGCTCAACGCCACGGCCATGTTCAATCACGGCAACATCCGCCTACCGGCGGCGCTGGACCGGGTACTGCGCTGGGTTTTGGTGACCCCGGACATGCATCGGGTGCATCACTCGATTGAAGATGATGAAACCAACTCCAATTTTGGTTTCAACCTGACCTGGTGGGACCGCCTGCTCGGCACCTACCGCGAACAGCCGCACGCCGGTCAAATCGGTATGACCATCGGTATCCGCGATCATCGCAACCCGCAGGAAGTGGCGCGCCTCGATGGGATGCTTTTGTTGCCTTTCCGTGGAGAGATCAAGAACTATGCGATCAATCGTCGCAGCTTTATGGATCCACCCCGCGAGGAATAGCGGCAGTTCACAACTTGCTTAGGTGAAGCATTGCCGTAGCTAGGCTCATGAGGTCGTCGCTCGGTTTGAGTTCTAAGCGTGTCAGAAATTTTGTGTTTTCGAACGGCTGGTTTGCCATCTCAAGCAGTCTGAGACAAGGATGAAGTCAATCGCCTGTTATGGCCGAAGTGCGCCAGGTGCGCCGGGGTGTTATTTGTACTGCGATGCTGACATTCAGTGATGTGGTCATGACATTGGAAATCAATGTGCACCTATCGTTTTGCGAATCGTACCGATTTCGTCGCAGGGTAATGCCGCCTTATCCACGTCGATGAAAACACCCCAGCGCCCGCCCGGCCAGCCCTCCGACCACCAGCGGCACGCACGGTAGCAGCAGCGGATGCAGCATCACTGGCAGCACGAAGCCGATAACCGTCGCGCAGAGGATCACGATCCCCAGGCAGGCGTACAGCGCGAACATTTCCGGATCGTGCTGAAGGAACTCCTTGGCCTTGATGAGCCGCGCGAATCCGCCGTCGACGACTGCAGCCAAGACGAATGCCGCCAACCAGGGCAGCCATTCGAGCAGGGTGGACAGTCGATAGCTGGAGAGCAGGAGCAGCGCGTCGACGGCGCGGAAGTAGGCGTTGTTGAAGAGGCGCTGGTTGACCGAGGACATCTCCCGGGACACCGCGCCGTTCACGCCCGCCGGCGAAGGCGCATCCTTCGCGGCAGGAATCGGCGTGACCTGGGCCGTCGAATCTTGCATGCGCATTGCCCGATCCAGCATGCGGGTAGCCGGCTCGGCGCCCCAGTAGGCGGCGGCTGCGTCATGCTCGGCGCGTAGCTGCGCGAGGAAGCGCTCCGGGGGATGGGCCGACGGCACATACAGCACCAGGACCAGCAGGACGAGCAACGACAACACGGCGACGGCGCGGATCATGCGGCCGTCTTTTTTGGGGGGCGGAGCGAATCCGCATCGGGATCGAGGATAGGAAACCGCCCCTTGATAATCCGGCCTCCCGACACCGAGGCGAAGTATTGGAGATTAGGCAGCTTCCCGAGCACATCCGCCGGCACCATCTCCTCGAAGCTCTCGGTGAGTTGGGTGGAATAGCTCGACGAGAAGTCGCCGAGGTGGGCGTCTGACCCGTGGCTCAGGCCCACCCGCACGGTGTGAATCGCCGTCTTGCCGAAGGTCTCGACCACGAAGTCCTGGGTTGGCCGGTCCTTGGTGCGCAGGGCGATCAGATTGTTGAGGTTGCCCAGCGCCATGCGCGCCGCATCTTCGCTACCCAGCCGCTTGGCCAGGTCGGCCAGGGTCTGCATCGCGCAGGTGGTAAAGATGCCACCCTCGGCGCCCTTGTTGAGGATCTCGATCAGCGGCTGGTTGATGACGTTCGAGACCTCGTCGACAAAGAGCGCGATGCGCCGGTAGCCGCCCAGGTTGTAGCGCATGCCGGCGCGCGCCGCCTGGTCGGCGAGCGCCAGGGCGCCGATCGCCGAGGCGACCGACGGATCGGGAAGGGAGTCCAGGCACATATAGAGCACGTGGCCGGCGCGCTCGATTTTCTCGAAGTTCATGATGGGTCGCGTGTCGTCGGCGTCGAAGGGGTCCGGCGAGAGGCTGCGCCCCAGGTCGCCCGAAGTCAGCATCGACAGGATGGGCAGCAGGTTGGCGGTGATCTTCTGGTAGTGCTCGCGGTTGTGGCGAAAGGTTCGCACTTGGGCATCGATCACCTTGTTGCGCTGGTTCTGGGGGACGTGGTGCTCGTAGTAGGCGACGAAGGCCATCAGGTCGGCGCTGGCCGCCTCCGACGGCCGTTTAATGTTGCCGCGATGGGCATCGTGCAGCCGCCGCTTCATGTCTGGTAGTTCGCGCCAGCCGGCGCCCAGGGTCTGATCGTAGTAGCGGCGCAGTGAGTTCTCCAGTACCGGCTCGATGCCGCCCTCGATGTACTTGGTCAGTTTCATCAGATTTGGCCGTTCCTCGATTTCGACCAGGCCCTGTACCACGACGTTGACGGCATCCCAGCCGAAGGCCGAGAAGGCCCCGGCCGTGTCCGGCGGCATGATGGACTGGATACGCGAGGCGATCTCGGTGGGCTTCTGCCAGTTGAAGGTGAAATCCAGCCGTACCCCCCGCTCCGGAAAGGCCGGGTGGAACTCCAGGAAGGTATCCGGCTCGCGGTAGTCGGCGCAGGCGCGCTCGACGACCCGTTTGAGCCGGCGGCTGTTCTTCGGGTCGATGACGATCACGACGTCGCCGCGCCGGATCGCCTGGGTGATCAGGTTGGCCAGTGCCACGCCCTTGCCAGACTGGGTGGTCCCGACCAGCAGCGTACCGCCCTCGAAGTTCTGCAGCGGCCGATGCAAGGGGCCTTCGTTCGGTTCGACGCCGTGGATATAGGGCAGGCCGATCTCGGCGTCCGGCTGGGGCTTGCTGTCGTAGCCCAAGATCCGAAGCAGGTGTGGCGACACCGCGTACTCGCGGTAGTCGATCTTGGCGAGCTCATAGAGCCGCTGCGAATGCACCGGCCGCCATTCGAAGCCGAAGCCCAGGAACACCAAGGCTGGATCCTTGCACCAGCGGGCCAGGTCGTCGGTACCGACGACCTCGATGCCTCGTCCACCGAGGGAAGCGCGCAAGACCAGCATGCGCAGTGCCTGGGCCACCCGCAGCACGCCCATCGCGAAGCAGACGAGCGCCAGAGGTAGGGCCAGTTGCCGGGGGAGTGCGCCGGCTACGCCGACGCCAACGAAATAGACCAGCGCCAGCCACCAGGCGAGACCGGCATAGACCTCGTAGGCCCGGCGCCAGGGCATCTCGTAGCGGCGTACCAGCATCTCAGCTTCCTTCCGCCGGTGGTGCGGCAAAGCCCAACAGATCGAGTCCACTTACGCAGCGCGGGTCGAGCACGATGCCGACGGTGGGGTTGCCGTTGAATTCACGCGACAGCGTCGGCGGGCCATTGCGGTTGGGTTTCACCAGCAGGTTCGCCTCGGTGAGGGCACGCATGGCAAGGGATGGCTGGACGCCGCGCCGCCCGAATTCCTCCAGCGGTACGAATACTCCTTGGGCGACGGTGCATACCGTGGGCGGACCCATGCCATCATTCAGCGTGCGAACGGCCTCCGCCAGGGCGTCGCGCACGACCGGGTTCAGACGCATCGGTGCTTGCAAGGCGAAGGTTGCCGACGGCGGTGTCGTCGCCGGTTCCGGCGAGGCTGATCCGGGTGTTTCCACGACCGGCGCCACGCGGACGTCACTATCGGCGGCCGGCTCGGGCGGCGGAATGAGCGACAACTGGGTGCCGCTCTTCAGCGGTGCCAGCGGTGCCAGCGGCGGCACGGGAGCAGGCGTCTGCGGCGCAACTGGCGCAGACGCCTGTGCTGGCTTGAATTCCAGTGCCTGGGGCAAGGCGACGGGTGGCGGATCGATTCCGGCGAGGAGAATGGCCGGGGCCGAGAGCTTGACGGCTTCCAGCGGGGCCTTGGCGCCGGGCGGCTGGATGGACCAGGTCGAGCGGCCCGCCGCGGCCGCTTCGAACACGCCAGCGGCCAGCAGCAGTTCCAGCATCGTCTCGGGTGCCTTGGGGATGCCGGCCAGTTGGTCGGCTTCGAGCAACTGGTGGACATCCTCGGCGGCGCCGGGCCAGACCAGGAACAGACCGTCCTGTCCGAACCACAGGCGCGACTTCTCGCGGTTGGCCGCCCAGGCCGAGTTGCCGCTGGTGAGCCGGCGCAGGGCATCGACCAGGTAACGCTCCAGGTGCGAGCCGTATTGCGGCGAACCGTAGCGGTCGGCGCTGGCGACCAGGTTGCGGTCGATGACCAGCGCCAGCGAGCGGCGCACGAGTTCGTCGAGGATGTTGTGGTCGCGATAGACCGGGATGCCGCCGATGCTGGCTAGCAGATGCGGCACGATAACTGTGTTGCCCTCGGACAGGTCGGCCATCACCGCCGGCGGCACCACGTGCGGTAGTGCGAACAGACCCAGGCCGCGCGCCTCGACCGCCTGCGGTCGCCAGCGCAGGAAATAGCGCTCGCTGCCCCGGGTCGCCAGCCAGTCGGCCAGCGGCTGCAGGAAGGCCGGCCATGCTTCGCCGGCGGCATCGGTGACGATGATATGGCTCATCAGCCGGTGCAATTCGCAGCACAGCCCGGCGATGAAAGTTGCATGGCGCCAGCGTGGCTCCAGTTGGCGGCGTGCCGAGATGCTCATCCGTCCCGAGAAGATGTGCGCATCGGTACCTTGCAGGCTGAAGAAGGCGGTTTCCAGGCCGAGCCGCAGGAGGCCGCCCGGCTTGCTGAAATAGTTGTCTGCGGTCGCCGGCAGCAGATGTACGCAGGCGGCATAGCGATGCACCAGCGTCAATACGTCGCGCTCGAAGCCGTCCCGGTCGATGCCGTAACAGAGCTTGATGCGTGCGATCAGGTCTGCTTCGCCGGCCAGCAGATCATCGACCGGCACGGCGGCGAAGCCCGGGTCGGAGGCGGGGTAGCAAGTGACAGGCGTTGGCGTGGCGGGCATGGCGGTACTGCATCCGGCGAGAATGCGCAGTGGCCATTCTCGGGTCGGCTACCTTGCCTGTCCCGCCGAAACGGGGCCTATTCGGAAGGGGTATCGCCTTCGGCCCCGGGACTCAGCATGTGAAAAAACGCCAGCATGCCCATCTGGCGCCCGGTCATGTCAAGGGCAGGGCGAGCCGGGTAAGACGCTTGGATGCGATGGTCCAGGTGAAAGCGTTCCAGCAGCTTGCAAAAGGGGCAAGTCTCACCGGGGTGTGCCACGGTGCCGACCGCGGCAATGAACTCGCAGCCGCACCGGGGGCAGGTCAGCACGGATAGCGCCGGCGCATTGGTCAGCCAGATGCCGTCGATATAGGAGACGAGGTTGAAGGCTCGGTCCAGGCTGATACGGTAAGGCGGCAGCGTGGCAGCCTGGTAGGCACGGTAGGCGAAGACCAGGGCTTCGCCGGCCGTGAGTCCCTGGTTGCGCAACTGGCGGTATCTGGCGCCAATGAGGCAGGCGTCGGACCGCAGGATGAGATTGGCGCCGTGATACCACTCGGCCGAATCGGGGGCGCGTCCACGGGGGATGGATCGGGAATCGGGGAAGAAGAGGCTCTGCACTTGGCGCGGCGGGATGCCGGTGATGAGGTGGATCGTCTTCAGCCGAGCGCCGAGCGCCGCCAATTGCTTCGCCAGTTGTATGGCACGCAGGTGCCGGTCGCCGCGCGTCGGCATGGATAATGGCCCCTACCGCAGTCCTTCCAAGGGCTTGGGTGGATGAACGAGTGCCATGGGACCTGCCAGCGGCCGCGGCGCGCTCAAGAGCGTCACCAGGTCGGCGCGGGGCGGGAACAGGGTCGTGTCGCCGACGTGGATTACCAGGGACCACAACTCATCGAGGCTCAGTTCTCGAAGATGGTTGGCTTGCGCCGTATTGAGCCCGTACCGGCAGCAGGTCGAAGCGATGTCATACTGAAGACCGGCGCGTATGACGACGAGCATGTTCAGGTTGATCCATTCGGCATCGGTAAGCGTCACGTGGCTCATGGTCCTGGTCTCCGGTTAGCCCTTCGTGCGATCAGTACCTCCGACATCGAGTTTGGAAAACCTCGTGCGTGATCCGGTGCCATGGGTTGCAGTGAGGGCAGATCAAATCAGAATAGATACCGTGAATGCTGTATGGCAATAGCATTTACACGGTAGAAAGGGGCGCCGATCTTCTTGCCACACGCAAGGTCCGATCGATGCCGTTGCTTGGCGAATCGCGCCATCGCAGGCCGGCTGCGGCGACCACGCCGAGCGGATTATCCATGTTAATGACATGAAGGTGGCGACATAGGAAAGGGCGGAAGACCTGGCCGGAGCAATTGTCTCGGCCAGGCTTTCAGCGATCTTGAAGATTAGGCCGCTTCTGCCAACCCTTTCCACTCATGGGCCGGCAAGTCGATCAGCCGGCCGCCCAGCGCTTCGAACTCCGTCGCGCGGTCGTAGTCCTCGACCTCCTGGCTGTAATGCGTGACCGCATTGACCAGCCCATAGCCCGACAACTGCCCTTCGGCGATCAGGTGCCGCAGCACGCCGGTGCGCTCGGTATCGTTCAAGGTATAGCGCTGGGCCAGCACCTCGACCGTCTTCACCGGGTCGCCCACCAGCGGGATGTTGAGCGTCTTCTGCATCTTCTGCGCCGTCTGGCGGAAGGTCGCTTCCGACACTGCCGCCTGCACCACGTCGCGCACCTTGAGGAAGAAGGCCTTGTCGTCGGCGCGCAAGGTGTCGTCCTGGTACACCTGGATGCGTTCATCCTCGCCACCGAGCGCGCGTCCCACGTGGGTCTTGCGCAGCGAGCGGTCGGCAGCGATCAAGCCATTGCTGCACACCAGCCGGAACAGCAGCGGCTGCACCGACAGCGTGCCCTGGCCGACCTCCGAGTTCGAGATCACGACCCCGGCCTGCACCACATCGCCGGGCGCCATCTCGTATTTGAGGCGTGGCGTGATGCACTTCAGGTACATCTTCGTCTCGGTCAGTTCGACCGACTCGAAGCGTACCTCGGGCAGTTGCTGCAGGATGGGCAGCACACTCTCGGCCAGGTCGAAGTTGTCCAGGCGGCGGTAGCGATCCGACAACACGGCGCGCACCTGACCGTCCAGGGTGCGCAGCATGCGCCGCTCGTCCTCGCTCTGCAGCCAGGTGTTCACATTGCGGTCGAGCAGGGCCGGCTGGTCCTCGCGCATGCGCTCGAAATAGGCATACGGGATCTTCAGCTTGTCCGCCAACTGGCGACGCGCCAAGGGCGTGACGCCGTAGTGCACCGGGCTGCCGCCTTCCTCGATGATGAGTCGCGTGCTTCCCAACTCGTCGGTGGCATGGCGTACCAGCGTCGAGGGCACGATCAAGTCCTTCTTCGAATGCAGTTGGCGCTCCAGTTCCTGGGCCAGGCTAACGAGCGAACGTCCGTTTTTCATAGCAATCTCCTTGTCGGAAAAGAAAAGCGGAGACGGCATCACCCCTCGGGGGAAGCGCATCCCCGCCAGGGTCGATGACGGACCAGCGGTCGCCGGTCCAGAAAGGGCGCGAGAAATCGCGCCGGAACTCCAGGGCTGTCTTCGCGGCGCCGTGGGGCGCCGCCTGGTGTGACAACTACCAGTAGGGCAAACAAAGGGGCCTTTTCACCGTCACCGCCTGATGCAGTGCCGCTGAAAAGGCGGGTGCAGCCGACCGGCCGCACCCTTCATCAAACATTCATGCCGCACGCGGCGCCTGGGCTTCCAGGCGTTGACGCCAAACATCGGCCCAATCGGTGCCGGCATGCTTGGGCAGGAACACCCGCACTTGCCGCCGACCGGTCGTTTTCTCCTCCCGCTTCAACCGGCGCGCCAGCGCGAAGGCGAAGGCCTGGCCGGCGAAGTCGCCATCGGCGTCGTTGTCGGCATAAATGCAGACCTTGCGCACCGAATCCGGCAGCCACAACTTCTCCAGGTTGCCGGCGTTGAGGCCGGCCCAGACCGGCTTGCCGGTCGCCAGATGCAGGGCGAGGCCGGTCTCGATGCCTTCGCTGATCGCCAGTTCCTCGGCCGCATCGAACAAACGGACCGCGGCGCCGTTGATCCCAGCCGAGAGCACCTTCTTCGCATCGAGCGCCGCGAGCTTGCCGCCGTCCCGAAGATAGGTCCGGTGTAGCGTCACGGCGTGGCCGTCGGCGCCTTGGATGCAGGCGAGCATCGCTGGGTACTCGGCGATCTTGCGTGACTTGCCGGCGGCATCCTTCTGGTAATAGCCGAGGGCAGGGTGGAAGCGCAGCACCTTCGGATACACCGGCAGGGCGAGACCCCGGCCGCTCAGGTAGCGATCGACCTCGTCGCCCACCGTTACTGCTTTGGCCTCGTTCCAGATACGTTGGGCCAGCTTCTTCATGCGCTCGGCTGAAGGCTCGTTTGTTCGGGACGGTGCCGTCACCGGCATCATCCCCAGGCAGCGCTCGACGTCACGCAGCGCGGTGTTGAAGTCCGCGCCCATGACGGCTTGCAACAGCTTGAAGCCGCCACCCGGGCCGCATTGGCGGCAGTGGTAGTTCCCCTCGCCGAACTTGTCGGTGTACTGGAACCGATCCGTGCCACCGCACAAGGGGCAAGGCAGGTTGCGCCGCTTGAGGATGCGTTCATCCACGCCCAAGCTCGCCAGGATTTCCGTCCACCGGCCATGGGCACGCTGCTTGACCGCTTCGATGCGGGCCGCGTACTCACGATCCTGCATGGCCAGCTCCCGCATTGGCAGAACCCTCTTCGGCAACCAGGGCCACCGAATGGCCGGGTGCAGCACCCACCCCCACGGTGACCTGGAAGGCCTTGCCGTGCAGCAGCGGATACCGGCCCAGCCGCAATTCCTGCAGCAGCGAGTCCAGCGTCTGCACCGGATCGACCGAACGCAGGCGACGGATCAAATCCGCCAGCGCATCGCGATCCGCATCCAGGTCCGAGGCTTGGAACTGGTCGTTCTCGTCGATGAAGGACGAGGCCTGACGTACCGGCTCGCCGGAGGTCTCGCCGGCCGGGATGTACAAGACATCCCCGTGGCAGACGCCCGCGTCGGTGATCTCGGCTACGTCCTTGGCGGAGCGCAGGATGACGCTCCCGCACAGGATCACCGTCGGCCACACCCAACGCCCTTCCAACTGGACGCGAAGCTGTTCGGACACCGCTTCGACTTGCACCGTTTCCTGGTCCAGGAAACGTACGTGGCGCCATGCCCAGTGCTCGGAACCTAGGCCGATCCAGTCGAAGACCAGATAGCCCTTGGCCCGGGCCAACATCCAGCGCGCCGCGTTGTCGTCGTCCAACCAGTCGAGGGACACCAGGGTCACCGCGCCGCTCTCGACGGCTTGGCGGGTGGGCGCTACGGCAACTTGCCGGACATAGCTGCGATCGTCATCCTGGATCGGATAGTCGACGATCTCGTCGAACAACTCGGCGGGCAGCACGTCAAGGTCGTTCAGCAGGTCCAACTGTCCCCAGCCCCGCATCGCCGCGTAGTAGGTCTCGACGAAGCGTTCTGGCGAAAGCTGGGTCTTGGCGACCTCTAGCGTCTGCCGCCAGCAGGCCTTCAACTCGGTATCGATCCGCTTTCTTTGTACGTCCTCGTCGATCAACTTGTCGCGATCCGGCAGGCGCGCCATGAACTGGCGCGAATCCAGGTGCACGACATTGACCTCATCGAACGGGCAGTAGTTGGGCTTCATGACGCAGAAGCCCTGCAGGAAGACCAGGGTGTTGTAGCTGAACTTGCCGTCCCGCGTACCGGTGAGGTGGACCGTACCCATCGGGCTGGCCATCGTCGCCAGATGCGCGGCGGCAAAGCGCCGCAACAGCGGTTTGCCGTTGAACAGCACCTCCACCGGAAACCCCAGGCACAAGCTCTCGATGCGATTTCCGAGGTCGGGCAGGTCAACGCCGTGCAACTCGATCCGGGTACCGGTAAAAGCTTCGGTGATGGGCTCCACCTCGATGGATGCCTTGGCCAGCGCCGCCGCGGTGTCGATATCGACCCGCTGATGCTTTGACGCGACGATGCAGCGCGTGGCGGCATACAGGCACTTTGAGAAGCCCACCCCGAAAGGGCGCTCCTTGGCACTGGTGGCCACATCCCAGCCCGACTCGTGGAAGCTCAGGAGCTTCTGAAAGTCGTCGAGGCCCTGGCCATCGTCTTCCACCCGCAGCACCTGCGCGGTGGCGTCGTAATGGATTTCGATGCGCATCGCGCCGGCGCGGCGGGCGTTCTGCAACAGCTCGGAGACGAGCGTGAAACGGTCGGTGAAAGCGTAGCGCTGGTTGCGCAGCGCGCCTTCCTCGTTGATTCGAACCTGTATCTGCATGATGTGATCCATGAGTGCAGGCGGAACCCGGCCCTGGCGGGACGGATCCGCCAAGGGGGGAAAGAACGATCGGTCAGCCGAGACGGCGGATCGGCGGGGTAAACAACTGGCCGGCGGCCAGGGCCTCGATCAGGCTGTGCCCGAGGAACTCCCGGGGCAGCAGGTGCTGGGTGCTCAGGACCCGGCCCTCGGCATTGAGTCGTTCGACCTTCACGCCGATCGGATGCCAATGCACCCGGTAAGCCAACCAGTCGGCGCCGGCGATGACGAAGGTGCGGCCGGCCCGACCGGTAAGGACTTCGCTTTCCTTGACGAGGAACTCGATGTCTTCCGGCGCCTGGACGGTCAGCAGGGACGGGGCGCCGTGTGCGATGCGTGTTTGCGTGTGCATGGCGGCCTCCTCACAGCGCGCGCGGCGTGCAGGGCCCGTCGTCGGGCGCGCCTGCGTCCGTGCAGCGGGTCGATGGACCGAAGGGCAGATCGTTGATCCGCGCCAGGGCTTCGCGGTCGGCCGGCGTCGTCATCAGACAGTCGGCGTGATGCCGTTCCTTGATGATCTGTTCCAGCCCTACCGCGTCTTCATAATCCAGGCGTCCGACGATGCCGTAGGCGACGAAGATCGCCAGCAGACACAGGACATCCTTGAAAGTGGTCATGACGACTCCTTGAAAGGGGAGGGCCTTCGCGTTGGCGACCAGCCCGAAAAATGGGAGACGGCATCAGGCGAACAGGTCGCCCTGCACGGCCATCCGCTTAAGTTGCTCGTTGATCCACTGGGGGTTCTTGGCGAGCCGGGCCTCGACCCATGCGGGGTTGTTGACGACGGCGTCGCACACCCAGTCGGGGTAGCGCTCGAGCGTGGCGTTGAACCAGGCCTTCAGGTTGTGACGGATGCGGTCGCGCACTTCCTCCGCGTCGACCCGACCGCAGTACGCGATCGGCGACAGCGGGCTGCAGCCGACGACGCGCAGGCAACTCACGAAGGAGAACGGCAGGCCGTCCTTCTCGCGTTCGCTGAACACCCAGCGCAGGGTGTCGAACTTTTCTGCCAGGGGCGTCGCCGGGTCGGCCAGTTGGCTGACTTCCTGCAGCAGGCGCCAATGCAGAAAGACGATGTCTTCCTCGCTCCATTCGACGGGGGCGTCCTCGTCGTCGAGCAAAGCATCCAGGGCGGCGCGATCGGGGATCGCCGCCGGACGGTGACGCGAGGTGGCCGCGAAAAAAAAGGGAAGAATCGGCGGCACAACTGGGCCCACGGGCGTGGGACGGGAAACTCGGGGGGATACGCTCTGATTCAGCATCGTTGGCTCCAGGAAAAAATGGAGGCAACGTGCACCACGACTGGGGGCATATGCCCCCGTGGGGTGAGAAACGGCCGACCCGCTACGGGCGGAACGGCGCTATGGGAAGAAGCTCCAGGGCTGGCTTGAACGGGCGGTGAGAACCGCCGTGATCGGTGTACCAGCTACCGATCGAGGAAGGCTTTCGGGGGAGGGGCGCTTACGAAATCGTTGAAGCGCTTCGCCCCTGCCTCGAAAACTTGCCTCGATGGCATGGGTGCGACAGGCACCCATATCGGTGCCGGCAAGATCGTCGCACGCGGCACCGGGGAAGCCGATGGCATACGTGACAGACAGGAAACTCCAGGGCTTGCCTTGTTTGAATGCAGGGCCAGCTACTGCATGACGTCAAGGTAGCGGAGCCGGATTGCCGAGTCAATCCCGAAAACCTGCCCGAATCGGGGCCGATGCCGAAAGGCCCCTCAGGTGACGGCCATTTCCGGTGGCGAATGAGCATGCTGTTGCGGATGATTGCTCCGAACGCGGTATTTCGAGGAGCACGGCATGTCGGAGATCCAGATCGTCAAGGTAGACCAAGGGGCCGTCAACGCTCGCATTCTCGCCAAGGAGGCCAAGGCCGACTTCCGACGCGTCGAGGCGGCCAGCCTGAAGATGCCGACGCGCTTCACCAGCGCCGAGGGCAAGCGTTTTTTTGCGCGGCTATTCAACACGCTGCAGCTCAACACTCACTTCATCTCGGTGATCGCCCGCACGCGGCTCGAACACGACGACGTTGCCAAGATCGAGGACACCATCCGCGCCCAGATGGACGCGGTGACCGCAAACCTCAACCACGCCATCGACGGCGCGGAAGCGCTGTTCAAGGTACATGGCATTACCAGCACTGCGACCTACGACACCGTGCCGCTGGATGTGGACGTCCATGTTCTGTCGTCGATCGGTCGACGCTTCCTGGAGGTGCTGGGCAAACTCGATCAGCTGATGCCGTTGTTGCAGACCCTGGAGATTCACGAAGTGATTACCACCCAGGCCGTCGACATGCAGCGCGCGGGTCTCAAACGGCAGGTGCGCGATGTCGCGAATGGTGCGCGCAACTTTGCGATGGGGTTGCGGCGGCGGATGAATGCCCTGGACGCGCACGATGTCGAAGGCCGCAGCGGGCCAAGCCGGCAAGAGGCCGAAGCCGTGGGTGTAACGGATGGCGCGGAAGAACCCGGTCCGGAACGCGACGCGGCACTCGATCCGACGGATGCCGACTCCAGCGCGCGATTGCCGGAAGGCCTGGGAAGCACCGTATCGGCAGTTGGTGATTAACGTCGATGGCTGCTGCCTGGAGGGAACTTCACGGTCAGTGATTCTGTTATCGGGGCCGCTGAACCTGCACGGCGGCGTTCGCGCTCATGGCCATTGCATTGGCATTTCCGAAGCCGTTTGACGTTTTCCCGGTCGACGCACCCATACATCTGATCAGCGAAGGTGACCGATTTGCGTTGCCACCATCCAGAGCGTGATTAGAGCAATCTGATCCATCTATTCGGGATCGTCTGCTGTAAGCCCCCCACCACGCGCAGCGGACGCCCGAACATGCCCCACCCGCCATTTTCCTCCGCCAAAACTCAACAATTATGTTGATAGCAATAACTACATAAGTCGCCCTGTTTCGATAGTCCAGTGACCGTCATTCTTGTTGATTGAAAGGACAACACGATGGCGGTAAAGAAAAAAGACTCCGCCCGTCTGGCGAAGCGATTGGGGGGCAACCTATCGAAGCGACGCAAACAGCTGGGATGGACACAGGAAAGGGTCGCGGAGCGGGTCGGCGTTGACGCCGAAACCATTTCGCGCATCGAGCGAGGCGCGCATTTGCCGTCCCTGCCGACGCTGGACAGGCTTGCGCTGGCACTCCAATGTTCTGCTGGCGACCTGTTATCCACGGAAGGACCAGAAGAGGCCAGCGAAGCTGCAACCTTCGGCGCATGGATTTCCGAACTGGGGACTGACGATCGGGCATTCGTTATGACGGTCGTGCGGAACTGTTGTGAGTACTTGGGCAACCGCTCGAAATAGCCAATATTTCCACCCACCGGGGGGAGCATGGGCCGCACGGCCCCGAAATGTCGTGGGAGAAACCCTCCAGTCGCTCTCCCCGGTGGATAACTGGCAGGCGGCCACCAAGGCGCCTGATGAGACGCGGGCACAAATCATGGTCCTATCCGCCAACACGGGCTTGAGCCGGATCGGCTTCGTCCGCGATCCGGCGCCTGGGCGGCAAACTTGATGACGGCGTGCCGGAATGGGTTCCGTACCGGTGCCATCTCCAATCGCTGGCGTGTGCGGCCCCTTTCGGCTGGCGCGTCCCGGGGCGTCTTGCGTCGGCCCACCGACCTCAATATCGTATCGACAGGTTCCCCGTCAGGCTGGCCTGACACCGTGGGCACCCTCACCGCTCTCGTGGTGGCGTCGCAGTCGATACCTGCCTGTTGCCCAACGATCCGCTGTCGCGCGTGCTGCGTGGTGCAGGTGCGGATCGGCTGATCTTTCCCGACCCGGACGCCCTTGGCCGTCATGCGGTGGGATTCACTTTCTTGCTCATCCTTCCATGCCGCGCGACCGGGGCGCCGGCGGCATGTCGTCGAGTTCTGCGTTCCCTATCGGCCCGCGCCATCCTGACCTAGCGCGGCCGCAACAGAGCAGGTCATGTCCTTTATCGGCACCCGCCGTGACGAGGCCCGATCATGCCCAACATCCGTACCAGTACCGCCGCGAAGGTGGCGGCGTCCAGCGCTCTTCCAACTACGCCCGCCGCTCCGGTTTCGACCCTGACGCTGCCCGAGACCGGCTTTCTGCGCCAGCCCCAGGTGTTGGCCTTCGTTCCCATCTCCAAATCCACCCTCTGGCGGCGCATCCAGGCGCGCACCTTTCCCGAGCCGGTCAAGCTTTCGGAGCGGGTGACCGTCTGGCGCGCGGAAGATATCCGCCGCTGGATCGCGCAGCAAGGCCAGTCCGGGTGACGGGCAAGGCAATGAGCGGGGACCGGTTCGGCTCGCAACGGCGGCGTCGTTCGCGTATCGACCGGGTCGGCGCCGACCCGCCACATGCGTCTCGCGTGCGGTCATCGGTCCGGACGGCCAGTTCTTGGGCGACGGCGGCGCGCTCGGCCTGATGACGAAATCCCGCGCCTTTCCCGGCGTTTTCGCCTGGCGAAGGGTGCGTCGGCGCTCGAACATTCGGGCTAATGACGATCGAGAGATGATGGGAGAAACAAGACATGCAAGGCAACCAGGAGGTCGACAAGTACCACGACAATGCATTGCAATCTGTTGAGATGCTCCGTGCCGTCATTGGCGGTGAGACCTACGAGGCGGTGGCCGTGCGCTTCGGCGTCTCGCGCACGGCGGTCGAGCGGCGCATCAAGTCCGTCGCGGTCCAACTCACCCAGGTGGTGGGCGTGGATGGACTCAAGGAAGAGGGCGCGGCTTTCGTGCGGCGGCTGCGCCTGCATCGGGAGGCCATCCTGGTCGCGCTGGAAGGGTTCGAGCCCCAGCCGCCGGTCGGCACTCGTCCGGCGCGCGTATTGTCAGCGGCGGAGGTGACCCAGGGCGCGGTGCGCATCAAGGGCCGCACCAGCCGCACCTGGCACGACCTGGCCCTGTACTACATGCTATTCGCCACGGGTCTGCGCCCACTTGAGATCGCCCGGATCGAGGTGCGCGACTACCTGCATGCCGACGGTAGCGTGTGCCGGGAATCGGAGTTGCGTGCCGACGCGGCGATCAACGGCAAACTCCGGCCACTGTACTTCAGCAGCAGCCGGCTCGACGATGCGCTGGCCGCCTATTTCCGCGAGCGTCTCGCCGGCGGACATGGCCTGGGTGGGCCGGATGTCTACCGTGGCTTGGACCCGGGTAGCCGACTATTCCTTTCCCCGAGGGGCGAGCCCTACAAGATCACGCCTAACAATGGCGAGCCCGGACAGAACCGCTACGTCTGCCGGGCGCTGCTGGAGATTTACCGCAAGTTGTTCCGTTACGCCGAACTCAAGGGGTTGAGCACCCAGTCGGCGCGCCTTACCGTGATATCGCGGATGTATGAGCGTGGGGCCGACGAGGATCAGGTGGGTGCGATCCTGGGGGTCGGCGAGCGCAGTGCAGTGCGGGAACTGCTGCCACGGCCCAAGCCGACGCTGGCGGAACTACTCGATGAGTTGATTTGAGACCGCCATGGACACTCAGCGCTTCGCCATCAAGGGCCGCGTGATCGGCGCGGACGATCCGCAACTGCAGGAGGCGCTCGGCCACGTCTACGACACACCCGAGCGGCCGCGCTGCATGTGCGTGCCGGGCGGCGTGGAGATGTACGTGGCATTGCACCGACAGTTCGTAGTCAAGCGCATGCCGGATAGTGGCAGCGCCCACCATCCGGGCTGCCCCTCCTACGAGCCGGAGGTCCAGCAGTCAGGACTGGGGGAACTGGTCGGTGAAGCGGTGCTGGAGTCGGAACCGGGGCGGGTCGAATTGCGGGTGGATTTCCCCTGGACACGGGTGCTGGGGCGCGGCGTGCCGCGCGGCGAACCCCAGGAGGTGGCGGAGATCGGCGTGCCACGGCGGCAGATGACGTTGCGGGCGTTGATGCATTTCCTGTTCGAGCGCGCCGGCTTCAACCGCTGGAGCCCGGCGATGGCGGGCAAACGCAACCAGGGCGTCTTGCGCAAGTACCTGCTGGAGGCTGCCGAGGAGATCGTGGTCAAGGGCGTGCCGCTGGCCGAGCGCCTGTATGTACCCGAACCTTTCAGCGAGAGTGCCAAGGCTGAGGCGGCACAGCGCCGGCGCGAGAAACTGGCGGTGCTGCGCCCCAAGGACGGGCAGACGCCCCTGGCCATCGTGATCGGCGAGTTCAAGGCCAGCGAGGCGACGAGTCAGGGCTGTCGAGTCTGGATTCGGCACATGCCGGATGCCCCACTGCTGATCGCCAGCCGGAGTTGGGAGCGCATCGAGCGGGTGTTCGCTCCGCTGTTCGAGGCGCGCGATGCTGATACCGCCCACCCCGTCCGGGTAGTCCTGGCCGCGCTGATCCGCGCCCGCCGCGAATACACCTATGAAATCGATGCGGCAAGCCTGATGCTGACGAGCGAGCAGTGGATTCCCATCGAGGGCGTGCATGAACTGCCCCTGATCGACGCGCTGGTTGCCCAGCACCGCCGCTTCGTCAAACCGCTGCGCTATGACGCTCGGAGTGCGGCGGCTTTTCCGAATGCCTTGCTGCTGGATGCCGGACCGGTACCTGTTCCCTTGCACGTCGTCAGCGCTTTCATGGACCCGAAGGAGCGGGCAGCGAAAGAGAAAGCGACTGTAGCGACCAAACAGGATGCCTGGGTATGGCGGACGGATCAGCCGATGCCGTCCTTGAGAAGTGCGAAGGGTCTCACTGAAGGGGGCGCGGGCTGATATAGAAGCTGCCGTTGAACCGCTGTCGTCTGCGTGCTAATCGGCCTTGGACTAAACCGCTGGCGCGGTAGGCGCCCGGTTTGACCAGCGGCGGGCGGGGTTCCGGCTTGGGCAGATTGGCTGGAGGACGGGAGGTCGGGTTCACAGGAAGCTCGGATCGGAGAACGATGGAATTGCTGTTCGCAGCATTTCCCTCAATCTCGAGAAGGAGCTTTGCCATGACACCGCTACGTCAGCGGATGCTCGAAGACATGGGCATTCGTAATCTTGCCGAGAACACCCAATCCGCCTACCTGCAGCAGATTGCCGCGTATTCCCGTTACTTCAACCGCTCGCCTGATCAACTCGGGCCGGAAGAGATTCGCACCTACCAACTGTATTTGATGGAGGTCAGAGCGCTGACGCCAAGCAGCATCTGCGTCGCGATGGGGGCACTTCGCTTCCTCTACAAGGTCACCCTGAAACGCACCTGGGCGGTCGAAGAGATTCCGATGCCCAAACGCCCGCGCAAGCTCCCTGAGATTCTCAGTCCCGAGGAAGTGAGGCACTTCCTGAACGCGATCACCAATCACAAGCACCGAGCGATTCTCATGACCGCCTATGCGGCCGGCCTGCGCGTCTCCGAAGCCACCCACCTCAAGGTAACCGACATCGACAGCCAGCGCATGATGCTCCGGGTCGACCAAGGCAAAGGGATGAAGGATCGCTATGTGATGCTCTCGCCACGGTTGCTGGACGTCCTGCGCACCTACTGGAAATCCGCCCGGCCGACCCGGTGGATGTTTCCGGGCGAGGTGCCCGGTCAGCCGATCACGCGCGAGGCCGTTGGACTCGCCTGCCAGAAAGCACGCCGTGACTCGGGCATTACCAAGCCGATCACCCCGCACTCGCTGCGTCATGCCTTTGCTTCCCACCTGCTCGAATCGGGTGCCAATTTGCGTACCATCCAGCTCCTGCTGGGCCATCGTAGCCTGGCCACGACGGCGCGTTACCTGAAAGTCGCGACCAGTACCGTGTGCGCCACGGCGAGCCCTTTCGATCTGTTGCCCAAGTTTGACCCGCCGCCGACACCGACTCCGCTCATGCATTTCTGAGTTCGGCCCTTGCGTGCCATCGGGCTCGAACTGGCGGACATCTTCCGCCAGGCCGGCCCTGCCTACCGTCAGGAACACGGCGACTCGCTCAGCCGTGGTCAGCGCTGCGTCATGAGCGCGATCGAGCGTTGCCGCACGGCCGCGCTCGGCGGCCATGTCGAACAATGTGACGCCTGTGGCCACCAGCGTATCGCCTTCAACAGTTGCCGCAATCGGCACTGTCCGAAGTGTCAGTCGCTGGTCCGGGCGCAGTGGCTGGATGACCGGCGGGCAGACCTGATTCCCGTTGAGTATTTCCACGTCGTGTTTACGCTGCCTGAAGAGATTGCCGCGATCGCCTACCAGAACAAGGTCGTGGTCTATGACCTCCTGTTCCAGGCGACGGCCGAGACCTTGCGGACAATCGCTGCCGATCCCAAGCATCTGGGCGCCGAAATCGGCTTCATCGCCCTGCTGCATACCTGGGGCAGAACCTGATGCATCACCCCCATCTGCACTGCGTCGTTCCTGGCGGCGGCCTGAGTGTCGACGGCGAGCGCTGGATTGCCTGCCGCCCCGGTTTCTTCCTGCCGGTACGGGTGCTCTCGCGGCTCTTCCGTCGTCTGTTTCTGGCGCGGTTGCAGCGTGCGTTTGACGCTGGCGAGCTTCGCTTCTTCAATCGCCTTGAAGCACTTTCTTCCCCTGCTGCATTTGCCCGGTATCTGGCGCCGGTCAGGCAAGCCGAGTGGGTGGTTTACGCCAAGCCACCGTTTGGCGGCCCCCAGCAGGTTCTCGAGTATCTTGGCCGTTACACGCACCGGGTGGCGATCGCGAACAGTCGTCTGATCGACTTTGCCGATGGCAAAGTGAGCTTTCGCTGGAAGGATTACCGCCACGAATCACAGCAGAAGGTCATGCGTCTCGACACCCACGAGTTCATCCGTCGCTTTCTGCTGCATGTGCTTCCGAATGGCCTGCAGCGAATTCGGCACTACGGCTTCCTCGCCAACCGTTATCGTGCGGTCAAACTGGCTCGCTGTCGCGAATTGCTCGCCAAACCCGAACCCGTCATCAGCCTTGCCACGGCGCCAGCCGACTATCGCGACCACTACTTGCTGCTCACCGGCACATCGCTGCGTGACTGCCCGCAGTGCGGTCGCGGCCACATGGTGTGCATCGAAAGCTTCCCGGCGGGCTCGATGCCCCGTGGACCACCCCGCGATCACTGATGCATGCCATCACACCACGCCGAGTCAATGCACGTTCCATGAGACATTTCGCGAAACGGTGGGAACCCCTGCGCGACACCTGGCCCATTCCAACGTCTTGCCCCCTGGCGACCCGCCGTTCGCTGATCGAACTGCACAGATCCCCCCAAAATGCCAAGCGTTTGGCCGAAAGACCGACAAACAGGCTTCTTTCGAAGGCGCTTGCTCAGCGCACGCGCCCTTGGTTGACGCCACCGCCCTGATTCAAACCCCATAGCGCCACCGTCGGCGCGTCGGTTCAGTCCAAAGGGCTTTTTAGCCAACCGGACGCGGAATAGTCACCGTGCTCCGATCAGATGCCGTGCGCCGCGTCCGCTAGGCTAAAAACCCTCTGCCTTATGTAACCCGCTCGAATATGCGGACTACCAAATCGGCATGCTTCTGATGCCTTGCGTAATCAGGCTTTTCGACGATTGATGTAACGGCACACTCGACATTATTTCAGCGACCGACTGAAGTTACGGCTCCACTTCAGGAGACCGTTATGAAAACGACTGCTTCGCACCGGGCCGCGCCGAAGGCTCCACGCTTATCTGCCTCATTCTCGGCAAGCGTCACTGACGATCCTCGACGACGGCTTCACGTAACGCCGTGAGGTGAGCACTGGCCAGACGCATGTCGATGACGGCCTGGGTGGCCAGGGGTTCAACGGTTTTTTCGCCTTGGGCCAGCAGTTCGAGCAGTTCCAGCGGCTTCGAGCTGGGCAGCGGCGGGCGACGTGTTCGTAGAGATAGGACTTGCTGGGCTTGGCTTTCATGAGAACAATCGAACGTGTATTGGATTGATGGTCAAGAAAAGCCATTGTTGAGACCGCTCGCCTGATCAGGCCGCCTTCCAGCCCGCTACGATGATGCCCATGCCGAGAAGTGCAATCCCGGCCCCCAACCAGTCGAATGCAGACAGTTTCACGCCATCAACCACGCGCAACCAGAGCAGCGCCGTCGCCACATAAACACCGCCGTAAGCCGCATAGACCCGGCCACTCGCCGCTGGATGCAAGGTGAGTAGCCAGACGAAGACAGCGAGGCTGATGGCCGCTGGCAGCAACAGCCAGGGCGATCCCTCCTTGCGCAGCCAAAGATATGGCAGAAAGCAGCCAATGATTTCAGCCAGCGCGGTGGCAAAAAACAGCAAACCGGTCTTGATCATTGTCCGTCCTCAGTGCTTATGCGGATGGTGAGCATCGGGAAAGTGAGCATGGGCATGCTCGATTGGCGCATGCTGGTGACGATGGGTGTGCCGAGTACCGTGCAGAACCGGCAAGGAATGCTCGTGATCGTGGTGAGCGTCATTTTTTCCGTGGACATGCTCATGCGTATGCTCAAGCGCTTCGTGCCGGTGTCCATGCTCATGCCGCTCGGACAGGTGCAGCCAGACACCCACGGCCATCAGCAACCCGGCCGCCAGCAATTGCGGCGTCACCGGTTCGTTGAGCAACAGGATCGCCAGCAACGTTCCGAAGAATGGCGCAATGGAAAAATAGGCTCCGGTGCGGGCCGTACCCAGATGGCGCAGGGCGATGACAAAGAGCGTGAGGCTGGCGCCATAGCTGGCGAATCCGAGCAGTGCCGCCAGCACGACCATTTCTGGCGCCGGCCAGGTCGCCCCGGCCAGAAGCGCCAGCGCCAGATTGGTGGTGCCGGCGACCAAGCCCTTGACCATGGCGATGAACGAGGCATCAGCCAGTGCGACCTTGCGCGTGAGGTTGTTGTCGATTGCCCAGGCAAAGCAGGCGCCCAGGATCGCCAGCGCGGGCCATGCCCCGGAGAACTGCGCATCGGATGGCCAACTCAGAACCAGTGCCCCGGCGACGATGGCGAGCATGCCCAGGGCGATACGGCGGTCGAAATTTTCGTGGAAGACGAACCAGGCAAGCAGTGCGGTCAGGACGCCTTCGGCGTTCAACAGCAGCGAGGCGCCCGAGGCTGGCATGGCCGACAGGCCGAGCATCAGCAGCACCGGGGCTATCATGCCGCCGGCCACAGTGGCGGCGGCCAGCCAGCGCCAATCGCCTCGATCAAGATGCACCTTCGGGCTACGGCGAATCTGGCGCATGAGCCATAGGCCGATGCCAGAACCGAGATAGAGTAGCGCTGCCAGCAGCCAGGGGCTGACCTCGGCCAGCAAGAGCTTGGATAAAGGGGTGCCGATCCCGAACAATCCGGCTGCCGTGAGGGCAACTGCAATGCCGGGATGCCAGCGCATCGGCTATGCGCCTTGAGAGGCAGAAGAGGCAGCGATTGCTTCTGCCTTGACCGAGATCGAAAGTGTTTCGCCATGACAGACGCAGGCTTCATGGTGGGCAGCCGCGACCAACTCGTGAAGAATCCCGCAATCCCCAGCAATATGGCTGTGGCCGCAACGACCGCGCAATGCGGTGAGTTGCCGCTCTAAAGCCTGCATGCTTTGCAAACGGGCCTGGACACGGGCTAGTTGCGCATCGATCAGTTGGTCGATATCGCGGCAATCGCTTTCCGGATGCGCCACAAACGCCAGCAAGCGCTGGATGTCGGCCAGCGAAATATCCAAAGCCCGACAATGACGGATGAAGGCCAGCCGTTCCACGTGCAAAGGGGCATAGGCACGGTAGCCGTTTGGATGACGGGCCGGCGCCGGTAGCAAACCTGTTTTTTCGTAGTAGCGAATGGTTTCGACATCCACACCAGTGGCTTGCCCGAGCTCACCAATTCTCATGATTTGATCTTTCTCGCGGTCCACGCATTTCAGGAAACTTTATTTTACGCGCTTGACCTTGTAGCGACTACAGGGTGTGTAATGCAGGCTACAGATTCAAAGGAACTCTCGCCATGCCTGCTTGCAATTGTCAGACCGCCTGCACCCCGACGACGCCAATCCCGTCCCGCTACCGCAAGGCCTTATGGGCTGCGCTGGTGATCAATGCCGCCATGTTTGCCGTTGAAATCATCGGCGGCCTGCAGTCCGGTTCGGTCTCGTTACTGGCCGATGCCGTCGATTTCGCCGGCGATGCGGCGAATTACGGAATTTCCTTGGCCGTCCTCGCCATGGGGCTGACTTGGCGAGCCCGTGCCGCGCTGCTCAAGGGCATGACCATGGCCGGATTCGGCGTATTTGTGCTGGGCCAGGCCGTCTGGGCCGCCTTCTCGGGCGTTGCGCCCGAACCGTTCACGATGGGGAGCATCGGCTTGCTGGCCCTGCTGGCCAATGGGCTGGTGGCCCTGATGCTCTATGCTTTCCGCGATGGCGACGCCAATATGCGCTCGGTGTGGTTGTGCAGCCGGAATGATGCGATCGGCAATGTTGCGGTGATGTTGGCCGCCGCCGGGGTGTTCGGCACCGGGCTGGGCTGGCCGGATTTCATGGTGGCGGCGATCATGGCCGGACTGGCGCTATCCTCGGGACTTTCCGTGCTTCGGCAAGCTCGCCAGGAGTTAGCGCAACGTCCCGCAGTGCTGGTCCCTGCTGACTAGAGCTTGCATATCTTGCCAAAACCCTTTCTTCACAGTGCATCCAGGCAGCAGAAGGCCAATCCTCCCCTTCGGGTTGACAGACCAAGTCCGTAGTAATTAAAGTGTTCGAAATGCGACGTTTTCTCATCCTCGTTATGCTGTGTCTGCTCCCGCTCCAGGTGACCTGGGCGGCGGTGTCAGACTATTGCGGGCACGAGCAGGGGAAAGCCGCGCAGCACTTCGGTCATCACGACCACGATCACAAAGTATTTTCTGAAAAGTCCGACCCGGGCAAGCAGTCCGGGAAACTCGACTTTGGCCATGATCACTGCCATTTGTCCGGCTTCCTCGGGCTCCTGAATGCGCTAGTTGTTCAGGCCTCGGTGCCGCCCACGCTACCCGCGTTAGGTGGCAACGAACGGATTTATTCCTCTCTCGCTCTGGATCGACTGGAACGTCCCAACTGGCACTCGCTCGCCTGATACGGCGGGACGGATGCCAGTTCTCAAAATAGCCCGCGCTTTTTAGCCGGCGCTCTCCGTTTCGCCGAATTTATCCTGTAATTTCCGGAGAATTCGATGCGAAGACGTTTATTGCCGCTGGGGTTGGCGGCGCTGTTATGCAACCCCTCTTTTGCCCAAACGGTCACCGTCGGACACGACCGTACCGACGAAATCGGTCATTTCGGCGCGCCGCGTGCCGCCGAACCGGCAGCCCCGCTCAGCCTGCAGGCGGCGCTGGCCCTGGCATTTGGCGCCAGCCCGGAACTGTCGGGTGCCAAACGCGAACTGGCGGCGACCGAAGCCACGATCATTCAGGCGCAAACCCGACCGAATCCCGAGCTTGCAACACTCATCGAGGATACGCAGAAGGCGACGCGAACCACGACACTGCTGCTGAACCAGCCGATCGAACTGGGTGGCAAGCGCGCCGCCAGAATCGAGGCCGCCGAGCGCGGTCGCGATGCCGCATCGGCGGAACTGGAGGTCAAGCGCGCCGAAATTCGTGCCGCCGTAGTGGCGGCATTCTTCGACGTGCTCATTGCCCAGGAACGTTTGCGCCTGGCGCAGGGCTCGGTTGAACTGGCGCAACGGGCCAGCGGCGCCGCCTCGCGCCGGGTCACCGCCGGCAAGGTGTCGCCGGTCGAAGAAACCAAGGCACGCGTGGCCGAAGCCGGGGTACGGATAGAATTGACGCTGGCGGTCAGTGAACTGGCGACGGCACGCAAGCGTCTCGCCGGCATTTGGGGCAACCCGGCCCCTCGTTTTGAGCGCGCCGAAGGTGATCTGGATGCCTTGCCGCCGCTTCCCGCGCTGCCTGATTTGAACGCCCGCCTGGCCACGTCGCCCAACCTGTTAAGGGCAAAAATCGAGGTTGACCGCCGGCAAGCCCTCGCCGAGATCGAACGCAGCCGGCGTGTTCCGAACGTGACCGTCAGTCTGGGCGCCAAACGCGATGAACAACTGGACAGAAATCAGGCGATTCTCGGCTTGTCGATTCCTATCCCCGTGTTCGACCGCAATCAGGGCAATCTGCTGGAAGCGCTGCACCGTACCGACAAGGCGCGGGATGACCTGTCGGCCACCGAAATCCGCCTGTCCAACGAACTGACCCTGGCCTATGAGCGACTGAATACTGCCCGCGGGGAGACGGAATCGCTACGGCGGGAGATCCTGCCCGGGGCGCAAAGTGCCTACGAGGCCGCGACCAAGGGCTTCGAACTGGGCAAGTTCAGCTTCCTCGACGTGCTGGATGCCCAGCGCACTTCATTCCAGGCCAAATCCCAGTATCTGCGCGCACTGGCCGAGGCGCATCGGTCGGCAGCCGAGATCGAACGCATTCTCGGCGAAGCATCGGCCAGTTCCACCACTGCCCCAGTCGCCGCAAAACCGTAGGAACCCCCATGAAAATCGATTTCAAGAAGAAACAAACGCTGTCCATTGCCGGCGTCCTCGTGGCCGGCGTGCTACTCGCCGGGTTGATCCTCGGCACCGACAAGTCGCAGCCGGAAAACGACGAGCACGGCCACGGTAGTCATACGGAAGCGGCCCCCCATGCCGACAAGGAACACCACGGCGAGCCGGCCAAAGACGGCCATGCGGACGACAAGGGGCATGCCGACGAAGAGCACCATGAGGCGGCCGCACCCAAGAAAGGCCCGCATGGCGGAAAGCTCTTTACGGAGGATGGGTATGGCGTCGAGGTCACCATCTTCGAACAAGGCGTCGAGCCGGAGTTTCGTGTCTACACCTATCAGGACGGCAAGATACTCGACCCGGCGGCCAGCCAGATCAGCCTCACCCTGGAACGCCTGGGGCGCCCGCCGCAGGCCTTCAGCTTCGTCAAGGAAAAGGACTATCTCAAGGGCAACGCGGTGGTCGAAGAGCCGCATTCCTTTGTCGTAACGATCGCCGCCCAATACGGTAACAAGCCTTATCGATTTGCCTACGAGCAGATCGAGGCACGGGTGGCCATGTCCGATCAGCAACTCAAGCAGAACAACGTCGAGGTACTGACGGCCGGACCGGCACGCATCAAGAGCGCCCTGCAACTGATCGGTGAAATCCGCTTCAACGAGGATCGCCAGGTGCACATCGTGCCGCGCTTGACCGGCATCGTCGAATCGACGGCTGCCAACGCCGGCGACCGGGTGCGCAAGGGCCAGATACTCGCCGTGATTTCCAGCCAGGCGCTGGCCGACCAGCGCAGCGAACTGTTGGCGGCGCAGAAGCGCCTGGCGTTGGCGCGCACGACCTACGCCCGCGAGAATAAACTGTGGGAAGAAAAAATTTCCGCCGAACAGGATTACCTGCAAGCCGGCAACGCCCTGCAGGAAGCGGAGATCGCCACCCAGAACGCGCAACAAAAACTCGCTTCGCTCGGCGGCGAACTGCGCGGTAGCGGTAATCTGACGCGCTACGAGATTCGCGCCCCGATCGACGGCGTGGTGGTCGAGAAGCACCTCTCGCTGGGCGAGGCGGTCAAGGACGACGCCAACATCTTCGTCATCGCCGACCTGGCCACGGTGTGGGCCGAGATGACGATTCATGCCAAGGACCTCAACACCGTCAAGGTCGGCCAGAAAGCCAGCGTCAAGGCGACCGCCTTCGACTCCCAGAGCAGTGGCACCGTCTCCTACGTCGGCTCGCTGATCGGCGAGCAGACCCGGACCGCGAAGGCGCGGATCGTACTGCCCAACCCGCAAGGCATCTGGCGTCCCGGTCTGCCGGTCAACATCGAAGTGGTGGCCGACGAGGTCGAGGTGCCGGTGGCCGTCTCGGTGGAGGCGATCCAGAGCGTGCGCGACTGGACCGTCGTCTTCGGCCGCTATGGCGACAGCCTGGAAGCGCGACCCGTGCAACTGGGGCGCAGCGACGGCAAATTCACCGAAGTCGTCCGTGGCCTCAACGCGGGCGAGCAGTACGCCGCGCAAAACAGCTTCCTGATCAAGGCCGACCTGGGCAAATCCGGCGCCAGCCACGACCACTAGGAGATCACCATGAAACAGATCATCGCCATTGTGCAGCCCCATCGTCTGGAGCAGATCGAACATGCCCTGCATGGCCTGGCGCATTTGTCCGGATTCACGATCTTTCCGGCGCACGGCCATTCCCGCGGACAAGGTCCGCACCATGCCTTTGCCGCCACCGAGTGGAACCCCGACGCCCACGACCGCCTGGTCTTGATGATGTTCTGCCCCGATGAGCAGGTGCCAAGCGCTGTCGAAGCCATTCGCGCCGCCGCCCATACCGGCCTGCCCGGCGACGGCTTGATCGCGGTTTCCGAACTTGCCGACGTGCTGCGCATCCGCTCCGGCGAACGCGGCGACGCGGCGCTCTAACCGAAAGATTCCCCATGTTCGAAAAAATCATCCGTTTCGCCATCGAGCAGCGCTGGTTAGTGCTGCTGATGGTGCTCGGTATGGCAGCGCTGGGCGTTTACAACTACCAGAAGTTGCCGATCGACGCCGTCCCAGACATTACCAACGTGCAGGTCCAGATCAACACGGCAGCACCCGGTTATTCGCCGCTTGAAGCCGAGCAGCGCATTACCTACCCGATTGAAACCGTCATGGCCGGCTTGCCCGGTCTGCAACAGACCCGTTCGCTGTCGCGCTACGGCCTGTCGCAGGTGACGGTCATCTTCGAGGACGGCACCGATATCTATTTCGCGCGCCAACTCGTCAATGAACGCATACAGCAGGCCAGAGGCAAACTGCCGGCCGGCACTGAGCCCGGCATGGGACCGATCTCTACCGGTCTCGGGGAAATCTTCATGTGGACGGTCGAGGCGAGCGAAGGCGCGCTCAAGGCCGATGGCACCCCTTACACGCCGACCGATTTGCGCGAGATCCAGGACTGGATCATCAAGCCGCAACTGCGCAATGTGCCGGGCGTCACCGAAATCAACACCATCGGCGGCTACGCCAAGGAGTTCCAGGTCGCCCCCTTGCCCGACAAACTGGTTTCCTATGGCCTGGCCATGCCGGATCTGGTTGCCGCGATCGAGCGCAACAATACCAACGTCGGTGCCGGTTACATCGAAAAGCGCGGCGAGCAGTATCTGATCCGCGCCCCAGGTCAGGTGACCGACATCGCCGATATCGGCAACATCGTCGTCAGCAGTCGCCAAGGCGTTCCGATCCGTATCCGGGATGTGGCCGAAGTCGGTATCGGCAAGGAACTGCGCACCGGTGCGGCGACCGAGAACGGTCGCGAGGTGGTGCTCGGCACGGTATTCATGCTGATCGGCGAAAACAGTCGCACAGTCTCCCAAGCCGTCGCCAAACGGCTGGAAGAGGTCAACCGCACGCTGCCGCCAGGCGTGGTGGCCCAGACCGTTTATGACCGGACGATCCTGGTGGACAAGGCGATCGACACGGTCAAAAAAAATCTGATCGAGGGTGCCCTGCTGGTGGTGGCGATTCTGTTCCTGTTTCTCGGCAACATCCGGGCGGCGATCATCACCGCCCTGGTCATTCCGCTCGCCATGCTGTTCACCTTCACCGGCATGGTCAGCAACAAGGTCAGCGCCAATCTGATGAGCCTGGGAGCGCTCGACTTCGGCATCATCATTGATGGTGCCGTGGTGATCGTGGAGAACTGCGTGCGCCGGCTGGCCCATGCGCAAACCGTGGCTGGGCGGCCGTTGACGCGCAACGAACGGTTTCATGAAGTGTTCTCGGCGGCCAAGGAGTCGCGCCGTCCGCTGCTCTTCGGTCAGCTCATTATCATGGTGGTGTACTTGCCGATCTTCGCGCTCACCGGCGTCGAGGGGAAAATGTTCCACCCGATGGCGTTCACCGTGGTCGCCGCCTTGCTGGGCGCCATGATCCTGTCGGTCACCTTTATCCCCGCCGCCGTGGCGCTGCTGATCGGCGAGAAGGTCAGCGAAAAGGAAAACCGCCTGATGCTGTGGGCCAAGCACGGTTACGCGCCGATGCTCGATCGGGTGATGCTCAACAAGCCCCTGGTTCTGACCGTCGCGGCAGTCGCCGTCATTCTCTCCGCCTTGCTGGCCACCCGTATGGGCAGCGAATTCGTACCGAGCCTCAACGAAGGCGACATCGCGCTGCATGCCTTGCGCATTCCCGGCACCAGTCTGACGCAGGCGATCGAGATGCAAACTGAACTGGAACGGACCATCAAGCAGTTTCCAGAGGTCGAGCGGATATTTGCCAAACTCGGTACGGCCGAGATCGCGACCGACCCGATGCCGCCCAATGTTGCCGACAACTTCGTCATGTTGAAGCCGCAATCGGCATGGCCTGATCCCAGCCGCGACAAAATCGATCTGGTCAATGCCATCCAGGCCGCGGTGGCCAAGGTGCCCGGCAACAACTACGAGTTCACCCAGCCGATCCAGATGCGCTTCAACGAGCTGCTTTCCGGCGTGCGCAGCGATGTCGCGGTCAAAGTGTTCGGCGACGACATGGAGACGATGAACAGCACTGCCGGAGAAATTGCGGAAGTGCTGGAGAAAGTGCCCGGCGCCGCCGACGTCAAGGTCGAGCAAACCACGGGCTTGCCGATGATGACCATTCATATCGACCGCGAGAAGACCGCGCGTCTCGGAGTGAATGTCGGCGACGTCCAGGAAGCGATCGCCATCGCCGTGGGCGGCCGGGAAGCCGGCGTGCTGTTTCAGGGCGACCGGCGCTTCGACATCATCGTCCGTCTGCCCGAACGGCTACGCAGTGATACGGAGGCCATGAAACAGTTACCCATCCATTTGCCCATGGACGAAGCGGGTGGGCAAACCCGCCGTTCCTATCTGCAACTGGGCGACGTGGCGAGCTTTGAGGTCGCGCCAGGACCGAACCAGATCAGCCGCGAGAACGGCAAGCGGCGGGTCGTCGTCACGGCCAATGTCCGCGGACGGGATATCGGGTCTTTTGTCGCCGAGGCCGAACAGAAGATTCAACAGCGGGTCAAGGTGCCGACCGGCTACTGGACGACCTGGGGCGGCACCTTCGAACAGTTGCAGTCGGCGACAAAACGCCTGCAGATCGTCGTTCCGGTGGCGCTGTTGCTGGTCTTCATGCTGCTGTTCGCGATGTTCAACAACGTCAAGGACGGGCTGCTGGTGTTCACCGGCGTACCGTTTGCCCTGACCGGCGGCATTCTGGCGCTCTGGCTGCGCGATATCCCGCTGTCCATTTCGGCGGGGGTCGGCTTTATCGCACTGTCCGGCGTGGCGGTACTCAACGGTCTGGTGATGATCGCCTACATCCGTTCACTGCGCGAGGAAGGCCGGTCGCTGGATGCGGCGATTCACGAAGGTGCGCTGACGCGTCTGCGCCCGGTGCTGATGACCGCGCTCGTCGCTTCGCTCGGCTTCATTCCGATGGCCATCGCCACCGGCACCGGCGCCGAGGTGCAGCGCCCGCTGGCCACCGTTGTCATCGGCGGCATCTTGTCATCGACGGCGCTGACCCTGCTGGTCCTGCCGATCCTGTATCGGCTGGCTCACCGCAAGGAGGAAGAGGAAGACCAAGGCGACGATGCCAGCGGCAAGCCCAAGGTGAAGCAAGCCTGACCGGAGCCCCCTGGCTTGTGGGCGAGGGGGCATGTCAAAAATGCACAGATTAGCTTGATGCAAGTACGGGGGACATACGATGGACTTCACCATCAGGACGTTGATGGATTGCCGGCCAGAAATAGCCCCGTTCAATTTAAAGGAGATCGATCATGAGTCCGATAAATGGAATTGGTAACGTACCCCTTGACGGTCTCAACGGGACGGACGGGAAAAAATATGCTGCGCAGGGAGCCGCGCAAACTTTCCCTGACGCTTATCGGGTTGCGTTGGCCAATGCGCCCCATTCCAAAGAGGTGAGCACAGCAGCCAATTCCTCATCGTCGGCCAAAGTGGCTAAGCATATTCCCTTAGAGGGCCAGCCTCAGAAAGAGTGGGACGAAAACTTGCATGAGGTGGCGCTAGGGCTGAGAGTCTATCGCCAGCAACTCTTGGCATCGAATATCGCCAATGCGGATACACCCGGCTATAAGGCGGTCGATATAGATTTTCAGGCGGCATTGCATAGTGCGCGAACTGCGGCACACGTTGGATCGGTGAAGTTATCGACAACCGCTGAGGAGCATCTATCCACTCCGACACCGACCCAATCTCCCAATATCCCCCTGAAATATCATGTTCCGCTCCAGGCCAGCATTGATGGCAATACCGTTGATATGGATGTGGAGAGGACCAAACTTGCCGAGAACGCACTGATGTACCAATTCTCCATAGATCAGGTTGGTAAGAAGGAGATGTTGGATTTGCTGAATAACTTGAGATGACTAGGGTTATTTCAAAGCCTGTTGAGACTCCTGTCTTCATGTCGACTCGTCTGGCGCTGAACGATCGGAAGGTCAAGAAAGTCGTAATCATCCGGTAGCCAGAAATTTGCATCGTTTGGGCAAAAGTGGAGCATGAAACAAAGTGTCGTCGTCAAATCAAATACAAAGGAGTGAATCATGGGATTTTTTGAACGGATGCTGGGCAATTTGATGGGCGGCAGACTCGGTGGCCACTCCGGCGGTCATCATGGCGGCTCAAAGCATGGCGGCTACGGCGAATATCAGGGATATCCGCAAAACGGCCAAGACGGCAGGAATTCCGGCAACTCCTGCCCCAAGTGCGGCAGCGCCAACGTGGCGGAAGCACGCTTCTGCCAAAAATGCGGTAATTCCCTTTCACCCAGTACATGTTCTGGTTGCGCGACGGAACTGCCGACGGGAGCCAGATTTTGCGCCCAGTGCGGTAAACCGCAACAATAACGCTGGCTTTTATTTGGCGAATAGAAGGGTCAAAAATGATCAAATGCGACGTCGTAAAAACCATTGACATGTCGTTCGAAGACACAAGTTCAACTGAGGGTTGGGTATGAGAAGGTGGCTCTGGATCGCTGGGCTGAGTTTGGTAATTTTACTTGCGCTCCTCGTCTGGGGGGGAGTCGCCGGCATTGGATTCGTCACTGACAGGCTTCCCCTGTGGCTGACTGATGGAAAGCAAATCGCCGCACAGTCCATGAAAAAGACCGAGGAAGTGTTGCCCGGGCTCAAGGAGCGAATTGCGGAATCGACCCCCGAACTTGCGCGCAGGATTGAAGAGTGGGTGTCAGATGCAGCCTTGCCCAAGAAGGACGTGGGTGGTGAGGATATCGAGGGTATCCCGCGTTTTCCCGGCATGGTGCGAGTCGCCTTCGGTGTCCAAGAGCAGAAAAAAAGTGTGGCCTATAAGGGCGAGAGCGGTTTCGCCGAAGTCATCGTATTTTACGCCCGCGAGATGGCGAAGCAGGGATTCAGCAAAGAAGTAACCTCCGCCTCCACTGCTGAAGAGACTCACGTCTACACCAAGGGGAGCCGTCGCTTCGCGCTTAAATTCGTGAAAACGGTGCGACTAGCCACAGAAACCACGGACGTGGAGGTCAGGGAATTGTGAACCGCTGATATGACTGCGACTGCTGGTGTTGCTTGTGGGGAAAAAGCATGGCGTTTCTTGGTCGATTCCAATATGACTACTTGTCTAAACGCAACGATTCGAAGCAGGCGTAGATGCTGATGGGGTACGCGGATTTCCTGGCTTCGCCGGCAAACGCGTAGTGGTTGCCGGAAGGACTGTGACGATTTTTTCGGCGCATCAGTCGCTTTCCGATTTGGGCAAAGCGTGCCACTGCACTCGCCCTTGTGGCTGATTGAAAGAAATGAGGAGATAAACGAAGAGATGGATATCGAAACTGAACTTCTTTATACCTCCCGAATGATTCTTGCTGCAGTGATCGGCGGCTTGATTGGTTTGGAAAGAGAGCGTCATGCCAGCGATGCGGGCATTCGAACATTCATGGCAATTTCTATGGGCTCGTGTGCATTCAGCCTGATCTCAGTCCATGTCGGCGGTGATCCAACCCGTATTGCGGCACAAATCGTCACCGGCATAGGCTTTATCGGAGCAGGCGTCATTTTTCAGGATAAGGGGGGCGTGGCAGGACTAACGACAGCAGCAACGCTCTGGGCGACCGCGGCAGTCGGTATGGCCAGCGCTTTCGGCATGTATGTGCTGGCGATTGTCACAGGAGGACTGATTCTTGCCACCCTCGCGCTTCACCACCTACCCGGCTGGAAGCGGCTTAGGGAAAAAAATGGTAAACAAGACCACCCCGAGTAAACACATGCAGTCAAGTGGCATGCGCATTTTTGTCATCGCTCAAGGAGTAAATCATGGGATTCCTTAAGTGGATGTTGGGCAATTTGATGGGTGGCCATCACGGCAGCCCCAAACATGGCGTGGTGGCTGCGACGGTACTCCTTGCCCCAAATGCGGCGGCGCCAATGCGGTCGAAGCACACTTCTGTCTGCAATGAGGTGCTTCTCTATCGGGTAGTAAATGTTCCGGTTGCGGCGCGAAGCTGCCGGCGAGCATCAGGTTTTGCCGCGAGTACGGCAAAACACAACAGTAATGCAGCACGTACCCCGCTGAAATAAATTAGTTCCAAGGAGCGACCGCATGTCCGAAAAACTGAAACTGGACTTATCCCTGATCTTGCCGGACATCCCCGATGAGCGGGATGCCTGCGTGGGACGGCTGAGCGAACTGCTGCAGGCAGGGGGAATGGAGCAGGCGCACGTGACCCGTGAAAATGGCAGCTCCCGCCTTTGCCTGCATTACGATCCACAGCGGTTCAGTGTGAGCCGGGTACGCGAACTGGCTCAGGCCGCCGGGGCGAAAATCGGCACTCGCTATCGTCACGAGAGTCTGCGCATCGACGGTATGGATTGCACGACCTGTGCCACCGTGATTGAGCATGCCCTGCAACGAATCGACGGCGTGCTGGAGGCTTCGGTGAGCTACGCAGCCGAACGCCTGCGCCTGGAATTCGACAGTGAAAAAGTCGAGCGCCGAGTGATCATCCAGCGCATCCAGGCCCTGGGCTATAGCGTGCTGGAAGAAGGCCACGAAGCCGGATGGTTCGCCGAACATCGTGAGCTGGTTATCAGCGGCGTTGCCGGCTTGCTGCTGCTGGCCGGTTGGCTGACCGGCCTTTCCAGTGCGCCGCGTAATGTGGCGCTCGGCCTGTTGCTGGGCGCCTATGCGGCGGGTGGTTTCTACACCCTGCGTGACGCCTGGCAGAGTGTGACGAGCGGCCGCTTCGATATCGATACCCTGATGATCGTCGCGGCGGCCGGCGCGGCGGCGCTCGGTGCCTGGGAAGAGGGAGCGCTGCTGCTGTTCCTGTTTAGCCTCGGGCATGCGCTGGAGCACATGGCCATGGACCGTGCCCGCAAGGCCATCGAGGCCTTGGCGGAACTGGCACCCAAGACCGCCATCGTGCAGCGGGATGGCGTGGAGATCGAAGTCCGGGTGGAGGAACTGCAGCGAGGCGACCGGGTGATCATCAAGCCCGGCCAGCGTATCCCGGCCGACGGCCAAGTGGCGTCTGGCAACTCGGCAGTGGATCAGGCGCCGGTTACCGGCGAGTCCATACCGGTGGACAAACAGCCCGGCGACAAGGTGTTTGCCGCCACGATCAATGGCGAGGGCGCGCTGGTCGTCGAGGTGACGAGGCTGGCGCGAGAGAGTACGTTGGCGCGCATGGTGGAGATGGTGGCCGAGGCGCAGACGCAGAAATCGCCCACGCAGCGCTTTACCGACCGCTTCGAGCGAATTTTCGTGCCCGTCGTGCTGGTGGGCGCCGCCTTGCTCATCGTCCTGCCGCCGCTGTTCGGCTTTCCTTTTGCGGAATCCTTCTACCGTGCCATGGCGGTGCTGGTGGCTGCCTCACCCTGCGCGCTGGCCATCGCCACCCCGTCGGCAGTGCTGTCCGGCATTGCCCGCGCCGCCCGCGCCGGTGTACTGATCAAGGGCGGTGCACATCTGGAGAACCTCGGTCGGCTCACCGCCATCGCTTTCGACAAGACCGGCACGATCACGACTGGGCGGCCGCGGCTGACCGACATCGTGGCCCTCGGTGACGTAACCGAGAAGGAGCTCCTCGCGCTGGCGGCGGCGGTGGAGAGCCGCAGCGGCCACCCCTTGGCGCGGACGATCGTCGAGGCCGCCCGCAAGCGTGGCCTGCGCTGGGAAGAGGCCGCGGAGGCTGAGGCGGTGACAGGACAGGGGATCCGCGCGACCCTTGGCGGCCGGCGCGTCGAGGTCGGCAACCGCAAGCTCTTCGGCAGCGAGGTGGACGCGTGGTTGGCCGGGCGGGTCGATGAGTTGGAGGCGCTCGGCCGCACCACCATGCTGGTACGGGCGGACGGACGCTTTGCCGGCATCCTCGGGCTCATGGACACCCCGCGCGCCGGCGTGCGCGAGATCCTGGAGCGTCTGCACGCGCTGGGTATCGTCGAGATGGTCATGCTGACCGGCGACAACGAGCGCGTGGCGCGTGCGGTGGCGCAAGACGTGGGCTTGAGCGACGTACGGGCCAGCCTGCTGCCCGAAGACAAAGTCACCGCCGTGGCTGAACTCGTCGCACAGCACGGCCAGGTGGCCATGGTGGGCGACGGGGTCAACGATGCCCCGCGCTGGCCCGCGCCACGGTGGGCATCGCCATGGGGGGAGCCGGGAGCGACGTGGCGTTGGAAACGGCGGACATCGCCCTGATGGGCGACGAACTCGACAAGCTGCCCTTCGCCGTCGCCCTGAGCCGTGCCGCGCGCAGGGCGATCCGCCAGAACCTGTTCATCTCGCTCGGAGTGGTGGCCCTCCTGATCCCGGCTACGCTGTTCGGCTGGGCCGGCATCGGTGTAGCTGTGCTCATTCACGAGGGATCGACGCTTGTCGTGGTGATCAATGCGCTGAGATTGCTGACTTATCGTTCTCCGACTGGGGGAAGCGGGCGACTGGCAAGCCAGGAAATTGGCGCTAGGTGACGAAAGGCGAGCCCTTAAGGGCTTCATTGCAAACAGGCACCATCACCCGCTCACGCAGTTCCTTCCCGGCCTTGAAGGTGGGAACCCATTTCGCCGATACCGTGACCGGCTCACCTGTTTTCGGATTGCGAGCCTGGCGGGAAGAACGGTAATTCAGGTGGAAACTGCCGAATCCGCGAATTTCAACGCGGTCACCGTTAACCAACGCGGCATGGATGGCCCCGAGAATCTCCGCCACCGCCATCTCGGCATCCTTCTGCACGAGTTGCGGAAAGCGCTCAGCGAGCAGGAGGATGAGTTCGGAGCGGGTCATGCCGATATTTTACCTGAGGCGGCTTTTGCCCAACCGGAGTGAATCAGCCGTAGGTGTTTCCGCAGGGGTTGATGCGCGGGAAAGTCGCGAGAGCATGAATTGTCGGAATGTCCCGATGTTCATGGAGAAGCGCCATCATGGCCCACCCCAACGCCCATCCCGTTGTCGCCGTGCAGGGCGGCGTAACCGCTGCGCCGACCCTGCTGGGGCAAGGCCCCGCCCGCATTCCTACCGGCGGCAAGATCCGCGCCGGCATCAAGGTGCTCACCAAGAAGGCCGCCGGAGAGCCCCGTGCCAAGGCGATCTACGACCAGGGCGTGGCCGCGGGCCAGTCCTTCGAACAGATCGAGCGTGCCATCGCCGAAGCCTTGCCTAACCTCAAGACGCCGCTGGTGCCACGCAACGTCCCGTGGTTCACCGTGCGGGCCCAGGACTTTCCCAATCACGATATCGCCCGGGATATTCTGGAAGCCTATGGCGAGGACCGGGGCGAAGGCCGGCGCCTGTACCGGTTCCCGGTAGTGTTCCCCTCCGACTACTGGCAGACCGTGATGCCGCACGAGTTGGCGGCCTGGGGTGCGCACGAAAAGCACTACTGGTCGCAATACTCGGCCGATGGCCGGGTGCGCCACTGCATGTGCCATGCCCCGGTGCCGGTCGACGAGACGGGCCGGCGCACCATTCGCCTCTTCGGGGGCGCAAGACCATGATCCGCGAAGACAACGGCGGCCTTTGCGAACCCGAGGCCTGCTGCGAGTATCAGCAGCGCCAGTGCAACCTCACCGGCCGCTTCCTGTTCTTCATCCCCGGCATCCGGTCGATCAGCGCCTTCGAACTGCATACCAACAGCTTCTATGCGATGAACGCCGCGATCCAGAAGTTCGAGACCGTGGCCTTCCTGCGCGGCGGACGTATCTCGGGTTTCCTCGACCGGCAACGCACGCCTTTCTACCTCACGAAAAAACTGATGGAGGTGGCCCACATCGACGAGCAGGGGAGGGCGGTGCGCGTGCCGCAGTGGATCATCGATCTGGAGGCGCCGGTAGATGTGACGGCGTTGCTGCGCGACAACGACGACACCGAGACGGCCCTGGTGCAGGCGCAACTGGCGACGCAGGTGCTTCAGGGGAGCTCGGCTGCGGTGAGCGCCGAACCGCTGCGGCTGGAGGCGGCCGACATCCAGGCTGTGGCGGCGACCAACGAGGCGACCGTCGAGGAGCCGCCGTTGCGCGACGGCCGTCCCAGCTTCGAGCAACTGATGGCGCGCGCGCAGGCCTACGGGATCGCGCCGGAACGGTACCAGGCCTACGCCGACCGGCGCTGGGGACGGGGCTGGAAGATCAACCCGCACGGCCGGGCCCGGGCCTGGAATGAACTGGAACGCTACGGCAACGATCCGCAGGGCTATCTCGACAAGATCGAGAGCGAGATGCAACTGGCTTCTCGGGGGAGGACGGCATGATCCGCATCGCGCACTTCTCCGACCTGCACTACGGCACCAAGAACCTGGCGGAAGCCGACCGTTGCTTCGGCGCCGCCCTCGACCGGGCCATCGCGTTGGGTGCCGAGGCGGCGGTTATCTCGGGCGACGCCACCGACCATGGCCTCGACTTGCACGCCCCGGCCGCCGAACGGCTGGTCGCCCAGGTGCGGCGACTGGCCGACCATTGCCCGGTGCTGATGCTGCAGGGGACGTTCTCGCACGAACCCCCTGGCACCCTGGCAATCTTCCGGCTGCTGGGTGGACGGCATCCGGTGCATGTCGCTGATCGCATCGCGCAAGTTGCGCTCACGGCCCACGGCGAGTGGCTTTCTTCAACGAGTTGGTGCTTCGATGGGGTGCCGGCCGGTGCTCGTGCCCTGTTTTCCTGCATCCCCACGGTGAACAAGGCGGTGGTGGCCGCAACGGTCGGTGCGGCCGAAGCGGCCCAGGCCGTGGGGGAGCATCTGGCCCTCTTGTTGCGCGGCTACGCACCGACCCATCGCGCGGCCCGTCGGCAGGGCGTGCCGACAATCGGCGTGTCGCACGGTACGGTGTTCGGCTGCGTGAGCGAACATGGCGTGCCGATGGCCGGCTTCGATCATGAGTTCACTACCGGTGCCCTGTTCAGCGCCGAGACGCAGGCCTTCATGCTCGGGCACATCCACCGGCATCAGGCATGGGAACAGGAAATCAGGGTAGGGCGGCAATGCATCGCCTATCCCGGCTCGATCGGTCGTTTTCACTACGGTGAGGAAGGGGAAAAGGGGTTCTTGTTGTGGGAGGTCGACGCCGACCAGGCGCGCTTCACTCTGGAGCCCACGCCCGCGCGTCGGACCGTCGATATCGTGTTCGAAGGCAAACCCGATCTCGACGCCCTGCGCACAGCCGTCACCCAGCAGGACATCGCCGGCGCGTTCGTGCGCGTGCGCTGGACCGTCGCTGATGAAGACCGCCACCAGGTCGACCGCGCGGCGATCGAGCGGCTACTGGACGGGGCGGCGGAAACCAAGCTGGAGGGACGCATCGTGCCCGTGGTGCGCACGCGGGCGGCGGGGATTTCGCACCTGGCGAATCTGGCGGACAAAGTGCGCGTCTGGGCGCGGGTGACCGAGGTGCGGGCGGAGCCCTTGCTCGAGTGCCTCCAGTCGCTGTCGAGCCAGGAACCGGATGCCATCGCCGAGCTTGTGCTGCGTGGGCAGGAAGTCCCTGATGGCGGGGAATGCATCGACACCGCTGTCACCCTGTCGCCCCCGAGGGCCGATCTTGAGCCCGCGCTGCTGTTTTGACCTGGCCGGGGCCGGTCCCTTGGGGACGGACTTGCACACCCTTTTTCGTGCGGGAGACTGACCTGGTCATCCCGCTGGAGTACCACCATGCAACCGCTTTCACTCACTCTCAAGGGCTTTCGCGGCATTCGCGATGGCCTGGGACGCGATGTCCTCACCCTCGACTTCGAGCGACTGGCCGATGGCGCCGAACTGGTCGCCATCGCCGGCGCCAACGGGCGCGGCAAGAGCACCGTGATGGACAACATGCACCCGTACCTCACGATGCCCTCACGTGCCGGCGCGGCGGGGCCGGGTGGGTTCTCCTACTACGACCACGTCAGTCTACCTGAGAACGAGAAAGACCTGATCTGGGCCCACGACGGTCACCGTTATCGCTCGCAGGTGGTGATCCGCGTGAACGGCCGGCGCAGGACCGAAGCCTTCCTGCTTCGGCTCGCGGACGACGGCGCATGGAAGGCTGTGGTGCTGGACGATGGCACTGTGTCCGATGGCAAGGTGGACACCTATACGCGCTGCGTCGAAGCCATCTGCGGCAGCGCCGATACCTTCTTCACCTCGGTGTTCTCGGCCCAGGGCAAGCGGCAACTGAGCACCTACCGTAATGCCGAGATCAAGACCTTGCTGGCTGACTTGCTCGGACAGGAAGAAATCCGGGTGCTGGGCCAGAAGGCGAGCGAAACGGCCCGCCTGCTCAAGGCGGGCCTGGCGGCGATCCGGCAGGAACAGGCGGGACTGGATGCGGAAGCGCAGCGTATCGAGGCCGAGCAGCGCCGGCTCGACGGCGCGCCAGCCCGCGTCGCGCAGTGCCTTGCGGGGCGCCAAGCGGCCCAAGCCGCGCAAGAGTCGGCGCGAACCCGGCACGCGCAACTGATGGCCGAACGCGAGCAGTCGCGAGGTGTGGAGGCACGCCGGGGGCAACTTCAGGGCGAATGCCAGGCCGTGATCCAGGCCGGCACCCAGGCCATCGACATGTTGAAATCCCAAGACCGGGGCGAGGTTCAGCGGCTGGAACGGCTGGATCAGCGTATTGCACAGCGCCTCGCCCAGGAGTGCAACCGCCGGCAAGCGTTGCACAACCGGCGTCGACAATGCCTCGCGGTGTTGGCGGGTGTGCAAGCCGTGCGGCATGCCGAGTGCCGTCTGCCCATGGCCGAGCGGGTATTGTCGCTGCGTTCGGCGCAGGTCGGGGCATGGCGCCAACAGGTCCAACGCCTGACGCAGTGCCAAGCGGCGAAGGGTATGGTCCAGCAGAAGTTGTCCGGAATCGAACGCGAGGCCGGTCAAGCGGCGCTCAAGGCTGAGGAACTGATGCGGCGCTTCGGTCTCACTGGCGAGGTGCCGTGTGCCGGCACCGACCTGCAGGGGCAATGCCAGCTCCTGGGCGATGCGCGAGATGCCAAGGCCCTGATGCCCAGCGCCCAGGGGACGATCCGGCGGCTGGGGGCCGAGAAGACGGCGACACAGCAGGAACTGGACGCCTTGTGCAGGCAGCATGAGGAACTCGCGGGTGCGCCTCAGGCATTGGCCAGGGCCGAGCACCTGGCCGAGCTGGCCCGGGCGCGGGCCTCGCGGTTTGCGCTGCTGGCGGCCCAGGCAGGCGAAATGGTGCGGGCGCGGAGCACACTGGCCGGGCTCGAGCAGGAATTGACAGAACTGCCGGCCGCACAGGGAGCGGATGCCGCTGCCGGTCAGCAGCAGGTGGAGACGCCCGAGGAGGCGGCCGAGCGCCGACAGATCAATGCAGCACGGCAGACCATAGCCACCCAGCACGAGCAGCAGGCCACGCACTACCGTGCCACCCTGGATCGGCTCAAGCAGGCGCTGGCGGCCTTGCCGACCCCTTACGACGAGCAGCGCCTGATCGATGCGCGGAACGCAATGGACCAGGCGGCGCAGTCGGTCACTTCCGCCGAGCAGGATCACCTGGCCGCGGTGCGGGACGCCGAAGCCCTGGGCGCTCTCGTGCAGCAGGCAACCGCCCTGGCCGGTCGCCAAGCCCGAGTCACCAACCGCATCGCTAAGGTCGAAACCGAGTTGGCCAACTGGAACCTGTTCGCCAAGTGCATGAGCAACGACGGCCTGATTGCGCTGGCCATCGACGATGCCGGTCCGGCCTTGGCGGGCCTGGCGAATGATCTCCTGCTGGCCTGCTACGGCCCTCGTTTCACCGTCTCCCTCCAGACGCTGGTGGAGACCGGCAAGGGCGAGCAGAAGGAAGGATTCGACATCCTGGTGCACGACGGCGAGTCGGGCGAGAGCAAGAGCGTCAGTCTGATGAGCGGTGGCGAACGGGTCTGGATCAACGAGTGCCTGATCCGGGCGGTGGCGCTGTACCTCGCCCAGCACACGGGGCGGCGCTACGGTGCGCTGTTCTCGGACGAGGCCGATGGTCCTCTGGACCCCGAGCGCAAGCGCATGTTCATGGCGATGAAGCGGGAGGTGCTGCGCCTGGGCGGCTACCAGAGGGAGTTCTTTGTGTCGCAGACGCCGGAACTGACTGCTATGGCGGATGCGGTGATTGATCTGGAGGTCTGCGCGGCGGGTCCCATGCCTTGTGGCAGATGTTCCTCGGCAAGGGGGGCTCTCGACAGGAATGCTCCAGCCCTTGGCGCGCCCCTTGAAAATACGGACAACGGTAACCACTAAAGTTGTTAGTTGTGCCTTACGAGGGCGAGCCACCCTCGGGCTCCGAGATGAAGGATATTTTCAACTCAAGACCCAGCGTCTTGGCGAGTCGATAGAGAATCAACAAGGAGGGATTCGCGATCCCCCGCTCCAATTGCGACACGTAGGTCCGGTCAACTTCCGCAGCGAGCGCAAGTGACTCCTGGGAGAGTTTGGCCTGTTGTCGGGCAGCCTTGATTTGCCCTGCCAACTGAAGGCACAGCTTGTTGAAATCTTTATCGTCCACGCCCCCAGCTTGGGGGTGGCGAGACCTTTAATCCACGGATTATAATCTACAAAAATTCCATGTGCTTATTGATGGCAGCCGCTTCCGATGTTGCATCTCTACCTGAAGCCGAACTGTTGCCTGCTGATTAAAGGACTGATCGATTGGCTGTTATCGGTGAACCAAAACTCCAATTCAAGGAGCTCGATCGACTCCTGAGGCGTGCCAAGGCTTTGCTCGAGAAGCAGGGATTGGACAGGGGGTGTGGTTTCGCGACCTGTCCGGCAACCGATTCGGCTGCGTTCGACAAAATCCTTAGCGATGCGCTGATCTTCCTCACCGAGCGCTTCTACCATGAAGAAGAATTGATGAGGTCATTTACGGCAGATCCGCTGTTGCGAAACCATATCGATCGGCACAAGGAGGATCACGCCGAACTGTCGTCCGAACTCCTGGCGATCGTGTTGAATCTCCAGAAGCACGCGCTAAAGGAATTGGTGTTCCGGTTTCAACGACTCTTTGGTACTTCCCTCGACAACCATCGGAGGAACTATGACGCGGTACTGGATCAATGGCTGGCGGAGATAACGCCGGAGAAATCCGGTGTGTTGCCAAAATGAAGTGAATGAGCCCAGGGCCGCTGGGTCAGGATGGTATCCAAACGTTGACCGGGAAAAGGTGATGATCGTCGACGAGGATGGACGTACTAGGCGGGCTTCGACCACGACGCTGCGCCGGAAATTCCAGAGAGATCCTCGGTGGCCAGTCGCCGCGATTAGGTATTTCAATCCCTTTCTTTAAAGGCGAAATCATGTCAGCCTGTGACCAATCAGTGTGGGAATCCTATAAGACTGACCCGAACTTCCGTTGTTATCTGGAGGTGTGTCGGAATTTTGATCCCGAAGGATTCGATCGGGCATTAACGGAAGAAGAGGATGCGCACAGTTTCGACTTCCGGCGCGTCATCATCACGGCCTACCTGGAAGACTCTCTGGCTGGGGTGGTGCGATGATCTCGTTGCCCCCTGATCGACCGCCGGTTTGTTACAAGGGGTGACGATCTTGCTTGGTGAATTGGCGAGATATCGCCATTGAGTCGCACTGTCCGAGTATTCATATGCATCTGGGATGCCGGGCGCCGCCGTGATCATGTCTTCCATCACGGCGGCGCGTTAATCTAATTTCGGTCTGTTTACAACCACCTTATGCGCCGGGCGCGGACTGGTCGTAAACCGGTAGGAGGTCGATCACGGCCGCCTCGCTATCGAACTTCAGCCAGACGATGCCGGCCTGCTCGGCAACCTCGAAGATCGCCGCCAAGTCGGCTTCCGCCGGAATCCGGTAGCGTGGTGCCCCGACATAGATGAAGCCGCCGCAGTCGGTCGGGTAGGCGTTGACCGACAACTCGTCATCGGCCAGTTTCAGGCGGGTGCTTGAACTCAGATGCGAGATCGATAACGAAGCCAGGGGTTCAGCCTGCGCTTGCAAGCTTGCCACAGCCGGTTTTTCCATGCGGTTCTTCTTCATCTTGATGAGACGTCGACTTGGTCTTGGGGCGCCAGTCTGACGACTGAAGTTCATGCCGCAGTCGCGATAACGGAACCAGCGCAGGCGGCCCAGCGTACCCAGCGGCACGCCGTCGCCCGCGCAGACAGGACATTGGGGCGGGATTCTCGTCGACATGATGATTTCCTCACGCGACAGAAAAGGCAGCCCGACCCGATGAGGCAGGCATGCCTTTGAGCATCGGACGCCACGCGGTTGGCCGGCGGCGCATGGCGTTACACCAGTCCACATTCGGCAAACGACACCACCGTGTCGCCAGCGACGACGAAATGGTCGATCACCCGCACATCCACCAGGCTCAGCGCATGCTTCAGGTTCTGTGTCAGCAGTTCATCGGCCCGCGAGGGCGCGGCTTCCCCGAGGGATGGTTGTGCGCAACGGCCAGCGCGGCGGCGTTACGGGCGAGCGCCCCCTTGACCAGTTCCCGAGGATAGACGGAAGTCTGGGTCAATGTCCCCCGGAACAACTCCTCGACTTCGATCAGGCGATGCTGGGCGTCCAGGTAGAGCGCCAGGAACACCTCGTGCTCGAGCCCAGCGCAATACAGCCGCAGCCAATCGCGCAGGACTTGCGGCGAGTTCATCAGCGGGCCGCTGCGCATCTGCTCACGCAGATCGCGCAGCAGCAGTTCGCGGGCAATGCCCAAGCGATGGGCGAGAACGGTATCGGTGGTGCCGAGCATGCCCATTTGCGCCACGGCTTCGCTGACGTGCAATGGGTTGGTACCCGAGGCGCAAACCAGGGGTGAGAGTAATTCGCGGATCAGATCGGCGCGGGACAAGGCAGAAAGATTCATGGCGTTCTCCTCGATGTAACAAGAAAAGCGGGAACGCCGATCCCAAAGGGGACGAGGTCCCCGCTTGGGATGAATGTGCGGACCTGGGTCGGCACGATGAATGAGGCAGGTATCGACTGCGACGCCGGCTCGGGGCCGGACTACATTCCACGATGGAATGCAGGTATGCCCAGTCAGTTTCCAACATCAGTAGGGTGGATTCAAGGGGATGCGGAGGACGCAACGTTCAAGCGGCCGGAATTCGACGGGCTTGCGAATGGCGTTGGTGATGAGGGGGATGTGCCGGGATGAAGCCAAAATTTCACCGCGGACTTGTGTAACGCATTGACGTATTGGGGTTTGTCTCCGAACACATCACGGATGCCCTGATCGCGGCGCCGGAACTGGAGGCCCGCAACTTCGGGTTATGCTTATGCCGTCAAGCTTCCAGGGAGGCTTCATGGCGTCTGTCGAACGTACCGCCTATCCGCGGTTCGTCCGCTCCGACAGCCCGGCGGACCTCAAAGCAACGTTCTCGGTCTCCGAGGACGAGATCGAGTGGCTTCGAACCAAGACGCCGACTGCCCGCCATCGCCTCGGCCTCGCTGAAATCCCCGCAGAGGTCGTCAGCCACATCCGGGAAACCCTGGGCTACAGTCCCCGAATCCAGGTCGACTACTCCGGAAAGAACACCCTGCACCGGCACATGGCCGCGGTTCGGAGTTCCCTCGGCGTCACCGCCTTCTATGGCAAGGCCGCGTTCAAGGTGGCCGAGGAATTTGCCAAGAATGCCGCTGAAATCCTCGACCAGCGGGCCGACATCATCAATGCCCTGGCTACACACCAGCGGTGGCGGTGGCCTCGGCGGTGCCGCCCCTCCTGTTGGGCGCCGCATTCCTGGTGACAGGCTGAAATTCAAGGCTGAATACGTCCGATGTCGACCGCGATCTGCCCAGCGCCGACGGACGGAAGCTTTTTCCTGAGCACAGCGAAATCTTGCTCACGCCGGTTTTCCACCGTGAGCTTCTCGCTATCCCGGTCGATCAGGTGCAGGTTGAGCCGGCCGATGTACGTCGCCTGAGCGGCCTTCACCACGAAGGGATAGCTGAAAGTATCCTTCCGGCTGTCCTCGGCGCCCCCCTTCGGATCGGGCTCCCTCAGCCTCCAGGCGTAGAACTCATACTGTCCGGCTGGGAGGCGCATGGTTGTCAAGCGTCCAATGGGCGTCCCGTGGTCGATCACGTCGAGCGGCACGGCAGCGCCCGGCACCTTGACCCCCACGCCCCAGTCGGCGTCCCGGCGCCCACGCTCGCTTTGCATCCACTCTGTATGTTCCCTGGCCGATCTGAAGCGCGGGGTCGCTTCCGTCACCTGCTCGCCGTGAGGAGCGAGCGGCCTGACCCGGAATTCTAGGCTGGACACCTTGTCCAGCGGCTTGCCCGACACGGTCAGCGATACGACGGCCAGCCCCTCGGGGCTTTGGGGATTGAGGACGAAGTCGGGGGCAAGTCGGGAGCAGTGGCGCAGCCGGAAAGGCCCGCGGCAAGTAAGGCGGTCATTAGGCAATGTTTCATGATGTTTCCTTTCGTGGTTTGCATCTCAGCCTTCGACTACTACATCGGTGGTGCGCCGGCGTAAGATCTGTTGGCTATTGATTTCGCGGCCGATGGCCTTGAAGCGCAGGTAGAGGGTGGACACCAGCTCGGGGTGGGAGAGGAGAATCTGCTCCACCATCTGCCCTACGCGGTCGGATTCCTTCACGCCGGTCCCCGGCCAGGTGGCGGTGCTAATGGTCAGGGTGCCCTCGTTCACGTCGGTGAGGAAGGCGCGGCCGGCGAAGGCCAGGGCGGCGAGTACAATGGGGCTGACGGCGGCCACCGCCTGGGTAGCGGCCAGGGTAATTGGGGTCGCCGGCTCAACCAACGTCGGCCAGGCCATTGGGCTGAAAGTGATGGCCGTCATCCCCAGCCGCCTTGAAGACGACAAACGCAGTTCTCGCATCGAATTCTCCTTGTTGGACAGGAAAAATCCGGCGAGACCGGGAAGCTGGCTAAATCAGCAGCAGAAAATAAGGGGGTATCTCGCCGGGCTTAGGCAGCGAGAGCTATGTTCGGGCGCTCAGGCCCGTCGGGGATATGGGAAATATAAGTGGGCGGGGGAAGGTCGAACAGGGCCGCCCCCTGGGGAGTACCGCCGTGATGGGCGCGCTCAGGAAACATTGCCCGCCATTCAGATGTGAACTGCAATCGTTGTCGGCACTCGCGTTGAGCTTGCCCGGATCGCTCTTGCCCTGATCGCCGTGGGCCGTGTGCTTGTGCTCGTGATGTCCGAAATGCCGGGTGGCCTGTCCTTCCTCGTGCTGGCAATAAACGCCCCCTCCGGCCCATGCGAGCTGGAAAGGCAGGATCAGCACCAGGAAGATCACGAATACTTTTCTCACGATGACGAGTGTACCAGAGGTGGCGGCAACCCATCAAAATAAGACCAAAACCATGAGACAGAAAACGGGAAAGGCCTATTACCAATCCAGTCGATGCTTCTCTTCGGTTTCCTGGTGTCTGACATCGTCTCTGGAATGGAGGTAGATCGACGTGGTAGAAAGGGATTCGTGCCCGAGGTTATCCCGCACATGGCGGAGGTCCATCTGGGCATCTGCCATGCGGGAGCCTGCCGTGTGCCGCAGCCAGTGTGCCGCAGCCAGTGTGCCGAGGCGCGGCGCAAGTGCTCGACCTGGTGCGCCATATCCTCGCCCCGCAGGGCCAGCCGTTCGGCCGCCCGAACACCCGCTTGATGATGCCGTGCAGCGCTGAGCGCGTGAGCGGCTTCGGTTTCCCGGCGATGGTCAAGACGAGCGGCATGGTGTCGCCGGGCAGGGGCAGCGGCGCCAATCCGTACCCCCGGCGATAATGGATCAATTCCGCCAACAGCTCGTTGGTAACGGGGATGATCCGGATCTTGTCGCCCTTGCCGACGACTTCCAGCCACCATCGATCTTCGCATCGGGCATCCTTGCGGCAGAAAAAGCCGCCCATCGTATTGTCTGCCATCTCGGAGATGCGCAGTCCGCACCCGTACGGCAGGGAAAAAACCCAGCGCGCCCGGCCATAGTGCTCCCGTTCCCGGTCGGTCTCCCGCGGCGGGGCGGCGATTGTCGCCTTGACCGCCTGCCAGAGATCGTCATCGAGGAAGCGGGTCACGCGCGGCTTGGCTCGTCGGCTACGCTGCCGGGATAGCGATAGCGGGTTGCCGGCCAGGTAACCGGCGTTCACCAGCCACGAGAACATGGCATTGAGGATGACCATGGCTTGGCGCTGGCTGGTAGTTGCCAAGGGGCCGGCAAAGGGACGCCACGCGGGATTTTGGCGCGAGGGCTTGCGCCCCGCCCGGAACACCCATCGGCTGGCCGGCTGCGGGTCCGCCAGGAAGCGCTGATACACCAGAAAACCCTCATGAGTTAGGGAGGACAACCGCTCTTGCCGAAGAGCTGCAGCGTCTTCGTGCCACGGAGCCTACTGGGAACGCTGAAAGAAAGCCGGGAAGGAGCCGGAAAGCCCCCGAGAGTAAATAAATTACCTCGTCAACTCAATTTGTTACGCACGTCCATGGGGGGGTTTTTGCTTTATCCCGGCTGTACCCCATGAGGGCGTGCCGATCGCTTTCTGCGGCGCAAAGCTGCCGCCAGCTTGGTCAAAAGGGCCTACTTGCACGCCAGTGTGACCTGGATGCCAGTCTATTAGCACTGCATAAATTTTTTGCGTGATCGCCGTAAAACCCGCGACAAGTCTTAAAAATTTGATCAAGATAAAGGCTCAACCCTTCACGTAGAACGACGATGATCCGCCTCGGTTCGCACATTCGACTCACACGCCGGGAGGTCGAGCGCTTCCGGAAGATCACCGACATCGAGCCGGTGAACATCCGCACGCTCGACGACCTGGACGCCTACATCGCCCGATGCAAGGCGCACTACTGGGGCGTCTCCAAGGACACCCAGTTCCTGCATTGGCTCATCGACCGCGAATACGCCCAGTGCCGCCTGGCGGCGTAGCACGGTTGGTTTTCTGCGGGCGACCGCCTCCCCAGCGTTTCTGCCGGGGAGGCATTGCTCCATTGGGTAGTGCCCTCGAAGTCACTGGAAGACACGCGGCTCGATCGTCGCGCCGCGCATGAAGGCGAGGTAGGCGCCGGCCTTGCCGATGTCCCGGAAACTGGCGACGACTTCTTCGCGCCGCAGAACGTCCCAGGACCGGTCGGCGTCGCCCGAAGGCTTGATGCTCAAGTCGGCTTCGCGGTAGGCGGCATGGCGATACAGGAAGTCGGCCGATTCCCAATCCACGATGGCAAGGAGGCAAGCGCACAGAATGGCGCAGCCGCCATGCTCGCCGGACTCGATCAGCAAGGGGACCTTCAAACTCCCCGTCGAGCGGCCGATCCGGCCGACGACGTCGTGCTCTTCCAGCCAGGGTTCGCCGGTGCTCGTCTCGCCCAGGATCAGGCGGACCTTCCGTTCGCGGGTGCGGCAGGATTCCAGGACCCTGGTGGCCTTGGCATCCGTGCCGGGATCGAAGTAGGTCGTGCGCGTCAGGGGCGACTGGCTCCAGGCCTGGATGGCTTTCAGGTACTTATCGTAGCCGGCGAGGGTCGCGTAGTCCTCGTCCGTGAACGCCAGGTCGGCACGGCCCAGCTTGCTGGCGATCTGGTTGGCGTGATCCCGGGCGTTGGCGAAACCGAGGCAGGTATAGCCCTCGCCGCAATTGATCACGTAACGCTGCTGTGCCGCATTGATACTCACTTTGTTCATCTCGGGTTCCTTTCGAAATGTCGTGGAACCCCACCCCGTCGGGCGTGAGCCCCACGGGGTTGTTGGATCTCCGGCAGGCCGAATGTCAGCTGGCCGGTGGTGTCGCTGCGGCTCAGGCCGCCTGCGCCACTGCCTGGAATCCTTGCGCCAAGGCGCCAGCCTCGGTGGCGACTACGACCTGGTCGGACAGCAGGCGGTCCAGCTTCAGCAGCAGGGCGTCGGCGTGCTCCTGGTCATCCGGGTAGAGGGACGGGCGCAGTTTCTCAACCTCCTTCTTGATGAGGCGAAGCTCTGGGACGATGGCGCGCTCAGCGTGCGCTTCGATAGCGTTCAGGATGGCGGTAATGGTGATCATCAAAGGCTTCCTTTCATTGCTAGAAAAAGATGGGCCGGCATGCCGGGGGCAGATCGGCGGGCGGGGTTTGGCCCGACGGGCGCAGATGGCGTAGCGGGCGGATGGGGGCGCCCTGTGAAGTCGCCTTGCCGGCGTTCACGGGCACTCGATGGGGTGTGCGGGGATCGGGGCGAGCACCGCACGCGCCGCTGGGTGAGCAGCGGGCGTGGGCGTTCGGCGATCCGGATGCGACGGCTGGTGCCGGCCACATCACAGGCCGGGCCGGTGATGGCCCGGCGCTTCTCGGGTCAGGTGGCCGAGCGCGTTGTTTTTGCGCTGGGCGAGGCCTGGGCTTCGGTGGATACTGCTAGCGGATTGGTCGCAGGCTGGGCCGCCTGTTGCTCGAAGGCCGTGTGTGCCGTCGTGAACTCGGTTTCCCGAGCCAGGCGGCGCACTTGGGCCACGGCCGGTTCCTTGACCACTTCGGGCAGGCATTCGACGGCGATGTCGCTGCCGTGACGCAGACCCTTCTGCAGACTGTGCAGCGGCCGGACGAACAGGCCGTGGCACAGCCAGCGGACGAACTGGCCGATCCGCTTGTTGCGCGCCTGGCGGGCCTTGTGCCGACGCAGGGATTCCTTGCAGCACAGGTACAACGCCAGATGGGTACGCTTCATTTCGGGATCGGACTCGAGCTGGGCCATGACTTCGGTCGCGATGGCCGGATCACGGCCGACGCGCTGGTAGAAGCCGACCCAGGCACGCTCTTCCTCGGACTCGATACCGGAGCGCCGGGGGCGAGGACGGGGTTTCTCAAGGGACATGATGTTCTCCAAAGACGAATAGAGGGAACACCTGTCCCTGGTCGGGGAGGTGGTGGACTCCCCGGGGTTGCACGGACCTGCGGCGCTGCTAAGCTGAACGCTCACAGGTCAAGAGGTGCCCACACCATGCTGCGTGCAGGCGATGCACTACGGTTCACGCCCGACGAAATCGAGGACTTCCGAAAACTCGGTCTCGACTTCGACGGGGCGCGAACACAGGACGACATCAACCAGGCGTTGACCCGATGGGCCGATACGCTGAACGATGAACGTCCCGATCTGCTGGACAGAATCGCTGCGGCAATGGCGAAGGCCAGGGGCATCACGCTACCCGCACGCTTGACGCGGATACGTTGATGCGGCTTGCCTGCCGTTGTCCTCGGCAATCCTCAGCCAGCGGTCGGCGATCCGGTCCAGGTAGACCAGATCGTCGGCTTCGATCTCACCCGACTCTCGCAAGCGGGCGATCACCTCCTTGACCAGAGACGGATCGTCCTTGGCCAGTTGGATCACAGTGGCGGCAATGCGCCGGCGGTAGAGGCTGATCGGCATGGTCAAGCCCCCGCCGCACGGTACTCGGAAGCGCAGCCAGACCGTCCGGGGACGGTAGGCCGCGGCTTCAACAACGCCGGCACAGTCATACGCTGGGACCGTCGGGCGTACCCGGAACCACCCAGCAGCACGGCGACCGGGCGCGACTCTCTCGTCGCAGGGATTGCGAACATGGTGTTCTCCTTCAGGAATGAAAGGGAACACCCATCCCTGGCGGGGAACTTGGGGTTCCCCGTTCGGGATGCTCCGCCGTGGACGGCAGAGCGGCTCGGCAACGTGCCAGGCGGCACGTGCAGGATGAAGGCCCACAATTCTAGCGAATGGGGCCTTCGCTCGATGCCGATCGACCCCGAAGGTCGCGCGGCAGGATACGGCGTTCAGCCAGGCGGCTGAACCGGACACTCGGCCAAAGACATGGCCGGACCCGACCGAAGTCGGGGATCCAAAAGGCAGGTAACGACTGCGACGCCAGCAAGGCTGGACTTCAGGGCGACCGGGGTCGCCGATGAAGGCTGTGCAGACACGATGTCCACAGAAAGCGCTTGTAGTATCGCGCTGGACTTATCCGGGATTCAAGACAGCGGTTTTGTTTGCCACATGCAAGCGTCGGGAATTCCAAGCTTCTTGGCGAGGTGCGAGCTTTGCGCGGGTAATCTACCCACGGCGAGGCAGTTATGTGCCATCCAGATGGCACATAACCACCGGTGGCAACGACCGGGAAAACAGAGAGGTGCTGATGGAGTTGCGCGCCACGACCACTACAGGTAGTGGTATAAATTCGCCGAAGCACCGTATATAGTATATGCGCTTCCTTGACACCCCGCGTCTGTTAAGCCTAGACTCGGTGCCGTTGATGGTTCCCCACCCAGGGATTAAAAGGGAATCCGGTGCCGAGTCTGACTCGAATTCCGGGGCTGCCCCCGCAACTGTAATCGGCGAGCGCTTCGCCAACACATGCCACTGGATGCGTCCGGGAAGGTAGGTGAAGCGCGCTGAACCGAGAGCCAGGAGACCTGCCGCAACGAACTTTCTTTCATGGTTTTGGGGCGGGGTGTCCCTGACGAGAGGTTTATTGCGTGTCTTTCTTGCCGTTCGTTCGTCTGGCCGATTCGACCACGGGTTGCTACCCGCTGGCGTCGCGGCTGGTCGCGTCGAATTCCGGCCTGGCGCAACGTCGATTCTCCGCCCCCCGATACGGAGAATCGCCTTGCAATCGAATATTCACGCCCTTTCCGCCAGCAGCGAGTATGCCGTGGCTGCCCTGCAGGTCATCCGCCGCAACGGCGCCGTCGTTCCCTTCCACGCCGACAAGATCGCCGTTGCGCTGACCAAGGCTTTCCTCGCCGTCGAGGGTAGCCAGAGCGCCGTATCGTCGCGGGTTCGCGAAGTCGTTGCCCGGCTGACCGATGCCGTGGTCCGTTCGCTGACCCGTCGCCTGCCCGATGGCGGCACGGTGCAAATCGAGGACATCCAGGACCAGGTCGAACTGGCCCTGATGCGCTCCGGCGAGCACGACGTGGCCCGGGCCTACGTGCTTTACCGCGAGCGCCGGGCGGCGGAACGCGCCACGCTGGCGGTGGCGCAGGGCGCGCCGGCGCTGCATGTGACGGTGGATGGCGAGCGCCGGCCGCTCGATGCCGGGATGCTGCTGCAGACCTGCGAGGCCGCCTGTGCCGGGCTGGGCGAGGTGGTTTCGACGCGGACCATTCTCGATCAGGCGCTGAAGAATCTCTACGACGGCGTGCCGCTGGCCGACGTGCAGCAGGCGCTGATCCTCGCCGCGCGCACGCTGATCGAGCGCGAGCCGGCCTACAACCAGGTCACCGCCCGGCTGTTGCTGGCCAGCCTGGGGCATGAGGTGCTCGGCCGCCCGCTGGGGCTGGACGAGATTGCTACGGTCAACGGCGAATATTTGCCAAAATTCATCGCGCAGGGCATCGCCGCCGAACTGCTCGACCCGCGCCTCGCCACCTTCGACCTGCCGCGCCTGGCCGCCGCGCTGAAGCCGGAGCGCGACCGGCAGTTCGGCTACCTCGGCCTGCAGACGCTGTACGACCGCTATTTTCTGCACATAGCCGGGCGCCGCATCGAGCTGCCGCAAATCTTCTTCATGCGCGTCGCGATGGGCCTGGCCTTGAACGAAATCGACCGCGAAGCCCGCGCCATCGAGTTCTACGACCTGATTTCCAGCTTCGATTTCATGTGCTCGACGCCGACCCTGTTCAACAGTGGCACGCTGCATTCGCAACTGTCGTCGTGCTACCTGACCACCGTGGCCGACGATCTGGAAGGCATCTACCAGGCTATCAAGGAAAACGCCCTGTTGCAGAAATACGCCGGCGGCCTGGGCAACGACTGGACGCCGGTGCGCTCGCTGGGCAGCCGGATCAAGGGCACCAACGGCCAGAGCCAGGGCGTCATTCCCTTCCTGAAAGTGGTCAACGACACGGCGGTCGCCGTCAACCAGGGCGGCAAGCGCAAGGGCGCCGTGTGCGCCTATCTCGAAACCTGGCACCTCGACATCGAGGAATTCCTCGACCTGCGGAAGAACACCGGCGACGAGCGCCGGCGCACGCACGACATGAACACCGCCAACTGGATTCCCGACCTGTTCATGAAGCGGGTCATCGCCAACGGCGAATGGACGCTGTTCTCGCCGGTCGATGTGCCCGATCTGCACGACAAGTTCGGCGCCGAGTTCGAGGCGGCTTATGTCGGCTACGAAGCGCAGGCGGCCAGCGGCCAACTGAAGCTGCACAAGACGCTTCCCGCCGTGCAGCTCTGGCGCAAGATGCTGACCATGCTGTTCGAGACCGGCCATCCGTGGATCACCTTCAAGGACGCCTGCAACCTGCGCTCGCCGCAGCAGCACGTCGGCGTCGTGCACTCAAGCAACCTGTGCACCGAGATCACGCTGAACACCTCGGACGAGGAAACCGCCGTCTGCAATCTCGGCTCGGTCAATCTGCTGGCCCATTTGAAGGACGGCCAGCTCGATCAGGCCAAGCTGGCGCGCACCGTGCAGACGGCCTTGCGCATGCTCGACAACGTCGTCGACATCAACTTCTACGCGACGCCCAAGGCGCGCAACGCCAATCTGCGCCATCGCCCGGTCGGCCTGGGCATCATGGGCTTCGCCGATTGCCTCTACGAAATCGGCCTGCCTTACGCGTCGACCGCGGCCGTCGAGTTCGCCGACAAGACCATGGAAGCCGTCTGCTACCACGCCTATTCGGCATCGAGCGAACTGGCCCGCGAGCGTGGCCGTTATTCCAGCTACACCGGCAGCCTGTGGGATCGGGGCATTCTGCCGCTCGATTCGATTCGGCTGCTCGAAGCAGGGCGGGGCGGCCACGTCGAACTCAACCGCGACTCCAGCCTCGACTGGGCCGGACTGAAGGAGCGCATCGCCCGCCACGGCATGCGCAATTCCAACTGCGTCGCCATCGCGCCGACGGCGACCATCTCCAACATCGTCGGCGTCTCGGCCAGCATCGAACCGGGCTACCAGAACATCTACGTCAAATCCAACCTGTCCGGCGAATTCACCGTGGTCAACGCAGCGCTGGTCCGCGACCTCAAGGCGCTGAATTTGTGGGACGAAGTGATGGTCGCCGACCTCAAGTACTTCGACGGCTCGCTGGCCCGCATCGAGCGCGTGCCGGACGAACTGAAGGCGCGCTACGCCACCGCCTTCGAGATCGACCCGGTGTGGCTGATCGAAGCGGCCGCCCGTCGCCAGAAATGGATCGACCAGGCGCAGTCGCTGAACCTCTACCTGGCGCTGCCCTCCGGCAAGAAGCTCGACGAAATCTACAAGCTGGCCTGGCTGCGCGGCCTGAAGACGACCTACTACTTGCGCACGCTGGGCGCCAGCCAGGCGGAGAAAGCCGGGGCAGGGACGATGCCGTGACGTCGGAAGAACCGAAATTTTGCAGCATCGACAATCCGGAATGCGAGGCCTGCCAATGAACGTCAACCAACCGCAAGCGATGACCATGCTTTCCCCGTCGCTGCCGCGTCGCATCCTGCGCCGTGACGGCTCCGATGTGCCCTTCGAAGCCGACCGTATCGCCTCGGCCCTGGCCCGTGCCGGTGCGGCCAGCGGCGAATTCGATGCCGACGAGGCGCAACTGCTGACCGCCCGCGTACTGAAGTTCCTCCGCCATCGCTACGGCCACTCGGCGCCGGGTATCGAACAGGTGCAGGACGTCGTCGAGAAGACCCTGGTCGACGCCAACCACCTCGCCACCTTCCGCGCCTACGTCGCCTACCGCGACCAGCACCGCCGCCTGCGCGCGGACCGCAAGACGCTGGTCGATGTCGCCACCGCCATCGACGAATACGTCGACCGTGCCGACTGGCGCGTGCGGGCCAACGCCAACCAGGGTTATTCGCTGGGCGGCCTGATCCTCAATGTCTCCGGCAAGGTCATCGCCAATTACTGGCTGTCGCACGTCTACCCGCCGGAGATCGGCCAGGCGCATCGCGACGCCGACCTCCACATCCACGACCTCGACATGCTGTCCGGCTACTGCGCCGGCTGGTCGCTGCGCCAGGTGTTGTTCGAGGGCTTCAACGGCGTGCCCGGCAAGCCGGAAGCCGATCCGCCGAAACACTTCTCCAGCGCGCTGGGCCAGATGGTCAATTTCCTCGGCACCCTGCAGAACGAATGGGCCGGCGCCCAGGCTTTCAGCTCCTTCGACACCTACCTGGCGCCTTTCGTCAGGAAGGATGGACTTTCCTACGAAGCGGTGCGCCAAGGCATGCAGGAATTCATCTACAACCTCAACGTGCCGTCGCGCTGGGGAACCCAGACGCCATTCACCAACCTGACCTTCGACTGGGTCTGCCCGGAGGATCTGCGCGAGCAGGTGCCGGTCATCGGCGGCGTCGAGATGCCCTTCGCCTACGGTGACCTGCAGGCCGAAATGGACCTGATCAACCGCGCCTACATCGAGGTCATGAGTGCCGGCGACCGTCGGGGCAGGGCCTTTACCTTCCCGATTCCGACCTACAACATCACCGAGGATTTCCCGTGGGAGTCGGACAACGCCGAACGGCTGTTCGCGATGACCGCCAAGTACGGCCTGCCTTACTTCCAGAATTTCCTCAACTCGGACATGAAGCCCAACCATGTCCGTTCGATGTGCTGTCGCCTGCAGCTCGACCTGCGCGAGTTGCTCAAGCGCGGCAACGGCCTCTTCGGTTCGGCCGAGCAGACCGGCTCGATCGGCGTCGTGACCATCAACTGCGCCCGCCTCGGCTATCTTCACGCCGGCAATGAGGCGACGCTGATGGCCCACGTCGACCGCCTCGCCGACATGGCCCGCGACAGCCTGGAACTCAAGCGCAAGGTCGTGCAACGCCTGATGGACGACGGTCTTTTTCCCTACACCCGGCGCTACCTCGGCACCTTGCGTAACCATTTCTCGACCATCGGCGTGAACGGCATCAACGAGATGGTGCGCAATTTCACCGCCGGCGCCGCCGACATCGCCAGCCCCGAGGGCCACGCGCTGGCGCTGCGCCTGCTCGACCGCTTGCGCGACAAGATGCGCGACTACCAGGAAAGCACCGGCAATCTCTACAACCTGGAGGCGACGCCAGCCGAAGGCACGACCTACCGTTTCGCCAAGGAGGACAAGAAGCGCTGGCCCGCCATCCTGCAGGCCGGCACGGCGGACAAGCCGTACTACACCAATTCGTCGCAACTGCCCGTCGGCTTCACCGACGACCCGTTCGAGGCGCTGACCCGGCAGGACGAACTGCAGACGCGCTACACCGGCGGCACCGTGCTGCACCTCTACATGCGCGAACGCATTTCCAGCCCGGCGGCCAGCCGGCAACTGGTACGCACGGCGCTGTCGCGCTTCCGGCTGCCCTACATCACGATCACGCCGACCTTCTCGATCTGCCCAAAACACGGCTACCTGGCCGGCGAGCACGAGTTCTGCCCGAAGTGCGATGACGAAATCCTCGCCCGGCGCGGCCAGGCACATTGAAATTCCCCCCACTGCGAAAGGAAGAAACCATGTCTAAAAAGAAGTCCCAAGCACTCCTGAACGACGCCGAGCGCCAGCGCTGCGAGGTGTGGACCCGCGTCATGGGCTACCACCGGCCGGTTTCCGAGTTCAACCCGGGCAAGCAGAGCGAGCACGGCGAACGCCGGCACTTCGTCGAGCCGTGCCCGGCATCGCATGCGTGACGCCGAACTGGTGGTGGGCGGGCTGACGCCCTTCACCACCATCGACTTCCCCGGCCGGCTGGCCGCCGTGGTTTTCTGCCAGGGTTGCCCGTGGCGCTGCGGTTATTGCCATAACCCGCACCTGCATTCCCCGCAGGGCAGGGAAAGGCCGTGGAACGAAGTGCTCGACTGGCTGGAGACCCGGCGTGGCCTGCTCGACGGCGTCGTTTTCAGCGGCGGCGAACCGCTGCTGCAACGTGGCCTTTGCACCGCTCTCGGCGAAGTTCGGGCGCGCGGCTTCGCCACCGCGATGCATACGGCCGGCATCTACCCGGAACGTCTGGCGGCCGTACTGCCGGCGCTCGACTGGGTTGGGTTCGACGTCAAGGGGCCGTTCGAGGACTACCGCCGCATCACCGGCGCCGACGGCGGCGAAACGGCGCTGGCTGCGCTGGATGTCCTGCTCACTGCGGGGACGGACCACGAAATACGCTGCACCGTGGATACCGGGCTGCTGGATGCCGACGCGATTGCCCGGCTGGCACGCCAGTTGGCGGCTCGGGGTATCTCGCGGCTCGTTCTGCAGTCTTGCCGCGGGGTCGGGCAGCCGGCACAACTGCCCGACGCTCTGCTCGACGCAGCGGAGGCCTATCTGCCGCAGGTCGAATCGAGATAAGCGGATTAACCCATTTCACTGAAAGAAAGCCCGATAACAATGAATGCACCATCCCCCCACGCCTTGTTCAATGACTGGGAACTGCCGACACCCACGACCATGGAAACAGCGGCTGACCCCAGGGGCGACCCCGAAAAACCGGCAAAAACCGAAGTCGACCGTGGCATTTCGCCGGTCGCTCCGGTTCTCGCTCCGATCAACGCCGCCGACAAGCGCATCGTCAACGGCAAGGCCGACATCAACCAGCTCGCCCCGTTCAAATACCCGTGGGCCTGGGAGTTCTTCCTGAAGGCCAACCGTAACCACTGGACGCCGCTGGAAATCGGCATGGCGCAGGACGTGCACGACTACCACCACAAGCTCTCTGCCGCCGAGCGCCACGTCTTCGAGAACGTGCTGGCCTACCTGACGACTTCCGACATCCTCGCCATGCGCAACATCGGCCTGGCCGTCATGGAAAAGATGAGCGCGCCGGAAATCCAGATCTACCAGGCCCGCCAGGTCTACGAGGAAGCGCTGCATACCTGGTCCTACCAGCACTGCATCGAAAGCCTCGGTATCGACCAGCAGGAAATCTACAACCGCTACCGCGTCGTGCCGGAAATCCACGGCAAGATCGCCCTGGCCAACCGCCGGCTGGAGAAGGTGCTGCACCCCAAGGGTACTTCCTGCGGGGCGCGCTCGGATTTCGACCTCACCGACCGCGCCAAGCTGCACGAATTCGCGCTTTCGTACTTCTTCTTCGCGGTGATTTTCGAAGGCTGCTGGTTCTACAACGGCTTCACCCCCGTCTTCGCGCTGCAACGGCGCGGCCTGATGAAGGGCGCCGCCGAGCAGCTGCAATACATCATGCGCGACGAGGTGCTGCACTGCGCCTTCGGCATCCGCGTCATCCGCGAACTGCTGATCGAGGAAAACCTGAGCCTCGACCCGGCCGCCCTGCGCGAATTGTGGGACGAAGCCGAAGCGGCCGAAACCGCCTACGCCGGCTACATCCTGCGCGAACCGATTCTTGGCTACAACGCCGAACTGCACGTCGCCCAGTTCCGCTTCATCGCCAACCGGCGGGCCCGCCAGGTCGGGGTCGCCGAGCCGTTCCCGGGGGCTGAAAACGTCCTGCCCTGGCTCGACGAACAGGCCAACCTGCGCAAGGAGAAGAACTTCTTCGAAACGCGGGTGACGGAGTATCAGACGGGCGGGGCGCTGGCTTGGGGTTAAATCCGAGCGACGCCCATTTCCAGCGGCTTGAGTAGTGAGCGTCGGCTTCGCCAAAAAAATCCCCCACAGCCTTTCGGCCATGGGGGTGAAATCAACTCAAGCGGCTTGCCGTGCCTCGTCGGCGTCGACCTTCGCGCTACCGGCTTCGTCCTTGTCCAAGTCGAGCTGCTTGAGCAACTCGCGTTGCCGGACCAACAGATCGGTCAGCCGGCCTTCATGCTCGAAGGACCGGGCCAGTTCCAGCCGGAGGTCTTCCAGCCGCTTGCGGCGGGTTTCCAACTGGATCCCGGCATCGGCGTGATGCTTGCCCACCGATTCCAGCGCACCCAGCAAGGCGGCCACCAGCGCCGGACCCGTTTGATAGGGCTCGGCGTTGTACAGGCAATGTCCCGCCAGGTACAGGTTGGGTGTCTCGTCGCCGCGGGCCGCGAGGATACCGAGGTCGAAGCCGCCGAATCGGCCGACGATCCGTTCGATCATCCGGCTGGCCGTGCGTACCTCTTCCTTGGCCGTCCTCACCAACCCGCGCACAGCCTCGCCGACCCCATCGGGGCCGACGATCTTGCGCCCCGCCAGTTCCACGGCAATGCCCAGCATGGTCTGCGGCTCGATCCGGGCCGCATCCTGCGCGTACAGCGCGACCTTCTTCTCCAGCGCCTCGATCATCATCGGCAACCGGCCCACTTCGCTTTCGTTGGCGTAGCGCTGGTTGCGCCACACCGAGAACAGCGTCGAGAGCTTGGCCACCTCCGCGTCCACGCCGGCTTTCTCGATCACCAGCGGATTGCCTGACGCCAAGGCTTTCACCTCGGCATAGGACAGCGCCGCCAGTTCTACATCCTCCAGCGACCGGATGCCCTGGTCGCCCTTCATCACCTGGGCAATGAAGCGCGCCTTGGTCTCCAACGTCTGCCACATGTAACTGTCAAAACTGCCTTCCGTGACATACCGGAAGATTTCCACCTCCTCGCACTCATTGCCCTGGCGCAGGATGCGCCCCTCACGCTGCTCGACGTCGCAGGGACGCCAGGGCGCATCGAGGTGATGCAGGGCCGTGAGACGCGTCTGCACATTGGTGCCCACCCCCATCTTGGCGGTGGAGCCCAGCAGCACCCGCACCCGGCCCTCGCGCACCGCCTTGAAGAGCGTCGCCTTCTGGACATCGGTCTCGGCATCGTGGACGAAGGCGATCTCCTTCTCGGGGATGCCAGCCCCAATCAACCGGTTCAGTAGGTCGTCATAGACACTGAAGCTCTTGCCGCCCTTGGGGGACGACAAGTCGCAGAACACCAACTGGGCGCCGCGAAACTCCGCCGTGCGTTGCCAGATGGCATGGACCTCACGCACGCAGGCGGCCACCTTGCCGTGCTCGTCGTAGCGTGCCAGCGGCGCCACCAGCCGGAAATCCAGCGCGGCCTTGCGGCCGTCGGTGGTGATCGCCAGCATGTTGTCTTCGTTCGGCTTGACGTCGCCGTTGCGGATGGCTTCCGCCCGCTGGACCAGCGTCTGCACGAAGGCCTTCAGCGACGGGCTCGCCGGGCAGGCGACGATGCGCGGCTTGCCGCCGCGCAGCTTCGGCACCGGCAGATCCAGCATCTCCGCCGTGCGGATGTCGGCTACTTCGCCGAACACCGCCATCAGCTCGGGCACGTTGATGAACCGCGCGAAGCGCGTGTGCATCCGGTAGCCACTACCGTCCGGCGCAATCTCCAGCGCCGTGACGCTCTCGCCGAAAGTGGCGGCCCAGGCATCGAACTGCTGCAGCCCGAGCTCCTCCAGCCGGTTGGGCTGCAGGTACCGCATCATGGTGTGGATCTCGGCCATGGTGTTGGCCACCGGAGTCGCCGTCGAAAACACCACCCCACGCTGCGCATGCCCATGGAGTTGCATCGTGTAGCGCGTCTTCAGGAACAAATCGAAGGCGCGCTCCGAACTGGTCAGCGGCAGGCCCGCCACCCGCGTCATCTTGGTGAACCGATAGAGGTTCTTGTGCAGATGGGCTTCGTCCACGAACAGGGCGTCGATGCCCAGCAATTCCCAGCTGAGCAGGTCATCCTTCTTCTGGTCAGCAGACAGCTTTTCCAGCCGCACCACCCAGTTCTTCTTCATCGCCTCGAGTTGCTTGACGATCCGGTTGGACCGGTCGTTGCTCTTCTCGGCGCGTACCGCCATCTCTATTTCATGGATGATCTCCTTGATGAATCGCTCGCTGAATCGCGGCGACATACTGATGCGCTCGAAGCTCGAGTGCGTGATGACTACCGCATCCCAATCCCCGGTGGCGATGCGCGACACCAACTCGCGCCGGCGGTCGCCTTCCAGGTCTTCCTTGCTCGCCATCAGCACCGACGCGTTCGGATAGAGCCGGACGAATTCCGCCGTGTACTGGGCCAGCATGTGGTTGGGGACCACATGGCAAGGCTTATTGACGAAACCCAGCCGGCGCAACTCCATGCTGGCGATGACGCATACTGCCGTCTTGCCGGCACCGACTACGTGGAACAGCCCGGTGTTGCCGGACTGCACGATGCGCCACACCGAATCCAACTGGTGCGGATGCAGCACGAAGCAGCGGGAGAATCCCGGCAGCTTCAGGTGCGAGCCATCGAAGCGCCTGGGCCGCGTGGCGTTGAACAGGTCGTTGTAGATCCGGCACAGCTTCTCGCGGCGTTCGGTATCTTCGAAGGCCCAGACGGCGAACCGCTCCTTGATGAGGCCCAGCTTCTCCCGCGCCGCCAGCGTCTCGTCGGGATTGACGAAATACTTGTCGGTTAGCGGATCGCGGTCGCGCACGGTCGGCACCTGCACATTGAGCGCGCACTGCACGAGCTCGATCGCGTTCATGCGCGAGGTGCCGAACTCCTGGGTCACCTTGACGTTCTGCCGCGCTTCCCACTCGCTGTATTTCACCGACCAGGCGCCGGCTTCGGCCGAGTAGCCCACCTGGCAGTCCTTGAGTTCCAGGACCTGCTGGATGAACGCCTCGACATCGAGGGCCGGAATCCACACCGCGCCCAGGCGCGGCTCGATGGCCGCCGGTGGCAGGTCTTCCGGTTGCACCCGTTCCAGCGCGTCGATGTTGCGCTGGTAGGTACTCCCGGACAGCACCGCCTGCTTGAGCTTCGCTTTCACGTTGCCCGACAGGTAGTCGTCGGCGGTCTTCCACTCCCCGTCGGCCGGGTCGAGGAAAACCTGTCCCGCTCCGGCCAGTGCCTCCAGCACCGCCGCTTCGGGTGCCCCAAGCAGTTCGGCCATGTAAGCCGGATCGACCCGGCCACGCCACTGGACGGACGCAGCCAGCGCTTCGGCCGGCTCGCCCGCGCTAATCGGTTCGATGACCCGGGTCAGCGTGCGCCGGGTGAACAGCGCAGCCTTACGGGCCGTGTCCGACTCCTCGTCGTAATGCTCCAGCGACAGCAGCAGCGGATAGTCCGGGTCGCGCCGGAACGCCAGCGCGTTGGCGCGGGTGGACAGGCAGCCATAGCGCGACACAAAGCGCTCGTAGGTTCCATTGAGCATGGCTCGCAGGTGACCCAGGCGAGCGTCGCCCTCATCTGCCAACTGCGCGTCGAGCAGGGCCCGGGCGTGGTCGCGGATGGCACACAGGCCGGTGACGCGGGCCCGCTGCGTAGCATTGAGCTGGTCATGGACGTCGACCATCTCGCTGCCCTCGACCCGATGCACCCGCCCCTGGTGGAGACGGTAGCTGCCGGGACGGGCACCGGCCTCGGCCGGGACCACCACTCGCAGCGGGGCTGCCTTGTGCGCCACCGGCTGGTAAGCACCAGCAGGCAGCAAAGCGATGCGCTCGGGTAGGGCCGCCTCCAGGTCGCCCTCGAACACGGCGACCGGGACTTCCTCGTAGCCATTGCTCTCGCGGCGGATACGGCCAATGCAGAACTGGGGGTGCTCGGCGTACCAGGCGTTGATCTGCAGGTAGCGCTCGTAGCACTGGGGATGCCGGAGACTGTCGGGCACCGTGCCCAGCTTCAACCAGTTGGCCTCGACCGTCTCGGCCCGCTGCCGCTTGCGCAGGAACAGGATGTCGGTCTGCACTTCGGTCGAGGCGATCCCGGCGAAGGTGCCCTTGGGGAGCCGGATGGCACCGAGCAGGTGAGCCTGACTTGCGATGTACTCGCGCACCGCGTCGTATTGGCCATCCATCGTGTGGCTGCTGGTGATGAAGCACACCAGCCCACCGGGGCGCACCAGGTCGAGGGCACGACCGAAGAAGTAGTTGTGGATGCTGAAGCGGGCATAGGCCCGGTTGCTCGCGTCGGCGACCTTGTACTTGCCGAAGGGGACGTTGCCGATCACCAGGTCGAACCAGTGGTCGGGCAGCGGGGTTTTCTCGAACGGGGAAATCCGCACGTCCACGCCGCCGGGCGCGTAGAGCGCCTTGAGGATGCGGCCGGAAACCCGGTCGATCTCGACAGCGGTGGCGCTGCTGCGCTCGGCCAGATTTCGCGGCATGGCGCCGATAAAGTGGCCGATGCCGGCGGCGGGTTCCAGGATGCGCCCGCCGGTGAAAGCGAAGCGCTCCACCGCCTGCCATATCGCGTCGATCACGTGGACCTCGGTGTAGTGGCTGTTGTTGACGGATGCGCGCGCCGATTCGTAGTCCTCGGCGGGAAGCAATTCCTGCAAGCGACGGGCACGTTCGGCCCAGGTGCTATCTGGGGCTTCGAGATTGAAGCTGGCGGGCAGGCCACCCCAGCCGGTGTAGCGCTGAAGAACTTGGCGATCATCCGCATTGGCTGGCCGGCCTTCGGCTTCGATCTGGCGCAGAAGCGTGATGGCTGCCAGATTGGCCTCGAACTTCGCGCTCTGGCCGGTCAGGTGCTCCAGGTCGGCGCGGGTCAGTTGCGGCCAGAGGATGCGCGGGGCGGCCTCGGTTGCGGTGGCCACCACCCGCCAGTTGGCGCGGACGGTGGCCACAAACTGCTCTTGCTCGACGTCGCTGAGGTTCTCGTCGTGGATGACCTCGACAGGCTCGGCGGGCTCGCAAGAAACGGAAAGGCAAACCTGCTCTGCAGGGTGGGGCAGGGCTGGGGCCGCCGGGTCGAACCCGGGCAGCCACAGGGAAGGCGCGGTAGGACGGGCCATCGGTGTGTTCTCCAAGGAATACGGGGAACACAGCGACCCCATCGGGGAGGCGGGCTCCCCGGGTGGGATGGGCAAGAAAACGGTCGTGGACGACCGGTTGGCAAAGGCCAGACGTACGCGACTGCGCCGGACTTCATGGCGAAACCGGCAGATCGGGTACGAGGCGGCGAACGCCAAGGGCTTGGAAACCCGCCGACGAGCGTCGGCCGGCGCAGGGCTCAGTTCAGCGTGGTGCGCGGAACCAGGGGCAGCGATCGAACGCTGCCACAACAAAAATGCGGGTAACGACCGCAACGCCCGAGGCGACTCGGGAGCGCTCGAACGAGCGCGCGTTGGCCGAAGCCAGATGCCCTAACAGTGTGCCGTCCGGCGTGCAGCCGTGCGCACCGCTCGGCCATTCGCCTGCGAAATCCCTGGTGGAGCAGGCGGGTTGCGGGTGGCAATCGGTTGAGCGCCCACGAGTGGTCGGTACTGTACGGGGCTCGGTGCGCATCCGACCGTCACAGATGTGAGACTGAATGCGGAATCCGGTTTCATTGACTGCGCGAGCCGGTAAGTGCTGACCGAAGCACTGCTCCTAAACCGGCGGTGTGCGGTCAGTGCCGGTCATCCAGCGGCTCGAAGAATCTGAGCTTTAATGGTGCGTAAGCCATCAGGGACCGTCTAATCAACGCTGCTGGTAATTGGCCTCCTCCTCCTCCTCGGCCTTTGCTGCCGGACAGGAAGCGCCGATTGGGCGGCGGCAGTGCTCCATTCAGCCGTCACGCGGTGAGCAGGCACCAGGTTGATTAGGTGGGCTGCCCGAAAGAGCTGTCTTTATGCGTTCATGCAGGACCTGACACCCAACATTCCCGCATGCCGTGCTTGGCAGAACATCTCCTTGGCGCTGGGCATCAAAGTTGTATTTCTGGGATTGGGCCTGTTCGGTAGCGCAACCATGTGGATGGCTGCGTTTGCCGACATGGGGGCCAACCTGCTGGTCGTCGCCAACGGGTCTGCGGATGTTGCGAACCTCCGCGCCACAAACCAAAGCCTGATTAGCAACAATCGTCAGCCAGTCTCACGTGTTGAGAGTGAGCATCCGTAGAGTGATTGCCATCAGACTACGAGAGTAGCCATCATGGCGATGAATCGAATCCAATTTCAACCGGGGCTGTCGATGCCGGAATTTCTCAAAGACCACGGTACCGAGACGCAATGCGAACAAGCGCTCGAAGCGGTACGCTGGCCGGAAGGGTTTCGCTGCCCGCGGTGCGCAGGTACGGGGCACTATGCGCTGCGCGATGGCCTGCGCAAGGTCTTTCAGTGCAGCGCCTGCCGTCACCAGACCGCTGATTGCCGGAACGGTATTTCAGGGCACCAAGCTGCCCCTGAGTACTTGGTTCCTGGCGATCAACCTGATCAGCCAAAGCCAAGACCGGCCTGTCGGCGCTGGCCTTGAGGCGCCAATTGAGCGTGAGTTACCCCACGGCCTGGCTGATTCAGCACAAACTGATGCAGGCCATGGCCGACCGGGAGGCGCGCTATGCGCTGGAAGGCAAAGTCCAGGTCGATGATGATGCCTATCTGGGTGGCGAGCGCACTGGTGGCAAGGTCGGGCGCGGTTCCTAGAACAAGGTCGCCTTTGTCGCCGCCGTCTCCCTGACGGATGAGGATCGTCCGCTGTGGGTACGTGCGACTCACACCGGTGCCGGGTTTTACCCTCAAGGCAGTGGCTGCCTGGGCCAAGGAGCACCTGGCCTCGGGAAGTACGGTGTTCTCCGATGGCTTGGCCTGCTTTGCAGCGGTCACCGAGGCCGGCTGCACGCATCACCCGACAGTCATGGCTGGATGCAAGCCGAGGGAGGTCCCCGAGTTCAAGTGGATCAACACAGTGCTCGGCAATCTCAAGACCAGTTTGTCGGGTTGCTACCATGCTTTCGACTTTCAAAAGTACGCGGCGCGCTACTTGGCTGCCTTCTGCTACCGTTTCAATCGGCGGTTCGAGCTGCGTACGCTTCACCAGCGTCTTCTGGTCGCCGCGGCCACTTCCGCACCCTAGCCGCTTCGCTTGATCCGGTTGGCTGACGTTCATTGCTAATCAGGAACCAAAGATTGAAGACCCGTTGTTGGTCGGCATCGGCAAAAGCAGTGGGGCCGTCAGCAAGCCAGTCGTACGCCTATTTCGGTCTCGCCATGGGCCGATTTTGCGAAAGCCTCCCCGTCATGCATCCGGGCAATCGCGCTAACGATGGCGAGCCCCAGCCCATGATTCTGGTGGCCATGGCTACGCGAGGCATCTACGCGGAAAAAGCGATCGAAGATATGAGGCAGGCTCTCAGTGGAAATCGGTTCCCCTTGATTGATCACTGAGAGCTTGATGTGTCCACGAGTTTCCGCGGCGATACGAATCACGATTGAACTTCCGCGCTCGGCATGCCGAGCCGCATTACTCAGCAGATTGGACAGGACGCGCCGGAGTAGTGCCGCGTCGAGCAGGACCGATGCATCGCCTTCGATAGACCATTGAAGGTCGGATTCGATCAGCACCGCTTCGTAGTAGTCGGCCACTTCGGCGCAGAGCTGGGCAAGGCTTTGAACAGGCATTCTCCGGGCTTTAGCACCACGGTCGGCTTGTGACAGGAACAGCATGTCGGTGACGATGCCCGACAGCCTGTTCATTTCTTCGAGATTCGAACCGATGCAATCGCGTAGGCGTTCGTCCTTGTCGTTACTACGCAAGGCCAACTCGCTGCTGGCGATGATGTTCGCCAGTGGGGTTCTCAATTCGTGCGCCACATCGGCATTAAACCCTTCGAGCTGCTGATAGGCCTTTTCCAGTCGATTCAGCAAATCGTTGAACTGATCGACGAGAACTTGCAACTCGGCTGGAATCCCTTCTGTATCCAGGCGCTTGTCGAGAGAAAGGATCGCGAGACTGCGCGTTTGCTGAGCCAGCGTCCGAATGGGGGCCAGTCCGAAATAAACGATCAGGTAGCCGCCCAGGGTGATTGCGGCACTCCCGATCAACGCAGCCCCCAGAGGATGGCTGCGAGGCGATCCAGAATCGCTTCATCGGGCGCAGTCTCAAGTGCCAATTCGGCAACGGCAAAATCTGTCCTCTGTGCTTCATCGGGGAGCGCAAACGAATAAAAACGAGCTTTTGACGGCCACGCGCTCGGCGTCGAGATGAAGCGAGTCTCACCCAGCCGATCGATCAACTTGAGATGCGAGTCCCGATTGATTTTCAGAAGATCTTCCAGGTCATGCTCAAGCGACCCCGGTTGCAGGTGTGCCGGTGTTTCTTCAAACAGGTGCTGAATTGCCGTACTGAGCTTTTTAAGACGCAGGTCCTGTTGTGTTTCAAGGTTGGCCTTGACCGAGAAAAAGACTCCAAGGCACAAACATCCGAGGACACCCAAACTCAGCGAAGCGAGCCAGCGTATGAGGCGACCGCTCAGCGTCGGATTGATCATCCTTCCGAGTCTCATTCGCGCAGTTCGAGGACATAACCCATGCCGCGCACGGTATGCAGCAATTGCGTCTCGAAGGGCGTATCCATTTTGGCGCGAAGTCGCTTGATTGAAACTTCTACTACATTGGTATTGCTATCGAAGTTCATATCCCAAACCTGCTCGGCAATCTCAGTGCGCGATAGCACCTCGCCTTGTTTCCTGAGAAACAGAGAAAGCAGCAGGAACTCCTTGGCACTCAGATCGACGCGCTGACCGTTCCTGGAGACCTTGCGGCGAGCCAGGTCCATTTCAAGATCATGCAATACAAGACGGTTCGATGGGGCTTCCGGTTGCAGCGGCGCCGACCGGCGCAGCAGACCCTGGATTCGAGCGATCAGCTCAGAAAAGGCAAACGGCTTGACCAGATAATCGTCGGCGCCGGTCTGCAAACCGTTAACCCGGTCCTCCACTTTGCCCAGCGCTGTCAGCATCAAGACCGGTGTTTGTTTCTTGGTGCGCAAGGCGGCCAACAAGGAGAGCCCGTCCATGCCGGGCAGCATGGCGTCGAGGATGATGGCCGCGTAGTCGAACTCCAGACTCATGTGGAGTCCAGTGACGCCGTCGTGGGCAAGGTCAACGACGAAGCCTGCGGTACCCAATCCCTTTTGCAGGTACTGGGCAAGCTTTTGCTCATCTTCGACAACCAATAGTTTCATTTCTTCACGAATCGAAAGATGTCAATTTTGTAAACTTCCTGTTGGCGTTCTGTCACTGCTGATTTTTTATAGTTCATCCATGCCGTTCAGTTGTTCGGCATGCCCTAAACCCGATGAACCGAAACATCAATGAAGGAATTTCATCATGAACGTCAAACAAGCCCTTTCCATTCCCGTTCTCTGTGCTGGATTGGCCCTATCAGGGCAGGTGTTGGCCGAGTCGGTCATGCACAGCACGCCGGAGGGTCCGACAAAATTCTACCCGACGCACGATTCGAGCAGCAAATCCGCCCAGCAGGTGCAACAGGAACTCGATAACTTCAAACGCAACCCGGTTAGCGCTGACGGCCAGTATCGCTATGTTGGCGGTGACCAGGGCTGGGTGCTAATTCCGCACGAATATGCCTATCGTGATGGGAAATGGCAACACGTCGACAAACTCCAGCACAACACGCCTGCGCCATCCATGGTGATGACCCCGGAAGAAAAGAAGCAGCGCGAGGCGTTGTACCAGGGCGGTTAATGATACGCCAAGGAAGGATGTGTCGTCCATTGGATGATGACCAGGGAAACGCTGGTCATCATCCGGTCGCCTTACAATTCAATCCCCTCCGGAGACTTGGTTTTTGAACACACTTCTGTTCTGTTACTATTCACCTCATGCGTCGCTGGCTATCCATTTTCCTGGTGATTGTCTTGCCGCTCCAGATTTCCTGGGCGCTGGCAGCGACCTATTGCCAGCACGAAACGGGATCGGCACAGCGCTTCGGTCATCACGACCACAAGCACGACGCTGAAGATAACGAGAAACTGGCCAAAGCTTCTCCTGCCGACGTGGACAATGATTGTGCTGTCTGTCATGCAGGCTCTATTGCCGCATTGACCGCCTTCTGCAGTTCGCTGCCCGAGATCGGGGTAGTTGCTGATCATTTTCAGACAGTCCCGTTTCTGAATTCCCTGGTTGCTGCGGCCTGAGCCGCGCGCTGTGCCATTCCTGCTTGCCGGATGGTGCCCCGCCGATTCCCCAACGTGTATTTCATCACTGGAGAATCGGATGTGCCCAAGAAATTTAGCTGCCACGTTGCTGCTCCGAACCTGTTCGGATTCACGGTGTTTGCCAGCACCAACCTCTCGGCGCAGATGCAAGACGCGCTGTCCGCAACAACGTTTGCTCCTGCGCTCGCCAAGGCAGACTGCTGATAAAGCCTCCAAGCGATTGGGGGCTTTAATTTTTTATAATATCGGCATGCTCAAGCCTGCCTATCCTGCCCAAACGGAACTGGAGATGGTGACGTTGGAGAAACTGGTAATCGGCGCCCGGGCCGCAGGTGTTTGTTTGATACTGAAGCGCAAAGGAGAAATGAAATGAAAAACACGATCTTGGCAGCTATATTGTCTACCGTTGTGCTCTTGATGCAGCGCCAGCAGTGGATGTGGCAGCAGCCGCAATCGCGATAAGCCGCCTGCAGGGCGCGCTGAACATTAAGACCGCCGCGAGCCTGATCGTCGTTCTCGACGGCCTGCCGCCGCGTGTAGAGTATGGCGCTAATTTGCCGAATGCCCTCCGATTGCGCGATAACCCTGTTGCGATTACACTGCTAACCGTGACCAAACAGCTTTTGTTCATCCTCTTGATGCTGATACTGCCGCTCCAGTCTGTCTGGGCGGCGGCAAGCGCCTATTGCCAGCATGAACAGGGCACCGCCATGCATCATTTCGGCCATCACGCGCACCAGCATCAGACGACGGACAAGTACAAGTCGGGTGGCGGACCGCAGGCCACCTTACATGCGGACTGCGCCTTTTGCCATCTCGGTTTCGTGGGGGTTCTCACGTCCTCGCTCGACGTACCCCGGCCTACCCCGGCATCCCCGGCAGTCTCGCCAGAAATCAGCTTCCTCCCCTCCATCTTCCTCGAAGGCCCCGAGCGGCCCAAGTGGGCTTCCGCCGTCTGACCCGGCGGGACGCCCTTAATCTCTAGCTTCCCCTTTGCGGCTTGACCTGCACCTGCAGGCACGCATGCGTTCCATCGGATTTCTCCCCCCGATCCATCAAATGGAGATTTCGACGCGATATGCTTTCGAACAATTATTGCGGGCGCTTCGCTCGCTTCACCGCAGCGGTGGTTCTTTCGGCGGTTGCGCTGGGAACTCGGGCGGCCGAGCCCCCGCTGACCCTGGAACGCGCCTGGCAACTTGCAGAAGAAGCCAATCCCACCCTCAAGGCGGCGCAAGCCAGCCTGTCTGCCGCCGAGGGGCAACTCACCGATGCGCGCGGCCTACTCTGGAATAACCCGCAACTGGCCGCTGAACGCGCCCGCCGCAAGGTGCCGCAGCCGGGCTTGGGAAATGACGTCCAACGCGAATGGCGCGCCGAGATTTCGCAGACTCTCGAGATCGCCGGGCAGCACGGCTATCGCCGGGGAGCGGCCGAGCAGGATTTGTCCGCGTTCAAAGCGACCGTCGAGGAGACCCGCCGCGAGGTGCGCGCCGAAGTCGCGCAGAAGTTTGTCCGCGTCCTGGGGTTGCAGGCGCGCACCACCATGGAGGCCGAACTCGTCGGCCTGATCAGGGATGCCGCTGGCGCGGCCAAAAAACGCTTCGAAGCCGGCGAGGACACGAGGCTAGATGCCAATCTCGCCGAAGTGGAACTGGGGCGCGCCGAGAATCAGCTCGAAGCGGCGCGTGAGCAACTCATCCAGGCGCGTGCCAAACTCGCCACCACGCTGCAACTGCCGGCCGAGGCGCTGCCGGAAGTGCAAGGGGCGCTCTCCTCCGAAGCCGGCGTTCCTTACACCTTGGAGCAGCTACAGGCCGTGGCCGCCGACCGGCCCCTGCTGCGCGCCCTCGACCATCATGAGCAAGCCGCCCGCAGCCGCCTCGGCCTGGAGCGCGCCGCGGTCTATCCGGACGTGACCGTCGGGCTCTTCGCGGGCCGCGAAGGGCCGGGAGATGTGCGCGAGCGGATCACGGGCCTCTCCGTATCGCTGCCCCTGCCGCTGTTTCGCCGCAATGCCGCCGGCATCGGCCGGGCCTCCACCGAGCTCACCCAGACCCAGATCGAGCGGCAGGCCGCCCTCCGCGACACGCGCGCGACGGTCCTCGCCGTCTGGCAGCGGCTGGACAGCCTGCGCGCTCGGGTGCAGCGGCTGGAGCAGGTGGTCCTGCAACGTCTGCAGGAAAACCAGCGCCTGTCCACCACCGCCTACCGCGCTGGCGAGATCAACCTCACACAGTTGCTGCTCGCCACCCGCCAGGTCCTGGACACCCGCCGCGAGGTGCTGGAGGCCATGACCGATCTCGCCCTCACCCGCGTCGAACTGGAACAGGCGGCGGGCTGGAGCAGGGAGAAGGCGCAATGAAGCGTTCCGGCCCTCTCCTTCGCCCATGCCCTCCATCGAGAAACTACGCAGCGAAAGATCATTCATGAAACGCACATTCCCACGAGTCGGACTTCTTGCCCTCGGCTTGTCGGCCTTGATCCTCGGCGGCTGTGGCAAGAGCGAGGCACCGCAGGCCTCCGCCTACAAGAGCACGGTCGCTGACAAAGCTGAAGAAGAGCGTTCATCAAAGGACGCGCCCGGCGGGCAAAAGGACGAGCATGGCGAGGCGGAGTCGTTGAAGCTCAAGCCCGAGGAGATCCAGGCCGCCGGAATCAAGATCGAAGACCTCGCGGAGCAGGTGGTCAGCGAGCAGTTGACGCTGACCGCCACCATCCGCCCCAACCAGGATCGCATCACGCACGTGGCACCGCGGGTGCCAGGGCGCGTCGTCAAGGTCAACGCCAACCTGGGCGATCAGGTGAAGGCTGGGCAGACCTTGGCCGTGCTCGACAGCCTTGAAGTGGGCGAGGCGCACTCGGCCTATCTCCAGGCGGCCACCCAGCACACCGTAGCGAAGGCTGACTTCGAGCGCGCCGAGAAGCTCCATGCCGACCAGATCATCGCTGCGAAGGATCACTTGCGCGCCCACGGGGAGTTCGAGAAGGCGAAAGCCGCGCTCGCGGCCGCCGCCGACCGGCTGCGCATGTTGGGCGTGACCCCGGCGCCCGCCGCCGAAGGCAAGGCGGTGTCCACCTTCCCCCTCACCACCCCGTTTGCCGGTACGGTCATCGAAAAGCACGCCATCCTCGGCGAACTGGCCCAGCCGGACAAACAGCTCTTCATCGTGGCCGACCTCTCGACGCTGTGGATCGAAGCCAACCTGTTCGAGAAGGATATCGGCCGCGTGATGCCCGGAGCGGCGGCGGCCGTCACCGTCGCAGCCTACCCGGAAGAGATCTTCCCCGGCCGGCTCACCTACATTGCCGCCAGCGTGGACAAGGAGACGCGCACCGTTCAGGCGCGGGTGGAGGTCGCCAATCCTGACGGACGGCTCAAGCCCGAGATGTTCGCCACCGCTGCCATCACTACGAACGGCACGGGCGGCAAGGGCGGCCAAGTCAAGGCACTGCTACTGCCCGAAGAGGCGGTGGTGCTGATGCAGGGCCAGCCCACGGTGTTCATCGAGGAGCATGGTGCCTTCGAGCCGCGCGCCGTCGAGCTGGGCGACAAGCTGCGCGGCCGGGTCGTGGTGAAGAACGGGCTCGCCGCTGGCGACAAGGTGGTGACGGCAGGGACCTACGCCCTCAAGGCGCGGGTCATGAAGTCCCAGCTTGGCGAAGGCCACTGAGGGGACCAATATGTTGAATGGTATCGTCGCTCTTTCGCTGCGCTACAAGCTCCTGGTCTTGCTGGGGTTTGCGCTCGTCATTTTTTTTGGCGTGCGCGCCTTTTTCACCGTGCCGGTGGACGCCTTCCCGGACGTGACGCCGAACCAGGTCAACGTCTACACCGAGTCGCCGGGTCTCGCCGCCGAGGACGTGGAGAAGCTCCTCACGACGCCGATCGAGACGGCCATGGCGGGGCTGCCGGGCGTCGAGCAGATCCGCTCCGTGTCGCTCTTCGGTCTGTCCTATGTCGGTATCTATTTCAAGGACGACGTAGACATTTACTTCGCCCGGCGCCTGGTCGGCGAGAAGGTGCAGGAGGCGAAGGAGCGCCTGCCCCAGGGCTACGGCGAGCCCTCCCTCGGACCGAACAGTTCGGGCCTCGGGCAGGTGTTCTGGTACACGGTGGAGTCGGCGGACGAGAAGCTCTCGGCCATGGACCTGCGCACGCTCCACGACTGGAGCGTGCGGCTCATGCTGCGCACGGCGCCCGGGGTGGATGATGTCACCACTTGGGGCGGCCAGGAAAAGCAGTACCAGGTCCTCATCCATCCGCAGAAGCTCATCAAATACAGCCTCTCCTTCAAGGCTGTCATGGAGGCCCTGGCCGCAAACAACCGGCAGGTAGGCGGGCAGTACGTGAATCTCGGCCAGGAGCAGTATCTGGTGCGCGGCCTGGGGCTGGTGGCCAACACCACTGACATCGGCAACATCGTCGTCGCCGAGCGCGAGGGTGTGCCGATCCACGTGCATGAAGTGGCCGAAGTGAAAGAGGGCCCGGCGCTGCGCTTTGGCGCCGTGACGCGTGACGGCAAGGAAGTGGCGCTGGGCATCGCGCTCGCCCGCATCAACGAGAACGCCAAGAACGTGGTTGACGCGGTGAAGCAGAAGCTCGAGTTGGCGCGCCAAGCGCTGCCGGCGGGCGTGACCATCAACCCAGTCTACGACCGCACTGACATCGTCAAGAAGGCTCTCAAGACTGCCGAGAGCGCACTGGTGGAAGGCTCAATCCTGGTCGCCATCGTGCTGTTCCTCTTCCTCGGCGAGATCCGCTCGGCGGTGGTGGTGATCGTCACCTTGCCGCTGGCGATGCTGATCGCCTTTCTGCTGATGCAGCATTTCGGCCTGTCTGCCAATCTGATGTCATTGGCGGGGCTCGCCATCGGTATCGGCATGATGGTGGACGGCGCCGTGGTCATGGTGGAAAACGGTTTCCGCCTGTTGTCCCACCAGGCTGGCAAAGCGGTTAACCGTACCCACGTTATCTTGGAGGCGGCGCGCGAGGTGATCAACCCGATCGCCTTCGCCATCCTCATCATCATCGTCGTCTTCCTGCCACTATTCTCGCTGACCGGTCTCGAAGGCAAGCTCTTCAAGCCGATGGCGCTCACCATCACCTTCGCCATGGCGGGCTCGCTCGTCCTCACGCTGACCCTGGTGCCGGTGCTCTCGGCGCTGATCCTGAAGCCCAAGGAAGAAAAGGACACCATCCTGGTGCGCTGGGTCAAGGGCGTATATCTGCCCCTGCTCGATTGGGCGCTGGAGAACAAGAAGAAGGTGATCGGCGCGGCGCTGGCGCTACTGGTAGCAGCACTCGCCACCTTTCCCTTCCTCGGCAAGGAGTTCATGCCCACGCTCCAGGAGGGCGCGATCATGTTCCGCGTCACCGGCATTCCCTCCACCTCGCTGGAGGAGTCCGTGCGTGTCTCCCAGAAGATGGATGCGACGCTCAGGCAATACTACCCGCAGACCAAGTCGGTGCTGGCGACCATCGGACGCGCGGAAAAGGGCGAGACCACCGACGCCAACTATATGGAGGTGCTGGTGGATGTGAAGCCCCGGGAGGAATGGCCGGAGCAGATCTCCATGCCGGAGCTCTCGGACCGGATGAAGGAGACGCTGGAGCAGGCCATACCGACCGTGGTCCTGGGCAATACCCAGCCGATCCAGATGCGCGTGGAAGAGCTGATTTCCGGCGTGCGCGCCACGCTGGCCCTGAAGCTCTACGGCCCTGACCTGGCGACACTGGATCGCTTGGCCGCCCAGATCAAGCCGGTGTTGGGGCAGGTGGCCGGCATAGCCGACCTCTCGCTGGAAGCCAACAAGGGCAAGCCACAGCTCGTAGTGAAGGTGAATCGCGAAGAGGCCGCTCGCTTCGGCATCAACGCCGACGAGATCCTGGAAGTGGTCCAGGCCGGCATCGGCGGCAAGGCGGTGAGCACCCTCATCGACGGCGTGCGCCGCTTCGACATCCAGGTGCGCCTCGACAGCGCCTTTCGCGACACCCCCCAGGCGATCAACGACATTCCGCTGCGCACGCCGACCGGGGCCTTGGTGCCGCTCTCCCGCGTCGCCACCGTGGATACCGACGAGGGATACACCTTCGTGCGCCGCGAGCAACTGAGCCGATATGCGGTGCTGCAGATGAATGTGAAGGGCCGTGACGTGGACGGCTTCGTCAAGGAGGCGGACGCGAAGATCAGAGACCAAATCAAGCTGCCTGAAGGCTACCGGATCGAGTGGGGCGGCGCCTTCGAGAACCAGCAGCGCGCCATGGCGCGACTCGCCCTGATCGTACCGCTCACCATCGGCCTCATCTTCGTCCTGCTCTACACGGCCTTCAATTCGCTCACTCACGCCACGCTGATCATCGCCAACGTGCCCTTCGCCATCATCGGCGGCGTGCTCGGGTTGGCGGTCACCGGGCAGTACGTGTCGGTGCCCTCGGCCATCGGCTTCATCGCAGTGTTCGGAGTGGCGATGCTGAACGGCATCGTGCTGGTGTCCTTCCTCAATGACCAGCGTCAGCAGGGATTGACGATCCGCGAGGCCGTGCGCCGAGGTGCAAGTCTGCGCCTGCGCCCGGTGCTGATGACGGCGTCGGTGGCGATCCTCGGTCTCGTTCCCATGCTGCTTTCGCAGGGCGTGGGAGCTGAGACCCAGCGGCCGCTGGCCACGGTGGTGGTGGGTGGGCTCTTCACATCCACGGCGCTGACGCTGCTCCTGCTGCCGCTCATGTACGAGTGGGTGGAGATGCGGCGCGAGCGTAAGGCTCCGTCGGCCGACTGACCTGACCAAGACAAGGAGAACTCCCATGAAAGAGATCAAGGCATACATCCGGAAATACCGCATCGCCGACGTGGTGCAGGCGCTGCGCGACTCGGGTCTGTGCGATCTGGGCGCCAGCACCGGCTGCCACAACATCACGGTGGTCCAGGTGCTGCGACCACTGGCCAGTGCAGATCCCGCGGACCAGCACTATTCGATGGAGCTCGCCGAACCCGTCGTGGCCGAATTCAAGCTGGAACTCGCGTGCCCGGACGACTTGGTTGACGCGCTGTCGGACCTCATCGCCAAGGCGGCGCATACGGGGCAGCCCGAAGCGGGATGGATTTTTGTGACCGATATTCAGCGCGCAACTGAGATTCGATGAGCGCCCGAAAACGAACACGATTCGCGAAATGACATGGCAGACCCACTCGGCAAGGACATCCCGCAGGAGAACGAGATCGTGCAGAGCCAGCACGGGAGGCGGTCACGCCTGAATCACATTGATGGAGGACATTATGGGATTGTCGAGAAATTGCTGAGAGGGATGGCGGGTATCACGGCGGTTTACGCTGTGATCATCATGGCGAGGGAGATGGGTATCCAGATTTCCTTTCGTTGAAGCAATGGTTCCCATCGCCTGTACCAACGGAGATATCCCTGGCCATGGTTTCTGATGAATCGAGTTTGTTATTTGCAAACGCAATCCGGCGTGCCGTCGTGAACAATTGTCACGACAAGAGATGATCGAACAGGCACGGCAAATGTTCGAAAAGATCTCGCACGTCGCCATAGGTATGTGGCGACCGTACCGGATTGCCGCACAGAAGGTGCTGCCCAACGCCAAGATCGAGGTGGACAAGTTCCATGTGGTCAGTAAGGCCAATGCCGCGTTTGACGCGGTTAGGCGCAGCATCGGCAACCTGGACAAGAAGAAGCCGAAGTTCGAGGATATGGCAATGAGGCGGATGGCCTATTTCATAATGTCCAGCATGGAAGATGAGGAGGAATTCGAAACTCGGATTCAGACCCGCCAGGGCAGCCTCGGATGCGACCTGTCCGCCCTGGTGGCTATTTTTGACTCAGGGCAGTTCTAGGCCGTAAACCGGCTCCGTCCACCGGAAAATCCGGAAGCCCGATTATTTAACCCAACGAAAGGAAAGACCCATGAAATCGACTCATCTTGTCGCTGCTTTTGCCTTGTCCCTATTCGGCCTTGCCTACGCCGCCGGAGATCACGATCACGGCCATGAACACAAGGCATTGCATGGCGGCATCGTGAACGAAGTCAAGGATGTGGACTACGAACTGGTGGCCAAGCCTGATTTGGTGCAACTGCATCTGCGCGATCACGGCAAGCCGGTGGATGTCTCGAAGGCCACCGCCAAGCTGACCATTCTCGTTGGCACCGAGAAACAGGAGGTGGAATTGAAACCGGTTGGTACCCGATTCGAAGCCCAGGGGGCTTACAGGATTGCGGGTGGCAAAGTCACCGCTTTGGTGTCCGTCCCTGGCAAAGCGCCGGCAACGGTTCGTTTTGCATTGAAATAGGAGGAACTCTCAATGCCTACGCCAGCAAAATGGTTTACCGCACTTTTGATTGCTTTTGCGCTCGCCGGGTGTGCCGGGCACTCCCATCGGCTGGCGTCGGGCAATGCTTTGGAACGCGTCACTGGTTTCTTCAACCACGAAGGCAGCCAGGAACCGACGATGGTTCTTGACATCGACGGGATTCGATTCGAAGGAAGCGGGTTTGAGATTCAGCGGGGCCAGAATCTGCCTGGACTGCGTCGCATGTTTGGTCCCGGCAAGCACTACGATCGAATCATCAGCAGCCTCGACACAGATCATCTTGTTTACTCGGCAAACCCGGAACTGCGCGCCAAAAGTGGAGAGACGATTCGGTGCTTGTTGGTTTGGAATTCAGGTCAAGGTCCAGCCGGGGTCTGCACAAAGTCTGATGGAAAGCAGATTGATGTTCGTTTCCAATGACTCGGGACAAACTTGTTTCGGGAACACGTTTGGAGATCATCATCAGCCATCCATGGTAGGTAGCGACATCGGCGTCCTTGGCGGAGGACTCGCCCGTCAGTTGTCGTCTGGAACGGCTGCTGCACTTTACTACCTGCCCTTCGGCCGGCGACGGGCCGAAGGGCAACAATGGACATTAGAATAGGCACGAAGCAGACCGACAAATTGCACTTGTCATCCGGCCGCATAGGGGTCGGAAGTGACTATTCGGCTTGTAATGAACGGTGTCGGAGGTGTCCTGCAGAATAGCCACGGTGTCGGCATTGTTTCGATATCTGGCACGATACCGGAGCGCCGATGGGGCGTGGTGAATGCCATTTACCGCACGTTTGTCCTGTGCCCGTAGCGGCACTTGTGTCCAGCAGCGACGCCTGGAGCCTTGAAGGTCGGCGTTGGGATGAGATTCTGAACCCATGGTCATGCCCATCGGCATGCCTCGTTCAACCGTTCAGGAGCCCTCCGCATGAAATTCACGCAAGCCGAAATCGACGCCATCATCGAAGCGTCACCCCGTACCTTCGTTCCCTTCAACAAGCTGGTCCTCTCGCAGGACTATCAGGCGCGCGCCGGTGGCAACACGCCGAAGATGAGCATCGTCGAACTCGCAGCCTCGATCAAGGAAAGCGGGGTGCTGCAAAATCTCGTGGTCGTGGAAGGTGCTCGGGGCCACTACGAGGTCTGCGCCGGTGGCCGTCGCCTCGAAGCGCTGGCCCTGCTGGTGACCAGAAATGACATCGCCGGCAACTACCCGGTCCCGGTGCTAATCGTCCCTGCCGACAAGGCGCTGATCGCCAGCATCGCCGAGAACTGCTTCCACATTCCGATGCATCCTGCCGACGAGTTCGCCGCCTTCGCCAAGCTGACCAGGCAAGGCAAGTCGGTCGAGGACGTGGCTGCCGCCTTCGGCGTCACGCCGTTGGTGGTCAAGCGCCGCATGAAGCTGGCAACGGTCTCGCCCAAGCTGATAGCCCTGTTCCGCGACGATAAGATCAGTCTGGACTGCCTGATGGTGCTAGCCTCGGTCGATGACCACGAGAAGCAGGAACAGGCGTGGGCCAACCTGCCATCGTGGAATCGTCATCGCCGTACTTGACGTACTCGTCATAGACATAGCGCGTGCGGACATCGACCCATTTCCAGCCTTCGGCCTGTACCTAGGATGCTAACGGCTTCCCGGCCATCGGTGAACGCTTGGGCGCGAAAGTGCCGCGCCCGAGCATAATCGAGGGACCCGGCGGGCGTGACTAAGCCGTGCTGTGCTGCGCGTCGGTGGCGTCGTGAGGGGAGGCGGCCACAAGATCTTCATCTGTCGTCGCGGGTGTGTTACGCGACGGGCTGGCTCCCAAATACGCACATGCGGCTCTTGCCCGCGCATGCCCCGCCAACTGCGACACCGCCAGCCGCGCCGCCCGAGCCAGTTCCGGTGATACCGGCCCGCCACCCCGGACCGGGGACGGCACACCAGCGATGTCTTCATAGGCATTGTTAAGAACCTCGTGGCGCAAGCCGTGACCTGTCGCACCTCGCTTGCGCAAGGTGATGCCGAATTTCTCCAGGACGTAATCCAGCCGCCGCAGGTTTCGCTTCAGGTCCCGACGCGGATCGCCCATGTGGGCGTCGCGACTGTCGACCACGCCTTGGGCAAACGCCAGCGCTGCCAGATGGGCCGTGCTGTTCAGGGGAATCCAGCGCACCCGGCCGCCCTTGCCCTTGACCCATGCATACCGATCTGCCTGCTGCTGGTTCTCTGGTAGCCCGGTCTCGCTGAACGGCATGACGTGCTGGAATGGCCGGAACTGCACCGACTCCTTGCGCCGCAGCCCCAGGGTCGACATCAGCCGCAGCGAGGCGCCGACACGGAGGTCGAACTTGCACACCTCGGCGATTACCGCATCCGCATCGATCCCTTGGGCCGTCCAGCTCTTGTCACGCTGGGCCGACTCGTGGCGCTGGTACTCCTCCAGGCTCAAGCCGTAGTGGCCCGGCTTGCGCACGAAGCCGTGCTTGCCCATCCACATCGCCAGCCCCCGCAGGAAGCTCAGGTAGGTCTGGATCGTCGCCGGTGCCAGATGCGCCTGCTGCCAGACCTGCACCATGGCGTGGATGTGCTTCTGCCCGAGGTTGCGCGGGTCCGGCACCGTCTTGAAGCCCGCCTTCAGTTTCAAGTCGCGAAAGAAGCGCCGTAGAAACTGCCCGCGTTCCTGCCGCGTCTTATGCGAGACGGTTTTCTCCAGCGCCGTGTGCTGGGTGTTGAAGAGTTTGATCAGGACCTCCAGCACCTTGAGCGGCGGCGCCTTGCCCGGCTGGTAGCGGGCGAGGATTTCCTGGGGTGTCTTTCCCGCCCAACCCTGGGGGCGAACGGGCTGCTGCTGGCTCGAGTGACCGGGGCTGGCAGGTTCCTGCAGCCGGCGGCGAGATATACGGCGAACGGTGTTGCTGGGGATTGCGTTCGACATGGTCATAGCTCCTTGGTCGGAGGCCCGCCGCCCGAACGGCAAGCCGATGTTGGCGATGAAAGTGGAATCCAGTGCAGTTCCCGGCAGGACGGATTCCGTTGCCAGCGCCGGTCAGTGGTCTAGAACTTCGGCACCGCGCGCGACCACCGCGTCGCGGCACCTACCCAGGGGTTCGTCGGCAGCGCGTCTGCGCTCGCCAACTCGGTCGGTCTTAAAAACGAAACGGGTTGATCCGGCCCATCCGTGCATTTCTGCAGCCATGGGGGTTGTGATGCCGGCCGGCCTCTGGGGCAGGACTTCAGCATCAGCGACGAGGTCGGGCCTCGCGCCGTCTGGTGGATCGGTTCTGGAGTCGTAGCGCCATCCACTCGCATGGGTCCGCCCCTGACCGAAAGTCCAGGGCGGTGTCGAGGGTGTGAGCGAAGACGCGCGGGGAGCCCAAAGGGGCAAACACAACCGCGCGCTGCGGGGAACGCGTGCTCAAAGGATGGCGGGAACAGGGGCACGGCATCGGGTGCCGGCCGGGTGCTCTGTTGGCCGTGGTGCGCTTCAGGGAGCGCCTAGCGATGAACGCTGGCCACGCCACGGCGACTTGCACTACGAGAAAGACCTCGTGACCGCCGCCTCAAGGGCGACGGCATTGCCGGTTCGAGACCGGCGCTTCAAGGGCAGGTAACGACTGCGACGCCTTTTGCTCCGCGATGGAGCGGGGCCAGGATGGCCCTCGGGAAACCGTAGTTGACGCCAAGCGGGTAGGGCGGTCAAGCGGGCGGCTTGCAAACGCGCCGATTTGCCGGCGATTGCGGGTGGCACTTGCTCGTTCGGGAGAGTGCGGTAAGGCGCATTTATTGTCGCGAAGCGGCGGGCAACGAGGTGGCGGGCGGGCTTGACGGGGGAAATCTCTGCCTCTGGTCCTGAGCTGGGCAACTCAGGGCGATGCTCGCGCGCTGACCGCTCCGGCGGCATCTGCCGCGCATGGGGTTGATGCCCGCCATTTGAATGAGAGCGTAGTGACACACACGCAGCCCCGCCGGGGGATGACGCTTTCAAGTGTCAGCGAGATGTCCGTGCATCGCCGGTTCGCTGACAGCGGGCCGGGCCCGATGCCGAAATAGGCCTCTTTGAGTGGGGATTCCGTGTGGCGGGATCAGATCGCCCTGTCGATGCTGATCGACCTCAACCCTTCCTTGGAGCCATGCTATGGAATTGATCGTCAGAGCGGTGGATGTCGGATCCGGCAACACCAAATTCGTCACGGCCGCGGCCGGTACCGACATCCGCTGCGCCAGTTTCCCGTCCGTTGCCTATCCGTCGAGCGACGACTCGCCGTCGTGGCCGGCCAGTGAACGCAAGAAAACCGTGTGCATCCCCATCGGCCCGCTGTTCTACGAGGTCGGGCCGGACGTGAATCTCGCCGCCGATACCTTTCGCGCCAAACAACTGCACGATGAATACACCGAGACGCCCGAGTACATGGCGCTGCTGCGCGGGGCGCTCAGCACGATGAAGCTGAGCCGCATCGACCTGCTGGTGGTGGGGCTACCGGTGGCGCTCTTCGCGGTCAGAAAGGCGGCGCTGGAGAAGGCCATGACCGGTCGGCACGACGTCGGCGGCGGCAAGACGGTGACCGTGGGTAAGGCCCTGGCCGTGGCTCAGCCACAGGGGGCGCTGGTGCACTACGCCTCCGAGCACGAGAAGATGGCGGTCATCGGCAACGAGCAGAGCTTGATCATCGACCCGGGCTCGCGCACCTTCGACTGGCTGGTGGCGCGGGGCATGCGGCTCGTGCAGAAGCAGAGCTACTCCTTCAACCGCGGTATGTCCGATGTGCTGCGCCTGCTGGCGGCCGAGATCACCAAGGACATCGGCTCGCCCTACCGCGACTACGATGCCATCGACCTGGCGCTGCGCACCGGCAAGCAGCCGATGATCTTCCAGAAGCCGTACGACATGAAGCGCCTGCTGCCCTTGGCCGAGACCGTCGCTGAGCAAGCCGTGTCGTCGATGAAGGAGTGGATCGAGGCACCGCACAGCTTGCAGAACATCATCCTGGTCGGCGGCGGGGCGTTCCTGTTCCGCAAGGCGGTGAAGGCGGCGTTCCCGAAGCACCGCATCCACGAGGTGAAGGAACCGATGTTCGCCAATGTGCGAGGTTTTCAGCTGGCCGGGCAGAACTACGCGCGCAGTTCAATGGCAGCCACCGGGAAGGAACGCGTCCAGGGCGTGTCGGGAGAGATTGAATGAGCACCGATCATGTGAAGGATCCCAAGCCCATTCGTCTCGTCTTCGAACTGGCGCGGGCCGACCATCCGCGTCTGTATGACGAATTGATACAGTTTCACAAGGGTACCAAGCGGGTCAACCGCCTGCGCGTGCTGGCCTACGATGGGTTGCTGGCGCAGAGCGGTGTCTTCGCCGGCATGGGACGTGGCTCGTCTCATCTGTCTTCCGCAAGTAGCGCGCAGGAGGGCAATGGCGACATCACCAACGACCTCTTCGCGCCAGCGATCGATGCGTGAGCCGGCCATGGGCAAACGATCGCGCCGGTCGGTGAGCGGCCGGATGGTCAGTGCTTCGGACCTGGCACAGATGGGCCGCTGCGAACGGCTGGTGGTATTCGAGCATCTCCATGGAAGCCGGCGTACGGTTTGGCAGCAACAAGCCCGGGCACGCGGGCTGGTCGAGCATGAGCACTTCTATAGGGAAGGTTTGGCGGCTTCCGCGCAGGCCGGACGGAAGGGGCGCTGTTTCATCGCCACCTGCGTGTTCGGCGACCACCCCCGTGTTTGAGGAAGCTCGACATTGTCTCTCCGCCAAACTGATTGCGAATTCTGAATGGCCGGACGTCGGGGTAGTTCCTGGGATCGGGTGTCCTCGCTGCGCTGCGTGTAGCACCAACCTGAAGACCCTGCTGTGTCTATTCAGGTCATTTCTGCCCGCCCTTTCAAGAGGGTTGGATGGCGAGTTATTTTGCTGCATAATCGTTTTTGAGCAACGAGCATTGAATGTAATTGATTTGACGCAGCCTTAACCAAGTGGATGCCGACTCCTTGCTTGCATCATCGTTTTTGAGCAAACGAAAACTGTATTCCCTGGAGACGCCGCATGACCGGACTACCGACAGAACTGATTGGTGCTGCCTGGCTGGCGCAGACCTACGGAGTGATGCCGCTGGGGAGACCGCCTGTGATCAGTCAGATCGGGGGGCGGCGCGCGACCCAAGTCGACAACGGCTTCCGTTCGGAGGTCTATACGGAGGCCATGCGGCCAGCTGCGGAGTCGGCGGCGCACCTGCAGTTTCACCTTCGTCACGAGGTACCCCATCTGGAATTCCTCGCTCGCCTCTTCGAGCGAAGCGGTCCGGATTTCGTCCAAGCCTGGGTCATGGCCGAACCGACCGGGCAGTATGCCCGTCGGGCTGCCTTCCTGTACGAATGGCTGACGGGAGAGACGCTGGCGGTGCCGGAGCGCCTGGGGGGGAATTACATCGATGCCATTGACGACGCCAAACTGGTGGCGGCATCACCCGACCGGGTCGTCAAAGTGCAGCGCTGGCGGGTGAATGACAACCTGCCGGGGGCTCGGAATTTTTGCCCCATGGTGCTCAAGACCGATGCGGTGAATCGGGCTGCCAGTCTGGACGTGCCGCGCCTGTTCGGGGAACTGACCGCCGAGTTTGGCGAAGACCTGCTGATGCGGGCGGCAGTCTGGATGACGCTGCGGGAGAGCAAAGCAAGCTTTGCCATCGAAGGGGAAGCCGATCGGGCAGGGCGGGTGCAGCGTTTTGCGGATGTGATGGCGCGGCGCACCGGTCAGGGAGATTTACCGTTCAGTGATGCCGCGCTGGCCGAGTTGCAGCGGGAAATCCTGGGCGATCGGACAACGATTACCCATTTCGGGATGCGCCAGTCTCCCGTGTTCGTCGGCGAGACTGTGCGCTACCAGGAGGTCGTGCACTACGTGGCGCCACCGGCTGACGAGATCGCCGCGATGCTGGACGGGCTGCAAACATTCTTGGAAAGAACGCAAGGTCAGTCGCCCACGATGCGTAGCGCAGTGGCGGCTTTCGGCTTTGTCTACATCCACCCGCTGGCCGACGGTAATGGCCGTGTGCATCGGTTCCTGGTCAGCGACGTCTTGCGTCGCGATGGCGTGATCCCGGAGCCTGTGATTCTGCCCGTATCCGCCGTCATCACAGACGACGCCGGGGAGCGGCGCGGCTATGACCGGGTGCTGGATGAGGTGTCCAAGCCCCTGATACAGGCCGTGCGGGAGCAGATCGTGTTCGAGCCAGTGCGGACTACCTACCAGGATGGGGTGGTGTCGAATTTCGCCTTCCACGGTACCGAACAGGCCAGGCCGCTGTGGCGTTATCCCGATCTGGGGCCTCACGTGGTGTTCCTGTCCAACGTCATCGGGCGGACCCTGAGCGAACAGATGCGCGAAGAGTCTCGTTACCTGCGTAGCCATGCACGGGCACGCGCTGCACTCAAGGAGGTGGTCGAGATGCCGGATCAACAGGCGGACAGGGTGCTGCGCTCGCTCGAGCAAAGCCGTGGCGAACTCAGCAATGTGCTTGCCAAAGAAATGCCTGTGTTGCGGCAGCCCGGTGTGTGGGCGGAAATCGTCGAAGCTGTTACCCAAGCGTTTCAGGATTAGGATAGGACAAATCAGGACAGGGCCACGTTGCGGCAGCGAGCAGGCGAGGTGATAGGATGGTTTGCTTACGGTCATACTCCATCACCTCAACATGGACTGCCTTGTTTCGCTCAGGGATGTCCCATCGTAGGCGCTTCGTTAGCATCCCGGCAACAAATTCATGTAGCGATGCAGTAAAGCCCTGGACGAAGGGCTCCTTCCCTATCTCGACCGGCGATAACACGAAAGCGGGCAGATATCTATCGAGGGCGAATGGTATGTCGCGCAGCCTCGACGAATAGAACCAGGCTGTTCGTACCCAGGAGGCCTTGTACCTGGCCTGACGGTGACGCAGTTCTGCATTCGCCTGCGGCGATACGAAATCTTGATTTGCGGCTATGCTCTGGGCTTAGGTGCTTTCTGGATTTGTCAGCTAACACTACGCGTTACTACGCCTTGTCTTCAGGGGCTCGATTGAGTCTTCCCTTTATCCTTTTGGTAAGCGCGATTTAGAAAATCAGCGAAGGAGCCGCTAGAATTTCATCAGATTAAAAAAGTACTGTGCCTGTGCTCCCACCTCTGCATATACATTTGCTGGCTCATCCCCGCTCCGATGTGGCCAACGAGCTTGTCCAGGCGTTGTGGGCCCGACTGGTTGAAGCGCCAGCCAGCGGTGGTTTACGCGTGCCGGTCTTTTTTGCCCCAGATTGCGGGGATGATATGCCACCCACGCTCGTTGGTGACGGTGCCATAAAGCTTGATGCTGCCCAGCACACCCTTGTCGTTGTACTGGCAGATGCCCAGATGTTGCGTACTGTGCCGAGTGGAACGGGCCGAAATTGGCAAAACTTCGTCCGGCACCTTCGGGCGCAGACACCTCTCGATATCAGCCCGCACCATCTATTACCAGTAGCGATTGATCAGGAGGGTTTTCGAATCAACGATCAGGGGCATGTGCTGCCGGCGCTCTTGAACGCATCTTTAGCCGAAAGTGCCGCGATCGAACAGCGGCTGGCCGAGTTGTCCTTTCACGTCGCTGCGCGTGCGCTCCAGTTATTGGAGCACGGCAAAGTTCCTGCCGTTGCACCAAGCCGCATGCAGGCACCGGTCTGCCTCTTTCTAAGTCATGCCAAGGCCGATCTTGATCCGGGGTGCCATGACCCTGTACGTTATACGGCTGCCGCCTGTGATGATGAGGCATTCCCAATCGAGCGATGGTTCGATGCGCGCGACATTGCTACTAGCCAAGACTTTGTCGACGCTATCACCGCCGGAATTCGGGATTGTTCCATCATGGTGGCCTTCAAAACTGACCATTACAGCGCTCGCCCGTGGTGCAGGTGCGAGGTGCTGGAAGCGAAGCGTTTGGGGGCCCATATATTGGTGGTCAATGCTCTGGAGAAGGTTGAGCCGCGCAGCTTTCCCTACGGTGGTAATGTCCCGGTAATTCGGTGGAACCTGGCTGGTCAGCCGGAGGTGGAAGCCCGTCGCGTCATTGATCGGGCAGTGCTTGAGGCGCTGCGCTTTAAGCACAATCGCGCAGTGCTGGAAACCTGGGCGGAACCGGGCGATCTCATATTGCCAGCGCCACCAGAGGCACTCACATTGGCGGATATGATCAAGTCCGGTACTCATCAGTCCTGTCTTTATCCAGATCCACCTCTCGGGCGTGAAGAGCTTGAGGTTCTGTTCAAATTACGTCCGGATGTGCATTTCGTTACCCCGTTGACCCGACTGGCTGCACGGATTAAACCCAAATTGTCGAAACGCTTTGTGTGAGTATTTCGGAAAGCGGTGACGCTCGTCGCTATGGTCTGTCCGACCTTCATCTCACCGCGCTCAGCGACGAAATACATCTTTACTTGCTTCTGGCCGGGTTGAAGATCGCCTATGGCGGCGCCTTAACCGGGAGTTTCCCGCAAGGCTATAACTTCACATTGCGCCTGTTCGATCTCGTTCGAGGATATTCAAAACTTGCCGAGGGGGTGAGCGCTCAGCCACTCACTGTAGCTGTCCTTAACGTCGCGCCATGGCCGCTTCGACTTAATTATGGCGATCGCGAATGGGCTTTGTTTGATGGCGAGGTGGCGCGCTATCAGGAGGGGCCGCGCCCTGATCTTCCGTGGAGCGACGATGACTTGTTTCCATTGCATGGGGAGAAACGCAATTTGGCAGCGGATAACCCGCGCAAGCGCTATGCGTGGGCTCACGGCCTGACAGCCATGCGGCAATCCATTACGGTTTGTAGCCAAGCACGCCTCGTCTTGGGCGGTAAGATGACAGGATTTGCAGGTCTGGTTCCTGGCGTCATTGAGGAAGCTTGGATGTCTCTCAACCAAGGGCAGCCTGTGTACCTTGCCGGCGGCTTCGGTGGTGCAGCAAGAGCCGTTTGTGACTTGCTGCGAGGTTACGAGCGGAAAGAATTCAACGAGGATTGGATCGGTCTCAATGTCGCTGGCTACACGGACGCGGTCGGCTGCTTTCCTGCCGATACCACGCGGCTTAATTTGCTGCCCCGCATCGGCTCCGAAATCGCGGCTCTTGCTGGCGAAGATTTGGGCAAAGTTTTGAAGAATGGTCTCGACGATAGTGAAAATCGCGAACTCATGGCGAGCACCGATGCTCGCCAGATTACCGAATTGGTATTAAGAGGGGTAGGTCGTCTGTAGCCCGGCTCGTCGGGCTACGAAAGGATATTTCGAATCCGATTTCCTGATGCTTTAGGAATACCATCGGTCGCCAGTGCGGTTATTCGCGAAGCTATCTAAGGTGTTGTCCGGCGGCTTCTTGTCCCTTTGCAGGAAGGCTTGGTGTATCCAAGCCTGTACTTGGGATGGATTGTTGCTCCAGTCGTACAAATTGGCGAAACCGAATTTAATGTTGTAGTGGAGGCGCGGCGGGATGGTATAGGGGTCGTACTCTTTCGGTCCGGGTTTAGCGTAGGTAGGCAATAAAATCCCCAATAGACCAGAGCGAGGGTTATGCTGGGTGTGCCGAATGCTTGAGCCAATCTCCCAGTCCACATGTTTCCGCTGCCAAGTTTGTGATCCGACCAAGACAACGGTCACGGTGGAGTCCCCCAAATACTCGTCACGAATTTTCTGGCGAATGGTTTCCGTCTTCATATTTTCAGGAATGTCGCCAATTTGGACCGACCTGGAGCGCATGATGTCGTGCTGATTGGCAAATAACTCCTCGAAACTATCGCGGTAGTGCTGATCGTTTGCGTGGTGATAGCTCACGAAAACCTTGTGACGTGGTTTCGGGGGAGGGGAAAATCCGAACATTGAGCTTAGGCTCCTTTAACGCAATATTCATTGTATTGGATGTGCTGGCCATTCATCTATCGGCGCAGCGGCAGCTAGAATACGCAGTCATAATTTTGTGATCAACCTTTCTGGGTGTCCGAAATGAATACGTGGTTGTGCAGGGTATGGACCGACAGTGAAAATCGGGCAACACCGGCGTCATCAAGTCAGCATCAAGGATCCATTCGAAAATCTGTGTATGGCAATTTATAGCCGACGTCCGTGTAAGCGTGCGTTCTTATCGGTAATCGTAAGCAATGCGATGCACGGCTGGAGTTTTGTGCCTACGACCATGAGCTGATGCTCATGATTGCCACTACATTTCTCTCCTCAGCAGATATTGCGCAGCATCAGGATGACCTCCGTGAATACCTCTACTTCGATCACCTCGGGTGGTGCCACCTGGAGCGAGTGGTTAAAACAGCATGCATTTGGTGACCTTTTTGCCAGAGAAGGTGACCGGAAGCTGTTTGATCAGCTAACCTGGCAGCCCGGTGAGGCAGACCGCTTAGCAGCGTGGCAACTCTACACAGAACTACGTACGCGCATCGCGACCCAGGCATTGCCTTATGGCCGGGGTGATGAGGCGACGGCACTCAAGAGCGTATATCAACTCTTCGAACTGTCGCGTACCGCTATTTGTCGCTACCCGGAGGGCAGGCACTTTGCGTCGCTGATGGTGCGTGTTCTGAATCAGAGGGTCCGTCCATTTACTGCCAAGTGGCATCGATTGAGCGCAGATGGGGGGCTTTCCAATGCCGACGTTCGGTTTCGCTTCCGAGGCGAACTTGATGAACTACGCCAGTTTCTGGCGCAGTTTTGTCGCCTGCTTGGAGTGCTTGTGGAAGATCCCGAGGCCGAATTCTCCATTGGCAACGTATCTGGCGACGAAGACGAAAAGAATTCGGAAAGTCTTTGGAAGCCTTTAGCCTTTGGCATATCGAACGGGATTTCAATCGTTAATGAGTCGAACAGGATTGATTCTGCGGAAAAAGACGAGATTCGCGCCCGGCGGCGTTATTACGGCTGCACCAGTTCTAATGATGACGCTGATGCCATTGGGCTGGCAATCTCAGGCGGCGGTATCCGCTCTGCAACATTTGCGCTCGGCGTCGTACAGACACTAGCCCGCAAAGGCATCCTGCGCGACGTTGATTATTTGTCGACAGTGTCAGGTGGAGGCTATCTTGGTGCATTTATTAGCTCGTTTCTAAATGACCCTGCCTCGGAGACCAGCCTCTGTCCGGGACATCTGCCATTCGGTGCGACCGGACAGCCCGAGGCAAAGAGCGTGCGTCACTTACGGAACCACAGCAAGTATCTCAGTGAGGGCGGGTTCAAAACATTTGCGACGATCACGGGGCTCGGTGCATACGGTATCTTCGTGAGCATATTGCTACTGATGCCACTACTCTTGATCGGAGCATTAACTGCCGTGCTCTGGTTTGGCGAGTCTTATCGAAACGAAACCTATAGTGTGCTCCCCCTAGGTTTGGTAACGGCGGTGGAGCTTACTGGGCTGGCTGCTAGCGTCCTGCTGCTGCCAGTCGTGCACCTATTTGGACCGAGTCGGCGCTGGAAATCTAACTGGGAAAGTGTTTGTGTCTGGCTGACGGTTTTCGGCGTGTTCTTCTTGGTGTGCGAGGCCCTGCCAGCAATCTATCATCTGATTCGTTTGAATATTGGTATCAGCTCTGCGCTTGTTGGCGCAATGCTCTTCCCGTTTGTCGCAGGGGTACTAGGGCTAGGCTTGGGCGCAAAACGACACACCGGTAGATTCGTTTTAGGGTTGATTGGCCTGTCCGGTCCGCTGTTTGTCATGGCAGGCTTTTTTGGGCTATGCGAATTGTTGGTAACGTATTTCGTAGCAAGTAGCTTTCTGCACTGGGCGGTGCTGCTCTTACTGGGCCTCTACACTGTTTTTGCCGTCAATATCAATTTTGCGTCACCACATCGCTTCTATCGAAATCGCCTTGCACGTACTTACTTGACGCGTCTGCTCGGGCAGAATGGAGCAGGGGTTGTCGACCCACAGCCGTTGTCGCAGATGAATTGTGCTGCCAAGGCTCCATATCACTTGATTAATGCAGCTGTGAATATTCCGGCATGTGTTAATCCAGACCTTCGTGGTCGCAATACCGATTTCTTTCTTTTTAGCAAACACTTCTGTGGTAGCCCGATTGTCGGCTATTCGCCAACTGCCGAATGGGAATCTGTCGATGCTCATCTCGATCTGGGTACCGCAATAGCAATTTCTGGCGCAGCTGCTGCGCCACATATGGGCACACTTAATACCGCGCGCTATCGGTTTTTGTTAGCAATGCTCAACGTCCGTCTCAGCTACTGGTTGCGCCGCCCGAATCCGAAGAGTTGGTGGAGATCTATTCTGCCAGTCGGTGCCTGGTACTTTTTTCACGAGTTGACTGGCTGGATGAACGAAAAAACAAAATGCCTGAACTTGTCCGATGGCGGTCATATAGAGAATCTGGGAATCTATGAACTTCTAAGGCGGCGCTGCAAATTCATTATTGCGATTGATGGCGAGGCTGATCCGACACGCTCGTTCGGGGGACTGCTGACACTGACCCAATTGGCTCAGATTGACCTTGGTGTGTCGATCGAGCCTGATCTCTCTGATCTGCGTACAGAGGCAAACGGGCATGGGCGCGCGCATTTTGGATTGTCGCGTATCGATTATCCCAATGGTGAGCACGGTCTGTTGCTCTACATCAAGTCTTCGCTGACTGGTAACGAGTCAGAGTTTTTGAAACGGTACCAAGCGGAAAATCCAGATTTCCCGCACCAGAGCACGCTGCAGCAGTTGTTTGGCGAAACCCAGTTCGAGGCGTACCGAGCACTTGGCGAACATATTGCGGACGACTTGTTTCGTAAAGATCTCGTTGGTGATTGGGAGAACAGTTTTCGCGTGGAAGGCTGGTTCAAACGTCTGGCGAAGAGTCTACTGTAGGAACATCTCCATACAGGGGGTATCGACGAACGTTCCACGCAGCGCATTGATTTAGAGTTGATCGGATTATTGAGCACGATAGCTATTTCTCCAATCCCATGAGATTTCGTATGTGCGCCAAAGCGGTGTTTAAGCATTCGCAGAAATTATTGGAGTCCGACCAACAGCGCTGGAATAAGGGCAGGCCATTATCCTCGTTGATGGAAATTTCCTAGGGCTCGCCCCGCCAGTGTGCCAATCTAAAACACTGATGTGTTACAGCAAAGTTGGCCCAATAAAACATTTTGCGTTATTTTTGCTTTGTTTGCCACACGCAATTACCAAGGGTTTTCGGTGGCTCCAATGTGGCGAATTTTGTTCTGGTAATGTGCAAGCCGAAGTGCATATACTTGCTCAATCAGCACACGATTTGCGTAGATTCCAAGAGTTGGACTGTTACCAATAACAGATAGACGGGCTACGCTGATGTGTTCCTGACCAGATCAGAATAGGTTAGCAGAGGCGATACTTGGCCTAGCCGTTGGTAAAAGGGGAAGATGGTGTCGCGCAATGTTGCGAACGTGTTTATTAGTCATGTACACGAAGATGATTCGAGGCTGGGCGCTCTCAAGAGTCTTATGGCGAATAATGGGCTGCATGTGCGCGATGGGTCGATCAATAGCGACAAGCCGAATGCGGCCAAGAACGAAGCCTATATCAAGAGTGCGATTCTTGCTCCGCGGATTCAGTGGGCCGGTACCCTCGTTGTGCTCATCTCGCCACAAACTAAGCAGAGTGAGTGGGTCAACTGGGAGATTGAATATGCCCAGTCCCTCGGTAAGCGGATTGTCGGTGTTTGGGATCACGGGGCAGCAAATTGTGATGTCCCGGACGCACTTGATACTTATGCAGATGCTGTTATTGGCTGGCAAGGAGCGCGGGTAATCGACGCGATCGCCGGCAAGATCAATAATTGGGAAACGTCAGAAGGGGCTCTACGTGAGCCTCGGCAAATCCCTCGTTACGGTTGCTGAGCAGAGAATATGCGGCTTTTTTCTTACGTGGTTGCCCGTGACTATGGTTTTGCACCCAATCCATTTTACGGATTCTGCACGTTGGCGACGTGCAAGCCTGGTATCAGGCAGTCGGCACATGTTGGTGATTGGGTTGTTGGACTGACATGTGTCGGTGATCGTGCATCACGCGGACTTGTTTATGCCATGCAGGTATCTGAGGTGTTGGCCTACGATCAGTATTGGCGCGATGCCCGATTTTCTGAAAAGCGTCCTGACCTGCGGGGCAGTGTGAAACGGGCTTTCGGGGACAATATCTATCACCGAGCCGATCCAAGGGGGCTCTGGTTGCAGGCTGACTCTCATCACAGCTTTGAAGATGGATCACTCAATAGCGCCAATGTTGAGAACGATACCCAATCCGACAAGGTGCTAATTGCGACGCGATTTACATACTGGGGCAAATCTGCTCCCGATGTCCCCTCCCATTTGCGTGACTTTCAAGGGCATGATCTTGTTGTCGGCAGGGGTTATAAGAACAGTTACCCACTGGATTTTGTTCGAGCATTTGAGGCGTGGTATGACTCTTTGCATGTGGAGGGGTATCAAGGCTCACCATATCGATGGTGAATGCGGAGAGGGGGCGTATGGGTTTCGTTGTGCATTCGCTAAGGTCAGTAAGCTTTCGTCTGGCCTCTATTGGGTATGTCTCTACACCAGAGTTGTCAGCCGTTTGGTCGTAAATTCATCATGAGATGCTTCAATTACAGTGCTTTCACCGTAATCGGTTAAAACTTTGAAGTGATGCGCCAGCATCTTTCGCCAGTCAAATTCACTTGATACATAAAGCGTAATGGACCTAAATTCAGCCAGCGGGACACTAACTTTTCTCCATGTAACGGATTGCCATCTTTCGGCCTCTGCGACGGTTCAAACCATTGATCGGAAAACCAAAGCGCGGGGAGTAGATCAGCCACGGCGATCAAGAGTCCTTCAGGATGCGCTCCACAAACTGGCTGAAGACTTCGAACAAAGAGGCATGACCATTGATGGTGTATTGTTTTCCGGTGACGGTACGCTCAAGGGCGATCCAAATGGTCAATTAGAACTACGTAAGATGCTTCTTGCCGAGCTAGGCCGTATTGGGATTACTCCTGCCAACATCATTGCAACACCGGGTAATCACGACATTGTTGCGGGAACAGAGCCAAATAGTCCGGAAAGGTATGGTTTATTTCAGGACGCTTGGCTCCAGTCGGATCCAGTGGTCGTGCCGTTCCTCGAAGGCATTCACGACATCAACGATCTCGATATCTCATCACATGTGCTCAGGGCCCCCCAAGGCGATTGGGCTGCGTTCCCGATTAATACGGCGAACTGGTCGCAGTTAAGAATCTCCGATGACGAGGATGCTGAGATCGCCGACCTCAGGTCTCTTATCAAGGCAGATGGTAATGCCAAGCGTATTTCAACCTTGGATCGGCTATGCACCTACGATATTGCACGGGTGTCTGACGATCAGTTGGAAGCACTACGAAAAATGGTTAAGGAGGTGGGTGATGTTCGCCTTCGAATCGCCGTTCTCCATCATCATTTGCTACCCGTTGATGGGCGGGAGGAATTTAAGTCATTCGAGAGCATTACCAATCTTGGGCTGCTCCGGCAGGTGCTGCGTGATCTTGGATTTCACGTCGTCGTGCATGGACACAAACATGCCACCGCAGCCTACTACGATCACATTTACCCTGATCACTCTGCTCAGCAGAGTGCGCATCGGGTGCTGACTATATCGGGTGGCACCTTCGGACCGAGTTCGCAACATCCCGATACCCCGTTTCAGCTTATTAAGTTTGAGGGTATACCTCACGCACCAAGATGCACGATTGAATCGCTGAGTTCTGCAGTCGCTGGCCGCAGTCAAAAAACATCGAAGTCTCCTACCTACCGGCTTTGGGAAGATGATCCGACAGCAAGCGGGCCAGCGACGGTCTTTGGGACATCGATCGATGACGTCTATGTGCGGGCAATTCAAATGGTCAAGGATGCCCCCAATCGACCCATTATCTGCACCATCGATTTTTCCCCCGAAGATGAGCAGCTTCCTTTTCCCAAAGACTACCCCCGCGACGGAACCCCTGAGGAGAGGCGCGAGTGGTTTGGCGAGACAGTTCAGTGGTGGCAACTGCATGCTTCTCGAATCGAGGCCAGAATTCCCTATCTTCACGGCAGTCGTCTCAAACGATTCGGGGGAGCTTTGATCAAATTAAGCGCGTGGTTGATCTGATCAAAGAGGAAAAGACGACCAGTAAAGCCATTGCCCTAGTTGTTGATCCGGGGCGGGACTTTGGCGGAGATAGCCCTTTCGCTTCATTTTGTTTCGTTCAATTTTGCCTTCGTCCAGACAAAACGCTGGACTGTATCGGTTATTACCGTGCCCAAGAGTTTCAGTCCTGGTGGCCTGTCAATGTTGCCGAGTTGCGCTACCTGCAATTGGAGGTAGCAAAAAAAGCAACGGTCACACCTGGGAAAATAACCACCATTTCCCCTTACCCCCGCCTTAGTAAGGATCAGGACAATATTCGGCAACCAACGAAGGTGGCGGTACCGTTGATTGATCAGTGGGTAGACAATCACCCGGTTCGCATAGCAAAAATTGCGTTGATGCTGACGAACAATACCGCCACGCCGGATCCAGAAGGCATTCTGTTCTGGAATCGTTGTCTTGCTGATTTGGAGCAAACCGCAAATACAAAATTTCATCAGGATGGTGTCCAGGTAGCTATCGACGGTATAGAGCTACTGTTGCACTGGCTGGAGGCGACGACTGCTACCAAACAAATTGTCGATCCGATCCGGGGGTGCTAGAGACCAACAAGCTCTATGATCGAGGCCCGAAGGAAAGTCCCGATTTCACATCTTGGCAAAGAACGATGAGAGAGAAGTTGAGTTGCTTACGTAGCTTGCAAAAATCCTCCCTTGGTATCACTGATGAAATTTCGTCCTGAACGATCCTCTTCGCTGATATCCGCTCAAACTTCAATCAACAGAAATGGTTAATGGTGGCTATCAAACTCCTACCAAGTGCATCAGCAAACGGATTTTTCGAGTCAGCCAAGGAATCTGATTCATGATCCACCTGTTTGAAGGCAATACGGCTGATGAAATCTGGCGTCGGGCTGCAGATGACCTGATTCACATGGAGATGAACTCGCTTCAGGCAAGTCGTCTTGGCCCCATGCGCGAACGCATGCACAGTGGTCTCCATTTGCGCGATCCGCGTCAGCGCTGGGTTTTGTCGCGCCGGCCAGCGATAAATCCTGCTTTTGCCATTGCTGAACTGGTGTGGATACTGCAAGGACGCAACGATGCCGCTTTCCTGAATTATTGGAATCCGGCCTTGCCCAATTTTGCCGGCCATGGTGATACCTATCACGGTGCTTACGGATATCGCCTACGACGGCATTTAGGGGTAGATCAACTCGAACGGGCATACCAGATATTGGCTAGCAATCCGGATAGCCGGCAGGTTGTGCTGCAGATATGGGATCCGCGGATTGATCTCCCGCATCCCGATGGTACTGCCCGTAATGCTGATATCCCCTGCAATGTCATGGCTATGCCAAAAATCCGTGCCGGAAAGCTCGAGTGGTTGCAGGTAATGCGGAGCAATGACCTCTTTTTGGGTACCCCCCATAACTTCGTTCAGTTCACATCATTGCAAGAAATCATGGCCGGCTGGCTCGGCGTTGAAGTTGGTTCATTTGTCCTGATGGCAGATAGTCTGCATCTCTACGACAGTGATATTGAGAAGCTGGCAGTTGCAGAGCAAGCTCCTTTGACGGCAAACAACGATCGCCTTAATCTGAATAAAAATGAATTTGATAGAGTTTTAGCTCTGGTCGGTGAGGCAATGGATGAATTGCGCTCGGCCCCCTTGTTACCCGCACGATTTGTCCAATTGATTGAACGCAACGATCTGCCAACAGCTTGGCATAATCTGCTACGTATCGTTGCGGCAGATTCGGCGCGTCGGCGTAATTGGCGGGATGAAATGAAACTGGCCTCCAGTTCCAATACCAATCCAATGCTGGATGCCGCCTGGCGTGCTTGGGGAGAAAGATGTGAACTGTCCTCTGCAGGAGAAGCAAAGCTCCTCTCATAGTTATTCAGTATTCATGACGAAGCTACGATTTTTAATATCTCGTCAGCAACCAGATCAATCCGATTTTCATTTTTGATTGAGACTACCGGGTACTTAGCGGATTCCTGCTCAGCCAACTTCCGATAAGTCTGTGCTATCTCCTGTGGAACTGATGTCGACGAACGGCTCATCAGGAAAAGGGTTGTCGGCGTAACCTCCTGCCAGATCAAATGCTCGACGGAGAGTAGTCGATTGAGTTGTGCCACAGGCACTTTGGCGGCACTGCCGTAGATCCAAGTCGACCACCAGTATCGATCTAATAAGACCGTCTCACCCCGACGGAGCAACGGCAAAATGCGCTGCTCGATGGTATCGACATGGGCTGCGACATGGAGGATTTGCAGGCTCAGCGCTGACAAGCCTTCAACACCGAATTGGGCTGGCTGATGATGCAGCGCATAGATATGAGCCCCCAGCGTTCCAGATTCTCTACCTGGAAATGAAAATCGTGAGCAGGCCTGACCAGAGTCATGGAGGCGTTTTTCTACCGCCTCGATGGTGGTCGTTTTGCCCACACCATCGGGGCCTTCAAATACGAATAGCCTGCCCATTATTCAACTTTCGTATCAACAATGTCGTCACCATCATTCATTTTCAATAGCCTCATCTTCGGTCGCATCTCGAATGCCTGTATGCCATGAATCTACTGCAGCTGCTTGAGTAGCAGAGGCGCCCAGGGATTGGGGGCGGGTGATTGGGGTTGTCGTTCAACGCTGCAATCAGCATGGTTGGTATTCTCAGTAACTGGTGGCAATCACGCTGGCGACTGCAACGGTGCTGGTATGGCTGACGCTGACTAGCCATCCCGCAACTGTCCGCTCCAGTGCCAACTCGGATAGTTTTCGTTTGAGAACGACCGTTGGCGCTCCGGACTCCAAAGTGACGACTTCGACGTCGGTAAATGCAATGCCATTTCCCCATCCTGCACCTAGCGCTTTCATGACAGCCTCTTTGACGGCAAAGCGGCCTGCCAAACGCTGTATCTGAGTCACACCATCACCGGCAGCAGACATTTCGGCTTTGGTGAAATATTTATCCAGGAAGTCTTTGGCCGGATCTCTAAAGAGTCGGGAGAAGTCAGCGATATCTACGACATCGAGTCCGTGTCCAACTATCGAACCACGGCTCGGGCAATCATCTTGCCTTGGCGTGGGTTGAGCTCGACTATCGGGCTCTGAGGTCAAAGCGGATCACCTAAATCGAGTATCTTTTGCCTCCCGGGTCTCGCCACAGGTATTTCCTGATCGGATTGTCTTGTAATCTCTCCGGCAGAAAAGCTGGCCGCGATCTTTTCATTAATCCCCCATTTGGGTGGATACCAAGGGTCGACGAGCGCGCCGATGGGTGAGAATTTCTGCTTGATTCTGGTCCGGCCTGAAATTCCTGAGATGTCTGGATGGGCTACGCGTGCATATTTGTCGACTTCGCAGAACAGGTTCTGGCAATCAATAAGCTGCAACCTGCGCCCCCAGAGTGACTGGAACGAGATGCCCAGGCGTTCGAATTCGCGTTCTTGGTTATCGACCATCAAGCGAATGAGTTCCGCCTCGTTGAGTCCGGCGCTATCGGCAAAGCACTTCCGGATTCCATCCTTGGCTCCGGGGCCCGGGATGACAAAATCCATCTCGGAAAAATTGGTGATCTCGCTGTAATTGATGTCGGTCACAAACTGATAGGCGAGAAAGTCGCCGATGGTTGGATAGCTTCGCAATAGCTCAAAAGCCTGCTGCATTCTCTGCATCTTCTCGAGTTGTCCAGCCAGGTTGTCGGCCATCATCCGTTCGAGAAGACGAAGGTGGTTTTGGTGCTTGGCGCTATGGCCGAAGGCAGCGCTTCCCGGAGGCATGATGTAAGCTGCAGAGTAGATACGTTTGCCGGCCCGCATCGCTTGGCTCAAGACCTCATCGTAGTGTTCGAAGCGGTAATCCTTGAACGTGATGGCGCCGAATGTTTGCTCAAGCAGTTTCCAGGTTTCGATTTTGTTGAACAGTTTGAACAATAGCGTTCGAAACAAAACTTCGGCGCCCGAGGTCGGGAGGTCTTCTCGGTAGATGACATGGCGAACGAGATACTGGCTGACCCGGTCGGACGCACGGTAAGCGTTTGTGAATTTATGTGCCAAAACGATCGGGTCCGTTGTCCACGGACCTGGCTCGCCAGCCAGGCGACGGAAAAAGACGTTTTGTCGTTCCACCGCGAAGCGCCAGTAGCTATCAAAGACAGGGGTAAGCTTGAGGGGCGATAGGTGGGTTGGTCCTGTGCATGCCATTGGGGGCTGCACTTTCGAGCTCTCTGCGTTTTCGGCGAGAGCAGGGGGAGGGGCGAATCGGCGAATCACGTTGTGGTCTCTAGTTCCATTCTTGGTGCATGTGCAGAGTTTGATTCATCCGGTGCTGGGGAGGCGATACAGGTTCGTGCTGCAGCAATAAGTGGATTCATCGAAGCATCTGTTTTTGGAATTTCATCAAGTTTTTCAATGCCCACCATGACATTCAGGCGAGCCAATGGCATTTTCATTTCGTGAGCCATAAATGCGGCCAGCCGTGCGAGTCCCAGGTAATTTCCATAGCCTTTCTTCAATATCAACTGAGTCGCATAAAATGCATTGGCAACCAGTCCATCGTCCGTTGGCTCAAAGGTGACGTGCTGCAGGCAGGGAAACCCAAGCTGCGATGAGGCAACATGGTCACGCACCGGATCAAAAGTTGTCGCCTGAAACATCGATCGGCGTACGCCTGATCGGTTGTTGTGCTGAGAAATGATCCATTCGAGCTGGTTTCCTGCGCAAGGAGCTTCTTGGTTGTAGCTAGTCAGGCGCTCGAAGTACAGTCCGCGACCATTCAATTTTCGATTCATCGCTTGATACCTCGGAAAAGCCAAGCGATAGTACTCGAACAATTTGGCACGATTGCCGGCTGACATCTGCCAGAGTCGCTCAGGAAAGATCGTGTAGGCGACGTCTTCGACGTTTTGCATATTTTTCAGGATGAGCAATTCATCCAATGCCTGCCGAAGAGCGGCATCTTCTACAGCGATGCCATTATCCTGAAAACCCGTGATGCTGAGGACGAGGGGGGTGATTTCTTTCCCCGAGTTGTCGATGATATGCAGGAAGGCTTGCGCCCACGCCCTTGACAGGCAGGGTTCATTGACGACAAACGGTGCTGTGGCGGGATGCTTACTCATCAGTTGAATCCTCCAAGTGGCGATAGCGTGCCAGGCCTATGTATTGGCGTCTGGCAACTCGAACATAGGTTGCCCAGGGGGTTCCTGGAATTACGACGCGTGTAATGCCAGGTTTCAGCGTTCGAAAAAGTCGGCCCTTGGCAAGGTCACGTTCAGGCATCAGGATGCCGGTGTCGACAACGACCCCGGTCGGCAGCAGCAACAAGGCTCCTTCTTCAGCATCAAGCGTCGGAGAGTTCCAGTATTGATCGGCGACAGTCAAAGGTTCTGAAACGGTCTCGCTCAATAATTCGGTTCTAATCATCTTGGGGGTGATGCGCCCGAGTGTTGCTCGTTGAACAGGGGTAATCATATCGATGCCATATGCCATATGATTGACCAGAGTGGCTTGCCCGACACCAAAATTGCAGGCCACGGCATAAATATCTGAAGCCGATGCCGTGTTGGGGTCGAGGCCACGCCGGGTGAATGCTTCACGAAGCCCCAGGGTTGGCATGAGAACAAAGGAGGCAAAGGCGTCGGCAATTACCTCGTTAGGGGGGCGATTCGAGTATTTCGATTGTTCGTCTTGCAGTTCGTCAATTGTCGAACCATGGCCGAATACGTGGTGACCCAATTCGTGAGCACAGGTGAAATTCCGTCTCGCCAAGGGCCTGAGTGCCGAAACATGGATGCGCGGTTTGGGCTTCTGGTCGTACATGCCTTCCATGTTGATGTCGTTGAAGCGTACTACGACACCAAGTGCTTCGCATAGACCGTAGATACATGCGGGGCTCTTAAGGTCAAGGCGCGCTTTTGTCCGCACCGACATCGACATTTGCATGCCTTTCATCACCAGCGATTTTTGTGCGGCAGCGGGGGAGGTACTCATCGAGCGCGCGTTCATTTTGTGGGCTCCACGCCGTCGGCATCAGAGTTTCGCATGGATGCCAAGAGTCGCAAGAGGCGGTCAAGATCATCTGGTTTGAGTTTGCTCAGTTCGCGAGCGGCAAGTTGCAGCCGGGGATCATCCGTTGTTAGCTGCTCCGCTGTTTCAGCCAGCAGCCATGAGATGGTTACGTCGTAGAGTTCGGCAAATTTGGAGAGTTCGTCAGCTGATACGCGTCGATTTCCTGCCTCGATTTCTGAAATTGTCGGGCGGTGTAGTTCAAGCATTTTGGCTACCTGGCCTTGAGACAGACCAGCCATTTTCCGGGCTTCGCGTAACCGGGATGCCACCAAGGCACGCTTGTTATCTTTCGCTTCGTTCATTGCGCATTCGCCACTTTGGGTGTTGCCTGGACTTGAGCTATCGCGATATCGACAACCATTGCCACTGTTTCATCGATGGTCAAGCAAACGCAGCCTTTTTCACGACTGAAGATATTGACGTCGTCGGCAATGGCGATGCCGAGTTCCGCGGCCAGCATCCCGATTGCTACCGGCCAAATCTTGCTGTCGAACTGTGGCAAGGCTTCAAGCGGCTTGGTGGCGCCCGTGATTGTGGGGCATTCCAAGCCGCTTGCGGCCTGAATGTTTTGAAGCACTTCGACCAGTTTGGATTGCACAAGCATGGCGTTCATGAAAGCCTCCATTGGATTCTTACGAGTAGTAAGAATATCTTACCACTGGTAATCCGCTTTGCAATACTTTTTCTTCGGGATGATTCGGTCTTCGGGAGGGTTATCGCAATAACGATGGATGCCTCGTCCGTCGCCAATGCCTAATCACTCAATATCAGCAGGCATCGACAGCCAATGGTGCTTTAATCCGGCGTATAAAGCCAAGGGGAAATGCTGGTTGCAGCTACGCGATTTCGATAACTGGCCACTTGAACTTCAGCTGACGTGTCAATTTGTGCGTGCTGTAGGTGCTGATGGGCGATGGATCGTAAGGCCCCGGCGAAGTCATCTGTGAATTGAGGGCTTAGACCGTGAAGATAGTGTCCACTAAAACCGATGGTGGACACTATGGAAATCGAGAAGCCGAGCCGCCGCAGACGGACGCACCCCGAGGCGTTCAAGCTGGCAGTGATTGCGGCCTGTGGTGAGGCCGGGGCGTCAGTCGCCGGCATTGCCCTGGCCAATGGCGTCAATGCCAATCAGCTCCGGCGCTGGATGCGAGAGCGAGGCGTTGAGCCACCGAGCCGCTGCCTGCCGGGACGGTCCGTTTCACCGGCGCAAGGAACAGACCCCGCCTTTGTGCCGGTGCCGATTCCTCCCCTGGTCTCGGGCATCCCCGACATCCGGATCAAAGTGCGGCGGGGCCCTACGGCGGTCAAGATCGAATGGCCTGCCCAGGCGGCAAGTGACTGTGCGGCCTGGCTGCGAGACTGGCTACGGTGATTCGGGTCGATGCCCTGTGGCTCTCGACCACCCCGCTGGATATGCGCGCCGGCACCGAAACGATCCTGGCACGGGTGGTGCAGGTGTTCGGCGAAGCCCGGCCGCACCACGCCTATCTGTTTGCCAATCGCCGAGCCAACCGGATGAAGGTGCTGATCCATGACGGGCACGGTATCTGGCTGGCGAACCGTCGGCTCAATCAGGGGCGGTTCTACTGGCGACAGGGTAACGCCAGCGTTGAGCTGAGCCGGCCGCAGTTCGATGCGCTCGTTCTGGGTTTGCCGTGGGAACGACTGGCTAACGGCGGTGTGATCCGGATTATTTGACGGTCCACCATTGGGGAAGTCCACGATAGCCAGAGTCTGTGGTGGCCGGCATGATGCCGGTCATGTCCTTGCCAGCCAATCTCGACCAACTCAACGCTGACGAACTGCGTCGCCTGCTGGTCGAGAAGGACCGCGAGTTGGACTGGCGCCAAGCCAAGATCGACAAACTGACGCATGAACTGGCGATGCACAAGCGCTGGCGTTTCGGGGTCAAAACCGAGCACTGGCCGGTCGAGCAGGCGCAACTGTTCGAGGAAACCCTCGATGCCGACCTGGCGGCGATGGAAAAAGAACTGGAACAGCTTTCTCCAAAGCCCGCGAAGGCGAAGGGGCAAGCCAAGCGCCAGCCGTTGCCGGCCAATCTGCCGCGCACCGACATTCACCATGAGCCGGAATCGGCAGTCTGCCCCTGCGGCTGCACGATGCAACGCATCGGCGAAGATGTGGCCGAGAAGCTCGACTACACGCCCGGTGTCTTTACGGTCGAGCGCCACATCCGCGGCAAATGGGTCTGCGGGCAATGCGAAACGCTGACCCAGGCGCCGGTGCCGGCGCATGTGATCGACAAGGGCATCCCGACGACCGGTTTGCTCGCGCAAGTCCTGATTGCCAAGTACCTCGATCACCTGCCGCTCTACCGCCAGGAAGCCATCTTCGGCCGGGCCGGGCTGGCCATTCCGCAATCCACCCTGGCGCAATGGGTGGGGAAATGCGGGGTGGCCCTCCAGCCCCTGGTCGATGCGCTAAAGGGTGAGATGCTCGGGCATCGGGTGCTCCATGCCGACGAAACGCCGGTCGCCATGCTCGATCCAGGCGCCGGCAAGACGCATCGCGCCTATCTCTGGTCGTACAGCATCGGCGCCTTCGAGCCGATCAAGGCCGTGATCTATGACTTTGCCGAAAGCCGTGCGGGCAGGCATGCCCAGGCATTCCTCGGTGACTGGCGCGGGACGCTGGTCTGTGACGATTACTCGGGCTACAAAGCCCTGCTGGCCAACGGATTGACCGAGGCCGGTTGCATGGCGCACGCCCGCCGGAAATTCTTCGACCTGCACAGCCAGCAGCAAAGCCTGATCGCCGGCGAGGCGCTGGAATACTTCGGCCGGCTCTATGGGGTCGAGCGGGAGACTGCCGGATTCGAGATCGAGGAGCGACGACGAATCCGTGAGGCCAAAGCCCGACCGATTGCCGATGACCTGCATGCCTGGCTGAGCCGCCAGCGCCAGCGCCAGTTGGTGCCCAATGGCTCGGCGACCGCGAGAGCCATCGACTACAGCCTGAAACGCTGGGGTGCGCTGACGTATTACCTGTCCGACGGCCAGGTGCCGATCGACAACAACTGGATTGAAAATCAAATCCGGCCAATCGCGCTCGGACGCAAGAACTGGTTATTTGCCGGCAGCTTGCGCGCCGGAAAACGCGCCGCCGCGATCATGAGCCTGATCCAGTCGGCCAAACTCAATGGCCACGAACCCCTGGCTTACCTGAAGGATGTCCTGACGCGCCTGCCGACCCAACCGGCCAGCCGCGTCGCCGAACTGCTGCCGCATTGTTGGCAACCTCAAAATCCTGCCTGACTGAAACTTACGGGATTACCGGGGCGTTACGATGGATCCGGCGCCTTTGCTAGTCGGTGCTAAGCCGTGGATACCTTCGGTGATCAGGGGTAAGTACTCCAGGCAGGCAGACCTCCGCCAAAGCGCCTTAGTGTCGTCCACTTGATGCCGCTCTCTTCAACAAAGATGTCCGGATTGCCATTTGTGTACTTATTTTTCTGCACAACGGGGTAAAGATTCAGATATTCCTGGCCTTTGAATATCGCAGAATCCGTCTCGAGAATTGGCATGATCGCCAGGCATCCTGGTTTAAAACCATCGAAAAATCCCAATTCCCAAGGCATCCATTTCGAACTGCTCGCATTGTCCGTTGCGACATAGATTAAGGACTTCGATTGACGCATCCGTCTACGAAGCAAGTCTGCGGTCTCTTTTGATACGGTCTGGCGGTTTAGGTGAGGATCCTCGACCCAGTCAACATAGACTTTGAAGCCTTGGCTTTCCAATAGGGCCTTAACACCAAGAATCAATTCGGCATCGCTGATGGCGTGCGATAGGAATATGTCGAATGTGGCGCTGTCCTGTGCCGAGAGTGCTTCCTCTTTGAGAATTCGATCAAACGTCTTACCTGCACTCCGCTGAACTTGGCGGCCAACGGAGGCGGCGGAGCGTGCTTCGGATTTTGTAAAGTAGGCCATGGGAAATTACATTTTATGAGGGTCGGTCAGCGCAACCACTAAGGTCTGAAGCTGGTCAGATAGCTAACCTGGCTTCGTTCCATATGCGCAGTGTTGGCCATCGCATGTAATGCCTAGACGTGAGCGAAGCATGAATCAGCAATTTTCTTCAAATCGTCACGGGGCATATTTTTCCTGACCGCGACTTGAGCCTTCAGCCATTCGCTCCGCTGCATTATCTCGGTGGTCATCATGTAAATCTTGGATCCGTCCCACATTTCCTTGAGTTCTTTCTCATACAAATCTTGGTAGGTGCCACTGATGCCAATTTGTAGCACATCTCCCACCGAGATGCCGGCATCTGCCAACGTTGTCGCCAGAGGAAGCCCCTTGCCGTTCAGACGAATCCTGTAAGAAAAGCTCCACTTCATTCCGACGTTAGGAAGCTCAATGTTCCACGGGAGCGACAAAGTGTCAGTGAGGTATTGAATGGTCTTCTGTACAGTCCAGGACAAAGAACAACTCATTCGAAAGAACTTGTCAAACCGAGTCGAATGAAGATAGACAAATTCTGCATCTGGCATTTCGACGTCTGGCCAAGGGAATACGGCATCTTTGTCGGCGGCAACACACGCTGCGGTGTCTTTTCCCCAAAGGGATAGCAGTTCCTTTAGAGCGGAGTCATAGTCATTTCGGAAGTCTGCGTACCTTCTATGAGCAAGGAGGGGTGGAATTTTGCAGTCCTTCAGCAGGATTGGAAGCAAGAAGGATCCACCGTTTGCGACCTGTTTCATTAGCGCAGCGTTCAATTCTTCGGTAACCCACTTGGAGCTAATAGCAGCCGGGGACAGAACAATGGCAAAGTATTTAGAGTCAGCAATCCCATCATTGATCTTCCCGGGAACGCTCTCACCGATTCTCAAGTCGAGTTTGTCGTACCAGACTGGAAAGGAGTGCTTTGCGAGGTCAACTGCCAGGCGATCAACAAATGGTTTGTCGCAACTGGCATGAGACAAAAATACTTTTCCAACCTTCGTCATGAAGCGTGTCCTACCTTGTGATGGCTAATAGTTATTTAGGAGCAGAAGTGTCCGAGTCATTTCCAATATTACGGACATCATTGAATCGCCTGTAAGGTTTTAAATGACGTGGAGATTATCCGATGCCGGTCTCCTTATCAATCAACAATCATATGGACAGAGCCATTGTCCGGTATTGGGTTGTTTCTTGAGAGACCGCTGTTGACTGATAGTTTGAGTAGGTTCGTGCGCCCGTAAGTCGACATTCGCTGAAACTTGAAAATACCAATGGCTGCAATGCGGCACGTACGTCACAGACCAGGGTCATTTTTACTGTGTTGCTAACAACAGCGCGGCTAAAAAAACGTTGCAGCGAGCGAATCCCGGCTCTCAAACAACAAATGAGAGTCCTTGCCTGTGCTCAGGCAGCTTTCGCTTCGTAGAGGGACAGATGAGGACTGGCCTCCACAGAGTCTTTGAGGCAACCACTGGGGTGAAAGGTCACGACGTGACGAGCGGAAATGGGGGTTTCTTCACCTGTCTTGGGATTGCGCCCTGGTCGTGCAGCTTTCCTACGAGTATTGAATACGCCGAAGCCGGCCAGTTTCACGTCTTCATGATGTTCCAGGCAGTCCGAGATTTCTTTGAAAAATCCCTCAACCATCTCCTTGGCCTCACGGTGGTTGAGGCCAACGCCGTCGACGAGTTGTTCCGCGAGGTCTGCTTTTGTGAGGGTCATGGTTCGACAGCGAGATTAACGAAGGGGTGATGATAATTCGCAACCTTGCTTGGTGAAAGTCGTGAACGCTGGAGAGTGCTCCAAGAGATACGGTTTTCTGCGCGATGGGAATTATGATCATGCTATTCCCCCAAAGCGGAGACCGGATCTTGGATCACCCCATCATCAAACAGTTCGAGGCCCATGCCGAACTGCTGGACATCAGCGGCAGCGTTGAAGCCATCGACGAGGCCATCGTGCAGCTTGCCACCTGGATGGATGGGCTCGAACTTTCCGAGGATGATCAAGCGCTTCTCTGCCACATCGGCGCGGTGCTCTACCGCGAGGGACTTCGAGGCCGGATGGGAGAGCGTCTGTGATCTACGGGGAAAAATGGGGGCGCTAAGCCAAGCCTCTCTCAAATCTGGGTGGCTTTCTTGAGAGGGGCTTGCCCGAAAAGGCGATTTCATTTTGAGCGGTGTATCTTTTCGGCATGAAACGCGAATCAACTTGCTCAGTCGCAGCCGAAATTCTTGAAATCGAAGAGGTGCTCGACCTCGAAACGGGGGAGTTCGTGCAGGCAAGGGAGAAAATCGGCGGGGACTATGAGAAGGCCCTTCAACTGCGGATGTCGGATGATGATGACGCGGCGCAATCTTTGATCGAAATCGGCGACGTGCAACTCTTGCTGTCAGACGCGCCATTGAAGTAAAGCAGATTGATCTGCAGCCCTGGAGATCCCATGAGTGCCTATTTTGCGTTCGAACAGACGAGCCCCAAGGGGGAGTTGAAGCACTTTGTGTTTGGCTTGATGACGTCGCCAAGATCCTGGAGGCACGGCAAATCTTGGGGGATACTGAGTTAATCAAGGCCCATGTCCAGGGCACCATCATTCCGAAAGCTGCGGACAATAATCCAGACTGGTCCTTTGGATCCGAAGACGATAGGTTTCTTCGAAATGCAGATGGAGGTCTGTGATGCCAATGTCACCTATGTCGAGGAGCATCTCGATGAGGTGGGAGGCTCTCTCTTGCCAAGGAGCTTCTGGTGCCCTTGGAGTTCCAGGCTGGTGGCTGAGGTCTCGTGGCTAGCCGAGCCTGACCCCTCGACTAGCAAATGACCACCTGGTGATCAGCGCGCTGCGTCCTGAGTAGCGATAAGGTATTGCGCGCGCAGCCGAGGAACTCTTGCGGTAGGGATTTAGAACTTATCCATAAATTACGTTGACGGCCATCGGGATCTTTCGGAAGGAGATGATGGCTGCAGCCAAGTGATTGAGCGCCATGAAGCTGCGTTCGAGTTTTTCATAACGGACCAGCAACTTGCGGAATCGGTTGAACCAACTATGGGCGACCTCGACAATCCAGCGACGCGCCCGCTTACCCGGCTGGCGCTTCAACGCCCTGGCTTCTTGGCTGCGCCCCTTCACATGCGGGATGTAGCCGTGCTTGTGAATGCGCTTCATCGCCGCAGCGCCGACGTAGCCAGCATCTGCATTCAGGTGCTTCGAGCGGCGCTTGGGGGGCGTCCGGCGTTTGACCTTCACGGCGCCAAGTACCGCCGCCAACTGCGTCACATCATGTCGATTCGCGCCGGTCACGATGAGCGACAACGGGACGCCACGCCCATCGACCAGCAGATGGCGCTTGCTCCCATTTTTTTCCCCGGTCCGTCGGGTTCGGACCCACGGCCTCTTGCGCCAAAGGGGCCTTCATCATGGCCCCATCAATGCTCTGCCAGCGCCAGGCGATGCCGGCCATGTCGTCATATTCGGCCAGGCCGGCCCGCCGGCAACGCCTTCCACTGACACCCCGTGCGCAGTACAAACACAATGCCCTCGAAAACCAACCGGGCGGGCTTCGCCTTGCGCCCTGCGTCCGGCTTTCTCACATACTGCTTGTCTGCTACGCGAACCTGCCGCGCCGGTATCAATGGCGCCACCCGCTTCCAAAATTCGTCCGTTACTTCCCACGATTTCGCCTTCATCCGCGAACCCTCCGCGGCTAATGCCTCAAAATATCATGGACCTCAAATTACGGATAAGTTCTTAGTACTGTGTGCCCTTTGGGGGAGGAGCGGGCATTAGTAGCCTGCGATGCTGGTTTGGGCCCTGCGAAGGAGGTAGACATCGGGCTAGGCTATGGCATCATTTGATGCTTGGGCGTGGGTAAGTGCGCGTGGTTTATCTCCGATGCTGAAGTCTTCATCATCAGGTCGTATCATGACGTGCCACTCTAGCCCACTGGTTTTGACGGTATCTCTGACGGTATGAAGGACTTTATGGAACGCTACAACCCTAAGAACACAAGCGTGTGGCGGTTCAATGAATAATCGAGTGGGAATGATCGAAGATCGAATCGCTGCCTGAACCGGCAGGAAACTCAAGCGAAAAGCCCTGAGCGATCAGGGCTTTTCTGCTTTCCGGTGGGCGAATGCATAATCCCGGCAAATGCAGATCAGGCAGGGCAGGTATTTTTGACTGAACTGTAAGAAGCCGCCCGCTGTCACGACTAACGGAAATACCGATTCGGAGAACACCAATGCGTGACACTTTTCCCCTGCTGGTCAAGACGGACTTCCCGGCCCTCCGGCGCCGACGGCTCGACACCCTGCAGGCCAACCTCGGGTATCGCTGTAACCAGTCCTGTTTCCACTGCCATGTCGCGGCCAGCCCGAAACGCACCGAGGAAATGGGCTGGGAAACCATGGCCTTGCTCCTCGAATTCGCCCGTCGACACGATCTCGAGACGCTCGACCTGACCGGCGGCGCGCCGGAACTGAATCCGAATTTCCGCCGCCTGGTTACCGAAGCTAGGGCAATGGGGCTGCGTGTCATCGATCGTTGCAACCTGACAATCCTCGGCGAGCCGGGATTTGAGGCGTTGGCTGATTTTCTCGCCGCCAATCAGGTAGAGGTTACTGCGTCGCTGCCGTGCTATCTCGAAGAAAACGTCAACGCCCAGCGTGGCGATGGCGTATTTCAGGCGAGTATCGCGGGTTTGCGCCTGCTCAATGCGCTGGGCTACGGGCTGCCCGACAGCAGTCTGGTCCTGAACCTGGTCTACAACCCTATCGGGCCAAGCTTGCCGCCGGACCAGGGCAAGCTGGAGCAGGCCTACAAGGAACAACTGGCGACCCGGCACGGCATTGTCTTCAATCACTTGTTCGTGCTCGCCAACATGCCGATCAAGCGTTTCGGCAGCCAGCTGATCTCACGCAACGAATTTCACGGTTACATGGCGCTGCTCAAGGGCGCCTACCAGGCGGCCAATCTCGATGGCGTGATGTGTCACTCCCTGATTTCGGTCGGTTGGCAGGGCCACGTCCATGATTGCGACTTCAATCAGATGCTCGGCCTGAATTTGGGCGGCGCGCCAGGCGGGCCGGTGCATCTTTCCGAACTGCTCGATGCCGATCTCAGCGGTCGTCCGATCCACGTCGCCGATCATTGCTACGGTTGTACGGCCGGGCAGGGGAGCAGTTGTGGCGGTGCGCTGGCGCATGCCGGCAGCCAGTCGGCAGTGGCGGTGGTGATCGGCGAACGCTAGCCAGCAGGCGCCGCTCGCGACGCAAGCGTCGGAACTATCCGGCCTCAATGCCACTCGGATGTTCAAGACGCAATTGCCGACCGGCGGTGCAACGATTCTGCTGTAAGAAATGCGCCGACTGCTACGACAAACGATCAGGAGGTAGCCCGAGCGTCGACACCCGTCGTGCCAGCTAGCCCCCAGGAGAACACCATGAACCGTCGCCACTGGATTTACCGCGTTTCCGGGCTGCTGGCCAGCATGGCCCTGCCCGTGGCGCCGGCTGCCGCCGCAGCCGACAAATTTCCGCTCAGCAAACCACGTCAGGAGTGGAAGAAGCTGCTGCCACCAGATGCCTACAAGGTGCTGTTCGAGGAAGCGACCGAGCCATCCGGCAGCAGTCCGCTGAACAATGAAAAGCGCGCCGGAACCTTCATCTGCGCCGCCTGCAATCAGCCCTTGTTCGCCAGCGCCCACAAGTACGAGAGCGGCACCGGTTGGCCCAGCTTCTGGCAGCCGCTGGCCGGTGCGGTCGGCACCTCGACCGACTTCAAGCTGATCTACCCGCGCACCGAATACCACTGCTCACGCTGTGGCGGGCATCAGGGGCATGTCTTCAACGATGGCCCGCAGCCGACCGGCAAGCGCTATTGCAACAACGGTGTTGCCTTGAAGTTTGTGGTTGAGGGGGCCGCAATGCCGGCGCTGCTGACATGAAAACCCTTCATTACTTCAAGGTGCTGCTGGCCGTCGCTGGGCTGGCCATTGCCGGCCATGCCCTGTCCGCCGATGTGTCGGCGACCAGCGACGCCAATCGCGCCACGGCGATTTTCGCGGGGGGCTGCTTCTGGTGTATCGAAAGCGATTTCGAAAAACTGAAAGGCGTCAGCGAAGTGGAGTCAGGCTATACCGCCGGCAAGCTGCCGAACCCGAGTTACGAGCAAGTGAGCCGGGGCGGTACCGGCCATACCGAAGCGGTACGGGTGATCTATGACCCGAAGCTCGTCAGTTACGCGGCACTGGTCGAATATTTCTGGCGCCATATCGACCCGACGGTCAAGGATCGGCAATTCTGCGATGCCGGCTCGCAGTACCGGAGCGGCATCTACTGGCAGAACGAGGCCGAACGCCAGGTGGTCGAACGCAGCCACCAGGCCTTGCTGAACAGCGGCCGCTTCAAGGTCATCCACACCGAACTGGCGCCGGCCTCGGCCTTCTGGCCGGCCGAGGAATACCATCAGGACTACTACAAGAAAAACCCGATCCGCTATAACTATTACCGGGCATCCTGTGGCCGGGATGCGCGGGTTGCTGAAGTCTGGGGTGAGAAGCGGAAGTGACGGGGTACTCGCAGAGCCGGAAGTGTCGATTCTGATCGGAGGTGTAAGGAAACCCTGGGTTCCTGCGACTATAGGACATGACGGAGACTTCTCTTCGTCCCCCATTCGACCTAGCAGGAGTGATAGATGAAATATCGGAAACTGGCGCTAGTGCTTCTGCTGGGCGTCATCGTTGCCGCCTATTTCATCTTCGATCTCGGGCAGTACTTCAACCTGTCGACGCTGAAGGCCAGTCAGGCCAGCATCGAGGGGTTCCGGGTCGAGCATCCGGTACTCAGTGTGGCTCTCTATTTCGCGATCTACGTCGTCGTCACCGCGCTTTCGCTGCCAGGGGCAGCGCTGTTGACGCTGGCCGGCGGCGCTGTCTTCGGCCTGCTCTGGGGCACGCTGATCGTCTCCTTCGCCTCGACCATCGGCGCGACCGCCGCTTTCCTGATTTCCCGTTTCCTGCTCCGCGACTGGGTGGCCGAGCGTTTCGGCCAGCGCCTGGCGGCGATCGATCAAGGCGTCAGGCGGGAAGGGGGCTTCTATCTGTTCACCCTGCGCCTGGTACCGGCCTTCCCGTTTTTCATGATCAACCTGCTGCTCGGGCTGACGGCGATGCCGGCCCGCACCTTCTATTGGGTCAGCCAAGTCGGCATGCTGGCCGGCACGGTGGTCTACGTCAATGCCGGCACCCAGCTGGCGCGGCTCGATTCGCTGTCCGGCATCCTATCGCCGGCACTGCTCGGCTCCTTCGTGCTGCTCGGCATCTTTCCGCTGCTCGCCCGCAAGCTGCTCGAGGTCGTCCGCCGCAACAAGGTGTTTGCCGGTTGGCGAAAGCCGGCGCGCTTCGAGCGCAACCTGGTGGTCATCGGGGCCGGCAGCGCTGGGCTGGTTACCGCTTATATCGCGGCCGTCGTCAAAGCCAAGGTGACCCTGGTCGAGAAACACAAGCTCGGAGGCGACTGTCTGAATACCGGCTGCGTGCCGTCGAAGGCGCTGATCCGTTCGGCGAAGTTCCTCTCTCATATTACCCGCGCCCACGAATTCGGCATCAAGTCGGCACGCGCCGAATTCGATTTTGCTGACGTGATGCAGCGGGTGCAGCAGGTGATCACGGCCATCGAACCGCATGACTCGGCGGCGCGCTACGGCGAGTTGGGGGTCGATGTCGTGCTTGGCAGCGCGAAGATCGTTTCGCCCTGGGAGGTCGAGATCACCGGCGAAGACGGATCGACCCGCCGGCTGACGACGCGCAGCATCGTCATCGCAGCCGGGGCGCGCCCTTTCGTGCCGGCTATCCCCGGGATCGAAGCGGTCGGCTACCTGACCTCGGATACTGTCTGGAATCTGCGTGAATTGCCGGAACGGCTGATCGTGCTCGGCGGCGGGCCGATCGGTGCCGAGCTGACCCAGGCTTTCGCCCGGCTCGGCGCCCGGGTGACTCTAGTCGAGATGGCGCCGCGCCTCCTGCTGCGCGAGGATCCGGAGGTTTCCGAACTGGTCACCCGGCGTTTCCGGGCCGAAGGCATCGCCGTGCTGGTTGACCACCGCGCCAAACAATTCGTCGTCGACAACGGCGAAAAAATTCTGATTGCTGAGCATGCCGGCCAGGATGTGCGCATTCCATTCGATGCCGTGCTGGTCGCCGTCGGCCGCAGTGCCAACCTGCAGGGCTACGGATTGGAGGAGCTGGGCATCACCACCGGGCGCACCGTGGAAACCAACGAGTTTCTGCAGACGAAATATCCCAATATTTACGCCGCCGGCGATGTCGCCGGCCCCTTCCAGTTCACCCACACGGCGGCGCATCAGGCTTGGTACGCCGCGGTCAATGCGCTGTTCGACCCGTTGAAGAAATTCAAGGCCGACTACTCGGTGATCCCCTGGGCGACCTTCGTCGAGCCGGAAGTGGCCCGTGTCGGCCTCAACGAGCAGGAAGCCGCCGAGCAGGGCATCGCCTGCGAGGTGACGACCTACGGCATCGACGACCTCGACCGGGCGATTGCCGATGGTGAGGCCCACGGCTTCATCAAGGTGCTGACCGTGCCCGGCAAGGACCGAATCCTTGGCGTCACCATCGTCGGCGAACATGCCGGCGACCTGATCGCCGAATACGTGCTAGCCATGAAGCAGGGCATTGGCCTGAACAAGATATTGGGCACGATCCACATTTACCCGACCCTGGCCGAAGCCAACAAGTACGTCGCCGGCAACTGGAAGAAGGCGCATGCGCCGCAGCGCCTGCTCGCCTGGGTCGAGCGCTTACATGGCTGGCGTCGGGGCTAGGCGCTATGCTGCCAATCTCATGAGCGCACGCCTTTCGATCATCCTGCCGGTACTGAACGAAGCCGAGGGCATCGTCCAGGCGCTCGAACGCTTGCAGGAGATGCGCCGGCGAGGGGCCGAGGTGATCGTGGTCGACGGCGGGAGCAGCGACGAAACGGCGGGGTTTGCTCGGCCCCTGGCGGATTGCGTCATCACGGCGGCGCGCGGCCGGGGGCGCAGATGACTGCCGGGGTCGCCCAATCCACTGGCGACATCCTGCTCTTTCTGCATGCCGACACGCTGCTGCCGCCCGCTGCGCCGGAACTGGTCGCCGCGGCGGTCGCCGGCGGCGCTGACTGGGGCCGCTTCGATGTCCGGATTGCCGGTTCGCTGCGCGGCCTGGGCCTGGTCGCCGGCATGATGAACTGGCGCTCCCGCCTGACCGGCATCGCCACTGGCGATCAGGCGATCTTCGTGAGCCGCGAAGCCTTTCGGCAGGTGGGCGGCTTTCCGTTGATTCCGCTGATGGAAGACATCGTGCTTTCCAGCCGCCTGCGCGCTCTCAGGTCACCGGCCTGCCTCCGGGAAAAGGTTCTAACCTCGGGCCGGCGATGGGAACGGCACGGGCTGTGGCACACCATCCTGAACATGTGGTGGTTGCGCCTGCGTTTCCATTTCGGCGCCAGTCCGGTGGCACTAGCCCGGGAGTACGGCTATGTCCCCGATGAGCACTGAGCAGGCTTCCCAGATCGGCGTGGCGATCCTGGCCAAGGCACCGATTGCCGGATACGCCAAGACGCGGCTGATTCCCCGCCTCGGCCCGCAGGGGCCGCCACGCTGCAGTGCTGGCTGCTGCGGCGCACTGTGGCCACTGCCATGCAGGCCGCCATCGGGCCGGTCAGCCTGTGGTGTGCGCCGGATGTCGATCATCCCGAATTTGCCCGCATCCGCACGGCCGGCGAGCTCACTATCCGGGCGCAGCCGGCCGGCGACCTGGGGCGCGGATGCATGCCGCCATCGTCGACTCGCCGGCCCTTGCCGGAACCCTGGTGATCGGCACCGATTGCCCGCTGCTCAGCCCGGAATTGCTGCGCCAGGCCGCGGCCGGCCTGCACCAGCACGACGCCACCGTGGTCCCCGCCGACGATGGCGGTTATGTGCTGATCGGCCTGCGCCGGGCGGCGCAGCAGGTGTTTGAACGGGTAGCTTGGAGCACCGCCGAGGTCATGGCTCAGACCCGCGAACGCCTGACCGAACTGAACTGGCGCTGGGCCGAACTCTCACCCCTGTGGGACATCGACCGCGATGCGGATTTCGTGCGGCTCGCCGAGCTTTTCCCCGAGTTGCGAACACTGGGCGCCGGATGAAACATCTCGTCCTGGCCGGCGGCGGCCATGCCCATCTGCATATCCTAAAGGCACTGGCCGCCCGCCGGTGGCCCGACGTCAACGTCACGCTGGTGGCGCCGCACGCCCGCCAGATTTACTCCGGCATGGTGCCGGGCTGGATGGCCGGCCATTACCGCATCGAGCAGTGTGCCGCGCCGCTTGGGCCGCTAGCCTGGGCCGCCGGGGTGCGCTTCATCGAGGATAGCGTGAGCGGCCTCGATGCCGGGCAACGCAGGGTCAGGTCCGCGGTGTCGGGCGACCTCTCCTACGATGCGCTGTCGCTCGATACCGGAGCGGAAATCGATTGTTCCTGTCTGGCGGCGACGGGCGCCCAATTGCTGCCCATCCGTCCGCTGGAAAATTTTGTCGTCGGCTGGACGCGTCTGCTCGAGTCGCTGCCCACGCTAGGCAGGGCAGCCATTGCCGTGGTCGGTGGCGGCGCGGCCGGCGTCGAACTGGCCCTGGCCGCCCGTTACCGGCTGACCCGGGAGCTGGGTGCGGCCAGTGTTCAGGTGACCCTGGTGACCGGGCCCCAACTGTTGCCTGGGCATGGCCAGCGTATCGTCGCCCGCGTCGCGCGGACCCTGGCCGACCATGGTGTCAGTGTCGCCAGCGGCTATGCCGCCGGCACGCCCAACGGGCTGCAACTCGACGACGGAGGCCGGCTTGACGCCGATGTCGTCATCGCCGCCACCGGTGTCCGGCCCGCCGCCTGGCTGGCAACCTCCGGCCTGGGGCTGGATGGGGACGGCTTTGTCGCCGTCAACCAGGGGCAGCAGAGCATTTCGCATCGGGAAGTCTTCGCGGCGGGCGATGTCGCCTCGCGCATCGATGCGCCACATGCCAAGTCCGGCGTCTATGCCGTGCGCGCCGGGCCGGTGTTGACGGCCAATCTGGAGCGGATGCTGAACGGAATGCCGCTGCTGGCCTATCGGCCGCAAAGCCGCAGCCTCTACTTGCTGGCCACCGGGCCGCAAGAAGCCATCATGTCGTGGGGCGGGTTCGTGGCGGGCGGGCGCTGGGCTTGGAAATGGAAAGACTGGATCGACCGCCGCTTCATGAGCCAGTACCATCCGGGTAATGCCAACCGTTCCGGAGAAATGCATGAGTCCGTCTGAAACGCTTGCGTCCAGTAAGTTGTGCCGAGATCGGGGTGGGGCATGACGGCACCCGATCAGCTGTTGATTGACGACGCCTTCCTCGACGACATCCGCCGCGACATGATCAAGTTTGCCCATCTGCAACTGCGCGATGCGGCCCAGGCCGAGGATGCGGTACAGGAGGCGTTGCTCGCTGCAGTCAGCAACGCCAAGGCATTTTCCGGCCGCTCGGCGATGAAGACCTGGGTATTCGCCATCCTGAAGAACAAGATTGTCGACCTGATCCGGCGTCAGGTGCGGACCACCAACCTGTCGGCACTCTCGGCTGAAGAGCAAAGCATGGAAGAAGCCTACGAATCCCTGTTTAAGGCCAACGCCCACTGGAGTCCGGAGACCCGACCCAGGGACTGGGGCAATCCTGAGGAAGCCTTGCGCGAGAAGCGTTTCTGGGACGTCTTCGATGCCTGCCTGAAACATCTGCCGGAAAACACCGCCCGCGTCTTTATGATGCGCGAGTTCCTGGAGTTCGAGACCAACGAGGTCTGCCAGGAATTGAGCATCACGACCAGCAATTGCAACGTGATTCTGCACCGTGCCCGCAACGGCTTGCGGCGCTGTCTGGAAAAGAACTGGTTTTCGGCAGGAGAGCAGCCATGCTGAGCTGTAAGGAAGTCACCCACTTATTGTCGGAAAGCCAGGATCGGCCGCTCGGCATGTCCGAGAAGATGCAGCTCGAGATGCATCTGGCCATTTGCAAGGGCTGCAAGAATTTCAAGAGCCAGATGAGTTTCCTGCGCGAAGCCTGCAAGCGCTATCTCGCGGACCATACCGGGGAAGGCAAGTAGGGGAGCGCCGCCAGTGGCGCTATACTGGGCGCCCTCCGGCGGCCCTTGCGCAGGCAGGCTGTCTCGATCCGAGTCTGGGGTATTCATTCAAATCTATGGTGTGGCAATCAATGGACAACAGCGGCCAGAATCCGTTGTTCGCAGGCAAGTGGAAATAAGCGTGGAATCGGTCGGCGGGCTGAGCGACGAATTCTTCATGCGCGAGGCGATATCGCTGGCGCGGGCTGCCGAATGCTTGGGCGAAGTGCCGGTCGGCGCGGTCGTGGTACAGAACGGAGTCATCGTCGGTCGCGGCTTCAACTCGCCGATCGGCGAGAGCGATCCGACGGCCCATGCCGAGATCGCCGCCCTGCGCGATGCCGCCCGCGTGCTCGGCAACTACCGCCTGCCCGGCTGCGAACTGTTCGTGACGCTGGAACCCTGCGCCATGTGCGCCGGCGCCATCATGCATGCGCGGATCAGCCGCGTCATTTATGGCGCCCGTGACCCGAAGACCGGGGTTCATGGCAGCGTCGTCGACCTGTTTGGAGTCGAACGTCTGAATCACCACGCGACGGTCGATGGCGGCGTGCTGGCCGACGAGTGCAGCCAGATGCTGTCGCAGTTCTTCGCCGACCGCCGCAAGAAGAGCCAATGAAGCTGCTGATTTCAGTCGCCCGCCAGATGATGACGGTCTTCGACGATCAGGGGGCTGTCTTGCGCGAATACCCGGTTTCAACCGCCAAGGCCGGTGTCGGCGAAGTCTCCGGCAGTTACCAGACGCCGCGCGGGCGGCACGTCATTCGCGCCAAGATCGGTGCCAGACAGCCGGAGAACACGGTGTTTGTCCGCCGTCGCCCGACCGGCGAAATCTGGACGCCGGAATTGGCCGACGCCTTCCCCGGCCGCGACTGGATACTGACCCGTATCCTCTGGCTGTCCGGCTGTGAGCCAGGCCGTAACCGGCGAGGCTGCGTCGATACCATGCGCCGCTACGTCTATATCCACGGCAGCCCTCCGAGTACGGAGATGGGCGTACCCGGTTCGCATGGCTGCATCCGCATGCGCAATGCGGACATCGTCGAACTGTTCGATCAGGTGCCGTGTTTCAGCGAAGTGGAAATCACCGAAGACTGAAGCGGCCGGCCATCGGGGCCGAAGCTCTGTTCATGCAGGTGGATGGCCCCGTCCGCCCGCTGCCAGACCAGCGTCGAGGCCCGTGTGCCATAGTTCTCCGACTTGACGAAGACAGCCGACAGCAGGCGTTCCCATTCGATCGGGACACCGGTTTGTGGCAGACTCTCGTCGGCCACGATGGCCTGATCGGCCAGTAGATCGAAGAACGTATTTTCGGTTGGCAGGTGCTGAAGCGCTTCGCCGAAGCGTTGTCTGGCCTTGACCAGCTTCGGCCACGGGCTGTCCAGCAGGTGGTTCGACAGGCCATAGATGCCCGGCGGCAATGGGCGCGGCTCGCCATCGCGATTGGAGCAATAGAACAGCGAATCGCCGTCGGCGAGCAGCAGGTTGAAACCGGAGTAGCGGTTGGGCTCGATATTTTTGGCGTAATCGCTGGCCGGTTCGCTCGAGAGCAGAAATTCGCGGGTCAGCGCGCCGCGGGAAATTTCGCCCTTCGCCATCCCGGGTTCGCGCACATTGGTCACGGCGGCGAAGCGCCCCGATTCGGTGATGCCCAGCCAGGTACCGCCGGCTTCGAGGTCGCGCCCGCCGATGGCCTGGGGGACATCCGGCCAACGGGCGGCATCAGCCGTTGGCCGCGCGTAGAACTCGTCGCGGTTGGCGGCGACCACCAGCGGATAGTCCGGGTGGGCTCGCCAGCCGACGACGATCAGGCACATCCTTGCACTACGCCGGATTGACCGCTGCCGCCTGGACCTGCGGACCCTCGCGGGAGCCGAGATGGACGTTGGTCGAGAAGTTCGACTGGACGACGGCGAGCGCCTCGTAGCCGCCATGGGGTGACGGGGCTGCGGTCATCACCATACCGCAGGCCTGGTCCGGATTGTCCGGCGAGTGCAGGGCATCTCCGGCCTTCAGTGAGTGCTGGCTGGCGAGGCGGTAGAGGTGGCGTTTGACCTTGCCGAGATATTGCGTCCGGGCGACGATTTCCTGGCCCGGGTAGCAACCCTTGTGGAAGCTGACGCCGCCGATCTTTTCGAAATCGGCCATCTGCGGCACGAATTCTTCCTTGGTAGCCAGGGTCACCAGCGGATAGGCATTTTGGATGTCCAGCCAGCGCCAGACCGGCACGCCGGCCGGCCGGGCCTTGACGCTTAGTTTCTGCCACAGGGCGGCCATCGCCGTTTCGGGCGCCGCGATCATGAGGCGTCCGCCATCGAGGCGGATCACCGTGATGCCATCCGCCGCCAACGTTGCCATCTGCGCCGCCGGGCAGGGCAGGCCGGCATCGGCCAGCGTCTCGTCGGCTTGCGGTCCGGAGAGGCCGAGCAGGACCATGCTATCGGTTTGCGCAGCCAGTTTGACCTTGGCGCGCAGCACGAACATCTGGAGCCGTTTCTGGATGGCTTCCTGGAGGTCGGCCGCCAGCACCAACTGGTAATTTTCGCCATTGCGCCAGATCAGGAAACTGGCCTGCATCCGGCCCTTGGCGCTGCACCAGCCGGCATGCTGGGCCTGGCCCTCGGCCAGGTGATTGATGTCGCTGGTGAACTGGCTGTGCAGGAAGGCCTTGGCTTCCTCGCCGGTGGCTTCGATCAGGCCGAGGTGGGTGAGGGGGACTAGTACGGTCTGTTTGCTGGCGGCGAGCAGTTCGCCGGCGGCATCGCCAAAGTTGAGAAGATCGGAAGTCGCGCCGTCGAAAATGCCGTCGGCAGACTCCAGAAAGCTGCGCCAGTTGGGGTTCATGGGGGCTCCTGTGGGGGTTTGGGATATTATATCGTCCCTTATAACGTGCTCGTTCCAGACGGGCAAGACCCGCTTGCAGCCGACGAGTTCCCGTGCGCCTATTCCTTAATATCTTTTTCCTGCTGGCCTTGTGGGCCGGAGCCGCCGCCGGCGGTCTCTGGTGGTGGGGCAACCAGCCCCTGAGCCTGCGCACCTCGCCGCTCGACTTCCGCGTCGTGGCTGGCAGCAGCCTGCGTTCGGCCATCGTTCAAATGCAGGAGGCAGGCATCGAGGTTCAGCCGTCACTGCTCTCGCTGCTGGCGCGGGTCAAGCGCTCGGAGACTGGCATCAAGGCGGGCAGCTATGCGGTCAAGACGGGCGTGACCCCGTTGCAACTGCTGGAGAAGCTGACCCAAGGCAAGGTCACGCAAGGCGACATTACCCTGGTCGAGGGCTGGACCTTCCGGCAATGGCGGACGCGGCTCGATGCCCACCCCGATCTTTCCCACGAGACGCAAGGCTTAACCGAGGCCCAGATAATCGAACGCCTGGGGCTGAACGTCGCGCGTTTGGAAGGCTGGCTTTTTCCGGACACCTATCTGTTCGACAAGCAGTCGAGCGATCTCGAACTGATTGCCCGGGCAGTGCGTTCCATGCAGCGTCGGCTGGATGGCGAATGGGCCGGGCGGGCCGATGGCCTGCCATACAAGAGCCCATTCGAGGCGCTGATCATGGCTTCGATCATTGAAAAGGAAACCGGCCGCGAGGCGGACCGAGCGCTGGTAGCAGCCGTCTTTGTCAACCGCTTGCGCAAGGGCATGTTGTTGCAGACCGACCCTACCGTGATCTACGGCCTTGGCGACTCCTTCGACGGAAATCTCCGCAAGTACGATCTGCTGACCGACACTTCCTACAATACCTACACGCGGACTGGCTTGCCGCCAACGCCGATTGCCATGCCCGGGCTGGCGTCATTGCGGGCCGCCCTGCATCCGGCACCGTCCGAAGCACTTTATTTCGTCGCACGCGGCGATGGCAGCAGCGAATTTTCACAATCGCTCGACGAGCACAACCGGGCAGTCAACAAATACCAGAGGAGAGGAAAGTGAGAGGAAAATTCATCACTTTCGAAGGCATTGATGGTGCCGGCAAGAGCAGCCATGTCGAATGGCTGGCGGAATGGCTGCGTTCCCGTGGGCTGGTGGTACAGGTTACCCGCGAGCCGGGTGGAACGGTGCTTGGCGAGAAGTTGCGCGAGATGCTGCTCAACGACAGCATGCATCTCGAAACCGAAACCCTGCTGATGTTTGCGGCGCGCCGCGAGCATCTGGCCCAACTCATTGAACCGGCGCTGGCGCGCGGGGAGTGGGTGGTTTGCGATCGTTTTAGCGACGCCACCTATGCTTATCAAGGGGGCGGGCGCGGTCTCGATCGCGCCAAGTTCCAGATTCTCGAACGTTGGGTGCATGAGCACGTCCAGCCCGATCTCACCCTGCTTTTTGATCTGCCCCTCGATGTGGCGCGCGAGCGTATTGTACTGGCCAGTCGCATACTGGATCGCTTCGAGCAAGAGAGGGCGGATTTTCACGAGCGAGTCCGTCAGGCCTACCTGGAAAGAGCGCATGCCCATCCCTCGCGTATTCAGGTTATCGATGCCCACAACAGCCTCGATAATATTCGCAAACGACTTGAACAAATTGTCATAACAAATTGTTTATGAACGTTATAAGGCTTCACGAAAAGGTCTGGTTGAGCCTTCAGGCGCGACGGAGACAACTGCCACACGCCTTATTGCTGGTCGGGCAAAAGGGGCTGGGAAAATTGGAACTGGCCAGGCAGTTCGCCGCCAGCCTGCTCTGTGAGCAGCCGCAGGCAAGCGGTCTGGCTTGCGGACAATGTCTGGCCTGTAACTGGTATGCGCAGGGCAATCACCCTGATTTTCGGTTGCTGCAACCGGAGGCACTGGGCGATGAAGTGGAGGCGGAAGAGGGTAAGAAAAAGCCAAGTCAGCAGATCACCATCGATCAGGTGCGTGGCCTGGATGACTTTCTGAATGTCGGTACACATCGAGGTGGTTTGCGTATTGTCCTGGTCAATCCTGCCGAAGCGATGAATCGCAACACCGCGAATGCAATTCTTAAAACACTTGAAGAACCTGCGCCAAGTACATTGTTTTTAATAGTTTCAAGTGATCCGGCGCGCCTGCTGCCGACCATTCGCAGCCGCTGCCAGGTGATGCCCGTTCCGCTTCCCGGGGCACAGCATGCGGAGAGCGTTCTGGTCGCCGAAGGTATTTCCGATGCCCGGCGCTGGCTGGCGCTGGCTGGTGGTTCGCCCGGTCTGGCGCTTGAACTCGCGGCTTCTGGGCAATTGGCATGGCTGGAGACGCTGGTCAAGCGACTTGGCGGCGGAAGAGAAATCGACCCGCTGGGGGTGGCGGCCGATTTGGAAAAGGCGATCAAGGAGAGCAAGGGAAAGCTCTTGCTCAAACAGGTGCTCGAGGCGCTGCAGAAATGGTTGGTTGATCTGACGCTGGCCAGGAATGGCTTGCCGGTCCGCTATTTTCTGCCGCAGTCGGCCACAATATCGGGCCTGGCTGATATGATTCCCGCCATGCGCCTGAACCATTTCTATCGCGACCTGATTTCACGCCGTCAGGAAGCTGAGCAGCCGCTGAATGCGCGCCTGTTCCTGGAGGGGGTTTTTCTCGATTACCGTGGCCTCTTTGCCAATTGACAAGCAACGAGTGGATAAGCAATGAGTGAAGCCAAGCCCGCTCCCCAGCGCCCCAGCGTCCTGTCGCTGAACATCAATTCAAAGTCGGCGCTGTACGCCGCCTTCATGCCACATTTACGCGCCGGTGGCATCTTTATCCCGACGACCCGCAACTACAGCATTGGCGACGAGGTTTTCATGCTGCTCTCGCTGATGGACGATCCCGCCAAGCTGCCGATCGCCGGCGCGGTGGTCTGGATTACGCCGGCCGGAGCGCAGAATGGTCGGGCTCAGGGAATCGGGGTTCATTTCAACAACGACGAAAGTGGCCAGGAAGCGCGCCGTAAGATCGAGGGGCTGCTGGGTGGTGTCATGCAGTCGTCGCGCCCGACACACACCCTCTGATTGACCCCATGCTGGTCGATTCCCATTGTCATCTGGATTTCCCCGGCTTAGCCGACCATCTTCCGGATGTCCTCCGGCGCATGGCTGAAAACGGTGTTGGCGCCGCCGTCTGCATCGGCGTCAACCTCGAAGACCTGCCCAAGGTACTGGCGATTGCTGAAAGTGACGAACGGCTTTTTGCCACGGTCGGTGTTCATCCTGAGTACACCGATCTTGAAGAGCCAACCGAGGATCAACTGGTCGACCTGGCTGCCCACCCGAAAGTGGTTGCCATTGGCGAGACTGGTCTCGACTACTACTGGCAGAAAGATCAGCCGGAATGGCAAAGGGTGCGCTTTCGCAATCATATTGGCGCCGCAAAACGCTGCGCCAAGCCGTTGGTCATCCATACCCGCGAATCGGCTTCCGATACCCTGCGTTTGATGCGTGAAGAGGGTGCCGAAGCAGCGGGTGGTGTCATGCACTGTTTTACCGAGAGCTGGGAAATCGCTCGCCAGGCACTTGATCTTGGCTTCTATCTCTCATTTTCCGGTATCGTCACCTTCAAGAACGCGACTATCGTCAAGGAGGTTGCGCAGAAATGTCCGCTTGACCGGCTTCTCGTTGAGACCGATTCGCCCTATCTGGCGCCCGTGCCCTATCGTGGCAAGCCCAACGAGCCGGGCTATGTCCGCTACGTGGCCGAAGAAATCGCCAAGCTGCGCTCCATTGAACTGGATGCGCTGGTGGCAGCAACGACCGACAACTTTTTCAACCTGTTCAAGCACGCCAGACGGCCATCCAATTGATGAAGAAAAGACTTCTGATAGCAGCTGTCGCTACTCTTCTTCCTCTGTTCGCTGAGGGGGGGGCTTACGATGATCTGATTGGCTCGGCCAAGCTGGGCGATACCCGGACTGTGGCCGAGATCCTCCAGAAGGGTGCTTCGATTAATACGACCGATATCGAGGGCAACACCCTTTTGATGCTGGCGGCGCGTGACGGTCATGTCGAACTTGTTGATTACCTGATCCGGCAGCGGGTTAAGCTCGACGCCCGCAATTCGGCGGGGGATACCGCGCTGCGTCTGGCGGCCTTTCGCGGGCACCCGGCGGTCGTCGAAAAACTGATCGCAGGCGGTGCTGCCGTCAATATGCCGGGCTGGACGCCATTGAACTATGCTGCATTTGCCGGTCACGTCGAAATTGTCCGGTTGCTGCTTAAAGCTGGTGCCGACGTCAATTCGCCCAGCGAAAACGGTACTACCCCGTTGATCGCGGCGTCACGTGGCGGACACATCGAAGTCGTCCGGCTGTTACTTGCCGGCAAGGCCGATCCCAACAAGCCCCAGGATTCAGGGGAAACTGCGCTCGACGTGGCGCGCAAGAATCAGCACACCGATATTGGCGAACTCTTGCTAAAGGCGGGCGGCAAGTCTGGGCGCTCGGTTACCATCGAGGTTCGTTGACGTGGGGTAGTCGTCTAATTCAAGGTGCAGGGGTATAGTAGAAACTGTTAATTTTCAACCGGTTTCTCGGTGCATCTGTGACTTGAGAGAGGTACTTTCAATGAACGCCGACAATGCTGTTTTCCTGCCCGATGCGCTGGTAATCAACGTGCCGGAAGTTGACGAGCAGCATGCCGGACTGTTTGCCAGCTTGGCTCGTTTAAAGGACCGCTGTGTCGAATCCAATTGCCTGCCCACGGAAGATGCGACAAAGCTACTGGAGATTCTGCGTGTGCATTGCGCAACTGAAGAAGCTATGGCCCGTGAGGCTGGTCTGGAGTTCTCTTCGCATACCGCAAAACACCAGCAGATGCTGAAAGGCATCGCGAAGACCCTAGACGAGGTCCGTGAGGGGCACACCGATGCCTTCAGCCTGATTCGCTACCTGGAGTACTGGTTTGAGCGCCACATCAGAGAAGAAGACATCGGCTTTGGCCTGCGTCTGCAAGACTCGGGCGCCTTCGATGGTGGCGGCTCAGCCCGTGAATGAAACGGGGGCTACGCGCCTGCCAGGGGGCAGTAGAAACTGTTGGCAGGGAGTAGATTCTTAATTCCCCCGGATTCGCCGGCTCTTAGCCGCGAACGGATTCAGGCAGATGGCCTTCGATCAGTTTGAGTAGCGGGGCGAAGACCTTGGGGGTGCCGGCAATCAGGTTGCCGGTTTCAAGGTAGTTGGCTTCGCCTCGCATGTCGCCGACCAGACCGCCAGCTTCCGAAATCAGCAGGGCACCTGCCGCCATGTCCCACGGGGACAGGCCGAATTCCCAGAAACCGTCGTAACGGCCACAGGCAACGTAGGCAAGGTCCAGTGACGCGGCGCCCGGGCGGCGCTGGCCGGCAGTCTTCTGGGCGATTTCCTTGAAGATGGCCAAGTAGGTATCGATGTGATCGAACATGCGATAGGGAAAACCGGTACCGATCAACGATTCCTGCAGCTTGGTACGTCGCGAGACACGAATCCGCCGTTCGTTCAGGAAAGCCCCGGCGCCCTTGCTGGCGGTAAAGAGCTCATTGCGGTTGGGATCGAAAATGACCGCCTGCTCGAGCGAGTTGCCTTTGGCCAGGGCAATTGAAATGGCATACTGGGGCATGCCGTGAATGAAGTTGGTGGTGCCATCCAGCGGATCGATGATCCACTGATACTCCGCATCGCCCCGGCCGGCCGTGGTGCCGGACTCCTCTGCTAGAATGCCGTACCCGGGGTAGGCCTCCTGCAAGGTTTCGATGATGACGGCTTCCGCCTTCTTGTCGACTTCGGTGACGAAATCATTCGGTTGCTTGGCAGTGACCGTGAGCAAGTCAAGGTCGTTGGAAGCGCGATTGATGATCTGGCCGGCGCGGCGCGCCGCCTTGATGGCGATATTCAGGGCTGGATGCATGGCTTTAAAGAGCTATCGGGTGGCCAAGGCCACCCGATCTATATATGAAAGACCGAATTTTACACTATGAACCCGGAACTCCTGCTTTCACGTATCAGAGTCGTCCTCTGTCGCCCTAGTCATCCGGGCAATATCGGTGCTGCGGCACGGGCTCTGAAGACGATGGGTCTGTCGAATCTCTATCTGGTCCAGCCCAAGCAGTTTCCCGATCCGGAGGCCGATACCCGGGCAACCGGCGCAGTGGATGTCCTGTACAGGGCTCAGGTTGTGGCATCGTTGCCGGATGCCTTGGCCGGGTGTGTATTCGCCGTCGCGCTGTCGGCCCGTCAGCGTGACTTGGGGCCGGTGATTGGCCAGCCCCGGGAAACGGTGGCCCGCCTGCTGGCGGAGGCGGAACAGGGCGAAGTTGCGCTGGTCTTCGGCAATGAAACCGTGGGACTGAGCAATGAGGAAATTCTGCATTGCCAGGCGGCAGTAACCATCCCAACCAATCCCGAGTTCAGTTCGCTCAATCTGGGGTCGGCGGTCCAGGTGTTGTGCTACGAATGTCGCATGGCGGCCTTTGCAGAGCGGCCGCCGACCGGCGGGCAGGGCGTAACTCCGTTTGCTTCTCCAGCGGCCACCCACGACGAGGTGGAGGGCTTCTTGGGGCATCTGGAGTCGGTGGTGACCGATACCGGTTTTTACAACCCGGAACAACCGGGGAGGTTGATGCCAAAATTACGTCGCTTGTTCAGCCGGGCAAGACTGGAAAAGGACGAAATCAACATCCTGCGTGGTGTCCTGGCATCGACCCAGGTGAAAACCGGGCATGGTCGGAAAGGCTGAAAACCCGTCAGGAGAAGGCGGCGTGCATCTCGGTCGCCAGCGCATCGATCTCAGGTCTCAGGTATCCGTATTTTTCTTCAAGGACAGCTAATTCGGCTGGGCTCTCTGCTTTGTCCTGCATCAGCCATTCAAAGTGCCCGTCAGCCAGCATGTTGGCGACGTAGATTACGTCGTTGAGGGTCCGGATTGGCGAAGGGGTGGGGCGAATGTGGTCGTGATCAACCGTGGCGTCGACGATTTCCTCGGGGATGCCCAGCGCGTTAAGCAGCGAAGCGCCAATGCTTTCATGCCACTGGATGATCAGGTATCTGACACTGTCCGGGCGGTGGCGGAGTTCCTCGTATTGCGTGGCGCGGTAAAGCATGTAGAAGGCGCCCAAATCATGAATCAGGCCGGCAAGCATGGCTGCGTCCGCATTGAGTCGTGTCACGGTCTGGCCGATGATCCGGGCTGCAGCGGCGGTCTTGATTGAGTGTTCCCACAGCGAATGGGTCAGATCGGTAAATTCGGCCATCCCCTTGGCGCGGAGTAATTGGGTCATGACGATCGACAGCGCAGTACTGCGTACCGCATTGAGGCCAAGCCGGGTGATAGCAGACTTCAGGTCGACGACTGAGCGGCCTTCCGGATTGAAAGCGACGGAATTGGCAAGGTGCAGCAGTTTGGCGCTGATCAGCGGCTCAATGGAAACGGCGGCGGCAATACCGCCGATGCTTTGATTGGGGTCCTGAAGCACCTTGCGCAAGCGCAACACAGCGTCAAAATAGGTGGGGAATACAACCTCGCCAGCCAGTTCCTTGGCAATGTCCTCGAGCATTTGAAAACGTTGTGCCTTGAGGCTGTCGCCCTTCTTGTCCTGGTCGTTGCTATCGAGATACGAGGTCATTTGCTTACTCCTCTCAACAAAAACCCCGCTACGGGAGCGGGGTTCCTGTTTTCCTTTTCAGGAATTATGGTGGGTGCTGACGGGGTCGAACCGCCGACATTCGCCTTGTAAGGGCGACGCTCTACCAACTGAGCTAAGCACCCCGATGCCTCTTAGTTGATGGCGTCTTTAAGGCCTTTGCCTGCGCGGAACTTGGGCGACTTGGCAGCCTTGATTTCCAGAGTCTTGCCGGTGCGCGGATTGCGACCGGTGCGGGCTGCGCGCTCGCCGACGTAGAACGTACCGAAGCCGATCAGGCTGACGGTGTCACCGTTCTTCAGCGCATCCTTGACAGCAGCAACGGTGGCATCCAGTGCACGGCCGGCGGCAGCCTTGGAGATTTCAGCGGAAGCGGCGATCTGATCGATCAGTTCAGTCTTGTTCATTTTGTTCCTTTATTGAGTGGATTTATGAAGCGAATTTTTTGTGCGGACGAATTTATATCGCTCCCGAAATCCTTGTGTCAAGCGGATTTTGGCGGGATGCCCGGAGTCGGACGTCACCGAAAAGGATGCCGACATCAAGATGCCAACATCCTTTCCTTGAAAATCAATGGGTAAGCAGTGTCTGTGCGCTCGCCGCTTCAGCCGCCGTCTTTACCGCGGAATTTTCATCGGATTGCTCTGTCAGAGCCTCCGGGAGGCGTTCCAGGGCGCGCTCGAGGACTTGGTCGATCCACTTGACGGGCACGATTTCGATCTTGTTTTTGATGTTGTCCGGGATCTCGGTCAGGTCTTTGACGTTCTCTTCCGGGATCAGTGCAGTCTTCACCCCGCCACGCACGGCGGCCAGTAGTTTTTCCTTGAGACCACCGATGGCCAGTACTTCGCCACGCAGGGTAATCTCGCCTGTCATGCAGACGTCGCAGCGCACGGGGATGCCGGTGTAGGCCGAAACCAGCGCCGTGGTCATGGCAATACCTGCCGAGGGCCGTCCTTGGGCGTGGCGCCTTCTGGAACGTGGATGTGGATGTCGGTCTTCTCGAAGGCCTCGTCCTTGATGCCCAGACGCCGCGAGCGGGCGCGGACGACGGAGCGGGCGGCCTCGACCGATTCCTTCATGACATCGCCGAGCGAACCGGTGCGCAGGATGTTGCCCTTGCCCGGCATGTTGGCGCATTCGATGGTCAGCAGTTCGCCGCCGACTTCCGTCCACGCCAGACCGGTGACCTGACCGACCTGGTTTTCCTTTTCGGCCATGCCGAAGCTGTAGCGCTGCACGCCGAGGAATTTGTCGAGGTTCTTGGCGTTAACCAGAATTTTGCTGTCCCGCTTCTTCAAGACTAGTGTCCTGACCACCTTGCGGCAAATCTTGGAGATTTCCCGTTCAAGCGCCCGCACGCCGGCTTCCCGGGTGTAGTAGCGGACGATGTCGCGAATGGCGCTGTCGGCCACGGAAATTTCAGTCTTCTTCAGGCCGTTGTTCTTGATCTGCTTGGGCAGCAGATAGCGCATGGCGATGTTGACCTTCTCGTCTTCCGTGTAACCGGACAGGCGAATGACTTCCATGCGGTCGAGCAACGCGGCCGGAATGTTCAGCGTATTGGCCGTCGCCACGAACATCACGTCGGAGAGATCGAAATCGACCTCGACGTAATGGTCCTGGAAGGTGTGGTTCTGTTCCGGGTCGAGAACTTCGAGCAAAGCTGACGACGGGTCGCCACGGAAATCCTGGCCGAGCTTGTCGACTTCGTCGAGCAGGAACAGTGGATTGCGCACGCCAACCTTGGTCAGGCTGCTCAGGATCTTGCCCGGCATCGAGCCGATATAGGTACGGCGGTGGCCGCGGATTTCGGCTTCGTCACGGACGCCGCCCAGGGCCATGCGCACGAACTTGCGGTTGGTCGCCTTGGCGATCGACTGGCCGAGCGAGGTCTTGCCGACGCCCGGGGGCCGACCAAGCACAGGATCGGTGCCTTGACCTTGTCGACGCGCTGCTGCACGGCTAGATACTCGACGATGCGTTCCTTGACCTTCTCCAGGCCGTAGTGGTCGGAGTCGAGTACCTTCTCGGCTTCGCGCAGATCTTTGCTGATCCGCGTCTTCTTGCGCCAGGGCAGGCCGATCAGGGTTTCGATGAAATTGCGGACGACGGTGGCTTCGGCAGACATCGGCGACATCAGGCGCAGCTTCTTGAGTTCGCCCTGCGCCTTGGCCAGGCCTTCCTTGCTCATGCCGGCGGCCTTGATCTTCTTGTCCAGTTCCTCGAGGTCGGCACCTTCCTCGCCTTCGCCGAGTTCCTTCTGGATGGCCTTGACCTGTTCGTTCAGGTAGTACTCGCGCTGGCTCTTTTCCATCTGGCGCTTGACGCGGCCGCGGATGCGCTTCTCGACCTGCAGGATGTCGATTTCGGATTCAAGTTGGGAGAGCAGACGGTCGATACGGTCGCGGATGCTTTCCATCTCCAGCACTTCCTGCTTCTGTTCCAACTTGAGCGGCAGGTGGGCGGCGATGGTGTCGGCCAGGCGGCCGGCGTCCTCGATGCCGGCGATCGAGGAGAGGACCTCCGGCGGAATCTTCTTGTTGAGTTTGACGAACTGGTCGAACTGGGCAACCACGGCGCGGCGCATGGCCTCGATCTCGTGGTCTTCGACGCCAGGTTGCGGTAGCGGCACGGCGGTCGCCATGAACACCGAGGCTTGCACCTCGATGGCTTCGACGCGGGCGCGCTGGGTGCCTTCGACCAGCACCTTGACGGTGCCGTCGGGCAGCTTGAGCATCTGCAGGATGTTGGCCATGCAGCCGATACGGTAGAGGTCTTCGGGCTCCGGTTCATCCTTTGCGGCCGACTTCTGGGCTACGAGCAGGATGTTCTTGCCAGCTTCCATGGCCATTTCGAGGGCCTTGATCGACTTCGGGCGGCCGACGAAGAGCGGGATGACCATGTGTGGGAAAACGACGACATCGCGCAGCGGCAGCAGCGGCAGTTCAACGGTTTCCGGGAGCGTGTTGGGGTTCGACATTACGATGCCTTTGAAATAGGTATGTGCCCCCTAAGTGAGGGCGGGAAACCGCAATTCAAGTCCCGGCTCAGTTGGAGCCGGAAACCTTTGGCTGATCGGCGTAAATGAGCAGGGGCGGGGTGTCGCCGGAGATCATGTTCTCGTCAATGACCACCTTTTCGACATTCTCCATGCCCGGGAGTTCGTACATCGTGTCGAGCAGGGCATGTTCCAGGATCGAGCGCAGGCCACGGGCGCCGGTTTTGCGTTCGAGCGCCTTCTTGGCGATGGCGGACAGGGCGCCGGGACGGACCTCGAGTTCGACGTCTTCCATGCTGAACAGCTTCTGGTACTGCTTAATCAGGGCGTTCTTGGGTTCGGTCAGAATCTGGATCAGGGCCGGCTCTTCCAGTTCCTGGAGGGTAGCAACGACCGGCAGGCGACCGATCAGTTCCGGGATGAGGCCGAACTTGATCAGATCTTCCGGTTCAGCATCGAGCAGGACCTGGCCGATCGCCTTCTTGTCGGCCTTGCTCTTGACCTCGGCACCGAAGCCGATGCCGCCGCGTTCGGAGCGGTTGAGAATGATCTTTTCCAGTCCGGCAAACGCGCCACCGCAAACGAAAAGGATATTGGTCGTGTCGACCTGGACGAAATCCTGATTCGGGTGCTTGCGGCCGCCCTGCGGTGGAATCGAGGCGACGGTGCCTTCAATCAGTTTGAGCAGCGCCTGCTGCACGCCTTCACCGGAAACGTCGCGGGTGATCGAGGGGTTGTCGGACTTGCGGGAAATCTTGTCGATTTCGTCGATATAGACGATGCCTTGCTGTGCCTTCTCGATATCGTAATCGCACTTTTGCAGCAGCTTCTGGATGATGTTCTCGACGTCCTCGCCGACATAGCCGGCTTCGGTCAAGGTGGTGGCATCGGCCATCACGAACGGCACATTCAGCAGGCGGGCCAGGGTCTGGGCGAGCAGGGTCTTGCCCGAGCCGGTCGGGCCGACGAGCAGGATGTTGCTCTTGGCCAGTTCGACATCGCCGGCATTCTTGGCGGTGTGGCGCAGGCGCTTGTAGTGGTTGTAGACGGCGACGGCTAGGATGCGCTTGGCGACCTCCTGGCCGATCACGTACTGGTCGAGAATCGAGCAGATCTCGCGCGGGGTCGGCAGATCTGAACGACCGGCCTTGGCCGCTTCTTCCGGCAACTCGTCGCGGATGATGTCGTTGCAGAGTGCGATGCACTCGTCACAGATGAACACCGACGGGCCGGCGATGAGCTTTTTGACTTCGTGCTGGCTCTTGCCGCAGAAGGAGCAATAGAGCAGTTTTTCCTGGCCGCCTTTAGACATCTGAATTTCTCCGGTCAAGCCGCGTCGCGGCGGGTTAGCACCTTGTCGATCAAACCATATTCTGCTGCTTCGGCGGCAGAAAGGAAATTGTCGCGATCGGTGTCCTTTTCAATGCGTTCCAGCGGCTGGCCGCTGTGTTCCGCCATGATGCGGTTCAGTCGATCACGAATCGACAGGATTTCCTTGGCATGGATGGCGATATCCGACGCCTGGCCCTGGAAGCCGCCGAGCGGCTGGTGAATCATCACGCGGGAGTTGGGCAGGGCAAAACGTTTGCCCTTGGCGCCAGCGTTGAGCAGGAAGGCACCCATCGAGGCGGCCTGGCCGATGCACAGCGTTGACACGTCCGGCTTGATGAACTGCATGGTGTCGTAGATCGACATGCCGGCCGTCACCGAACCGCCCGGTGAGTTGATGTAGAAGTAAATGTCCTTGTCCGGGTTTTCCGCTTCAAGGAACAGCAATTGGGCGACTACCAGGTTGGCGCTGGAGTCGTTGACCGGGCCGACAAGAAAGATCACGCGCTCTTTCAACAGGCGGGAGTAGATGTCGTACGCGCGCTCACCGCGTCCGCTCTGTTCCACCACCATCGGGACAAGGCCCAGTGCTTGCGGGTCCCAGTTGCTTGAGTTGTCGATATTCATGTCAGCCCTTCGTTGTTGCACAGTGTCGTTACATTCGAGACGTTTGTCGCTTTTGCGACAGTGTTCAGATTACTGCTTCTGGCCCATCAATTCATCAAAAATCGCAGCCTTGTCCGTGACCTTGGACTTGCTCAGAACCCATTCAACCACGTTGTTCTCGATCGCCACCCCTTCAACCTCCTGGAGGCGTTGCGGCTGGGCGTAATACCAGCGGATAACTTCTTCCGGATGCTCGTAGCTCTGGGCGGTTTCCTCGACCATGGCACGAACCTGTTCCGGTGTTGCCTGAAGCTTTTCCGTTTTTACTACCTCAGCAAGAATCAGGCCCAGGGTCACGCGACGCTTGGCTTGGTCGGCAAACCATTCCGGCTGGATCGGGAAATCCTTGGTCTTCATGCCGCGCTGTTCCATATCCTGGCGGGCTGCCTGCATCAGGCGCTGGACTTCCATTTCGACGAGCGCAGTCGGAACGGTGATCGGGTTGGCCTTGAGCAGGGCTTCCATGACCTGATCCTTGAGCTTACCTTCGATGCGACGCTTCACTTCGCGCTTCAGGTTGGCTTCGATCTCGGCCTTCATCTTGGCGACGTCGCCATCGGCGACGCCCATGCTGATCGCGAAATCGGCATCGATTTCCGGCAGCTTCGGGGCCTGGACTTGCTTGACGGTAATGTCGAACTGGACCGTCTGGCCGGCCAGATCCTTGGCGTGGTAATCGGCCGGGAAGCTCAGGTCGAAAGTCTTGGATTCGCCAGCCTTGGCGCCTTCAACGGCGTTCTCGAAGTCGGGCAGCATCTGGCCCTGGCCGAGCACGAAGGGGTAGTCGCTGGCCTGGCCGCCGGCGAACGGCACGCCGTCCTTCTTGCCGAGGAAGTCGATGACGACGCGGTCTTCCTTGGCGGCGGCGCGGTCGGTGTCTTCGTAGGAGACACGCTGCTTGCGCAGGATGTCGAGAGTCTTCTCGATTTCAGCGGCGCTGACTTCGAGCACCGGGCGTTCGACTTCGGCGCTTGCCATGTCGCCCGGGGTGAATTCCGGATAAATTTCGAAAATCGCCGAGAACTCGAGGTGGGTGGTGCTTTCGGTGGTCTTCGGCTCGATACGCGGGTAGCCGGCAACACGCATCTTTTGCGTGGTGACGGTTTCACCGAAGACGCGGTCCAGTTCTTCGGACAGCACTTCGTGGCGCGCCTGGTCGCCATACTGCTGCTTGACGATGCCGAACGGAACCTTGCCCGGGCGGAAGCCGGACATCTTCATATTCTTGCCCATACGCTTCAGGCGCTGATCCATTTCCTTCTCGACATCGGCGATGGCGATAGAGAGGTCGACGCGGCGTTCGAGTTCGTTAGCTTGTGCAGTGGTTGCTTCCATGAGAATTCCTTGTGACAACAGGGCCGAAAAATAAAGCGGACGATTCTAACACGGCCGACGAAATGCTGATGAGCCCCATGCAGCATAGAAATATTGCAGAAGTGCTGGACACGATTGCCGGGAGTTCGTACAATGCGCGCCTTCTTCAGTGGCGGCTGTAGCTCAGTTGGTAGAGTCCCGGATTGTGATTCCGGTTGTCGTGGGTTCGAGCCCCATCAGTCGCCCCAGAATTTAACCCCCGCACGCCGCAAGGTGTGCGGGGGTTTTCACTTTGGAGTTGCCAAAATGCCGTCATCGAACATTGACTCCCTCTTTTCCGGCTTGCAACCATCGACCGTCTGGGCGCATTTCGCCACGCTCTGCGCCATTCCACGGGCTTCCAAGCAGGAAGGCGTGTTGCGCGACCGACTGCAGTCCTGGGCCGGCGCCCGCGGGCTGAATGCTGCGGTCGACGCCGCCGGCAACCTGATCGTACGCAAACCGGCCAGCCTGGGGCGGGAGGCTTGCCCGGGCATCGTCCTGCAGGCGCATCTGGATATGGTGTGCCAGAAAAATGCCGATAGCCGCCATGACTTTTCGGCCGATCCGATTCGACCAGTGGTGCGCGATGACTGGCTTGCCGCCGAGGGCACGACGCTGGGCGCCGACAACGGGATCGGCGTCGCGCTGATCCTGGCCGTCCTGGAGGATAAAAGCCTGGTGCATGGTCCACTCGAGGCGCTGCTGACAGTCGATGAAGAGGCGGGCATGGGCGGGGCGCGGGGGCTGGCGACCGGCGTGCTGCAGGGTAGTCAGATGCTCAATCTCGATACCGAGGAATGGGGCGAGTTCTACCTTGGCTGCGCCGGTGGTCTGGATGTCAATGTCGAACGGGCGGGCTCCGCCGAGCCGCTGCCCGCCGGTTATCAGGCCTGGCAGATCAGCCTGCGCGGCCTGCGTGGCGGGCATTCCGGGGTCAATATCCATGAAGAGCGGGGCAATGCGATCAAGTTGCTGGTTCGCGTGCTGCGCGAACTGGAAACCAGATTTCCGCTACGCCTCGCCGGCTTGCTGGGCGGCAGCGCCCGCAACGCCTTGCCGCGCGAGGCCTTCGCGACGCTTGCCCTGCCCACAGGGGCAGAGGTCGATTTGGCCGAATGTCTGGGCGAGATGCAATCCTTGTTGCGTCTCGAACTAAGTGGGGTCGATGAGGGGTTGGCGCTCGACCTAGCTTCTGCCCAAGCGGCGCCAGAAATCATGTCCGTGGCCGAACAGGAGGTCTGGCTGGCCTCGCTGCATGCGGCACCGCATGGCGTGCGCCGAATGAGCCGGCAGGTGCCGGGCGTGGTCGAGACTTCGAACAATCTGGGCATGGTCGATCTGCACCCGAATGGTGGGTCGTGCAACTTCATGGTGCGTTCGCTGCTCGACAGCGGCAGCCTGGCCTTGGCCGACGAGATCGTCAGCCTGTTCGCGCTGAGCGGCACGGCGGCCGAAAAATCGGGCTATTACCCGGGCTGGGCGCCGAACCCGGGATCGCCGCTGCTGGCGCTGTGCCGGTCGGTGTTCAAGCGTGATTTCGGTAGCGAATCGCGGGTCCAGGTGATCCACGCCGGTCTCGAGTGCGGCATCATAGGGGCCAAGTATCCGGGGCTGGATATCGTCTCTTTCGGGCCGACCATTCATGGTGCGCATGCCCCGGGCGAGTCCGTCGAAATTTCATCGGTCGATCGTTGCTGGGCTTTGCTGAAAGCGATACTGGCCGAGATTCGCTGAACAAGGAGATTGCTCCATGAAAACAATTTTGGGTTTCGTTGCGGCGCTGTCGCTTGCCGCCTGCGGCGTCGAAACGGCCAGTACCGCAGCCACCGCGGCTGCCCTCAAGAAGCAGGAGATCGAGCAGGGGCAGCAGAATCTGCAGCAGTTCCAGCAGAAGCTGGATCAGGCCAACCAGCAGTCGCAACAGCGCGCCGAACAGGCGGGCGCCGAGAAGTAGCGGTCAGCGGCCGCGCAGCGCTTCGCGGCGGGCCAGGCCGAGCTTGGTCGAGCGTTCCATCTTCTGCACGAAGGCCGGAAAATCGAGGCCGAACTTGGCGCGCAGCTCCTTGGCATAGTTGTGCAGCCAGCGCCAGCGCGGTTCGAAGTAGCGCTCCTTGAAGGCATAGAGCACATGGTTGCCGTCGTCCGGCACCGAGATCACGATCACCTGGTCGTCGAAGACGTGCATCGCCTCACCGATCAGTCCGGCGTAGGTTTCCTTCTCGCCGGCCAGGTTGATGACCAGCACGCCGTTGCCGGCCAGCTTGGCAAAGGCGTTCTCGAAAAATTCCCGGTTGGCCAGGCTGGGCGCGAAACCGGTCTTGTCGAAGGCATCGACGAGCAGGACGTCGATACCTTTTTCAGCCTTTTCGATATATTCGGCGCCATCGGCTTGCAGCACTTCGAGGCGTGGGCCGTCTTCGGGCACCAGGAAGGTGTCGCGCAGGGCGATCACGTTGGGGTCGAGTTCGATGGCGGTCAGTTGCGTGCCGGGCATCCGGTGGTAGCAGAACTTGATCAGCGAGCCGCCGCCGAGGCCGATCAGCACGATGCGCCGGGGGCGTGGATGAAAGAGCAGGAAGCCCATCATCTTCTGGGTGTAGCGGATAGCCAGTTCGTTCGGCGTCTTGAGCGACATTTCGCTCTGCATCAGGCGGACATTGAAATACAGGAAGCGCGACTTGCCGTCATCGACGACGAAGGGCTTCGGGTAGCTTTCGTCGAGCAACTGGGCGCGCAGCTCGCCGGCCCTGGCCCAGGACGGTTCGAGCATGAGCACGGTACCCGTTTCGTTCTCGAACGGGCTGGGCAGTTCGTAGAGCTTGGTCAATCCGGGAGGTCGGCGGCTTGCAGCAGGAAAACGTATTCGTCGCCGGCGGCGGTGTCGAGCCAGGTGAAGGGCAGGTCGGGGTAGGCGTCTTCGAGCACCGCCCGGTTGTGGCCGATCTCGACGATGAGCAGGCCTTCCGGGTTGAGGTGCTGCTTCGCTTCGCGCAGGATCAGGCGGGTGAAGTCGAGGCCATCGTCGCCCGAACCCAGCGCCAGTTCTGGCTCGTGCAGGTATTCCGGCGGCAGCGCGGCGACCGCGTCGGCATCGACATAGGGCGGGTTGGAAATGATCAGGTCGTAGCGCTTGCCCGTGAGCCTGGTGAACGCGTCGGACTGGATCAGATGCACGCGGTCGTGCAGGTGGTAATCGGCAACATTGCGTTCGGCGACGGCCAGGGCATCCGGCGACAGGTCCACCGCATCGACCTCGGCTTCCGGGAAGGCAAGGGCGGTCAGGATGGCCAGGCAGCCGGAACCGGTGCACAGATCGAGGGCCGAAACCACCTCGTAGGGGTTTTCCACCCACGGCGTCAGTTGGTCTTGCAGTAGCTCGGCAATGAAGGAACGCGGCACGATGACGCGCTCGTCGACATAGAAGCTGTGCTCGCCGAGCCAGGCTTCGTTGGTCAGGTAGGCAGCGGGCAGGCGCTCCTCGCAGCGGCGGCGGTAGATGTCGAGCAGGGCTTCGCGCTCGTGCGGCAAGAGGCGGGCGTCGAGGAAAGGTTCAAGGCGGTCGAGTGGCAGGCTCAGCGTATGCAGCGTCAGATAGACCGCCTCGTCCCAGGCGTTGTCGCTGCCGTGACCGAAGAACAGGCCGGCCGCGGTAAAGCGGCTGACGGCATAGCGGAGGTAGTCGCGAACGGTATGGAGTTCGCCCTTTGCAGCGTGATCGGTCATGCGGGGAGCACTTGTTCGAGGATGCGGGTGTAAATGGCGGAAAGCTTCGGCAGGGCGGCGATATCGACACATTCGTCGATCTTGTGACTGGTCGCGTTGACCGGCCCGATTTCCAGCAACTGGTCACAGATTTCGGCAATGAAGCGGCCGTCCGAAGTACCGCCGGTGGTCGATAGTTCCGTCTCGATGCCACATATCTCGCGGATGGCCAGGGTCGCAGCGTCGGCCAGCGGGCCGCGGCCGGTCAGGAAGGGGCGGGCGCCGAGCGTCCATTTGATCTCGTAGTCCACGCCGTGCCGGTCGAGAATGTCGCATAGCCTCTGTTGCAGGCCTTCCGGCGTACTGGCGGTCGAAAAGCGGAAGTTGAACTTGATCTCGACGCTGCCCGGCACGACATTGGTGGCGCCGGTGCCGCCGTGGATGTTGGAGACCTGCCAGGTGGTCGGCGGGAAGTATTCGTTGCCCTTGTCCCATTCGGTGGCGGCCAGTTCGGCGAGGGCCGGGGCCACGTCATGGATCGGGTTGCGCCCCTTTTCCGGATAGGCGATGTGGCACTGGATGCCCTTCACCGTCAGAACGCCGGACAGCGAACCGCGACGGCCGTTCTTGATCATGTCACCCAGCGTATCGACCGAGGTCGGTTCGCCGATGACGCAGAAATCGAGCGCCTCGCCGCGCGCTTTCAGCGCTTCGACGACGGCGATGGTGCCGTCGTTGGCATCGCCTTCCTCGTCGGAAGTGAGCAGGAAGGCAAGCGACCCGGGATGCGCCGGATTGTCAGCGACGAAAGCTTCGACTGCCGTCACCATCGCGGCCAGCGACGATTTCATGTCGGCCGTGCCGCGTCCGTAGAGCATGCCGTCGCGGATTTCCGGAGCGAAGGGCGGCGAAGTCCACTTTTCCAACGGCCCGGTCGGTACGACATCGGTGTGGCCGGCGAAGACGAACAGAGGTTTCACGGCGCCGCGCCGGGCCCACAGGTTGGTGACGCCATTGCGGTTGATGAATTCGAGGGAAAAACCGAGCGGTTTCAGGCGCGCGGCGAGGATCTCCATGCAACCGGCGTCGTCCGGGGTGACGGAAGGTCGGGCGATGATCCGGGTCGCCAGTGCAACGGTAGAGTCTGACATCAGGTGTTTTCTTCGTCGGGGTCGGCAAGGCTGAGCGTGAATTCCTTGAAGGAGGCGCCGCCGGCGTTGGTGCTGTCGAATTCCAGCGCGGTATCAATCTTCTTGTCTTCCTTGCCGTTGGATGTGGTCAGTTCCGAGTTGTTGATCAGCCACGACAGATTGGTCGGCGAATCGGCATTGGCCAAGGCTTCGTCGAGGGTGATGACTTCTTCGCGATAGAGGCGGAAAAGATCCTGCTCGAATGTCTGCGATCCCGGGGCCAGTGTCTGTTCCATCGCATCCTTGATGCCCTGGACTTCGCCGCGTTCGATCAGTTCGCTGATGTGACGGGTGTTGAGCATGACCTCGCTGGTCGGGGCGCGCTTGCCGTCCGGTTTCTTGACCAGGCGCTGCGAGACGATGGCGCGCAGGGCGACGGAAAGGTCGAGGAAGAGGGCGGGCCGGTTTTCCAGCGGGAAGAAGCTGATGATGCGGTTCAGCGCGTGGTAGCTGTTGTTGGCGTGCAGGGTCGCCAGGCATAGGTGGCCGGTCTGGGCATAGGCGATTGCTGCCTGCATGGTTTCCTTGTCGCGGATTTCGCCAATCAGAATGCAATCTGGTGCCTGACGCATGGCGTTTTTCAGCGCCGCCTGCCAGTCCAGCGTATCCATACCGATTTCACGCTGGTTGACGATCGACTTCTTGTGCTTGAACAGGAATTCGATCGGATCTTCAACGGTCAGGATGTGACCGCTACGATGGGCATTGCGGTGATCGAGCATCGAGGCGATGGTCGTTGACTTGCCGGAACCGGTGGCACCGACGATCAGGATCAGTCCGCGCTTTTCCATGATCAGGTCGGCAAGTACCGAGGGCAGGCCGAGATCCAGGAGCGGCGGAATGTTGCCGAGAATGAAGCGGACGACAATGCTGACCGAGCCACGCTGGCGGAAGATATTGACCCGGAAGTTGCCGACATTCGGGACGCCGAACGAGAGGTTCATCTCCCAGGTGGACTCGAAGGTCTTGATCTGCTCCGGCGACATCAGTTCGTAGGCAATCTTCTCGATCATGTCGGGCAACATGACCTGCTGATTGACCGGCAGGGTGTTGCCCTGGATCTTGATGTGGATCGGTGCGCCGGCGGATATGAAAATATCCGACGCCTGCTTTTCCGACATCAGCTGGAACAGCTTGTCGAGGATCATCGAAAGACCTCCGGGTCCGTAGGGTGTGGCTTAGGGGCGCAGCAGTTCGTTGATGCTGGTCTTCGAGCGGGTCTGCGCATCGACCTTCTTGACGATGATCGCGGCGTACAGGCTGTACTTGCCGTCAGCCTTGGGCAGGGTGCCGCTGATCACGACGGAGCCCGGCGGGACACGGCCGTAGGTCACTTCACCGGTTTCGCGGTCATAGATCGGGGTACTTTGGCCGATATAGACGCCCATGGAGAGAACGGAGTTCTCGCCGATGATGACCCCTTCGACGACTTCCGAACGGGCGCCGATGAAGCAGTTGTCTTCGATGATGGTCGGGTTGGCCTGCAGCGGCTCGAGCACGCCGCCGATGCCGACGCCGCCGGAGAGGTGCACATTCTTGCCGATCTGGGCGCAGGAGCCAACGGTCACCCAGGTGTCGACCATGGTGGCTTCATCGACGTAGGCGCCGATGTTGACGAAGGACGGCATCAGTACGGCATTCTTGGCGACAAAGGAACCCTTGCGGACGATGGTGCCCGGCACGACGCGGAAGCCGCCCTGGCGGAACTGCTCTTCGCTCCAGCCTTCGAACTTGGTGTCGACCTTGTCGAAGAAGCGGATGTCGCCGGCTTCCTGGACGCGGTTGTCGCGGACGCGGAAGGAGAGCAGCACGGCCTTCTTGATCCACTGATGGGTGAACCATTCGCCGTTGATCTTTTCGGCGACGCGCAGGTCGCCGGAGTCGAGCATGCCGACCACCTGGTTGATGGCAGCAATGGTGTCGACCGGGGATTGCGGGGAAAGCTCAGTGCGGCGTTCCCAAAGTTCTTCAATGATGGCTTGCAGGGGATGGCTCATGGGGCGGTTCTCTCTGTTTACAGTTGTTGGGCGAATTGACGGATGCGGCTGGCGGCTTCGAGGCATTCATCCAGCGATGCGACGAGGGCGATGCGGATGAAGCCGGCGCCCGGATTAACGCCATTGGCCTCGCGGGCCAGGAAGCTGCCGGGCAGGACCACGACATTATAGTGTTCGAGCAGACCGCGGGCGAACTCGGTATCGGCGATCGGCGTCTTCGCCCACAGGTAGAAACTGGCGTCCGGCATGGCGGTGCCGAGCACCTCGGCAATCAGCGGGGTGACGGCGGCAAACTTCTCGCGGTACTGGTCGCGGTTGTCGAGGACGTGCGCCTCGTCGTTCCAGGCGGCGATCGAAGCGGTCTGCACCGGCGGTGCCATGGCGCAGCCGTGGTAGGTGCGGTAGAGCAGGAATTTCTTGAGAATTTCGGCGTCGCCGGCGACGAAGCCCGAGCGCATGCCCGGCACGTTGGAGCGCTTCGACAGGCTGGAGAACATGACCAGCCGTTCGTTCGAGCGGCCGAGCAGCTTGGCCGCCTGGAGGCCGCCGATCGGCGGGTTGGCCTCGTCGAAATAGATTTCCGAATAGCACTCGTCGGAGGCGATGATGAAACCGTACTTGTCGGACAAGGCGAACAGGGTCTTCCAGTCGTCCAGCGACAGCACCTTCCCGGTCGGGTTGCCCGGCGAGCAGACGTAGAAGAGCTGGACGCGCGCCCATTCTTCTTCGGAGAGCGCGGCGTAGTCGAAGGCGAAGCCGTTTTCCGGCAGGTTGTTCAGGAAACGCGGCTCGGCGCCGGAGAGGTAGGCGGCGCCTTCATAGATTTGATAGAAGGGGTTCGGGCTGACGACCAGCGGCACATGCCCACGGCTGGGGTCGATCACTGTCTGGGCGAACGAGAACAGCGCCTCGCGCGAACCATTGACCGGCAGAATCTCGGTCTCCGGATTCAGCTCCAGCCCGTAGCGCCGCTGGCACCAGCTGGCGATGGCCTGACGCAAGGCCGGGACGCCCGGCGTCGTCGGATAATTGGCCAGGCCCTTGAGGCCGTTGGCCAGTGCTTCCATAATGAAAGCCGGCGTCGGGTGCTGCGGCTCGCCGATGGAGAGCTTGATCTCCTTGTATTGCGGATTGGGCGTAATGCCGGCGAACAGGGCGCGCAGCTTTTCGAAGGGGTAGGGCTGGAGTTGGGCGAGGTGTGGATTCACGTCGGACGTCGAATGGGTGTCAAAATGCGGATTATCCCTGAAAACGCCATTGCTGCCTTGTGTACAAACGCCTAGTCACTATCTTGCTGCTTCCGTCGCTCGCCCTTGTTGCCTGCGCCTTCGGTTACCAGGCTCGCGGCAGCTTGAGCGATGTTCCGGGCGAACTGAGCGGCAAGGCTTATCCGGGAAATGCCCAAGGCGGTGGGCGCTTCGTGCTGGCCGACCGGGAAGGGCGCTTGAGCTGTGACGGGCGGGCTTTGCCGCCGACTGCCTCGACGACGCCGGGGAGTTGTCTGGGCGAAAGCGGCGAAGGGGTCATGCGGTGCAGCGACGGCCGCGAAATTCCCTTGCGCTGGCAGGCGATCAGCTGTCGCTCCTGGCAAGGAAACGGCACCGATGCCAAGGGGAACCACCTGGAGTTCCGCGTCGAGCGACGCTAACTTCCTGGGCTTTTTAGCTCGGCAGGCGCAACCAATCAAGACAAAACGGAGTCCAATATACAAGTTAACAGTGGGTTCAGAGGCAGCGCTTTTTACGCTACACCATTCGGAATGGGCGACAGCGTGAAGTGGTCAGAGCGGACGGATGCGGCTGAATTTCAGTTCAAGGCCGTAGATAATGTGGCGTACGAGACTCTCGGGTCTGTTCGTGGTGGCTATACAGATAAGTATGGCCGCATGCACCACGGCACCGTTTGGCGATCGGGCGCGCATCATCAATGTTCCTCTGGCTTCGGTCCAATCAGATATCGAGTTCAGTATCACCAGCGGATCGCGGGCAGATTTGCCGTGTGCGGCAAATTCGGCTTGCTTGAGCGTAGTGGAGCAGGCAAGACTGAGGCTTTTTGTGCTGGAGGTTGGGCAGATTGCCAGTGTCCTGCAAAAGACTGCACTCCAGCGCTATCCCGATTTGGCGTGGTGCTCGCCAAGAGAGAATGGCAACTGTTTCGACGTTTATGTTGTCGAGGGTGAAGAAACGGGCAGTTCATCGAGCGCCAACGGGCGGATTGCGCTGACGCTGGGGCTCGGCCGGTGGCGGGTGCATGATGGGGTGCTGGCTTTCGCCATTGCCCGCGAAATGGGCCATGTGATCGCAGGCCACCATGCGGAAAGATCATCAATCAGCCTGGTGACTTCCGTTGTCCTAAATCTTCTGCTTCCCGGGAGCGGAGTGCTCAAAAGCCTGATTTCGACCGGGGGGGCGCGACTCGCCGCGGTCAGCAGGCACAACGCACAGGCAATCGAGGCCGATGCCATTGCCTTTGGCCTCTTGCAGGGCGCCGGTTTTCGTCTGCCCGATATCGCCAATAGCCTACGCGCAATGCCTGTTGCTATCGATCAGAGTTCCTGGTCGAAGGACTTTGCCCGATCGTCGACCACGCTGGTTTCGGAAGCTCGTACTGCGGAATCCACCGTCACCGCAGCGACGAACCGAAAGCTCATTGCACGCCAAGAGCCTGTCCTGACTATTGCTCGATAGCATCGACCCGATTTCGGGTACCAAACTCGTCGGCTGATGACCCTGTTTGGTCGGATCAGTACAGCGTACGGCTGGGATTGGCGGCCCAGCGTTGTAGCGGCTGCAGCGCATCCGCCATCGGACGGTGTTCCATGATGATGCTGCGCGCCGAGAAGTGAAGATTCAGTTCGTTATATAGCTCGTCGTCGCAGAAACCGATGGCCGAGGCCTCGGCGCGGCTGTTGGCGAAGACGATGCGCTTGATGTGCGCCCAATAGGCGGCCGACAGGCACATCGGGCATGGTTCGCTGGACGAGTAGAGGGTGCAGTTGCTGAGGTGAAAGTGGCCGAGTTCGGCGCAGGCGGTGCGGATGGCGTCGATTTCCGCATGGGCGGTCGGGTCATGACTGGCGACGACGCGGTTCCAGCCTTCGGCGATGATTTTTCCATCGCGGACGAGCACTGCGCCGAAGGGGCCGCCTTCGCCGCTTTCGCTGCCTTGGCGGGCCAGTTCGATGGCACGGGCGAGAAACTGGTCATCCGGGTTCATCTGGCCGCGATCTCCTGTATGCAGGGAAGTCGATCAAATACGTCGATGCTATTATACGGCCCCCATCATGGCGGGGGCATTGATCTCCGCCGGAATCAGGCATGCGTCTCACCAAACTCAAACTCGCCGGTTTCAAATCCTTCGTCGATCCGACGGCCGTTGCCCTGCCCGGGCAACTGGTCGGTGTCGTCGGCCCCAACGGTTGCGGAAAATCCAACATCATGGACGCCGTGCGCTGGGTGCTGGGCGAATCGAAGGCCTCGGAACTGCGCGGCGAGTCGATGATGGATGTCATCTTCAACGGCTCGTCCAACCGCAAGCCGGTGTCGCGTGCCTCGGTCGAACTGATTTTCGAGAACCTGCTCGGCCGGGCGCTCGGTCAGTGGTCGCAATACACCGAGTTGTCGGTCAAGCGCACGCTGACCCGGCAGGGGCAGTCGGACTACTTCATCAACAATCTGAAGGTCCGACGTAAGGACATCACCGATCTCTTCCTCGGTACCGGCCTCGGGCCACGGGCCTACGCCATCATCGGCCAGGGCATGATCTCGCGCATTATTGAAGCCAAGCCGGACGATCTGCGCGTCTTCCTCGAAGAAGCGGCCGGCGTCTCGCGCTACAAGGAAAGGCGCAAGGACACCAACGGCCGGCTGGAGGACACCCGCGAGAACCTGACCCGGGTCGAGGACATCCGGCTCGAACTGGGCAGCCAGATGGAAAAGCTGGAAGCGCAGGCCGAGGTAGCCCGTCGCTATCATTCCCTAAACGAACAGCTTGTGCAGCGCCAACAGGTGCTCTGGCTGTTGAAGAAGCGCGAAGCCGAGGCCGAACGCCAGCGGCTGTCGCTCGAAGTCGAGCGCGCCGTCACCGAACTCGAGGCGCAGAGCGCCGCGCTACGCGAAACAGAGGTCCGGGCCGAGGACACGCGCGAAGCCCACTTTGCGGCCGGCGATGCGCTGCATCTGGCGCAGAGCGAGATGTACACGGCCAATGCCGAAGTGGCCCGGCTGGAGGCGGAAATCCGCCATCGCCGCGAGTCGCGCAATCAGCTCGAGGCCCGCCTGGTCCAGCTCGAGGGCGAACTGGCCCACTGGACGCAGACCGCCGAGAAACTTGCCGAAGATCGCCTGCGTTGGGAGGAGGGGCAGGAACTTGCCCGGTTGCGCGTCGATGAGGCCGAGGAGCGCCTGCACCAGCAGATGAACATCGCGCCACAGGTCGAGGAAAGCCACGCCCAGGCCCAGGAAGAGCTGCAACGCCTGAAAGCCCGCACCGCCAACGGCGAACAGCGCCTGGAAGTCGAACAGACCAACAAGGCGCATGCCCAGCGTGCCCTGCAGGCCATTACCCAGCGCCGCGACCGCTTGCGCGAGGAAAGCGGCGGCCAGGATGCGCCGGACGCCATGGACCTGGCCGAGAAGGAAGAAGAGCTCGACCTGCTGCGCGAGGAATTGGCCGGCGATCAGGACCATTTGCAGCAATTGCAGCAGGAACTGCCGCAACTGGAAGCGAGCCGCAAGCAGGTGCAGGCCGAGGTGCAGCGCATCGAGCGCGAACTGGCGGCCGGCCAGGCCCGCCGTGCCGCGCTGGAGCAGATGCAGAGCAGTGCCCGGCAAAGCGGCAAACTGCCGGAATGGCTGAGCCGCCATGGCCTGACCGAGGCGCCGCCGCTCTGGCAACAGATTCATGTCGAAGCCGGCTGGGAGTCGGCCGTCGAGGCGATCTTGCGCGAACGGCTCAATGCCATCGCCTGCGACGACTCGGCCAAGCTCGACGAATGGCTGCACGACCGGCCGGATGCGCGGTTGTCGGTGATGCTTTCGGCCGAAGCGGTGCCGGGCGAACGGGCAGGGCGGCTGATCGAGCGTGTGCGCTGCGACAACCCGGCGGTGGCGGCCGTGCTGGCCGACTGGCTGGGTTCGGTCTTCACTGCCGAGACGCTGGATGTGGCGCTGGCCCGCCGGGGCGACTTGCCGCCGGGCGCCGAACTGGTGACGGCCGGGGGCGACCTGCTGACCCGGGCCAGCGTGACTTTCTTTTCGCCGGACAAGAGCGAGCATGGACTGCTCGAACGCCAGCGCGAAATCGAGACCCTGGCCGAAGGCATCGCATCCTACGAGGAACAGGCCGAGGCGATCCGCGAACAGTTGGCCATGCTCGACGAGCAGTTTTCCGACAAGCAGGAAGAAATCGGCGAAACCCGCCAGTACGTCACCGACCGCCAGCAGCGCGTGCATGCCGTTCAGCTCGAGGTCTTGAAGCTGAGCCAGACCATCGAGCGCTATCGCGAGCAGAAGGAACGACTACAGGAACAGCTGGCCGAGCTGGCCGAAGAGGAAGAGACCGAGCGCGAACGCGACATGGCGGCCGACGAGAAGATCGCCGAAGTGCGCGATGGCCTGTCGCGCATCCGTGTTCTGGTTGCTGGGGCCCAATCGCGGCTGGACGAGGCCGAGCGGGCCGTGCGCGCCGAGCGCGAGCGAAATTCCGATTTCGACCGCGCCTTGCGCGAAGCGCAGTTCTCGTTGCGCGAAGCCGAGAGCAAATTGCAGGATGTCTTCGCCCAGCAGGCGGTGGCCCAGCGCGAATTGAACCGCATCGAGCAGGACCGCGCCCAGTGCGCCGAACAGGTCGAGGCGGCGCCGGCCGATGTCATGGAAGAAAATCTGCAGGCCGCCTTGGAAACACGGCAGGAAAAGGAAAAGGCGTTGGCCGTCTGCCGCGATGCGCTGGAGGCGGCGACCAACGCCTTGCGCGGCCTGGAAGAGCAGCGCATGAAGATTGAGCAGGGCCTGGAGCCGTTGCGCGTGCGGATCGGCGACCTGAAGCTCAAGGAGCAGGCGGCGGCCCTGAATACTGAGCAGTTTGCCCTGCAACTGCTCGAAGCCGGCGCCGACGAAGCGGCCTTGCTACCGGAACTGGGCAACGCCCGGCCGGCCAGCCTGCAAGGGGAAATCACCCGGCTCGGCAACGCCATTGCCGAACTCGGGGCGGTCAATCTGGCGGCGCTGCAGGAGCTGGAAACCGCCACCGAGCGCAAGGGCTACCTCGACATGCAGGCGGCCGACCTGACCGAGGCCATGGAAACCCTGGAAAACGCCATCCGCCGCATCGACCGCGAAACCCGCGACCTGTTGCAATCGACCTTCGACACGGTCAACAGCCATTTCGGCCAGCTTTTCCCCGAGTTGTTCGGCGGTGGCCGGGCCGAACTGGTGATGACCGGCGAGGAAATCCTCGATGCCGGCGTCCAGGTCATTGCCCAGCCTCCAGGCAAGAAGAATTCGACCATTCACCTGCTTTCCGGTGGCGAAAAGGCGCTGACCGCTATTGCCCTGGTCTTCTCGATGTTCCAGCTTAATCCGGCGCCGTTCTGCCTGCTCGACGAGGTCGATGCCCCGCTCGATGACAGCAATACCGAGCGTTTCTGCGGCATGGTCAAGAAAATGTCAGCGGCAACGCAATTCCTGTTCATTTCCCATAATAAAATCGCCATGGAAATGGCCGAGCAACTGGTCGGCGTGACGATGCAGGAGTCCGGCGTCTCGCGCGTCGTGGAAGTGGATATCGAAGAAGCTTTGAAGATGAGGGATGCGGCTTAAATGACCGAACTCCAAATGGGATTGATTGGCTTGGGCGCGACGGCGGTGGTCGGCGTATTCGCTTACAACAAATGGCAGGAGTACCGCCATCGCAAGCTGGCGGAAGCGGTATTCAAACCGCAGCACGAGGACGTCTTGCTCGGCGACGGGCCGAAGATGGCGGCCCGGCCAGCGGTTGCCGAGCGTAGCGAGCCGGAGTTCCGCGAGGACGAAGCGCCGGCCGCCAACGAGCGGGTCGAGCCGGTTTTTGTCGATTCGCATTCGGCCGTGCCGGAAGACGATTACCTGTCGCCTTCGTTCGATGAATCGCCGGTCGTCGAGGCACCCCCGGCGGTCGACGAGCCATCGTCCGTCGATCAGGCGCCGCCGGAGCCGTTGGAGAATAACGATCTGCCCGAGATCGCCGCCGCTGCATTGCCGCCGGAGTTACTCGATCCACGGCTCGAGTTCATCGTCTCCATGGAGCTGGTCGAGCCGGTGTCGGCAATCCAGATACTGCATTCCCAGCGCGATGTCCTGCACCGCCTGAACAAGCCGGTGCATTGGGCCGGATTCAACGAGCGGAGCCGCGAATGGGAGCGCCTGCTGCCCGACCGCGATCTGCACCTGCGCCGGCTGCGGGTTGGCCTGCAACTGGTTAACCGGATGGGCCCGGTGTCCGATGGCGACATCACTATTTTTGCCAACGCCATGCAGGCGCTGGCCGACGAGTTGATGGCGGTGGCCGACATGCCGTCGTCGCGCGTCCTCGATCAGGCGGCCGAAATCGATCGTTTCTGCGCCGCAGTCGACCTCGAGATCGGGGTCAATCTGATCAGCCGCGGCAACGCCTTCGCCGGCACCAAGATTCGCGCCCTGGCCGAAGCGGCTGGCATGGTGCTTGGCATCGATGGCTTGTTCACCCGCTACGACGACGCCGGGCGGGCCCAGTTCAGCCTGCAGAATTACGAGAGCACGCAGTTCACCGCCGAATCGGTGCGCACGCTGACTACGCACGGCCTGACCTTCGTCCTCGATGTGCCCCGGGTCGACCACGGTGAGCGCGTCTTCATGCAGATGACCGAGCTGGCCCGGCGTTTTGCCGACACCTTGCAGGGCATGCTGGTCGATGACAATCGCCAGCCGCTCTCCGAATCGCAACTCGACCATATCCGTCGCGAATACATCGGCAAGCCGCAGGCGACGATGGCCACTTTCGGCTTGCCGGCCGGCTCGGCCCAGGCGCTGCGGCTGTTCTCCTGATGGTGGTGCCGGTCAGGGAAGCGGAGCGCGCCGCCGGGCTGCGCGCCGAGATCGAGCGTCACAATAAGGCCTATTACGTGCTCGATGCGCCGAGCATTCCGGATGCCGAGTACGACAAGCTGTTCCGTGAGCTGCAGGGGCTGGAGCAGCAATTTCCGGAACTGCTGACTGCGGATTCGCCGACCCAGCGGGTCGGGGGGCAGCCTCTGGCCCAGTTCGCTCCGGTACGCCACGATTTGCCGATGTTGTCGATCCAGACCGAAACCGACACCGAGTCGAGCGGCGCGCTGAATTTCGATGCCCGTATTCGCCGCGAGCTGGGATTGGCGGCCGAGGCACCGCCCATCGTGTACGCCGCTGAGCTGAAATTTGATGGTTTGGCGATCAGCCTGCGCTATGAACACGGTGTGCTGGTGCGCGGGGCGACGCGTGGTGACGGCGTGACCGGCGAGGACGTCACGCAGAATTTGCGCACACTGCGCCAGATTCCCTTGCGTCTGCGGGGCGAAGCGCCGCCTGTGCTGGAGGTGCGCGGCGAGGTGTACATGCGGCGCGACGATCTCGAGAAATACAATGCGGCGGCGGCATTGCGCGGCGACAAGATACTGATCAATCCGCGCAATGCCGCCGCCGGCAGCATCCGCCAGCTCGATCCGGCGATTGCCGCGAGCCGGCCGCTGTGTTTCTTCGCCTATGGCCTCGGTGCGGTCGACGGCTGGGACATGCCGGAAACCCATACCGGCCTGCTCGATGCGCTGGCCGCTTTCGGCCTGCCGGTATGCGAACACCGGGCGGTGCTGGCCGGCGGCGACGCCCTGGCCGGGTTTCATGCCCGGATCGCCGCCTTGCGCGACCGTCTCCCGTTCGACATCGACGGCGTGGTGTACAAGGTCAATAGTCTCGAATTGCAGCGGCGCCTCGGTTTCCGTTCGCGCGAACCGCGCTGGGCCGTGGCGCACAAATATCCGCCGCAGGAAGCGTTGACCGTTGTTGAAGCGATCGACATCCAGGTCGGGCGCACCGGGGCGCTGACGCCGGTGGCGCGTCTGGCACCGGTCTTCGTCGGCGGCGTGACGGTGACCAATGCCACCCTGCACAATGCCGACGAGGTGGCGCGCAAGGGTGGCATCTGTGTCGGCGACACGGTGATCGTGCGGCGGGCCGGCGACGTCATTCCCGAGGTGGTCGGTGTCGTCGCCGAGCGGCGGCCGGCGGAAGCCCGGGCTTTCGTGATGCCCGAGGCCTGCCCGGTGTGCGGTGCCCACGTCGTCCGCGAGCCGGGCGAAGCCGTGACGCGCTGCTCCGGCGGTTTTGCGTGCAGCGCCCAACGCATCCAGGCCATCCTGCATTTTGCTGGGCGGCGCATGCTGGATATCGAGGGCTTGGGCGAACGTTATGTCGAGCGCCTGGTCGAGTTCGGCTACGTGCATGGCGTTGCCGATCTGTATCGCCTCACACTCGACGACCTGCTGGAAATGAAGCGGCGGGCCGACGAGCGCGACGGCACGGTGCCCGAAACGGTCAAGGCGGGCCAGACGCCGACGCGCTGGGCCGAGAACCTGCTGGCCGGTATCGCCGCCAGTCGCCGACCCAGCCTGGCCCGCCTGCTGTTCGCCCTGGGCATACGTCATGTCGGCGAGAGCACGGCAAAAACGCTGGCCGACTGGCTGGGCAGCGTCGAGCGCGTCCGCCGGGCACCGGCACCTTTGCTCGCGGTACTGCCCGATATCGGTGCAACGGTCGCGGCGGCGATTGCCGATTTCTTTGCCGAAGAGCGCAATGTCCGGGCGGTCGACGAGCTGTTATGCCCGGAGATCGGCGTTGCGCCGGCCGACGAGCACCCGCCGCGGCCCGGTCTGGCCGAACGCCTGGGCTGGAGCGAGCTGTACGCAGTGCTCGGCGTGCCGCGTCTGACGCCGGTGCGGGCCAAACAACTGGCCGCGGTGATCGATGGGGCGACGCTGGCGACACAGGGTGTCAACGCAGCGGCGCTGTCGGGCGCCGGCATTCCCGGCGAGGTCATCACGGCACTTGGGGACTGGTTGCAGGTACGCGGCAACCGCGGTCTGCTGGCGGCTGTGGCTACCCGGCGCGACGAACTGCTCGCGGCACTGCCGGCGGCGCCGGCGCAGGATGAGACGGCGCTGCCGCTGGCCGGCAAGACGCTGGTGCTGACCGGCACCTTGCCGACCCTGAAGCGGGACGACGCCAAGGCCATGATCGAGGCGGCCGGCGGCAAGGTGGCGGGCTCGGTATCGAAGAAAACCGATTTCGTGGTGGCCGGCGAGGAAGCCGGCTCCAAACTGGAAAAGGCGCTTGAGCTCGGCGTTCCGGTGATCGATGAGGCAGAATTGATGAAATTGCTCAATGAGAGAGTCGAACAATGAAAAAAGTCCGTAAAGCCGTATTTCCCGTCGCTGGTTTGGGCACCCGTTTTTTGCCGGCGACCAAGGCCAGCCCCAAGGAGATGCTGCCTATCGTCGATAAGCCGCTGATCCAGTTCGCCGTCGAAGAAGCCGTCGCAGCCGGGATTACCGACATGGTTTTCGTCACCGGTCGTTCCAAGCGCTCGATCGAGGATCACTTCGATAAGGCCTACGAGCTGGAAAGCGAACTCGAAGCGCGCGGCAAGAGCGAACTGCTCGAATTCGTGCGCAACATGATTCCGAAGAGCATCAACTGCATCTACATCCGCCAGGCCGAAGCCCTTGGCCTCGGCCATGCCGTGCTCTGCGCCAAGCCGGTGATCGGCGACGAACCGTTCGCCGTGCTGCTTGCCGACGACTTGCTGGATGGCGATCCGCCGGTCATGAAGCAGATGACCGACACCTACGATTACTACCGCTGCTCGGTGCTCGGCGTGCAGGATGTGCCGCGCGCCGATACGCGCAGCTACGGCATCGTCGATGCCCGGCGGGTGGCCGATCGGCTGGAGCAGGTCAATGCCATCGTCGAAAAACCGAAACCCGAGGATGCGCCGTCCACGCTGGCCGTGGTCGGTCGCTACATCCTGACGCCGCGTATTTTTCACCATCTGGAAACCATCCAGCCCGGGGCCGGCGGAGAGATTCAATTGACCGACGGTATCGCCTCCTTGCTCAGCGAAGAGCAGGTTCTCGCCTATCGCTATCACGGCACCCGTTACGACTGCGGTTCAAAGCTGGGCTACCTGCAGGCGACGGTCGTTTTCGGCCAGCGCCACCCGGAAGTCGGGCCGGAGTTCGACGCCTATTTGAAGAGCCTGGAGAAGTAAATGGACGACAAAAAAGCCCGCGCTTTGCTCGCCAATGCCGATCTGATTCATTCCGAAGAAACCGTTCAGGCCGCGCTGACGCACGTTGCCGGCCTGATCCGCGAACGCCTGGCTGACAAGAACCCGCTGGTCCTCTGCGTGATGACCGGCGGCGTGATCTTCTGCGGCCAGTTGCTGCCGAAACTCGATTTTCCGATCGATTTCGACTATCTGCATGCCACCCGCTACGGCCCGGAAACCCAGGGCGGCAAGATTTCCTGGCGGATGGCCCCGTGGACCTCGGTCAAGGGGCGGACCGTGCTGGTTGTCGATGACATCCTCGACGAAGGCGTCACCCTGGCTGCAGTCAAGGAGAGCCTGAGCCGCCTTGGGGCGGCCGAGGTGCTGCTGGCCGTGTTCACCGACAAGCTGAATGGCAAGGCCAAGCCGATCGCCGCCGATTTTGTCGGCCTGACCGTGCCGGATCGCTTCGTCTTCGGCTATGGCATGGATGTCGACGGCGCCTGGCGCAATCTGCCGGCCATCTACGCCATGAAGGACGATTGATGAGCGGTGCGACCATTGCCGATTTCATCGGCTATTGGGAAGTGGAAGGTCAGAATTATGTCCGGCGCGGCGATTACGAGTGGATGGCCTCGCTGGTGCCGGGGCCGCGCGTACTCGAAATCGGCAGCGGTGTCGGTTTCGCGACCCAGGCGCTGGCGGCCCGCGGTCTGAGCGTGCTGGCACTCGATGCGCTGGCCGAGTGCATGGAAGCCACCCGGCAGCGGGTTGAAGGCAAAGGCGTTACCTTGTTGCAGGCCGAACTGACCGCCCTGAACGCCGAGCAGCGCGCCCGGATCGAAGCCTTTGCGCCCGACACCGTCGTCTGCTGGCTGATGGGGGCGCCGGCCGAAACGACCGGCGCAACGGCCAGTGACGGCGGCCAGGCGGTGGTCGTTTACCGTGAAAAAATTCATCGCCTGGTGGCCGAACTGGCGGCCAGCCTGCCCAGCGTGCGAGCTTTGCATTTTGTCGACCGCACGGCGATTCCCTGGCAGGCCAAGGATATCGGTCGCGACACCCTGGTCAGCTACCACATCGGAAAAACGCTGCGCGATCTGCCCTTTGCCGCCGATCGCCGCAATGCCCTTTACCGCAAGCTCGACGACAATAGCGCCGAGCTGGCGAAACTTCGCAATTCGCACCCCGCCATGAAGAGCGTGGTGCCGACGCTGGCCTCGCTGCTGGTCGAAAGGAAATAACAAGATGCTGGCTATCATCGGTGGCAGTGGTCTGACGACCCTCTCCAACCTGGACGTTTCGCATCGCGAAGTCGTCCGCACCCCCTACGGCGAGCCTTCCGGCGCCGTAGTCTTCGGCCAGATCTGTGGCCAGCCGGCGATGTTCCTGCCGCGTCACGGCTACGGTCACACCATTCCGCCGCACATGGTCAATTACCGCGCCAATCTGTGGGCGCTGCATCACCACAAGGCGACCGGCGTCATTTCGGTCGCTTCGGTTGGCGGCATACGCGGCGACCTGCAACCGGGTGACATCGTGCTGCCCAACCAGATCATCGATTACACCTGGGGGCGGAAATCGACCTATTTCGATGGTGCCGGTACGCCGGTTACTCATATCGACTTCACCGAACCCTATGACCACGACCTGTGCCGCCGCATTCGCGAAGCCGGCGAGCAGCTGGGACTGGAGGTCAAGGTCGGTGGCGTGTATGCCGCTACCCAGGGACCGCGCCTCGAAACGGCGGCCGAAGTCAATCGCCTGGAACGCGACGGAGTCGACCTGATCGGCATGACCGGCATGCCGGAAGCGGCCCTGGCGCGCGAACTCGGCTTGCCCTATGCCGCCATCAATGTTGTTGCCAACCATGCGGCGGGGCGGGGCAGCAGTGCCACTGGCATCCATTTTGAAAGCCTCGATGTCGTGCTTCAGGAGGCGATGGGCCGGGTCAAGGCGATCATCGAAAAACTGGTCGGCTGCCAGGAAATTCCCCAGCCGCCAGCCGGAACACCGGATTCGGCTTAAACCTTCAGCCGCTCCATGAGCTCCGTTTCGAGGCGGATGCGGCTGGCGCTTTCGCGCAGGTCGCCGCCGCTGATCAGGAACACGTCTTCGGCGCGCTCGCCGAGGGTGGTGATCTTGGCGGTGTGCAGGTTGGCACCGTGTTCGGCCAGCGTGATGGCGACGGTGTAAAGCAGGCCGGGGCGGTCGGCGGCAACCAGCGAGAGGATGAAATGGGCGCCTTTTTCGTCGCCCAGGATGCTGGCCTCTGGCTTGATCGGGAAGTGCTTGACCTGGCGCGACAGACGACCCTGCGACGGGGCTTCCGGCGGTAATTGCCGCATCAGGCGCTGTTCCATTTCGTGCTCGATGTAGGGCACCATTTCCCGATTGTTGTCGCGATTTTCGACGTCGAGCACGACGAAGCTGTCCAGCGCATAACCGTGAGCCGTGGTGTGGATCTTGGCATCGACGATGCTGTAGCCGTTACGGGCGAAGAAGCCGACGATGCGGGCGAAGAGGTCGGGCTGGTCCTGGGTGTAGACCATGACCTGCAAGCCTTCGCCATCCTGGTAAAGGCGGGCGCGCACCACCGGCTGGTTGTTGAAGATGCGGTAGTGCAGGGCACGCGTGTGCCAGGCGATTTCTTCGGCCGAATGACGCAGGAAATAGACGGTGTCGAGCTGCTTCCAGAGCCGTTCATGCACGGTGTCCGAGAGGGCGAAGAAGCGCAGCAGACGCATCGCTTCGGACTGTCGCTCGGCGATGATGCCGTGCGGTGCCGGGCTTCGCCCTGGGTCAAGTGGTGCAGGGTCAAATAGTAAAGATCGGCCAGCAGCTTGCCTTTCCACTGGTTCCAGACCTTCGGGCTGGTGCCGCGGATGTCGGCGTGGGTGAGCAGGTAAATTGCTGCGAGGTGACGGGTATCGCCGACCAGACGGCTGAAAGCGGCGATCACGTCGGGGTCGGTCAGGTCTTCCTTCTGGGCGACTTGCGACATGACCAGATGATTCTTGACCAGCCAGACAACCAATTCGCTGTCTTCGGCATCGAGTCCGTGCTGTTCGCAGAAGTCCTGCGCATCGACCGTGCCGAGTGCTGAGTGGTCGCCGCCGCGGCCCTTGGCGATATCGTGGAAGAGGGCGGCAACATAGAGCAGCCACGGACGATCGAGTTCGCTGACGATGCGCGAGCAGAGCGGGTACTCGTGGGCGAACTCGCTCATCGTGAAGCGGCGCAGGTTGCGCAGGACCTGCAGGATATGCTGGTCAACCGTGTAGACGTGGAAGAGGTCGTGCTGCATCTGGCCGACGATGCGACCAAAGTTGGGCAGGTAGGCGCCGAGGATGTCGAGCTGGTTCATGCGCCGGAATTCGTGGACCACGCCTTGTTCGCTCTGGAACAGCCGGATGAAGGCGGCGCAATTTTCCGGGGCAGCGCGGAATTCGGGGGTGATCAGTTCGCGGGCGCGCCACAGGGCGCGCAGCGTGCGGGCGGTCATGCCGTGCAGTTCATGACTCTCCTGCATGACCAGAAAACTGTCGAGAATCGCTGCCGGGGCGCGTTGGAACAGGTTTTCGTCTCGGATGTCGAGCAAATTGCCAACCGACTGGAAATTGTCGTCGAGCATCTGCGGCACCTGTTCATCTTCCGGAGCGAGGGCGGCACCCATGTTCTGGAGCAGGATGGTGTTGAGCAGGGTGACCGCCTTGGCGTTCCGGTAATACTCCTGCATCAGCTGTTCCGATGCGCGGCGGGCCTCGGTCGAGGCAAAGCCGAGTTTGGTTGCCAGCGAATTCTGGTAGTCGAAGAGCAGGCGGTCTTCACGTCGGCTGGCCGTGTAATGCAGGCGGATGCGCAGATGGCGCAGGTATTCCTCGTACTGTTCGCCCTGGGCTTGTTCCTCCGGCGTCAGGAAGCCGTTCTTCTCGAGGTCGGCCCAGGTCGAGCCGTAGCCGGCTGCCTGGGCAATCCAGAAGATGACCTGGAGATCGCGCAGGCCGCCGGGGGAATCCTTGCAGTTCGGCTCCAGGCTGTAGGGGGTTTCGTTGAAGCGCTGGTAGCGTTCCTGCTGCTCAAGGCGCTTGGCCTCGAAGAAGACCAGGGGGTCGAGGTTGCCGCGCAGGCGCTTCTCGAAGGTCGCGAACAGCTTCGCGTTGCCGGTCAGCAGACGGGCTTCGAGCAGTGCTGTCTGGACCGTGATGTCCTTGGCGGCTTCCGTCAGACAGTCCTGGATGGTGCGCACGCTGTGGCCAATTTCCAGGCCGATGTCCCAGAAATGGCCGATCAGGCGTTCCAGTTTGGCCTGCACCGTGGCGCTGGCTTCCTGCGGCAACAGAATCAGCAGATCGATGTCGGACGCCGGGTAGAGTTCGCCCCGGCCATAGCCACCGACCGCAGCGAGGGTCAGCGATGCGGGAAAGTTGAGCGAAGCCCAGAGCTGTTTGAGTATGTCGTCGACCAGTGCGCAGCGCTGGCGAAGCAGGCTCCTGGCATCCCCGGCTTGTTCGTATTCCTGTTGCAGCTGGTTTTGGCGGTTCTTGACTTCGGCGCGTAGCGCCGCGACATCGATCGACATTACTTGATCCAGTCCGGTTTCGGACGGCAACCGGCGGAGAGGGTCATCACTTCGTAACCGGTTTCGGTGACCAGCAGGGTGTGTTCCCATTGGGCGGAGAGGCTGCGGTCCTTGGTGACGATGGTCCAGCCGTCGGCCATCTCGCGGATCGCTGCCTTGCCGGCGTTGATCATCGGCTCGATGGTGAACATCATGCCGGGCTCCAGCCGGGGGCCAGTGCCGGCCTTGCCGTAGTGCAGGACCTGTGGGTCTTCATGGAATTTCTTGCCGATGCCGTGGCCGCAGAATTCGCGGACGACCGAATAGCCGTTTTTCTCGGCGTATTTCTGGATGACCGCACCGATATCGCCGAGATAGCCCCCCGGTCTGACGACGGAAATGCCCAGCCACATGCATTCAAAGGTGATTTCGCAGAGGCGTTTGGCCTGGATCGAGCCTTCGCCGACGATGAACATGCGACTGGTGTCGCCGTGGTAGCCGTCCTTGATGGTGGTGATGTCGAGGTTGATGATGTCCCCGTTTTTCAGCACGCGGTCGCCAGGCACGCCATGGCAGACCTGCTGGTTGATCGAGGTGCAGATCGACTTCGGGTAGGGATCGTAGCCGGAGGGCGCGTAATTGAGCGGGGCGGGGATGCAGCCCTGGATATTGACCATCAGGTCATGGCAGAGGCGGTCGAGTTCTTCGGTGGTGACGCCGGCCTTGACGAAGGGTTCGATGTAGTCGAGAACCTCGGCGGCGAGGCGTCCGGCGACGCGCATTTTTTCGATTTCTTCGGGCGTCTTGATGGTGATGCTCATGGCTGTTCTATCTGGCGTTTAGGGGATTGGGAAGGATAAATGATGGGGGCTGTTTCTCAAAGCCGGCCTTGGTCTGATGGCATACTTGGCACCTTTCCGGTTAAACGCTAGGTCTATGAGCATTCTTCTTCTGGGTAAAGATGGTCAGGTCGGCTGGCAGTTGCAACGCTCACTGGCTCCGCATGGTCGCGTGCTTGCCTGTGGTCGTGCCGAGTGCGATTTGGCCGACCTGGACCGCATTCGTTCCGTGGTTCGTCAAATAAAGCCGTCGGTGATCGTCAATGCCGCTGCCTACACGGCCGTCGACAAGGCGGAATCGGAGGTGGCGCTGGCGCAGCGGATCAATGCCGAGGCGCCGGGCGTTCTGGCGGAAGAGGCTGCCCGACTGGGGGGCTTGCTGGTGCATTACTCAACCGATTATGTCTATGACGGCACCAAGACCACCCCGTGGGTCGAGAGCGATCCGACCTGTCCGCAAAGCGTCTATGGGGCGACCAAGCTGGCTGGCGAGGCGGCGATCCGGGCGGTCGGCGGCAAATCGCTGATTTTTCGTACCAGTTGGGTGTTCGGGGCGCGTGGCGGCAATTTCGTGAAGACCATCCTGCGTCTGGCGCGCGACAAGGAGAGTATCAATGTGGTCGATGACCAGATCGGATCGCCGACCCCGGCAGCACTGATTGCGACCGTCACCGGAGTCGTGCTGGCCATGCTGCTGCGCGGCCAGGTCCTGGAAAGCGGCGAGAACCGGCTGTATCACCTGGCGGCGGCACGGCCGGTCAGTTGGTGCGAATTTGCCCAAACCATCGTTGGTCTTGCCGGGGTGATGCCAGGCTTCGATCTGCGCCTGCAGGCCGAGGCGATCCGGGCAATTGCGACGGCCGAATATCCGACGCCGGCCCGTCGACCAGTCAATTCGCGACTCGACTGCACTCGCCTCGAAACGGACTTCGGGCTCCAGATGCCCGATTGGCAGTCTTACCTCGAACGCATGCTGCAACTGCTGGCCCTGAAGCAGAACGGTTATTGAGCTTTTAGGGCGGCTATTCTGCTGCTATAATCTGCGGGTTTTTCTCGGCCGACATGGCTGAAAAGAACGGTTGTGCACAAAGTGTGTGCAACCAAAATCCACACATCCGCCGATTAAGGGTGCGCGCCAGAATACAAGAATGGCGGGCGTTTCCGGCGGGTGGCGGTTCAACCCTTAAGGAGTTTTAGTATGTCCGTTACCATGCGTCAAATGCTGGAGGCCGGTGTGCACTTCGGCCACCAAACCCGTTTCTGGTCCCCCAAGATGGCTCCGTACATCTTCGGTGCGCGCAACAAGATTCATATCGTCAATCTCGAAAAGACCCTGGCCAAGTACAACGAAGCCATCGCTTTCGTGAAGAAGCTGTCCTCCAATCGCGGCAACATCCTGTTCGTCGGCACCAAGCGCCAGGCCCGCGAAATCATCGGCGAAGAAGCACTGCGTGCCGGTGCGCCGTTCGTTGATCAGCGCTGGCTGGGCGGTATGCTTACCAACTTCAAGACGGTCAAGACCTCGATCAAGCGTCTCAAGGATATGGAACTGGCTGTCGAAGCCGGCGAACTCGAGCGCATGCCGAAGAAGGAAGCGCTGACCTTCCGTCGCGAACTGGAAAAGCTGCAGAAGTCCATTGGCGGCATCAAGGACATGGCTGGTCTGCCCGATGCCATCTTCGTCATCGACGTCGGCTACCACAAGATCGCCATCACCGAAGCCGAAAAGCTTGGCATTCCGGTCATCGGCGTGGTCGATACCAACCATTCCCCGGACGGCGTCGCTTACGTCATCCCGGGTAACGATGACTCCTCGCGCGCCATTCAGCTGTACGCCCGTGGTGTTGCCGACGCCATCCTCGAGGGCCGTAGCCAGGTTCTCCAGGAAATCGTTGCCGCCGGTGGCGATGACGAGTTCGTCGAAGTTCAGGAAGAATCGGCACAATAAGCTTGTAACGGCGGGGCCTCAGGCTCCGCCTGTTTGATAAGTTCAGGAGAATTAAGTATGGCGGCAATTACCGCAGGCATGGTGGCAGAACTGCGCGGCAAGACCGACGCACCCATGATGGAATGCAAGAAGGCGTTGACCGAAGCCGATGGCGACATGGCCAAGGCCGAGGAAATCCTCCGCGTCAAACTCGGCAACAAGGCGACCAAGGCCGCTACCCGTATCGCTGCAGAAGGTATCGTGGCAGTCAGCATCTCTGCTGACGGCAAGCTGGGTGCCATCATCGAAGTCAACAGCGAAACTGACTTCGTCGCCAAGAACGACGAATTCATCGCGCTGGCCAATGGGTCCGCTGCGCTGGTCGCTGCCAATAACCCGACTGACGTCGCTGCGCTGTCCGCGCTGCCGATGGGCGAAGGTACCGTCGAATCGACCCGTTCCGCACTGGTCGGCAAGATCGGCGAAAACATGGCGATCCGCCGCTTCGTTCGTTTCGAAGCCAAGGGTAAGCTGGTTTCCTACATCCACGGTGGTGCCAAGGTCGGCGTCATGGTTGACGTAGTCGGTGGCGACGAGCAACTGGGCAAGGATCTGGCCATGCACATCGCCGCTTCCAAGCCGAAGTCGCTGGATGCTTCCGGTGTGTCGTCCGACCTGCTCGATACCGAGCGTCGTGTCGCCATCGAAAAGGCCCGCGAAGCCGGCAAGCCGGAAGCGATGCTGGAAAAGATCGCCGAAGGTACCGTCCAGAAGTACCTGAAGGACGTTACCCTGCTCGGTCAAGTCTTCGTCAAGGCTGCCGACGGCAAGCAGACCATCGAACAACTGCTGAAGGAAAAGGGCGCTTCGGTTGCCTCCTTCACGCTGTTCATCGTCGGTGAAGGCATCGAGAAGAAGGTTGACGACTTCGCTGCCGAAGTGGCTGCCCAGGCTGCCGCTGCTGCTGCCAAGAAGTAATTGAAAGGAATGCCGATGACCGCACCCCAGTACAAGCGAATTCTCCTGAAACTCTCCGGCGAGGCCCTGATGGGCAACGACGCCTACGGCATCAATCCGCAGACCATCGCGACGATTGTTGGAGAGATTAAGGCGGTCGCCGACATGGGTGTGGAAATCGGTGTCGTGATCGGCGGTGGCAACATCTTCCGCGGCATGGCCGGTACGGCCACCGGAATGGATAGAGCCACTGCAGATTACATGGGCATGTTGGCCACGGTGATGAATGCCATGGCCCTGTCCGATGCCATGCGCCAGGGCGGTCTGAATGCCCGTGTGCAGTCGGCATTGAATATCGAGCAGGTGGTCGAGCCCTACATTCGCGGCAAGGCCATCCGCTACCTGGAAGAAGGCAAGATCGTGATCTTCGGAGCCGGTACCGGCAACCCGTTTTTCACGACTGACACCGCTGCAGCATTGCGCGGTTCGGAAATCGGCGCCGAGATCGTCCTCAAGGCGACCAAAGTCGATGGTATCTACACGGCCGATCCCAAGAAGGATCCGGCGGCGACACGCTTTGACCGGATCAGCTTCAATGAAGCGATCTCCCAGAATCTGGCGGTGATGGATGCGACCGCTTTCGCGCTTTGTCGCGATCAAAAATTGCCGATCAATGTGTTTTCGATTTTCAAGGCCGGTGCGCTGAAGCGCGTGGTCTGCGGTGAAGACGAAGGCACGCTGGTCTATTGCTGAGGAAAGAAGATGATTCCGGAACTGAAAAAAACAGCCGAAAGCAAGATGCAAAAAACGCTGGATGCCCTGAAGAACGATCTTCAGAAAGTCCGTACCGGCCGGGCTCATATCGGCCTGCTCGACCATGTTCAGGTCGACTATTACGGCTCCATGGTGCCGGTCAATCAGGTGGCCAATATCACCCTGGTCGATGCCCGCACCATCGGCGTCCAGCCTTGGGAGAAACCCATGCTGCAAAAGGTCGAGAAGGCGATTCGTGATTGCGACCTCGGCCTGAATCCGGCCTCGCAGGGCGACCTGATTCGCGTGCCGATGCCGGCACTGACCGAAGAGCGGCGCAAGGAAATGACCAAGATCGTCAAGAATGAAGGCGAAGGTGCCAAGGTCGCCATTCGCAATCTGCGGCGTGACGCCATTGCGCATCTGAAGGACGCCCTGAAAAAGGGCGAAATTCCGGAAGACGACGAGCGCAAGGCACAGGACGATATTCAGAAGCTGACAGACAAATTCATCGTCGAAGTCGACAAGATGCTCGCCGTCAAAGAGGCCGAGCTGATGCAGGTTTGATCGCCTGCTCAGGCTGATTGCCGGCTGAATGGCACTTTTTTCGAGTTCAACGCGACAGGTTCCCCCGGCGGCAGCTGTGCCCCGTCACGTCGCCGTCATTATGGACGGCAACGGTCGCTGGGCCAAAAAACGCTTCCTGCCGCGTGTCGCAGGGCATGTCAAAGGCGTCGAACTGGTGCGCGAAATGGTTCGCGCCTGTCTTGAGCGCGGCGTCCAGTACCTGACCCTGTTCGCGTTTTCTTCCGAAAACTGGCGACGGCCGCAGGAAGAGGTTTCCCTGCTCATGCAGTTGTTCGTCAAGGCGCTGGAGCAAGAGGTCGAGAAGCTTGACCGTAATGGTGTTCGCTTGCGCGTGGTCGGCGAACTGTCGGCTTTCGAGCCGCGCCTGCAGCAATTGATACGCCAGGCGGAAAGTCAGACTGCCGGCAATACCCGTCTCGATTTGACCATTGCCGCCAACTATGGCGGCCGCTGGGACATCATGCAGGCGATGAACCGGATGCTCGAGGCGCAGCCAGAAAAGCGCGAAGGCTGGAACGAAGCCGATCTCGAACCGCATCTGGCGATGAGTTTTGCACCGGAACCGGATCTGTTCATCCGTACTGGCGGCGAGGAGCGCATCAGCAATTTCCTGCTCTGGCAACTGGCTTATACCGAACTCTTTTTCACGCCGACGCTGTGGCCGGATTTCGACACGGTGGAGTTTGACAAAGCGATCGCCTCCTTCCAGCAGCGCGAGCGCCGTTTTGGACGGACCAGCGAGCAGATCGCGGAAAAGCCGAATGCTTAAGACGCGCGTTATTACCGCGCTGGTCCTGGTTGCCCTGCTGCTGCCTGCACTTTTCTTTCTGCCACAGAATTACTGGGCACTGCTGGTCGCCGCCTTCATCGGCATTGCCGGCTGGGAGTGGGGGGCATTGCTGGGCTGGCGTGCGACGGGCCGGGTGACGCTAGGTCTGGTTACTGCGCTAATCTGTGCCGTCGCCTCGCTCATTGATCCCGTAGCCATCGGCAGCGCAGGCCTTGGCGGCCTGGCGGTTAGTTGGGTGCTGGCGGCGTATGGCGTAGCGGCGATTTTCTGGTGCCTGGTCATGCCTTTCTGGCTGCAGAAAAAATGGGCGCTGGCCGGTCCGATCGGTCTTCTGGTCGGCGCCGTGGTTTTGCTGCCGACCTGGCTGGCCATGGTCCAATTGCGTGTGCTCGGCCCCGGTGTGCTGCTCGGTATCTTCGCAGTCGTCTGGATGGCGGATATCGCCGCCTATTTTTCCGGCAAGGCTTTTGGCAAGCACAAGCTGGCGCCCTCGATCAGCCCGGGGAAAACCCGCGAAGGGGCACTTGGCGCGGTGGTCGGTGTGGTGGTTTATGGCCTGGTTGTCCGGCAAATATTCGGGCTGGACATCCTTCCCCTGCCCATGTGGATCGTTGCGCTGATCGCTGTGACGGTGATCAGCATCGTTGGCGATCTCTATGAGTCGCTGTTGAAACGCAAGGCCGGGATCAAGGACAGCAGCAATATTCTGCCGGGACATGGCGGCGTCCTTGACCGCATCGACAGCCTGACTTCGACCCTGCCAGTTGTCGCGCTGCTCTGGCTGCTCTTGATTCATCCCCCGACATGAAAGTCCAGAACGTCACGGTACTGGGTTGCACCGGTTCGATCGGTGTCAGCACGCTGGATATCATCCGGCGTCATCCCGATTGCTATCAGGCTTTCGCACTCTGTGCCCACAGCCAGCTCGACAAATTGTTCGAGCAGTGCCTCGAGTTTCGTCCGCGTTTCGCCGTCTTGCGCGATGTGCAACTGGCCGGCCGGTTGGCCGAACGCTGTCGTCAGGCCGGTCTCGATACCGAAGTGCGCCATGGTGTTGAGGCACTGGTCGAGTTGTCTTCGTTGCCCGAAGTCGATTCGGTGATGGCTGCCATCGTCGGCGCCGCCGGTCTTGAACCGACCCTGGCCGCAGCCAGGGCTGGCAAGAAGGTGATGCTGGCCAACAAGGAAGTGCTCGTCATGGCTGGCGAGTTGTTCATGCAGGCGGTTCGGGAGCATGGCGCGACGCTGTTGCCGGTGGACAGCGAGCACAATGCCATTTTCCAGTCCTTGCCGGCCGATTTTGCTCGAGGCTTGGCGGCGTGTGGGGTACGGAAAATCTTCCTCACGGCATCCGGCGGGCCGTTCCGCAACACACCGTTGTCGGAACTCTGCGAAGTGACGCCCGAGGCCGCCTGTGCCCATCCCAACTGGGTGATGGGGCGCAAGATATCGGTCGATTCAGCGACCATGATGAACAAGGGGCTGGAGGTGATCGAGGCGCACTGGCTTTTCGCCGCACCGCCGGAAATGATCCAAGTGGTGGTTCACCCGCAGAGCGTCATGCATTCGGCGGTCCAATATGTTGATGGCTCGGTGTTGGCCCAACTGGGCAATCCGGACATGCGGACGCCGATTGCCTATGCGATGGCCTACCCGGAGCGCATCGATGCCGGGGTTGAGTCGCTGGATCTGTTCAAAATTGCTCGCCTGGATTTTTCGGCGCCGGACTTCGCGCGTTTTCGTTGTCTGCAACTCGCCTACGATGTTTTGTGCGAGGGGGGGACGGCCTCGGCGATTCTCAATGCGGCCAATGAAGTCGCGGTGGCGGCATTTCTCGAACGTCAGCTGCCTTTTTTGGGCATCGCCCAGCTCAATGAAGCGGTGCTGACAGCGCTGCCAGCGGGGCCGGAAGGTAGTCTGGGCGATGTTCTGGCGGCCGATGCCGAGGCGCGTCGCGTGGCCGGGCAAATGATACGGGAACGTCGTTTCGCGTGAGCGAACTTCCATTCTATCTCGCCGCTTTCGTGGTGGTGCTCGGAGTCCTGATCGTTGTCCACGAATATGGACACTATGCGGTAGCGCGTTTGTGCGGCGTCAAAGTGCTGCGTTTCTCGATCGGCTTCGGGCGGGTCCTCTGGCAGAAACGTCTGGGCCGTGACCAGACCGAATGGGCGGTCAGCATTTTTCCGCTCGGTGGCTACGTCAAGATGCTGGACGAACGCGAGGGCGAGGTATTGCCTGAAGAGGCGCATCGCGCCTTCAATCGACAATCGGTTGGCAAGCGCAGTCTGATTGTGGTGGCCGGGCCGCTGGCCAATTTTGCCTTGGCCATTCTGCTCTACTGGGCTGTATTCATGCTGGGCAGCGAAGAGTTGATGCCCATCCTCGGTACGCCACCTGCCGGAACGCCGGCAGCGATGGCCTCGATCAGCAATGGCGAGCAGGTCAGGGCGGTCGATGGTCAACCGGTTTCCACCTGGAACGACCTGCGCTGGCTGCTGTTGCAGAAGGCGGTCGAGCAGGAGAGCACCGAGCTGGAGGTTGTCAACGAGCGAAACGAAATTGCCGTCCGCCGTCTTTACCTGGCTGCGGCTGGCGAACAGGGTTGGGAAGGCGACGCACTGGAACGTCTCGGGATCGGCTTCTATCGTCCTAATCTCCCCGCGGTACTCGGCAAGGTTGTTGCAGGCGGCCCCGGTGAGCGGGCTGGTCTGCAAGTGGGGGATCATGTGCTGGCGGTGGATGGACGGCCGATAGCTGCCTGGCATGAACTGGTATTGATTATTCGCGATGCTACAGAGCGTTCACTGCATCTTGAACTGGAGCGGCAGGGGCAGGCTCTTGCGGTCGATGTGATTCCTGAAGGCCATCCCGAGCGCGGCCGGTTGGTCGGCAAGATCGGCGTGGCGGTTGCGGACGACGGTCAATTTCGCCGCGAAGTGAGGACCTTTGTCCGCTACGGTTTCTTCGAGGCAGGGGGCAAAGCCTTGAAGGAAACCTGGGATAAATCAGCATTCAGTCTCGTCATGATGGGCAAGATGCTGACTGGCGAAGTGTCATTGAAAAACCTCTCCGGCCCGGTGACGATTGCCGACTATGCAGGGCAATCTGCAAAACTTGGATTCGATTACTACATTAAGTTTATGGCGCTGGTCAGCATCAGCCTCGGGGTCCTGAATCTGCTGCCTATCCCGGTGCTGGATGGTGGGCATTTGCTGTATCATATGATCGAAGTCGTCAGACGACGGCCCCTTACAGAGCGGGCCATGGGAATCGCACAGCAAGTTGGCGTTTCCATATTATTCGTCTTGATGGCTTTCGCCTTTTTTAACGACTTGAATCGCCTGTTCTTCGGCTGAATAATGAATAAATCCCTGTTGTCTGTCCTGATCGCCAGTGTTTTCGCCGCACCCGCGCTGGCCTTCGAGCCTTTTGCGGTCAAGGATATCCGGGTTGAGGGAATTCAGCGCACCGAAGCCGGGACGGTGTTCAGCTACCTGCCGGTCAAGGTCGGCGATACGCTGAATGACGAAAAGGCCGCGCAATCGATCAAGGCGCTATTTGCCACCGGGTTCTTCAAGGATGTCCGGATTGAGGTCGACCAGAATGTGATGGTCGTTGTGGTTCAGGAGCGCCCGGCCATTGCCAAGCTCGATTTCATCGGCATGAAGGAATTCGAGAAAGATGTCATCGTCAAGGCGCTCAAGGAAACCGGAATTGCCGAAGGCCGCATCTTCGACCGTGCCCTGCTGGAGAAGGCCGAGCAGGAGCTCAAGCGCCAATACCTGACGCGCGGCAAATACGGCGTCAATATCACGACTACCGTAACGCCGCTGGAACGCAACCGGGTCGGTATCAATTTCAACGTTGAAGAAGGCGTGGCCGCCAGGATCAAGCAGATCAATCTGGTCGGTACCAAGGCGTTCAACGACAAGGAATTGTTGAGTCAGTTCGAACTGACGACACCTGGTTGGCTGACCTGGTATACCAAGAATGACCAGTATTCCCGACAAAAGCTTTCGGCTGATCTGGAGAAGCTGAAATCGTTCTACATGAATCAGGGTTATCTGGAATTCAGTGTCGAATCGACCCAGGTTTCCATTTCTCCCGATAAGCAGGATGTTTACATCACGATCAATGTGAGTGAGGGGGATCGTTATCAGGTTTCCTCAGTCAAGCTGGCCGGTGATTTCACGATTTCCGAGGACGAGCTTCGCAAGCTGGTCTTGGTTAAGCCGGGCGACGTATTCTCCCGTGAGCGTCTGAACGAGTCGACCAAGGCAATTGGTGATCGCCTTGGCAAGGAAGGTTATGCCTTTGCCAATGTCAATGCGGCACCGGAAATCGATAAGGAAAAGCGTAAGGTCGCCTTTACCATTTTTGTCGATCCGGGCAAGCGTGTGTATGTCCGGCGCATAAATGTGAGCGGCAATACCAAAACGCGCGATGAAGTGATTCGTCGCGAAATTCGCCAGATGGAAGGCGGCTGGTACGATGCCGACCGTGTGACGGTCTCGAAGCAACGGATCGACCGGCTCGGTTTCTTCACCGATGTGATCGTCGAAACGCCGGCTGTTCCGGGGACGGCCGACCAACTGGATGTGAATCTGAAGGTGACTGAAAAGCCCACCGGAAATCTGATGCTTGGTCTGGGCACTTCAAGTACCGACAAGGTCATTCTTTCCGGTTCCATCGCCCAGAACAATTTTCTGGGCAGTGGCAATAACGTCTCGATCCAGGTCAATTCGGCAAAATCCTATCGTACCTACGTGTTTTCCTATACCAACCCATATTTCACGCCCGATGGCGTGAGCCAGGGGTTCGATGTCTATCATCGTACGGTTAACACTAGTTCGACGGCGATTGCATACTACAGTTCGGCATCGACCGGCGGTGGCATTCGCTTCGGTTTCCCGATCGGCGAGAAGCAGTCTTTAGGTCTTGGATTGGGCGTCGATTTCACTGAAATCACCGTCTATCCTGATAGTCCAAAGTACTATCAGGATTTCGTCAGTGATTTTGGCGACAGCAACCTGTCCGTTCCGCTCAGCTTGAACTGGGCCAGTGACGGCAAGGACAGCTTCTTCTTCCCGACCAAGGGCACCTTCCAGAAGGCAGGCATCGAAGTGGCGGTGCCGGGAGGTGACTTGACCTATTACCGCGCCAACTACCAGCTTCAACACTTCATCCCGTTGAACACCAAATTTACCTTGATGCTGAATGGTGAATTGGGCTATGCCGACGGTTACGGCGGCAAGGGTCTGCCGTTCTACAAGAATTTTTACGCCGGTGGTGTCAGTTCGGTACGGGGCTATAAGGCGTCTTCGCTTGGTCCCATCACTGAAGACTTTCGTATTGGCGGCAATCGCCGGGTAGTCGGCAATGCCGAACTGTTGTGGAGCATTCCCGGCATGGAAAAGAGCCTGCGCATGGGGTGGTTCTTCGATGCCGGGCAAGTCTATGGCAAGGGTCAGAACATTGCGTTGGGCGATCTGCGGTATTCTACCGGTCTCTCTGCCGCCTGGATCTCGCCGATCGGGCCGCTGAAGTTCAGTTTCGGTTTACCGCTCAACAAGCAGGATAACGACAAGTCGGAATCCTTCCAGTTTCAGTTGGGCACCACTTTTTGATTCAGGAGTGTCATCTTGAAAGTTAAGTCTCTAGTTCTCGCCTCTTTAATGTCGGCCTTGTTCGTGACTGGGGCTAGCGCGGCGGAATTGAAAGTCGGCTATGTCAATACGCAGCGCATTTTCCGTGATGCGCCGGCTGCGCAGAAGGCGGCAAAGAAGCTCGAAGGCGAATTTGCCAAGCGTGATCAGGATTTGCAGCGCATGGCCAAGCAGTTGCAGGGCCTGCAGGAAAATCTGGAAAAGAATGCCGTGACCATGGCTGAAAGTGACCGTCGCGCCAAGGAAAAGGAATTCGGCGAATTGTCGCGCGAATTCCAGCGCAAGCAGCGTGAATTCCGTGAAGACCTGAACCTGCGTCAGAACGAGGAAAACGCCGCGGTCATTGAAAAAGCCAACAAGGCTATCAAGCAGATTGCCGAAGCGGACAAGTTTGATCTTGTTCTGCAGGACGTCGTTTGGGTCAGCCCCCGTCTGGACATTACCGATCGCGTGATCAAGGCGCTCGCCGAAGGCAAGTAATGCCCGGCGCAGCGGCTGTCGCCCTTTCGCTGGCCGAAATCGCCGCCCGTCTGGGCGGCGATGTGCTTGGTGACGCGCAAATTCAGATTCGGCAGGTTGCGACCCTGGCGTCAGCCAGCGAGGGCGACATTGCCTTCCTGGCCAACCTGAAATACAAAAGCCAGTTACAGACGACCAGGGCATCGGCGGTTATCGTGTCACCGGATTTCGCTGATGCGGTCGGTTTGCCGCGGATTGTGACCCGGAATCCCTACGCCTATTACGCGCGTCTGGCGACGCTACTTAATCCGCGAGTACCTAGCGCACCCGGTGTTCATCCAGCGGCGCATACCGCCTCGGAACTGCCGGCCAGCGCCAGTATCGGGCCAAATGTCAGCATCGGGCGGGGCGTGGTGCTGGGCGAGGGCGTCGCCATTCAGGCCGGGTGCGTGCTTGGCGAGGGCGTCAAGGTTGGCGATGGCAGTGTTTTGTATCCCAATGTCATTATTTACGCCGCTTGCGAAATTGGCCGCAATGCCATCATCCATTCCGGCGTCGTCATCGGTGCCGACGGTTTTGGCTTCGCGCCGGACCAGGGGCAATGGGTAAAGATTCCCCAGATCGGCCGGGTGGTGATTGGTAGCGATGTCGAAATCGGGGCCAGTACGACAATCGACCGTGGGGCGCTCGACGACACCCTGATTGGTGATGGTTGCAAGCTCGACAACCAGATCCAGATCGGTCACAACTGCGTGATCGGCAAGCATTGTGTGATAGCCGCCTGCGCGGCGATTGCCGGCAGCGTGACGCTGCAGGACAACGTAATCGTTGGGGGAGCGGCGATGATCGCCGGGCACGTGACGATCGCGTCGGGCGCGGTAATTTCCGGTGGCTCTCTAGTCATGAAAAATATAACGAAGCCCGGGCAGTACACCAGTGTTTTTCCGCTCGAAGAGCATAGCCACTGGCTACATAACGCGGCTCAAATCCGGCACCTGGCCAAGTTGGCCGAACGCGTTTCCGAACTTGAGAAAAAACTTAAGAATACTGATGGAGAGGTTTGATTAAATGGATATTCACGAAATACTTGAACACTTGCCACATCGCTATCCCTTCCTGCTCGTCGATCGCGTGCTTGAAGTGATACCCGGCAAATCGATCCATGCCTACAAGAACATCACGATGAACGAGCCGTATTTCGTCGGCCATTTTCCGCACCACCCGGTGATGCCGGGCGTACTGATCATGGAAGCGCTGGCCCAGGCTGCCGGCATCCTGTCGTTCAAGACCATGGATGCCAAGCCGGACGCCGATTCAGTCTTCTACTTCGTCGGAATCGACGAGTGTCGTTTCAAGAAGCCGGTGACTCCGGGCGACCAGTTGCATCTGCATATCGAGATTGCTCGCCAGATGCGCGGTATCTGGAAGTACAAGGCCGAAGCACGCGTTGATGGTCAGGTGGTGGCCGAAGCAACACTGATGTGTGCCAAGCGGGATATCTGAATATGATTCATCCGACAGCCATTGTCGATCCGGGTGCCAAAATTGGCGCCAACGTCGAGATCGGCCCCTATTCACTGGTCGGTCCGAACGTCGAGATCGGCGACAACACGGTGATCGGTCCGCACGTGGTGATCAAGGGGCATACCCGCATCGGCCGTGAGAATCGTATCTTCCAGTTCTGTTCGCTCGGAGAAGTGCCGCAGGACAAGAAATACGCCGGCGAGCCGACCCGTTTGGAAATCGGCGATCGCAACATGATCCGCGAGTTCTGCACCTTCAATCTGGGCACCGTCCAGGATGCCGGTGTGACCCGGATCGGCGACGACAACTGGATCATGGCCTACGTGCATATCGCCCACGATTGCCAGGTCGGCAACAAGACCACCTTCGCCAATAATTCCCAACTGGCCGGTCATGTTGTGGTCGAGGACTGGGCCATTCTTGGCGGTTTTACCGGCGTGCACCAGTTTTGCCGTATCGGCGCCCATGTCATGACGGCAGTCAGTACCGTGATTCTGCAGGACGTGCCGCCTTACCTGATGGCGGCCGGTAACACGGCGACTCCTTACGGCATCAATGTCGAAGGCCTGAAGCGCCGAGGATTTACGGCCGAGTCGCTGTCTGCACTGAAGCGCGCCTATCGCACGCTGTACAAGTCCGGTCTGCTGCTCGAGGAAGCCAAGCTCAAACTGGCCGAGGAAGCCAAGACGCAACCTGATGTCCAGCGTTTTGTCGATTTCCTGGCAGTCTCCAAGCGCGGCATCATCCGCTGATGGGAAGTACGGTTCGGATTGCCATGGTGGCAGGAGAGGCCTCCGGGGATCTCCTGGCCAGCCACTTGATCGCTGCCCTGAAAGCCAGGCTGCCGGATGCCGTGTTCTACGGCATTGGCGGTCCACGCATGGAAGCCCAGGGCTTCGATGCCTGGTGGCCGATGGAAAAACTGGCGGTCATGGGCTATGTCGATGCACTGAAGAACTACCGGGAAATTTCCGGTATCCGTCGCCAGCTCAAAAAACGCCTGTTCGACATCCGGCCTGATATCTTCATCGGTGTCGATGCCCCGGATTTCAATCTCGGCCTAGAAACCGACCTCAAGGCGGCCGGGGTCAAGACCGTCCACTACGTCAGCCCGTCGATCTGGGCTTGGCGGGGCGGGCGGATCAAGAAAATCGCCAAGGCGGTCAATTGCGTCCTGGCCTTGTTTCCGATGGAGCCGCCGCTCTACGAGAAAGAGCGGATTCCGGTGACCTACGTCGGGCATCCGCTGGCCGACATCATTCCGCTGGAAACCAACAAGCTGGCGGTGCGCGAAAAGTTGTCGTTGCCTCGTGATGTGCCGATTTTCGCCTTCCTGCCGGGAAGCCGGCAGGGCGAGCTGGAAATGATGGCCGACACCTTCGTGCAGACCGCCAAGATCATTCGTGAACGTTTCCTGCCCAATGCCCTGTTCGTGGTGCCGCTGACCACGCGCGAGACGCGTCTGCAGTTCGAGATGGCGATCTACAAGCAGGAAGCCGGCGACGTGCCGTTCCGCCTGCTTTTCGGCCATGCCCAGGATGCCCTTGGGGCGGGAGATGTCTCGCTGGTGGCGAGCGGCACGGCGACGCTGGAAGCGGCGCTGATCAAGCGGCCGATGGTCATCACCTACAAGATCGCCAAGGCTTCCTACTGGATCATGAAGCGCATGGCGTATCAGCCGTTTGTCGGTTTGCCCAACATCCTGGCCGGGCGTTCGGTCGTGCCGGAAATCCTGCAGGATGAAGCGACGCCGGACAACCTGGCCGAGGCGTTGGTCAAGTTGTACGAGGACAAGGAAAACGCGGCCGCCGTCGCCGAGGCATTTACCGACATCCATCTGCAGCTTCGCCAGAACACCGCTGAGAAGGCCGCCAATGCGGTCATTGAATGCCTGAACTGATCGTCCCGTTCGGTCTCGTCTGTGGCATCGACGAGGCGGGGCGTGGTCCGCTGGCCGGGCCTGTGGTCGCCGCGGCGGTTGTCCTCGACCCGGAGCGGCCAATACCTGGCCTCAACGACTCCAAGAAACTCAGCGAGAAAAAGCGCGATGCGCTCGCCATCCTGATTCGCGAACGGGCCGTGGCCTGGGCGGTAGCCGAGGCTAGTGTCGAGGAAATCGACCGCCTGAACATCCTGCATGCCACCATGCTCGCCATGCAGCGTGCGGTCGCCGGTCTGGCAGTGCGGCCGACCAGTGCAATGGTCGACGGCAATCGCTGCCCGCCACTGGATATACCCGCCGAGGCGGTAGTCAAGGGTGACGGCAAGATCGCCTCGATCGCCGCCGCCTCCATCCTCGCCAAGACAGTACGCGATGGCGGCATGCTGGCCTTGCATGAGCAATATCCCATGTATGGCTTCGATCGCCATATGGGCTATCCGACGGCGGCGCATTGCCTGGCGCTAAAAGAGCATGGTGCCTCACCCGTCCATCGCCGCACTTTCGGTCCGGTAGCCAAGCAGCTTTCGTTGCTATGAAGCTGATCCAGTCGCGCGACAACCCGTTCTTCAAGTCGTTGAAGCGGCTGGCCGAATCCGGCCGCGAACGCCGGAAAACCGGGAAAACACTGCTCGACGGCATCCATCTGGTCGAGGCCTATGAAGTGGCGATCGGTCCGGTGGAAACGCTGGTAGTCGGCGAGTCGGCACTGGCAGGCGGCGAGATTGCCGGCTTTGTCGGTGGCCGTGAAACGGTGGTCCTGGCCGATGCCCTGCTGCGCGACCTCGGCCTGGTCGATACGCCGAGCGGCCTGTTGGCCGTCGTCGCTATGCCGACCGGGAAGGCCGTGACCGACCTCGCAATAGACTCTGTTTTGCTCGATGGGGTGCAGGACCCCGGCAACGTCGGCACCCTGTTGCGCACGGCAGCAGCAGCCGGCGTCAAACAGGTTCTGCTCTCGCCGGGTTGTGCCGCCGCTTGGTCGCCCAAGGTTCTGCGCGCCGGGCAGGGCGCTCATTTCGTGCTGGCCATCCACGAAGAAGCCGATCTGGCGACCTTCATGGCCGACTATCGCGGGATAACGGCAGTGACTTGTCTCGATGGCGCCACCTCGCTTTATGCGGCCAAGCTGGAGAGCCCGCTGGCCTGGGTATTCGGGGCCGAAGGGCAGGGGGTCAGCACCGATTTGATCGCCGCCGCGCGGCTGCGGATCAAGATTCCAATGCCGGGCGCGGTCGAGTCCTTGAACGTTGCTGCAGCAGCGGCAGTCTGCCTGTTCGAGGCGGTGCGGCGACGGCTGGGGTAGGGACCCAGCGGGTCTTCGGGCGCTCGGCCGATATCAGTCGGCGTCGCTTCAGCGAATGACCAGAAGCTCCCCTTCCCGGTAAACCGGCATGGAAAATTCGAAAAGATCGGCGTGGGTGGCGATATCGAGGTCGGCCCGAGGTAGATTGGGCCAGGTGCCGGCCGCGAAGCGCTGCCCGAAGTCGGACTCCCGCACGCGTCGAGCGAATTGATCCGGCCTGGCCGGATTGCCACACAACAAGGATTCAATGTAATCGGCGCATGCGATGTCCTCGTCGCCATCGCGATCGACCCATTCGCCGGTGATGACAAAGCAAACGTCCTCGGCACCCGCGACGCGGATCGCCTCTCCCGTTGCTCGGGCGCAAACGAGGCTGGCGGCGTACAGCCGCCGTGCCTGGCGGAAACTCTGCAGGCCGCGGACACCCGCCGCCGTGCTCATCACGACAGTCTTGCCGGCAAGGTCAGCATCCATCAGCCGAGAGGGGGAATTGCCAAAATCGAATCCGGGTACCGGGTCGCCGCCGCCCACGGCGCCCACCGATACCGAGTTGGGGAGCCGGCCAAGCAGCGCCATCGCCACGGCAACGCCCGCCACCGGGTAAATGGCGCGCGCCCCGTTGGCAAGTGCCACCGCTGCCGTCGTGAACGAGCGCAGAACATCGATCACGACGACTGTGTCGTTGGCATTGGGCCGATTCTGCAGGCGGTTCAGGAAGAGGCGGGAAAATTTCATGGCAAATGGGGAAGACCAATGCACACCCTTTGCAAACTCGCGCAGGGAGATGCCACAAAATAACCGCACTGGCACTTCCGGACAACAGATTCCGTATGGCAGAGCCTGAAACGCAAGCGGAGGACGGAGAGACAGTCATCGCGAGAGACGGCTCCAAACCAGTGCGATTCGTTGTCGAAGATCAATAGGTGCTTCATTCGTTTGAAGTAGCTTGACAACTATTACCGTTGCGAGTCGGAGGGCCGAATCATGAAGTCACTCTTCAAGCTGTCAATCGCTTGCATCCTGGCTTGCTCCTTCGCCTGGGGGCAGAGCCCACGACAAAACCGGCGTTTGTCGAAAAACCAATAACGCTTGAACTCCTGAACAAAATCCGCGCCGGCGGCTTTGTCCTCTATATGCGACATGGCAATACCGACAACAGCCGGCCGGATCGCGTACCTAACGTAGACCTCGCCGATTGCAGCACCCAGAGACCATTGTCTGACGATGGGCGCAAATTGATGAGACAGGTTGGCAAGGCTATCCGAGACGCCAAAATTCCCTTGGGGAAAATCCTGGTAAGTCCGATGTGCCGCACCAAGGAATCAGCCCAACTGGCCATCGGTGAAAACTTCCAGATCGTTGAGTCGCTGATGTATTCCGCCAACATGACCAGCGAAGAGAAAAAACCACGTATCGAAGCACTGAAAAAACTTCTCGCCTTGCCTGTGCCACGAGGCGCCAACACCCTGATGATTGCGCACGCACCCAATCTCGACGATCTGATTGGTTTCTTCGTCAAACCTGAGGGAACGATAGTCGTCTTCAATGTCGATGGAGCAAACGGTTATGAGTATGTGGCCAGCATTCACCCGGAGGATTGGCATACACTGCTGCCGAAATAATTTTGGTAAGTGGTTTAGATGAAATCCGGACGTACGTTCCTGTTGATCTTCCTCTTGCCGGTTCTTGTCGCCGGCGCCGCCATGCTGATCAACATGGGGGTTCTATACAGTCTCAAAGAGCAGCACCGCGAGGAGATTTCAGCGCAACAAGGCAGCCTGAACCTGCTCAATGAGGTGACGCGCGTTAGTGACGAGATGGCAGCACAGCAGCAACGTGTCGCGGAGGTGCTAAAGGAAGCGGAGCGCGGGCGACTTAGCGAAAGCGCGATCTACCGGGTCCATTCGGAGATGGTCGATGCCCTGGCTGCCCTCAGCGTTCGGGTGCAGCAGTTGAACCGATCGGCTACGGCGCTCGCGGTGTCGCCTGACGATACGGCCGCACTGCAGGCCGACTACGAGAAATATCGAAACTACGTGATCATGGCTACCGACATCGCGGCGATCGATCCGCCTGTGGCTGGCCGTCACATCAGTCAGGCGCGTGACCATTTCGTATCCTTCTCGCAGCGCGCCCATCACCTTGCGCTCGACCTTGGCAAACGCGTCGAAAAGAGTGGCAAGGCCGCAGCCGATGCCTTCAACACGGCTTTTCACCGGGCGATCAGCGTTGTCGCTATCAGTCTGGTGGTCATGCTGGCATTTGCCATGACCTCTTCGCGGTCGATGGGGGCGCGAGTGACAACGTTGGCCACCGCCCTTCGGCAACTGGCCAGGGAAAAAGAAGACCCCGCGCCGTTACCGGGCATCGAGCAACTACATGAGAAGAAGAACGGCGAATTCGGCGAGCTTGCAGGCTCGGTTTTGAGTTTTCGACAAGCCTTGATCGATCGACGTAAGGCTGAAAAGGAGTTGCTGGAGTATCAGACGAATCTCGAAAAACTGGTCGAGGCACGGACTGCCGAGCTGGCCGAGGCGAGGGACGCTGCGGAAGCCGCAAATATTTCGAAGAGCGCCTTTCTCGCCAACATGTCGCACGAGATACGAACGCCACTTAATGCCATTACCGGCATGTCGCACCTGATCCAGCGCTCGGGCGTCAATCCCGAGCAAGCCGAACGGCTCGACAAGATCAATACGGCCGGACAGCATTTGCTGGGCATCATCAATGCCATTCTTGACCTATCGAAAATCGAGGCCGGAAAATTCGTGCTGGAAGAAGTGGAGGTCAATGTTCCCGGCATCATCAAGAACATCGTTTCCATGCTTTACGACAAGGCGCAGGTGAAAGGCCTGAAGCTGCTTGCCGACCTTCCGGTACAGCCCCTCAAATTAATGGGTGATCCGACCCGAATCCAGCAGGGATTGCTGAACCTTGCCACCAATGCACTGAAATTCACCGAGGCCGGAAGCATTTCGTTGCGCTCCACGATTCAGGATGACGGTGCCGGAAGCGTGCTGGTGCGCTTTGAAGTCCAGGACACGGGAATTGGGATTCCATCGGAGACGGTGCCGAAACTGTTTTCCACTTTCGAACAGGCGGACAGTTCGATTACCCGGAAATATGGCGGAACCGGCCTTGGCCTGGCGATTACCAAGCGTCTGGCGCAAGTCATGGGCGGCGAAGTCGGGGTAAATAGCGTCTTGGGGGTTGGCAGCACCTTCTGGTTTACCGTCCGTCTGAAAAAAGGCGCGGTGCTGAACGAGGAGATGGCCACGTCTCCCGCGGGTGCGGCCGAGGCCAGGATTCTGCATGACTACAAGGGCAGCCGAATACTGCTGGTCGAGGATGATCCGGTCAATCGTGAAGTCTCGTCACTATTACTGGAAGACGTAGCGGCGAAGGTCGATTGTGCCGAAGATGGTGCGGCGGCACTGGCCATGGCAACTCGCAACGAATATGACGTAATCCTGATGGATATGCAGATGCCGGTGATGGACGGTCTTGAGGCGACCCGGCGCATTCGCCAGTTGCCGCAGGGCAGGTCGGTGCCGATCCTCGCCATGACAGCCAATGCCTTCGTCGAGGACAAGCAGCGTTGTCTTAATGCCGGGATGAATGACTTCATTTCCAAACCGGTTGATCCCGAGTTGCTGTTTTCTACGCTGTTGCTATGGCTGAAGCGGTCTCGAAGCCAAGATGTTTGCGTCACGGACCAAACGTCCGGTTTGCCAGCGTCGCCAATCAGCGCAGTTTCAGTTCCTGCAGAATAGTCGTCGAGATTTCCTCGATCGATTTGGTCGAGGAATCGAGCCAGCGAATGCCTTCGCGGCGCATCATCTTTTCGGCTTCGGCAATCTCGTAGCGGCAATTGGGCAGCGAGGCGTACTTGCTGTCGGCGCGGCGCTCCTCGCGAATCTGGTGCAGGCGCTCGGGCTGGATGGTCAGGCCGAAGAGCTTGGAGCGGTGCTTTTCCAGCGTGCCGGGCAGGCGGCCGCGGTCGAAGTCTTCCGGGATCAGCGGGAAGTTCGCTGCCTTGAGGCCGAACTGCATGGCCAGGTAAAGCGAGGTCGGTGTCTTGCCGCAGCGTGAGACGGCAACCAGAATCACGTCGGCCTCGGCCAGATCGCGGTCGGTGATGCCGTCATCGTGAGCCAGCGTGTAATTGATCGCCTCGATGCGTTGCTTGTAGTCCGAACTATCGGCCGTGCCGTGCGAGCGGCCGACGGTGTGGCTGGACTTGACGCCGAGTTCGGCTTCAAGCGGCGCCAGGAAGGTTTCGAAGTAGGAGAGGCAGAAGGCATCGGCCTGATGGACGATGCTGGCCAGTTCCTGATTGACCAGCGTCGTGAATACGATGGAGCGCATGCCGTCGGCCTCGCCCTGGGCGTTGATGCGGGCGACTGCATCCTGGGCCTTGGCAATGCTGTCGAGGAAGGGAATCCGGATCTGCTTGAATTCGACATCCTCGAACTGGGTCAGGAGGCTGTGTCCGAGGGCCTCGGCGGTCAGGCCGGTGCCGTCGGAGACAAAAAAGACGCTGCGTTTGATGATGGTAGGCATCCGCCGATTTTAACCGCTGTTGCGCAATCCCGACGCAATGCCGTTGATCGTCAGATGGATGCCGCGGGCCACCCGTTCGTCGGTTTCGCCGGAGCGGTGGCGCTTGAGCAATTCGACCTGCAAATGGTTGAGCGGGTCCATGTAGGGCGAGCGCAGTTGCAGCGACCGCTTGAGCAGCGGGTTGTCGGCGAGGAAGTCGTCCTGCTCCAGTATGCTCAGCAGGTGCCGCTTGGTCAGCGCCCATTCGGCCTTTATCTGGCTGAAGATACGGTCGCGCAATTCGCCGTCGGCGACCAGTTCGGCATAGCGCGAGGCAATGGCGAGGTCGGTCTTGGCCAGCACCATGTCCATGTTCGAGAGCAGGCTCTGGAAGAAGGGCCAGGACTTGACCATGCGGCGCAAGGTGGCGAGGCCGTCGGTGCCGTTTTGTGCACTCGCCGCCAGGTAGCCGTCGACCGCCGCGCCGAAGCCGTACCAACCGGGCAGCATCAGGCGGCATTGCGCCCACGAGAACACCCAGGGAATGGCACGGAGGTCTTCGATACGCTCGGAAGCCTTGCGCGAAGCCGGGCGGCTGCCGATGTTCAGCGAGGCGATTTCCGAAACCACCGTCGATTGCCGGAAGTAGGTGGTGAAACCCGGCGTTTCATAGATCAGGCCACGATAAGCGTTGAAGGCGCGGGCCGAAAGCTCGTCCATCACGGCGTGGAACTGCTCGGCCGGCTCGACCTTGTTCTCGTGGTCGGTCAGGCTGGCTTCCAGCGTCGCGGCGAGCAGCACTTCGAGGTTGCGGCGGCCGGTATCCGGGTTGCCGTACTTGGTCGAGATCACTTCGCCCTGTTCGGTCAGCCGGATCTGGCCGGAAACAGCGCCGGCCGGCTGGGCGAGGATGGCATGGTAGGAGGGGCCGCCGCCGCGACCAACCGAACCGCCCCGGCCATGGAACAGGCGCAGGCGGACGCCGTGGCTGCGGAAGACGCCGGCCAGTTCGATTTCGGCCTTGTACAGCTCCCAGCCCGAGGTCAGGAAACCGCCGTCCTTGTTGCTGTCGGAATAGCCGAGCATGACTTCGTGCTCGTTGCCGCGACCGGCGATCAGTTCGCGATAGGCCGGGATGGCGAAGACGCCTTCCATGGTGGCGGCGCTCTTCTGCAAGTCCTCGATCGTTTCGAACAGCGGGATGATATTGACGTCGAGGCGCGGTGTGGCACCGGGCAGCAGCAGGCCGGATTCCTTGAGCAGCAGCGCGAGTTCGAGGAGGTCGGAAACGCCGTCGGTTTTCGAGATGATGCAGTTGGGCAGGGCGGCAGCGCCGTAGCGTTGGCGCAGTTCGCGGGCGGCGAAGAAGATCGCCAGTTCGCCCTGGGTTTCCTCGGAATACTCGAGGTAAGGCGAATAAAGCGGGCGCGGCGTGCTGATTTCCTCGACCAGCAGCTTCCGGCGCTCGGCTTCGGAGAGCGCCTCGTAATCGGGGCAGCGACCGGCGCCGGCGAGCAACTCGGCGACACTGCGGGCATGCACTTCGGAATTCTGCCGGAGGTCGATCGGTGCCAGATGGAAGCCGAAGACCTGCACCGCGCGGAGCAGGCGGCGCAACCGGCCGCCGGCCAGATTGGCGCTGCCGTTCAGCTTCAGCGAATTGGCCAGCACCTTGAGGTCGGCGCGTAGCGCGTCCGACGTGGCGTAGGGTTCGGCGTGGCCGATTTCATGGCGCACCGGCTCGAAGTGATCCAGCACCCGGGCGGTAGCGGCGAGGCGGGCGTAGATGCCGGACAGCGCGCGACGATAGGGTTCGTCGGAGCGTTGCGGCGAATGGTCGGTCGAGTGCTCGGCCAGGGCCAGCAGTTCCGGGGTGACTTTGATCAGCAGGTCGGAGAGCGGCAGTTCGCCACCCAGTTCATGGACTTCTTCGAGGTAATGGTTGAGCGCGGCAGCCGATTGCAGACGCAGAGCTTCACGCAGGATTTCGGCGGTGACGAAGGGGTTACCGTCGCGGTCGCCGCCGATCCAGCTGCCGACGCGGAAGAAGGGGGGCAGGGCCCAGCGCTGCGCCGGGTAGCGCTTGTGCAACTGCTGGGTGGCCTGGATGTAGAGGCGCGGCAGTTCGGTGAAGAAGGTTTCCTTGAAGTAGGTGATGCCGTTCTTGACCTCGTCGAGCACCTTGAGGCGCACCGGGCGCAGCATCCGCGACTGCCACAGTGTGAGAACGGAATTGGCCAGGGCCAGATCGTTCTCGGCCTCTTCCTCGGGCGTCATCTGCAGGCGTTCGCGCTGGTCGAGCAGGCGGGCGATATCGCGGTGATTGCGGATCAGGCTCTGGCGCTGGACTTCGGTCGGATGCGCGGTGAGCACCGGGGCGACCAGAGCGTGGGCGAAGAAATCGGCCACCGCTTCCGGCGAAACGTTTGCCGAATGGAGGGCATCGAGGGCGAAAATCAGGCTGCCTTCGCGCGGCGGCGAGCCGACCAGGTCGTGGGCGCGGCGCCGGCGGATGTGGTGCTCGTCCTCGGCGATATTGGCCAGTTGCAGGAAGTAGCTGAAGGCGCGAACGACGGCCTGCGTCGTCTCGCGCGGCAGCGGGTCGAGCAGGGCGGCGAGTTCGGCGCGGGCGGCGGGGTCGCCGTTGCGGGCGAAGCTGACGGCGGTCTGGCGAACGCGCTCGACGATGTCGAACACGGCGTCACCTTCCTGTTCGCGCACGGTGTCGCCGAGGACACGGCCGAGCAGGCGGATGTCGGTGCGGAGCGGTTCGTCCTTGTTAGTGTCCAGGGCGCGATCTGACATTGGGGTTCCCATCGTGAATGATCCCCGACTGGGCGGGGATCTATTGATTTTTCAGGCGTCATCTTCCCGCCATGGCGGGCAGCGCTAGAGCTTACACAGTCTAGTGCGACAAGCCCAGAGGCTGGTGCTAGTGCTTGCGGACCAGTAGTACCGAGGCGTCGGCGATCTTGGCCAGTTGTTCGGCGACCGAGCCGAGAATCAGCGTTGCCAGGCCGCGCTGGCCATGGCGACCGACGACGATCAGATCGACACCGAGTTCCCTGGCCTTGTCGGCCACCGTTTCCGAAACGCGGCGATTGCGGGCTTCCAGCATCAGTGCTTCGGCGTCGACGTCCGTAGCAGATTGCATCGCCTTGTCGAGCAGATTGCTGCCAGCCTCGGTCAGGTTGGCAATCGCGCCTTCCAGGTTGATGACGCTGGACAAGGCATGGCCATGAATATTGAGGATGGTTTCGTCGGCAACGTGGGTGATGTAAAGCTTGGCCTTGCTGGTGCGGGCGATATGCATGGCCTCGGCCAGTGCGCTGCGGGAGGTTTCGCTGTCGTCGATGGCAACCAGAATTTTCTTGTACATGGGTGTTCTCCTTGAATTCGTTGAATGGGTCGTACCTTAGCAAGTCGCCGGGATTTCGGCTGTTAGGGAAATCCTCAACATGCGGGCTGCGGTCGGCTGCATTTTTCGAGCAGATAGGCGATCGACTGGTAGGTCAGTCCGGTTTCGGCGGTCAGGCCGATTTCACAGGTCCGGTTGGTCGACACGCCGCAGGCACAATTGTTCGGCAGTTCGTCGTGGATCTTGCGCAAGGCGTGCCGGTTCAATTCAGGCACGACAAAGCCGCGGTCGCCGGCAAAGCCGCAGCAGGTGACGCCGGCCGGTTCGATGATCTGCTCGACGCAGGCGGCGAGCAGTTGCTTGAGCTTGGCGTCCGAGCCGTTCTTGCGCACGCTGCAATTGACGTGGAGGGCGATCGGGCCGGTCTCCCTGGTGATCATCAGGCGCGGCAGCAGGGCGTCGTGGGCGAATTCGTGGAAATCGTAGAGCTTGAGCCGGCCGGCCAGGTGCTTCTGCATGCGGGCCGAGCAGGTGCTGGCATCCATGATCACCGGGTAGCGGCCGTTGTCGGAGGCCTTCATCAGAGCTGCTTCGAGGGTTCTCGACATGCCGTCGGCTTCTTCGGCCATGCCTTTGCTGGCCAGCATCTGGCCGCAGCACAACTGGTCGAAGCCCTCGGGCAGGCGGGGGCATAGCCGGCGCGGGTCAGCAGTTCGATGATCACGTCGCCGAGCTGCTGTTCGCCTGATTTCGAAGGTCCGAAGATGCGGCCGCCGCAGGTCGGGAAATAGACCACCGGATCGCCCTGCATCGTTCGGGCGACCGGCGACTTGCCGGCTTTCGGCATGTTCTTTTTCCAGGCGCCGCCGGAGATGCGGCCGAGGAAGTTGTCGCCCAGCACGCCGGAGACCGCGTGGCCGACCGACAGCCCGAGGCGCGAGGCGTTGGCGAAAGTGGCGAAATGCTCGCCGGTCCAGGTGTTGATCGCCCGGCTGGTGTCGCCGAGCTGGCGGCCGCGCAGACGGCGGGTCAGGTCGCCGGTATCGATGCCGACCGGGCAGGCCGTCGAACACAGGCCGCAGGCAGCGCAGGTGTCGAGACCCATGTAGGGGTAATCCTCGCCGATGGCGCCGGCCGGTTCGCCGGCGGCGGCGCGGCGCGCCAGTTCGCGGACGCTGACGATGCGCTGGCGCGGGCTGAGCGTCAGGCGGTGCGAGGGGCAGAGCGGTTCGCAGAAGCCGCACTCGATGCAGCGGTCGACGATGTCTTCGGCAGCCGGCATCGGCTTCAGGTTCTCGAGGTGGGCGTGCGGATTGTCGTTGAGGATGACGCCGGGGTTGAGCAGGTTTTCCGGGTCGAAGAGCTGCTTGATCTTGCGCATCAGGTCGGCGGCTTCCTTGCCCCATTCCAGCTCGACGAAGGGTGCCATGTTGCGACCGGTGCCATGCTCGGCCTTCAGCGAGCCGTCGTACTTGTCCACCACCAGATGACAGACGTCGTCCATGAAGCGGGCGTAGCGGTCGACTTCGGCCGGGTCGCCGAAATCCTGGGTGAAGACGAAGTGCAGGTTGCCTTCCAGGGCGTGGCCGAAAATGATCGCCTCGTGGTACCCGTGGTGGCGCAGCAGGGCCTGCAGATCGAGCGTGGCATCGGCCAGCGACGCGATGGGGAAGGCGACGTCCTCGATCAGCACCGTGGTGCCGGTGCGGCGCATGGCGCCGACCGAGGGGAAGGTGCCCTTGCGCACTTTCCAGTACATCTCGCAGGTCGCCGGATCGGTCGAGAAGACCATCGGCTCGACTGTTGCCACGCCGTCCATCGCGGCATGCACGGCGGCGATGCGTTCCTGCAGGCCATCGACCGTGCCGGAGCGGACTTCAATCAGCAGCGCGGCGGCGTCTTCGCCCAGTTCGCGCATGATGGCCGGCAGGCCGGGCTTGTTCTCGACCGAATGCAGGGCCGGGCGGTCGAGTAGTTCGACCGCCGAAACCGGCTGCGGCTTGAGGCGGATCACCGCCTCGCAGGCGGTGCGGATATCCGGGAAGAAAACCAGGGCGCTGGCCTTGAACGGGTCCTCGACGACGGTCTGGTAGGTGATGCGTGAAATGAAGCCGAGCGTGCCTTCCGATCCGATCATCAGATGGGCCAGGATGTCGAGCGGATGCTCGTAGTCGACTAGCGCGTTGAGGCTGTAGCCGGTGGTGTTCTTGATCTTGAACTTGTGGCGGATGCGCTCGGCGAGCCGGGTGTTGTTGCGCGTGTCGCGGCCCAGGCGCTCCAGCTCGCCGAGCAGCACGGCGTGGCTCTTCGAGAAGGCGTCGATGCTGAGATGGTCTTCGGTATCGACCAGCGTGCCGTCGGCCAGCATGACGCGCAGGCCGGCCAGGGTCCGGTAGCTGTTCTGCGCCGTGCCGCAGCACATGCCGGAAGCGTTGTTGGCAGCGATGCCACCGATCTTGCAGGCGTTGATCGAGGCCGGATCGGGGCCGATCTTCTTGCCGTGCGGCGCCAGGCGACGATTGACCTCACCGCCGATGATGCCGGGGCCGACTTTTACTTTAGTGGCGTCGGCGTTCAATTCGTAGGTCGCAAAGCCTTCGCCGATCAGGGCCAGGATGCCATCGGTGATCGCCTGGCCGGAAAGGCTGGTGCCGGCGGTGCGGAAGGTGAGCGGGGTGTTGTGCTTTTTGGCGGCGGTTAACACCGTTCTGAGGTCGTTTTCGGTTTCGACGACGGTGATGACTTGGGGGATAAGGCGGTAGAAGCTGGCGTCGGTGCCGTAGGCCAGGCGTCGGAGATCGTCGATGATGATTTGGTGGTCGGGGAGGTGCTGGCGGAGGTGTTGGATCAGTTCGCTCATTTTGCGTTTGTCTCGTTGTTTAGACGTTTGTCTTTGTTGTGGCTTGGGGTTCCGCCTTGCTGGCGGGCGTACTTTCTTTTGTGTGGCCAAAAGAAAGTAGCCAAAGAAAAGGCCACCCCTGGGTCGGTGCCCGGCGGAGCCGGGTACCCTGCGCTACTCGAAACGCCGGGCGGCTGCGCAACTCGGGGCTGCGCCCCTCAAACAGTGCTCGCCGACTACCCCCGGCGCTTCTGCGTTGCTCGGCACCTCTCAAGGGGCCCGGAAAAACGACCCGTGGTGAAACGGTGGCACGGTCATTCCCACGTAGGCGGGAATCCATGCATGAGACTGGACTCCCGCCGGCGCGGGAGTGACGGTGGTCGGGAACGGGCTCGGTTTTGCCTCTCGGGTCCCCGTGTGCAGCGCCGAGCAACGGAGCTGCTGGCGGAAAAAGGGCGAGGACTGTCTGAGGGCCGCAGGCCCGAGTTCCGCAGCCCCCGCCAGTAGCGAGTAGCGCAGGGGAGTCGGCGCAGCCGACCGCGTAACCCGGGGTCGCCTTCTTTTTGGCTACTTTTTCTTGGCGAAGCAAGAAAAAGTACGCCCGCGCCTCAAGCGCGGAACCCAAGGGTTCAGAAAAGGCAAAAGCCATCAGCCCCGTTCCCTCAACATATCCCTCAACCGCTTAGGCGCCGGCCGCAATGGCACCCGAACCGTAGTCCACGCTCCCTGATTCGACGGCATCAGCCACCCAAACCGACTCCCCAGCCACGAAACCATCCGATACAACCCAGGCGAGCGATAAACCGCCGCCCACCCCCGCCAGATACCCGTCATCAACCGGCTATACCCCGCCCCCTGTCCTCGCATCGCCGGATTGGCATGAGGCGCCGTAAACGCCTCCTCCCGCAAACGCATCAACAACTCCGGAATCGGAATCTTCACCGGACAGACCTCCCCGCATGCCCCGCACAACGACGATGCGGTGGCCATGGAAGACGTCGCCTCCAGCCCCAGCATATGCGGCGAGATGATCTTGCCGATCGGGCCGGGGTAGGTCGTGCCGTAGGCGTGGCCGCCGATCCGGGTGTAGACCGGGCAGTGGTTCATGCAGGCGCCGCAGCGGATGCATTGCAGCGTTTTGCGCAACTGCTCGTCGGCATAGGCCTGGCTGCGGCCATTGTCGAGCAGCACCAGATGCACTTCGTTCGGCCCGTCTTTTTCCCCTGCCTTGCGCGGGCTGGAGATCATGTTGAAGTAGGTCGAGATGTTCTGGCCGGTCGCCGAGCGGGTCAGCAGCGAGAGCAGCGGCGGAATGTGTTCGAGCTTCTCGACGATCTTCTCGATGCCGGTCACCGCGATATGGACCGGCGGCGCCGTGGTGCACATCCGGCCATTGCCTTCGTTCTCGACCAGGCACAGGGTGCCGGTTTCGGCCACCGCGAAATTGACGCCGGAGAGGCCGATGTCGGCTTCGCGGAATTTCTCGCGCAACACGTTGCGGCCGATCTGGATCAGCGCATCGACATTGTCGGTGTAATCGACGCCGGGCACCTTCTCGTGGAAGAGTCGGGCGATCTCTTCCTTGGTCTTGTGGATGGCCGGCATGATGATGTGCGAGGGCTTCTCGCCGGCGAGCTGGACGATGTATTCGCCCATGTCCGATTCCAGGGCGCCGATGCCGGCGGCTTCGGCCGCATGGTTGAGCTCGATTTCCTCGCTGACCATTGACTTGCCCTTGACCATCAGCTTGGCCGAATGCTTCTGGCAGATGCTGAGGATGATGGCGTTGGCTTCGTCCGGCGTCTCGGCCCAATGGAGCTGGATACCGTTACGGGTGAGGTTGGCTTCGAGCTGTTCGAGCAGGGTCGGCAGCTTGGCCAGATTGTACTGGCGGATGCTTTCGCCCAGCGTGCGTAGGCTTTCCAGTTCCTCGGTGTCGGGGAATTGGGCAGCGCGCTTGCTCATCAGGAAATCCATGGCGCCGCGGAAGCTCTGGCGCAGGAAGGGATTGTCGACCACCGCCTTGGAGCGGGCGCGGAAGCCCGCCGATGGCATGAACTGGAGGGTGTGCGGCGTCATGTTGGCATGTTCCGTAGGGGCGTTCATTGTTCGTCTCCGATCAGCAGGACCACCAGTTCCTTCGGGCCATGGGCGCCGTAGGCCAGGGTCTGCTGGATGTCGGCGGTTTTCGAGGGGCCGGAGATGAGCAGGGCATTGGTCGGCAGGCCGCTGGCCCACCCTTCCTGCCGCATGGCTTCGTAGAAGGTGTTGTAGATATGGGCGGTATCGAGCAGCACGATATGCACCGGCGGCACCAGCGACATCAGGCGCGGCTCGTTGGCATCCGGCCACAGGATCAGCGTGCCGGTTTCGGCAATCGCAGCGCGGGCGCTGGTGAAGGCAGCCGGAGTGTCGCGGAACATCGCCTCTTTCCAGTTTTCGATCGGCTGGTCGTAGGCCGGGCATGCGATCCCCAAGGCCGGCAGTTCAGCCTGGGCGCGCGCGCCGTGGGCCGTGCCGGGGGCCACCAGCAGGTTGCCGATCTGCTTGGCGCTCAGGACTTCCCAGAGCTTTTGCAGCCAGCCGCCGCGGGAGACGGCGTAGGTTTCGGCATGGGCGAGTTCGATGCACTGGCGGAAACGCTTGGTCTTCGCGACAGCGTCTTCCTGGACGCGGTGCGTGGCGTACCAGCCGGCGACGTCGGGCAAGGCGGCCGGCGCCGCGTTGGCCGCCTTCAATTTGGCGAGGATGCGGTCACGGGCGCTCATTGATTACTCCCTTCGGTCCGGCGCAGCAGGAATGTGGCGATGTGTTCGCCGGGCAGGCTCGGTGTCTTGCGGCCTTCCTGGTCATCCTTCCAGGCGGCGTGGCCGAGGATGTTCATCAGGCAGCCGCAGTCGGCACTGACCACGCGCTCGGCACCGGTCGCCTTGAGCGCCTTGACCTTGTCCTCGACCATCGCCCCGGAGATTTCCGGCTGCTTGACCGAGAAGGTGCCGCCGAAGCCGCAGCATTCCGATTCGTGGTCCTGCTGGGCGACCTTGACCTTGTCCATGCCACCGAGCAGTTTGCGGCCGGTCAGATGGACGCCCATCTCGCGGCGGGCGGAACAGGAGGTGTGGAGGACGACGGTGCAATCGCCACCCTTGTCCTTGGGCTGGTAGCCGAGGACATTGACCAGGAAGTCGGTGAATTCGTAGATGCGCGCCGACAGGGCTTCGGCCTGTGCCTGGCGCGCCGGGTCCTTGGCGAACAGCGTCGGGTAGTGGTGCTTCATCATGCCGGCGCAGGAGCCGGAGGGCACGACGACCGGCCAGTCGTTGGGGAACAGCGTCAACTGATGTGCCGCCACCTTGCGCGCCTCGTCGGGGAAACCGCTGGTGTAAGCGGGCTGTCCACAGCATGTCTGGTCATCAGGAAAGTGGACACGAATGCCTTCGCGTTCGAGCAGCGTGATGGCGTCCAGCCCGGCTCCGGGAAAGAACTGATCGACCACGCAGGTGGCAAAAAAGTAGATGTCGCTTGGCCGCGCCAGGCCGGGTTTCGCACTATTCATTTTGTCTCCGCTGTTAATTATTTAACGGTACATTGGTAAGACCAATAATTCATGAGGTGAAAATTTACGTGAATACCGTGACTTAGTCAATTAAGTAAGGGAAAGTCCTATACTTGCAGTTTGCCGATTGGCTGTTTAAAATGTGTTGGTCTTACCAATCAAGGTGGTCTTACCGATGACGAACAAGGTGCAGGTTCCGCGTATATCCGATGCCGTTGCGGCATCGCTGGAACGTCGCATCCTGGAAGGATCGCTGAAGCCGGGCGATCGCCTGTCGCCGGAACGCGAGCTGGCGGCCGAGTTCGGCGTGTCACGGCCGAGCCTGCGCGAGGCGATTCAGAAGCTGGCCTCCAAGGGGATGGTGCAGAGCAAGCAAGGTGGTGGCACCTATGTGACCGACAGCCTTAACTCTACCTTCTTTGATCCGTGGCGTGACATGCTCGGCAACCATCCGAACCTGCGCGAGGACATGCTGGAGTTCCGCCACATGCTCGAGGGCCAGGCCGCCGCCTGGGCTGCCGAGCGGGCGACCGATGCCGATTTGCTGCTCCTCGAACAAACCTTCAACGCACTGCGCGATGCCTTTGCGAGCGACGACACGGAAAAGCGTTCCGCTGCCGACATCGCCTTTCATCAGGCAATCGGCGACGCGGCCCACAATGCCTTGCTCGGCCATATGTCGGCCGCGCTGCTGCGCCTGATGCACGACAACATCCGCCTCAACCTCGGCGAGCTCAAAAGCATCCCCGCCGCCAGTTCCCTGCTCATGCGCCAGCACGCCGCCATCTTCGAGGCCATTCGCGAGCGCAAGCCGCAGGCGGCCCGCAATGCCGCCGAGACACACATCGATTTCGTCCGCGAAACACTGGCCCAGTCGCTGCGTTCCGCGGCGCGCCGCGAAACCGCCGAGCGCCGCCTGAATACCGATTTTTCACCTTCCACTTTTTCTTGATTTGACCCCTCTGAAAGGAATCCGTATGGAGCCCCTGGTTATTCCCTTTGAAAAATTGCGCATGACCGATGTTGACCAAGTCGGCGGCAAGAACTCCTCGCTCGGCGAGATGATCAGCCAGCTGGCCGATTCCGGCGTCCGTGTGCCGGGCGGCTTCGCCACCACGGCCCAGGCCTACCGCGATTTCCTGGCCCAGAGCGGCCTCGACAACAAGATCAATGCCGCCCTCGACGCGCTCGATGTCGAAGACGTCAATGCACTGGCCGCCTGCGGTGCCCAGATTCGCCAGTGGATCATGGAAACGCCGTTCCCGACCGCGCTAACCATCGAGATCACCGAGCAGTACCAGCGCCTGGTTGCCGACTCCACCTCCGACATGTCCTTCGCCGTGCGTTCCTCGGCGACCGCCGAAGACCTGCCGGATGCTTCCTTTGCCGGTCAGCAGGAAACCTTCCTGAACATCGTCGGCCTGGAAAACATCCTGCACGCCATCAAGGAAGTCTTCGCCTCGCTGTACAACGACCGCGCCATTTCCTATCGCGTGCACAAGGGTTTCATCCACGCCGATGTCGCGCTCTCCGCCGGTATCCAGCGCATGGTGCGCTCCGACAAGGGCGCCGCCGGCGTGATGTTCACCCTCGACACCGAATCCGGTTTTCGCGATGCCGTCTTCGTCACCTCCAGCTACGGTCTGGGCGAAACGGTGGTGCAGGGCGCCGTCAATCCGGACGAGTTCTATGTGCACAAGCCGATGCTGGCTGCCGGCAAGAAGGCCGTCGTCCGCCGCAATATCGGTTCCAAGATGATCAAGATGACCTTCTCCGCCGAGAAGGCTGCCGGCAAGTCGGTGATCACCGAAGAAGTCGAAGAATCCCTGCGTCACCAGTTCTCGATCAATGACGAAGAAGTCATGGAACTGGCCCGCTACGCGATGATCATCGAAAAGCACTACGGTCGCCCGATGGACATCGAATGGGGCAAGGACGGCGTCGACGGCAAGCTCTACATCCTGCAGGCCCGCCCGGAAACCGTGCAGTCGCAGACCGGCGCCGGCAAGATCGAGAAGTTCAAGCTCAAGCAGTTCTCCAAGGTGCTCGCCTCCGGCCGCGCCATCGGCCAGAAGATCGGTATCGGCCCGGTCCGCATCGTCAAGGATCCGAAGGAGATGGACCAGGTCAAGCCAGGCGATGTGCTGGTTGCCGACATGACTGACCCGAACTGGGAACCGGTCATGAAGCGCGCTTCCGCCATCGTCACCAACCGTGGCGGCCGGACCTGCCACGCCGCCATCATCGCCCGCGAACTGGGCATCCCGGCCATCGTCGGTTGCGGTGACGCGACCGAGACGCTGACCGAAGGCGACACCGTCACCGTTTCCTGCACGGAAGGCGATACCGGCCACGTCTATCGCGGTCGCCTCGACTTCGAGATCACCTCGCGTGACATCTCGGCCATGCCGGATGTCCCGGTCAAGGTCATGATGAACGTCGGCAACCCGGAACTGGCCTTCGAATTCGCCCAACTGCCGAACGCCGGTGTCGGTCTGGCTCGCGTCGAGTTCATCATCAACAACGTCATCGGTATCCACCCCAAGGCCATCCTCGACGTCGAGCGCCTGCCGGCTTCGAAGCGCGACGAGATCAAGCGCCGCGCCCGCGGCTATGCCTCGCCCAAGGACTTCTTCGTCGAGAAGCTGGTCGAAGGCGTGTCCACCATTGCCGCCGCCTTCTGGCCGAACCCGGTCATCGTCCGTCTCTCCGACTTCAAGTCCAACGAGTACCGCAAGCTGCTCGGCGGCGAACTCTACGAGCCGGAAGAAGAAAACCCGATGCTCGGCTTCCGCGGCGCCTCGCGTTACATCGCCCAGTCCTTCCGCGACTGTTTCGAGATGGAATGCCGCGCCATGAAGCGGGTTCGTGAAGAGATGGGCCTGACCAACGTGCAACTGATGGTGCCCTTCGTGCGTACCGTCGGCGAAGGCCAGGCTGTCGTCGATCTGCTGGCCGAACACGGCCTGAAGCAGGGCGAGAACGAGCTGAAGTTGATCATGATGTGCGAAATCCCGTCCAACGCACTGTTGGCCGACGATTTCCTGAAGATCTTCGACGGCTTCTCGATCGGCTCCAACGACCTGACCCAGCTCACCCTTGGTCTCGACCGCGACTCCGGTCTGGTTGCCAACCTGTTTGACGAGCGCGATCCGGCCGTCAAGATGCTGCTGGCGATGGCCATTTCTTCGGCCAACAAGGCCGGCAAGTACATTGGCATCTGCGGCCAGGGCCCATCCGACCACGCCGATCTGGCCGAATGGCTGATGGATCAGGGTATCAGCAGCATCTCGCTGAACCCGGATACCGTGGTCGATACCTGGACGCGTCTGGCGACGCACAAGAAGGGCTGATTCGTTTAGTAGGTTGCGAAGAAGCAGAAAGGCCGGGGCAACCCGGCCTTTCTTTTTTCTGCACCGCCGTTTCATGTTGCGGAGCGGGGCGTGTCATATATGGCGAATAAATTTCATTTTGCCAAAAATGGCGCGCTGATCGTCCCCGTCCGGTTAGTAGCGCTGCGGTTTTTCCATGTCTCCGGTGCCTCGATGGCAATGGAAGCACACCGTTCAAACATTGGCACTACAGGCTCTCGGCCGTGCCGACGGCTTTGATCTCCTTTTTTGGTGGGCTCGGGACCTGATGATTTTCCTGGCTGAGTTCGCTGGCATATGTCTTGCGAATAAAACATGGTGACTGAAAGTGCAGTCATCAACCGTGGGGAAATTGGAGGAAATTTATGGCATGGGATCTGTTGTTCACGTCAGATATTGGCCTGCTTAGTCTGCTTACCATCGGTTTTATCCTGGTCATGGCGGTGTACATACTGCGGTATGTCGCACAGCATGCCAAAGCGGATGCCAAGGAAAATCTCGCATCCGGCTCGTCGCATGGACTGACCCCGAGCAAGTAGCAGGCGTCGAGTTTCAGGCTGTCCAAAGATGGGCGGCCACGGAAGCGCTTCAATCAAGGAAAGGCTGGGCTGATTGTGCCCTTGTCGCTCCCACGGCAGTGGGCGGCCGTCGGCAGCTATCTTGAGTGGAGGGTATTCGGGGTCGCCCAGCTTTTTCTGGCGAAGTGCTAGTCCGAGATGCGCTTCAGCAGGGCCGCAAGCTGCGGATAGTAGGCGAGCACGCTGACATCGATTCGGCGTCCGATTTCAACGGAATCAGCCATCTCGCGGGCGGAAGCCGATTGCCGCACCAGGCTCGGGAAGGTTCTCGAGGCGTCGGTCACGGCAAAAATGGTCTGCAACAGGTGGCCACATGCCTGGTAATAATCCGGGTCCAGTCGTACGAACTTGGCACCGTTGTCGCAAGCATCCAGATAAGCCGCGGCGGTCGTCGCGGATTCTTCGAGGGTACTGAGATCGTTCTGGCTAAGCTTCGACATGGTGGCACTCCTTGTTTGTTCATTCCGGAAAACTGCTTCCGTAATGCTATTAACGGCAGGAGTAGCCCCTAAGTTGAGGCCTTTAACGTGTTGTAACAACTTGCTACATGCCGCATACAAACCCGCTCTGCCTGCCGAGTGCCAGTATCATTTGAAGCGTCGGGCGACCTTCTGGTAGGCGTGCTGCAAATCCTTGTAGGCATCGGCGAAGCCCTGCTTGGTGTCGTTCCAGGCGGCGCCGGTTTCCTTCGCCATTGTGTCGAGCTTGGCGGCAGTGTTGGCGCGCATGACCTTCAGCTCTTGCATTTCCTTCTGATACTGGGCTTTGGCCTCACCGGTAGCCTGGGCGGCCTTGACCTCCAACTGCTCGATCCGGGCGTCGGTTTCCTTCATCAGCTTCTTGCCGTAGGCGACGGCCTCGGTCTTTTTTTCCAGCGTATAGGCCTTGATGTTGTTCCAAGCCTCATTTTCCTGGCTGGCTTCCGCCGTGGGCGGCGGCTCCGCCGCCAGGACCGGAGGCACCCAGAGCGCAGCGATGCCAGCGACAATCAATGAAATGATCGATCGAGTCATGGTGTTTTCTCCTGCGGGATTTAGGGTGATCGCGGGTTAGCTCAAGCGACCGTTGAGTTCGTCGATAACGCCCGCCCAGTCTGCATCTTCGATGATTTCTTCCTTCAGGAAGGCGCGTTGTGCAGCACTCCAGAAGGGCGCGCGGTAGAGGGCGATGTCGCTGTCCAGCGGGCGGTGGGCGGCGATGAAGCTGTCAATGGCGGCCTGGTCGGCTGGCAAGCCGAGTTGGGCGAACAGATTGCTCATGGTGTGCTGGTTTGCATTCATGGCGAACTCCTTGTTGCTGATGCAGACCTCCATTCGATAGGCGGGGAAGGCAACAGTTCCGTCAAATGTCATGATCGATCCCGCGCAAGCGCAGGGCGGTGACGAAGACCCACAGCGTCAGCACGCCCGAGGCCAGGCGTTCATAAAGGCCGGTGTGGGCATGCGTCGCTTCGCTGGCCGACATCAGCGCCAGGAAGATCAGGCCGGCACCGCCGGAGATCAGCGAATAGGCGCTCAGCGAGCGCAGCTGCCGGGTACTGCGGAAGAGAATGGCGCCGAGCAGGGCGGCGCCGGCGATTGCGAGGAAGGCGATGGTCGCCGACTGGCCGTGCAGGCGCTGACTCAGAACATCCGGTGCGGCGCAGCCCGGTTCGCAGGAAAAGATGCCGGCACCGATGCGGCCGAGGCCGTTGAGCGCGATGAGCAGGGCGACGAGTAGCGTCAGCCGTGAACGATGGGTGCCGCAGTTCACCGTGGTGTAGAACGCCAGTGCATAACCAATGTGCATCAGTCCCGTCGCCACGAAACCGCCGTAGCGCATCGGAATTTCGGTCGAACTGCCGCGTTCGCCGAGTTCGCTGATGTACTGGACGACATGATCGAAGCCGGGGCGCAGTTCGCCGGTAATCACGATCATGGCGGCCCAGAGAACGGGTGCGACCAGGCCACAGAGGAGGCCGGCACGGAGCATCCGAGTTGCCAGATCGGCGCCGGATTTTTGCTGCGACGGCGCTTGCGATGCGGGCTTGGCTTTGGCTGGCATGCGTGCGGTTCGACCTTATGCGAGGTAGCGCCTGACGACGCTGATGAGTTGCAGAAAGAGCAGGACGGGATGCCGGTTCATGCAGGTTTTTCCTGAGGTGCAGCGGCGGCGATGGCTAGTGCCAGCCGCTCGTGCATGTGTTGCCAGTGACTGCCTTCCCAGAATACGCGCTGGCACACGCTGCAGGTGCTGAACCGCTGCTGGCCGTTGCGGACATTGGGGGGCAGGGTATCGACGACCTGGGCCTTGGTTACCGAGCGCAGCGGCGTGTTGCATTCGAGGCACAGCGAAAGTGGCCGGACGCGGGCGGTGAGATCGAGGCGGGCGAGGATCTCGACCAGTTGTGCCGCCGGCTTCAGGGCATGGACGTAGCAGCCGTGGGTGATGCTGCGCCGCTTGAGCAATGCCCGGTCGCGGGTCAGCACGATGCGGCTGTCGCTGTCCGCCAAGCGCTCGATTTCGTCATCGGCGAAATGGTTGTCGTAAAGCGTGTCGAAACCGGCCATGCGCAGCAGGCGGGCCAGGCCGCCGAGATGGGCGTCGGCGACAAAGCGCGTTACCCGCAAGGGCTGCCGGCGCAGACGGAGCAGGGGGCCGATGTCGAGGCTTTCGAACTTCGGGTAGACCGAGACGTGGTCGCCCGCCTGCACGCGCTGTTCGAAGCCGACCGAGACCCCGTTGACCAGGATCAGTTCGACCTCGGTGTGCGGCACGCCGACCGCCTCGATGACATGCTTGAGGCTGGCTCGGGCGGCGCAGGCGAGGTCGGAGTCGCGATAGCGCCGCTCCGGTGCGATGAAATCGTTTAGCTCCTCGTAGAAACGGAAGCTGGCCGTCACCATGGCCGCTGGCTCGGCGGCTGATGGTGTGACGGATGGCATTCGCTTGGGCATGGTTATCCTTTCCCCGGCCCTACCGGCAACTCACCTCCAGAATAGTACAAGGCCGATAACCGGGCACCTTTTGGCGCCCGGCATGGTCTGATTTCAAGGATGAAGCACAGCCGCGAAGGGAGCTGCCATGACGATCAGTACCACCGAGCTTGTCGAGTTGATCCGCGAAGTCGAGGCCGAAGATCCGATCGATTATGGCGATCTGCCCTATGCCGAAGACGACCTGCGCCGGCTGGTCTGCGATCAGATTCACGGCATTGCCGAGCGGGCCGAGGAACTGGGGGAGGAAGACTACCGCAGCGTGCTGCTGGCGGTGGCCGCCAAGCTGGTTCTGGAAAATCTCGTGCTCCATATCAAATTGTTGCAGGCACAGGGCGCCGTCCTTGATGAAAGCTGCGCGGCGCTGTTCAAGCGCCTGCGCGGGCAGCCGGATTCCTAGCACTGCCTGGCTTTCCCGCTGGGCAGCGCCCGAGCTTGCAGCTGTCCTGAGGTAAAGTGCTGATCCTTGTATCCGACGACGCGATCGCCCTCGTGTCTCCCTGACCATGAATGAACAAACCTTGGCGCGACTGGCGCTGTTTCTGCGCGATCTCGGGCAGGCGCTGCATGTCAGCGGCGCGCCGGCGCACGATCTGGAACGGGCGATGAAGGACATCGGCCAGCGCCTCGGCGCGCGGGTCGAAGGTTTCGCAGTACTGACCTTCCTGGCGCTGACCGTGGTTTCCGGCGATCACGCGCGGCGTGTCGAACTGCTGCGCCTGCCGCCCTACGACTACAACATGGCCCGCTTGATCGGGCTCGATGCGCTGTGCCGCGAGATTTCCTCGGTCGATGATCTGGCGGTCTACGCCGAGCGGCTCGCCGCGATCATGGGCCAGCCGGCGCCGTGGTCGGGCTGGCGTTTCGTTCTCATGGGCTTCCCGCTCTCCGCCTCGGTCGCCTTGCTGCTGCGCGGCGGCTGGGTCGAGATGCTGTGCGGCGGGGTGATTGGCATGTTCTTCGTCGCCGGCTTCCTGCTGTTCGCCCGCATTCCGCGCCTCGGACCGGCCGTGCCGGTCATTCTCTGCGCCCTGGCGGCGATCGGCGCGCAGGGGCTGGCCCAGCTCCTGCCGCAGCAGGTGCCGTTCATTTCGGCGGTGGCCGGCATCGTGCTCCTCCTGCCGGGTTTCATGATCACCATCGCGATGTCTGAAATCGCCACCCAGAACTACCTAGCCGGCACCGGCAGGCTGACCGGCGCTTTCGTGCTGCTTTTTCTGATGGGCGCCGGGCTCGCCATCGGCACCCAGGTCAGCCTCGCCTGGCTGCCGGCCGTGCCGCTGCCGGAAAGTGCCGCCGTCCTGCCCGCCTGGGCGATCTGGGCGGCGATTGCCGGGCTGGGCGTCTCGCTGCTCGCCGTGCTGCAGGCGCCGTGGTCATCGGTCAATGTCTCGGTCGGCGCCTGCCTGCTCGCCTGGGCCGTCTATTCTCTGGTCGATGCCCGAATGGGCAACGTCGTCGGCGCCTTCGTCGGCGCGCTGGCCGTGGCCAGTGCCGGCCATCTTTACCAGTACCTGAGCAAACGCCCCGTCGCCCTCGTCCAGATTCCCGGTCTGATTACGCTGGTGCCGGGCGCCATGGGTTTTCGCGGCGTCCATGCGCTGATCCAGCAGGACAGCACCGCCGGCATCAGCCTGCTCACCGACATGGTGATGACCGGCGCCGTGCTCGCCGTCGGCCTGCTGCTTGCCGACAACATCCTGCCCCTGCTCTTCGAACGGCGGGGCGAGGGCAAGGCCGGCTAGATCCGGCAGCCTCAAGCCGGCGCGGTTCCCGGATCGCTGCAGAACTGGTAGCCGTTGGCGCCCCGCGCCTTGACCTTATACATCGCCTGGTCGGCCAGTTCGAGCAGCTTGTCGGGCTGGTGATGGTCGGCCGGGAAAAGGCTGATCCCGATGCTGGTCGATACGGTGACCGGGGCGCCATCGATCAGGAACGGCGTCCTCATGCATTCGATGATTTTCTCGGCGACCAGTGCGGCGTGCTGCGGGTCATCGAGGTCGGGGAGGACGATGGCAAATTCGTCGCCGCCGAGCCGCGCCGCCGTGTCGTTGCGGCGGATCGTGCTGCAGATGCGGGTGGCCGCTTCACGCAGGACCTGGTCGCCCGCCGCATGGCCAAGCGAGTCGTTGATATTCTTGAACCGATCGAGGTCGATGAACAGCACCGCCGCCTTGCCGCCGCTGTGCATCGCCTCGGCGGTCGCCAGCTCGAGGCGGTCGAAGAGCAGCGAACGGTTGGGAATGCCGGTCAGCACGTCGTAGTGGGCCAGGCGCTCGAGTTTGTCCTCGAAGGTCTTGCGTTCGGTGATGTCGTAGAAGATGCCGCAGTAATGCGTCGCCTTACCCTCGCTGTCGCGCAGCGTGCTGATCGAGAGGAATTTCGGATAGATCGTGCCGTCCTTGCGCAGGTCCCAGATGTCGCCCTGCCAGTGGCCGTTCTCGGAAAGCGTTCGCCACATCTCCTCGTAGAACGCCTGGTCGTGGCGCCCCGATTGCAGCACCCGCGGATTCAGGCCGATCGCTTCCTCGCGCGTGTAACCGGTCAGCCGGGTGAAGGCCTGGTTGACTGCGATGATCTGCGCCTTGCTGTCGGTAACCACCATCGCTTCGTCGGTGGTCTCGAAGACCCGTTGGGTCAGGCGCCATTCCTCTTCCTTCTGGCGCTGGGCGGTAATGTCTTCGCCGATCAGCACACTGCAGGTCATCTGCCCGCTTTCGTCGCGCAGCGCGGTGACGTGCCAGGACATCAGGTGCGAGCGGCCGGCGGTGTCGCGGACGGCGCACTCGAAAGCGTGCGGTGGCGTGTCGGCGACTTTGCGCAGACGTTCGGCCGGCGGCTCATCAATCGCTTCGGCGTAGTGCCCGAAGAACGGGCGGCTGATCGCCTCGCGCGGTGGTTCGTCGATCAGGTCGAGAAAGGGCTGGTTGAAGAAAATCAGTTGCCCGTCGAGGTCGATTACCGTCGCCGGCAGGCGGATTTGCTTGAGCAGTTCGGCAATGCGATGGTCGGCCGGGTTGGCGCCGGGCAGGGCATGAACGGCCGGCGAGAGATCGAGACAGAAACCCGTGAAGCCGACGGTTTCGCCGGATGGGGCGATGCGCGGTAGGCTCTCGAACGCCATGCCGCAGTAGATGCCATCCCGCCGGCGCAGCCAGACGTGCCGGCGAAAGCCCTGGTTCTCCCTGGCGGCACGCTGAAAGGCCCCGTGCAAACTGGCCAGATCGTCCGGATGAACGACCTGCGCCCAGCCATCGGCGATCAGGGCGGGGCGCTCCTGGCCGGTGAACCGCGACCACGACGGGCTGAGAAATTCGATGCGCCCTTCGGCGTCGGTCAGCCACAGGAGGATTTGCGACGGCTGAGTGGGTACCCGAATATGGGAATCGGATTCCCAGTGGCGGGGGCTTGGTCGGGCAAATTCGTTCATCTGGTGTGCGCTTTCTTGTTGTGGCGCAGTGCAGTTGGGCAAAACGTGCTCGGCGCGCGTCACCGGTTCAAGCAAAATTGGTGCCGTTTTGCCGCCACCTTTCGAGATCGCGAGCCCCCGGCCCGATTTACAGCAAGGCTTCGATCGCTGGCGTCAGCTCTTCCGGCTTGGTAGCAGGGGCGTAGCGTTCGACCACCTGACCATTGCGATCCACCAAAAACTTGGTGAAGTTCCACTTGATCGCCTCGGTGCCGAGCAGGCCGGCCGCCTCATGTTTCAGATAGTTGTAGAGCGGGTGGGCGTTGTCACCATTGACGTCGATCTTGGCGAACATCGGGAAGCTGACCCCGAAATTGGCCTGGCAGAACTGCCCGATGGCAGCCGCGTCGCCGGGTTCCTGGGCACCGAACTGGTTACAGGGAAAGCCGAGGACAACCAGCCCGCGGACCCCGAGATTCCGGTATAGCGTTTCAAGACCGGCATATTGGGGTGTAAAGCCGCACTCGCTGGCGGTATTGACGATCAGCAGCACCTTGCCCCGGTATACCTCGAGCTGTTCTTCCTCTCCGTTGAGGCGGCTGGCCCTGAAGTCGTAAATCGAGTTGCTCATTGGGTTTTCCTTTGTATTGTTGGGGCACGGCTTAGGGGGCGAACTTGTAATAGCGCTCGGCGAGGTAGGCGCTGATTTCTTTTTCGTCATCCGGCGAGAGGCCGGCCTTCACCATCTTGTTGCAGAAGGCGACGCGCTTGTCCAGCGCCGGGCGGCTCTGGATCAGGCGGTTGCTGCGCAGATACATCTGCGCCCCGTCGCCACCGTATTGCTCGACGTGGCAGCTGGTGCAGTGCTTGTCGTGCAGGGACTGACCCTTGGATGCATCGGCGGCCAGTGCTGCCGGCAAGCCGAGACCGATCAGCAGCAGGAAGACCGGCACCTGGCGGCCGACAAATGTGTCCGGCCAGGCGGGGTTGAAGCGAGGAGCGTTCATGGCAGACCCTTTCTTGTTCGGTTTGGAAATGCCGTTCAGCGAGGCGCGTCTGGTGTTGGGGCTGGGGGCGTGGCCGGGGTGGCTATGCGTGCTTTGATTGCCGCTTGGCCGAACTAGTTCGAACATTCGTCATGCGGGAGGGCCGGCCGGCGCCAGCGAAGGCTCAGGGGGCCACTGCATCCTGTTGAGCATGATAGGACGGCAAGGCGAAGGGCGATCCGGCAGCGCAGACCTCGCTGTCGCGCATTGTCGCCATGATCTTCTCGGCGAAGACATGGCTCGGCACCGCCACGGTCATGACCTTCTGGCTGATCACCACGCGTTTTACCACGATGCCGGCGGCCAGCGGCGTCGCGCTGTCGTCGAGCAGCAAGGGGCCGCCGGACATGCCCTGGCGCACCGCGCAATCGGCAAAGATCACGTTGGCCAGACTGATCGCGCCATGGTGGCCGGACCAGTTGCGGCAGTGCTCGTCGGCATAGAGGCCGCTTTGTCGGCGGCCCAGGGGGTAGCCGACAATCGAGAACAGGGCGTCGCGTGCCACCCGCGATCCCGGGGAAACCAGTTTGATCGGCTCGACGCCGGTCAGCGGACGATCCAGCTCGACCAGGCCCCAGTCCTGCGCAATGGCTCGCAGGTCAAAGCCGGGCGGGCCTTCGCTCATGACGAAATCGGGATCGGCCGCCACCACCCGCCCCCAGACCGCCGGCACCGAAGCCCGGCCGCTCTCGCCCTTAGGGATGTATTTGACCGGCATGCCGATTCTTGCGCTTTTGCCGGTGCGCGCCAGGACATGGCCTGCCGTCAGAACATGGCAGGCGCTGATCAGGAAACCGGTGGCCATCGAAATGGCCGACCCTGGTTCCCCCGAAACGACCATGCCGACCGCCCCTAGTTTGCCGGTGAGGGCAGAGTCCGCCGCCAGCGGCTGCAACTCGCTGTCGAACGCTGCCCGCGCGGCGCACCCGGGCAGCAACGCCAGGGCAGCAAGCAGCAGAACGCAGCGGGTTTGCCGTGTCGGGTATGAGGCGGTGGTCTGGCCGGGTGATTTGAGTCGAGGCATGAATCAAGACTAGCCCAACGATCAGGCAGCGCCAGCCCATTCGTTGAGAAACTGCGCGACAAAGGCGTGCATGAACTGGTCGCGGGACTCGGCCAGGGCGCGGCCGGACGGCGTGTTCATGCGCTCCTTGAGCAGAAAGAGCTTCTCGTAGAAGTGGTTCAGGCTGGCGCCCTTGGATGCCTTGTAGGCCTCGGCCGTCTGATGCATCACCGGCGGGTAGTCAGGGTCATGGATCAGGCGCCCGGCGTGCCCGCCATAAGCGAAGCAGCGCGCGATGCCGATGGCGCCGATGGCATCCAGGCGGTCGGCATCCTGCACGCATTGGCCTTCCAGGCTGCGCATCGCGCTACTGACGCCGGCGCCCTTGAACGAAATAGTCGCCACGATATCGACCACCGCCGCCACGACGTCTGGCGGCGCCCCTTCGCGAGTCAGCAAGGCCTCGGCCTCGCGCGGCCCGACGCTGTCATCGCCGCCATGGAATTTCCAGTCGGCGATGTCATGCACCAGCGCGCCCAGTTCGGCGATTTCCTGATTGGCCCCCTCGCGGGCGGCGATCTGGCGGGTCAGTTGCCAGACCCGGTTGATATGGTGCCAGTCGTGACCGGAGCTTTCGGCGAGGAATCTGGCTTTGACATGGGCCGCGACGCGGTCGACTAGATTTGGCATGGGGTTCTCCTCGGGGAAAGATCGTAACCGGAGAGCAAAGCTCGGCGGGCGGCTTGGGGCTGGTTTTTTTCGGACCGTGGGCAGGTGCAACGTGCAGTAATTTTCCCTGTACAGCTAAGGTGGGGACCAGGAAGCAATTCGATCATGGCCGGAAACGCTCTCCATTAATCGGGTGTGGAGGCTTCGCGCCGGAGTAGGCAGTTGCCAATGACAAGCAAGTCCAGCCCGTGTTTTCGGTAGCAGGTGTAGGCATCCGTCGGTGAGCAGACAATCGCTTCGTCGGCGCCGTTGAAGCTGGTGTTCACAAGGACAGGACAGCCGGTAAGTGCCTTGAATTCGGATAGCAAGGCATGGAAATGGGGGTTGGTGGCGGTGCTGACCGTTTGCAGCCGGGCGGTATGGTCGGCGTGGGTGATGGCCGGAAGTTCTGACAATGGACTCTTCAGGCGGTCAAACCCGGTTGCCTCGCTGGCCACGCGGCGGTGAGTGGCAATTTCGGTAGTTAACAGCATGTAGGGGCTGGTGATGGCTGGAGCGAACCAGTCGGCAACGTCTTCGGCGAGTATGGCCGGTGCAAAGGGGCGATAGGCCTCGCGTTCCTTGATTTTCAGGTTTAGGCGATCACGCATGTCCGGTCGCCTCGGGTCGGCAAGAATCGAGCGATTGCCCAGTGCGCGGGGCCCGAATTCCATGCGCCCCTGCATCCAGCCAACAATTTGTCCGGTCGCCAGTGCGCTGGCAGTTGCCGCGATGAGTTCCGGATCATCGAGGACCACATATCTGGCCCCCACCTTGTTCAGCTCGGCCTCGATTTCAGCCTGTGAGTAGGCTGGCCCGAGCAGGGCGCCAGCCATGTCATCAATGCCTCGCCCCAGAGGGCGGTCGCCGCCCAGTTCGTGGTGCGCCAACAGGGCGGCGCCGATGGCAGCGCCGGCATCTCCGGCCGCCGGTTGGATCCAGACTTCCTCAAATCCGCTCTCCCGCAGGATGCGGCTGTTGGCAAGGCAGTTCAGCGCGACACCGCCGGCCAGACAGAGATTTCTGGCGCCGGTGTCGCGAGCAATGGCGCGGGTAAGTCGAAGCACGACTTCCTCGGTGACGGCTTGTATGGAGGCGGCAAGATTGGCATGGTGAGCGGTGAGTGCCTCGCCCGGCTGGCGCGCCGGGCCGAACAGTTCTTCGAAGCGCCGGCTGGTCATCGTCAGGCCCGTGCAGTAGCCGAAGTACGATTGATCGAGGCGGAGACTGCCATCGGGCTTCAGGTCAATGACCCGGTCGAAAATCTGTTGTGCATGGCATGGCTCACCCAGTGCGGCCAGCCCCATCAGCTTGTATTCACCTGAGTTGACGGCGAATCCGAGGTGGCCGGTGAAGGCCGAGTAGAGCAAGCCAAGCGAGTGCGGAAAGCGTTGTTCACGCAGCGTTTCAAGGCGCGTACCGGAGCCGATGGATAAGGTGGTGGTGGCCCATTCGCCGGCGCCATCAAGGGTCAGCACGGCTGCATCGTCAAAAGGCGAGGGGTAAAAGGCGCTGGCTGCGTGGCTGCGATGGTGTTCCGAGAAAAGCAGCCGGTCCGCGATATTGCGCCCGCCGCATTCCTCCAGAGCACGGATCAACTGCTGCTTCTGGAACAGGCGCTCCCCCAGCCAGGTCGGCATGGCATGGCGAAAGGCCGCAAGCCCTTGGGGAGCAAAGGCCAGCCAGGTTTCGATCAGGCGATCAAACTTCAGGAATGGCTTCTCGTAGAAAACCACATGATGGACATCGTTCAGGCTTAGGCCGCCTTCCTGCAGGCAGTAGGCCAGCGCGCGGGCGGGAAAGCGCCGGTCATGCTTGCATCGGCTGAAGCGTTCTTCCTGTGCCGCGGCAATGATGCGGCCATTGACGATCAGGGCGGCAGCGCTATCGTGGTAGTAGGCTGAGATGCCAACGATGTTCAACTAAAACTGGTCCCGAAGCTTGCTGGCGCGGCTGGGGTCGCGGGCGATCCAGTAGGAGTCGGCGCCAGGCAGGAAGCGCCGACCCAGCGTATCCCGCCCCAGCCAGCGGAGGACCAGCGCGACCGGGCTCACCACGAGGAAAAATACCAGCACTACGAGCAGGAAGGCGGGGGCATCCTTGAGCCGGAGACGAACCGTGCCCGCTAAGTTTGGCCTGGCCATCTAGGGAATCTCCCCGCGCAGGCGACGGGCCGCTTCGAAATGCGGGCGGGCTTCATTTGCCCTGCCGCTCTGGCGCAGGGCCATGGCCAGGTTCTGCCTGGCCTCTACCGACTCGGGGGCAAGTTGTACTGCCGACTTGAAGTGAGAGATGGCAGCGTTGAGGTCGCCCGTATTGGCGAGAAAAGCCCCGAAGCTCAGATGCACCTTCGGTTCTTGCGGACCATGCTGGAGCGCCTTGGTGTAGAGGTCGCGGGCACGCCTTGCGTCTTGAGCGGCCTCGGCCAGCGCGGCAAGCCCGAGGTAGGCGTCGGTCTCTTTGGGGTCGATGCTCAGGGCCGTGTCGAAGGCGGTTTGCGCGCCGGAGCCATCGCCCCGATTGGCGAGCGCAATACCCAGATTCACGTGGGCTGTCGAGCTGGTCGGAGAGAGCCTGGTCAAGGCACGATACTGCTCGGCTGCGGCTACCCAATCGCCTTCGGCCACCAGTAGTTCGGCGAGGGTTGCGGCATCCTGGGCGTTGTCAGGGGAGCGTTGCACAACGGACGTCCGATGCTGTTTTTCCGCCATGCGATCACCTGTCTGGTGAGCAAGATCAGCCAGCCGGCGCCATGGTTCGGGTGCCTCGGGAAAAGCGCTGGCCGCCTGGCGATAGATATCGCCCGCTTCGGTTGTCCGTTTCAATCGCTCTGCTGAAAGGCCCAGGCGCAGCAGGAGGGGGAGGTGGTTGCCAAGTAAGGCACGGGCATCAAGCAGCAGGCGGTGGGCCTCGTCGATGCGCCCGGCCCATCCGAGAACAATCCCCAGGTTCATCAGCGCCCGTCCGTTGGCCTCGGCGTCCAGCGTGCCCAGCGCATGGGTCGTGATGCTGGCAATGCCAGCTTCGTCAAGCCTGCCATGGACGATGCCCTGTTGCTGAAGGTGCTTGAGCAGCGCCAGCCCAAGCTGGCGATAGCCTTCAATGCTCGGGTGCACGTGGTCAACAAACCATTCCTTGCCAGGGATGGCGAGACCGGTGCTCTGACGGCTGGCTTCTTCCATCATCGCGGCGAAATCGACGAGTGGAACGTCATGCTGGCTGGCTACCGTGCGGAGCAGCGTTGCCATTTCAGGCAGCATGCGCAGCGGAGCGATGTCTTCCTCCAGGGCCCGCAAAAAGGCTGTTTTCGCTTCGTCCGCTCGGTTCAGGGTAACGAGGGTGCGGCCACGCTCGTAGTGCAAGGCGGCGTAACGCGGGTCTTCGCTGGCCAGACGGTCGAGCTGTTCCAGTCTGGTACGCGGTTCGACGGTGCCGAGGGCGGCGGCAAATCGAGACTGCCAGGCTCGCGCGGCCTGATCGGGCAGGCTGCTTTCGCTCTTGAAGGGCCCCATGTCCTTGAGATTGGAGCCCGGCATGATCAGGGTCAGACCGGCGCCGCTGCCTCGCGCCATGTCGATCATGCGCGTCAGGTTGAAACGGTAGTGGCCGATGATGGCTGTGCGTTCGGCATCGTTGCGGTGATAGTCCTCCGGACCGACCGTCTTGGCCAGTCGTTCTTCGACCTCGGGGCCGAGTTTGGGCTGGTCGTCGGTACGCACAACGAGGTTGCGCAGTGCCGTGAACAGGCGGCTGTGGGCGAGCAGCGTGTTGGCCTCGATCAGCCAGTTCGGCAGGTCGCGCAAATGTCCGTAGCTGCGGGCCTCGATGAACTCGTTCTGGCCGGTATAGACAATGAACAGATCGGGTTCATAGGAAACCAGTTCTTTCATCAGGGCTGCTACCCGATAGCTGGCGTAACTGATCCCGCCGGCGTTGATGACTTCCCAGTAGCGTGATGGGTCGGTGGCCGACAGGAAGCGCTGCAACCAGCCACAGAAGGACATCTCGTTGGTCCATGGGTGTCCGTAAGTGGTTGATCCGCCCAAGCAGAAAATGCGGTAGGTAGTAGCCGGTTTGCGGCGGGGGAAACTCTGCTGGTTGAAGAATTGCCGCTTGGCGTCTGCTGTCGTCATCCAGACTTCGTTTCCCCGTTTTTCTTCGACGAACAAAGTATTCTGGGTCGAAAAGTCGAGGTAAGGGTCGCCACGGGATGCCAGCGGAGTGACCCCGGCCACCGCAAGCAGGAGTTCGATTGCAGCGAGCAGGAAGAGTACGGTTCCCACTGCATAAAGGGTCAGACGCAGACGGGACATCAGAACAGGGCGTAGATGAAGGGGAGGGCAACCGTTGCCTGGCCCAAAAAGGCGATTCCCCCGAGCAGGAAAAGTATGGCGACCAGAGGCAATAACCAGAGCTTTTTCTGGGACTTCAGGAATCGCAGGTATTCGAGCAGGATGTCTTTCATGAAATGGCCGGCGATGCAAGAAGAATGCCTGATTTTAGCAGAGGCAGGGCACCGGATCTGGCTGGCCGGACACCGCGCCGGTCGCCCAGGGTGTGGGTGCTGCGTTCATCTTCGCCGGGCAGATTGTCGGCGATGTCGAGCTTGGATTAGCGTCGGCAATAAACTGCTATTGGTTTCCCGTGAAAACCCCAAAAAATTCAAAGATCGAGCGCCATTCCCGGATCTTGGAAAAAGTTATCGCCCTTGAGAGCGAACGCCACCGGCCGAAAACGTATCTGGCCGACTGGTGGGGATTTCGCGGGCTGGCATTGGGTTTGCTAAAGCATCGGCGCCTGCGGCACGGTGCTGCGGGATGTTCTGAATGTTTCGGGGGAGACCAATGTTGAGCCAGGCTGATCGCAATCCATCCCAGAATCGCTGTGCCCGCTATGCCGCGCGCCAGCGCCGTATCCGTATCAGGGTCAGCGCCCTGGCCGGCGCCTTGTTGTCGCTGGGCGCCTTGACGACGCTGCAGGCCGCTTCGCAGAGCGGCGGGCATCTGCCGGTGAAGCAGTCCGTGCATAGTGCTGGCAGCCGCTTGTTGTCCGGGATTGGCATCGGCGATTTCGCGGCGGATGCGCTGCCCTATGCGGTTCTGGCTGGGCTGCCGAAGCCGGCGACGGAACAGGCGCCGGCAGGCGCCGTGGGTGCCGAGTCGCCCGGTGCGGTGGTGGAGGTGCCGGCGGCAACGACCGAGGCGCCGCAGGATGCGTCGGCGGCAAGCGAAGAGGCCGTGCTGGCCGCCATTGAGCAGTGGGCCAAGGCCTGGCGCAGCAAGGATGTGGCCGGCTATCTGGCGGCTTATGGCGAAGGCTTCCTGCCGGCCAATGGCGTCAGTCGCGACGATTGGGCCAGGCTGCGGCAGCAGCGGATTGCGGACAAGCGCGTGATCCAGCTTGAACTGCGCGACATCGAGGTGCAGAGCGAAGCGGCGGATCGCGTGCGGGTTAGTTTCGTCCAGGACTACCGCGCCGACCAGTTCGTCGAAAAGGGCACCGCGAAGTCGCTGTTGCTGGCATTGGAAAAGGATGGATGGCGGATCTTGGCCGAGGAGAGCGCGCGCTAGACGCTTACTCGCAGGAGGGGAACCTGGGGCCGGCCGAGATCATCGGACCGGCCATTTTTTTGCTTCAGGGCTGGGTCGTGACGGCAAGGTGGTTGATGAACATCACGCTGGGAAAGCTGCGCTTCAGGAGTTTGCTGTAGAAATCGCGCATTACGGCGCCGTCTTCATAGCGGATGCGGGTGCCGGGGCGGATTTCCATCTTTTGCACGGCGATCCATTCCTTGCCATTGCCCCGGGCGACTTCGAGGTAGGTGAATTCGTTGGCGTGGATGACGTCGACCACCGTGCCTTCGTTCGGCAGTTCGCTGGCGCCCGGCGGTTTGTCGGGGAGCAGCATGTCGCGGGCCTGGGCCGGGCTCGGGTGCCCGGTGGGCGGCGCGGCGAAGGCGGGCAGGGCGGGCAGGGCGATCAGGGCGGCCAAGGCCAGTGCCTGGCGGGCGATCAGGATGGGGGCGCGCGTTTTCATGGCGAAACTCTTTCGGTCATCGGCAAGACGGCTTTTTATCACGCTAGGTGCTGGCCGGACAGTCGAAACTTCGGGCCGGCTGCCAATCGACGGCTCTTTTGATGGCCAGCACGCACACATCGACTGAATCATTTGCCATTGCATGGTCGAAGCTATCGACCATGCGCGCCTGGCGCGTATCCTTGTCGCCCTGCCAGCCCATACGCCGCCCATGTCCACCGCGCTTTCTCCCCGTGCCGAACGTTTCTTCCTGCTGACGCTGGCCGGCATCCAGTTCAGCCATATTCTGGACTTCATGATCATGATGCCGCTCGGGCCGGTCCTGATGAAGGAGTTCGGCATCGGGACGCATGAGTTCGGCTTGCTGGTGGCCTCCTACAGCTTCAGCGCGGCGGTTTCGGGGATTCTGGCGGCAACCTTCGTCGATCTCTTCGAGCGCAAGCGCCTGCTGCTCATCGGCTTTGCCTTGTTTGGCCTGGCGACGCTGGCTTGCGGCCTGGCGCCGGGCTATTCGACCCTGATCGTGGCGCGCGGCCTGGCCGGCGTTTTCGGCGGCATCATGGGGGCGCTGGTGCAGACCATGATCGCCGACGCCATTCCGTTTTCCCGGCGGGCGCGGGCGAGCGGCATCGTTTCCAGCGCCTTTTCGATTTCGACGATTGCCGGGGTGCCCTTGTCGCTGTGGCTGGCCAACCATCTCGGCTGGCGGGCACCGTTCATATTCATCGCCGTCTTGAGCGTGGTCTTTATTGCGGTCGGGCTGCGCTTCCTGCCCGAGTTGCGCCACCATCTGGGCGAGGAGAAGCGCGCCCATCTGTTGTCGGCAACCTTCAGCGTGCTGGGTGACGGCAACCACCTGCGCGCCTTGCTGTTCTCGGCGCTGATCATCTTTTCCGGGTTCACGGTGATTCCCTACATCACCGTCTATGCCGTGAACAACGTCGGCATCGCCCTGCAGGACATCCCCATCGTCTATCTGGTGGGCGGTTCCGCCACCTTCATCAGCGCCCGGCTGATCGGGCATTGGGCCGACAAGCACGGCAAGGTCGAGCTCTACCGCAAGGTGGCGCTGCTCGCCATGCTGCCGGTGCTGGCCCTGACCCATGCCGGGCCGCTGCCGCTGTGGGGCTGGCTGATCTGCTCGACCAGCTTTTTCGTGCTGATCTCGGGGCGCATGATCCCGGCCATGGCGATCATCGCCTCGTCAGCCCAGCCCAAGCTGCGTGGCACCTTCATGTCCTTGAACGGCACCGTGCAGTCGCTGGCCATGGGCCTCGCCACCTCGCTCGCAGGATTCCTGATCTCGCTCGACGATAGCGGCCGGATCGTCGGCTACCCGCTGGTCGGCTATGTGGCCGTGGCGGCAAATCTGGTAGCGGTCTGGTTTGTATCGCGGATTGTCATACATGGGCGGAATGCCTAGCGCGGTCTGTCCGGATTTGCACGCTTGCTGTCCGCCCGCACAGTGGCCGTCGCCGAACGGCTCGCCTACGATGTGGTTATGACCAATAAGGAGGAGGCAGCATGCAGGCGTTTCAGGATTACTACCCGGAGAACCTGGCCCATTGCTACGGTTGCGGTCGCAACAATGCGCAGGGGCATCAGATCAAGACCTTCTGGGACGGCGACGAAACAGTCACGCATTTTCAGCCGCTCCCCGAGCACACGGCGATTCCCGGCTTCGTCTATGGCGGGCTGCTGGCCTCGCTGATCGACTGCCATTGCACGGGAACGGCCGCGGCGGCGATGTACCGGGCCGAGAACCGCAGCATGGACAGCCAGCCGGCCTTCCGTTTCGTCACCGGTTCGCTGCAAGTCAGTTACCTGAAGCCGACGCCGCTCGGGCCGCTGCTGGAAATCCGTGGCCGAGTGAAGGAGATCAAGGGCCGCAAGGTGGTGGTCGAGGCCACGGTGTTCGCCGAAGGCGAGGCCACGGCCCGCGGTGAAGTGGTCGCCCTGCAGATGCCGGACAGCTTTGTTGCCAAGTGAACACTGGCGCTGAGCGGTGCGCCTAGCGGCGGAGCGGGTGAGGCGCTTTCGAGGGCAGGTCTCGGGTTTGTTCAGAGAATTTGCAATTCATCTATACAAGATCGATTTAACCAGCGATAATTCGCCACCTTTCGGACGCATGCGTCCGACCGAATTCTCTGATTCGGGTGGAGGAGACAAATCACCAGAACATCAAAAAGCCCGCTTAGACGGGCTTCTTTTTTGTCTGCCGTTCGGCGGTCGAGGCTGACCCGTTATCGGCGTTGGCGATTGACCGGGCAAAAAAATGCCCGCACGAGGCGGGCATAAATCCATTTTTTTAGGATGGAGGAGACAGCCGCTATTGTCCCACACTTATGCTGCGCTGCAACAAAATAATATGGATTCTTTGCCAAGTGTTGCCACGACGGGCTGAATGGCTTTCTCTTCGGCATTTCGATGCCGGATCGGCGGCCCGTAGCGAATCCAATGCAATCTGGCGGCTGCCGATTACTATTTGTCTCTGATTGCACAGCTTTGGAAAGCGCGATGAGTGAAACGGCCTGCTGGATTCTGCGATGCGAACATCGCCTGCTGACGATTGCCGGGAATGCTTCCGGCGCGATTTTTCCGTCCGGCTCGGCCGCCGACTTCGGCAACCCGGAAAATGTGCTGCGGATCGGGGAATTGGCCGGGCTGCCTTGCTACGCCGCCGACGTCGAACAGTTGCCGGAAATCCCCTCAGCCGAACCGACGCCATTGCGCGCCATCTTCCAGCTGGCTGGCCCCGAAACCTTTGCCCTGGCAGGACGGGCGACCCAGTTGCTGGACTGGCAGAAGCATCATCGCTTCTGCGGCCAGTGCGGTACGCCGACGACCATGAAAGCCGGCGAGCTGGCGATGCAGTGCCCGAGCTGCGGGCTGCTGGCCTATCCACGCATTTCGCCGGCGGTCATGGTGCTGGTCCGCGATGGCGACCAACTGCTGTTGGCGCGCAGCCCGCACTTCAAGCCGGGGGTGTTCAGCGCCCTGGCCGGTTTTGTCGAACCCGGCGAAACCCTGGAGGAGTGCGCCGCCCGGGAGGTCCGCGAGGAAGTCGGGATCGAGATCGCCAACCTTCGCTATTTCCACAGCCAGCCCTGGCCGTTCCCCAATTCGCTGATGGTGGCTTTCTTTGCCGACTACGCCGGCGGGACGATCACGCCAGATCCCAACGAGATCGAAGCCGCCGACTGGTTTGCGCTGGATGCGCTGCCGCTGCTGCCGGAGCCGATCAGCATTTCGCGCCGCCTGATCGATGCCGCACGGCATGAGGGAGGTGAGGGGGCCGGGAGAATTTCTCATCAAACTCGGGAGTGCAAATGATTCGCTGGCTGTTCTATTTATTGGCCTTGATCGTCATGACGATCGTCGCCTGGGTCGTGACCCCGATCCTTCCCGCCTTCGCCACACCGCGCATGGGGCCGATCGATAACAACCACGGCCAGGCGGTCGAGCCGCGCTTGCCGCTCTGGCTGGCCTGGTTCGATACGCCGGACAACAGCCTGCTTGGCGACAAGAACTGGAAGGCGACGCACGATGGCGGCTATTGGTCGCAGGTGCAGTGGCTGTATCGGAACACCCTGTATGGTTTCAAGTGGGGGCCGCTGGCGGCGCCGATGAGCGAGCTGCGGATCGTCGCGGGCGACCCGGCGATCAACCGCAATAACGGCCACTTCGGCACCATGAGCATCACGATGGGCGTTTTCTGGCAATGGAAGTGCGTCAAGCCGATCGGGCAGACCGGCTATTGCTGGATGCTCAATTTCGGCTGGCTGCTGAACGATGCCAGCCAGACGCGGGCGCTCTTCATGTTCTCGCCGCGCTGCGTGACGATAACGGCGCCGCCGGCCGGCGCCTGACGCCCAGGCTGGGGGCGGGGCGGCAAGGGCGAAATCACTTGCCCTTATGTTGGGCAGCGTACAAACCGCTACGCCGGCTTTCGGTATGGTTGGGACTCTGGTTGGCAATGTTCTTGTGGCCTGGGTGCCGCAATCTCGTCGCCCGCTATTTTGTCCAAGCAGCAACGACCGTCCCGGGAGGTCTCATCATGAACAAATTCACCCTTATTGTCGTCGCACTCGCCGTCGGCACCGTTTCCGGCTGTGCCGAGATGACCGAAACCCAACGCACCACCGGTACCGGGCGGCGATCGGTGCCGCCGCCGGCGCGGTGGTCGGTGGATTGACTGGCGGCGGAGGCAAGGGCGTGGCGACCGGTGCCGTGATCGGTGGTGCCCTCGGCGCCGGCGGTGGGTATTTGTGGTCGCAACGCATGCAGGAACAGAAAGCATCGATGGAGCAGGCGACGCAGGGCAGCGGCGTGCGCGTCAGCCAGACGGCAGACAACCAGTTGAAGCTCGACATTCCGAGCGATATTTCCTTCGACTCGGGGCGGTCTGACATCAAGTCCAACCTGAGCCCGATTCTCGACCGCTTCGCGACGACGCTGAACCAGAACCCGGTGACCACGGTGAAGATCATCGGCCACACCGATAGCACGGGGTCCGATTCGGTGAATGAACCGCTCTCGGTCAATCGCGCGATTGCGACACGCGATTACCTCGCAAGACGCGGGGTGGCGAGCAACCGGATCAGCGTCGATGGTCGCGGTTCGCGCGAACCGGTCGCCGATAACAACACGCTGGCTGGACGGGCGATGAATCGCCGGGTCGAAATCTTCGTCGCCGAGCCGGCACGCTGAGGTCTTGCCAGGCCGCTTGGGTGGCGCAGGTTTTACTTACTGCGCAGTGACGATCACCATCCACGACACCCCGAAGTGGTCGGTAAGCATGCCGAAGCTCGGGGCGAAGAAGGTCTTGGCGAGCGGCATCCGGACCTGACTGCCGTCGGTCAGCGCGGCAAAGCAGCGTGTGGCTTCTTCGGCCTTGGTGTCGAACCTCTGGCAAGGGGTGATCCTGTACAGGTGGATATGGCCACCAGTAAGGCAATGTTCAGAGCCTTGCGACGAGTTCGGCAAGTTGATCCGTGGCCTTGCCCCAACCCTCATGGAAGCCCATCTGCTCGTGTGCTTCGCGATCGGCCACGGTCCAGTGGCGAACGCGGGCCGTGTATCGGGTCTTGTCGCCGAGCGCCTCGAAGCTGAGGATCAGCGTCATGAAGGGCTTGTCCGCGGGTTCCCAGGCTGCCGTGTAGGCATCGGTGACCACCAGCCTTTCATTCCTGACGACTTCGAGATAGACGCCGCGATTCGGGAATTCCTGGCCTTCCGGACTGCACATGACGACCAGGCTGGAGCCGCCCGGCCGCAGGTCGGTTTCGGCATGAATGGTGGTCCACGGATGCGGGGTGAACCATTGCACGATCAAGGCCGGTTCGGTCCAGGCGCGAAACAGCTTCTCGGGCGGGGCATCGATGATGCGGGTCAGTACCAGCTCGCGGCCCAAACCCGGGACTGCCGGTTGCGGTGTATCCATTGTCCTTGCTCCTCTGTGGGGGATTTGACGATCGATCGAGCGGCGACAGGTTTGTTGGACAACGGGCCTTGGCCGGCGGTTCTCCCGGGCAGGGCGGGCCTTGCCGTGAGGCGGATGTGATTTTGTTAACGTTTCTCCGTGCCGAGATGGGTGTAACTTATCCAGTGTGGATTTAATTCGGTGCTCGGGAGATCGGCCCCGATTCACTGGTCGGAGCCGTACCGCCAAGCGGTACGGGAGACAGGAAACAAACAACGTCAGGAGCAGCTATGTTGTCGTCAACGCAAACCAGGATCTCGACCTCGCCGCAGGGCGAAGGCTTCACGCTGCCCGAGGCGGGCGACTATGCCGCCGAATATGAGCGGGTCAAGGCGCTGGCCGAGGCGGCGCGGCGCAATGGACAGGAGGTGGTGGTGGTCATGGGCGTCGGCTTCGTCGGCGCGGTGATGGCGGCCATCGTCGCCGATTGCTCCGACCGCGAGGGCAAGCCGAGCAAGTTCGTGATCGGTTGCCAGCGCCCGTCGACACGTTCGTTCTGGAAGATTCCGCTGCTCAATCGCGGCATTTCGCCGGTCAAGGCCGAAGACCCGCAGGTCGATGTGCTGATCGGCCGCTGCGTGCTGGACAAGAAGACGCTGACCGCGACCTACAACAGCCAGGTGCTCGATCTGGCCGATTGCGTCGTGATCGACGTGCAGTGCGATTTCCTGAAGCAGGAACTCGGCAATATGAAGTCGGGCGAATGCGACATGGCGGCGCTCGAAGCGACGCTGAAGACGGTCGGCCAGCATATCCGCCCGGATTGCCTGACCCTGATCGAGACGACGGTGGCGCCGGGGACGACCGAGTTCGTCGCTTGGCCGATCCTGAAAAAGGCTTTCGCGGGGCGCGGGATCGACACGGTGCCCTTGCTCGCCCATTCCTACGAGCGCGTCATGCCGGGCCGCGATTACGTCGCCAGCATCCGCGATTTCTGGCGTGTCTGCGCCGGCTGCGATGCGCCGGCCCGGGCGCGGGTCGAGAAATTCCTGCGCGACGTGCTGAATACTGAGAAATTTCCGCTGACCGTGATGGACCGGCCGATCGAGTCGGAAACGGCGAAAATCGTCGAGAACAGCTACCGGGCGACCATCCTCGCCTATCTGCACGAGTGGTCGATCTTTGCCGAGCGTAACGGGGTCGATCTGGTCAAGGTGGTCGATGCCATCAAGCTGCGCCCGACGCACAGCAACATGATCTTCCCCGGTCCGGGCATCGGCGGCTATTGCCTGCCCAAGGATGGCGGCCTCGGCTACTGGGCCTACAAGCACATCCTGGGTTTCGAGGATGGCGACAAGGTGTTCCGCATGACGCCGGTGGCGATCGACATCAACGACACCCGGGCACTGCACGTCGCCGAGCTGACCCGCGACGCGCTGCGCAACATGGATCGCTACATCGCGGCCTCACAAGTGCTGATCGCCGGCGCCTCCTACCGGCAGGATGTCGGTGATACCCGGTACAGCGGTTCGGAACTGGTGGTGCGCAAGCTAGCCGAAATGGGCGCCGAGATGCGGGCACACGACCCGTATGTCGAACAGTGGTGGGAGTTCGCCGAGCAGGACAGCTATCCATCTTCGGGGCTGTCATGGAAGCGTTTTTTCCGCAATCAGGATCATTTATCTGAACTCAAGGTCGACAACAACCTGCAGCAGGCCCTGCAGGGCGTCGATGCGCTGATCCTGGCTGTGCCGCACGATGCCTACCGCAGCCTGACGCCGGAGCAGGTGGTTGAATGGGCCGGGCGGCCGATTGCGGTCATCGACTGTTTCGGCCTGCTCGACGACGCCACCATCGCCCGCTATTTCGAGCTCGGCTGCGAGGTGAAAGGCTTGGGGCGCGGGCATATCCAGCGCATCAAGAAAGCCGTTCGCAAGGATTGAGCATGATTCCCGGGTTCCTTGCTCCGGATTGGGCCGCATGCCCGGCGCAAAACGCCGGGGCACAATAGCTTCCAGGAGGTGAGCGATGGTTGCGAAATCGCTGGTCAATAAACTCCGGTCGATGATGGGCCCGGGGTCGGAACGCATCGCCCTGACGATGCGCGGTGTCGAGCAGTTGCGGGCTCAGTTGCGCGAATGTGCCGCGGGGCTGGGTGGCGAAGTCTCGGCCCGCGGCCGGGCGGCACGGCTGGCCGAGACCTATCTGCATCTCAACGACGAGGGGCGGCATCGCTTCCTGAAGCTGATCGCCCTGGAATTCGGCCCCGATCCGGCGACGGTGGCGACGGCGCATGCGGCCTATCAGCTGGCGATCGGCACGGCGGAGCAGTGGAAGGCGGAGGCGGCCTTGCGCGGCGCCATGCGTTCCTCGCGCATCCGCATCCTGACGCAGTTCAATGCCATTCCGCAGGGCGTCAAGTTCCTGGTTGATTTGCGCGCCGATCTGCTGCGCTACCTGGAGAACGACCCGGAACTGGCGGTGCTCGACCGCGAACTGGAATCGCGGCTGAGCGCCTGGTTCGATGTCGGCTTCCTCGAACTCCAGCGCCTGACCTGGAATTCGCCAGCCGCTCTGCTCGAGAAGCTGATCGAGTACGAGGCGGTGCATGAAATCCGCTCCTGGGCCGATCTCAAGAATCGGCTCGATTCGGATCGCCGGCTGTATGCCTTCTTCCACCCGCGCATGCCGGCCGAGCCGCTGATCTTCGTCGAGGTCGCACTGACCGACGATCTGGCCGGCAACGTCCAGGCTCTGCTCGATGAGCATGCCCCGGTCTTCGACCACCGCAAGGCCGATACGGCGATCTTCTATTCCATCTCCAATACCCAGGTCGGCCTGCGCGGCGTGTCTTTCGGCAGCTTCCTGTTGAAACGGGTGATCGACGACCTGCGGCGGGACTTTGCCAAGCTCGACAAGTTCGCCACGCTGTCGCCGATGCCCGGGCTGGCGGCCTGGGTGCGGAAGAATCCGCAGGTGCTCGGTGAGGTCGGCATCGAATTGCCGTTCGAGATCTTGTCGACCGAAAGCTGGGCAGCCGACAAGCACCAACTGCGCGTCTTGCGCGATCCCTTGGTACGCCTGGGTGCCCGCTATCTGTCTGTGGCCAAGCAGGGCAGCGGAGTGCCCTTCGACCCGGTGTCGCGTTTCCACCTCGGCAACGGCGCCCGGATCGAGCGCCTCAATTACCTGGGCGACAATTCGCCCAAGGGCTTCCGCCAATCCTTCGGTCTGATGGTCAATTACCGTTACGTGCTCGAGGATATCGAGAACAACCTGGAGGCTTTCGCCAGCACCGGCACGGTCGCGATGTCGGCCGGGGTGCGGCGGCTGGCCCGCGAATCCTGAGCGGCGTGGCCGCTGAAAATGACAAAGGCCGGCAAGTACCGGCCTTTTGCTGGTGCAGCCCCAGCTGCCTCAGACGCGCAGGAAAGCCTTGCACAGCCGTTCCGAGAGCTGGGCTTCGGTGAATTGCGGCTCGTTGGGCGGGTAGAGGGAGTTTTCGTCGATGGTGAAGCCATGCTCCTGGGCCAGGGCACGCAATTCCTTGATCTTCTGGCAGGCCTTGAGCTGTTCTGCCAGTTCGGGGTTGGCTTTGGCTTTTTCGGAAAAGCCTTTGATCGGAACGATGGACATGTTTTCTCCTGATGGATGTTGTAGGGAATAGCCTTGGGTGCTGCGCGGGGTCGTTGCTGGATGCGCCGCCGCAAGCCTCGGCTGATCTCGCGAAAAATTGTCGTGATTAATACAAAACGCCCGGAATTTCCGGGTGTTCTGGCTTGATAAGCAAATTGAAGGCCAAGGCCATGGGGGCGAGCCTGGCTCCGCCGTCGGGAACGACGCGGGCCGGGGCCGAGCGGCCGGGGGCGCCGGGCGATGGCGTGACGCTCCGCCGTCAGGCTGAGCGCAAACCGGCTACTTCTTGAATGCCTTGTGGCAATCGCGACAGGTATCGTGCAGCGCCTCGTAGGCGACGCTGACCTGTTTCTGGTCGCGGCTGTCGGCAGCGGCAACCAGCTTGTCGGTTGCCTTGAAAAAGGCCTGGCGGGCGGCTTCGAATTTTTCCGGCTCGCTCCACACCTTGTCGTTGGCATGGGTCGGCGGGTAGTTGGTGCCGGCGCCGAAATATTGCCACGGCCCATCCTTGCGGGCGGCCAAGTCCCTGGACTGGGTGATGAACTGGTCGGCGTTGTACTTGTTCTTGCGCAGCTGCATGCCCATCGGCTCGAAGGCCTTGAGGATCTTCTGGAAGGCGTCGCGACGATGGGTCACCGGCTTGTCGGGGTGATTGTCGGGTGCTTCGCCGCAGGCAACGAGGCTGAGGGCAATCAGGGCGGCGATCGGTACGGCTTTGCAACGCATGGCGCAATCCAGTCAATTTTGGCGAGGACGGATTATGGCCTCTTTTGGGCGCTTCCCGAACATCGCGCTGCGCCTCTGATTTTCGCGGCAGACGGCGCATCTGCTAAGATTCGGCCCTGATTTTTCAGGCTTCCCTCCTTGTCCTCCCTCCCGGAAATTTTTTCTCCCGATGGCCCGCTGGCCCGCGCCATCAGCGGTTACCGCGTGCGCGACCAGCAGGTCGAGATGGCCGAGCGCATCGCCGCCGCCATCAAAGGCTGTTCGGTCTTCATTGCCGAAGCGGGCACCGGCACGGGCAAGACCTTCGCCTACCTGGTGCCGGCGCTGCAATCGGGCGGCAAGGTGATCGTCTCGACCGGCACCAAGACCTTGCAGGACCAGCTCTTCAACAAGGATCTGCCGATGGTGCGCGACGCCCTGAAGGCACCGGTCAAGATCGCCTTGTTGAAGGGGCGGGCAAATTACGTCTGTCCCTACCATCTCGAACGGGAGCTGGCCGACGGCCGTTTCCTGACCCGCGAGGATGCCGCCGATGCCCGCCGTATCTCGGTTTTCGCCAAGGTCACGCAGTCCGGCGACAAGGCCGAGTGTCTGGAAGTGTCGGAAAACTCGCCGGTCTGGAACCATGCCACCTCGACCCGCGAGAACTGCCTCGGCCAGGATTGCCCGGACTACAAGGATTGCTTCGTGATGCAGGCCCGGCGCGAGGCGATGGCGGCCGATCTGGTGGTGGTCAATCATCACCTGTTCTTCGCCGACGTCATGCTCCGCGACGAGGGCATGGCCGAACTGCTGCCGGCCTGCAATACGGTGATCTTCGACGAAGCGCACCAGTTGCCGGAAGTGGCGACACTGTTCTTCGGCGACACCATCTCGACGGCCCAGGTTCTCGATCTGGCCCGCGATGCCCGCGCCGAAGGCCTGACCAGCGCCCGCGACTGCCTCGAACTGCAAAGCGGGGCGCGCGAACTGGAAAAGGTCGCCAAGGATTTGCGGCTCGCCGTCGGCCTCGACGCCGGACGCTTCTCCTACGGCCAGCTGGCCGAGAAATCGGAATTCGCCCCGGCCCTGAAGGAACTGGAAGACGAGGTTGCGAAATTCGCTGCCATTCTGGAAAGCCAGGCCGAGCGCGCCGAGGGGCTTGAAAAGTGCTGGCAGCGGGCGGTCGAACTGGTGCAGCGTCTCGGTCAGTGGCAAAAAGTCACCGACGACGGCTATGTGCGCTGGGCCGAAGCCTTCACCCATTCCTTGCAGCTCAATCTGACCCCGCTCGATGTCGCCGAGATATTCAGGAAGCAGATGGGCGGCCATCCGCGCGCCTGGATCTTCACCTCGGCCACCTTGGCGGTGCAGGGCAAGTTTAACCATTACTGCGCTGAACTCGGCCTCGGTGAGCCCGAATCGGCTTGCTGGCACAGTCCCTTCGACTATGGCAAGCAGGCCATGCTCTACGCGCCGCTTGGCATGCCGGAGCCGAATTCCTACGGCTATACCGATGCCGTGGTCGAGGCCGCCTTTCCGGCCGTGATCGCGGCCGGCGGCGGCGCCTTCTTCCTGTGCACCAGCCTGCGCGCCATGCGCCGCACGCACGAACTGCTCAAGGCCCGGCTCGAAGATGAGGGCCACGACATGCCCTTGCTGATGCAGGGCGAGGGCAGCAAGAACGATCTGTTGCAGCGCTTCCGCCACCTCGGCAACGCCATCCTGGTCGGCAGCCAGAGCTTCTGGGAGGGCGTCGACGTGCGCGGCGAGGCGCTGTCGCTGGTCGTCATCGACAAGATTCCCTTCGCGCCGCCCGATGACCCCGTGCTTTCGGCGCGCATCGAGCAGATGAAGCAGCAGGGCCGCAATGCTTTCATGGAATACCAGCTGCCGCGCGCCGTAATCAACGTCAAGCAGGGCGCTGGCCGGCTGATCCGCGACGAAAGCGACACCGGCGTGCTAATGATCTGCGATCCCCGACTCATATCAAAGCCTTATGGCCGCCGCGTCTGGCAAAGTCTGCCGCCGATGAAGCGAACCAAGGAACTTGCCGAAGTGCTCAATTTTTTCGCCAGCAGGAACGACCATGTTTGACCGGAAAGCCTTGAAGCGCGCGATCGAGGCCGGCGGCACGCTGGACTTCGAGGCCCTGGCCGTCTCCCATGCCTCGCTGTTCTCGCAGGCCGCCGTCTGGCTGCCGCCCGAGAAGCTGCAGGCGATCGCCGAACTGGTTGCCGCCATCGAAGCGGTGGTGGCGCTCCCGGCTTATCAGCAGCGCGTGCTGGCCTGGGCGCCGGCCGGCGCCCGGCGGTCCTTGGCGGCGCGCAGCGTGTTTTTCGGCTATGACTTTCATCTCGCCGGCAGCGGCCCGAAGCTGATCGAGATCAACACCAATGCCGGCGGCGGCATGCTCAATACCTGCCTGCTGGCGGCGCATGGCCAGGCGGAAGCGGCGCAGGCTGTCGAGCAGGCCTTTGTTGAGATGTTCCGTGAGGAATGGCGCCTGATGCGCGGCGATGTGCCGCTGCAACGTATTGCCATCGTCGACGAGAACCCGGCCCAGCAATACCTGGCGCCCGAATTCGAGCTTTTCCGCCAGTTGTTCGAAGCCCACGGCATTGCCGCCGTGATCGCCGATCCCGGCGAATTCACCCGCGATGGCAATCGGCTGCTGCATCGCGGCAAGGTGGTCGACATGGTCTACAACCGGCTCACCGATTTTTCGCTGGACGCGGCGGCCAATGCCGAACTACGGGCGGCATTCGACGCCGATGGCGTGGTCGTCACCCCGCACCCCCGTGCCCATGCGCTCTATGCCGACAAGCGCAATCTGATGCTGCTGTCCGACGAGGCGGTGCTGGTCGAATTCGGCGTGCCGGAAGCCACCCGGCGCACGCTGCTGGCCGGCGTTCCGCGCACCGTGGCGGTCGCGGCGGGCGAGGGCGAGCGTTTCTGGGCCGAGCGCAAGCGCTGGTTCTTCAAGCCGGCCGCCGGTTTCGGCAGCCGCGCCGCCTATCGCGGTGACAAGCTGACCAAGCGCGTCTTCGAGGAAATCCTGCAGGGCGGCTATATCGCCCAGGAAATCGTGCCGCCCTCCGAGCATGTGGTGGTGATCGAGGACGAAGCGCAGACCATGAAGGCCGATATCCGGGCCTTTGCCTATCAGGGGCGAGTGCAACTGTTTGCGGCGCGGCTCTACCAGGGCCAGACAACCAATTTCCGGACGCCGGGCGGCGGCTTCGCGCCGGTTTTTGCGGCTTGAAAGGGTAAAATCCGACCATGAAAGTATTTGGTATTGCCGGCTATTCCGGCTCCGGCAAGACGACCTTGCTGGAAAAGCTGATTCCCCAATTGACCGGGCGCGGCCTCAAGGTCTCGGTGATCAAGCACGCCCATCACGGTTTCGATATCGATCGTCCGGGCAAGGATTCCTACCGTCACCGCGAAGCTGGGGCGAGCGAAGTGCTGCTTTCCTGCAACGACCGCTGGGCCCTGATGCACGAGCGGCGCGCCGACAGCGACGTGACGCTGAACGAACTGCTCGAACGGCTGGCGCCCTGCGATCTGGTGCTGATCGAGGGCTTCAAGCAGGAACCCGTGCCCAAGCTGGAAGTCTACCGCCCCGAGAACGGCAAGCCGCCGTTGTTCCCGGAGCGCGACGATATCGTGGCGGTAGCCACCGATGCCGAGATCGTCACCACCCTGCCCAAGCTGCCGCTCAACGATATGGCGGCGATCGCCTCTTTCATCATCGCTACCCTCAACTTGCCGGAACGATCATGCTGAGTTTTGAACAAGCCCTGGAAAAACTGCTTGCCGCCGCCCAACCGGTCGAGGAAGTCCGCTCCTTGCCGCTGACTGCCGCCGCCGGTCGCGTGCTGGCCGTGGCACAGTCGTCCACGGTTGCCGTGCCGCCCCTCGACAACTCGGGGATGGATGGCTATGCCGTGCGTACCGCCGATGTCGCTGCCGCCGGTGTTTGCCTGCCGGTCAGCCAGCGGATTCCGGCCGGTACCGTCGGCACCTCGTTGCAGGCGGGTACCGCTGCCCGCATCTTCACCGGTGCGCCGGTGCCGGCCGGCGCCGACGCCGTGGTCATGCAGGAACTCTGTGAGCATGGTGCGGGCGGGGTGGTGGTCAATCACGTACCGCGCCTCGGCGAGAACATCCGCCGGGCCGGCGAGGACATCGCCATCGGGGCGGAAATCCTCAAGCCCGGCATCAAACTGCGGCCGCAGGACATCGCGCTCGCCGCCTCGGCCGGTTTGCCGGAACTACCGGTCTATCGCCGGGTGCGGGTCGGTGTCTTCTTTACCGGCGATGAACTGGTCCAGCCGGGCGAACCCCTGCCGCCGGGCGCCATCTACAACTCCAACCGCTACGCCTTGCGGGCCCTGCTCGAAGGCATGGGGTGCGAGGTGCGTGATCTCGGCACGGTGCCCGACAACCTGGCGTCGACCCGCGATGCCTTGCGCCGGGCGGCAGCCGACAACGACCTGATCATCACCAGCGGCGGCGTCTCGGTCGGCGAGGAAGATCACGTCAAGCCGGCAGTCGAGGCCGAAGGCCGGCTCGACATGTGGAAGATCGCCATCAAGCCGGGCAAGCCGCTGGCCTTCGGCGAAGTCCGCCGGAATGCCGACAACGGCGGCGGCAAGGCCTGGTTCATCGGCCTGCCGGGCAACCCGGTGTCGGCCATCGTCACCTTCCTGATCATGGTCCGGCCTTTCGTGCTGCGCTTGCAGGGGGTGAGCGAGGTAACGCCGCGCGGCTTCAATCTGCGCGCCGATTTCGACTGGCTGCGCCCGGATGTTCGCGCTGAGTTCCTGCGTGGTCGGATCAACGACTCCGGTGGCGTCGACCTCTACCCCAATCAGGGCGCCGGCGTCGTCACCTCGCTCTGCTGGGGCGATGGGCTGGTGCTCAACAAGCCCGGACTTGCCATCAAGCAGGGCGACAGCGTGCGCTTTGTGCCCTACGCGGAGTTGCTGTCATGAGCGTGAAGATTCTCTATTTCGCCAGCCTCAAGGAAGGGCTTGGTATGGCCGGCGAATCGATCGTCCTGCCGGCCGGCGTGACCACTGTCGGCGCCTTGCGCGACTGGCTGGTCGGCCAGGGGCGGGAAAAACTGGCGAGTGCAAAGAACCTGCGTTGCGCCGTCAATCAGGATATGGCCGGGCTCGATGCACCAGTCAAGGAGGGCGACGAGATCGCCTTCTTTCCGCCGGTGACCGGCGGTTAACAAGGAAACGTAATGTCTATTCAATGGTATCCCGGCCACATGACCTCGGCCCGCAAGAAGGCCGCGGAAACGCTGGCCATGGCCGATGTCGTGGTCGAGGTGCTCGACGCCCGCCTGCCGCAGGCGAGCAGCAACCCGATGATTCACGAGCTGCGCACCTTTCGCCAGCGCCCCTGCCTGAAATTGCTGAACAAGGCCGACATGGCCGATCCGGCGGTGACCAAGCTGTGGCTGGAATATTTCGAGCAGCAGCCGGGCGTCAAGGCGGTGGCGATTTCCTGCAAGAAGGCCAGCGACGTGGCGCGTATTCCCGGCTTGGCGCAGAAGCTGGCGCCGCATCGCTGCGATGCCGTCAAACCGCTGCGCCTGATGATCATGGGCATCCCCAACGTCGGCAAATCGACGCTGATGAATGCGCTGGTCAAGAAGAAGGTCGCCGCCGTCGGCGACCAGCCGGCGGTGACCAAGAGCCAGCAGCGCATCGACATCAGTTCGCGGCTGACCATCTACGACACGCCGGGCATGCTCTGGCCGAAGATCGATCATCCGATCGACGGCCTGATGCTGGCCGCCAGCCATGCGGTCGGCGTCAATGCCTATATCGATGAGGAAGTCGCGACCTTCCTCGCCAGCTTCCTGCTCGAAGCCTATCCGGCCATGCTCACGGCCCGCTACGGCTTTGCCACGGCAGGCCTGGACGGTGTGGCCGTGATCGAAGCCGTCGCCAAGAAGCGGGGCTGTCTGCTCAAAGGGCGAGGCGGCGAGTTCGATCTGGAAAAAGCCGCGGCCATTCTGCTCACCGATTACCGGACCGGCGCCATCGGCCGGATCAGCCTCGAAACGCCGGCCCTGCGCGAAGCCAGAGCCCGGCAACCGGCCCAGAAATCACCGCTCGACACCCCGGAAGGCGAGTGACCGGATCCAGCATTCTGGTCTGCCTGATCGCTCGCTAGGCTTGGTGGGATCGTGGCGACCGCCTCCGGTCGTTGCTGTGTGCTCCGGCCAGCCCTTGCTTGTTTTTGGTCGAGCCGGCTAGCTAGCGGACGATTGCCGAAATGATGTCGATGTCGCGTTCGGCTGGCTTGCTGGCGTTGCGGCTGGCTCGGTCGCCGACATTGCCTTTGCTGGCGCTCTTGGTCCGTGCGCCTGCTGCCGGCTTTGCATTTGCCTGAGTCTTCTTCGCTTTCGTTTCCTTGACGACTTGGCGATTCGTCGCTTGGCTGCCTTCTCCAGCCGCCGGCTGACGGCTGGCCGGTTTATCAAGTTCGCGCTGTATGGCCTGGAAAACGTTCGTCCCGGCCTCCCGATCCGTCGCGCCATCGCCTTGAGGACTAGCGGCGGCAAGGATTAACGCCGCCCCCTCGGTCGGCTTGTCAGGTGCGGGCAGCGCGGCTTGTTGCTGGGCGCCAGCGGGCACCAGGTCGGTGCTGGCAGCGCGAGCTTGCTCGACCACTGGAATCGTCCGCAACTCTTCGCCGGAGGTGTTCATTCCCGACTGGAGGCTGACGACCATCCAGGCCGCCCCGGCCAGAAATGGCAGAAGGGCCAACATCCAGAATAGCTTGCTGTTTTTCCCTGACGACGGGGTGTCACGAAACCTGGAGTTTTTCGGGTCGAGATCACTCAGGATGCTCATCGGTTTGCTTTTGTCGGGTTCCAAGCGGGGCTCCGTTGGTCGGCTGGTTGAATGCAAATGGAATCAATGCATCATTGTAATATGAAAAATGGAAGTTACAGAATGCATCCATTTGTATTAAACTGTAACGCCAATGGCATGTTGTAAATCTGCCAGCATGCCCGTTAGGCGGGCCAATCGGAATTACTGGTAAAGGTATTGGCTTGATCCAATTTGCCGTTTTGGCATATTTTCTGCTGGTCGCGATCGCCGTTGTAATGGTTGTTTTTCCGGACTATCGGATGCGCATCATGGCGACCTTATGGCTTGCCGTGAGCAACGCCTGTATGCCGGTATTCAGATTCAGCCAGCGCATTTCCGGCAATTTTTCGACCATTCTTCTGGCATCAAAATGCCGATTTTTCGGTATCGGAAAATTCGTTGCGACCAATCCGGGCTTGAGTGCTGCCGCCTTGATGGTGATCCTGGCTCCGTCGTTGATCGTTGTCGTCATGGGCGGGGCGACGGTGTTCGATTTTGCCGACGACGGTGCGCTTCCCGACCGCCAGATCGTCCGCTTGCTGGAGGGGGAGCAACTGGCGCCGCCGCCGGCGCTGCCGCCCGAGGTATTCACCACGCGCGAGGTGGAAATGGTGCGGCCCGACATTGCCCATGCCAGCCGCAACTGGAAGCAGCTGGACCAGGAATTCACGCAGCGCCTGCTGATTGTCTTCAAGCTGATGAAGGAGCGCCATGGCTACGAAATGGTGCTGATCGAAGGTTATCGCAGCCCGGAGCGTCAGGCGCAACTCCAGGCGCAAGGAAGTCACGTGACGCAGGTCGGGGCCAACATGAGTTATCACCAACACGGCCTGGCGGCCGATTCGGCTTTTTACCGGGACGGCAAGGTCGTCATTTCCGAACGCGATCCCTGGGTAATGCGGGGCTACGAACTCTATGGGCAAATTGCCGAGCAACTCGGGCTGACCTGGGGCGGGGGCTGGAAAATGCAGGACTACGGGCACGTCGAACTGAGGCGCAAGGGTGTTCTTGGGCACCCGGCCCGATAGACCGGAATTATCTGAACAATTGGAGTAAAGATGAGCAGACCTTTCATTCTTCTGGGTGACAAAACCGATCATGGCGGCGTCGTCATAACGGCTTCCGAAACCAGCGATTGCGACGGCAAGGGGATCGCCCGTATCGGGGATCAGGTGACCTGTCCGCAGAAGGGGCACGGCAGCGTGACGACCATCGTGACCGGCGATCCGACGGCGACCATCGACGGCAGATCGGCGGCTCGCCACGGCGACAAGACGGCCTGCGGGGCAACCCTGATCGCCAGCCAGTCGCTGACCACCGACTGACCCAGAGCAGCTCAATATCCATGTGGCCGACAGTATTCAAGGTGCTTGGCGGGAGTCTGCTGACTTTGGCCATTGTCTGGGGCCTTGTCCTCGCCTGGTGGCAGTCGAACGACTATGAGCCGAGCACGATCGATCTGGTCCTTTACCTGGGAGCCATTCCACTGGCCGTGATTGGCGGCTACTGGCTGTTACGCGGCTTCATCGAGCATCTGAAGGCGCCACCGCCAGTCGCCAAGCCAAATGTCCAGAGCGCGGTCGATGACGATCCGCTGTCCGGTACGCGAGCCCGAACAGCAGCTGCCGAGCGCTGTTTTTCATTGTGTCTGATCGACTCCTGGCTCAACGTGCCGGCCGGCGCATCGGCGGACGATGTTCTCGCCGCCCTGGAGGCTGGCAAGTCTCCTGAGCCCAGTGCGCAGCTGACCGACGCAGCTGGCTTTCCGGTCTTTGTCGCCGAGGTCAAGGAGATCGACGTGGACGGCATGGCGGAGCGCTTGCTTGGCGAGGCCCGGCCGATCCGCCAGTTTTCCGATCAACCTGACATGGTCAGGGCCTTGGCTCTGCTCGATGATGTTCTGGAGAAGGCCCACGGGCAGGTCAACTCGCTTCTTGAGCAGTGCCCCGACAAACTCGGTTTGCAAATGCTCTGTCTGGTTCCGGCCGACTGGAACCCTGCTCATTTTCCGGCGATGCGTATCTGGTTGGGCAATTACTGGCCCGAGTTCGATACGGCACGCCTGGAAATCACGCTGCTGCCGGCGGTCAGCGAAGTCGATGCGATGCGGCAGGTTGACGAGACCATCCTCCGTGCCAATCGCGAACCGTCCGCGAATGAGTTGTTCCTGATCGTCGGCGCTGCCTCCGCGGTCAATGAGCGAACGGTGGAAAACTGGGCAGCCAGCCAGCGTTTGTTCACCGCCAAGCATCAGCACGGCCGAATTCCCGGCGAAGGGGCGGTCGCCTTGCTCCTCGCCAGTCCGGCGCTGGTTCAAGGTCTTGATCTTGCGGAAGCGACGGTGATCAGCCGGGTCAGCCACGGCCAGCGCGACAAGCGCGTGGACGCGGGCGGCCGGATCGGCGGTCGCTTGATCGAGCAGCTGATCGAAGGTTTGCTCGACGTGACTGCCCTCGACAGCACAAAAATCAAGGCCGCCATTTCCGATGCCGACCATCGTTCCGGCCAGATTACCGAAATGCTGGAGGGCCTCGGACAGGTCTTCGAACATCTTGATCCCATCAAGGATTGCCTGGCGATCGGGCGTGTCAACGGCTCACTGGTGCCCATCGGCAGCCTGATTGCCTTGGCCTGCGCCCGCGCCAGGGTATTGGCCGACGACGCGCCGATCCTCTGCCTGAGCAACCAGCACGACATCGACCGGGCTGTGCTTCTGGCCATGCCTTTTGTCGCCCAAGCTCCCATTGAACCCAGCACCACTTGATCAAAGCCCACCTCCGATGTCCCGACTCCGTTCATTACTGACCGACTCCCGTTTTCTCTCCGTTATTGGCATCCTGGCCATCACGGCGTTCTTCTTCCTCGGCGCCAAGACGCTGAAGGTGGCGATGCTCTGGGCTGCGCTGGCCAGTGCGCTGATCCTCACCGTCTGGGCCGCCGTCTGGCTGATTCGTCGGCATCGCGCCCGGAAAGCCGGCGAAGCGATCGGCTCGATGCTCGAACAGCAAGGCGATGCGGCTCAGAAGCGCGCCGGAGCGGCAGCCGGGGCGGAGATCGAAACCCTGAAGCAGCGCATGCAGGAGGCCGTCAAGACAATCAAGACCTCCAAGCTTGGCCAGATGTCCGGATCCGAAGCGCTGTACGAACTACCGTGGTACATCACCATCGGCAATCCGGCCGCCGGGAAAAGCACCGCCATCGTCAACTCCGGCCTGAAATTCCCGTACGACGACGGTGGCAATGCCATCATCAAGGGCATCGGCGGCACCCGGAACTGCGACTGGTTCTTTACCACCGAGGGCATTCTGCTTGATACGGCAGGGCGCTATTCGGTGCATGAGGAGGATCGGGAGGAGTGGCTGGGTTTTCTCGGCCTGCTGAAAAAACATCGGCCACGGGCGCCGATCAACGGGATTCTGGTGACGGTCAGCATCGGCGAATTGATGGGCAACTCGCCGGCGTTCGCCATCAACCTCGCCAAGAGCCTGCGTCAGCGGGTGCAGGAACTGACTGAAAAACTCGAAGTGTTCGCTCCGGTCTATGTGTTGTTTACCAAGGTCGACCTGATTCCGGGCTTCCATGATTTCTTCCTCGATCTCGACTGGAACGAGCGGGACCGCGTCTGGGGCGCGACGATTCCCTACGACCAGGCCAGCGGCAATGAGCTGATTTCACTGTTCGATCGCCATTTCGACGAACTCTATGAGGGGCTGCGCGCCATGAGCGTGGCCCAGCTGTCGCGGGTCCAGGGAGACAACACGCCGCCCGGCCTGCTTACCTTCCCGTCCGAGTTCGTCGCCATCAAGCCCGCCCTGCAAGCCTTCATCGCAACGCTGTTCGAGGACAACCCTTTCCAGTTCAAGCCGGTATTCCGCGGCTTCTACATTACTTCGGCAATCCAGAGTGCCGACATCAAGCCGATCTCCAGCGACCGTGTGTTGCGGAAATTTTCGCTGAGCGGAGGTGGTGGCGCCCAGGTTCGTACTGCCCTCAATCACGGTTATTTTCTCAAGGAGCTTTTCTCGAAGGTGGTCTTCCCGGATCGCAATCTGGTCCGGCAGCACACCACCCGTGCAAAAACCAGGGTGCGCCAGTTCGCCGTGCTCGGTGCCCTGTGTTTTCTCGGGCTGGCGCTTGGTGGCTGGAGCTGGTCTTATCTCAACAATCGCAGCCTGCTGGATAACGTCGAGCAGGATATCGCCAAGGCGGTCCGCGTCCAGGAAGGGCGGATCGACCTCCAGTCTCGGCTGGAGGCGCTGGATATCATCCAGGATCGCCTGACCCAGCTCGAACGCTTTAATGAGGACCACCCAATTTCGATCGGCCTCGGCCTGTACCAGGGCGGGTTGATGGCCGACAAGCTGCGCAGCGAATACTTCACCGGCGTCAGCAACCTGATGCTGGCCCCGGTAAAGGAAAATCTCGAAGCCTTCCTGAACGAGGTCAATGCCCACGGCGATCGCCTCAAGCCCCAGGCGGCGGAAGCAAATGCCACGGCATCGGGCAAGCCTGCCGCCCCAAGACCCTACAAGGATGCCACGCCATCCGATGTCGAAGACGGCTACAACGCGCTGAAGACCTATCTGATGCTGTCGAGCCACGAGCACCTCGATGTCGGCCATCTCTCCGACCAGATGACGCGATTCTGGCGGGGCTGGCTGGAGGCCAACCGGGGGACGATGAGTCGCGAGCAGATGATTCGTTCCGCTGGACGCATTCTGTCCTTCCATTTGGAGCAGGCGAACCATCCGGATTGGCCGGTGATCGGCAACAACCTGGCGCTGGTCGACGAAGTGCGCGACAAGCTGCGCCATGTCGTGCGCGGCATGCCGGCTGCCGAGCGCGTCTATGCCGAGATCAAGGCCCGGGCTTCGACGCGCTTTGCACCGCTCACGGTCGCCAGCATCGTCGGCCCCGACAATGCGGCTCTGATGGCCGGCAGCCATGTGGTTTCCGGGACCTTCACCGTCGAAGCCTGGCGGGACTATGTCCAGGCCGCGATCAAGGATGCGGCGACCAGCGAGCAGAAGAATGCGGACTGGGTCCTGCAGACCTCGACCAAGGACGACCTGACGCTGGAGGGCAGCCCCGAGCAGATCCAGAAATCGCTGATCGCCATGTACAAGAAGGATTACGCGGAAGAATGGAAGCGCTTCGTACTGGGCATCAGCGTCGCCTCCTTCGAAACCTTCCCGGAGGCTGTGGCCGCGATGAACCGTCTGGGCGATGCGCCGACCTCACCGGTTGGCACGCTGATCAAGGTGATTTTCGATCAGACCGCCTGGGACAATCCGGAGATGGCTAATCTTGGCCTGCAACGAGCCCAGAAGGGCTTCATCGAATGGTTCAAGCGCTCGGTGCTCCAGATGTCGCCGAGCCGGGTTCAGGTCGATGTCAATGTTGCGGCCAAGAATGCGGAAGTGCCGATGGGGCCGATCGGCAAGGAGTTTTCCGGGTTCGGCCGCCTGGTGATGCCGCGCGACAAGGGCGACCCGGTGGTGGATACCTATCTCAAGCAATTGTCCAAGATCCGCACCCGTCTGAATCAGCTGAAAAACCAGGGCGATCCCGGCCCGGGGACGCTCAAGCTGATGCGTGAAACCATCGACGGCGGCACTTCCGAGCTGGCCGAGACGTTGCGCTTCGTCGACGAACAGATGCTGACCGGGATGCCGGACAACCAGCGCGCCGTCCTCCGCCCGCTGCTTTTGCGTCCCTTGCTCCAGTCCTACGCCGCCATCATCAAGCCGGCTTCGGAAGACTTGAACAAGACCTGGGAGGCCCAGGTCTACGAACCCTTCAACCGCAAGCTGGCGGTCAAGTATCCGTTCTCGCCGAAGTCGAACATCGAAGCCTCGCCGGCCGAGATCGCCCAGGTCTTCGGACCGGAGGGGGCGATCGCCAAATACGTCGAAACGGCCATGGGTTCGCTGGTCGTACGTCGTGGCAACACGGTGACGCCGCGCACCTGGGGCGATCTTGGCCTGACGCTGCAGACCGAGTTCATGCAGGACTTTGCGCGCTGGGTATCGCCGCTGGAAGGTGGCGCCGCCGCCGATGCCGGTGCTGGCGGCGCCGGGGCAGGGCAGGCGCAGACGGTCTTCATGCTGCGGCCGCAACCGTCGCCGGGGACGACCGGCTATGTCATCGAGATCGATGGGCAGAAGCTGAGCTACCGGAACGGGGCGGCGCAATGGGCCAATTTTGTCTGGCCCAACGCTTCCGGTGCGCCGGGCGCACGGGTCACCGCTACGACCTTCGAAGGCAAGATTGTCGAAATCATCAATATTCCCGGGCGTTTTGGTCTGGAAAAAATGATCAATTCGGCCAAGCGGACGCGGCAGCCTGACGGCACCTTCCGGCTCACCTGGTTGAATGAAGGCGTCGAGATCGGGGTCGATCTTCGTCTGCTCAGCAGCGCACAGGCCCAAGCCACCAACCAGAGCGAAGAGGGTAATGGCGGACGTGGACTGGGCGGACTCATTCTGCCGCGCAGCATCGTGCTGGCGGGGACGGCACCGCCCACGCCGGCTCCCGTCGAGGCAGAGCCGCCGGCGGCGCCGCAAAAGCTGGCCCGAGGTGAACAATGAGCGCGCTGAACGCCTCACCGGCGACATGTTTCGGCAAGATCCCGTCGCGCGGCGACTTCGTCAAGGGGGCAGGCCAGCATCAGCTGATCAGCGTCCTCGACCGCTGGGTCTCGCTCGCCATGGAGCGGCTCTCCGAAGATCCGCGCTGGAAGATCGCCTATGACGGAGCTTGTGCGGTCGATTTTGCCTTCCTTGGCGCGCGCAGTCGCCTGGCGGTCGTCGGCCACTTGCGGCCGAGCACCGATTCCTCCGGTCGTCGCTTTCCCTTTATCGCTGCGGCGACCGTCGAGCGCGAAGATTCGCTGATGTTTCGCTGTGCCCCGGTTGGCCTCAACCATTCCTTTGGCACCTTGGCGAGAATTTCGGAAACCGGGGTCAACGGTGCCGACGCCGCGCAGTTGCTGGCGGAACTCGACTCCGTCAATTGCGCCAGCGACTTCGATACGGCGATCCAGGCGGATCCCCTGGGTAATTTTGTCCGCCGTACCACGCTCGACTCGCTGGCCGCCATGCTCGGTTCGTCCGGTACGGATCGGGTACGGCGGATAATTCTGGCCATCGGCTTGCTGATGCGGCCGGTGCTCGGCCAGGGTTCGGTTGCCATCGACAAGGATATCGTCCTGCCGCTGCCGAGCGAAGAACGCCACCGCAATCTGGTCGCCGGTCTCTGGCTCTATCTCGTCTCGGCATTCCTGCGCAAGACGACAGTCGAATTGCAGGTCATTGTCGAACGGCGCACTGCGCATCCGCATCTGGTTCTCGGGTTCAACGGCAGTTCGCCGATCACGTTGCTGACTGCGCTTTCTCCGGAAACCACCGCCGACAAGATCATCTCGCTGGTCGACCCGGAGTGGATCGACGAGCAGCCGGACATGACCGGCGATTACGGTGTAGCCAAGCTTTCGGCCTATCTCGACCAGCCGGCGATCACCCTGGAACTCGCCATCAATACCTTCCGGGAAGTCTTCCTAGGGGAATGAGCATGAAAACACGAATCATCGCTGCGGCATTGGGTTGCCTGTTTACTTCGACCATCCTTGCCCAGACGGGTTCAGTCAGGCCAGCCTCGCCGGGCGAGGAGCCCGCCAAGGTGGTCGCCTCCGGCACGCTTCCCGACGAGGCCTCGCGCGCCGCCATTCTCGGCAAATTACGCGATCTGTATGGCGCTGCCAACGTCGTCGATCGCATCGAGGTCGGCGGCGTCGTCCCGCCGCCGAACTGGACCGAACACATGGGCAAGTTGCTGAACGCCAACCTGAAAGAAGTCCATAAGGGGCAAATGCAGGTCAACGGAACGCAGGTCGCGATCAAGGGCAATGTCGCCAACGAAGTGCTGCGCCAGCAAGTGGTCAGCGACATGGCCACCGCGCTCAACCCGACCTATACGGTCGACAACGGCCTCGTGGTTGTCGCGGCAGCGGCGCAGAATGTGCTGGACAAGACCCTGTCCAATCGCGTCGTCGAGTTCGAAAGCGGTTCGGCCACGCTGACCCTGACCGGGCGCGCCATCCTCGATGAAATGGCAACCGCCATCAAAAAGATCGGCACGCCGTCGGTTCAGGTCATCGGCCATACCGATAGTGTTGGCAACCGACTGGGTAATATCGGCCTGAGCCTGGCCCGTGCCAATACGGTGCGCACCTACCTGATCGACAAGGGGATTCCGGCCGAGTCCCTGAGCGCCGTCGGTTCCGGTCCCGATCATCCGGTCACCACGAACGAGACGACCGAGGGCAGGGCCAAGAACCGGCGAATCGAATTCCGGCTGGCCGGCTAGGCGAAACAGATGGCGGCCGGCGGCGGCCGAGGGCAAACCGCCGGCAGTCCTGGCGGATTAGCTCCCGCCGCCGCCCTGGATCATGGCTTCGACACCGAGCAGTTCTTCCATTCGGGCCAGGGCCGAATCATCCTTGACGACCGTGCGCAGCCACTCGTGCAGCGACATCGATCCCCATCTCGCCGCCTTGTCGGCCAGATAGGCCACCGGGCTGTGCGGCTCGGTCCGCCGGAAAAAGGCGGCAATTTCCTGCAATTGGCGAATCGCCTGTTCGCGCGAGGCGACCGGTCCCGAGCTTTCCGGCAAAACGATCGACGGTTCTCGGCGCCCTCCCGACTCGGTAATGCCTGCGTTTGCCGGCGGATTGGCCGCACCTACTTCCGGCTGCTGATCACCCGCCTGACGCCGAAAGAAACGGAAGACATCGTCCAGCGTATCGAGTGCCGGCCCAAAGGCCGGGGCATCGCTGCCCATTCGCGGATCAAGCACTGCTTGCAGGGCCTTGATGGCCTCCTTCAGGCGCTCGGCATCCCGCATGCCGGCGATGAAGTGCGGGGCCGGCGTATCCTTCAGTGCCGCCTCGAAGGCATCCAGGGCAACCGGGGCCGAGCGTGCCAGTTCTTCAGCGAGGCCCGGATTACGTTCGATATTCTTCGCCGTCGCCCGCGCCGACTCCTGATCGATCGACGAGAACGTCCCCTTGGGCGACAGCGTCAGCGGGGTCTCGCGGACCAGTCGTGAGGTTTGATTGACCAGCCAATCGAGGACGCCTATTCGCTGTTCCAGTTCGCCGTCCTCGAGGCGCGGATGAATGTCGTCCCAGAAGTTCTCGCACAGGCGGGCGAGCAGGGCGTAACCATCGGCCAGACCGGCCAGGCCACCGAGCTTGCCCTTGGCTTCGGTCAGCCAGGCGGCGACGCGCAAATCCTTGGCGCGCTTGGCGAGAACGCTCTCGCAAACACGGACCACCTTATCCCAGTCGGCCTCCTTGACCTCGGTCACCCATTCGCCTTGTGCCAACGAGGGGTCATCGAAGCGCCGCGCTAGCTGTATTTCGTCGAACTCGGCGGAAAAAATCAGATCTTCACCGCAGGGACCCGAAGCGGATTCCAGCGGCCGAATCAGATGCTCAAAATCCATCATCAGGCCTTTGTCGAAATGAAGAGTCATGCAGAGGTTGTGGGCCTGGTTGGCGTCGGATTCGACGCGGGCCCCCGATATGATGCCATCGTCAAGTAAAAAAATCCGCCGAGTAATGAAATTTAGATATTCTGGCGGGCCTCAAGGCTGCCGTGCCGTGGGCGTTTTTCCTGCGCTTCGTTGGGGTTAAAAAAGAAAAAATAGGCAATTTCCCGGATGGCTTTTTTGACCCTCGGGCGTTATAAACCAAGTTGGCCGCAAGCTCCCTGAAGATGACACCCGTGACAACCCATTCCCCTACGATCGAGGCAACCCTGGATGCCGTTGCCGAACACCTGCGCCGGGCGCGCAGCGCCTTGTTTATCACCGGCGCCGGCATTTCGGCCGATTCGGGTTTGCCGACTTACCGAGGGGTAGGCGGCTTGTATGACAGCGAGGCGACCGATGACGGGCTGCGCATCGAGGAAGCCCTTTCCGGCGAGGTCTTCGCCGTTCGCCCCGACATCACCTGGAAATACCTGATCCAGATCGAGGAAAACTGTCGCGGCGCCAAACCGAATGCAGCGCATCGGGCGATTGCCTGTCTCGACCGCCATCTCGACCGGGTCATGGTCTTTACCCAGAATGTCGATGGCTTGCATCGCCTGGCCGGCAGCCGGGAAATCATCGAAATCCATGGCAATCTGCAGACCCTGCAGTGCACGTCCTGTCCGCATCAAGAGACGGCACCGGATTTTGGCGGCCGTGAAGTGCCACCGCGCTGCCCCATCTGTGACGCCGTCCTGCGCCCGAAGGTCGTCCTTTTTGGCGAGATGTTACCCGCCGACAAGTTGGACCGATTCATCGAGGCCTTGCAGGAAGGCTTCGACATGGTCTTCAGCATCGGGACCTCCAGTGTCTTCCCCTATATCACGCAGCCGGTCGTTTTCGCTGCGGGCAGCGGCATTCCCACGGTCGAAATCAACCCGTCCCGAACCCAGCTCAGCGACGTGGTCGATTACTACCTGCCTCTCGGGGCAGCGGTTGCGATGACGGCCATTCTCGAGCGGGCCGGGATCGACTTCGAGCAGCCCTGGACGCCTGCTCAGCTGCCGAATCAACGCCCGAAATAATTACCCGAAAAGAATTTGGTGCGGTGCACCAAAAAGTGGTTGACATCGATTCTCTGGTGGCTAAAATGGAGTCATGTTGCAGTGCAGCAAAATGCGGCCTGCGAAGATTACCCAACCCCAGGAGAAAACCATCATGTCGATCAAACCCGAAGATTTTGCCAAGTCCGGTGCTAACTTTGCGCTGTTCTTTGCCAACGCCACCTTTGACGGTATCGAGCGTCTGGCTCTGTTGAACCTGGCCGCTGCCCGTTCCGTGTTCGAAGTTTCGCTGTCCAACGTGACCACGCTGCTCGGTGCCAAGGATGTCCAATCCTTCGTCAATCTGCAGAAGACCCTGTCGGCCCCGTCTATCGAGAAAGGCCTTGAGTACTCGCGTAACGTGATCTCCATCGCTGCCGAAACCAAGGACAAGATCGCCAAGGAAGTCGAAGTTCAGGTTGCCGACACCAACGCCAAGGTTTCCGGCATGGTCGAGAAGGCTCTGGCTTCCGCTCCGGCTGGTTCCGAAGTCGCCGTTGCTGCCGTCAAGACCGCAATCAAGACCGCCAATGAAGCCTACGAAGGCCTGAACAAGGCTGCCAAGCAGGCTGCCGAAGTCGCCGAAGCCAGCGTTGCTGCCGCCACCCAGGCTACCCTGAAGGCTGCCAACGTGGCTGCCCCGAAGGCTGCTAAGAAGGCTGCCTGATTCTTTCGCTTTCTTGCAAAAAAGCCGAGGCTGAATGCCTCGGCTTTTTTTATTTGTATGACCCGGTTTGTTTGGTGAGTGCCGGGTTAAGCCTTTTGACGGTAACGTGCAATGCCCAAACCTGCCATGGACATCCCGAGCAGAACGAGCGACCCAGGCTCCGGCACATTTTGAGTACCGGTTTCAAAGGTTGCCGAGATATAGGGGGCGCTTGAATTCAGGTTCTGATCGACCCATGAAAACGTCACGAAATCGGACCCGAAATTCATTGATACGCCAGCCAGGGTGGTCGCAAAAGAAACTCCGGTGATACCTCCCAGGTCCAGGCTGCTCAGCTTCAGTTCGATCAGCTCGCCGCCGCAGGACATTCCGCAAAAATTGTTCAAGGACTGAATGGTGAACGTGAAATCACCGAAGTTGACTTGCTGATTGCCGAAAATGGCACCTTCTGGGCCGTTGCCGACAATGGAGCTAAAACCGGCTCCATAGCTGATTCCAGAATGCAGCAAATCAGTGTTTACTGTGTCGCCGATCAAGCCGGCGTTGGCAGCGCCAGAGATGCCGATCGACAGTAGAAGCGCCAATAGAGACTTTTTCATTTTTTTCCCCCTGAGATAAAACTATTGATTGTGCCAATGATAAGCAATACGTATGCCATTTCGTTTTGCACAGAGCGTGTTGTTTGTTGTTTTTAAAATTTATATATATATCAATATATTGCGTTGCGATTTTGTTGGCTTTGATGTTTTTTTGTCTTATAAACCCAAAAAACTGCAACGGCTCAGGGTAATAGTGTAAAAAAAACCGACACCTACCATTATTCGCCGACCCATTAAAGAGTGACAAATTTGGTGGGTGTGAGGAATTTGGCTACGTCAAACGAGCTGGCGCAAGCTAGTTACGGCTCGGTGCGTTGCTGCTTGGCCATACTGGTGCCAAGACTCGCCGCCCTCTCGGGAGGCGGTTTCCGAAAGGGCAGGTTTCGAGGAGTCGCTTTACTTTCGGCTCGCCCTGACCAGCTTGCCTTTGCCGCCCCGGTTGCCGCGGCAGATATCGAGGCGCTCCCCCTTGAGCTTGCCGGCGACTCCGTCGATGACGGGCAGGATGTCTTCCAGCGCCGTTTTGCCGGGATCGGCATCGATCAGCTTCAGGCCGCGGCCCTTGGGCAGCAGGCGGATTTCCTCGACGCTGAAGACCAGCGCCCGGCCATCCTTGGTGATGCAGGCAATTTCGCCTTCCGGCGCCGGTGCGAAAACGACCGGCAGTTCGTCGTCGGGCAGCGTCATGAAGGCCTTGCCGGCCTTGCCGCGCGACAGGAAGTCGCTGCCCTGGCAGCGGAAACCGTAGCCGCCGCTGGCCGCAACCAGATAGCGGGCGTCGTTCTTGATCGCCATGGCGAGACAGGGTTTGCCGCCGTCCTGGAAGTCGGCCAGCGACGTGGCCGGGATGCCGTCGCCCTTGCCGCCGGGAATGTCGGAGGCCGGAATCGAATAGGCGCGACCCTTGGTGTCGAGCAGGATCAGGTTGTCCACGGTCCGGCAGGGCAGGCAGGCGAGCAGGCTGTCGCCGGAACGGAAAGTCAGTTGTGTGGGGTCGATGTTGTGGCCCTGACGCGAACGCAGCCAGCCGTGTTTGGAGACGATCAGCGTCGTCGGTTCATCGACGATGGACACCGTCTTGGCGTCCGACATCGTGACCTTGGCATCGGTCTCGATCAGCGTCCGGCGGTCGTCACCGTATTTCTTGGCATCAGCCTCGATTTCGCTGGCGACGCAGGCGCGCAGGGCTTCTTCGGAACTAAGCAGCTTGTTCAGGCCGGCCGCTTCCTCGCGCAGCTTGGCCAGTTCGTCGCCGATCTTGATGCCTTCCAACCGCGCCAGCTGGCGCAGGCGGATTTCGAGGATATCTTCGGCCTGGATTTCCGACAGCTTGAAATGCGCCATCAGGTCGGCCTTGGGGTCGTCCGATTCGCGGATGACCTTGATCACCTTGTCGATGTCGAGCAGCACGGCCAGCCGGCCTTCGAGAATGTGGATACGCTTCTCGGCGGCGGTCAGGCGGTGGCGGGTGCGGCGTTCGACAGTGGCCAGGCGGAAGCGGCACCATTCGGCGATCATGCTGTAGAGCGAGGCCTGGCGTGGCGTGCCGGTGACGCCGAGCACCGTCAGGTTGATCGGCGCATTGGTTTCCAGGCTGGTGTGGGCGAGCAGCATGCGCACCAGATCGTCCTGGCCCTGGCGCGACGAAGCCGGTTCGATGACCAGGCGGATCGCATGCTCCTTGCCCGACTCGTCGCGCACGCCGCTTTCCGAAATGGCGGAGAGGAAGGCTGCCTTGAGGTTCAGTTGCTCCGGCGTAAAGACCTTCTTGCCGGCCTTTTCCTTGGCCACCGGGTTGGAGCAGGCTTCGATCTCCGACATCACGGTGGCGGTCGATACGCCCGGCGGCAGTTCGGTGATCACCAGCCGCCACTGGCCGCGGGCCAGGTTCTCGATCTTCCACTTGGCACGGACGCGCAGGCTGCCGCGGCCGCCGCGGTAGATGGCGGCGATTTCCTCGGGCGACGAGATGATCTGCGCTCCGCCCGGGTAGTCCGGGCCGGGAATCAGCGCCAGCACCTCGTCTTCGCTGAAATCCGGGTTGCGGATCAGGCTGACGGCGGCGTTCGCCACTTCACGCAGGTTGTGGGCCGGGATTTCGGTGGCCATGCCGACCGCGATGCCGGAGGCGCCGTTCAACAGCGCAAAAGGCAGGCGGGCCGGGAGCAGGGCCGGTTCGTCGTTGGCCCCGTCGTAGTTCGGTTTCCAGTCGACTGTGCCTTCGTCGAGTTCGGCGAGCAGTAGCTCGGCGATCGGCGTCAGCCGGGTTTCCGTGTAGCGCATGGCGGCGGCGTTGTCGCCATCGCGCGAGCCGAAATTGCCCTGGCCATCGACGATCGGGTAACGCAGACTCCAGTCCTGGGCCATGCGAACCATCGCGTCGTACACCGAGGAGTCGCCGTGCGGGTGGTATTTGCCGATGACATCGCCGACGACGCGCGCCGACTTTACATGGCGCGGGCTCTTGTACAGGCCCATCCGGTGCATGGCGTAGAGAATCCGGCGCTGCACCGGCTTCTGGCCGTCGGCGGCCGAGGGCAGGGCGCGGCCGGTGACGACGCTCATCGCGTATTCGAGGTAGCGGCGTGCGGCGTAGTCGGCCGGCGAGGGAATGTCGCTGGCCGGTGCGCCGGCGGCGGGTGGCAAGTCAGGCGGCAAGCCGTCTGACAGTTCCGGCGCCAGGGCGGGGGCATAGCCGCCGGCTCGGATTCGGTGGTTTCCAGTTTGGCGTTCGGGTCGAAGAGATTCAATTGGTCGGTCATGGTGTCCTGCAAATCCGATAAGGGCTCATCGGCGCGCGCGGGGGGTTAAATTTTGAGGCCGAATTGTTACGCGCTTTGCCTCTCGCCACAACACGCGTTTGATCATCCCGGCAAATATTCCCGCAGACGCAAAGTCTGGCGAGGCTTAGTCGGCGCAGCGCACCTTTTCGGCAAAAAAGGTGCAATTGAAATATTGCCGCTCGGGCTCCAGATTCATCAGGCGCCCATTGGTCAGTTGCTCGTAACGCTCGACCATCTCGCCACCTTCGCTACCGGCCGCCAGCGCCGAGAACAACAAGTTGATAACTTCGGCCTCCTTGGCGGTGATCTCGGCTTCCGAAACCTTGCCCTGGACAAAGATGAGCCAGATCTTCTGCAGTTCGCCGAACACCTTCTTGAAGTAGGGGCGGCCGCAGGTTCCCCATTCCTGCAGCGCAATGGCGCGATAGTAGAAGACCCGGGACACCTCGCCGGAGATGGTTCGGGCGTTGTACTTACGGTTCCATTCGACCAGATTTTCCGAGCACTGACCGCTGCCTTCAATGTAGGTGTTCAGCACCTGCAGCGGCGCCGTCGGCAGCGCCCTGGCGGGTGTGGCCAGGCCCCAGAGCCAGATCGCCAGCAGACAGATTGAAATCGGGTGCATGTTCAAGATCGTACAGAAAGTAGCGGAGCATTGTCCGCAAACTGCGGTCCCCGGGCCTGGCGGCGGACAACGACTGCCGCGCGTCGTCGGCAAATCTATCACGGTGGCGGCACTTTCGTTCGCTTACGTGGGCAATCCGCTAGACGGCGCGCCCGGCGCTTGATATTACTGTCATATCGTGCCCCAGGAGTCAGGCAAGGCCATGGAACATACCGGCATGCAGATCGCCCGATTGCAGCCTGCCGCGGCGCTGGCCGCGCTGGACAGCGGCCGCGACGGGCTGTCCGGGAAGGAGGCGGCGCGGCGTCTGGGCGAATTCGGCTCCAACCGGGTCGAAGCCGTGGCGCGAAAGTCACCATGGCTCAGCCTGCTCGGCGAATTCATCCATTTTTTCGCACTGGTCCTGTGCTGTGGTTTGCCGCCGCGCTGGCCTTTACTGCGGCCACGCTCGAACCGGGGCAGGGCATGTTCGAATTGGGCCTGGCCATCGTCGGCGTCATCGTGGTCAATGGCAGCTTTTCCTTCTGGCAGAGCCATCGCGCCGAGCAGGCGCTGGCCGCGCTGGAAAAACTCTTGCCGCAGCAGGTCAAGGTACGGCGCGACGGGCGCGAGATGGATATTGCCGCCGATCAACTGGTGCCCGGCGATATCCTGCTGCTCGCCGAAGGCGCCAAGGTACCGGCCGATTGCCGCCTCATCGAAAGCTGGAGCCTGCGCGTCAACCTGTCAACGCTGACCGGCGAAACCTATCCCAAAGCGCGCAGCGAAGCCGCCGAGCCGGCCGCGGCGCTCGACCCGCTGGCCGCCCACTGCCTGCTGCTGGCCGGCACTTTGGTGGTCTCCGGCGAGGGTTGCGCCGTGGTGTACGCCACCGGCATGCGCACAGAGTGTTCGGCCATATCGCCCACCTGACGCAGAGCACCGGCGATACCGAGTCACCGCTGCAGGCTGAAATCCGCCGCGTTTCGCGGCTGGTCGCGATGATGGCGCTCGGCCTCGGCGTCACCTTCTTTCTGCTCGGCCAGGCTATCGGCCTCAATTTCTGGGTCAACCTGATGTTCGCCATCGGCATCATCGTCGCCAATGTACCGGAAGGGCTGCTGCCCACGGTCACGCTGTCGCTCGCCCTGGCTACCCAGCGCATGGCCCGGCGCAATGCGCTGGTCCGCCATCTGCCGGCGGTCGAGACCATGGGCTGCGCGACGGTGATCCTGACCGACAAGACCGGCACCCTGACCCAGAACCGGATGGCGGTGCGCGAGTGGTATGCCGGCGGCCGCCACCATCTTGCCGCCGAACGCTGGCCGGCGGCGCGCGAGCCGCATCTGCGCGCCGTCGCCCGTTTCTGCCACAGCCTGAAATTCAGCGACGGCCAGCCGAGCGGCGATCCGATGGAAATCGCCCTCTGGCAGTTCGCCGGCGAAATGCCGATGCAATGGCAATTCGCCGGCGAGATCGCCTTCGACGCCGAACGGCGGCGGATGTCGGTCTATAGCCGGGAGGCAGATGGCAGCGGCGTGCTGCTCTGCAAGGGGGCGCCGGAGAATGTGCTGGCGCTGTGCACGACCTGGCTCGAAGGCAATACCGTGCGGCCTTTCGACAGCGATGCGTGCGAACGCTTCCGTCTTGCCCATGAAGACCTGGCCAGCCGCGGCCTGCGCGTGCTGGCCTGCGCCTGGAAGCCGCTGGCTGCCGGCGAAGCGCCGGGCGAAGAAGGGCTCGCCCTGTGCGGCCTGATCGGCCTCGAAGACCCGCCCCGACCGGATGTGCACGCGGCGGTCGGGCGCTGCCATACGGCCGGGCTGCGCGTCATCATGGTCACCGGCGACCACCCGACGACGGCGCTGGCCGTCGGTCGCGAAGTCGATCTGATTCGCAGCGCGACACCGCGCGTGCTGACCGGCGATGCGGTGCGCCAGATGAGCGCCGCCGAACTGCAGATCGCCCTCGAGGCGCCGGAAATCATCTTCGCCCGGGTCAGCGCCGAGCAGAAAATGCTGATCGTCCAGGCCCTGCAGGCCAAGGGCGAAATCGTGGCGGTCACCGGCGACGGGGTGAACGACGCGCCGGCTCTGCGCATGGCCGATATCGGCATCGCCATGGGGCTGTCGGGCACCGACGTGGCGCGCGAGGCAGCCGACATCGTGCTCCTCGACGACCACTTCGGCACCATCGTCAATGCCATCGAGGAGGGGCGGGCGGTCTATGAAAATATCCGCAAGTTCATCACCTACATCCTGACCTCGAACATCCCCGAGCTGATTCCCTATCTGGCTTTCGTGCTCTTCCGCATCCCGCTGCCGCTGACCGTGATCCAGATCCTCGCCGTCGATCTCGGCACCGACATGCTGCCGGCCATCGCGCTCGGCGCCGAAAAGCCGTCGCCCGACATCATGCAGTGCCCACCCCGGCCGCGCGGCGAACGCCTGCTCTCCGGTGCGCTGCTGGCGCGTGCCTATCTTTTCCTCGGCCCGCTCGAAGCGTTGGGCGCGATGGCGAGCTTCTTCTTCGTGCTCCATGGCTTCGGCTGGCAATACGGCGAAACCCTGGCCCTCGGCGACCCGCGCTACCTACAGGCGACCTCGGCCTGCCTGATGGCCATCGTGCTGGCGCAGATGGTCAATCTCTTCGTCTGCCGCCATCCCCGGCTGCCGGCCTGGCATTTCCCGCTGCTCGAAAATCGCTGGCTGCTGGCCGGGCTGGCCAGCGAGGTGGCGTTGCTGCTGGTCATTCTCTATACACCTTGGGGCAATCGCCTGTTCGGCACCGCCCCGTTGCCGGCTGAGGTTTTTCTCTACGCGATGCCATTCGCGCTTTTCCTCGGCCTGGCCGAAGAGGCCCGCAAGTGGCTGATCCGGCGCGGCCATCCGAATGCTTGATCGGCCCTTCCTTTAGCCTGCGGGCGCGGGTACGCTAGCGGAACCTGTTGTCCCGCAGCGAGCTGCGGTTCTCGTTCCTGAATGCAAACCTTATCGGATCAAGAAGGCACCATGCTCCAGCGCGACACCACCCTCACCACCGACCAGAAGGCCCTGGCCGTCAATCTCGACAAATACAAGTACGGCTCCATCGTCGAAATCGGCGCCGCCCAGGAAGTGGCGCGCCGCTTTTTCAAGGTCGGAGCCGCCGCCGGCACCATCGCCAAGACCATGTCAGCCTACGACATGGCGATCAGCGACGACATCTACGGCCACGTCAGCCGCTATGTCAGCCGCGACCGGCTATTGCAGATGCTGGACACCGAATTCAGCCAGGTGGTCAACCATCTGGCCCCGTTGCGCGCCAAGAACACCACCTTCTTCGCCTACGCGGCCACCGTCACCGCGCGCAGCTTCAAGCAGAAGAACGAATGCCACGGCTGGATCGGCATCCGCCTGCAACTGCACCCCGGCGCGGCGCCCAGCGACGTGATCCTGCATGTCCGCATGCTCGACAACGACAACGCCCACCAGGTGGATGCGCTCGGCATCCTCGGCGTGAATGTGATCCACGGCGCCTACTTCAATCACGAACAGCCGGAATGGATCATCGAGGGCCTGGCCGACGGTCTGGGCCGGGAACGCATCGAAATCGACCTGATCCACTTCAGCGGACCGCATTTCGAAGAAGTCGAAAACCGCCTGATGAACCTGCATCTGATCCGCAGCCAGCTGACGCCGGCCGTGGTCTTCAATCCTGACGGCAACGTCGTCGTCCCCGGCGACCTCTTCCACGGCAAGCCGGTGATGGTGATGCGTGGCGACTTCAAGCCGGTGACCTGTATCGACGTCGACATGATCTCGGCCGGCCTCAAGCAGTTCAGCCAGCTCGCCGCCGTCGACGAGAGCGAGATCGTCTCGCTCGCCGAAATCACCCTGAGCTCGCTGCTCAGCGGCGACCGGGTGGATGGTGCCGACTTCCTGGCCCGTCTCGATCTGCTCGCCTCGCAGGGCTACACGGTGATGATCTCGGACTACGTGCGCTATTTCCGGCTACGGGCCTATCTCCGGCGCTACACGCCGAAGCCGATCGGCATCGTGCTCTCGGTGCGCGAATTCGAGGTCCTGTTCGACGAAAAATTCTACGACAGCCTGGAAGGCGGCATCCTCGAAGCCTTCGGCAAACTCTTCCCGGACAACACCCACGTCTACGTCTACCCGGTGCGCCTGAGCGCCGCCCAAGGCGCCGAACTGATCACGCTGGCCAATGTCGAGGTGCCCGCCAACCTGCGCCATCTGCTCGCCCACCTCGTCGAAAATACCAAGCTGCTCGCCGTCGAACCGGTGGACGACAGCCACCTGCATATCGATGCCCGGCAAGTCCTGGCCAGCCTGCAAGGCGGCCGCAATGACTGGCAGGGCAGTGTTCCCGAAGGCGTCGCCCGGCGCATCGTCGACCAGCGGCTGCTCGGCTACGGCGGCCGTTAGCCGCGCGGGCCGGGCTATTTCAGATAGCCCCAGCTCTTCAGGCGGCTCTGCGAATAGTCTGCCGCCTTGCCCTGGCGGGTGCTGCGCAGGTAGGCCGCATACTGGCCGGCGGCTTCCGGTTGCTTGCCCATGCCTTCGAGCGCTACGCCCTTCAGGAAAGTGATGCCGGCATTGCCCGGCAGCAGGCGGTCGTAGCGATCGAGGTGGTCGTAGGCCAGCGCCGGGTCGCGCTGGCCGAGCGCCAGAACGCTGACCAGCTTGTGTGCCTGGGCTTCCTGCGGGTAGATCCGGGTTGCCGTCCGGGCGTAGTCGAGGGCCTGGGCGTCCTTGTCCTGTACCGACAGGCATTTCGCCATCAGGACATTGGCCGCGTAGTCGCGCGGCGTGGCTTTCAGCGCCAGCCGGAACTGCTCCTCGGCCTTGGCGTACTGCTTGGACGCCATTGCGGTTTCGCCGTTCTGGCAGGCGTCGATACACGGCTTGATGCGGCGCAGATCGGCCGTGCTGTCCATGAAGCGCTCGCGGCCCGGATCGCGCTTGTTGCTCGCGGCGTACTTGCTTTCGGCCAGTTGGCGGGCCGTGTCGCGGCGCTCGCTGCTCATCGGGTGCGTCGAGAACATGGTTTGCAGCATGCCGGGCGAGCTTTTCTGCTGATCGACCAGCAGCTGCTGCAGGCCGACCATGCCGCTCGCCGGGTAGCCGGCGCGCACCATGTATTCCTGCCCCAGGCTATCGGCCTCGCGTTCGTTGTCGCGCGAATAGCTGGAGAGCAGCACGCTGGCGCCGAGCTTGGTGCCGACGTCTACCAGCCCGCCATAGCCGGCGGCACTGCCGATGATATTGGCCCCGGTCATCGCGACCTGCGCGACCATCGCCTGACCCTGGCGTTGCGCCGCGTGCCGGGCATTGACGTGGCCCAGTTCGTGGCCGAGCAGGGCGGCCAGTTCGGCCTCGTTGTCGAGCTCGACGAGAATGCCGCGCGTCACCCCCATGGCGCCGCCGGGGAAAGTGTAGGCATTGACGTAATTGGCGTTGAGCACGCGGTAAGAGTAGGGCATCTGCGGGCGATGGGTGTTGGCATCCAGCCGGCGGCCGACATCGCCCAGATAGCGGTTGAGGGAAGCGTCCTGCACCGCCCCGAGGTCCTGTGAGAACTGTTGCGGCCCGACCTTCTGGTCGACGGCCTTTTCCTCGTCCTCGCTCAGGCCGACCAGAATCGCACCGCCACCGGTCGGCGAGCTGGCACAACCGGAGAGGGCGGCGGCGCCGAACAGGCAGAGCACCTGGCGGCGCGTCAGGCGGTTGCGGCGCAGATGCAGCGCCAATTCATCATGATCGTTCATCGGAAGCCTGCCGGAGTAAGGACGATGGAATCCTGATTTTGCGACAAAAACCGTTGGCTGACCATGCGTGGGGGGCAGAAGAGTGAGCCGGTCGCGTGCCAGTTCATCTGGCCGGCTTGCAGCCAGATTGGGTTGGTGCAAGCGGGGTACCTGATGGCAGAAGAACACAAATCTTTCGGCATAAAATTGGTGACGCCCCCTCGCAAGGGGGCTACCATGAACAAACGTTCAGCATGGTCTTGGACAGCGCTGAGTTTTCAATAAATCTCTGAAATTAAAGGAACTTATATGGGAATCTTTAGCAATATCCTGGCCAAACTCGGTTTTGGCGACAAAAAGGAAGAGGCAGTCGCCGCCGCACCTGGTGCCGCCGAAACCACAGCGGCCCCGGTCCCGGTGGCAATCAGCAGCGTTGATGTCGTGGCCAAGCTGGAGGCATTGGCGAGTGCCCATGGCGAAAAACTCAACTGGAAGGTATCGATCGTCGATCTGCTGAAACTGCTCGGTCTGGACAGCAGCCTAGCAGCGCGCAAGGAGCTGGCATCCGAACTGGGCTGCCCCGCCGAGAAGATGGGCGATTCGGCGCAGATGAATATGTGGCTGCACAAGACCGTGCTGCAGAAATTGGCTCAGAACGGCGGTAATATCCCGGCCGAACTGCTGTAACGCCACGCCAGTCGCTTTTTTTGACAGAGAAGGCCCGCCCAGCGCGGGCCTTCTTACGTTATGTGAATGCCCTTGAATACCCTTGAACAACTGTGCGCCGGGGAACTGGCCGGGTGCCGGCGACTTAAGCTGGCCTGTGGCCTGAGCGAATTCCCGCGCGAGATTTTTGATCTGGCCGATACGCTGGAAATCCTCGATCTGTCGGGGAATGCGCTCTCGTCGCTGCCAGACGAGCTGCCACGGCTGCACAAGCTGCGCATTCTGTTCTGCTCGGACAACCAGTTCACCGAGCTGCCCGAGGTTCTCGGGCAATGCGCCCAACTCGGCATGATCGGTTTCAAGGCCAATCAGATCCGGACCGTCTCTGCCGCCGCACTACCCTCGGCGCTGCGCTGGCTGATCCTGACCGATAACCGGATCGACGAACTGCCGGCTGAAATGGGCCGCTGTGCCCAACTCCAGAAGCTGATGCTGGCCGGCAACCGGTTGCAGGCTTTGCCGCCGGAGCTGGCCAATTGCCGGCGTCTGGAATTGCTGCGGATCGCCGCCAACCAGCTTTCCGCGCTGCCCGAGTGGCTGTTCTCCTTGCCGCGTTTGTCCTGGCTGGCTTACGCCGGTAATCCGTTCTGTGAAAATGTCGCGTCGGCGCAGACGCCGATCGGCAGTATTACCTGGAGCCAGCTACAGATCCTGCACCGCTTGGGCGAGGGCGCCTCGGGCGTGATTCACGAGGCGGAATGGCAGCATGGCGACGGATCGCAGCCGGTGGCGGTGAAATTGTTCAAGGGCGCCCTAACGAGCGACGGTCTGCCGCAAAACGAAATGGCCGCCTGCATTGGGGCCGGATCTCATCCCAATCTGATCCCCATGCTCGGCAGGATCGACGGCCATCCGGAAAATGTCGATGGCCTGGTGATGGCGCTGATCGAGCGCGGCTTCAGCAATCTGGCCGGACCGCCCAGCCTGGAGTCCTGCACGCGGGATGTTTATCACGACAACACCCGTTTTACCCTGGACTCGGCGATGCGCCTTGTCCTCGGCATCGCTTCCGCCGCCAGCCACCTGCATGCGCTGGGTATCGTCCATGGCGACCTGTACGCCCACAACATTCTGCATGCGGGCGACGGCCAGGCCTTGCTTGGCGATTTCGGTGCCGCCTCGTTCTTCGCCCCGGATGATCGGCCGCTGGCCGAAGCGCTGCAACGCATTGAGGTCAGAGCCTTTGCCTGTTTGCTGGATGAGTTGCTTGAGCGCTGCGTTGTTCCGGTCCACGCGTCTGATTTGCTGAAAGCGCTGACCGGACTGCAGACAGCCTGCGCCGAGGAAAAAGTCGAGGCGCGCCCGCTGTTTGCGGAGATTGTGGCGACATTGCAAACGCTGGCGCCTGCCTGAGTTCCGCCCGTACCTTCTAGCGCTGCGCCGACAAGGCCCGCGAAATGAAATAGCGGTGCACGCGTGGTTTCGGCGTATTTCCAGAAAACCAGCTGCGCACATCCTCATCCAGCCCGATACCGTGCATGTAGTTGTAGAGCGCCTTGTTGAGGGCGACGCCCAGGGCGCTGTGGTCGACGCCGGTCGGGTCGATGAATTCGACGTCGTTGGTGGCGAAGCTGATCGGAGGCAGCGGCTTCAATTTGATGCCGTATTCGGCCGGGTTGAGGCCGACCGGCGAATGCACGGTGCACGCGAAGCGGTGGAAGAAGCCGGACTGGATGCAGCCTTCGGCAAAGAGCTGGCGGACGTATTCCAGGGCATCGACGGTGTCCTGTACGGTCTGCGTCGGGAAGCCGTACATCAGGTAGGCGTGGACGAGGATGCCGGCTTCGCTGAAGGCGCGGGTGACACGGGCCACCTGGTCGACCGAGACGCCTTTTTTCATCAGCTTCAATAGGCGGTCGGAGGCGACTTCCAGGCCGCCGGAGACGGCGATGCAGCCGCTGTCGGCCAGCTGGTTGCAGAGTTCCGGGGTGAAGGATTTCTCGAAGCGGATGTTGCCCCACCAGGAAATCGCCCGGTTGCGCTTCTGCAGTTCGTCGGCCAGTGCCTTCAGGGCCTTGGGCGGGGCCGCTTCGTCGACGAAATGGAAGCCGCTCTGGCCGGTTTCGGCAATGATTTCCTCGATGCGGTCGACCAGCAAGGCGGCCGGGGCGCCGTCGTAGCGCCCGATGTAATCGAGGCTGACGTCGCAGAAGCTGCATTTCTTCCAGTAGCAGCCATGCGCCACGGTCAGCTTGTTCCAGCGCCCGTCCGACCATAGGCGGTGCATCGGATTGAGCATGTCGAGCAGCGAGAGGTAGCGGCCGAGCGGCAGGCCGTCCCAGGTCGGGGTGCCGACGTCGGCGAACGGGATGTCGGCTTCGCCGGTGTTGAAATAGCGGACCTGGCCGTCGACGCGGGTGAAGGTGCGCACCAGGTTCAGGCGCAGGCGTTGGCCGGCGAGGTGTTCGAGCAGCGCGACGATCGGCTGCTCGCCGTCGTCGAGGGTGATGTAGTCGAAATAGTCGAAGACGCGGGCTTCCTTGAGTTCGCGCAGTTCGGTATTGACCCAGCCGCCGCCGAGTACGGTGACGATGGCCGGGTGCCTGGCCTTGATCGTCTGCGCGATGCGGAAGGCGGCATAGACCGAACCGGGAAAGGGCACCGACAGCAGCACGATGGCGGGGCGATGGCGTTCAATGGCGGCCAGGGTCAGATCTTGCAGCGTGTCGTCGACCAGGGTTGGCGGGGCTGCCAGCGCCCTAGCCAGCGGCTCGAAAGTCGGCTGGCTGCGGGCCAGCGATTCGGCGTAGCGGACGAATTCGAAGCGGCCATCGACGGCTTCGCGCAGCACGTCGGCGAGATCGTCGAGGTAGAGGGTCGCCAGATGGCGCGCCCGGTCCTGGACACCAAGCGAGCCGAAGGCCCAGGCCAGCGGGTCGCCACCGTCATCGTCGATATAGTTGTCGAGCGACGCAAAGCGCGGCCCCTCGGGCAGGAAATTGCGGCCGCAGATGCGGTGGCCGATCGAGGGGTCGGCGCCCTGCAGGAAGGCGACGGCCGGCGTGACGGTAGCCAGATAGCGGTCGAACTGCGCGGCGAAGCCGGCCACCACCGGCGAGCGCTTGCGCGCCGGTATGGCCTCGACGTGCTTCCTGATCGCCTGCAGGCCGGCCTGCGAAAACAGTTCGAGGACGAGGGCCAGGGCGATGTCTTCCTGCACCGCATCGACCCCGCGCGAACGCAGGAAGCCAGTCAGGTAGGCGGTCGACGGGTAGGGGGTGTTGAGCTGCGTCATCGGCGGGATGACGGAGAGGACGCGAATGGGGGAGGCGGGCATGGTGGGGCGAATGATAGGGGAAGCGGCTGGCTTGTAAAGGGCGTGAAATCTTGGGGTGCTTAAATGGCTATCTCTTTATCTCGATAACCCCGTTGCCCGATGCTGCGATCCTGTCTTTTCGGCCGTGCCTTGTCCGCCGCCATTTTTGCCCTCGTCCTTTTCGCGATACCGCCCGCCCAGGCCGCCACCTCCGGCGACCCCGGCCTGATTGCCCAGGATATTGCCGGCGCCGGGCGCCTGCGCATGCAGTCGCAACGGCTGGCCAAGCTCTATCAGCAGGCAGCCATGGGTATGGCCGCGCCGGTGGCTTCGCGGCAGATCGGGGAGGCCGCTCTTGAAATCGACGGTGAACTTGCCCGCCTAGCCCGCTATGCCCGGAAACCGAATGTTCAGCGCGTCCATGGCCGTTGCCAGGAGATCTGGCTGGAATTGCGCGCCACCCTGAAGAGCAACTCCGGCCGGGCCGCGATCGAGCGCGTGAATCAGCTGGCCGATGAGTTGATGATCCACACCGGCAAGCTGGCGATGCTGATCGAGGCCGAGGCGGAAACGCCGGTTGGCCGCCTGCTCGATCTGTCCTCGCGGCTGAATATGCTCTCCCAGCGGCTGGCCCGGCTCTACTTGCTAGCCCAGGCGGGCGACAAGTCGCAGGGGGTGCTGATCGATATCGCGCAGGCGCGCAAGGAGTTTAGCGCCGGTCTGCACGAGCTGGATACGGCCCGCGAGAATACCTCGGCCAGCCGGGAGGCGATTGCGCTGGCCAAGAACCAGTGGATCTTTTTCGAGCTGGCGATCAGCCAGCTGAACCAGGGCAACCGGGGCGACGGCCGGGCGGCGCAGCATGTCGCGACGAGCAGCGAGCGGATCGCCCAGGTGCTGGACGAGGCTAGCGCGCAATACGCCCGGGATTATTCGGGGAGCCTGCGCGCCGCCAGGTAGCGGCGGCGTCAGCGGGCGAGCTTCTGGCGGATCATGGGCAGGGCGGCAAGGGCAGCGCGCTCGCCTTCCATGATCGCGTCGTGGCGGGCGGTGAAATCCCAGGATTTGACGTAGGGCAGGTTGGGGCGGATGACGATGTCGGCATCGCGCAGCTCTGTTTTGCCGATCAGGCCGCCCATGATGGTGGTGGTCTGCCACAGGATGCTGGTCAGGCTATCGACCGGCTGGCCGTCGGGGATGGCGGAAATGTCCACCGCGATCACGAAGTCGGCGCCCATCTCCCGCGCCGCCCGAACCGGGACCGGGCTGGTCAGCCCGCCGTCGACATAGCTCCTGCCGCCGAACTGGGTGGGCTGAAAGACGCCGGGTACCGCGGCCGAGGCGCGCACGGCGAGGCCGGTGTCGCCGGTGCGGAAGACCACGCGCTCGCCGGACTTGAGGTCGGTGGCGACGGCGGCGAAGGGCTTGTTGAGCTTTTCCAGCGGGCGGTTGTGCAGATGCTGGTTGATGAAGTCCTGGAGCGCTTCGCCCTTCAGGATGCCGCGGCCGCCCAAGGTCCAGTCCGCGAAGATTTTCTCGTCGAGCTGCTGGGCAATTTTCTGCATCGCATAGGCGTCGTTGCCGCTGGCGTAGAGCGCGCCGACGACCGCGCCGGCGCTGGTGCCGACCACGTAATCGGCGACGATGCCCTGCGATTCCAGCATCTTGATCACGCCGATATGGGCGAAGCCGCGCGCCGCGCCGCCGCCCAGGGCGAATGCGACTTTCGGCTTGTGCACCGCCAGGGTCGGCGGCGGGGTCGGTTTGCCGGGAAAGAGCGCTGTGCAGCCGGCCAGGCTGAGGATACAGGCCGCCAGCAGGGTACGGCCGAGCAGGGCAACCGCTCTTGATGTGTTCAGCGGCTTGGCAGCAGCGCTGGCGGCTTCGAGGTGTTGATATTTCATGCAGTTTCCGGGCGTGCTGTTCGCCAATGGGGCGGGCGCCAATTTTCTATCAAATGACGACGCAAGGCTGGTTTTTTTGGCCTTACCGGCACATCCGGCGAATTTCATCTTCCTTGATCGCCTCTTCGACCTGGAAGAGGACCGCCTCGACGTCGGCCAGATGTTCGTCGAGGACGACCTGACCGGTCAGGACCTGATCGGGTTGCAGTGTGCCGCTCTCGTAGAGGCCCCAGATTTCCTTGCCGTACTGGCTGTCCTTGAGCGCCGGCGCGAAGGCGCTGAAGTAGCTGCGCAGATTGATCACGTCGCGCTCCAGCATCTCGGCGGACATGCTGTTCGCCGCGGCATCGATGGCCTGCGGCAGGTCGATGATGACCGGCCCGTCGGCGGCGACCAGAATGTTGTATTCGGAGAGGTCGCCGTGAATGATCCCGGCGCACAGCATGCGTACCACCTGATTGACCAGCAGGGCGTGGTATTCGAGCGCCACTTCCTCGCTCAGGGCAACATCGTTAAGGCGCGGCGCCACGTTGCCGTCGGCATCTGTCACCAGATCCATCAGCAGCACGCCCTCGAAGCAGATATGCGGCTGCGGCACCCGGACGCCGGCCGCGGCCAGCCGGTACAAGGCATCGACCTCGGCGTTCTGCCAGACCTCTTCCTGCATCTGGCGCCCGTAGCGGCTGCCTTTCTCCATGGCGCGCGCCTGCCGGCTGTTCTTGACCTTGCGGCCCTCCTGGTAGGAAGCCGCCTTGCGGAAACTACGCTGGTTCGCTTCCTTGTAGACCTTGGCGCAACGGATGTGCTCGCCGCAGCGAACGATATAGACGGTGGCTTCCTTGCCGCTCATCAACTGCCCAAGCACCTCGTCTACAAGGCCTTCTTCAACGAGTGTGGTGAGTCTTTTCGGGGTTTTCATGGGTGTGTTTGGGTTTCAGCGGCTTGCGGCAAATGATTCAGAGCCGAATCAGACCACGGTTTGGCCGGCAACACAAAGCCTGCTTCATTCTGCCGGTGTATCGCCCGACGGGAGGGGGCTTGCCGGCAGCTTTTGCAACTGCTGGCTGGCTTCTGTGATCTGGCTGTTGGCCTGGAGCACTTCGCTGTGCAGGCGGCGATTCTCGTCGGCCATCTCCTTGGCGCGGAAGGCTTCCTGGATGTTGGCACGGAGGTGGCTATCGTCCCAGGGTTTGGTCAGGAACTTGTAAATCGCACCCTCGTTGATGGCGTCGGTCACGGTCTGCAGGTCTGTATATCCCGACAGCACCAGACGGATCGTCGCCGGATGCAGCACCTTGACCCGGCGCAGGAACTCGACGCCGCTCATGCCTGGCATGCGCTGGTCGGATACGATGACGTCAACCCGGTGTCTGGCCAGCAATTCCAGCCCTTGCTCGGCGCCAGACGCGGTAAGGATCTGGTAGCCATCGGCCCGCAACAGTCGCTTCAGCGACGCGAGAATGTTCACCTCGTCGTCGACCAGGAGCAAGGTGCGGCTTCGTTTCATGCCGCCCAGCATCCGGCTGTCCAGTGAGCGACCGGTGCGCAGCAGGGCGGTTGCTTCCTCGGCGGGTAGCGGCCAGCTGAAATAGTAGCCCTGGATTTCATCGCAATAATTGGCGATCAGGAGGCCCAGTTGCCCCTCGGTCTCGACCCCTTCGGCAACCACCTTGAGGTTCAGGCTGTGGGCCAGGGTGATGATGGCGCGGGTGATCGACACATCGTTCGGATCGGCGATGATGTCGCGAACGAAGGCGCGGTCGACCTTCAGGCTGTCAATCGGGAAACGTTTCAGATAGGCCAGGCTGGAATAGCCGGTGCCGAAATCGTCCACCGAAAGTTTGACCCCCATCGCCTTCAGGCGGGTCAGGATGCCGATGACGTTCTCGGCATTCTTCATCAACTGGCTCTCGGTCAATTCCAGTTCGAGATAGGCCGGGGCCAGCCCGCTGGTATCGAGCGCCGCCCGCACCATCTGGTACAGGCTGTCGCCGAGCATCTGGCGGCCGGAAACATTGACGGCAATCGTTGGCGTGCCCAGCCCGGCCGCGTGCCAGTTCTGTGCCTGGATGCAGGCGGTGGTCAGCACCCAGGCGCTGACGTCGATGATCAGGTCAGTCGTCTCCAGCGCCGGAATGAAGTCGCTCGGCCCGACCAGGCCGCGTTGCGGATGTTGCCAGCGCAGTAAGGCTTCCAGGCCGGTCACCTTGCCAGTGGTGCAACTGACCTGGGGCTGGTAATAGAGCAGGAACTCGCCCCTGGGCAGCGCGTAGTGGAGATCGGCTTCCAGGCGCAGTTTGTCCTGGGTGTTGCGGTTCATCTCCGCGGTGAAGAACTGGTAGGTATTGCGCCCCAGATCCTTGGCCCGATACATCGCGCTGTCGGCATTGCTGACCAGGCCGTCGCTGTTGTCAGCATCGTCCGGGAACAGTGCGATACCGATGCTGGCCGAGACGAACAGCTCGTGGCCGTCGATCTGGTAAGCCTTGCGGCCGCTGGCGATCACTTTGCGGGCGACGTTTGCCGCCGCCTCGCTATTCTCGATTTCGGGCAGGATGATGGCGAACTTGTCGCTGCTCATCCGGCCGACGGTGTCGGTGTCACGCAGGCAGGCGGCAAGGCGACGCCCGACCTCCTGCAGGCAAAGGTCGCCGCCCCCATGGCCGAGCGTGTCGATGACCGTCTTGAAGTTGTCGAGGTCGACCGACAGCACCGCCAGCAGAGTCTGATTGCGCCGCGCCAGGGCCAGGCCCTGGGTCAGGCGCTCGTAGAACAGGGTGCGGTTGGGCAGCCCGGTCAGGACATCGAAGTAGGCCAGATAATTGAGCCGCTCCTGCTTGTCGAGATGATCGACGGCAAAGGCGATGTCACCGGCCAGTTCGGTCAACAGCCTCATCTCTTCTTCATGGAACAATTCAGGCTCGCCGGCGTAGAGGGCGAGCACGCCGATGGCCTGACCCGCCACCAGGAGCGGCAAAACGGCCATCGAACGGATGCTGGAATCGGCGTAATTCTTGGCGAACAAGACCGCCGGATCGTTTTGCGAATCGTTGGAAACGATGGTCGTCTTCTCGCGGATGACCCGGGCAACCAGCGTTTTTGGCGCATCCTCGGGCGACGACAGGATGGTCGTGATGGCGGTGACCAGTGCGTCACTCTTGCCGCTGCTGGCGACCGGGACAATCAGCCCGCTGCTGTCTACGACGGCGATCAGGGACATCCGGAAGCCGCCCGCGTCGACAGCAAGCCGGCAAGCTTCCCGGAACAACTCGGCCCGGTCACGGACGCGCACGATCAGCGTATTGATGCCGCTCAGCATGGCGTAGACGCGGTTCAACTGGGCGATTCTGTCCTGCGCTGCCTTGCGTTCGGTGATGTCGCGAAACATGCTCAGCAGACAGTCCTTGCCGCCCAGGGGAATGGCCGTTCTGGTGATATCGGCGTAAAACAGCGAAGCATCCTTGCGCCGGATGCGTGTATCCGTCGATAGAGGAATGTCGCCGTGGAGGATTCTATCGGTCTGCGCGATGGCGGATGAGGCCTCCGGTCTCGGATGGATATCGGCGATGCCGATATTGACGAGTTCCTCCCGCGTGTAGCCGAGCATCTGGCAGATGGCCGGATTGCCAGCGAGAAATTTGCCGCTGGCAATCTCGGTCACCAGGATGCCGTCGAGGGCGCTGTCGAAAATGGTGCGCAGTTCCAGTTCGGAATCGTGCAGCGCCTCTTCCGCCTGACGTCGTTCGGTGATGTCGATGTGCATCACGACGGCCCCGTTTTGCTGGCCGCGTACCAGCGGCGACACGGTCATCACGAACCAGCGTTGTTGGCTGGGCGAATGGCAGGGGTATTCGATGGTGAAATGCTGTTCCTGTCCAGCCAGCACCCGGCTGATGCCAGCTGCGACCTGAGCTGCCTCGGTCGCGTCTTCACCTTGAGCCCTGAGGCAAGTGTCCAGGTAATTTTCACCGATGCCGTAGTTTGCATCACGCAGCCCATTGCTGTCGGCAAAGCGCCGCCACGCCTCATTCACCACGATGATGCGTGCCTGGGTATCGAGCAAGGCGATATTGGCCGGCAAGGCGTTGAGAATGGCCGCCTGTTTGGCAGCTTCGGTGTTGCGCAACTGTTCCTGCACGTGGCGCAACAGATAGGTCCGGCCTTCGCGGTCGGCCACCCCGTCCACTTCACCGGCCGTCAGTTCTTCCAGGCGCTGGCTGGTCGAGTGCAGTGTTTCGATCAGCGCCAGAATTTCTTCGTTGCTGTCGCTGGGAGCGGAGGGTTGGGCCGGGTTCATTCAGCGAGACTGACCAAACCCAGGGCCAGCAGTACGGTCTGCGTATGACTCAGGGTGCCGACGATTCTGCGGACCGGGGCGGCGTCAGGGCGATCAGCGTCGGGGTCATGAAAATGCCTTCGGCCAGGGCGCGCTTCGGTTCCCGAAAGACGTCCACAATTTCGATTTCGTAACGCTCTGCCAGGTGAATCCGGCAGAACGTGGCCAGGTTGGCAATTGCCTGTGCCGAATTCGGCGCGTCGCCAGCGACATAGAGGTGAAACTTGAAGTGCGTGCGCCGGTTCATGGCGAATCCTCCTTGCCGCCTGCAATCGTTGCATCGGCACCGCGCAATTCCTTCATCTGGGTGCGGCCGCGTGACAACTCGCCTTCGTGGCTTTGCGTCGAGCGGACCAGCAATTCCTTCTCGACCTGCTTGGCGACGAGTTCGGTCTGCAACGACTTCAGCCGGACCTCGAGTTCGGCCTCTTCGGCATCAAGCCTGACCCGCTTGAGCTTGGCATTGGCCTCGGCGGCCTCGGCGGCCACGCGTTCGGCGCGTTCCTTTTCCCAGCGCAGCGTGCCCATCAAGACTTCGCCGCCGGCCGTATAGGTATCGGTCAGCGTTACCCCGGAATCGCTCAGGATCAGTTCGCGCACCTGGTTCGAATGGGCGGTGCCCCGGGATTTGACGATCGACAGCCCGCGATTGCGTTCGCCGGCCTGCATCAGGTAGTTGAGGTGAATCCAGGTATCGGCGAGGGCCGATATCTGCAACGGTGAGCCGCTTTCGGCCCGGTTCGACATCTCGTCGAGCAGGCTGGTGCACACCAGAGTGATGCCGTCGCCCTTGGACCAGTCGATCAAGCGGTCCGCCACACTCTGTGCGGTCAGGTCATCGCCGGATTTGTACCAGGTGGATACCGGGTCGATCACCACGCAACGGGCATCGTGTTGCTGGGCCAGCGTCTTGATGCGCACCAGATAGGTTTCCTCGCTGCCGGCGATGGAGCGGGCCGAGACCATATGCAGGCAGCCATTGTCCAGATAAGGATCCAGCCGGATGCCGACCGATGCCAGATTGCGGATGACCTCGTTGCGATCCGAATCGAAGCTGACGAACAGGGTGCGCTCCCCGCGCCGGCAGGCCGCCTCGGCAAAGGCGCCGCTCAAGGTGGTCTTGGCGGTGCCGGAGAAGCCGGTAATCAGAATGCTGGCGCCCCGGTAGTAGCCACCGCCGAGCATGGTGTCGAGTCGCTCGACGCCGCTCGAAACTCGCTCGTTGCTGACTTTGGCATCAACCCGGATGCGGGCGTGCGCCGCGTCGACCACCAGTCCGCTGGTGCCGATCAGGAATGGCGATTCATTTTCGTCGAAGCTGGAGCCGCGATATTTCTGTACCCGCAGATTACGATGCGACACCCCCTGCGCCACGCTGTGGTTGAGGATCACGGCGCAGTCCACCATGAATTGCATGAAGCCGAAAGGTTGCTGGATGACGGTGCTATCGTCATCACCACCGGCCTTCGCGGTGATGATCCCGGTCAGTTCCCTCGACAATAACCAGGCGTGCAGCCGGTATATCTCCTGGCGTCGTTTGGCCGGGTCCGGCAGCAAGGCCAGAACGACATCCAGGGCATCAAAGACAATGCGTCGCGCCCCCATGGTCTTGATCTGGGCTTCGAGCACCGCCAGCATGCCGCTCAGATCGAAGTCGCCAGACTGGACCAGGTCCGGTGGCGGCTGGGCATCCAGGAAGAAGAGTTTCTTTTTCTGCAAGGTGGCCAGCTGCCAACCGAAGCTTTCAGCATTGGCCACGATCCGCTGCGAGCTTTCCTCAAAGGCGACAAAGATGCCCGGCTCCCGGCAGTCCCGTGCGCCATGGGTCAGGAATTGCAAGGCGAGTATGGTCTTGCCGGAGCCAGGTCCGCCGACCAGCAGCGTGGTGCGGCCGCGGGGCAGGCCGCCACCGGTTATTTCATCGAAACCGGCAATGCCGGTCGGCACTTTGTTGGTCGCACTGACCAGGGGAGGCGGCAAGGACTTCATTATGTTTCCTATAGAAACCCATGATCATCCGAGTTGGCGTGAACCAGGCGCGGGGTATTGCTTGGTTCGAAAACTCCCCTTGCCGGCTGTTTTCGGCGTTAGTGGTGAAAATGCCAAATCTCTGTCGATTGCAGTCAAATGGTATTTGTTGCTGAAAATCGATATTTGATCTGCATCCTAGAGAGGATCAGCCAGCTTTCACTGGCCGTCTGTACGGCAGGACACGTAGCCGCCGAACTGTGGCTCAGTCCGTAACAAAGACCAATCCAAACGCACCAACGGAAGTCAGCTTCTCATTGACCGTGGTGTATGAACCGACACCAAATGAGTGGTAGCGGGAGGCGAACGAAGTTAGGTGGCCGATGCCGAGCACCCGTTCCAGCTGACTGCGTTCGGCAATGGCTTCCCTGATTTTTTCGCGGTGCTTTTCCGGCGAGGGATTGAGGACAACGGCAAGGACGATGGTAATGGCGGCAACGATAAAGGGGACTGCTTTCGACATGATGTGCTCCGCTATGGGGTGGTTAACTGAATCGGCCGGCGATATTTTCCGGCGCCACCGTTCAATACCATTCCAGCAAGGAAAAACCGACGCCGTAATAATTGGCGCGGTGGTTGTAGTCGATCATGCTTTCGCCGTAGCCTGAAAACCATTGTAGATGGCCGCGCAAGCTGCCGGCAATCGGGAAGGCGTAGTCGAGTTGCACGGCGCCATGGCTGTTCCGGCCACTTTGCAGGCTGTGGCGCAGCAGTACCGAGAACTGCTGGTCGCCCCAGCGCTTGACCAGATGCAGGTCGGCCCGGCCCAAATAGCTTGAAATATCCGGGTTGTCGTCCTGGTCGGCCGATTCCGGAATGCGCCACCAGGGACGGAAAGTCACCGTCCAGTCATTTTTTTCCAGCGCAACCGAGGCCATGACCCGGTTCCAGCTGCGCGACAGCGGCAGTGAGCGGCCATTCGACTGGTGGTTGATGCCAAACGATAGATAACGACCGCGCCAGCCGCCGAGTGCGTAATCGGTGCGCCAGACCAACATCAGTTCCGGCTCGTGGTTGGTTTCCCGGAACGGGCGCGAGGTGCCGCCGTGATAGACCTGCCAGCGCGAGGTCTGGGTATAGCCGAACCAGAGGTCGCCGTTGTCGCCGAACAGGTCTTCGCCCAGCTTGGTTTTCAGGCTGATCTGGAGCTTGGCTTCGTCGTTGCTGAGGTCGGCGGCCGAGGTGCTGGCGTGGCTGGCGGCCGGCGAGGCCGGGAAGCGGTTGGGGTTGCTGTTATGGAAGCCGGGCAGGATATAGACCGGCTTGTAGGGGCGAATGCGCAGGATGTGTCCCCGTTGCCCGGGGTCGAGTTCCCAGGCGCTGCCGAGCAGCGAAGGCCGACTGTCGGGTTCTTTCTGGGCGCTTGGCAGCAGGGCGTCTTGCGGCGTTTCGCTGTGGAGACTGCCTTCCTCCGGGCTGGTCAGCGCATCGTAGCAGGCCAGGCGTTTGGCATCATTCCCGATGCGCTGGCATTGGCCCAGCGACTGGCCGAGCGCGGCCAGCGGTGCGAGGCTAAAAAAGAGTAATGCAGAAACTCGGGGAATCGTACTCATGGGTGATCGATCACTTTCTGAATGCCGACTGTTGCCGGGGTTACTGCCGTAGTTTAAACGTCCGCTTCGACCAGCCCGCCATCCTTTTCCATCCACGCCCGGCGGCCGGCCGCTTCGCCTTTGCCCATCAGCAGCGTGAAGGTGGCGGTCATTTCCTTGATGGTTTCCCGGCTGGCCTGGAACGGCACCAGGCGGCGGGTGTCGGGGCAGAGCGTGGTTTCCCAGAGCTGGTCGGGGTTCATTTCGCCGAGGCCCTTGAAGCGGGAGACGGTGATCTTGTTTTCCGAGACTCCTTCATCGGCCAGTTTCTGCAGCGTCTGTTGCTTTTCGGCTTCGTCCAGGCAATAGACCTTGCGGGTGTGACCACGCGCTTCGACATCGACGCGGAACAGCGGCGGCTGGGCGACGTGGATATGGCCGCGCTCGACCAGCGCCGGGAAGTGCTTGAGGAAGAGGGTGAACAGCAGGACCTGGATATGGCTGCCATCGACGTCGGCATCGGACATCACGATGATCCGCCCGTAGCGCAGGCCGGAGACGTCGACACTGTCGATCTGCTCGATGCCGTGCGGGTCGACGCCAATGGCCACCGAAATGTCGTGGACTTCGTTGTTCTTGAATAGCTGGTCGCGGTCCACTTCCCAGGTGTTCAGCACCTTGCCGCGTAAAGGCAGCACTGCCTGGGTTTCCTTGTCGCGGCCTTGCTTGGCCGAGCCGCCGGCCGAATCGCCCTCGACCAGGAAAACCTCGTTGCGCGAAATATCGTCGGATTCGCAATCGGTCAGCTTGCCGGGCAGGGTGGCGATGCCGGAGGACTTCTTCTTTTCCACCTTCTGCGTGGACTTCATGCGGTTCTGCGCCGCCTTGACCGCCAGCTCGGCAATCTTCTTACCGTACTCGGCATGGCTGTTCAGCCATAGCTCGAAGGGGTCGCGCACCATCTGCGAGACCAGTTTGTAGGCGTCGCGGCTGGTCAGCTTTTCCTTGGTCTGGCCCTGAAACTGCGGGTCGAGGACCTTGGCCGACAGCAGGTAGGTCATCCGGCCGCAGACGTCTTCCTGTGCCAGCTTGACCTTGGCCGGCAGGATGGCGTGGTGGTCGGCGAAAGTCTTGATCGCCTCGAAGACGCCGGCCTTGAGCCCGGCTTCGTGGGTGCCGCCGTCCAGTGTCGGAATCAGGTTGACGTAGCTTTCCGGCTTGCCGCCGCCTTCCTCGAACCAGGCCAGGGCCCAGGTGGCGCCTTCGCCGACCGCGAAGCCGTTGGCGGTGTCGACGTATTTCTCGCTGACGAAAATCGGTGCCACCGGTGAGCCGACCATCATTTCAGCCAGGTAGTCGGCCATCCCGTTCTGGTAGCACCAGGTCTTCTTCTCGCTGCCTTCGATATCCAGTTCGACCGTGACATTGGGCATCAGCACGGCCTTGGAACGCAGCAGGTGTTCCAGTTGCGCCAGATTGACCTTCGGCGAATCGAAATACTTGGGATCGGGCGAGATGCGCACCGTGGTGCCGGTGTTGCGCTGGCCGCAGTCGCCAATCCGGCTCAACGGCTCGGTAACGAAGCCAGCCCCGAAAGCGATGTGGTGAATGCCGCCGCCGCGCTTGATTTCGACTTCGAGCCGCGTGGACAAGGCATTGGTCACCGAAACGCCGACGCCGTGCAGGCCGCCAGAGAAGCGGTAAGCATTGCCGGCTTCCTTCTTGTTGAACTTGCCGCCGGCGTGCAGCTTGCAGAAGACCAGCTCGACCGCCGGGCGGCCTTCTTCCGGGTGGATTTCGACCGGAATGCCGCGGCCGTTGTCGGACACCTCGATGACCCCGTCGGCGCGGATGACGACCGCAATCTTCTTGGCGAAGCCGGCCAGCGCCTCGTCGGCCGCGTTGTCGATGACCTCCTGCACGATGTGGGTCGGGCAGGTCGTCCGGGTGTACATCCCCGGGCGTTCCTTGACGGGTTCGAGGTCCTTGAGGACGCGGATGGAAGAGGCTGAATATTCGGTCATGCGCTTTTGAGAATGGGGCTGATTGGGCGGGCCACCGCAGGTTGCGGCGCGGCCGAATTCTACCGGTTTCCTTACCGAGATGAGTGGATTCCCCCTGTGGCATAATCAGTCCCCGGTCCATCGATCAATGAGGTAAAGCCATGACCCAGAAAGATACACAGGATCATTCGGCACGCTGGGTGCGTCCGCCCAGAGGCTCTGAACGCCGCCTCCGGACCCGGGTTGCGCCGCCCCCGTACCATACCTCCGAAGGGCTGGTTACGCTGGACCGGCGCTCCCACATTGATCGACGCTCGACGTGGATCAGGGATTTTTCCGTCGATCACAGTGATCACGAGGCGATCTGAGCAGCATTGCCGAAGCCTGTTTGTTCGATAGAATCCCGGCCTTTCAACCCAATGGAATAAAGTGATGGCCGGAGCCAGCCTGCTTGCCCTGATTGACGATATTGCGACGATCCTCGACGACGTCGCGCTGATGACCAAGGTGGCCGCCAAGAAAACTGCCGGCGTGCTGGGCGACGACCTGGCCTTGAACGCGCAGCAGGTTTCCGGCGTGCGGGCCGAGCGGGAACTGCCGGTGGTGTGGGCCGTAGCCGTTGGCTCGCTGAAGAACAAGCTGATCCTGGTTCCCGCCGCGCTTGCGATCAGCGCGCTTGCCCCGTGGGCGGTAACCCCCTTGCTGATGCTGGGCGGCTTTTATCTGTGCCTGGAGGGCGTCGAAAAACTCGCCCACAAGTGGCTGCACAGCCCGGAAGAAGACGCCGCGCACCACGCCGCCGAACTGGCCGCGCTGGCTGACGAAAACGTCGACCTGGCCGCTTTCGAGGCGGACAAGATCAAGGGCGCCATCCGGACCGACTTCGTGCTGTCGGCGGAAATCATCGTCATCGCGCTGGGCACCGTCGCCGATCAGCCGTTCTCTTCGCAGGTGGCCGTGCTGGCCAGTATTGGCCTGATCATGACGGTGGGGGTTTATGGCATCGTTGCCGGCATCGTCAAGATGGACGATCTCGGGTTTTACTTGCTGGAAAAGGGAAGTGCCGTGGCGCGAACCATCGGCCGCGGGCTTGTGCTGACCGCGCCGAAACTGATGAAGGCGCTGACGGTGATCGGCACCGCGGCGATGTTCATGGTCGGTGGCGGCATCCTGGCGCATGGTGTGCCGCCGGTACATCACGCTATCGAGCATCTCGCCGACTTGTCCGGAATGCTCGGCGGTGTGGTGTCGCTGACGCTCGATGTCGGCGTCGGCATTGTTGGCGGCGGGTTGGCCTTGCTGGTGGTCAAAGGCTTCGCGAAGGTCGCGGGCGCATTCCGGAAGGCGCAGGCCTGACCCGGAGCGATGAATTTGGCGATGTCCCCCGAGTGCAAACCGAAGTGCCACCAGTGCATGCATTACTTCATTACGCACGATGCGGTATTCCGCTACGGTTGCCGCGCTCTGGGGTTCAAAAGCCGGTCGCAACCTGGCCGTGAGGTAATCGCCGCCTCCGGCGAGCAATGCCTGTACTTTCAGGCCAAACCCGTCCGCGGCAAGCTGCCATGAAGCGCCGGGAACTGATTGGCGTTCTGGTGGCCGCCGCCGTTCTGGGGGCTTGCGGGAAAAAGTCGAAACTGCCGGCCATTGCTCCGGGTAAAACCGTACTGGCTTTTGGCGACAGTGTGACCTTCGGTACCGGCGCGGCGAGCGGCGAGGATTGGCCAACGCTGCTGGCTTCCCGGACCGGCTGGCAAATCGTGAATGCCGGCATTCCCGGCGATACGGCTGAAGCGGGCAGGGGACGCCTGCGCGGCTTGCTCGATGAACATCAGCCAGCGCTGGTGATTGTCGAAATCGGGGGCAATGATTTCCTGCGCCGCCGCTCAGCCAAGGCCGTCAAGGACGATCTGCGCAGCATTGTCCAAACCGTCAGGCAAGGAGGAGCACAGGTCGTACTGGTGGCCGTGCCCGAATTGTCACTGCTTGGCGTCGTGGCGCGACGGCCGGCTGACTCGCCCATTTACCGGGAACTGGGCGAGGAAGAGAAGGTGCCGGTCATCGAGGATGTGTTCGCGGAAATTCTGGGTCGCCCCGAGTTGTGCGCCGACCAGATCCATCCCAACGCCCAGGGCTACCGGGAGATGGCGACGGGGATTCACGCGGCCTTGAAAACAATGGGCCTGAGTTTGGCCCCCTGAACGCGATATCCAGGCGCCGGAAAAGCGCAATCCCGTAGCGTTCGGCTTGCGGAATGGCCGCCCTGGTTTATCGCCTCAGGCCTTGTCGCCTTCCGACAATCGGAAAGTCTTGCCGTCCCGGCCGATGGCCCGCAGTTCAGCCTCCAGTTGCTTGGCGCGGCTGACGTCGTTGACGGTGATGACCACCCCGTCGATCACATTATCCAGCGTGCGGTAAGGCATGATCTTGACCTGGAACCAGCGGCCGTCGCCGGTGGCCACTTCGCGGTCCGAGAAGACCAGTGTGCGTAGCACTTCCTCGGCATCGCCGAGCAGCGTCGGATAGTCGAGGTCGGTGACGATGTCGGACAGGGCGCGGCCGAGATCGCTCGGGATCAGCTTGAAAATTCGCGTCGCCTGGGTCGTGAAGCGCCGGACGTGCAGCGCACTATCGAGGAAGACGGTGGCGATGTCGGTGCTGTTGAGCAGGTTCTTCATGTCGTTGTTGGCGGTCGACAGCTCATCAACCTTGGATTGCAGTTCGACATTGACCGTCTGCAATTCCTCGTTCAGGGACTGCATTTCCTCCTTGGAAGTCGTCAGTTCCTCGTTGGCCGACTGTAATTCCTCGTTGGTCGATTGCAACTCCTCGTTGGCCGACTTCAGTTCTTCCTGCGAACTCTGCATCTCCTCGCGCAGGGTCTGGACTTCCTGATGCTTCTGCTCCAGCGCCTGTTCCAGTTCGGCTTCGCGCTGGCTGCGCTTGCCGCCGTGCTTGCCGGCCGTGGCTTCCGGCAGGCGCAATGCCTTGGCGACATCGGCGAAGACCAGCATGATCATGCCGCGTAATGCGGCGGGTTCGGTAATCGGCTGCACCGTCAGATCGACGATCTGGGCGCTGCCATTGCTGCCGATTGCCAGGTTGTGGCAAACCACGCGCTCGCCGGTGCGCAGGGCCTTGGGCAGGGCAACGGCGATTTCCTGGCGCAAGCCATCGCGGGCCATGGCGTGGATGTTCCAGTTAACCTTGCCGGCGGCGGGTTCCAGGTACTTGCCGGTGCGCCCGCTGATATAGACCAGGTCGCCGGTGGCGGTGACCAGTACGGCGGCGGGCGAAAATTGCTGGAGCAGCAGGTCGTCGGCGAGATGTTGCAGATTGGCGGTGACTGGTTCGGGTTTGGTATCCATGAAAGGCTCGGTTTTGTTGTGAAAATTCCGGGTCGGGAATTCAAGGGTGGCGGAGCGCTGCGGGCTGTCGTTGCGTTTGAACAGGCGTGCCTTGGCTTCCAGCGGCACGAACAGGTCGCTGAAGTTGCCGATCGATTCGGCACTGCCCAGCAGTAGCACGCCGCCCGGCTTGAGACTGTAATGAAACAGCGGCAGCACCCGCTTTTGCAATTCGGCGCCCAGATAGATCAGCAGGTTGCGGCAGGTCAGGATGTCGAGCTTGGTAAAGGGCGGATCCAGGATCACGTCCTGCGGCGCGAAGACGACCATTTCGCGGATTTCCTTGTTGACCCGGTAGCCATTGCCTTCGTCGCTGAAAAAACGCTTCAGGCGCGCCTCGGATACGTCGGCTACGATATTGGCCGGATACAGGCCACGCCGCGCCTTCGCGATGGCGTCCGGGTCGAGATCGGTGGCGAAGATCTGCAGCGACAGGCGCGCGGTTGCCGGCAACTGGTCCAGCGCTTCGCGGAAAGTGATCGCCAGCGAAAAGGCTTCCTCGCCGGTCGAGCAGCCGGCCACCCAGGCCCGCAAGACGCTGCCCGGCGGGTGATTGGCCAGCAGTCCGGGCAACACCTTGCGTTCCAGATATTCCCAGGTCGCCGGGTCGCGAAAAAAGCTGGTGACGCCGATCAGCAGTTCCTTGAACAGCAGGTCGACTTCCTGCGGGTTCTCACGCAGGTAATGCACATAGTCGGCAATCCGGTCGAGCTGATGGATTGCCATCCGGCGCTCGACCCGGCGATAGACCGTCGTCTTCTTGTAGAGCGAAAAATCGTGGCCGGTGCGCGCCCGTAGCAGGATGCAGACCCTGTCGAAGGCGCTGCGCTGGTCGGCGGTTTCGATTTCCTGCAGATTTCTGCCGAGGGCCGTCGGGCGCAGGTGGTGCAGGGTCTCGACGATGCGCAGCGGCAGTTGTTCGGCGGGAGCGACGATATCGGCGAGGCCGGCCGCAATGGCGCTCTTTGGCATGCTGTCGTACTTGGCGGTGGCCGGTTCCTGGACCAGGGCAAGACCGCCGGCTTCCTTGATGGTGCGCAGGCCGAGCGTGCCATCCGAGCCCATGCCCGAGAGGATGACGCCGATGGCGAATTCGCGGCGGTCCTCGGCGAGGGCGTGGAAGAAGAAGTCGATCGGCAGGCGCAGGCCGCGCGGCGCCACTGGTTCGAGCAGGTAGAGGCTGCCGTGCAGGATGGAGATATCGGTGTTGGGCGGAATCACATAGACGTTGTCCGGCCGGACCTTCATCCGGTTACGGGCCGGCGTCACCGGCATTGCGGTGGACCGTTGCAGCAGTTCCGAAAGCATGGCCTCGCGGTCGGGGGAGAGATGCTGGATGACGACGAAGGCCATGCCGCTGGCCGGCGGGACATGAGCGAGAAACTGTTCCAGTGCCTCAAGGCCGCCGGCCGATGCACCGATTGCGACAATCGGGAAGGTGCGTGCCAGGACTGCCGGTTTCTCCTCCCCGGTCTTGGTCTGGCGGCTGGGCCGGCTCTTCATCACTTCCGCTGGCATCAGCCCTCTCTCCTGGGAAAATATTGGTGTCTCGGCGCAGAACATGGATTCAACGGTGCTGTAGCGCCGCAGCACGGTTAATGACGGGAGTCAGACTAGCACCGATTCTCCGGGATTTATGTGCCGTGACACACTTAACCGAGTGCCAGTCGTCGTCGGCGATATTTTTCCCGGGGATGGACGGGAAATTTACCGGAAATTCCGAAGACTTTCGCGCTATGTGTGCTTGCCGACATACAAATCCGTCATCGGGAACTAAGCTGAGAAAAGGGCCATGTTATGCATCACTCCAGATGCTCGGCAATCAATGGCCGTAGAGGTAATCAATGCCGTCGAATCCGCTGCAAAACCCGAAACAGAACCGCATACTGGCAGCCCTGACGCCTAATGATTACGCGCGCCTGCAGGACGATCTCGAACCCGTTACGCTGCATCTCGGCCAGGTGCTATTCGAGTCGGGCGACAGCCCGACCTACGTCTATTTTCCGGCGACCTGCATCGTTTCGCTGATCTTCACCACCCGCAAGGGGGCGTCTGCCGAACTGGCGATCACCGGCAACGACGGTCTGGTCGGCATTCCGCTGGTGCTCGGTGGCGAAACCACGACCCATCGGGCGGTGATTCAGAGCGAGGGGACGGCCTACCGGCTGAAGATCGAGGTCATGCGCTGGGAACTCGACCAGGGTGGCGAACTGCAGCATCTCGCCCTGCGCTACGCCCAGGCCCTGATGACGCAGATGGCGCAGAGCGTGGTCTGCAATCGCCACCACGCCGTGGACCAGCAGTTGTGCCGCTGGTTGTTGCTCAGTCTCGACCGCCTGCCGGGCAACCAGCTGAACATGACGCAGGAACTGATCGGCAACATGCTCGGCGTCCGCCGTGAAGCGGTGACCGAAGCCGCCGGCAAACTGCAGGCGGCGGGTTTGATCCAATACAGTCGTGGGCATATCACCATTCTCGATCGGCCGGGCCTCGAGTCCCGGGCCTGCGAATGCTACGCCGTGGTCAAGGCGGAATACGACCGGCTGTTTCAGTTCCCGGTCAATGAGCGCATCAAGAGCCGCTCGCGACCCAATCCGGAAACTTTCCGCAAGCGGGCCGAAGCGCGCTTCCTGCAGTCATCGCCAGAGGTGCCGAAGACGCCGTGGGATTACGCGCAGTTGGTGCATGAACTGCAGGTCCACCAGATCGAACTCGAAATGCACAACGAGGAGCTTCGTCATGCCTATGACGAGGCCGATGCCCTGCGTGACCGCTACGCCGACATCTACGATTTCGCCCCGGTTGGCTACTTCACACTCGACCGCCAGGGCGTCATCCTCGACATGAATCTTGCCGGTTCGATCCTGCTCGGCATCAAGGGTTCGCAGAAGGGCCGGCATCGTTTCGCCTCCCATGTCGTGGAGGACGACCTGCCGGTCTTCAACGGCTTCTTCGACAAGATACTGACGGCGACGCACAAGATGCAGTGCGAAGTCCAACTGGCGCCGACCACTCATCGTGGCGAGGCCAGCGTCAGGATCGAAGCCGTTCCCGATGAAAACGGCGACGAATGCCGCATGGTGGTGATGGACATTTCGGCCGCCAAGCAGGCCGAAAAGGCCTTGCAGGAGCGCGAGCAGTACCAGCGCGCCGTGCTCGATAATTTCCCCTTCAAGGTCTGGCTCAAGGACTCGCAATCACGTTTCCTGGCTGTCAACACGCCCTTCGCTACCACGTTCGGCAAGCCGTCGGCCGATGCCCTGATCGGCCAGTCCGATTTCGATATTTTCAGTCGGGATATCGCCGAGGCGCATCGGGCCGACGATCTGACCGTCCTCGAATCGGGCCAGCAGAAAACCGTGGTCGAGATGATCGAAGCCGACGGTCAGCGACGCTGGTTCGAGACCTACAAGTCGCCAGTGCATCTGGCGGGGCAGCCGATCGGCACCGTCGGTTTCGCGCGCGACATCACCGAACGTCACAATACCCAGCAGGCGCTGAAGAATTCGGAAAAGCGCTACCGCAGCTTCATCGAGAAGCTGCCACTCAGCGTCGCCATCCTTCAGGACGGCGTACTCAAATACCTGAATCCGAAAGGTCTGGAACTGATCGGCTACGCGCCCGACGAGTGCATCGGCAAACCCTTCCTGTCGCTGATCTTTGACGCCGATCGCCAATGGGCGATCGAGGCCCACAAGTCGCATTCGCTCGGCCAACTGCAAGCGTCAAGCTCCGAGATCCGCCTGCTGACCAAGTCGGGCCAGGTGATTGACTGCCTGATGCACGTCAATAGCGTCGAATGGGAAGGGCACATCGCCGTCCTGGCAACCCTCGAGGATGTCACCGCCACCAAGGCGATGGATCAGGAGCTGCGTCGTCTGGCCAGTATCGACACGCTGACCGAACTGGCCACCCGGACGCACTTCTACAGTCATATGGAACAGGCGCTTTCCCGGCTCAAGCGTGGTATCGATCCGGAAGTCGCCGTGCTGGTGCTCGAACTCGATGATTTTCCGGCGATCAGCGACGCCCTCGGTCATCTGGCCAGCGATGCCGTCCTGCACCTGTTCTCGGCACTGTTGCGCGAAGAATTGCGCAAGATCGATTTTGCCGCCCGGATCGATGGCGAGCGCTTCGCCGTTTTGCTGCCGAGCAGCCTGGCGGCGGCTCAGGTATTCGCCGAACGCTTGCGGGCGAAACTGGCCGGGATGGCAGTTACTGTCGGCAAGCGGCAGGTCACGATCACCGCCAGTATGGGGATCGCCATGTTGACTGCCGCCGATGGCTCGGCCGGTCAGGCGTTCCGGACGGCCGAATCGGGCGTCGCCAGAGCCCAAGGCGCCGGCGGCGATCGGGTGGTGGTTGCCGCCGCCGAGTTCGAAAGCGCTCATTGAGTTGATGGCCGGTGGCGCTGTCGTCGCCACCGGCCATCCATGTCTTGTGTGCGCTAGCGCACGGTGGCGCCTGGCGAAGCAGAAGACAATGACTTCAGGTGTTCGTGCCCCACCCCCAATTTCCGAACACCTTTTGTACTTTGCCCGGCACGGTCCGCCCGTTCCGGGCTTCTTTTTGCCGGCACCGGCGCCCGGCTTGCCCATAAGTTCGACAGCACACATACACGGTGCGCGCGATGGCAGACAATCCCCCGAAGACCGTCAGTGCCCAGGCCGGGAACGACGCGATCCGGGGAAACGAAAAATGAAGAAGAGAATGATCATCCCGCTGGCCATGCTGGCCGGGACCTGCATGGCCAACGAGCCATCCGCCACCTGCGCCGGCGAAGCGGACGACAGGCGGCGGCTCGCCTGCTATGACCGCTCGGTCGGCCGGCCGACCGACGTCTCTGCCGCATCGCCGGACGGTACCCGGGCCGTCGATAGCGGACTCGTCACCAACAACGAGAACCGACGCACGGCATCGGCCATGCAGTCGGCCTGGGAACTGGGCGACGCCGACAAGCGCCGCGATTTCGTAATCCGGACCTATCACCCCAACTTCCTGCTGCCGCTGCACTACACCTCGAACATCAACCGGACGCCGAGCAGTCCGACCCTGTCAGGAGGCTCGCTCAACCCGAACTATCGCCCGATCGAAGCCAAGCTGCAGATATCGCTGCGCGCCAAGGTGGTCGAGGACTTGTTGCTGCCGGGGGCCGACCTGTGGGTTGCCTATACCCAGCGCTCGTTATGGCAGGTCTGGGATACCAAGGATTCGGCGCCGTTCCGCAGTACCGACTATCAGCCGGAAATGATCTACGTCATCCCGGTGCCGGAGAAGCTGGGGGCTTTGCCTTTCGGCTGGAACTTGCGCATGGTTCAGCTCGGTGCCGTGCACCAGTCGAACGGGCAGAGCGATCCGCTGTCGCGCAGCTGGAACCGGCTCTATCTCGGACTGGGGCTGGAACACGGCGATTTTTCGCTGATGCTGCGCACCAACCAGCGCTTGCGCGTACAGGATCTGGATGACAATCCGGATCTCGTCGATTACATCGGCCGCAACGAAATGACCATGGCCTGGGCTCCCGGCCTCTCTACCTTCGGCCTGAACTGGCGCACCAACCTGAATTCGGTCAGCCGCGGTTCGCTGCAATTCGACTGGACCTATCCGGTTTTTGCCAGCCAGCCATCGGGCCTGCGCTGGTACGTGCAACTGTTCACCGGTTATGGCGAGACCCTGCTTGACTACAACCATCGCCAGACCAGCATTGGGGTCGGCCTCGCCTTGTTCCAGTTCTGAACCATGAGGCACACCGAGAAACACCGGACGGAACGCATCGGCTGGTTACGTGCTGCAGTCCTCGGTGCCAATGACGGCATCGTGTCCACAGCCAGTCTGGTGCTTGGTGTTGCGGCAGCCGGTGCCGATGCAAAAGGCGTTTTGGTCGCCGGCGTGGCCGGACTGGTTGCCGGTGCGGCCTCGATGGCTGCCGGCGAGTACGTTTCCGTTAGTTCTCAGGCTGATACGGAAAATGCCGATCTCGAACGCGAAAGGCGGGAACTGGCGGCTGACCCGGCGCACGAAAAAGCCGAGCTTTCCGCCATTTATGTCGGACGTGGCCTGGATAAGAGCGTTGCCTCGGAAGTCGCGACGCAATTGATGGCGCACGACGCCCTTGGCGCGCATGCACGTGACGAACTGGGTATTTCCGCAAGTCTCGGGGCCAGGCCGCTCCAGGCTGCGCTGACTTCTGCCGCCACCTTTTCGGTGGGGGCGGTACTGCCCCTGCTCGTTGTCCTGGTGGTCCCGGCATCGCTGCTTTTTTGGAGTGTTGCCGGTAGCGCCCTGTTGTTTCTTGCTCTGCTCGGCACCCTGTCGGCCTGGGCCGGCGGTGCCCCCTTGATCGTCGCGGCAGCCCGGGTGAGCTTCTGGGGGGCATTGGCGATGGCCCTGACGGCCGGCGTCGGCTCTTTGTTCGGCGTCTCCGCCTGAGACTGGCGGGGGCTGAATATATAGGCCGATCTATGTGCGCCAGCGGACAGATGGCAGCCCAACTGTCCCGTAGCCTCACCCCCATCGGAGCCAAAAGCAGTGCCTTCCTGGACTGCGGCAATGCGCGATGCTCAAGCACTGCGCGGTCTTGGCGAAGAAAACTGTGGTCCTGGCGTCGTTTGCCAGTGCAACGGTCCAAGGATCAACATTTAAGGAACGACAATGAAAAAACTCAACATCAATGCGATCGCCCTGGCGATCACCCTGGCATTCAGCGCCGGTGCCATGGCTGAAGGCATGTCCAAAGGCGATTACAAGGGCCACAAGGACAAGATTTCGGCGGAGTACAAGTCGGCCAAGGCCGCCTGCGGTTCGCTGGCCGGCAATGCCAGCGACGTCTGCGTCGCCGAAGCCAAGGGCAAGGAAAAGGTTGCCCTGGCCGATCTCGAAGCCAGCTACAAGCCGACCCAGAAAACCCGTTACGACGCCCGCGTCGCCAAGGCTGACGCCGACTACGGCGTGGCCAAGGAAAAGTGCGACGACCTGGCCGGCAATGCCAAGGACGTTTGCGTGAAGGAGGCGAAGGCCGCCGAAACCACCGCCAAGGCCGATGCCAAGGCACAGATGAAGACGGCAGCAGCCAACACGACGGCCAATGAAAAATCGGCCGACGCGCGCAACGATGCCAACAAGAAGGCCGTCGATGCCAACAAGGATGCCAAGGCCGACAAGGTTGATGCCCAGAAGGATGTTGCCAAGGAAAAGTGCGATGCCTACTCCGGTGCCGCCAAGGACAGCTGTCTGGACAAGATGAAAGTGAATTACACCAAGTAGGAAGTTCCCGTTGCACTCCGGCAATCGCCGGGTGCCGGAAACCAGAGGTTCAAGAAAGAGGTAATCCCATGAAATCAATGCAAAGCTATCTGCCCAGTGCCTTCGCCATCGTGCTGACGCTGGGGCTGGGGGCTTGTGCGGGCGCGTCGCAGGGCCAGAACACGGCCATCGGCGCCGGTGTCGGAGCGATCGGCGGGTCCGTTCTGACCGGCGGTAGCGCGGCGGGAACCATCGGCGGCGCCGTTGTCGGTGGTGTCGTCGGCCACGAAATCAAGAAGTAGGTCCCAATGACGAGCGGCGGTGATTCCCGGGAGGGCGTCACCACCCGCTCATTTCCCCGACGCCAGGTGGCAAGGGGGGAACAGGAGGAAATCATGATCAAACTCGGAAAAAGTGTCACCGTCGCCGTTGCAATGACCGCCTTGCTGGCGGCCCTGTATGGCTGCGAGAAGAAGGAAGGCCCGCTGGAAAAGGCGGGCAAGGCAGTCGACAACGCCGCCGCAACCGCGGGGCAGAATATCGAGAAAGCCGGCGAGAAGGTCCAGGACGCAGCCAAGGGCGACAAGAAGTAACGCCGCAACACCCAACCCCGCACTGAAAGGATCGCCCGCCTTCCGGCGAACGATTCTCCCCAAGCCTATTGAGAAGGACACACCATGAACTATTCGAAACTATCTGTCGTCGCGCTGATGACCCTTGCGCTGAGTGCCTGTATTACCGCGCCCGCCGGCCCACCCGGACCGCAAGGCGCGACCGGCAGTACTGGCGCCAAGGGTAGTACCGGCTACACCGGGGCGACCGGCAGCGTTGGTGCTACCGGCAATACCGGCGCTACGGGCTACACCGGCGCGGCCGGTGGCACGGGAGCCACGGGCGCGACTGGCTATACCGGGGCGACCGGCGATACCGGCGCCACCGGCAGCACGGGTGCAACCGGCACCACTGGCGCCAAGGGCAGCACCGGTGCCCGGGGCAGCACGACCGAAGGCACCGTGGTCATCGTTCCCGGGCGCTAATTTCGCCGTGGCATGATCGAGCACGCAGAGAAATTTCGGCGCCAATTAAGCGGCTACCGGAATTCGCGTTTCTGACGTGCTCACTTGTGCGGCCCGGCAACTGCAGCATATTGATGAGGATTCCCATGATGAGACTATTTCTGATCGCAGTCTTACTGGCGGCAGCAACCACGCCGGCCCGCGCGGCTGATGTCGGTGTGTCGGTCAACGTAGGCCAGCCTGGCTTTTACGGTCGACTCGATATCGGCGACTATCCGCCGCCGCGACTGATTTATCAGCAACCCCGGATGGTTCGCCGGGTCGAGGTGGACCGTCCGCCGGTCTATCTGCACGTGCCGCCAGGACACGCCAGGAACTGGCGCCGCCATTGTCGTGCCTACGACGCCTGTGGCGAACGGGTCTACTTTGTCCGAAACAGCTGGTACGAGCGCGAATATGTGCCGCGTTACCGGGATCGTCACGATGGACGCGGTGATGGCCGTCGCGACGGACACCGCGGTGATAATCGCGGCGATTGGCGCGACAACGATCATGATCGTGGTCGCAATCGCTGACCCAGAAAATATCGAGCGTTATTTGAGAGCCCCGGAAACCGGGGCTTTTTCTCGGTCGTATCGGCCAGACGGCAGAACCCGGTAAGACCGGGGCAGGGCGGAGGCGAACCGGCGGCAGGCCGATCGGCCGATGGCTATCGCCGGAAGGTGTATTTGTTGGAATCGCCCTTGCGAACTGGCCAGAACCATGGCCAGTAGCGCCAGAGGATGAAGCCGTAATCGAAGAAGCTGGCGCCGGCAGGGTCGGCGATCCCGGCGGCCTTGTCGCCAACGCAGAAATTGTTGATCTTGCGGTCGTAGGCGACACGTGACGCGGGCAGCTTGAGCGCCCGGTAAGCTTCCGCAACATCCTTGAATTTGCGCTCACCGTCGGCGTCTTCGGTAACGTCGGGATGAAAGCGCTGGGCGAGCGCTCGGTAAGCCCGTTTGATCTCGGCGCAGGAAGCGCAGCGGTCAATGCTCAATGTGTCGTAGTGGTCGTGGTTCTTCATGGATGGCTCCTTCGAAGCGGGGCCGCCGCCTCGTGCAAGGCAACCGTCTTTGATATCTGCTACTCAGTCGCCTTCACTACAGCCTACGCGTCGGGTGGGCACAGTCTGTGCCCTGCCGCGCATTAGGTCTCCATTGTCCAGTTTCCACGCAGCGGTCGCCGGATCGCCGGCACTTCGGCAAGTCGTATCTCCTGGACGTTAAAACGGCCCTGATTCACGATGGAATCAGGGCCGTCCGGGGTGCTGCGGACTTATTGGTTGCAGCTTAACGCTTGATGCGGGAAATCTTGGTGCCTTCGAGGCTCAGGCTGGCCATCAGGCCTTGCTGGTCGAAGATGAAGGCATAGGCATCGTTCTTCAGGGTCGAGGTCGAGAGATTCTTGGCAATGCCCTCATTGACCACGACGATGGTCGGGCCGACGCCGAATTCCCAGCCCTTGGAGTCATCCAGGTACTTGACGGCCTTGTCGCTCATCAGGAAGACCACATAACCGTATGACTCGGCGCCCGCTTGCCAGCCGAAGGAGGCGGTCACGGAGTTGTAGTAGTTACCGTATTTCCCGTCCTTGCTCAGAACGCCTTCACCATAGGCGCCGCCGAAGACCAGTCCGGCCTTGACCATCTTGGGGAATATCAGGATCGCCTTGGCTTTCTTGGAAAGGCTCTCGGCTGTCGGGTTGGACTTGTACAGGGTTTGCAGCGCCTGCGCGGCATCCTTGTTCAGATCCTCGGCGGATGCCGCGACGGCCTGCTGGCTGATGCTGCCCAGTGTGAAGACAGCGGCGGTGATCAGAATGAATTTCTGCAAAACACTTTGTGTATTGGTCATTTTCTTGTCCTCAAAATTGCAAAATGGAACTCGGCTTATCCTGATACGAGCCTTGAATTAACCGGCCGATGTGGATAAGAATTCCTGGGGACAGGTTAGCTTGGACGATTGGCGCTCACTGTTCGCTAGCGCACTTAAGAGGGGTTGATATGCTTGCGCGTTGAACAGCGGCGGCGCCAAAAAAATCCATGCATTGTCGCGATCGGGACAGGTTGCGAATAACGGCTTTCAATAGCGACACTCAGCTTCAAAACCGGCATCGACGATGGCTTGAAGAATGTCGTCCGGGCTAACGAAGCGGCCATGGTCAATACTGGCCTCGCCTTTTTCCAGTGATATCTCGACTTGGCCAATGCTTGGCAGGTCTTGTATGGCGTTGGCCAGGGTCCGAACGGAGTTCTCGTCGGTCAGACCGCTGATCTTGAAAAGCAAGTGCTGCATGGGATATCCGCGGCCAGAAGTAATTAGTGGCTGGTTCGGCAATGGTTTTTCCATGAAGTTCGCCGCCCGGGACTTTTCGACCATCAATCGACCTCATCAGCCTGTCCCGATGGCAGCCATTCAGAAGTGGTCAAAGCAACGCCCGGCAACTGATCGAGAGGGCTCTCCTATGTGCGCAGGGGAACAGACCAGCCCTGGCCTGGCCCACAAACTTCCTCGCACGCCCCCAGTCTTGGCGCGATGATTCAAATAAAGGAGATCGTGATGAAAAAGTACTTAATAACCGTACTGTCGATATTCACATTGACACTGGCTCTGCCGCTGCAAGCCGCTCCCGAGGCCGAGAAGAGTCTCTATGAACGGCTTGGCGGCGTCTTCGCCATTGCCGCGGTCATTGACCATTTTAGCGATGCGGTGGTGCAGAACCCGATCGTGGGCAAGACTTCCCAGAACCCGGCCCTCAGGGAATGGCACACCAAGAACCTGGGCCGCTTGCCGGGCCTCAAGTTCGAGCGGACCCTGTGGGTCTGCGAAGTCGCGGGCGGGCCGTTCAAATACTCGCCAACCAAGCCGGGCAAGATGCATTTAGGCCTTGAGGTGGCGCATCGTGACCTCAAGATCTCGCCGGAAGAATTCGACGAGGTAGCGGCCGAACTGGGGCGCAGTCTTGACTTCGCCAAGGTGCCGGCGCGTGAAAAGGGAGAAGTCCTCTCTGCCTTCGCGGCGCACAAGAAAGAAGTCACGGCAGGCTACAAGACGAAGTGATCTTCCCTGGCTGGCGCTTCGGCCTGCTATGCAGCAGCCGTTCGCTGGCTAATCAGCCCGTTCGCACCGATATTCCGGGCGAAGCGCCAGACCGCTCTTGAGGGCTTCGATCAGCAGACGGACCTTGGGCAGCGCGTAGCGCCGCTGGGGATAGACCGCCCATACCGCAGTGTTGGGGGGCTGATTCGCTTCGAGAAGGGAAACCAGGCTTCCTTTCTGCAACAGATCCACAACGTAGTAATCCGGAAGCTGGCTCAGGCCGAAGCCGCGCAGCGTCGCATCGAGCACGGCCTGGCCGCTATTGCAGCGCCAATTGCCGCTCGGCCGGAACTGGTGTTCGCGTTCGCCTTGCTGGAACAGCCACACGTCGCTGGTGCCGATCAGGCAATTGTGTTGTCCGAGTTCCGAAAGCGTGTGGGGACGACCGTAGCGTTCGAGGTAGGAGGGGGCCGCACACAGATACATGGCACGCGGCGACAGGCGGGTGGCGACCAGACTCGATTCGTTGAGCCGGCCGAGACGGATCGCCAGGTCGAAGCCCTCATGCACCATGTCCAGCGTGCGGTTGGTCAATTCGATATCGACTCGCAACTGCGGGTGATCGGCCATGAAGTCATTGACCAAAGGCACGATGAAGCGCTCGCCGTAGGCTACTGCAGCGGTCATGCGGAGCAGGCCGGCCGGCGCGTTCTGCAGATCGCCCATGGTCAGGAAAGCCTCGTCGCGTTCTTCGACCAGGCGCTGGCAGCGGGCAAAGAAAGTCTGACCGGCTTCGGTCAGCGATACCCGCCGGGTCGTCCGGTAGAGCAGCCGTGCCTGCAGACGCTCTTCGAGGGCGGCTACCTGTCGGCTGACGTGCGAGGAGGAAACATGCAGCGCCTCGGCTGCCCGGGCAAAGCTGCCGCTCTCGACCACGGCGACGAATTCATCCAGACCATCCCAGCGGCTCACTCGCTTACCCTCAAGCTGAAACCCTTCAAAGCTATTATCCCTGACAGGCAACAATCAATTGCACAGAACGAATTTATCGATCACTTGGCACTAATTATACTCAGCGCCATTCGTCTTCCTTCGAGAGAGCCATCATGACCATCAAATCCCGTGCCGCCGTCGCCTTCGCCGCCAACCAGCCGCTGCAGATCGTTGAAGTCGATGTCGAAGCGCCAAAGGCCGGCGAAGTGCTGGTCCGTATCGTCGCTTCCGGTGTTTGCCACACCGACGCCTTTACCCTCTCCGGCGACGACCCGGAAGGCATCTTCCCGTCCATCCTCGGCCATGAAGGCGGCGGCATCGTCGAAGCCATTGGCGAGGGCGTTACTTCACTGGCGGTCGGCGACCACGTCATCCCGCTGTACACGGCCGAATGCGGCAAGTGCAAGTTCTGCCTGTCGGGCAAGACCAATCTTTGCCAGGCGGTGCGCGCTACCCAGGGCAAGGGCCTGATGCCGGACGGCACCACGCGCTTCTCCTACAAGGGACAGCCGATCTACCACTACATGGGTTGCTCGACCTTCTCCGAATACACCGTGCTGCCGGAAATCTCGCTGGCCAAAATCGCCAAGGACGCGCCGCTGGAAAAGGTCTGTCTGCTCGGCTGTGGCGTCACCACCGGCATCGGCGCCGTACTCAACACCGCCAAGGTGGAAGCGGGCGCCACCGTCGCCATCTTCGGCCTGGGCGGCATCGGACTGGCGGCGATCATCGGCGCCACCATGGCCAAGGCCTCGCGCATCATCGCCATCGACATCAACCCGGCCAAGTTCGAGATCGCCCGCCAACTGGGCGCCACCGACTGCGTCAACCCGAAGGATTGCGCCAAGCCGATCCAGGAGGTCATCGTCGACATGACCGACGGCGGCGTCGATTACTCTTTCGAATGCGTCGGCAACGTGCACCTGATGCGCGCCGCGCTCGAGTGCTGCCACAAGGGCTGGGGCGAATCGACCATCATCGGCGTCGCCGGTGCCGGCCAGGAAATCAGCACCCGTCCGTTCCAGCTCGTCACCGGCCGCGTCTGGCGCGGTTCGGCCTTCGGCGGCGTCAAGGGCCGCAGCGAACTGCCAGGCTACGTCGAAAAGGCGCAGAAGGGCGAAATCCCGCTCGACACCTTCATCACCCACACCATGCCGCTCGAGCGGATCAACGAGGCCTTCGACCTGATGCACGAAGGCAAGAGCATCCGCACTGTCATTCATTTCTAGGGCGCCAGCGATGAACCTCGAAAACATCTCCTGCCAGAAAAGCTTCGGCGGCTGGCACAAGCGCTACCGGCATCGCTCCGCGACCCTGAATTGCGACATGAGCTTTGCCGTCTATCTACCGCCACAGGTCGAGGCCGGAGAAAGACTGCCGGTCGTGTACTGGCTGTCCGGACTGAGCTGCACCGACGAAAATTTCATGCAGAAGGCCGGCGCCCAGCGCATGGCCGCCGAGCTCGGACTGATCATCGTCGCCCCGGACACCAGTCCGCGTGGCCCGGAGGTGCCAGGTGACCCCGATGGCGGCTGGGACTTCGGGCTAGGGGCGGGCTTCTACCTGAACGCCACGCAGGCGCCCTGGGATCGGCACTATCGCATGCATGATTACGTGGTGCATGAACTGCCCGCCCTGATCGAGGCCAGTTTTCCGGTTACGGACCGGCGCGGTATCTGCGGGCACTCGATGGGCGGGCATGGCGCTCTGGTCTGTGCCCTGCGCAATCCCGGTCGCTACCAGTCGCTATCGGCCTTCGCCCCGATTTGCAACCCGATGACCGTGCCCTGGGGCGAAAAAGCCTTCTCGCGTTACCTGGGCGAGGACCGTTCGGCCTGGCGTGAATGGGATGCCAGCTTCCTGATCGCCCAGGCCGCAGAGCGCCTGCCCATCCTCATCGACCAGGGCGACCGTGACGATTTTCTGCCAACCCAGTTGAAACCGGAAACCTTGCGCGCCGCCGCCGAGGCGGCAAATCATCCGCTCGCGATACGCATGCAGGCCGGCTATGACCACAGCTACTATTTCATCGCCACTTTCATTGAGGACCATCTGCGGCATCATGCCCAATCGCTGAAGCCGGTTTAGCGGGCCGCCGTGGGTTGTTCTTCAGCTTGATGACGCGTCCTTGCCGCCGGTCGCCAGTTGCCCGCCGCTTCGACGCAAAAGCTGGCCAGGCGCTGCATGACGTTTTGCACGGCGCTATTCGCCGCCATCACGCCGCCGTAGGGATCGGCCTGGGCGGCCACCACGGCGTCGTCGAATTCCCGCCAGGCCAGCACCTGACGGCTGTCGTTATCGACCAGGTAGGCGCGTAGCGTGAAGCGGGCGCGACTGGGCGAACTGTCGAACTCATGCTGCAGGCGGACGATTTCGACATCGAGGCGGAGATCGCCGGCGGCAGCACTGGGGGTCAGGACGACGGCGCGGAAGGCACCGGTGTTCTCGAGCGCGGCGACGATGCTCGGAGCAATCATCCGAGCCGGCGTATCGACCCATTCGCTGTGCGCGAAATACTCCAGCTGGTAGGGCTCGCGGACGTAGATGATGCGCTGGCTGTCGAACCCGGCCGCGGCCCGCGGCGGATTGACGATCAGCGTCGGGGCGAGCGACCAGGGGGCCGGCGATGCGGTCGCCGCCTGCGCGCCGGGGCGGGCACCGTAAAGTGAATAGAAAGCCGGTTGCGTTTCCTTGGTCGCATCAAGAATGCTGCAGGCACCGAGCAGGGCCAGCAAAAGACCGGCGACGGCGAGCCGGGACAGGGGGGTATGTGCTGGGCTGATCATGGCTTTCGGCTTCCTTTGGATGATTCTCCCGGGCCATCCGGCACCGGTTTGCGGCCGAACAGCAGCCCGAGGGGTTGCGTTCGGTCTGATCGCTGAGGCGACGCAGCGAGGTGGTCAGCACGCTGAGTTCGCCGAGCAGGCGCTCCAGCTGGGGCAGGGTTTCCGCCGTGAAGCGGTTGATGTCGCCACCGACCGAGTTGATGGTCTTGCCGGCGCTGGCACTCGTTCCGGCGACTTCATTGCCCATTTTCTCGACGGCGTCGGCCGCCCGGCCGATGCGACCGATCAGCGGCTCGAGTTCGGCGCTCGCGCGCGCAGTATTTTTCATCGTCCGGGCGGCATCGACCAGGCCGGCGTCGATGCTCTCGTTACGGGCGGCCAGGGTGTGCGCCACGCTAGCGAGGTCGGCCAGGGTGCTCTTGATGGCCGCCTGGTTTTCCGGGCCGAGCATGGCGTTGAGATTGTTCGAGGTGCTATCCAGCTTGGCCAGCACGCTGGTCAGGATGTTCTCGAGGCGCGCGGCAAGCGACGGCTTGGTGCGGATCACCGGATACTCGTTGCCGGCGGTGGCCTGCAACAGGGGCATGTCGTTGGCGCCGCCGCTCAGTTCGACGTAGGCGATGCCGGTCAGCCCCTGCGTCTTGAGGACGGCCACGGTGTCCTGCTTGATCGGCGTGCCGTGCTCGATGGCGAAGAGCAGATTGACCCGCTCGGGATTGGCCGGGTCGAGGTGGATCTGCCGTACCTTGCCGACATCGACGCCGTTGTATTTGACCGGCGCATTGAGGTTGAGGCCGGCGACCGACTCCTCCGAGATCGCCATATAGAGATCGTATTTCTTCTGGAAGGCGCCGCCCGAGGCGAGCCACAGGGTGACGGCGACCAGCACGGCGCCGAGGATGACGACGAAGCTGCCGACCAGTGTGTAATTGACTTTGGTTTCCATCAGGTGGCCCCGCTCTGTTGCTGGGCGGCCCGCCCGCGCGGGCCGTCGAAGAATTGCCGGATTGCCGGGAGGTCGATGTCCGCCAGCTCGGCCATCGAGCCGACACCCTGCACCTTGCCGTCGCCGAGCACGGCGACGCGGTCGGTCACCTGCCACAGCAGGTCGAGATCGTGGGTGATGAGAACGATGGTCAGGCCGAACAAGTCGCGCAGTTTGCGGATCAGCTGGTCGATCTCGCCGGCGCTCTCGGGGTCGAGGCCGGCGGTCGGTTCGTCGAGAAAGAGCAGTTCCGGGTCGAGGGCCAGGGCGCGGGCGAGCGAGGCGCGTTTCATCATGCCGCCGCTCAGTTCGGCCGGGTACTGGGCGCCGACGGCCGGCTCCAGGCCGCTCATCGCCAGTTTCCAGTCGGCGATTTCGTCGATCAGCCGGTCGGCCAGCGCAGTGTGCTCGCGCAGCGGCAGGCCGACGTTTTCCTTGACGGTCAGCGAACCGAACAGCCCGCCGCTCTGGAACATCACCCCCCAGCGCTGGCGCAGGGCGAGGGCGGCGTCGTCGGCAATGTTCTCCAGATCGACGCCGAGCACCTGGATCGAGCCCGATTCGGGTTTCTGGAGCAGGATGATCTCCCGGAGCAAGGTCGATTTTCCCGAACCCGAGCCGCCGACCAGCGCGAAGATTTCGCCGCGCCCGACGACCAGATCGAGCCCGGCATGCACGACATGCTCGCCGAAGCGCGTCGTCAGCTGGCTGATCGCGATGGCCGGGGTGTCGATGGCGGTCCGGTCGTTCATCTCAGAGATCCAGGGCGCTGAAGGCGACCGAGAACAGGGCGTCGGCCACGATCACCAGGAAGATCGACTGGACCACGCTGCGCGTCGTCTGCCGCCCGACACTGTCGGCGCCGCCATGGGTGCGAAAACCCTGGAAACAGCCGACGGTGACGATGATCGCGGCAAACACCGGCGCCTTGCCGATGCCGATCAGAAAGTCAGTGACGCTGACCGTCTTGACGAAGCGGTCGAGGAATTCGACATAACTGACCGCCAACTGTGCGCGCGCCATCAGCATGCCGCCGAAGACGCCGAGGACGTCGGCAAACACCGTGAGCAGCGGCAGGGTGATGAGCAGGGCGACGATCTTGGGCAATACCAGCATGTCGAGCGGCGGGATGCCGATGGTGCGCATGGCGTCGATTTCCTCGGTCACCGCCATGGTGCCGATCTGTGCCGCATAGGCCGAACCCGAGCGGCCGGCGACGATGATGGCGGTGATCAGCGGCGCGAACTCGCGCAGCATCGAGAGGCCGACCAGATCGGCGACGAAGATGTTGGCACCGTATTGCCGGAGCTGGTCGGCGCCCTGGTAGGCGACGACGATGCCGAGCAGGAAGGAGAGCAGACCGACGATGGGCAGGGCGTCGAAACCGGCGCTGCGGATGTTGTAGAGGATGGGGCGCCAGCGGATCAGCGCCGGGCGGGCCAGCCAGCCGCCAAAGGCGAGCGTGCATTCGCCGACGAAGGCGAGCAGGGCGCTACCTTGTTGGAAGGCGGCAGCCGTGCTGCGGCCCAGGCTGGCGAGCCGGGATGTGGCGCGGGCGGGAGCCGGCGTGCCCGGAGCGGACGGGGGGCGACTTCCCGGCCAAGGACGTCGAGCAGTCTGGCGAACTCCGGACGCAATTGGCGCAGTTCGACGTTAGCCGAATCGTCCCGCAGTCGGTGCAGCAGTTTCTGCACGACCCAGGCGCCTGCCGTATCGAAAGCCTCGATGCCCGAGGCATCGATGACCCAGGAGGTGCCGGACGGCGCCGACAGGGCGTCGAACTCGGTGACGAGCTGGCCGATGCCGCGCGCCGTCCACGAACCCGACAATGCCAGTTCCTGCGGTGTCGTGCGGAAGATGGCAGCCGGTGCTGCCGGAGTAAGCGTCATGGCTCGTCTGACTGTCGAATGATTGCCCTGAACAGGCGAAGCGCCGGAGCGCCACTGTCAGCGAGCCTGCACGAAAAGCCGCCTTGGCACGAAATGCCCCCGGGCGGCAGCGGTTGCCTACTTGTCGGCCACGACCTTGATGTCATTCTTGACGTGGGTCACGCCCTTGACGCCTTTGGCAATCGAGACGGCCTTGTCCACTGCCGCCTGGCTCGCGGCCGTGCCGCTCAGGGTGACCGCGCCGGCCTTGTCGGTATCGACGTTGATCTTGACCAGGCTGGACATCTTTTCGGCGGCCAGTTCGGCCTTGATCTTGGTCGTAATGACCGAATCCTTGACGTATTCGGTTGGCGTCGACTTCTCGGCATCGGCGGTATAGCCGGCAACCGGTAGCAGCAACAGGCCGGCCACGAGGAAACTTGCGGTGAGTTTGTGGTTCATGGTGGATCCTTCCCAAATAGTTGAAAAAACGCGCGCCTGGCAACGCAGGGGGCTTGCCATTCGCCGTTATTAACGTTTAGCACGGACTGCCCCGGGGTTCTGTGCGGCGTCGTACATAGCGTGTTTTTCGCGGGGCGACCGGCTGCTTAGGTGCGCTGGCGCACAGATGCCGGTTTGGCGCTGGCGCATTCTGCAAGCCGGTTCAGCGAACGTTCGCGCAAGGAAACATCATGCCGGTACACCTCATTCATCGTCGCGCCCTGGTCTTCGTGGTCGGTCTGGCAATCGTCGCATTCAGCAACTGGGCCGCGGCCGATCCCCCCTCGCGGGTTGCCCGGCTCAGCTACACGGCCGGCGCCGTCAGCTTCTCGCCGGCCGGCGAAAACGACTGGGTGAAGGCGAGCCTCAACCGCCCGCTGGGTCCCGGTGACCGCCTGTGGACCGATAGCGGTGGTCGGGCGCGGGCCGAAATCCAGGTCGGCGGCGCGATGATCCGGATGGATGGTGGAACCAGCCTGTCCGTACTCAATCTCGACGATCGCATCACCCAGTTGCAGGTGACGCAGGGCTCGTTGAATGTCCGCGTCCGGCGGCTCGACGCGAATCAGGTCTTCGAGGTCGATACCCCGAATCTCGCCTTTACGTTGCGCCAGCCCGGTGCCTATCGGATCGATGTCGATCCCGAGGGCAATGCGACGACCATCATCGTCCGCCAGGGCAAGGGTGAGGCCTATGGCGAAGATGCGGCCTATGTGATCGATGCACAGCAGCCCTATCGCTTCACCGGTACCGGCCTGCGCGATTACCAGCGGCTCGAGGCGCAACGCCTCGATGATTTCGACCGCTGGGCGGGCAGCCGCGATCGCGGCTATGACAACTCGCGCTCCGCGCGTTATGTCTCTTCCGACGTCGTCGGCTATCAGGACCTCGATGACAACGGGACCTGGCGGGTCGATAACAGTTATGGCAACGTCTGGGTCCCGAATCGCGTTGCCACCAACTGGGTACCCTACAGCGATGGTCACTGGGCCTGGGTCGACCCCTGGGGCTGGACGTGGATTGACAATGCGCCCTGGGGTTATGCCGTCTCCCACTACGGTCGCTGGGCCAACCTGCGTGGCCAGTGGGCCTGGGTGCCCGGCCCGGTGCGATCCCGCGCCTACTACGCCCCGGCGCTGGTCGCTTTCGTCGGCGGCAGCAACTTCCAGCTCAGTATCTCGAGCGGCAGCATCGGCGCCGTCGCCTGGTTCCCGCTAGCCCCGCGCGAAGTCTATCGGCCATCCTATCCGGTCAGCCGACGCTACTTCGAAAACGTCAATCGCAGCAATACGGTGATCACTAACACGGTCATCAACCAGCAGTACACCACGATCAATACCACCAATGTGACCAACGTGGTGTACGCCAACCGCCAGATTACGGGCGCGGTGGTTGCCGTGCCGACGACGGCCTTTGTCCAGTCGCAGCCGGTGTCCAGCGGGCGGCAGCGGGTTTCCCGTGAGGCCCTGGTCGGGCGACCGGTGATGGTGGCGCCGAGTGTGGCGCCGACCGAAAGAAGTGTGCGGGGTGCTGCCGCCAACTCCGACCAGCCGCCACCCAAGGTCTTCCAGCGACCGGTCGTCGCGCGCACTGCTGTGCCTGCAGCCCATGCCGGCTTCGCGGCGCAACGCGAACAACTCGCTACCAAGCCTGGCCGGCCGCTCGATGCCGCCAGCCGCCAGAGATTGAAAGCCGAAGCCAGCGCACCGGCGCCGGTCGTCAAGGTTCTCGCCCCGAGCAACGAACCCGTCAAGGCGGCACCACCGCCGACTGCGGCGCGGCCGGATGAGCGGCGCGGCCGAGCGGAATCGCGTCAGGAATCAGTCGCACCGGTACTGCCGAGCGCACCGCCACCCGACAAGTCAGCGCCGACGGTCAAGCCGCCGGTGCCGGTTGCTTCGGTGCCGGAGGCGCGGGGAAAACGCGAGAGCGATGAGCGCCGTGGCTCGCCGAATGCGCGTCGGGATAGCGCCGTACCGATGGTGCCGAGCGCACCGCCACCCGACAAGTCAGCGCCGACGGCCAAGCCGCCGGTGCCGGTTGCTTCGGTGCCGGAGGCGCGGGGAAAACGCGAGAGCGATGAGCGCCGTGGCTCGCCGAATTCGCGTCGGGATAGCGCCGTACCGATGGTGCCGAGCGCACCGCCACCCGACAAGTCAGCGCCGACGGCCAAGCCGCCGGTGCCGGTTGCTTCGGTGCCGGAGGCGCGGGGCAAACGCGAGAGCGATGAGCGCCGCGGCTCGCCGGATGCGCGTCGGGATAGCGCCGTACCGATGCTGCCGAGCGCACCGCCACCCGACAAGGCTGCGGCACCGATGCCGAAGCCACGTGAGCAGCCGGAAACGGATGCCAGGCGCGAGCAGCGCTTGCCTGCTGCAACGCCGCCGTCAGAAAAGGCCGGCTCGGCAATACCCGCCCTCAGGCCGGACCGGAGCCAGGAAGCGGCCGGGCAGCCGCCTGAATCGCGCGGCCGGGGCGAAGCGCGCAACAGGAACGAGGCACCGGCCTCTCCGGTCGCCCAGCCCAAAGCCGCTGCGCCTCCGGAAAGCGCGCCACGACCGGCCAAAGCGCCGGAAGCGCCGGCCCGGGAGCCTCGTGGTCAGGACCAACGCGGTAGTGCCGAGCCGCGTCCGCCGGTGGTGACACCGCCGCCGCGCCCGCCCGAACCGAAAGCTCCGCCACCGCTGGCACCACCGCCGCAACCGGCTGCTCCGCCGCCTCCGCCTCTTCCAGCTCAGGCAGCCCCGCCGCCTCCGCCTCCGCCAGCGCCGAAGGCTGCACCACCGACACCGGCTCCCCAGGCCGCGCCACCGGCCACCGAGAAGCCGAAGGAGCAGCAACGCGGTCGTGGTGACAAGGAACGCGATGACGACAAGCCGCCGCGTGATAAATAGACAACCCGGCCAGTGACTGATGAGAACAACCGAGGGGCCGCCGCTCAAGCCGCAGCCCTCGGCTTTGTCTGGTGTCCGGTGTTTCATGGCCCATTGTGTGCCAGCAAACGGAGCGCCTCGGGCGGAAGGGAAATACTGAATCCTCGAAGGCCATGTCCGGGAATTGTCCGGGACGCAAGGGCCTGAGCCACGAGGAGAACGAACATGAAACAGAACCCCCTTCAATTTACCCAGGCTGGAGCGCGGCTGTTGGCGGCGGCGGCTCTGGCTGCCAGCCTGGTCTTCGCGCCGGCGCGGTGCTGGCTGCCGACAAGGTGTCCCACACGGTCCGCGCCGAGCAGCATGGCAAGAAGATGCACGACAAACTGATGATCACGCAGGCCCAGGAAGAGCAGTGGGGCAAGGTCGCCCAGGTCATGGCCGAGAACGCGAAGACCATGGATACCCTGACCCAGGCCAGGGCCGATCGCGCCAAGGAAATGACGGCGGTCGACGATCTCAAGTCCTATGGCGAGATCACCGATGCCCATGCCGACGGGATCAAGAAGCTGACGCCGGTGTTTGCGACCCTCTATGCCAGCATGTCGGACCCGCAGAAAAAAGTTGCCGATACCTTGTTCCGCCGCGGTGACCGCATGCAAGGCATGCACAGGCAGGGACATCGCCACGGTCATCGCCATGACCAAATGAAGCCCGACAGCAAGTGAGCCAGGCTCCGGAAGCCACTGATGAACTCAGGCGCTTCCGGCCGCGAGGCCACCGATGCACCCACCATCCCGGAAAGGGAAAACTACTATGACGAACACTTCAATAGGCCAGACCATCGACATCTGGTCGATCGGCCGCAAGCTGCTGTCGACCATCGCGATGGCATCGGCAGTGATGACGCTGAGCGTTTCACCTGCGCTCGCCGATCGAGACGGCAACCATGGTCGGGGCGACCGGCATGGCAAACACAGCCAGAAGCATTCGCGGGGCGATCACGACAGCTATCGCCAGGCCAACCGTTACCAGCGAACCTACCCGCAACCCTACTACTACGCCCAGCCCGTCTATGTCCCGCCACCGGTTTACTACGAACCGCAACGCTCGCCCGGCATCAGTCTGTTCTTCCCGCTTGACCTCCGGCGATAACGGCAAGGGCTGGCGCTCGCGATCGATCGCTGGTAACGCGACAGCCGCCGGCAGGCGGCGCTCGCCCAGGGTGGCTATCTGTGCGCCAGCGAACGGACCTGATCGACCTGGCATCGTATTGTTCAGAGGTCGCTCCCGATGGTCGCCAGACCATCAACAAGAGGCGTTTTCATTCAATAGCCAAGAGGAATCAAAATGAAATATTCAGTGATCTTTTCCGCAGTATTGGTCGCGCTGGCTTTAAGCGCATGTGACAAACCGACGGTGGTGCAACCGACTGTCGTGACCGTACCGGCTCCGGCTCCGGTTCCGGGCCCACCGGGCCCGACTGGGGCTACCGGCTCCAGCGGCATGACCGGATCCTCGGGGGCTCCTGGAATGACCGGCTCGACCGGCGATACCGGTGCCACCGGTTCGACCGGCGGCACTGGAGCGCAGGGCGAGCCAGGCAAAACTGGCGGCGATACCATTGTCGTTGTCCCGCCGGCCCCGGCACGCTGAGTATCCGGCAACACAAGGCAGGTCCCTGACCGCGGCTGAGCACCAGATTTCTGCGTAGCCGGTGCCGAGAGCCTGCCTCGTGTGGCAGGCAAACCATGCTCGCGCGCGGTTTCAGGTTTCTTGCGGTGGCGGCAGCCGTCCTGTTCGTGACGGCAGGGTGCGCCGCGCTCCCCGATAGCGATGCCCTGATCGATCAGCATTCCGGGCGGGCCGCCCAATTCGAGAATGCCGGCGGCCCGCTCTCGGCGCAGAAAGGCGCGGCCATCGTGGCCGACCTTAAACGCAGATCCGGCGACATCGATATTCTCGACAAGCAGATTGCGCTGGAACAGGCCATTGTCGGCAGCCCGCTGATCACCGGCAACAAGGTGCTCCTCCTGCAGGACGGTACGGCCACCTATGCGGCGATGTTTGCGGCAATCCGCGCCGCCCGCGACCATATCAATGTCGAAACCTACATCATCGAGGACGACGAAATCGGGCGCCAGTTCGCCGATCTGTTGCTGCTTCAGCAGCAGCGCGGCATTCAGGTCAATCTGATCTATGACAGCGTCGGCTGCATCAATACGCCCAAGGCCTTCTTCGAACGCCTGCAACAGGGCGGCATCAATGTCCTCGAATTCAACCCGATCAACCCGCTGGCGGCCGGCAAGCCGTGGTTGCTCAATCATCGCGACCACCGAAAACTGCTGGTGGTCGACGGGCGCATCGCCTTTCTGGGCGGGATCAATATCAGCAGCGTCTATTCCTCGGGGTCGGGTACCCGGCGGCACATGGAAGCTGAACAAAAGAAAAGTGCCTGGCGCGATACCGACCTGCAGGTCGAAGGTCCCGTGGTGGGCGAATTGCAGAAACTGTTCATCGAGACCTGGGCCAAGCAGCAGGGCAAGCCGCTGGCCGCCCGCAAGTATTTCCCCGAATTGCGGAGTCAGGGCAAGGATATCGTGCGCGCCATCGGCAGTTCGCCCGACGAGCCCTACAGCCTGATCTACGTGACGCTGATGTCGGCCATCGGCAATGCTGAACGCCAGATCCAGCTGACCAATGCCTACTTCGTTCCCGACGCCCAGTTGCTCAAGGCGCTGACCGATGCCGCCGGACGGGGCGTCGAGGTGACATTGATACTGCCCAGCCATACCGACTCGGAAATCGTATTTCAGGCCGGGCGCGCGCACTATTCCCCGCTGCTCAAGGCCGGCGTCAGGATCTATGAGCGGCGCGGTGCGCTGCTTCACTCGAAGACCGCGCTGATCGACGGCGTCTGGTCCTGCGTCGGCTCGACCAACCTCGACTGGCGCAGTTTTCTCGACAACGACGAGGTCAATGCGGTCGTGCTCGGGCGCGATTTCGCCGGGCAGATGACGGCGATGATCAACCGCGACCTCACAGCGTCGGAGGCGATCACTCTGGAGAAGTGGGAGCAGCGCTCGTTGCTGCTGCGCATCAAGGAGTGGGGCGCCAGCCTGTTGCAGCGACTGCTTTAGCCCACAGGGTTGCGGCCAAAAAAATGCCCGGTACGGGCTGGCCGTGCCGGGCAAAATACAGAAGGTGTTCGAAAAGGGGGTGGGGCGCGAACACCTGACGCCATGTTCTACTTATTCGTCATTAAGTTCTGTGCGCTACCGTACATAAGAGAAAACTTGTGCACCGGGGTCTGATCTCGCGACGGGATGGCGATCCGCTCCGACATGGCAGGGTTTTCGCCGCCGCCGTCGGCCTGGCCTGCTTGGGTGCGGCGGCGCACAGACCGGCCGGAAGGTGCCGACTAGCCTGTGGATTCACCCGTCGAGCACGGGTCAATCCAAGGAGAGTCAATATGGATCAATATCGCCATCACGTATCGGGCTTTTTTGCCCACCGCGAAGAAGCCGAAGGCGCGCTTTCCCGACTCGTCGAGCAGGGCCTGCCACGCAGTCAGTTGCAACTTTTCGCTGCCGACTCGGGGCCGGCCGTTACCAAGCCGCAGGGCGAGAGCAACGAGGTGCTGAACAACGTTCTGGTCGACGGCGCCATCGGTACGGCGGTCGGTACCGGCATTGGCGCCCTGGCGCAACTGGCGCTGGTTGCCAGCAGTGCCACCTTGTTCGTCGCCAGCCCGCTGGTTGCGCCGCTGGTCATGCTCGGCTGGGGCGCCAGTCTCGGTGCCCTGGTTGGCGCTGCCGCCGGAGCCAATACCGACGTCAAACCCAAGGAAGGCTGGCTTTCGGACCTGGTCCAGGATGCCATCGCCAACGGCCAGGTGGTTCTGGTCGTGCAGACCCGGACCGAGCAGGAGACGGCAACCGCCCGCGAGGTGATCGGCGCGGCAGTCGGCGAGTTCAAAGACGTTGCCAGCCTTACCTGAACATGATCGAGATTCGCAAAGGCCAGGCGCCGGCTCAACTTGAACGAACCGAGTTCAGTCGCCGTTTTCGCGAGGCCTTTGTCGATCCTGATTTCCGGAATGAAGATCAGGCTATCGCCCGGCTCGAAGAAATCGCCTGGCAGATATATCTCGTCGGCCGCAAGGCGCCCTTCACCCGCCGGGCGGGTCGGGGTATGCCGATCCCGAGTACGAACTGTCGGTCGAGTGGCTGGCGACCAAGGCGCGCATCGATGAAGCCCAGCGTCGCTGGTCTGATGTGGCGAGCTCGTCGCGGGTCCTGCTGATCTGCGGTTCGGCGCGCAATGACGGCACCTGTCCGGGCGAGATGTCGAAGTCTTTCCGATTGGTCGGGCTGGCTCGCGAAATCCTGGAGCAGGCGGCAATCGAGGTCGATGTGCTCGACCTCAGCCAGCTGACTTCCGAATATGGCCGCAACATCTTCCCCTGCAAGGGCTGCGTCTCGACAGCCATGCCGCTCTGCCACTGGCCGTGCAGTTGCTACCCGAACCACACGCTGAACCAGACCAACGACTGGATGGCGGAAATCTACGAACGATGGACCGCCGCCCATGCGGTGATCATCGTCACACCGGTCTATTGGTATCAAAGCCCCAGTCCCTTGAAGCTGATGATCGACCGCCTGGTCTGTGCCGACGGCGGCAACCCCGACCCGACCTCGACCTCGGGCAAGACGGCGGCCAAGGCCAAGGCGCTCGAAATGGCCGGCTGGGACTACCCGAAGCACCTGGCCGGGCGGGCTTATGGTCTGGTCGTCCACGGTGACGTGGCCGGTATCGAAGATGCCCGCCGCGCGCTGTCGGACTGGCTGGACTGGATGGGCTTCATCGATGCCGGTGCCGCCGCCCGGCTCGACCGCTACATCGGTTACTACGAGCCGTACGCAACCAGCCACGAAGCCCTGGACCGCGACGAAGCGATGCAGGAAGAAACGCGCAACGTGGCGCGGGCCGTCGCCAAGGCCGTGCTTGAGCTGCGGGCCGGACGACTGCAGGCCGTGCAGCCGGCGTTGTCGCGACCGCGACCCAAATAGAGGTGAATGATGAAAACGAACCTGACCCCGCTATTGATCGGCCTGCTGGCGCTGACCCTTGCCGCTTGCGGCGAAATGGCCAAGCTGCCGGTCTCGGCTGGCACCGGTAGCCAGCCGGCGTTGCCGGCGCCGGTACGGAATGTCATTCCCACCGTCAATATCGCACCGGCCAAAGGCTGGGCGGTCGGTGCCTCGCCGCTGGCGGCACCGGGCACCCGGGTCGCCGCGTTTGCCGGCGGCCTCGATCACCCGCGCTGGCTCTACGTGCTGCCCAATGGCGATGTACTGGTCGCCGAGACCAATGCCCCGCCCAAACCCGACGACGCCCAAGGCGTCAGGGGCTGGGTGATGGGCAAGGTGATGAAACGTGCCGGTGCGCGGGTGCCCAGCGCCAACCGCATTACCTTGCTGCGTGACGGCGATGGCGACGGGGTGGCCGAATTCCGCTCGGTATTGCTGGAAGGACTGAATTCGCCATTCGGCATGGCCCTGGTCGGCAACGATCTCTATGTCGCCAACTCGGATGCAGTACTGCGCTTTCCCTACACGGCCGGCGATACGCGCATCACGGTGCCCGGCACCAAGGTCGTCGACCTGCCGGCCGGCACGATCAATCACCATTGGACCAAGAACCTGATTGCCAGCCGGGACGGCAGCAAGCTCTATGTGACGGTCGGCTCGAACAGCAATGTGGCCGAACGCGGCATGGCGGCCGAGGAAGGCCGGGCCGCCATCTGGGAGGTGGATATCAAGACTGGAGCCCACCGGGTCTTCGCCTCCGGCCTGCGCAACCCGAATGGCCTGGCCTGGGAGCCGGCCAGCGGCGCGCTGTGGACGGTGGTCAATGAGCGCGACGAACTGGGCAGCGACCTGGTGCCTGATTACCTCACTTCGGTGCGCGCCGGCGCCTTTTACGGCTGGCCGTACAGCTATTACGGCCAGCATGTCGACGAGCGCGTCAGTCCGCCGCACCCCGAACTGGTGGCCAGCGCGATCGCCCCGGACTATGCCATCGGGCCGCACACCGGCTCGCTGGGCCTGGCTTCTTCGGCCGGTACGACATTGCCCGCTACTTTTGCCAATGGCATGTTCATTGGCCAACATGGCTCCTGGAACCGCAATCCGCACAGCGGTTACCAGGTGATCTTCGTTCCCTTCGCCAAGGGCAAGCCCTCCGGCGCACCGCCGGTGGAGGTGCTGACCGGTTTTCTCAGCAAGGACGGCGAAGCCTATGGCCGGCCGGTCGGCGTTGCGCTCGACAATCGCGGCGCGCTCCTGGTGGCAGATGATGTCGGCAACGTCATCTGGCGGGTGAGCGCACGATGAACAGCAGCGCTGGTCGTTTCACTTGAATAGCCATCCGCCCCCGCTCATTGAAAGAATTGCGCAACAATTGGAAAAAGTAGGCTATGTCGTTCTCCAGTATCCGCAGCTGAGGACATTGGCCAGGCGTTTGCTGGTGCGTTGCCAGAACGACGAAGTCTCACGCTTCCAACCGGCCGGGATTGGCCGGGGCGCGGCCAATCAGCGGCGTGAAAGCATCCGCGGTGACCTGATCAGTTGGTTCGATCTGGCGGACCACACCGACCGCGCCTATCTCGCCTGGATGGAAGAGCTGCGCCTGGGGCTGAATGCCGCCCTGTTTCTCGGCTTGTTCGACTACGAGTGTCACTACGCGATCTATGGCTCGGGTGCCGGCTACGCAAAGCATTCGGATGTCCTGAACGGGGCGCGGCAGCGCGTCCTGTCCACCGTGCTCTACCTGAACGAAGGCTGGCAGGAAGGCGATGGCGGCCAGCTGCGCCTGTTCGATCCGACCGGCGACGGGGTCATCGCGACGATCCAGCCGGAATTCGGCACGATGGTCATTTTCCTGAGCGAAGTCTTTCCGCATCAGGTGCTCACGGCAAACCGGCAACGGCGCAGTATTGCCGGATGGTTTCGCGGCCGCGAGTGAGCCGCGTTGTCGTTATCTCAGCCTGAGGCGAGACCGGCGGCGCGGGCGGTTCCGGTATCGACCAGCAGGCAGGCGTTGTCGGTTGCGGCCAGGGCGATGGGCAGCTTCTCGCCTTGCCGCCAGGCAGCCAGGGCGGCCGATTTCCCGGTGCCGCTGACCAGGATCAGCTGCCGGCGGCAGGCGCGCAGGCTCTGGTAGTTGAGGCTGACGCGCTCGGCCGGGGCTTTGGTCGCACCGTATACCGCGATCACCGGGTCGGGCGCGTCGGCGCTTCCCGGAAACAGGCTGGCCGTGTGGCCGTCCTCCCCCATGCCGAACACCACCAGATCGAAGGGCAGCTGGTCGGCGATGGTCTTCGCATAGGCGGCGGCGGCTGGCGCGGCGCCGAGTTCGGCCGGAATGACGTGCACCTGAGCCGCCGGGAGCGGCACATGCGCCAGCCAGGCCTGATACGCCAGCACGGAGTTGCGGGCGGGGTGGTCGGCCGGCAGGCAGCGCTCGTCGCCCCAGAAAATCTCCCAGGCCGCCCATTCCTGCCGGGCCGTGGCCAAGTGCTGATAAGCCCGGCCGGGCGTTCTGCCGCCGGCCAGCACCAGGCGAAAAATCCGCCGTGCGCGAATGGCTTCCTGCGCCGCGTCGACGATCAGGCGGCAGGCTTCGACGGCCAGCGCTTCGCCGTCGGCCAGGAGGCGCGTGTCAGCCGGCAGCATTCGGGAGAAAGTCCGCCTTGCCGTTGCAGCCCATGCTCTGCCGCCATTCCTGGCCGGCCTGGCCGAAGATCTGGTTGGCGGCCTTCGGCCCCCAGCTGCCGACCGGGTATTGCAGCGGCGGGTGCTCATCGTCGGCCCAGGCGCGCATCACCGGATCGACGACATTCCAGGCTGCCTTGACCTCGTCGTAGCGCAGGAACAGCGAACGATTGCCCTCGATGACATCGAGCAGCAAGTCCTCGTAGGCGTCGGCCTTGCGCTCGCCGGGATTGCCGACGCTGGCATCCATCACGATCTGCCGCGTCCTCGTCTCGGTGCCCGGCACCTTGGCGGAAATTTCCATCTGCACCACGTCGTCGGGCTGGATGCCGATCAGCAACCAGTTGGGGTGGACGGTGGCGGCGCTGGTCCCCTGAAAGAGCTGCATCGGCGGCTCGCGGAAGCGGACGGCGACCATCGAGCGGCGCTCCTTGAGGCGCTTGCCGGTGCGCAGGTAGAAGGGCACGTCGCGCCAGCGCCAGTTGTCGACATAGAGCTTCAACGCGGCGTAGGTCTCGGTGTGGCTGCCCGGGGCGATGCCCGGTTCCTGCTGGTAGCCGGCATACTGGGCGCGTACCGCGTGGCCGGTCAGTTGCGCGGTGTCCACCGGGCGGATGGAGCGCAGCACCTTGACTTTTTCATCGCGCAGCGACTCGGCCTCCAGCGAGACCGGCGGTTCCATCGCGAGCAGCGCGAGCACCTGCAACAGGTGGCTCTGGATCATGTCGCGGGTCGCTCCGCCATGGCCATCGTAGTAGCTGGCGCGGCCCTCGACGCCGACCGTCTCGGCATGCGTGATCTGCACATGGTCGATGTAATGGCGGTTCCACAGCGGTTCGAGGATCATGTTGGCGAAGCGCAGGACCAGCAGGTTCTGGACCGATTCCTTGCCGACGTAATGGTCGATGCGGTAGATCTGCTCTTCGCCGAGATGGGTGTTCAGTGCATGCTGCAGGTCGCGGGCCGATTGCAGGTCGTGGCCGAAGGGTTTCTCGACCACCATCCGCCGCCAGCCGTTGGTCTCGGCGAGCAGCCCGGCATCGGCCAACCCGACGGTCACCGGCACGTAGAGTTCGGGACTGACCGACAGGTAAAAGATGACGTTGCGGGCGCATTCGCCAGCCCCGATCCAGTTGCCCAGCGCCTGGTAGAAGGTGGCATCGTTCAAACTGCCGGCGAGATAGTCGAGGCGCTGGAGAAAGCCGTTCAGGCAGTCCGTCGCGTCCGCGCCGGCCTCGGCCAGTGTCTTGCGTACTTCGTCGCGCCAGTCGTCGCGGGCGTGGGCGGTCCGTCCGCAGCCGAGGATTTTTACGTCGGGGGCCAGGTAGCCGAGGCAATGCAACTGGTAGAGGGCCGGCAGGAGCTTGATCTTCGCCAGATTGCCGTTCGCCCCGAAAATCACGTAGGCATGCGACTCGGTGGTGCAGCTCATGGCAGCTGCTCCTCGACCCCGTCGCCCAGCCAGCGGGTGTGGAAATTTTCCGAGCCGTCGCGGTCGGTGCGCTGGTAGGAATGGGCGCCGAAGAAGTCGCGCTGCGCCTGGATGATGTTGGCCGAGCCGCTGGCGCAGCGGTAACCGTCGTAGAAGGCGAGGGCCGATGACAGGGCGGGTGCGGCGACGCCGCTGCCGACGGCGAGTGTCACCGCCTGGCGCCAGCCTGACTCGGCGGCCTTGAGCTCGCCGACAAAGAACGGGTCCTGGAGAAGGCTGGGCGGCACCGGGGTGCGCGAGAAACTGCGTTTGATGTCATCGAGAAAACGGCTGCGGATGATGCAGCCCGCGCGCCAGAGCAAAGCAATGTCGCCATAGGGCAGTACCCAGCCCTGAGCCTCGGCGGCGGCCTGCATCAGCATGAAACCTTGCGCGTAGGAGACCAGCTTGGCGGCATAGAGGGCGTCGTGCAGGGCGTCCAGGCAATCGGCGCGGCCGGATTCCTCGACCACCACCGGGGCGCTGCCGAGCAGGGCGGCGGCCGCTACCCGTTCGGCCTTGCGTGCCGAGAGCATCCGGGCGTGCACGGCCTCGCCGATCAGGGTCAACGGCACGGCGTGATCGAGGGCATCCTGCGCTGTCCACAGGCCGGTGCCTTTCTGCCCGGCGCGGTCGAGGATATGGTCGACCAGGGGGGCGCCGTCCTGGTCGCGCTGGCGCAGGATGCGGCTGGTGATGTCGATCAGGTAGGACTCGAGGCGGCCGGCATTCCATGCGGCGAAAGTGTCGGCCATCGCTTCATGGCTCATGCCCAGCGCGTGCTGCATCAGGTGGCAGACTTCAGCGATCAGCTGCATGTCGCCGTATTCGATGCCGTTATGCACCATCTTGACGTAATGGCCGGCTCCGCCATCGCCCAGCCACTGGCAGCAGGGCACACCATCGACGCGGGCGGCGATGGCCTGGAACATGTCGCGGATGACCGGCCAGGCGGCCGCGGCGCCGCCCGGCATCAACGACGGGCCGTGGCGGGCGCCTTCCTCGCCACCGGAGACGCCCATGCCGACAAAATGGATGCCTTTACTTGCCAGCTCACGGCAGCGTCGCGTGCTGTCCTGGTAATTGGAGTTGCCACCGTCGATCAGGATGTCGCCTGCTTCGAGCAGCGGCAGCAGTTGCCCGATCACCGCGTCAACCGCCCGTCCGGCGGTGACCATGAGCAGGATGACGCGCGGCGCGGCCAGATGGCTGACCAGTTGTTCGGGGCTATCGGCCGCGGTGATTGCCCGCTTCTGGCCATGGGCGGCGACGAATTCCGTAGTAACTGCTGCCGTGCGGTTATAGACGCTGAGGCGGAAACCCTTGTCGCTGAGGTTGAGCGCCAGATTGACACCCATCACGCCGAGGCCAATGACGCCGATATCTGCTGTGTTCATGCCTGACTCCGCATTTGAGGCCTGGTCGACGCTGGACAACGGGAAAACCGGCTTGTTCCCAAGCCGGGCCCGCCGCGGAGGGTGAAAAGGGGAGCGGCTCAGTAGCGGCGCGGGTCGTTCGGGCGACTGTCGTGCCGATTCGGCACGCCATCGTTGTCGCGGTCGCGGTCGACGCGATTCGGTACGCCGTCGCGGTCGCGGTCGCCGCGGTGTCCACCATCACGGTGGGGGGGGTCATAAACAACGCACCCGGTGAGGAGGGTGCTCAAGGCGATCAGCAATGCAGCAAGTGTTTTCATGTCGTTTCCTCGATGGTTCAGGGCGCCAGCTTGGCGTTCAGGGTGGGTTTGATGGACAACAGTTTCGATACCGGGCATTCCACCCTGGCAATCTCGGCAATCTTCTGAAAGTTTGCCAGGTCGCCGCCCGGAATGTCGGCGACCAGTTCGAGATGAACGGCGGTAATGGCAAAGCCGCCATCCTCTTTTTCGAGCGTCACCGACGCCGAGGTCTGGAGGCTCTTGGCCGTCATCCCTTCCTTCTCGAGCATCGCGGCGAGCGCCATGGTGAAACAGCCCGCGTGGGCGGCGGCAATCAGTTCTTCCGGATTGGTGCCCGGCTCGTCCTCGAAACGGGTGGCGACGCCATAGGTCGTCTCGCTCAGGATGCCGCTCTGGGTCGACAGCGCCCCCTTGCCATCCTTCAGGTTGCCGCGCCAGGCGGCTGATGCAGTGCGTTTCATCGATGTATTTCCTTGTCGTTCGGGTCAGTTGGCCAGACGCAACGGGACGCCGGGCAACTGCGCGCGGATTTCGCCGTCCGGGTGCTGGGCGCTATGGACATTGACATACAGCATGCCGGTAGCGTAGCTCGAGTAATGCGCTTCGCTGAGCCGGGTGCCGGCGGGTACGGCATAACTGTCGTTGGCACCCTTGATCAGCGTCACGATCGGCGGCCCATTCTTGCCGACAGCGGCTTCATGGATATGCGCCATGGTCGCCACCATGCCGGAAACCTTGATGCTGCCGCTGATGTTGCGGTCGGGGGTGACGGAAATTTGTCCCGAGGCAGTGGCCGCCGTGACCACCGGCGGCACCTCGGTCGCGCCATTCAGGGATAGCGTGATCGGCGATTCGGCATACAGGCTGGCCGAAGCGAGCAGCAGCAGGGCAAGCGGCACACCGCGCCGGAGCAGGGATGGTGGGGAGCGTGACGGCAGATTCATGGGGGCCTCCTTGGCTGGCAATCGGCATGGCGAAGGTGGCGAAGCGCCAGAGCCCCATGCGAACCACCACCTTGCGCCGCGATGAATTGCACTTCCGTTCGCCACCGCACATAGATTCCAGGTTTCTTGTGTGTGCTATCGAACAGAGATCGAGCGCCGGGGCTGGCATGCTTTGCCGGACTTAGGGACAGGGGGATGGAAATGAACCAGATCAGTATTCTCGGTATCGTCGGCAGTCAGCGCCCGCAGTCGTACAACCGGTTCGCCCTGAAGGCGGCGCAGGCGCTGGTGCCGGATGGGGTGACGATCGATTTGTTCGAACTGCACGACATTCCTTACTTCGCGCCGAAACACGAACACTCGGCGCCGCCTGCCGTCATCGAATTCAGGCGCCGGGTTATGGCCGCCGATGCCATCCTGTTTGCCACGCCGGAGTGTCATCACGCCGTGCCCGGCAAGCTGAAGAGCGCCATCGACTGGGCGTCGCGGCCTTACGGCGAGGGTGTCTGGCGGGGCAAGCCGGCGGCGGTGATGAGCGCTTCGACCGGCGGTCTGACGACGGCGCGGGCGCAACACCATCTCAACCAGATTCTTGCCGGCCTCGAGATGCCGATCGTTGATCGACCCGGCGGGATAAACGGCCATGCCGAACGGCGCTTCAGTCCGGACGGCGAACTGATTGATGACCTGACCCGACAGTTCATCCGCGGCCTGGTTGCCGAGCTGGCCAGCCTGGTCAGGGGCGAGTGGGCGGCGCGTGGATTCAGGGTCAAGGAGGTTGCATGAAAAAGGAACAGACCCCGCGGCGCAAGCCGGTGATGCGTGGCGCACTGGAAGGCGGCTGTGCTTCCTGGGCGCCGATCCGGCCTGCCGGAAACAAGGAATCGTCCGGGAATGCGACGGCCAGTAACGATCCGCAGACGACGCCGGATGCCGTCACTGGCTCAAATCCGCCGCCATCGTCTGCATCTGATGCTAAACGTTGAAGCTTCCGCTGGCGGCTGCTAAGGCCAGGGCAGACCCGGCACCGCAGGAGCGCGCGTGAGAAGGCGGAGCCGCACTTCGCCGTGGGCCAAGCTCTTCCAGCGCAGCCTGGCGACGGTCACCCGCGCCGCGGTCAAAACCGGTACCCGGGTTGTCAAACGTGCCGTCAAGCAGGCGACCAGGGCGGCCGTCGTCAGGAACAAGCCGCCACCGGGCGCCGGTGACTGGAGCCTGGGTGTTGCGCTGGGCACGAGCGGTGCACGCCGCTTCCGGCTCTACCGGCCGCCCGGCGTCAAATTCGGCGAACGGCTGCCGCTGGTCGTGATGTTGCACGGTTGCGGCCAGGACGCGAACGGCTTTGCGACGAGTACTCGGATGAACCGGATTGCCCAGCGCGAGCGATTTCTGGTTCTCTATCCGGAACAGGATCGTCTGGCCAATCCGCAAGGCTGCTGGAACTGGTTCGACACCTCATCCGGCCGCGCCTACGGCGAAGCCGCACTGATCATGCAGGCGATCGACCAGGTCTGCCTGCTCCATCCGGTCGATGCGGCGCGCGTGGCGATTGCCGGGCTGTCGGCCGGCGCCAGCATGGCGGCGCTGCTGGTCACCCGTCATCCCGGTCGTTTCAAGGCGGTGGTCATGCATTCCGGCATTCCGCCGGGGACCGCGCATTCCACCATGTCGGCGCTGGGCGCCATGCACGGCCGGCGCGGCACGCGACCGCTGGCGGCGACGCCGCTGACCATGGCCGCCTCCTGGCCGCCGCTGCTGGTCATTCATGGCGATGCCGATAGTGTGGTTTCGCCGAACAACGGCCGGGCTGCCGTTCAGGCCTGGGCCGATGCGGCGGGCGCCCGGGCCGGCGTGGAGCGCAGCGTCCAGCGCGGTCAGCGCTACCCGATGGTAGTGACCGATTTCAAGCGCCGGGGTAGCACGGTGGCGACGCTGGTCGCGGTCAGCCGGCTGGCCCATGCCTGGAGCGGCGGCGCCGCCAGCCAGCCGTTCAGCGACGGGCAGGGGCCGGATGCCTCGCGCATGGTCTGGGCCTTCGCCGCCCGGCAGTTCCGGTCCTGAGATGGATTGCCAGTCTTTGTTGGCTGGCGAACAGACGCTGCGGCAGTGGATGCCTAGCCTCGGCTTGGGTGAGCGTCGAGCCGGCGGCCACCTGGAACATTCCCCAACCCGGCGACAGGAGACAGACATGAACTACGAAGAACGCGATCCCTACGGCATGTACAAGGTAGAAACCGGCAACGCATCGGGCCCCGATGTCAGCCACGGCCCCGGACCCAACCTGATGGGGGCCGACACGCTGGTCGGCAACGATGTCTACAACAAGGCCGCCGAGGATGTCGGCGACATCAAGGAAATCATGATCGACATGCGTACCGGACGGGTGAGCTATGCCGTTCTGGCCTTTGGCGGTTTCATGGGTATGGGCGAGAAGCTCTTCGCCGTGCCCTGGGAGGCCCTGAAGCTGGATACCGAGAACAAGCGTTTCGAGCTCGATGTGAACAAGGAGCGCCTGGAAAGTGCCCCGGGTTTCGACCGCAACAAGTGGCCGGATATGGCCGACCCGACCTGGGAAGCCGGTATCCACGCCTATTACGGTACGACGCCGGGCGGCCTGCCGCCGACCATCTGACTCTGCCGCAGATGGCAATTGCCGGCCACGGTGCTGAACGTGGCTAAAAGCAAACCCGTTACCGCTAAGACGGTTCCATCAGGCGTCATCACCGTGCCCGCAGGAAATATCATGGGGGTGGCGGGCGATGTTGCCCAGGAGGAGATCAGGCGCGCCTATCGCCAGCTGGTCGGCCAATATCATCCGGATGTTGAGCAGGCGCCCGCTACCGATATCGGCTTCAAGGAACGCGGAGTGATGGGCGACGTATGAAGCGCCGCCTTTAATGAATCAAGGAGAAGCCAATGGCCTCAACTGAACCGGTGCTTGCCGCCGAACAACTCAAGCGGATGGATGCCTGGTGGCGGGCCGCCAACTACCTTTCGGTCGGACAGATCTACCTGCTCGACAATCCGCTGCTCAGGCAACCGCTGCTGCGCGAGCACATCAAGCCGCGCCTGCTCGGCCACTGGGGCACGACGCCCGGCCTGAACTTCATCTACGTGCATATGAACCGCGTCATCAAGGCGCGCGACCTGAGCATGATCTACATTGCCGGTCCCGGTCACGGCGGCCCGGCGGTGGTCGCCAACACCTGGCTGGAAGGCAGCTACAGCGAGCTGTATTCCGATATCTCGCAGGACGAGGAGGGCATGCGCCGGCTGTTCCGGCAGTTCTCCTTCCCCGGTGGTATTCCCAGCCACGCCGCACCGGAAACGCCGGGCTCGATTCACGAGGGCGGCGAACTCGGCTATGCCCTGTTCCATGCCTACGGCGCGGTCTTCGACAACCCCGATCTGATCGCCTGCTGTGTCGTCGGCGACGGCGAAGCGGAAACCGGGCCGCTGGCCACCTCCTGGCATTCCAACAAGTTCCTGAATCCGAAGACCGACGGCGCGGTGCTGCCGATCCTCCATCTCAACGGCTACAAGATCGCCAATCCGGCGGTGCTGGCGCGGATCAGCCACAGCGAGCTGGAATCCCTGTTCGTCGGCTACGGCTACAAGCCGATCTTCGTCGAAGGTGACGAGCCGGAAAAAATGCATCAGCTGATGGCGGCGGCGGTCGACATGGCACTCGACGAAATTCGCGACATCCAGCACCAGGCCCGGCAAAGTGGCGAAACGATCCGCCCGCGCTGGCCGATGATCGTGTTGCGTTCGCCCAAGGGGTGGACCGGGCCCAAGGAAGTCGACGGCAAGAAGAGCGAAGGCAACTGGCGTTCGCATCAGGTGCCGTTCAGCGACATGGAAAAGCCGGAACACATTCACCTGCTGGAGGACTGGATGCAGTCCTACTTCCCGCGCGAACTGTTCGATGCCGAGGGCCGGCTCAACGAGGAACTGGCGGCCCTGGCACCCGCCGGCGAACGGCGCATGGGGGCCAATCCCCATGCCAACGGCGGCGTGCTGCTGCACGACCTGCGGCTGCCCGATTTTCGCGACTACGCCGTAGACGTCCCAACCCCCGGCAGCAAGCGGGCCGAATCGACGCGTTCGATGGGTTTCTTCCTGCGCGACGTGATGCAAAAGAACCCGCACAATTTCCGCGTCTTCGGGCCCGATGAAACCGCTTCCAACCGCCTCGGCGCCTTGTTCGAGGTCACCAACCGGACCTGGATGGCCGATCTGCAAGCCGACGACGATCATCTCGCCGCCGATGGCCGGGTCATGGAAATCCTCTCCGAGCACGCCTGTGAGGGCTGGCTCGAAGGCTACCTGCTGACCGGCCGGCATGGCCTGTTTTCCTGCTACGAGGCCTTCATCCACATCATCGACTCGATGTTCAACCAGCACGCCAAGTGGCTCAAGGTCTGCGGCGAGATTCCCTGGCGGCGACCGATCGCCTCGCTGAATATCCTGCTCACCTCGCACGTCTGGCGCCAGGACCACAACGGTTTCTCGCACCAGGACCCGGGCTTCATCGACCACGTCGTGAACAAGAAGGCCGACATCATCCGCGTCTATCTGCCGCCCGATGCCAACACACTGCTCTACGTCACCGACGAGTGCCTGAAGAGCCGCAACCTGGTCAATGTCATCGTCGCCGGCAAGCAGCCGGAACGGCAGTGGCTGGACATGGCGGCGGCGATCAACCACGCCAGTGCCGGCATCGGCATGTGGGAATGGGCCTGCAGCGACCAGGACGGCGAGCCGGACATCGTGCTCGCCGCGGCCGGCGACGTGCCGACCCTGGAAATGCTGGCCGCCATCGACATCCTGCGCCAGATCGCGCCAGACTTGAAAATCCGCTTCATCAACGTCGTCAACCTGATGACCCTGCAACCGCGGGAAGAACATCCGCACGGTCTGTCGGATGCCGAATTTATTTCACTGTTCCGCAGCGACACGCCCATCCTCTTCGCCTATCACGGCTACCCCTGGCTGATTCACCGCCTGACCTACCGCCGCAGCAACCACGCCAACCTGCACGTCCGCGGCTACAAGGAGGAGGGCACGACGACGACGCCTTTCGACATGGTGGTCCTGAATAACCTCGACCGCTTCAATCTGGTAATGGATGTGGCGAACCAGGTGCCCAAGCTGCAGGCGCAGGCGGCCCACATCAAGCAGCAGATGCGCGACAAGCTCAACCAGCACACCCAGTACATCCACGAACACGGCGAAGACATGCCGGAAATTCGCGACTGGAAATGGCCGGAGGCCAAGGCATGAACGAGAACCCCCTGTTGGCGCTGAAAGCGCTGGGCCAGCACGTCTGGCTCGACAACTTGTCGCGCACCCTGTTGCGCGAAGGCAAGCTGCTGCGCCTGATCGGCGAGGACGGCATCGATGGCGTGACCTCGAATCCCGCCATCTTCCAGAAAGCCATTGCCGGCAGTCCGTACTATGCCGAGGATCTGGAACGCCTGCGCGCTGCCGGGCTGGATGCCGAGGCGATTTACGAAGGGCTGGTCATTCCCGATATCCAGGCTGCCTGCAACATCCTGTGGCCGGACTATGTCGCCAGTAGCGGCGAGTTTGGCTATGTCAGCCTGGAAGTCTCGCCGGAACTGGCGCATGACGCGGCGGCGACCGAAGCCGCGGCACTGAGATTGCGCGCGGCGGTGGAACGCGACAACCTGCTGATCAAGGTGCCGGGCACGCCGGCCGGGATACAGGCTTTCGAAAACCTGACCGCGGCCGGGGTCAGCGTCAATGTCACGCTGATCTTTTCGCTGGCCCAGTACGAGGCCGTAGCCCAGGCCTATCTGCGCGGGACATTGCGCTGGGTGGCAAGCGGCGGGCACGCCCGGCAGGTACGCTCGGTGGCGAGCATCTTCCTGAGCCGCATCGATACGCTGGTCGATAAGCTTCTGGCGGCGATCGGCACGCCGCCGGCCACGGCGATGATGGGCGAGAGCGGCGTCGCCGTCGCCAAGGTTTGCTATAGGCGTTACCGGGAACTCTTTGCCGGTGCCGCCTTCAACATGCAGCGTCTGGCGTCGGTGCGCCGCCAAACCCTGCTCTGGGCCAGTACCGGCACCAAGAACCTGGCTTACAGCGACCTGCTCTATGTCGAGCCGCTGATCGGCCCGGCGACCATCAACACGCTGCCGGATGCGACCCTGACTGCTTTTCGGGAGCATGGCAAGGTGCAAGACCGGCTGGCCGAAGACATGGACCAGGCAATAGCCCGGATCGATGCCCTGGCCGGGCTGGGGATCGACCTGAACGAAGTTGGCGAAACCTTGCAGGGAGAAGGCCTGAGCCTTTTTGCCGAGGCCTATCGGGCGATCCTGCGCGAGATGGCATGATCGCCCCGGCGATCAGAGCTTGCTGCTCTTGATCCAGTCGACCAGAAGTTGACTGACTTCGGCGGGCTGGTCGAGCGTCGCCAAGTGGCCGCATTGCTCGATGAGCTTGAGCTTGGCATGCTTGATGCCGTCGGCGATTTCTTTCGCCAGTTCGGGCGGCGTGATCAGGTCGTCCCGGCCGCAGATCACCAGGGTCGGGCAATTGATGGCCGCCAGGGTCGGCCGGCTGTCGGGTCGCCCCATGATCGCCCGCTGCTGGCGCTCGAAAACCTCCTTGCCGAGGCTGGTCGCCATCGACTGGATGACGCCGCGCACGGCGGGAAGATTCATCAGCTCGGGATGCGAGAGGCGGGGTAGCAATTGCTCGGTCACCGCATCGAGATCGGTGGCGGCCAGCTCGATCAGCTCTTCACGTTTGGCGGTGGCTTCGGCACTGTCGGGGCGGGCTGTGGTGTCCATCAGGACCAGTCCGCTGACCCGCTCGGGCGCCTGACGCATGATCTCGAAGGCAACGTAGCCGCCCAGCGATAGGCCGAGCAGCACAAAACGCTCGGCCGTGGCCGCCTGCAGCACGCTGGCGGCCATCTCGGCGATGCTCCCGGCCGTGCTCAGGTCGCCGACTTCGACGGTTCCCAGTGGCGACAAGGCGGCAATCTGGTCGGTGAACAGGCTGGCATCGTTGAGCAGCCCGGGTAGCAACAAGAAATTCAGTTTCATTCTTTCCTCCAGAATCCAATACGGTTTTCTAGCTGCGCGGTTCGCCGCGCTCATTGACGGTGACCGTCGCGCCGGGGCGGTTCGTCATCTGGATGCGATGTTCCTGACCGCGAAATTCGTAGGAGACATCCCAGTACTCGGGGCGGCTGGCGGCCGGGGTGTCGGCGCAACGCTGGACGTCACGGGTCTGGGCCGGGCTTTCGCCGCGACCGATGTTGGCGCCCAGGAACCCGCCGGCGACGGCGCCACCTGCTGTGGCCAGGTCCTTGCCGCGTCCGCCTCCGACCTGATGGCCGAGGACGCCACCGATCACGGCGCCGGCAATGGCGCCCGGAATGTTGGCCGAACTGCTTGCCGGGGCTACTTGCTCCTGCTCGATCCAGCAGCGCTGCTCGGGTGTCCCCATGACGGCGCGGACCGCAGTGACCCTGGCTTCGTACAGGCGCTCGTTGTCGCGCCGACGGCTGTCGTAAACCGGCACTGGCGGCGGGGCGTAGCGCTCATCGTCGATGCGTGCGTCGGACTGGACTTCGCGGACGGATGAAACCCGATCGTTCAAGCCCATCGCCGCCAAGGACGGATAACGGCCCGGCCGCAAGATGACACAGCGACCGTTGAAGCCGGCGTCTTCGCAAACCTCCCAGCGGCCGTGGAGAACGACGACCGACGAGGCGCGGTCGTTGAACCCATGACGCACCATGTTGCCGACTCGTTCGTCCGTGCCGAATGAGCGGCCGGCAAAGCCCTCGTGTTCGAAGAACATGACCGGCGCGGTCGCGTTGTCCCGGGGCGGCGCCGGGGGCAGGGGGGCGTACTGGTTTTCATCGACGCGCGCATTCCGCCGGACCGGTTGTACCGAAGTAATACGGTTGTTCAAGCCCATCGAGGCGAGCGACGGGTAGTGGCCGGGACGCAGGACCACGCAGCGGCCGCGGAACCGCCGGTCATCGCAAACCTCCCAACGTTCGCTGGTGACGATTACCGACGAGGCACGGTCGTTGAACCCGAAGCGCTCGAAGTTGCGGACCTCATTTTCTGTCGAGAACGATTGCCCGGCAAAGCCTTCGCGTTCGTAAAAGGTCACTGTGGCGCTTGCCTGGGTGGCTATCGCCAGACTTGCCACGGCAAGGATGTTTCTGATACTGGAATTCATTTGTCTCTCCTGTGAAAGCGGAATCCGCCGAGGTCCTGCGGGGAGCAGGGCGCAGGGCCAAAGCATGGGAAGTTCCGCTTGTCCAGAATGTTGTGGAACACCTCCGGCGAACGGGGCATTGCTGTTGTGAATGAACCATAGTCCGCGCCGCCATCGCGGGTCTGTGCGCTGCCACACCAATCGCGCGGCGACCTTGGTATGGACCTCAGGCAGCGCGATCTATCCGCGTTCAATCCAGTCTGCGCTCAGCGCTTGTTCGAAAGGCCTATATGAGCGTTGGCGTACAGAGCACCAGGCGCGTCGCAGGTAAGGTGGTCTTTGGCATCTCGTGAATCTTCTTGGAGACGCGAGTCGCTTACGCAACCATGCGAAAGGAAACGCTCATGAACAACATCATCTACATCGTCGGGCTGGTCGTCGTCATCATTGCTGTCATGTCATTTTTCGGTCTGCGCTAAGCGCCGACTACTCAGGAGGATTTCATGAAACAGCGCCCCAACGACCCGCAGCAGAAATCGGGACAACTACCATCATCCTTGTCGGAAGCGGTGACCAAACAAAAGCAGCGCGCCGAACAACGCGAGGTCTCCGGCCGGCACAAGAATGATGGCTCCAAAGCACGCAAGGGTGGCCGTTAAGGGAACCCCTGGCGGCGTGGACGGCAGGCATTCCGACGGCGTGCCCGGCATAAAAAACTTCCCGATCGTTTGCGTCGGCGGTTCAGCCGGCGGCCTTGACGCCTACATCCGGCTATTGAAAAACCTGCCGCCGGATATGGGTGTGGCCATCGTGATCGTCAATCACATCACGATCATGCCAACGCAGCTCCATCAAGTGCTTCCCCGCTTCACCACCATGCCGGTGGACCTGATCACGGAAAATCTGGTCATCGAGCCCAACCGGGTATTCATCATCCCGGCAAACCGCGATTTGCACGTCGAGAATGGCGAGTTTCACCTCAAGCCGATCTCGAAGCCGCTGGGCTGGCCCGATGTCATCACCGTCTTCCTGCGCTCCCTGACCAACCACTGGGAGGGCAAACTGATCGCAATCATCGTCTCGGGTTACGACGGCGACGGTGCAGCCGCCCTGTGCGGTATCAAGGAGGTCGGCGGCATCACCATCGCGCAAAAACTCAGTACGGCAATTCAGCCCGACATGCCGGAAAGCGCCATCGCCAGCGGTTGCATCGATTTTGTGCTGTCGCCGGAAGCGATGGCTCATGAGATTGTGCGCATCGCCAACTTGCAGCTCTGAACGGTAGCCTGAATTCCCCCGGCAAGCAGCCGGTTTCGGGATGCCCGGCTAGCGGGGCGCCAGCCATTTCAGCAGAGTGATGAACAGGACACGCGGATTAACCGGCTTGGTAATGAAGTCGTTCATGCCGGCGTCGAGGCAGCGCGCCTTGTCCTCGCTAAAGGCATTGGCCGTCATCGCCACAATCGGCAGCTGGGCGCCGGCAGGCAACTGCCGTATCTGGCGGGTCGCCTCCAGTCCATCCATGTTGGGCATCTGCATGTCCATCAGGATCAGGTCGTAGTGATTGATGCCGGCCAGTCTGAGCGCCTCGACCCCATCGTTGGCACACTCCACGGATTGCCCGACAAGCTTCAACATTTCCAGCGTGACTTCCCGGTTGATCGGCTCGTCTTCCGCCAGCAGAATTCGACGACCGCGAAATTCGCGGAGTAGCTTTTCTTCAGCCGAGTCGGCTGCGGCGGCCGCGCTTGGCAGGCGGGATGCTTGCCCCTTCTTGAGCCGCGCGGTGAACCAGAAGGTGCTGCCGACACCGGGCGTGCTCGATACCCCGGCGGTGCCGCCCATCAGCTGGGCCAGCTTGCGCGTGATGGCCAGGCCCAGTCCGGTGCCACCGTACTGGCGCGTCGTCGAATTGTCGGCCTGTTCAAAGGAAGAAAATAGTTTCGGGATGACGCCTGGGGCAATGCCTATTCCGGTGTCCTCGACCTCGAAGCGAACCAGTACGCTGTCGTCCGTTTCCTCGTCCGGGTGCGCCCGCAAGGTAACGGCGCCCGTTTCGGTGAATTTGACGGCGTTCGCTGCAAGATTAAGCAGGGCCTGCTGGAGCCGGGTCGGATCACCGATCAGATGATGGGGGAGGGGTTGGGTGTCGACTTGCAGCTGAAGCTCCTTGGCCCGCGCCCGGTCGAACAGCATCGAGGCGACATTGGCGACCAGACTGCCGACGCTGACTTCGCTTTCGTCGAGGGCGAACTTGCCCGCGTCGATTTTCGACAGGTCGAGGATGGCATCGATGATCGCCAGCAGGTGATTGGCGGCGCCGGCAATTTTCTCCAACTTGTCCGATTCGTCCGCGCTCAATCCGCTGCGGCGCTGCAGGAGCATGGTCAACCCGACGATGGCATTCATCGGCGTGCGAATTTCGTGACTCATGTTGGCAAGGAATGAACTCTTGGCGCGACTGGCCGCCGAGGCGACCACCACCTGCTCCTTGAGTTGCCGGTTGAGTTCGATGATTTCGCCGGAACGCTGGCTAACCAGCGTTTCAAGATGGTGGCGATGCTGGTCGAGTTCCTCGGCGTTACGTTTGTGCTCGCTGACGTCTTCCTTGATCGCGACATAGTGCGTAATTTGGCCATCGGCCTGGCGTACCGGCGAGATGATGGCTTTCTCGACAAAGACTTCGCCATTCTTGCGCCGGTTGATGAACTCGCCATGCCAGGTTTCGCCGCTGGTCAGGGTTTGCCACATCTCGCCATAGGTTTCGCGTGGCGTTTGGCCGGAATGCAGCAGGCGCGGATTCTTGCCGAGGACTTCGTCGAGTGCATAGCCCGAGGCCACCGTGCAGGCGGCATTGGCATATTCGATATTGCCTTCCAGGTCGGTGATCACAACGCTTTGCGTGGTTTGTTCGACCGCCAGGGCCAATTGGCTTAGCTTGTCTTCGGCCAGTTTCGTGGCGCTGATGTCCACCACGGCCGCACGGAAAACCTCACCCTCGCCACTGAGCACCGTTTCGACATGGACGAATGGGCTTTTGGCGGCCGGGTCGCCGGTGACCAGGGCAATGTCACAGGTTTCACGGTCATGGCTGACGAATGCCTTGTTCAGCAACTCGGCAAATACCGGGCGGGCAGCAAGCGCGATGAAATCGGCGAAATGGCGACCGATCAAGCGGATGCGATCAACGCCCAGCAAACGGGCCCCTGCCAGATTGGCCTGGCGGATGATGCCGTGGCGGGAAAAGGTGAAATAGCCGACCGGAGCGAAGTCGTACAGTTCGGTGTAGCGGGCGAGCGCCGCCTCCAGTTGAGCCTGGCTTTCCAGCAACTCGTTATTCTGTATTTCCAGTTCGATCTGATGCACCTGCAGTTCGTGCACCAGGACCGCCAGATCAACCTCCGGAGAATAAGCGCTGGCCGCCACCTGTTTGTCCAGCATTGCCTCGGCAGCCCTGCGCAGGGCTGCGGCATCATTTTCCATGGTCATCGGGAGCCTTTCGGATGCAATCTTCCGCCAGCTACTGCAAGCCCATGCCGAAGGGAAATCCGGTTCATCTAGGTCCAGGCGTTGGGTCGGCTAACGGCCAGACCTTACGCTCATGCGAAAAGAATAGCCAAGCATGAATTTGCCCGGTGCATATAACGCTGTCGGTAAAAAATGGCCTGTCTCCGTGCCGCGCGAAAGTGGAAAAAAAGAGCCCCGACCGGCGGGGCTCCCAATTTGATAGCGCGATGGCCGTGGTCTTCAGGCGTGCTTCGCCGATTGCGAAGCTGTTGCCTTTGCCACTCTGGATGTAACGTCGGCCATTGCCTTGTGGTTTGCCTCCGTGATGGCGCTGACCTGATGCCCGAGGCTCTTGAATACGCCGTCGAATCCCTTGAGCCATGCGGCACTCGGGTTTGCGCCATGGCCATGCGCCGAAAAATAGGAGGTCATCAGCTGGGTCAGTTCTTGCTGGGTTTCCGTGGTCAGTTCCTGCACCTCCTGAAAATAGGCCATTGCGTTCTGCGTGGCCGTTTCGGGGATTGCCTTCTGGGCTTTCGTCGATGACGTCGAGTTGCCGGATTCAAGCATCAGGCTAGTAGCGGCGGCACTTTCCTCGAGCAGAGTCCGGGTCGTACTCAGATTCAGGTTGATCAAGTGCTCGAAGCTGGAAAGGACAATGTTCGAAAACGCCATTGCGGTGTCCGCATTGCTCTTGATTGCATCGATCTGTTCAGGGCTGTAACTCTGCATTTATTGCTCCTTGTTGGCTGGATAAGGCGTTCAGCGGGGCCGGCATATCGCCTTGACCAAAATTCGCAATGAACTCCAATGTTCAGTCTAGGGAATCGCCACGGTACTTTCTGTTGGTTGTCACACATAGCGATTGGCAGCTGCTGCTTGACATGCGGAGTCAATTGGACGTGCTTTTTGTGATTGTCACGATATGTGCGGAAACGAACATACCAACTGCGAATTTCTGACTATAGTTTTTCCATTGGCATAAGACGTTCGGGTTTTTGCCCGAGATGCAGTTCCAGAAAAAATGCCAGGGGAGCACGGTTGCGATGGTTTTAATTGACAGGCCAAAAGAGAACTTAATTCTGGCGGCGCTCGCCGGCGCTCAGTATGAGCGGCTGGTCGACAATCTCGAATTCATCCAGCTCGAACCGGGGCAGGTTCTCTACGACGCGGGAGATCGTCCGGGATATCTCTATTTCCCGACGACTTCGATTGTTTCGCTGGTGTTCACCACGATCAACGGTTCGACGGCAGAGTTGGCGATTGCCGGCAATGACGGGCTGGTTGGCGTTCCGATGGTTCTCGGCGGGCAAACCACGACCCATCGCGCCGTCGTGCAATGTGGCGGTCATACCTATCGGCTGAGGGCCGACCTGGCCCGCTGGGAGCTGGATCAGCCGGGCGGATTGCAGCAACTATCATTGCGCTACACCCAGGCCTTGATGACCCAGATGGCCCAGAGTGTCGTCTGCAATCGGCACCATTCGATCAAGCAGCAGCTATGCCGCTGGCTCTTGCTAAGCCTGGACCGTCTGCCGGGCAACCAGCTCAACATGACGCAGGAACTGATCGCCGGCATGCTCGGCGTGCGGCGCGAGGCGGTAACCGAGGCCGCAGGGAAGCTGCAGGCCGCCGGCCTGATTCAATACAGCCGGGGCCGGATCACGGTTATCGACCGGGCCGGTATCGAGGCGCAAGTCTGTGAGTGTTACGCCGTGGTGAAGGGCGAACTGGATCGCCTGTCTCGACTGGCACCGGATGAGGAGGCCAGTGACCGGGTCCGGCCGAACCTGGCGCCCCTGCGTCAGCGGGCCGAGTTGCAGCTCCAGGAAACCGGGCCGCCGGAGTTGGGCCAGGAGACTGATGCCGTACGGCTGTTGCATGAGCTCCAGGTCCATCAGATCGAACTTGAAATCCAGCTTGAAGAACTGCGCAGCATCAGTGGCGAGGCTTGTGCACTGCGCGACCGCTACGCCGACATCTATGATTTCGCGCCGGTCAGCTATTTCACGCTGAGTGCTCAAGGCACCATTCTCGATCTCAATCTTGCCGCCGCCATCCTGCTCGGCATCAAGCGCTCAGAGCAACGCAAGCATCGCTTCGCGGCCTTTGTCGCAACGTCATGCCTGAGCGAATTCAACTCTTTTCTCACCGGCGTTCTGAGCGGCCGCAGCAAGAAGGTATGCGAAATTACGCTGCTGCCAACCCGGCAGCGTCCGCAGGCGAGCATCAGAATCGAGGCCGTCTCGGACGAGAACGGTCAGGAGTGCCGGATGGTGGCGATCGATGTCTCCGCGGAAAGGCAAGCCGAAAAGCTGCTGGCGGATCGGGAGCACTACCTGCGCACCTTGCTCGACAACTTCCCGTTCATGGCCTGGCTGAAAGACGACCAGGGGCATTTCCTGGCTGCTAATCGGGCTTTTTCTTCCGCTGGGCTGGAGGAGGACGAGTGGGCTGATGATCAAGCCGTGCTGGCCGGCGGTTCCAGCCAGCCGGTGGAGTCGATGATCGAAACGGACGGACTGCGTCGGTGGTTCGAGATATATCAGGCGCCGGTCCAGTCGGGGGACTTGTTGGGGACGGTTGGTTTTTCGCGGGACATCACCGAGCGCAAGGAGCTCGAGCTGGCATTACAGGATAGCAATGCCTTGAAGCGCTCGATCCTGAATTCCGTGCCGACGGCGATTGCCGTCGTCGATGGCGATGGCGTGATTCTCGTGGTCAACGACCATTGGCGCGAATTTTCACGGGAAAACGGTATTGATCCGGGTAGTGCTGCGCCGCACACCGATGTCGGCGCCAATTACCTCGCCGTCTGCCAGGCCGGCATCGATGCCATGTCTCCTGGCGCACTGGCTGCCTACGACGGCATTCAGGCCGTCCTCAACGGAAAGTTGCCGAGCTTTCGCATGGAATACCAGTGCCCGTCACCAAAGCAGAACCGCTGGTACTTGATGACCGTCACGCCGCTCATGCAGAACGCGCGCGATGGCGCGGTTATCACGCACACGGATCTCACCGAGCGCAAGGCGATGGAGAGACAGATTCGCGAGCAGGCGTTCCACGATCCGCTCACCAAACTACCGAACCGGATCTTGTTCAAGGATCGACTTCGGTATGCCATGGCGTCCAGTAAACGGAGTGGTCGTTACAGCGCGCTGCTCTTCCTGAATCTGGACCACTTCAGGTCGCTGAACGATAGCCATGGACATGAAGTGGGCGACCTGTTGCTGATTGAGGTTGCCACTCGCCTGCAAATCGGCGTGCGCGAGATGGACAGCGTAGCTCGCCTCGGTGGCGATGAATTCCTCGTGATCATCAACGACCTGGATACCGATAAAACCAAGGCTGCCGTCAAGTGCAGTCTCATTGCCGATACTATCCGTACCTCGCTGGCCAAGCCCTATGCGCTGAAAATCAGGCAGGAGCGCAAGACGAAAACGCTCGAGTATTGTTGCTCGGTGAGTATCGGGGTATGCGTGTTTGTCAATCACGAAGCCAAGCCTGGCGATATCCTCAATTGGGCGGATAAAGCCATGAAGCAGGCCAAAGGTTCAGGGCGGAACGTGGTTCGCTTCCACGATGCGGATTTGAAACTGGCTTCGCCTGATCTTTTAACGGTTCACGGGTGATTTCCCGGCCCGTGTGCGGGGGCTGGGGCCAATTGGGCAGAAAGCGTCAAGCTGGTGTAAGTATTGTTTGAGACCATGCTTGGCGCTTTCAGGCATCCGTTCTTGCAGCGAAGTATTCTGTGTTGTTTGTGTCAAAAAAATGCCGTTTAACTCACTTAGGAGATACCCATGTCGATCAATGCCGAACAATTTGTCGCTGCCAACAAGGCCGCTGTCGATTCCCTGCTGGCTGTTGCCAACACCGCCCTGGCTTCGGCCGAGCGTATCGCCAGCCTGAACCTCAATACCGCCCGTGCTGCGCTGGAAGATACGGCCGCCGGTGCCAAGGCCCTGGCCGCCGCCAAGGATCCCAAGGAAGCCGCTGCCGTCCAGGCCTCCCTGGCTAAACCAGCCATCGAAAAGGCAGTCTCTTACACGCAGTCGATGGTCGAAATCACCAAGCAGACCCAGGAAGAGCTGGCCAAGATGGTCGAAGCCCAGTTCGGCGGTTTCCAGAAGTCCGTGGCCAGCCTGCTCGAGCAGGCTTCGAAGGCTGCTCCGGCCGGTTCTGAAGGCGCCTTCGCCGCCATCCAGAGCGCGATTGCCGCCGCCAATTCGGCTTTCGGCAACATGAATGCAGCGGCCAAGCAGTTCGCCGAAACCGCACAAGCCAACGTTGCCGCCGCAACCAAGGCCACCACTGCTGCGGCTAAGAAAGCCAAGTAATTCGCGCTTTCGCTGCCAGGAAAGGCCCGGTGACTTCACCGGGCCTTTTTGCTTGGTAGCGTAACCAAAGTGTCCTGGTCTGGCTGATCCGGTCCTGTTGCAGGAGCGATGAACAAGAAAAAGGGCACCAATCCCGCCTCTTTCCATCTAACGGACGGTACGTCAGCCCTTTTCAATTTCTGACATCGATTGAAATGCGCTGTGCTTTACCATTTCCTCGGTCATCGGACCGAGGTGGAGAGGACCATGTTAGATGATGATGTACGGTTTCAACTGATCAACCAGCGCTACCCTCATATCGGCAAAAAGCTCCTCGCCTTGTGGGAAACGGATGGGGTCGGCGATTACATCAGCGAGTTGCTCGGTGACACGCGCGGTGGTTCGCGCGCTGGTTTTCCGAAAGATATCGTCGCCACGCTGGAAGCCTTACGCATTGCCCACCTCAGGCTTCACCCCCGCGCCGCGCAAACCTCAGCCCCGGTTTCAGTTGCGGCTACGCTGGCAGAGAACGAGAACTTCAAGATCGTGAACGAACGGTTCCCGCACATCGGGAGAAAGTTGGCCGGGTTGTGGAGTTCCCAGGATTTTTCGGCATTTATCAACGAACTGTTCAGCGATACCCGCGGCGGAACGCGACAAGGCTTCCCAAAAGAGGTGTCGGTTGCGCTTTTCAGGCTGATGCAGGATCACGACCGGTTATATCCAGAGGTCGCTTATGAAGCACAGGATATCTGGAGCCTGAACAATAAGATCTAGGCCGCCCCGGTGTCGCCGTCGGGTGCCGGCGAACGTATAGATCATTCCCTGCCGCAAATCTGCCCGGCCTAGCCTGAGCCGATGCTGTCGCGTTGCCGCACCGTCCGGACAAGGCGTTGCGAGCCGCTTCTCGAAGCCACGCGCTGAGCCGGCGCCGTGGAAAATTGCGTGCGTTGCCGCGCAGACCAACATAGCTCTTCTCACTAGGCTTGCATTGAATATGGCTGCAGCATCTGTTGCGGAGGATGGGGCAGGGCGTTGACCTGCAACCAGCGCGGCCCACTTTGTGCAATCAGGGGAATCTATTTCGCATTGGAGCAGCACAACAGATTCAATGATCCGGAACATGCCATGACCTTGAACCAACCATTGCCCCGCAGATGGCGCTTTCTAGCCGAATGGATGTTTCTCCTTGGTGCTTTGTTGCTGCTGGGTGGATTTCTCGGCTATTTGCAGGTCCAGGAGTACCGGCAGGGCGAGATACTGGAGCGCGAACGTCTGGCGAGTCAGGCTGCGGTCATTGAAAAGAATGTAGTGCCGCAACTGCTTCTCGCCAATCGCGTCATTGAACAGATACTTGCCGACCTGCCCAGCTGGCAAGTCGAGAACGATGGCTTCAAGCGCGCCAATCGCCAGTTGCAGATCATCAACGACGCCATGATCGGGATCTACCCCATCCTGGTCATTCAGGCGGACGGGGCGGTAATCGCATCAAGCAACGAGACGCTGGTCGGCATGAACTTCGCCCAGCGTGACTATTTCAAGTCGGCGATCAGGAGTCCCGACCCCGGCATCTTTCAAGTCAGCGCACCGTTCAAGACCGCTCTCGGTTCCTGGGTGATCAGTCTGTCGCGAACGATTCGCCGGCCAGACGGCAAATTCGGTGGCATCGTCATTGTCAGCCTGGTGCCCGAGTATTTTTCCATCCTTCTTGATTCGGTGCGCTATGCGCCTGATATGCGAACGTCGATTGCCCATGGCGACGGCAAGCTGTTCCTGACCTTGCCGCACAACTCGGAAACCAATGGAGCGGATCTGGCCAAGCCTGGTAGCTTCTTCATGCGCCACCGGGAGAGTGGCCTGCCCGCCAATGTGTTCAGCGGGACCACTTTTGTGACGGGGGATGAACGCATGATGGCCTTGCGCACGATCCACCTCCCGACGATGGACAAAGCGCTGGTGGTGGCGGCAAGCCGGGAGTTGGCCGTGCTCTTTGCGCCGTGGCGAAAAAATTTCCTGGTGCAAGGCATTTTGCTGGGCGTGATCGCGCTATTCGGCTCGCTAGCGCTGTTGCTCACACAAAACCGGCGGCGCGATCAGTCCCGGGAACGTCGCCTGGCCGAGCATCGGATCAGCGACCTGCTGGAGGAGCAGCGTTTGATTTTCGACAACGCCCACGTCGGCATCGTCATGCTGAACCATCGCCAGGTGGTCAAATGCAATCGGCGTCAGGCGGAGATCTTCGGCTACGCTGGGCCGCAGGAGATCGAAGGCCGAAGCACGGAAATGTTTTATTGCTCGAACGAGCAATTCACTACAGTTGGTGAGCAGTTGTACCCGGAAATGGCGGAACACGGCTTCGCCCAGGTCGAGGCGGAGATGCGCCGAAAGGATGGAACGCGCATCTGGATCATGATGACCGGCCGCCCGTTGGACCCAACGGCGCCTCTCGACAGTTCGGTCTGGGTGTACACCGACATCACCGCTCGCCGGCTGGCTGAAACCGAGCAGCGGATCGCCGCCACGGCCTTTGAGGCGCAGGAAGGCATGATGATTACCGACCCCAGCGGTGTCATTCTGCGGGTTAATAGCGCCTTTACCGAAATCACCGGCTATACGGCCGTCGAATGCATCGGGCAGACCCCGAACTTTCTGCACTCCGGTCAGCACGATGCCGAGTTCTATCGCACCATGTGGGAGTGCATCAATCGTACCGGGGGGTGGCGAGGCGAGGTCTGGGACCGGCGCAAGAGTGGCGAAATCTATCCCAAATGGCTGAACATCGTGGCGGTGAAGGGCGGGGATGGCATTGTCAGCCATTACATCGGTACGCACTTCGATCTCACCGAACGCAAGAAATCCGAAGAAAGGATCAATCAGCTCGCCTTTTTCGACCAGCTGACCGGCCTGCCCAACCGTACGCTTCTGCATGACCGCCTGAAGCAGACCATGACGGCAAGCGCCCGCAGCGGGAGTTACGGTGCCTTGCTCTTTATCGACCTCGATAATTTCAAAACGCTCAACGACACGCTCGGTCATGACATGGGCGATCTGCTGCTCAAACAGGTTGCCCAGCGCTTGACGAGCTGTATCCGTGAAGGGGACACCGTGGCTCGCCTTGGCGGTGACGAGTTTGTGGTGGTGCTGACCGGCCTGAATTCGAGCGAGCTGGACGCCGTCGCCAATACCGAAATGGTTGCCGACAAAATTCTCGCTGTACTCAACCATATCTACCGGCTTGGCGATATCGCTCACGCGAGCACGGCAAGCATCGGGGTCACCGTGTTCAAGGGGCAACAGACGACAGTCGACGATCTGATGAAACAGGCCGATCTCGCGATGTACAGATCCAAGGAATCGGGACGCAATGCCTCGCACTTCTTCGACCCCCAGATGGAGTCGTTTGCCAAGGAGCGCGCCGCGCTGGAGAGCGACTTGCGCCTGGCGATCGAGGAGAATCAGTTCGTCCTGCACTATCAGGCTCAGGTAAACGACGGCGGCCAGGTTACGGGTGCGGAAGTCCTGGTGCGCTGGCTGCATCCGGTGCGCAAGCTGGTCTCGCCGGCCGACTTCATTCCCCTGGCCGAAGAGACCGGGCTGATCCTGCCCTTGGGCCACTGGGTTCTGCAGAGCGCTTGCCTGCAACTGGCCCTGTGGGCCAAGCGACCGGAGATGAGCCATCTCAACCTTGCCGTCAATGTCAGTGCCCGGCAGATACGCCAGGACGATTTTGTCAATGAAGTGCTTTCGCTTCTCGCGGAGACCGGCGCCGATCCGCAACGACTAAAGCTGGAGCTGACCGAAAGCCTCCTGGTGCACAACGTCGAGGAGATTATCGAAAAAATGCTGGCCCTGAAGAACCACGGTGTCGGCTTCTCGCTCGATGACTTCGGTACCGGGTATTCATCGCTGTCCTACCTGAAACGGCTGCCCCTGAGTCAGTTGAAGATCGACCAGTCGTTTGTCCGCGATGTGCTCATCGACCCCAACGATGCGGCGATTGCCAGAACGGTCGTGGCACTGGCCCAGAGCCTTGGCCTGGGGGTGATTGCCGAGGGCGTGGAAACGGCAGAGCAAAGGAATTTCCTGGCAGATGCTGGCTGCCACGCCTATCAGGGCTATTTCTTCAGCCGGCCGATTCCGATCGATGGCTTCGAGTCGTTTGCCCGTGGCGAACCGGCGGCCAACCTGAAGGCGTAAGCGGTCAACGCAGGGGGCGCCCGGATTTCGACTGCCTGGTTCAGGCTGGTTTCAGCAGGGCAGCGAAATCATCGGCGGGCAGGGGGCGATTGAAGTAATAGCCTTGTCCTTCGGTACATTGATGGGACTGCAGGAAGGCTAGTTGTTGCGGTGTTTCGATGCCTTCGGCAATGATCCGCAACTTGAGGCTCTTGCCCATGGCAATGATCGCGCTGACCAGGGAGCCTTCCGTGCTTTCACCATCGATGTCATGGATGAAGGACTGGTCGATTTTCAGCGTATCGACCGGGAAGCGCCGCAGATAGCTCAGGCTGGAATAGCCGGTACCAAAGTCGTCGATCGCGATCTGCACACCGAGCGCCTTCAGGGCGCGCAGGATTTCAGTGGTCGGCACCGTGTCCTGCATCAGCCCGCTTTCGGTCATTTCAATTTCGAGACGGCTTGGGTCGAGGCCGGTTTCGTCCAGAATGGCCCTGACGCCAGCGAGAAATCCCTCGCCATGGAATTCGGCCGCCGAGACGTTGACGGCGATCTGGCCGAAATTGAGACCGGCTTGCAACCACGCCACCGCCTGACGGCAGGCTTCGCCGAGCACCCACTTGCCGAGTGGCATGATCAGGCCGCATTTTTCGGCGACATTGATGAACTCGCTCGGAGAAATAACCGGTTGATTGGCCTGTTGCAGGCGAACCAGCGCTTCGGCACCGGTAATCGCGCCCGACTCGAGATTCACTTTCGGCTGGTAATGCAGGACAAATCCGCCCTCGTCGAGCGCCTGATGCAGCGCATCCTCGACCGATCGGCGGGCGACGGCGTGGGTGTTCATGTCCGGCGTGAACATCCGGTAGTTGTTGCGCCCGGATTTCTTGGCCCGATACATCGCCGTGTCGGCATTCCTGATTACGGTTTCGGCGTCCTTGCCGTCGTCAGGGTAGAGGCTGATGCCGATGCTCAAGGTGACGTGCAGCCGATGGCCGGCAATCTGGTGCGGCTCGGCCATGGTCTTGATCAATTTTTCGGCGGTAGCAACCGCGTCTTGTGCCGCATAGACCTCAGCCAGCAGGACGACGAATTCGTCGCCCCCCTGGCGGCTGACCGTATCCGAGTGACGGGGGAGGCAGTCTTGCAGGCGCTGCGCTGCGGACTGCAATAGCTGGTCGCCGATCGCATGTCCGAGCGAGTCGTTGATATGCTTGAAATGGTCAAGGTCGAGATACATCAGGGCGACGCGCTTGCCATGCCGCTCGGCCAGGGCGATCGCCTGGGCCAGGCGGTCGTTGAGCAGGACCCGGTTGGGCAAGCCGGTCAGAAAATCATGCTGGGCCATATACGACATCTGCTCGGTGACGCGTTCCGCCGCCTCGGTCATCGTCTGGGCGCGAACTGTTGCGACGACCAGACGTTCGTTCGCTTCCCGCAAGTCGGCCTCGGTGATCGCGCTCAACTCGGCCTTGGCCCGTGCTGCTTGTTCAGTCTGATCGGCAGCTTCCTGGCGAAGATCGGCAGCCACTTGACGCAAGTCGGCCGATTCCTGGCGCAAGTCGGCATTTTCCTGGCGCTGGTCGGCCGTTGCCTGGCGCAAGTCGGCATTTTCCTGGCGCTGGTCGGCCGTTGCCTGGCGCAAGTCGGCATTTTCCTGGCGCTGGTCGGCCGTTGCCTGGCGCCGGTCAGCTTTTTCTTCGCGCTGGTCGGCGATCCGTTCGTCGGCCAGGAGCGTCGCCTCGCGCTCGCCGAGTATCTTCAGGGCCGCGGTATGCGGCAAGGATTCGCTTGTCTTGGCGGCGGCTGGTTGCCCGGCGGTGCTGCTGGTACTCGGGACGTTCTTTTTTCGCATCGTTTCTTTCCTCATTCAATCGAGGCTGGTGCAGAGGTCTGTGTCGGCCGGCCACCGAGGATTCCCTCGTAATCGGCCACCGGATTGCCAATGACGATATGGCCGTCGACGATCTCGTATTGGCGGAGTTCGTCGCAGTGGGCGCTGCCGCGCACCTTGACGACGGCCATGACGCGTTTGAGGCGGCTCTCGACTTCGATGTAACGCTGGACAATGATGGCGTCGGTAAGAAAAGCCGAGCCATAGGGTGAAAAGCGGAGATCCGTGTAGCGGTCTTCGAGTTCCGAGGTCATCAGTACCGTGACACCGAGACCGGAGAGCACGGCGACCATGCGAAACAGCGACTCGCGAAAGTCTTCTCGGAAGCTCGGCGCTACCGCCAGTTCGAAGCCGGACAAGGAGTCGATCACCACCCGGGTGGCTTTCATCTTGTCAATGAGGTCGACCAGGCGTTGAACAATCTCGTCGATCGACAGATCCAGCGCCCGCGTATTGATCAGCCCGAGGCTGCCGGCGCGCACCATGTCGTCGATCGTGCGCGTTCGCGACTGGCTGGGTGTTTGCTCGAACGCGACGATGATGCCCGGCTCGCCGATGCGCACGCCCTCGGCCAGAAAGGCCGTGGCGAGTATGGTCTTGCCCGATCCGGATGGCCCCGCCACCAGCATCGAATAGCCAGCCGGCAAGCCGCCGCCGAGCATTTGGTCGAGGTCCGGGACGCCCATGGTCAGCCGTGCTTCGCTCGGTTTCGGGGCAGCCTCCTGGTGCGCTCTGCCGCTGTCGTCGCGAACGATGGCCGCGGGAAATACTTCGACCCCATCGCCGGTAATGCGAAAGGTATGCATCCCCGGGCGGGTTGCCTGGCCACGCATTTTCAGAACCTGCAGCTTGCGCACCATCGAATTGCGCGAGACGAGCTGGTCCAGTACGAGCAGGCCGTCGGCTACGGTGAACACCGGCGGGGGATCGCTTTCCGAGAGATATTCGCCAATCAGAAAGGTGGTCGCCTGCCAGCCGGTGAGGAGGACACCCAGTTGTTGGATGAACTGTTGCAGGTTGAGCCGGTCCTGCTTCTGGCGTCCTGCCTCGAGCATGACCGAACGGAACGAATCGACAAAGACCAGGGCTGGCGAAAATGCCTCGACCTCTTTGGTGATATGCGCCAGTAGCTGGTCGAAATTGCCCATCGAGATCTCGTCGCTCAAATTGACGAAGCGGATCGAGGTGTCGATTTTTTCGGCGTCGAAAAAGGAGAACTGCTGCTGATAACGCAGCATCTTCAAGGGCGGCTCGCCGAGCACGGTGAAGAACAGTGCCGGCCGCTCCGGTGTCGCCAGGGAGAACATGATCTGGTGGGCCAGCGTCGTCTTGCCTGAGCCTGGTGTTCCGACAATCAGATTGAAGGAAAATTCCGGCAGGCCGCCGCCCAGTATGGCATCGAGCCCGGGCACCCCGGTGGCGAGTCGGTGAATGGCGACTTTGTTGTTCATGTTGTGCTCTCCGGTTTTGATGCGGGTAACGGCGGTGCCCAGATCGGGGCCAGCAGACGCTCGGCCAGCGATTGGCCGATCAGGCTGGCCAGTAGCTCCGTGAAGGTCACAAAAAGGGCATCGCTGGCCTCGATGGCAAGCGCTGTCTCGCAACTGGCAAGGCGTGCCTGAAGGGCTGCCAGCAGTTCTTCAGTGCTGCTGCCCGCATGCCCGGCCACCGCCAGGCAGGGGAGGGTCCGGCCGGCGAGATGAAGAGAACGCCGGAGCAGGACATCGACCCCTTGCCCGCCGATCACCGGGGCGAGCCGGACTCTGGCGTCGTGCCAGATACTGATTGCGGCGTCGGCGACTGCCTTGGCGTCGGCGCCACTCCCAGCCCGCTGCACCAGTGTTCTCCTGCTGATCTCGCGGTTCATGTGGGAATCCCTCTTTGATATCGAAACGGGGGGAGGCAATTGCGTTCGCCACGACCTGCACGGCGAAATGCAATTGTCGTGCAGAGGCCTTGACGAATCTGTGCCCTGTCGCACATATCCGCACCGCGCACACAGCCGCATTCCAATCGCGTGCCCGGCAGTGCGAAATCCGTCTTACCCGGAGTGGCTATGGGTGCTGCCGTACGGAAAATGAAGTGGTCAACGACTAGCCTGTCGTTGAGGCCGGCCCCGATGTTTTCCCGGCAAAGCCGGTCGCCACCAGAAAAGGATTCATCATGAGCACACCCCTCAGAAAAACAGTCGCGTCGCCGTGTGCAACGGCAGCGGCGAACGATCTAGTCGCCAGCAGCCCGTTTGCCGACTACGAAAAGATTCATGCGCTGGCAATAAGGAGGGGGAACATTGCCGAGAACGGCAGCGAGTCGACAGCGCCCGCGCCAGTCGAAGAAGAGATTTGCTATCCGGGCGTCAGATAAATGCGATGGTCACCAAAGCCGCAAACGACAACCTGAAAAGCTAGATCAAGGCCCCATCGTCGCCGTCGGTTGCCGGCGAACCGGTATCGATATTCCCTTGCCGCAAGTCCGCCCGGGCGCGCTCGGCCAGTCGTTGATACTTGCTGCGGATGGCGTCGAGCTCAGCCTCTTCGAGTTGCTCGAGGTCGAGCAGGGCATTGTGAGCACCGTCGCTGGAACGGATCACTTCATCCAGCTTGATCTGCATGGCTTCGGAGTCGACGTTCTGGGTGTGCTGGATCAGAAACACCATCAAAAAGGTGACGATGGTGGTTCCCGTGTTGATGACCAGTTGCCAGGTGTCGCCGAAGCCGAATAGCGGGCCGCTGCAGATCCAGACCAGGATGATGCTGAGCGCGATGCCAAAGGTAGCCGGGCGGCCGGCCATGCGCGCCGTCCATTTGGCAAAACGACTGAAGCGCGACCGGTTGCGGGCGCGTGTCAAATGCTTGCCCGCGCAACCGGGGGTCGCTACTTGCGCCGTACCAGCCCCATGACGAGCGACACGACGAACAGCAGGATGAAGATGAAGAACAGGATCTTGGCAATCTCGACGGCACCGGCGGCAATGCCGGTGAAGCCGAAGAGCGCGGCGATCAACGCGACGATGAAGAACACGACGGCGTAGTGCAGCATGGTTTTTCCTTTCCTTAACTTCCCGTGTTCCGCTCAATAGACGGATTCGGGAGGAAACGTCACAGCTTGCCCAGCATGAAGAGTACGAGCAGGATCACCAGAACCAGCCCGAGACCGCCACTGGGACCGTAACCCCAGCCCCGACTGTGGGGCCAGCTGGGGAATGAGCCGATCAGCATGAGTACAACGATGATCAGCAGAATTGTTCCGATTGACATTTGATTTCTCCTTGTCCTGGTTTGTAGCCGCCCGGCGCCGATCTTGTAGATAAGCCAGCGCGGTGACTACTTGCCATCCAGACTACGCGGCCCCCACCCAGCGTCTGTACGCCAGCACACAGACAATGCCTGGCCGGTGGATGAGGATGTGATTCAGGAAAGTGCGCTTTCGGGTGCTTTCCCGCCACCGGCAATAGCCCCCTCGCAACATAGGCATAAGGAGAAATCATGATCAATGGAACGTTCACCAACGATGGGACGGTCGAAGGCAGCAAGCAGGCCCTCGTCACGGATCTCAAAAATGCTGTCGGCGATGCCGGCAACCTGGTCAACAACGCTGCCGCAGCAACTGTCGATGAGTTTGCACAGGCCAGAACCAAGCTCGAAGCCCGCCTTGACCAGGCCAAGACCCGGCTGATCGATGCCAGCCACGCGGTGTCGGACAAGGCCAAGTGCACGGCTGATGCCACCGATCAGTTCGTCCGGGACAACCCCTGGAAGGTGCTCGGGGTCGCCGCAGCGGCCGGGATTGTCATCGGCGCCATTCTCAGCCGCCGCTGATCGTCCGCGGCAGGATTTTGGGCGTCAGCCGGGCCGATGCCCGGCGCATATGTATCGAACCGTACTGACCGGCTGTGACCAAGCGAATAGTCTTGGTTCAGCATCAAGGGCTTTCCCGGCAAGTACCCAAAGACCTGCCAGTTCCGGAAAGCCCGCTGTCAGTCAGGATGCCCGAGTGGTCTGGTGACTGCTCGGAACACAAGCAAAGGAGTTGAACATGAACTGGGATATCGTTGAAGGTAACTGGAAACAATTCAAGGGCAAGGTCAAGACGCAGTGGGGCAAGCTCACCGACGACCACCTCGATGTGATCGCCGGCAAGCGCGACCAGTTGGCCGGCAAGCTGCAGGAAAGCTACGGCATCACCAAGGACGAAGCCGAGGAGCAGATCAAGCGTTTCGAAGATGCCAACAAGGACTTTCGTCCCCCCGGCGCTTCCTGAGCAAAGCGCAGCAAAATCACCATGAAAAGCCTTTTGCTGCCAGGGGGCAGTCTCGCCACACACGGCCGGTCATGCCCCCTTTGCAACGGTTCGACCAACCGTATTCCCCGACGCTGGATCGATTTGCTACAGAGCATTTTCGTTCCCGTTCAACGTCATCGTTGTCGTTCGATGCGCTGTGGCTGGGAAGGCAATCTGCGCGAGAAGTGATCGCTCCGGTCATACCATTTGAAGGAAGAGCACATGTCGAGCATCGGTTTTCACGAGCCTGTCGAAGAACTTTCCGCCGAAACGCGCGACCTGCATCGGGCCATCGTCTCCCTGATGGAGGAGTTCGAAGCCATCGACTGGTACAACCAGCGTTGCGATGCCTGCAGCGACACCGAACTCAAGGCCATCCTCGAACACAACCGGGATGAGGAAAAGGAACACGCCGCAATGTTGCTGGAGTGGATTCGGCGCCATGACGGCAAGCTCTCCGGACAGCTCAAGACCTATCTGTTCAGCGAAAAGCCGGTTGCCGGCCATTAGTAGAGTCATGCCGAATACCAGCCCGGCCGTGAGTACGCCGCCGACCACCGTTCTCCTGGTTGAAGACGATCCGGCCGACGCAAAGCTGATTCAGGAGGCACTGGCCGGGTCGGTCGGGCATACCTATCAGGTCACCTGGGTAACCCAGTTGTCGACGGCGCTTGAGTTGCTGGGCAAGGCCAGCAGCGACGTTATCCTGCTTGACCTGAGCCTGCCCGATGCAAAGGGTATCGAAGCATTCGACCAGATCTTCAAGGCGGCGCCGCGGGCGCTGATTCTCGTCCTCAGTGGCGCAACCGACGAAGAGTTGCTGTACCAGGCCATGCAGCGCGGCGCCCACGACTATTTTGCCAAGGGCCAGATCGATGCCCACTGGTTGCCACATGCGCTGCGCTACATCATGGATCGCAAGGTGGCGCAGGGCGCACTACGCGACAGCGAAGATCGTTTTCGGTCGATCAGCGACGCCTCGCCGCTTGGCATTTTCGTTTCCGATGCGCAGGGCGAATGCGTTTATACCAACGAGGCGTATCAGAAGATATCCGGGCTGAGCTTCGAGCAGGCCCTGGGCACCAAATGGAGCTCGGCGATCCATGCTGATGATCGGCAGCGCATCGTCGCTGAATGGCGCGACGCAGTGCGCAGCCAAGAGCCATTTCAGACCGAGGTGCGCTTTCTGCGTGAGGACGGCAGCCTGGTCTGGACCCGCCTGAATGCGGCCGCCATGCGCGATGGCCCGGGTTCGCGCGGCCGGGTGCAGACGGTCGAGGACATCACCGAACGCAAGGCCGCGGATCACGAGCTGGAACTGGCCCAGGAGGCCCTGTTCGAGGAGAAGGAGCGGGCCCAGGTGACGCTCAATTCGATTGGCGATGCCGTCCTGAGCACCGACATCTCGGGCAATGTCACCTTTCTGAATCAGGTGGCCGAGACGATGACCGGCTGGTCCGCCGCGGACGCGCAGGGTCGGCCGCTGACCGAAGTTTTCCGGATCATCGACGGGACAACCCGCCAGCCGGCCGATGACCCGGGGTGCCGCGCCATTGCCGAGAACCGGGTGGTCGGTCTGGCGACGGACAGCATCCTGATCCGGCGCGATGGTCTGGAGTCCGCCATCGAGGATTCCTCGGCCCCGATCCACCACCGGGATGGCCGGGTTACCGGCGCCGTGATCGTCTTTCACGATGTCAGCGAAGCGCGCGCCATGGCGCAGAAAATGTCGCATCTGGCCCAGCATGATTTCCTGACCGGCCTGCCCAACCGGCTGTTGCTGACCGAACGCTTTTCGCGGGCGATCGGGCAGGCGCAGCGGCACCGCAAGCAGGTCGCCTTGCTTTTCCTCGATCTCGACTACTTCAAGAACATCAATGATTCGCTTGGCCATGAAATCGGCGACCGCCTGCTGCAGTCGATTGCCGAGCGCCTGGTCGACTGCGTGCGGACGACCGATACCGTCTGTCGCCAGGGCGGCGACGAGTTCGTGATTCTGCTTGCCGAAATCGAACACCAGCAGGATGCGGCCCAGGTCGCCGACAAACTGCTGGCGGCCCTGCTCGTACCGCACCACATCGACGGCCATGACCTCCACGTCACTTTGAGCATCGGCATCAGCATCTATCCTGACGATGGCACCAGTGCCGATGCCGTGATGCAGAACGCTGATACCGCGATGTATCACGCCAAGGCCAAGGGGCGGAACAATTACCAGTTCTTCACCGCCGACATGAACGCCCGGGCCGTCCAGCGCCTGTACGTCGAGAACAGCCTGCGCCGGGCCTTGAAGCAGGACGAATTCGAACTGCACTATCAGCCGAAGATCGAAATCGCCTCCGGCGCGATGATCGGTGTCGAGGCGCTGGTCCGCTGGCAGGACCCGGATCTGGGCATGGTTTATCCGGGCCGCTTCGTGCCCATCGCCGAAGAGTGCGGCCTGATCGTGAACATCGGGCGCTGGGTGTTGCGCGAAGCCTGTCGCCAGGTTCAGGTCTGGCTCGCGGCCGGTCTGCCCGCCGTGCCGGTGTCGGTCAATATTTCGGCAGTTGAATTCAGGCACCTGGACTTCATCAAGGGGGTTACCCTGATCCTCGAGGAGACGGGCTGGACCCGCGCTATCTCGAACTGGAACTGACCGAAAGCATTCTGATGCACGAAGCCGAAACTTCGGCGCTGGTTCTTCAGAAACTCAAGGCAATGGGCATCAGTCTGGCCATCGACGACTTCGGTACCGGTTATTCGAGCCTCAGCTATCTCAATCGCTTCCCGATCGATACGCTGAAAATCGACCAGTCCTTCGTCCGCGATATCGCGACCAATGCTGACGATGCGGCCATCGTCAGCGCAGTCATCGCGATGGGCAAGAATCTCAAGCAGCGGGTTATTGCCGAGGGGGTTGAAACCCGCGAACAACTGGCATTTCTGACCAGCCAGCAATGCGACGAAGGGCAGGGCTACCTGTTCAGCTACCCGGTGTCGGCCGGGGACTTCGCCCGTTTGCTGGCGGCTGCCCCGACCGAGGCACATCCGCGGCCGACCTGAGCCGGCGGGGAGGGGGCGCTATGTGCTCCAGCGCACTGAGCTGGTCAGTGCTATCCCATATCCTGAATGGATGCGTCGATACGCTCCGCGCGGAACGCGGATGCCCTTCGCCACGGTGACATGCGTCGCTGAACCAAATTTTCGCGAAAGGTCGCCCCGAATTGAGTGCAGGTAACAAACTCTCCGAATATCTTCGGCAGTTGCTGGTGCGGTTGCGCGGTGGCGAAACAACGCGGGGTTCGGTTGATGGGGAGGCGCCACTGCGCGCCGAGTTGTATAGCGCCGACCAGATGGCGCAGCATGGCAAGGCGCTGGCGGCAAACCACCGCCTGGCTTCCGGCCCGGCCCCCGACTTGCTGCTGGCCAGGCTGGCCGACAATGAAAACATCCTGGTCGGTGTCTGCCAGTTGCTGACCTCGGCAGTGGCCGACAACCGGCGGATCACCCCGGCTGGCGAATGGCTGCTCGACAATTTTTACCTGATCGAAGAGCAGATCCGGACTGCCAAGCGCCACCTGCCCAAGGGCTACAGCCTCGAACTGCCCCGCCTGGCCAGTGGTCAATCGGCCGGCCGGCCGCGGGTCTACGACATCGCGCTGGAAACGGTTGCCCATGGCGATGGCCGGGTCGATACCGAAACGCTGACCCGCTTCGTAGCCGCCTACCAGAGCGTCACCGATCTCAAACTGGGTGAGTTGTGGGCGATTCCGATCATGTTGCGCCTGGCGGTGATCGAAAACCTTCGCCGCGTCGGGGTGCGGATTGCCGCCGGCTGGGACGAGCGCAACCTGGCGGATTCCTGGGCCGACCTGATGGTCGATGCCGCCGACAACGACCCGAAAAGCCTGATCCTGGTGATCGCCGACATGGCGCGCTCGAATCCCCCGATGGGCAGTTCCTTCGTTGCCGAACTGGCGCGTCGCCTGCAGGGCAGGGGGCCGGCCCTGGCCTTGCCGCTGACCTGGATCGAACAGCGTCTGGCCGAATCCGGCCTGACCATCGCCCAGTTGGTCCAGACGGAAAACCAGTTGCAGGCCGCCGATCAGGTCTCGATCAGTAACAGCATCGGCAGTCTGCGGGTGCTCGGGGCAATGGACTGGCAGGAATTCGTCGAGACGCTCAGCGTCGTCGAGCAAAGCCTGCGCGAAGACCCCGCCGGCGTCTATGGCCAGATGGATTTCGCGACCCGCGACCGCTACCGTCACGCCGCCGAAGAAATTGCCCGCTATGGCAGCTTGAGCGAGGGCGAAGTCGCCCGTCAGGCTGTCGAACTGGCCCGCGCCGGGGGCTGGCCGAAAGCGCCGGCGCGGCCGGCGAGCGGGCCGGGCATGTCGGTTTCTATCTGATCGACCAGGGGCGGCCACAACTCGAACAAATCGCGGTGGTTCGCCTGTCCATCATCCGCCGCTTGCGCCGGGCGGCGGCAAGGCAGCCGCTGCTGATCTATCTCGGGGCGATCGTGCTGGTCACGACGCTGATCGGCGGCGGCCTCCTGGCGCTCGGCATGCCGGCAGGTCTCCCCGTCTGGCTGCTGGTGCCGATCGGCCTGGTCGTGCTGCTGGCCAGCAGCCAACTGGCGCTGGCACTGGTGAACTGGCTCGCCACCTTGCTGGTCGCGGCACATCCGTTGTCGAGAATGGATTTCTCCACCGGAATTCCGGTCTCGGCGCGGACTCTGGTCGTCGTGCCAACCATGCTGACCAGCCCGGCCGGGGTCGAGGATCTGGTCGAGGCGCTGGAGGTCCGTTTCCTGGCCAATCGCGACCCCAGCCTGCATTTCGGGCTGCTCACCGATTTTCGCGATGCGCCGCAGGAAACGCTGGCCGAAGATGCGGATCTGGTCGAACTGGCCAGCCGCCGGATCGATGAGTTGAACGCCAAATACGGCAGCATGGTCGAGCCGGAGCGGGGCGACATCTTCTTCCTCTTCCACCGTCCACGGCTGTGGAATGCGCAGGAAAGCGTCTGGATGGGCTACGAGCGCAAGCGCGGCAAACTGGCCGATCTCAACGCGCTGTTGCGCGGCAACGCCGGCGGCTTTTCGCATCTGGCCGGCAATCCGGCCGACCTGGCCGGCGTCCGCTACGTCATCACGCTGGATACCGACACGCAGTTGCCCCGCGACTCGGCGCATCAGTTCGTCGGCGCCATGGCCCACCCGCTGAACCGGCCGCACTTCGACCCGGTGAAGCGGCGCGTCACCGCGGGCTACGGCATCCTGCAACCGCGGGTCGCGGTCAGCCTGCCCGGCACCAACCGCTCGCTCTACGCCCGCCTCTATGGTGGCGAACCGGGCATCGATCCCTATACGCGCGCCGTTTCCGACGTCTATCAGGACGTCTTCGGCGAAGGTTCCTTCATCGGCAAGGGCATCTACGATGTCGATGCCTTCGAACTGGCGCTGGGTGGGCGTTTCCCCGAGAACCGCATCCTCAGCCACGATCTGCTCGAGGGCTGTTATGTCCGGGCCGGGCTGTTGAGCGATGTCCAGTTGTTCGAGGATTATCCGGCCCGTTACAGCGCCGACGTCAGCCGCCGCTACCGCTGGATCCGTGGCGACTGGCAATTGGCCGGCTGGCTGCGGCGGCGTGTGCCCTGCGCCTGTGCCGGCGAGACTGTGCGCCACCAGCGCAATCCGCTTTCCGCCCTGTCGCAGTGGAAACTGTTCGACAATTTGCGGCGCAGCGTCGTTCCCGCTGCGCTGCTGCTGGTCCTGCTGCTCGGCTGGACGCTCATGCCCTCGGCCGGACTGTGGACTGCCGCCGTCATCGGCATCCTGCTGATTCCTGCCATGTGCGCCGCCGGCCTCGACCTGGTACGCAAGCCGGACGAGGTGCTCTTCCGGCAACACCTGGCGGCCGTCGCCGACTCGGCTCTCCGGCATCTCAAACAGGTCGCGTTCGAACTGGCCTGTCTGCCCTACACGGCATTTTTCAGTCTCGATGCCATCGCCCGCACGCTCTGGCGCATGCTGGTCACCCGCAAACCGATGCTCGAATGGAATCCATCGAGCGAAGTCGATCGCGAACTCGCGAGCCGTGACCGCAGCGGCCTGGCCGCCAGTTTCCGCTGCATGTGGGTCGGCCCGCTCGTGGCCACTGCGGCCGCTTTCTATCTGACCGCAGCGCGCCCGGAAACGCTGGCCGTGGCCGGGGCGGTCCTGCTGCTCTGGCTGGCTTCTCCGGTCATTGCCTGGTGGGTCAGCCGGCCGCTCGTCCGCCGCCAGGCAACGCTGAGCAGCGAACAGCGCTTCTTCCTGCGCCACCTGTCGCGGCGGACCTGGGCCTTCTTCGACAATTTCGTCGGCGCCGAAGACCACTGGCTGCCGCCCGACAATTTCCAGGAATACCGGATTGCCTCGATTGCCCATCGCACCTCGCCGACCAACATGGGGCTGGCGCTGCTGGCCAATCTCTCTGCCTACGACTTCGGCTACCTGACGGCCGGCCGACTGCTCGAGCGGACCGCGCAGACGCTGAGCACCATGGCCGGCCTGGAGCAGCACCGCGGCCACTTCTACAACTGGTATGACACTCAGACCCTGCTGCCGTTGCCGCCGCTCTATGTATCGACAGTAGACAGCGGCAACCTGGCAGGCCATCTGCTGACCTTGCGGGCCGGCCTGTGCGCACTGGCCGACGAGAAGATTCTGCCGCCACGGCTGTATGCCGGCTTGCGCGACACGCTCGGCGTATTGACCGAAACCGCCGAAGCCGGCACCAAGGGTACGCTGGCGGCGTTCGCGAAGCTGCTCGATGCCGCCGCCGCAGCGCCGCCCGCCACCGTCGGTGCCGCCCGCCTGACGCTGCAACATCTGGCCAACAACGCGGCCGATCTGGGTATCGAGATTACCGCCAGCCTTGCCGCCCGCGACCCAACCCTGCCGGCCAGTGAGGCCAGCGACTGGGCGCAGGCGCTGGCCGGGCAAATCGCCGAGGCGCTGGCCGAACTGGACCGTTTTGCCAGCGATCCGGCAACCGATGCCCTGCCCACCCTGCGCCATCTGGCAGGGGAGGGCAACGCCTTTGCCACCGCCCGGCTGCAGGTGATCGAAGACCTCGCCGGCCAGGCCGGCCAACTGGCCGACATGGAATACGGCTTCCTGTTCGACAAGGGGCGCCAGCTGCTGACCATCGGCTACAACGTGGCCGAGCACCGCGCCGACACCAGCTATTACGATCTGCTGGCCTCCGAGGCGCGGCTGTGCAGCTTCGTCGCCATCGCCCAGGGCCAGGTGCCGCAGGAGAGCTGGTTCTCGCTCGGCCGCCTGCTGACTGGCACTGGCGGCGAACCGGCGCTGCTTTCGTGGAGCGGCTCGATGTTCGAGTACCTGATGCCGATGCTGGTCATGCCGAGCTACGACAACACGCTGCTCGACCAGACCTGCAAGGCAGCGGTTGCCCGGCAGATCGAGTACGGCAGTCAGCGCAGTGTGCCCTGGGGGATTTCGGAGTCGGGCTACAACACGGTCGATGGCCATCTGAATTACCAGTACCGTGCGTTCGGTGTGCCGGGCCTCGGGCTCAAGCGCGGCCTGGCCGAGGATTTGGTGGTGGCGCCCTATGCGACGGCGCTGGCGCTGATGGTGGCTCCCGAAGCTGCCTGCCAGAATCTGCAACGCCTGGCCGGGGAGGGTGCGCTCGGCAAGTTCGGCTTTTTCGAAGCCATCGACTACACGCCGGCCCGCCAGCGGCGCGGCCAGGCCAAGGTGGTAGTGCACTCCTATATGGCCCACCATCAGGGGATGAGCCTGCTGGCGCTGGCTTATCTGCTGCTCGATCGCCCGATGCAGCGGCGTTTCTCGTCCGAGCGCCTGTTCCAGGCGGTGATGCTGTTGCTGCAGGAACGGATTCCCAAGGCGACCTCGCTGTTTGCCCATACCGCGCAGCTTTCCGAAGTGCGTGCCACCTCGCTTGCTGCCGAGATGCCAATCCGGGTTTTCGCGACGCCGAATACGCCGATCCCCGAGGTCCAGTTGCTGTCGAACGGGCGCTATCACGTGATGGTGACCAATGCCGGCGGTGGCTACAGCCGCTGGAACGACCTTGCCGTCACCCGCTGGCGCGAGGATGGTACCTGCGACAACCGCGGCACCTTCTGCTACATCCGCGACCTGGCCAGCCAGACCTTCTGGTCGAACGCCCACCAGCCCACGCTCAAGCGCTCGGCCAGCTACGAGGCGATTTTTTCCGAAGGCCGGGCCGAGTTCCGCCGGCACGACGCGGTCGGCAGCGGCGAAGTCAGTTTCGAGACCTATACCGAGATCGTCGTTTCGCCGGAGGACGACATCGAGTTGCGTCGCGTCCGCATCACCAACCGCTCGCGGCAGCGCCGCGACATCGATGTCACCAGCTACGCCGAAGTGGTGATCGCAGCGCCGGCCTCGGACGATCTGCATCCGGCCTTCAGCAGTCTGTTCGTGCAGACCGAGATCCTGCGCGACCGCCGGGCCATCCTCTGTTCGCGGCGACCGCGCTCGCCCGGCGAGCGGCCGCCATGGATGCTGCACTTGATGGCGGTGCATGGCGCGGAAATCGGCGAGGTTTCCTATGAAACCGATCGCCAGCGCTTTGTCGGCCGGACGCGAACCCCGGCCGATCCGCTGGCGCTCAACGAACCCGGCGCGCTGTCCGGTGCCGATGGCTCGGTGCTCGATCCGGTCGTCGCCATCCGCCATCTGCTGACCCTGGGCCCGGAACAGTCGGTGACCATCGACCTGGTATCGGGGGTCGCCGAGAGCCGCGAGATGGCCCTCGGCCTGATCGATAAATACCAGGACCGGCATCTTGCCGACCGCGTCTTCGACCTGACCTGGACACACAGCCAGGTGGTCCTGCGCCAGCTCAACGCGACCGAGGCCGATGCCCAGCTCTATGCCCGGCTGGCCAGTTCGGTGATCCATGCCAATGCCTCGTTGCGCGCCGATGCCAGTGTCCTTGCCCGCAACCGCCGCGGCCAGTCCGGGCTGTGGGGCTACGCCATCTCCGGCGATCTGCCGATCGTCCTGCTGCAGATCGGCGATGCCGCCAATATCGATCTCGTCCGCCAACTGGTCCAGGCCCATGCCTACTGGCGACTGAAAGGCCTGGCCGTCGATCTGGTGATCTGGAACGAGGACCATGCCGGTTACCGGCAGCGCCTGCACGACCAGATCATGGGGCTGATCGCTTCGGGGATCGAGGCCAGCGTCATCGACCGGCCGGGCGGCATCTTCGTCCGCCTCGCCGAGCAGATTTCGGGCGAGGACCGCATCCTGCTCCAGTCGGTGGCCCGCGTCGTGATTACCGACGGCCGTGGCATGCTGGCCGAACAGCTCGAGCAGCGCAATCTGCCCGAAGCCCGGGTGCCGCGCCTCGAGCCGAGCCGGCGCTATAGCCCGGAAGCACCGCCGCCGGCAACCGGGCCGCGTCGCGATCTGCAGTTCTTCAATGGTCTCGGCGGCTTTGCCCGGATGGCCGCGAGTACGTCATTGCGCTGGCGCCCGGACAGACGACGCCGGCGCCGTGGAGCAACGTGCTGGCCAATCCGCAATTCGGCACCGTCGTTTCGGAAAGCGGCATGGCCTATACCTGGAGCGAAAACGCCCACGAGTTCCGGCTGACGCCCTGGCTCAACGATCCGGTCAGCGATGTCGGCGGCGAAGCCATCTACTTGCGCGATGACGACACCGGGCGCTTCTGGTCGCCGACGCCCTTGCCGGCCGGGGACGGTTTGTCCTACCTCATCCGTCATGGCTTCGGTTACAGCGTTTTCGAGACCCGCTGCGCCGGTATCAGCAGCGAGCTCTGGGTATTCGTCGCGGCCGACGCCGCGGTCAAGTTTTCCGTGCTCAAGGTGCGCAATGAATCGGGCCGCTCGCGGACGCTGTCGGCCACGGCTTACACCGAGTGGGTGCTGGGCGATCTGCCGGCCAAGTCGGCCATGCATATCGGCACCGAACTCGCCCCGGCGGGCGGTGCGCTCTATGCGCGCAATCCCTACAGCATGGAATTCGCCGAGCGCGTTGCCTTCTTCGATGTCGATGATCCGGGGCGCACCCTGACTGGCGACCGCGTCGAGTTTCTCGGGCGCAACGGCAGCCTGCACAATCCGGCGGCGATGCAGCGCGCGCATCTTTCCGGCCGCGTCGGCGTCGGGCTCGACCCCTGCGCTGCGCTGCAGGTGGCTTTCGAACTGGCCGACGGCCAGGAACGGGAGATCGTTTTCCGGCTCGGGGTGGGGCGCAATGCCGACGATGTCGGCCAGCTGGTCCAGCGCTTTCGCGGCGGCATGGCGGCTCTCCAGGCACTCGAAGCAGTGCGCCAGCACTGGCGCCGGACGCTCGGCGTGGTGCAGGTGACGACACCCGATCCCGCTGTTAACGTGCTGGCCAACGGCTGGCTGATCTATCAGACCCTGGCCTGTCGCATCTGGGCCCGTAGCGGCTATTACCAGTCCGGCGGCGCCTTTGGCTTCCGCGATCAGCTGCAGGATGTCATGGCGCTGGTACACGCTGAACCGGGACTGGTTCGCGCCCATCTGCTGCTTTGCGCCAGCCGCCAGTTCCTGGAAGGCGATGTCCAGCACTGGTGGCACCCGCCCGCCGGGCGCGGCGTGCGCACCCATTGTTCGGATGATTATCTGTGGTTGCCGCTGGCGGTGTGCCGCTATGTGACGAGCAGTGGCGATCGCGGCGTGCTCGATGAGACGGTGTCGTTTCTCGAAGGGCGCCCGGTCAATCCGGAAGACGACTCCTATTACGATCTGCCGGGCGGCTCGTTCGAGTCGGCCAGCCTGTACGAGCATTGTGTGCGTGCCATCCGCCATGGCTTGACCTCCGGGGCGCATGGCCTGCCGCTGATCGGCTCCGGCGACTGGAATGACGGCATGAACCGGGTCGGTGTGCTGGGCAAGGGCGAAAGTGTCTGGCTCGGCTTCTTCCTCTGTGAAGTCCTGCGCCGTTTCGGCGAGGTGGCGGTGGGGCATGGCGACCCGGCGTTCGCCGAGTTTTGCCGAGGGGAGGGCGCCCGACTCCGCCTGAACCTCGAGGAACACGGCTGGGACGGCGCCTGGTATCGTCGCGCCTACTTCGACGACGGCACGCCGCTCGGTTCGACCAGCAACGCCGAATGCCGGATCGACTCGATTTCTCAAAGCTGGTCGGTGCTTTCCGGCGCCGGCGATGCGCAGCGTTCGCGCATGGCCATGAATGCGCTGGATGAACGCCTGGTACGGCGCAAGGATGGCCTGGTGCAGCTACTCGATCCGCCATTCAGCAAATCGCTGCTCGATCCCGGCTATATCCGCGGCTACGTGCCCGGGGTGCGGGAAAACGGCGGGCAATACACCCACGGCGCGATCTGGGCGGCCATGGCGTTCGCCGAATTGGGCGACAGCGCCCGGGCCTGGGAACTGCTGGCCATGATCAATCCGGTTAACCACGGGCTGACGGCGGACGACGTAGCTCGCTACAAAGTGGAGCCTTACGTCGTCACCGCCGATGTCTACGCCGTGCCGCCGCATGTCGGCCGGGGCGGCTGGAGCTGGTACACCGGATCGGCCGGCTGGATGTACCGCCTGATCGTAGAATCGCTGATCGGCCTGCGGCGCGAAGGCGAGACGCTTCATTTCACGCCGTGCCTGCCAGCAGATTGGCCGAGCATCAGTATCCGATACCGGATTCATGAAACGGACTATCAAATTACCATCGGCCAAACGGGCGCGGACTCGACATCGGAGGTGGGATCAATCACCGACGCCATCGATGGTGTCCTGCATGACGCCAATGCCGTTCAGTTGATTGAGTTCGTTAAATTAGCCTCGTCAGGAAAGACGACAATTAGTCATTCAATTGCGCAGACTTGGCAGTTATCTTTGATTTCCAATGGTTCGTCACGTTTTGCAGTGATTTGCGACTCAAAATAATTGACTCCGTTACGTCCAGACTGATCTTGAATCCGCCAAATAAATGCCCAAGGTTCAATCTGAACCCTGGGCATTTGTTTTATAAAACACTCTAGAATAATTATTTACTGAGATTTTTATACAAATACATGATTCAACTTCTGAATTTAAATTGGACTGGAGGTGGCGCAGAACTGTTGCGGCATCGGCGTGATGAAGCCGAGACTGAATTCGCCATCAGGGCTGACCAGATAATCAGTTGGTCGATAGGCTGCTATCAATGAAGGCAAATCTTTCCAAATAATGCACTATGCTGAGGTAGTAAATGGAGGTGAAACATGCCAGCTTTTCCAAAGCCCAAGTTTTCCTTTGAATACGATCTAAACGCGGAGGTTGGCCGCCTGCGTAAGCACAAGAAAGTGCGCGCAATTCCCAACCGAGAGCAAGGCAAGCTTCTGGTGGGCACATGGAATATTGCAAATCTCGGCGCCCAGCAACGGCGGGATCAAGACCTTTCGATTATCGCCGAGGTTGTCAGCTGGTTTGACATCACCGCGGTGCAGGAATGTCGGGAGAACTTTGGCGATTTGTTCGACATACAAAAAAAGCTTCCAAAGTCCTACCGCATCGTCATGTCTGATGCATCGGGGAATAATGAGCGGATGGCGTTTGTTTACGACAAACGGAAGTTATCCGTACTGGAGGAAATTGGCGAGATTGCTTTCCCGCCTTCCAGCCTCAAGTCGATCAAACTTCCTGGAATTGATGCTCAGTTCAACGGATTTGACCGCACCCCGTATCTGGCTGCATTTGCAGTAGGTGATACGTCCATGATGTTCGTCAATGTCCATTTGTATTTCGGGAACGAGAAACCGGAATCCGTGGCTCGCCGGTCATTGGAGACATTCGCGGTAGCCAAATGGGCGGACCTGAGAAAAAGAAGTCTTTTTTCTTTCACGCGTGAGCTGGTCGCCCTGGGTGACTTCAACATGCCCAAATGCGAGCCTGGTGATCCGATCTACAAAGCCCTTACCAAACTCGGCCTGGAACTCCCTGAGCATTCCACTCAAATAGCCTCGAGCATCAGCAGTAGCGCAAACTACGACCAGATTGCCTTTTTCCCGGAGACGACGCGCAATCACTTCACGGGAAAGAAGGGCGTGTTTGATTTCGATGCGGTGATCTTCCCTGAACTATGGCAGAACGGGACAAATATGAAGGACTTCAAAACCTACCTGCGTTATTTCATATCCGACCACCGACCGATGTGGGTGCAGTTGTCGATCTAAAATCGGGTTGTGCGAGCGTTGAGGGGGATTTGGTAAGGCAGCTTGCCGCGACGCGCTTTTTGGTCGCCGCCTTCGTTCAAATGAGTTCGCATAATTTGTATTCGCCGGGCCGTTATTGGTGGCCTGGCAGGGCAGGTTAGGGGAGGTTTCGACTACTGGCGCGGGCGTGTTTTTGGTGGTGAAGTTGGCGGCCAGGGCGGCGCCGGGATCAAGGCCGAGCAAAGCAGCGGCGGCCAGGGCGGCGGCCGGGGAAAGGTGGCCGCGTGCGGTGGCCTGGCTGAATGCCTGGCGGCTCATGCCGAGCGCGGCGGCGCAGTGGGCGGCGATGGGGTAGCGGCTGGCGAGTCGTTGCAGAAGGGTTTCCATGGTGCGGGCCCTTCCATTAACCGCGCCCGGCGGCGCGTTGTTGTGTCGCCTTCGTGGGATCGTTTTTCGATGCCTACTTATTCCCGTCAACGTGTGGTTGACGGAACCGGATTACATGCCGGAAAAATAAACTTCGCTTGTTCTGAGCGGGGTTAATCATGGAAAGCGTTCAGATGATGGCCGGCGGCCATGTGGGGCACGTTCGCGCTGTTTTTTCGCGGCGTCGGCAGGGTTTCGCGGTGCCAGTCGATTTGCTGCGGGTGCATTTGCGGGGATGCAATCGGCTTTCGGCCGAGCGCCATAACGCGGCGGTGTATGAGCGACTAGCCGGGGATTTTGCCGGCTATCTGGTGACAGAAAGCGATTGCGATTCGATCAGCGATGCCGAAACGTTTGAGGCCATTGACTTAGTTTTGGCCGATGGCAAGGCGACAACGGAAGAAACGGCGCAGCAAAGGGCGCGGGCGGCGTTGGGTATTGATGATTTGCCGGTGTGGCGTGATAGGGAGTCGGGGCGCGTGGTGTGCCTGGGTTCAATAAATTACGTTCGCGGGTTGCGGGATGGGTTCGATTCTTTCGAGCGCGATTGCCTGGACGCGCCGCACCATTTGCCGGCGGGTAGCGTGACGCGCCATGTAGCAAACGGCGAGGCGATGGCATCGGATCGGCGTTTTTTTCGGGATGGGTGGTTCAAATGAGCGCCCTTTCCGATCAACAGAAAAAGTTCTCTCTGATGCTGGCCGCCTTGATTGTTGAGGCCGATCGCCAGGGGTTCGGGGTGACGATGGGCGAGGCTTACCGTTCGCCGGAAGAGGCGCGGCGCCTGGCGTTGGCGGGCCGGGGAATTGTCGAGTCGTTGCATTGCAAGCGCCTGGCCGTGGATTTGTGCATGTGGCGAGGTCAGCGCCTGCTGACGCTGACGGAAGAATATGAACCGCTCGGCGTGTGGTGGGAAAGCCAGGGCGGCGCCTGGGGTGGGCGCTTCAAGCGAGCCGATGGAAATCATTTTTCGCTCGCCTTTGGGGGGTTCCAATGAGCGCGGCGGCGGTGGTCCATCTGGAAGAGGCGCGGCGCATCCTGGGCGGTGAGCGAGATCCGTTGCGGCCGGTGTGGGATCAACAGGCAACCGACAAAGAGCGGCGCCTGTTGCTGGCGATGGCCGGCGCCACGATGGCCGAGGCGCAAGCCTGGTCGGGCCGGGCGTGGTGCGATTTGCGGCCGGAAGTGCGTAGCAATATTGCCGGCGGTTTGCGCCGGTTTAAGGCCTGGGCTGAGCGGGTGACGAGTGGATAATTCGGCGCCTGGGGTGTTGCGGCGGGTTGAGCCTTGGTGCATTCCATACGCTGACGGAACGCGCTTGATTGATGCCCGCTTGCGCGGCGTCGAGGCCAGGCAGCAAGAAGAGGCCCGCAAATGGATGAAAGCCAGGCTCGCCGGGATGCCGGCGATTTGGGCAAAACAGATTGCTGCCGAGCATGGCCGGCGGGGCGGGCTGGATAGCGGGCCGGCGAATGCCTGGCTACTCGATATGACCGGCAAGGCGGCCGGGCGCTTGCCGTTGGCGGCCAATGATTACGACATCCGCGAGGCGGCCGAAGAGGCGGCGCGGGTGGCGGTTCTGTTCGCCAAAGAGGAAATTCACGGCGGCGCCGGAAATGCGGCGGTGCGGGTGGTTCTCGAGGATCATTGCCGATCATGGGGGATTGAGCCGGCCGGGCAAGAAGGCATTCCGGGAATGTTGCGCATGATGGATTCGCGCTGGTATTTGCGCCGGATGCGGAGGGCGCATAACCGGCGGGCCGAGGGCGCGGCGATTGTTGGCGGCGTGGTGCGGCGGGGTCTGTGGCCGTATGCCTCGCAGGATGCGGTGCAGCGGCGCCAGGATCAACGCAAGCGCAACGCGGCGGCCATGGATAGGGCCGAGGCGGTGGCGGCCGATGGCGAGCGCGTGGCGATGGCTGACGTTGTGGCCGGAAGCCTGGCGAACCCGGAAAACAAGCGGGCTGAACTGATGGTCAGAATTCGCGGCTGCGATGGTTACGCATCGTTGCAGGGGTGGGCGTGCGAGTTTTGGACGCTGACCACGCCAAGCCGGTTTCACGCGCAACGGATAACCGGCGCCTGTGCCGAGGCAAACCCGAATTACCGGGGCGCCACGCCACGCGAGGCGCAGCAATGGCTTTGCCGAATTTGGGCGCGGGCGCGGGCGGCCTGGAAGCGGCGCGGCCTGGTCGTGGCCGGCTTGCGAACGGCGGAACCGCATCACGATGGATGCCCGCATTGGCATTTGATTGTCTATGGGGTGGCCGAGGATGTGCGTCTAGCCCGCCAGTTGTTGCGGGTCTATGCAATGCGCGATTGCGGCGGCGAGCCGGGCGCCTGGGGTCATCGGTTTAATTTCAAGATAGCCGAGGAAGGCACGGGCGCGGCGGCCTATGCGGCGGCCTATGTCTCGAAAAACATTGACGGCGGCGGCATGGATGGCGAGCGCGATAGTGAAACCGGGCGCAAGGTTTCGGATGCGGTAAAGCGGGTTGATGCCTGGGCTTCGCATTGGGGCATTCGGCAATTTCAGTTCTTTGGAATGCCGGCCGTTGGGATTTGGCGCTGTTTGCGCCGGGTCGAAATGAACACGATGCCGCCAGGCTCAGATATATATCAAGCGTGGATGGCCGCCGATGATTCGGACTGGTGCAATTTTTGGATACACGCGGCGCGGGGCGGCCTGGCGCTGATTAAGGCCGGAATCGGCCGGCTGACCGAGTATGGCGACGAAGCGGCGGCAACGATTGCCGGGGTTGCCGAGGGCGCCCGGCGCCTGATGCTCAAAGCCCGTGATTGGGTTATTCATTGGGGCGGGATCGGCAAAAAAACGGACGGGGTTGCTTTTGATCTTCCTCGGTCCTGTGTCTCTAACTGTACGCGGGGCGATCTGGAAAAGCGGGCAGACCTAGACCAAGAGGAAAAGAGGCGGCGCGGTTTCGCGCTGGCTGAGCGTGAATTCGCCGGCATGGCGGCGGCAATTTTCGAGGATGCGCGGGCCGTGGCATAGCGGCGATAAATAAAACTTGCAACGTCGATAAATTTTATTTATGGTGCGGCCAGGTTGATAGCGTGTTGCTATCGGCTAACCATTTTCCAAAGGGGAAAAGCTATGCGTAAATCTCTCCGCGCTCTGGCCGCCATCGTTGCCGCTGCCAATCCGGGTGTTCTGTCCTTCCATCTGGCCGCCATTACTGGCGACAAGTCGCTCAAGTTCAACGGCCGCGTGGTCGTCGATGGAACTACCTACGAGGTCGCTGCCGACAATGGCAAGATCAAGAAGTATTCCGATGCTGACGGCTTCACGAAAGACCTTGCCGCCTACTTCGCCACGCCTTCGGGCACCTACGAAATCAGCGTTGAAACCGGCCTGATTCTGGTGTCTCCGCTGCCGGCTGACCTAAAGAAAAACGCCGCTGCCAAGGTTGTTTCCCTGGGTGCCAAGAAAACCGCGCAGCAAGCCATTGTTACCGGCCTGGATGCCGATTTGGCTTTGATGGCCGGTTGGGATGTCGGCAACGCGTTGCAGGTCGCCCGCTTCAACGAGGTGACGGCGCAGAAGGTGTCTGTTGTCGCTGACATCGCCGCAATTGACGCGCTGATCGTCACTTACACCGCCATTGCCAATAGCTAAAGCGGTGGAACCCGATCTGCTATTGCAGGTCGGGCTTTCTGTGTTGGCAGCGGGTGCCGTCTATGGCGGCATTCGCCAGGATTTGAAATACCTGCACGAAAAGACCGACGCGGCGCGAAAGAGCGCCAGGCGGGCGCATAGGCGATTAGATGCGCTGATTACCAAAGGCCGGGCGGGCGAGCGGGCCGGCGATCTAGGGGAGTGAAAAGTGGGAATCACCAAAGACAACAAGGTATTGCAGCGTTTGCGCGAACCTTCAACGATGGCCGGGTTGGGCGCTCTGGCGCTTCTGTTCGGTCTGCCGCCGGATACCATCAACGTTGTTTTGCAGGCGGTGGGGGCGATCCTGGGAGTCCTGGCTGTGGTTTTGCCGGAAAAGGGCGGTAACTGATGTTCGCCACTTACGCATTCAACGGAAATGCGTCCATGGTTCAGGTGGTGGCCGATGTTGTGGCGTTGATCTGTGGCGGTTCGGTGGCTTCGCTGTCGGCTTCGTGCAACAAGGCGCTAACAACGGTGGCCGGTGCGGCAACGCCATATTCCGCGCCATCGGCGCAGAGTTTTGGCGTTGTGCAAGCAACGTGCATGGATGGCGTCAGCAAGAAAATATTCCGCTTGGTGGCAACGTCAAACGTTGCGACGTTGCAGGCTTACGATACTTGGAACGGCGCAACCAATACCGGGACCAATGCGACAACGGCGCGCAATTGCATGTATTTGGATGCGAATCCGGGGACGCTTTGGATTGTGGCAACGGATGAAATTTTGGCCATTGGCATGGCAAATACCTATTGCGGAATAGGGTTTGAAATCAAGCGGGAAGCGCCTTTCATGGTCGGAACGTCGCGGCCGTGTTGGGGCGTGGTGACAAATTCAGCCTATGCGCCGGAAATGCCGAGGGCCAAAAGTATGACGGCGGCCGGCGATCAGGTAATTGTTCCGGTCTATCTGACCAGCCCGCTTAATGGTCTGACGTTCGGATTCCCAAGGGGGGCCGACGATTTGAATTACAACCAAATGCTGCCGTGTTTCGCAATGCTGCAATACGGTGGCTATATCTACGCGGGCGCGATCCGTGGGGCGATGTGCGGGGCAGAGGCAATAGGCGCGGTTGGCGACAATTACACGGATGACATCGGCAGAAATTACCTGCTAATTAAGACCGGGGCGCCAACGCCATCGCATAAAACTATTGCGGTGTTGCGCGGATGACTGAGCGAACGGGGCGCCTTGTCGGTGGCGATCTGTTCATGGTGCCGGGTGGTTTTGTTGATGCCGCCCAAAATTTCGCCGGGCATATCGAGGCGATAGTTCTGGAAATGGTGCCGGGCGGCTATGCGCGAACGTCGCAGAGTTTTTCGGGTGTCGGGGTGGTGCAGGCCGGGGCAGGGGAGGCGCCAGGCGGCGGCGGTAGCGTCGATTTGCCGGCGGCTTGGCAGTCGGTGGAATTGCCGGCCGGCTATATCTGCCCTCTGCTCGGCCAGGTCGCTTTGGCGCGAGGCGAGGCGGTGGCCTATGACGCGGCCAGCAAGCGGCTGACCATCGGCGGCCGGGTGTTGATCGGCACGGCCGGCAAGGTGTTTGCCTTCGCCAGCAAGCCGGCGGCCGATATGTGGGAGTCGATCAATCGGGCGCGGGTGGCGCGGGAATTGGAATTGCTGGCCGGGCTGACGGCGGGCGCGGTGGTCGCCTTCAAGGCCGGCAAGGTGGAAGGGATGCAGGCGAGGGCGGCGAGGATAACCGCCAATGCGGCAAAAACGGCCGATCCGCAAAAGCGGGCGGCGCTTACGGCCGAGGCCGGATTTTATGCAACGAAGTGGAGCTAAAAAATGTACGGTGTTTATTCGTGGAACGCGGGCGCGGTGGCCGCACAGGTGCAGGCCGATCTAGTGGCGTTGATTGCCGGCGCGGCCGTGGGCGATCTGTCGGCAAGCTGCAATAAGGCGGCGAGTTCGCGGGCCGGTGGCGCCTCGGGTTGGTCGGTGGTCGATGCCGGCTATGGTGTGGTTTCGATGCCGGGCCAGGCCGGCGGGCCGGGGGCTTTCGGGCGCGTCACGGTGTCGGCAGCGCCGCGCATTCAGTTAGCGGCGGTTGATGCCTGGAATATGGGAACCCATGCCGCCGGGTTTCAGACTACTGCGATTGATTGCTCGCAATCGCTATCGGTCGCGGGTTCGGTGACGGTCCTGGCGAGCGCGGCGGGTTTGTTGCTGGCGGCGTCGGATTGGGGCTTTTGGGCCTTCGTCGGCGAGGTCAAGCGGGATGGTCAATCGCTGGTCGGTGACGCGCTGGCGCCGGGTTCGATCATCGTCAATGTCAATGGTCAATGCTACATGCCGAGGCTTAAAAGCCCTTCGGCCGTGGGCGATCTGTCCGGGCCTTCGGTGACGTTCGCCTCGTCGTTCGGCACGCTGTCTGCGTCGGCTTCGCGCAACAGGGCCGAGTCGCTCTATATCCCGATGGTGCCGGCCGTGGTGGCTTACTCGTCGGTGCCGGTGGGCGAAGTGGCGGGCCTGATGATTGCCGGCGGCTATGGTCAGTCGGGAGATTTCATGCTCGATAGCTCGGGCGGTGATTTCCTGATTGCCAAGTTTTCAAACACGCTTTGCGCGGTGCCGAGGGTCTAAGCGGTGGCCCAACTCAATACCGGCGGGCGAGTCGATATTGGCGATGTTTTTGGCGCGGCGTTGCGGCTCAAGGTCGGGGCGCGGCCGAGCCTGGCCGCCGTGGTCGTTGGGGCACGCCTGGCGATTGCCTTTCGTCTGCTCGGCTTGCCGTTGGGATTGCAAAGGGCAGGGCGGCTAGAAATTTCAACGCGCTTGCGGGCCTGGTCGAGTGGATCGGGCCAGGATGCCGGGCGGCGCTTGTCGATTACAAAGCGGCTCGGCCGGTTTCAGGTGGGGGCCATTGCCGGCGCGGGCGGGCCTGGGGTGTCGGCCGGTGAAACGTTCATAGACTTGCCGCCGGTGTGGTCGGCCTTCGCCTTGCCGGCGGGGTACATCGGCCGCGAAGTGGCGGGACTGGCGATCATGCGCGGCGAGCCGGTGGAATTCGCGGCCGGGCGGGTGACGATTGGCGGCCGGTTGTTGATCGGGCCGGCGGGCGCCGACGAATTTTTCGACAATTCGGCAGCAGTGGCGCGGTGGGTTAGTTTGCGGGTTGGTGATGCCGCGTTGTGGTTGGGTGCGGTTGGTTTGCCGGATGGGGCCGAGCGCGATGCGTTGCTATCCAAATATCGGAATTCCGGCGCGGTGGCGGTTCGCAAATACGCCAGGCAGTTGCCGAAAGGCGGCGAGGCGGCGCGGCGCGTGGCCCTGGTGAGCGATCTTGATTGGGTGGGGTTGAGGGTATGAACCGGGCAGAATTGGCGGCGGTGGTGGCGCAGGCCACGGGGGAGAATGCAACCCATGTCGAGGATATTTTGCGCTATGCGGAAAGCGCCATAGTCAAGGCGGTGACGCAGGGCGAATGGGTGGAGCTTCGATACTTCGGGAAGTTCGTCACAAAGAAGCAAGCGGCGCGGCGAATCAAGATGCCGAAAACCGGAATATGGCACCAAATACCAGCGACAACGCGGGTTAGTTTCGAGGCGTCGAAGTATTTCAAGGCGTCGGTGGCGGGGAGGAAACCGGGCGGGCAATACATTGAAGCCAGGGCGGCCCGGCCATCGGTCATTGAGCGGTAAAAAATGGCTGTTGTCTTACGGATAAGAAAAAAGACGCAAAATAATGTTTTCTTCCCGGAAGCGCCGAATGTTTCTAATTTTTGAGTCTTATGAATAAGACCTATTTTTGACCGAGAGGGGGCCGTAAATGCCGCTGCCGCTGTTGTTGATTCCGCTTTGGGAAGTGTTGGTCGCGATCCTGTCATGGGTTGCGGCAAACAAGGTGCGGGCGCTGACCATCGCCGCGTTGACGTCGCCGATGGCTGACGCGCTGACAGATAACGAGCTATCGGAACTGATGCGACGTTTGCGAAACGGGTTCGCGGCAACCATTAATTCCCTGATTGATACGTCGTTAAACGGCGATGATTTCGAGTCGGCGCAACGCTTCAAAATCGGGCTTGGGCGAGAGATTGGCGCCCGTGCAGGCATCGTGTTGCGTGATGTGACAGACCGAGAAACGTTGCGCGAGGATTTGGAAAGTCATGCGCTTTTGCTGTTCGAGCAGAAAACAGGGATGCGCCTTACATCACTGCGCGACAAAGAGGCGATCAAGCAGGATTTTGCCAGGCTGGCGGCGTCTTATGTGGCCGAGAATGCCGGTATTCCGTTGTCAAACATCCTCGATCCCGAGGCGGTCAAGGCCGATGTCATGGAATGGGCGCAAGATCAGGCCATGATAAGAATTAGCGAAAACGTTGATGCTGCGTTGCAGGCCAGGCTCTCGAGCGGGGTTTCGTTGCTCCAACAAATGCGCGATTCAACGGGTAAAAATGTGAGTCCAAAGGCGCTTTTGGTTGGGATCAATGATGCGATTGTTTCGCGCTATATAGTGCGGGTTGATGTCTTGGACGCTATGAGCAAGCCGGATCGGCGCCGGATGTCAAACCGCATTGCACAAAGAAAATTCAGGGATCGGGCGAACCCGAGTTCGCCGCTGTACGATGGGCGAACGGGTGGGAAGGCGGTCTATGTGGCGAAGGGGTGGCAAGTGCAGCAAACGCCGCCGGCCGAGCCGCCAGGGTGAAAGCGAACGATATTGAGATAGCCGGCAATTGCCGGCTATTCTTTTTGGGCAATTGGTGCAGAATATGCGCTCATGATTTTTTGATTGGGGCGGGCCGTGGGGTATATCGGGTTTTTCATCGGGGCGGCGCTGGCCGTGGGCGCCTTCAACTGGCGCGGGCGCGGCTTGGCCTGGCGCCTGGTGTGCGGGTTGGGTTGGGTCGTGTTGCAGGCTCTAGCGTTCGTTGGAAGCCTGATGGTGTCAGGTGAATGGTTATGGTCGGTCGCCTGGGCGATGTTGGCCGGATTCCTGGCGGCGGCTGTTCTGTGCGTTGTCGAGTGGTTGGCGATGGGCGCGAAAAAACTGGTAAGCCGGGGTAAATAGTTGGGTGCCGGTCTGTGGCAATAAATGGGCCCGTGATTTAGATCGCGGGCTTTTTTTTGCCCGTCGTTTCGATGGTCAATAGATTGCGCTTATGGCGCAATCAGAATAATCATTCAGGCGGCGAGGCGTTGTCTATTGCGTGCCGGGCGTTGCGTGGCTGATGATGCGCCCTTGTTCGTCGGTGGTCGTGGTTGGGGGTTGGCGAAGGCTTGATATTCCGTAATGGCGTCAGGCACAAAGCGAACCCAAGCCGGATCGATGGGCGGGCAATTGGCGATACTTTCGGTGAAGGTGCCGGCCTTCTTGGCGGCGAAAATCTTCTCCGGAACTCGCCAGCGAGAAACGTAGTAAGCGAATCGTGGTGAGTCGGCGCGGATGCCAGCCACGGCTAAAACCCAGCGTATCAGATCGATTGCGGTGTTTTGATCTTTGGAGGTTATGAAATGAACATTTGGCAAGGGCGCGGATTGTCCGCTTTTTTTTGTTCTCTGCAACTTCGCATAATTTGTATTATGTAAAATTGTAAATTTGGAAACGCCAATCGGTATTGCCCGAGCAAACATGGGATAGCAATTGGTTAGCGATCAGCCCTGCTCTAAATGCTCGGCGCTGGAATCGGCGGATCGAAGTGATAGCCCTGGAACAAGTCGAACTGCAGATCCATGCAGCGTTGTGCGCACTGGCTCGAGTCGACTTTCTCGGCCAGGAGTTGCAGCGGAAACTTGCGTAGCGCCCTGACCAGTTCCTCGAGGTTTTCGTCGTCGAGAGACAGAAGATCCACCTTCACTATGTCGGCGAGGTCGAACAATGGTGTGTACTCGTCCTGGCAATCGCAGACGTCGTCGAGGGCGAGATGGAAACCGCGGCGCTTCAGTTCGGCACAGCGGCAAATGACGCGCTCGTCGACCTCCACTGTTTCGAGAAGCTCGAGTACGACACGCCAGCAAGGCAAGGACTCGATCCGCGAGGAAAACAACATCTCGGCATCGACATTGATGAAACCCGGCAGGCCTCTCAGTACTTGCTGACCATGCCCGCCGTTGCCGTAGACGAGGTTAATGACTTCATCGGTGGCCAATGCATCGTCGCTTATCTGCGCAGCGATGGCATTGCCACGCCGGTGGAGCAATTCGAAAGCGGCCACTCGGCATTGCCGGTTACGGATGGGCTGCGGCGAAACGCGGATATCACAACTCTTCATGGACATGATTTCTCCTTTCCTTGACAGGCCAAACACCGAATTCATCGGTTGCAAAGCCGTCTTGGCTAGATTTCAAATACAGGAAGTGGGAGGTCCGATCCACGATGCCTTGATCGGGATCAGAGTCCGTGGTGATGCTGATGAAAAGTGGCAGGAGTCAAAACTATTCTTAGATTTCATGGATGATCTCCGTTGGCATCTGACAATTTGCCAAATATCCCTCCGGCAAGTGTATCGGGGGGTTGATTTCAGCATAGAAAGCCGGCCGGCAACTTGCTGTCGGAAGCAACTGAAATCGATGTAGGACTGTTCCTGCCCTGCTGACTCAGCCCGGCAGTTTGCCCGAATGGTGACGGAATCGCCCGACAGAGAATTCGGAATCGTCCGACAAATCGCCAGGCCGGGTTCGCCTAAACTGGAATTGGGCGCTTTCCGTCTCACTGCTGCGAGGAAATTTGGGAGCGCCGAACAATCGATTTGGAGGCATCTCCATGCAACGCCTCGTCTCGTTTGGCCCCAACCCGCCACCGGCGACTGTCGGCACGGCTGACCGCCTCATTGTCGGCCGATGACAGCGCGACACCGCTTCCTCTGGGCCCTGCCCTTGCTCCTCATCGCTGCCGTCGTGGCATGTGAGGCCAGCGGCTGGTTTTTCCTGCGCGCCCCGGCCGAATCCATCCTGACCTCGCAGATGGGGCGCGAGGTCAGGATTACGGCGCCGTTGCGGCTGCATTTTCGCCGCACGATCCGCCTTGAACTGGGCGCGCTGTGGATTGCCGCCCCGGCGGAGTTTTCTGTTCCCCACCTGGTCGACGCCCAGGGGCTGAAGCTGAGCCTGCATTATGCCGATCTGCTTGCGCTACGCCGGCCGACCGAACCATTGCGTCTCGCCGCCCTGGCGGCGGACTATATCGACGTTCGGCTGATTCGCCTGGCGGACGGTCAGGCAAGCTGGCAATTCGCAAGCGAAACGACGCGTCCGCCGCCCATTGTCGAGCACCTGGGGCTGCAAAGTGGTGAAATCGTTCTGCGCGACCCCACCCTCACCGCCGACCTCGATGCCCGAATCGGCACCCGGGAAAGCGAAGGTTCTCCGGCCGCCGTCGCCGAGATTTCCGGCCGGCTCAGGGAGCGTCCCTTGCGCGCCAGCATCACCCTGCCCGACGGGCTGCCGCGCACCCAGCCGGAGGAAGGTGGCGAGCCCATCGCGGCGCAAGGCAAGGCCGACTATGGCGGGCTGCATCTCGATTTCACGGGGACCGTCGGTGCCGACGACTTTCGCGGAGCGGTGGCCATCAAAGGTCCCTCCCTCAGCGTCCTCGGCCGCCTCTTCGACACGGTACTGCCCACCACCGCCCCGTTCACCTTGCAGGGCACGGTCGTCAAGGATTCGCCGGTCTGGCAGATAGCGGTAACCAGCGCCCGGGTCGGCAAGAGCGACCTGGCCGGCAATTTTACCTACGACACGCGCTCGCAACCGCCGCGTCTCGACGGCCGGCTCACCGGCCGTAACTTCGTCCTCGCCGATCTGGCCCCGGCCTTCGGTACGCGCAATGAAGATGGGGCCGTCGTTAACCCGGCGCGCGGCCGCACCCTGCCCGACCGCCCGCTCGACCTGCCGGCGCTGACTCGCCTCGACGCCGGTATCGCCATTGATCTCGAGCAGGTCGACTTGGGTTCCGCATTCCGCCAGCCGATCTCCCCGCTCCGCGCCAAGCTGACGCTCGACGGCGGCCGCATGACCCTGTCCGACATCGATGCCAGCACCGCCCAGGGCCTTCTCGCCGGCACACTGGCGATCGATGCCAGCCCCACCCGGCCGGAGTGGCGCGCCGACCTCGGCTGGGACGGCGTCCGCCTCGACAATTGGCTCAAGGCCGCCAAATCGGCCCCCGACGATATCCGCCGCCAGGCCACCGACCAGCCGCCGCCGCCCTGGTTCACCGGCAAGCTGCACGGCCGCACCCAACTCGTCGGCCACGGCCGGTCGACAGCCGAACTTCTGGCTTCCCTCGACGGCCGGACGACCATTTTCGTGCGCGACGGCAGCCTTTCCCACCTGGCGCTCGAAGCCATGGGGCTCGATGTCGCCCAAGGTCTGGGTTTGCTGCTGCGCGGTGATGACCGGCAGCCGGTGGAGTGCGCCGTGATCGATCTCGATGCCCGAAGCGGCCGCATGACGCCCCGCGTCGCCATGATCGCGACACCGGTAACGGTGGTCATGATCGACGGCAACATCGATTTTGTTCAGGAACAACTGGACCTGCGCCTCACCGCCAAGCCCCAGAACGTCTCGCCGCTAACCCTGCGCACGCCATTGCGGGTGCGCGGCTCCTTCGCCACCCCCAAGCTCTCCGCGGATGCCACCCCGATCGCCGCCCGGGCGGCGGGTGCCCTGGGCCTCGCCCTGCTCAACCCGCTGGCCGCCATCCTGCCCTTTGTCGACCTGGGTGTGCGTGACGCGGCGACCTGTAGCCAGGCGCTGGCCGGGCAGGTTTCGGGAGCCGACCGCCCTCCCCGCCGCTCGAGCCGCCCCGTGGAACCACCCGGCGCCAATCGGGATCAAATGAAACAAACTCAGTGAGGCTCGTATGCAAGCGAAAATCACACGCAGAGATCATCCTGGCAACCTCTCCGGCGAACGCTGGCGGTCGGCTGCCAGCTTGCAGCAGCCGGTGTCCGGCCAGACGGCTTTTGCGCCGCCCGGCCCGGTTTGTCCGGGAACGAGCCGCACCCCCCGGCGCCCGGCCGGCGCCGCCCGCGCCGGCTCTGTTTCGCGGGACGTGGCGGCCTTCGCGTCATTGCTGGCCGAGGCGGATATCCGTATCGACGGCGACCGGCCCTGGGACATCCAACTCCATTATCCGCAGGCGGCCCAACGCATCCTGGCGCGCGGCAGTCTCGGCTTGGGCGAGAGCTACATGGAGGGCTGGTGGGATTGCCCCCGGCTCGACGAGTTCATCGCCCGCCTGCTGTCCGCCCGGCTCGACGAAAAGGCCGGCGCCGCCCTGCGCGTGCTGCAGGTCGTGCGGGCACGCCTATTCAATCTGCAGAGCCTGCGTCGGGCCTGGCGGGTCGGCGAGGTGCACTACGATATCGGCAACGATTTCTTCGCCGCCATGCTCGACGGCCACATGGCTTACACCTGCGGCTACTGGGCCGACGCGGCAACGTTGGACGAGGCGCAGACCGCCAAGCTCGACCTGATCTGCCGCAAGCTCGGCCTGCGTCCCGGCATGCGCCTGCTCGACATCGGTTGCGGCTGGGGGAGCCTGATGCGCTATGCCGCCGAGCATTACGGCGCAAGCTGCGTCGGGATCACGATTTCGCGCGCCCAGGCGGAACTCGGGCGGCAGCGCTGCGCCGGACTGCCGGTCGAGTTCCAGTTGATCGATTATCGAGACTTCGGCCGCGATGGCGGCCAGCACGGCCAATTCGACTGCGTCGCCTCGATCGGCATGTTCGAGCACGTCGGCAACAAGAACCATCGCCCCTTCTTTGCCGTCGCCCGGCGCTGCCTGCGGGATGATGGCCTGTTCCTGCTGCACACGATCGGGAAAAACCAGCGTAGCACCCCGGCCGAACCGTGGATCGACCGCTATATCTTTCCCAACGCCGACCTGCCCTCGCTCGGCCAGATTGCCGACGCCTCGGAAGAATGCTTCGTCATCGAGGATGTCCACAACTTCGGCGCCGACTACGACCGCACGCTGATGGCCTGGAACGAGCGTTTCGAAGCGGCCTGGCCCCGGTTCGCCGAACATCGCGGCGAGCGCTTCCGGCGCATGTGGCGCTATTACCTGCTCGCCTGCGCCGGATCGTTCCGCGCCCGCACCAATCAACTCTGGCAGATCGTGCTCTCGCCGAGCGGCGTCGAGGGGGGTTATCGGCGCATGGTCTGAGTGCTCCATACCGGAGGCTTGCCGGTGTGCATTCTTGCTAGCTTGAGCGCACAGGCTCACTGTCGTTGACCAACAGAGCCACCCAGTTTCCCCCTGCTGGGTGACTAGCAGAAACGTGCCCGCTGCTATCCTTCAGGCCATCACAGGCTGAGTGGCCGGCAACCGATTACAACTGCCGTTCCAGACGAATGCTTACTGCCGAGTTGCAGGCATTGGCTGTCAGGCAGCTTGTTGACCAGCATCGCGATCATCTCAGCCGCCGGCCCTGGTGCCCTCGGTTGCATCGTAGATCCGCCGGAAGACGCGGTTGCCGAGTCCGTGGCGGGCGAGCAGGAACATCGCGGCATTCCAGGACTGTCCCGGCATGCCTTCGGGCCGGCCGCTGCGGCCGTGGAACCACTCGGTGAATCGCCAGCCGTTGGCCGCATTGGCCCGCGCCAGCCCGGCCAGTTCCTGCGCTGCCTGCGCTTGCCGGCCGACGGCTGCCAGCGCCAGGACCCAGAAGCCGCCGACGAAAGGCCAGATGCCGCCGTTGTGATAGCAGTATTCGAGATTCTGGCGGTGGCGGCCCATGTAGGTCCGCCAGAATGGATCGCACTGGCTGATCGGCGTGCAGGTGACGCGCACCGGGAAGGCGGCGCCGACCTGGTTACGCTGGATGCAGGCCAGGATACGACTGGTGCGGTACTCGTCGGCCAGACCGAACAAGGTCGCCAGCAAGTTCCCGAAGACATCGCCCTCCTCGCCCCAGTAACCGAGATTGACGAAGCTCAGGTACATCTCCTTATTGATCGGTTTGCGCCGGGCGTAATGGATCAACAGGCGCAGGCGCTTGTAGTCGGCGCGGTCCAGACCGAAGGGATGAAAGAGGTAATTGAAGTGTTCGCCGGTTTCGCCGACATGGGGCAGCCGGTAGAGTCCCTTGACGTAGTACCAGAGGGCGTTGCTGTAGAGCACGAAGCCCGAGCGCGGCATGATGTCGGCCCAGTCGCTGGCTTCGTTCTGCTGGAGCAGGAAGATCTGCTGATGCTCCTGGCACGAAAGCCAGCCGAGAGCCCGTCCGATCGGGTCGCGCAGGCGCCGATCCAGTCCCGGGACGCGGCGTGCGAGATGGGCGATGGCTATCAGCCACCACAGGGTGGCGTCGATACAGCCGAGATACCAGAAATCGGCACTGTTCGCCTCGGCATCGACATATTTCGGAATTTGCCCGTTGGCCGCCTGCTGGGCGCTCAGGGCCAGCAGGCTGCGCTCGGCGCCGGCGATCAGTTCGCCGTCGCCGCAGTGGGCGGCGGCGATGGCGCAGATCGCCGCATCGCGCCCGAAAACCCGGTCGTAGCCGCGCTGCCGGGCATCGCTGCCGGGCGTCGCCGCGCGAAAACCCTGCGGCCCGAGATTGGCGTGCAGCAGAGCGATGGCCCGCGCGGTGCACTCGGCGATCAGCGCCTCGCCATCGCGCGCCGAAGATGGCGGGAATCCGGGGCCACCGCCGGCCGGCACACCGTCCATTTCACTCGGTTTCATATCTCCCCCGCTTCCGGCAAGGCATCCGGGCCGCTGGCCAGCAAGGCCACCGGAAAATACTCGAGCAGGCGATCGAGCGCCAGGGCTTCTGGTGCCCCACTCCCCGCCCCGCCGGCCGGCCGCCAGACCTGGCCGGTCAGGACATTGAACCACGGCTGTCCGGCCAGCGGGGACGGCAATTCGATCCGCGTGTCGCCCCATGCCGCCCGTCCCTCTGGGGCCGTGCCCCGCCCGCCCTGGCGTTTGAGATCGAGTCGCGGCACCACCGTGATGACCGCCCGCTCGCCCAGGCGCCGGGCATAGGCGCAGACATGGGCGGCATCGCGACCGCCGGCCGGCAGCGGCAGATAGTCGCCGTCGCGGAACACCTCGGACCAACGCCGACGCCATTGCAGCGTGCACCAGATCATGTAGAGCTTGAGGCGACCGTCGGCCATCTCCGCCGCCAGTTCGCGCAGCGCCGGCCCCCAGCCCGCCGCCGGGGCGCCGGGGCGCGCGCTCCTCAGCTCCCGGAGTTCGGCCAGCCAACGCTCCCGCCAGGCAAAATCGACCGGCCGCCGGTTGTCCGGGTCCACCAGGTTGAACTGCCATAGCTCGTCGCCCTGGTAGATGTCCGGCACGCCCGGCGAGGTCAGCCTGACCAGGGTCTGGGCCAGGCCATTCAGCAGCCCGAAATGCGCCAGGCGGCGCGCCGCCGGCCCGAAGTCGGCAAGGAACAGGTTGTTCGCCCCGGGCGCCAGCAGGCCATCGACGAAGGCGCTGAGGGCGGCCTCATATTCGTCATTGATGTTGATCCAACTGCTCTGTTCCTTGGCTTCGCGCACTGCCTTCAACAGGTAGCAGCCGATGCGCTGCCGGTAGTCGGCCAGTGCCGCGTCGCTCATCTCGTGCAGCGGCCAGGTGCCGAACAGGGTCTGGTAGATCAGGTACTCGTCGTTGCGCGAAGGCGCCGGCTGGCCCTCCACCACGCGTTTCTTGCTGCGGTTGAGGCGCCGCCAGCGGTTCAGGGCGACTTTCCAGGCGGCGGGAATCTCGGAGAGGACATCGATGCGCGCGCGCACATCCGCGGAGCGTTTGCTGTCGTGGGTCGAGGCGGCCAGCATGGTGTACGGCCAGCGCTGCGCCCGCGCCCGGCTGAGGGCATGGAAGGCCGCCACGGTGATGCCGAAACGGCGCGGGTCGCCGCCGACATCGTTGAGCGAGACGAGCCGGTGATAGCGATAGAAGCCCGTGTCCTCCATACCCTTGGCCATGACTGGCGCCGTGTATTGCTGGAATTTCATGGCGAAGGTCCACACCCGCTGCCGGTAGGCGTCGCTGCCGTCGCCGGCGATGTCGCCGCTGAGGACGGCACGGACAAAATCGAAGACGCTGATGTCGGCCGCCGGGCTGCGCCGCTTGGCGACGGCCACGGCCCGCTCGATCAGGCGACGGTCCTGGGTGCCGAGCTGGCCGGCGGCGAAATAGCTGCGATAGACCGGGAAACAGGCCACTACCTCGGCCAGTGCCGCGCGCAGGCCGTTCAACGTGAAATCGCAGGTGTGGCGGCTGGCCGCCGCAATGCGCGACAGCTGGCTGGCGAGGACATTGAGCTCGCCCTGCAGCGACCAGCGGATGATCAGTTTCTTCGCGTCATGCACCAGTTCGTCGAATTCTGTCCGGCGGCCGGTGAATTCGGCATAGATCCGGCTCATGCGTTGCTCCGCCGCGGCATCGACGAAGAGGCCATTGACCTGGTTGGCGAAGCGGTAGCCGGTATCCCCGTGGATGGGCCACTCTTCGGCCAGCCGCTCGCCCTCGGCGAGAATTTTTTCGATCACCAGGTAGAGCGGCAGTTGGCGCCGCCGCCGGGGCGTCGCGCCAGTGCCTTCGCGGGCGCCGGCTGCGGCCTGCAGGTGGCGGAAATAGCGGGCCGGGTCGTAGAGCCCGTCGGCATGATCGATGCGCAACCCCTGCACCAGTCCTTCGTCCACCAGCGACAGTACCAGGCGGTGACAGTCGGCGAAGACCTCGGGATTCTCCATGCACACGGCGGCCAGGTCGTTCTGGTCGAAAAAGCGGCGGTAGTTGATCTCGTCGGCGGCGACGCGCCAGTAGGCCAGGCGGTAGGCCTGCGCCTTGATCAGGGCGTGCAGCGCATCGAAACGCTCGCCGTTGTCTGGCGCCGCCGCATCGTCGTCCGGCCCGGCGCCGCCGTTCAGGGCGGCGACGTTGGCCGCGAGATGCGCGGCAATCGCCGGCGCGGCGCTACAAAGAGCGGCCAGGTGACGCTTGTGCACCTCCTTGTCGCGCTGCCGTTCGGCGATCCTCTCCGGCCTCGTATCGCCGCGCTCCGGCAAGTGGCCGAAAGCGGTCGCCAGGCTCTGCAGTTCGAGCAGACTTTCGTCGCCGGCGCCCAGGGTGGCGCCCAGGAGGTCGAAGCGGTCCGCGATGATTCGCCCATAGCCGGCCGGATCGATGGGCAGCCGATGGGCGTAGTAGTGGAGGCTGAATTCGCCGCGCCCGGCATCGAAAGCCAGGCTCAGTTCGCCACGCCCGAGGACCGTGCCGTAGTGTTCGCCGAGGATGGGCAGCAGGACCTTGCCCTGCAGCTCCGGGTTCAGGGGTTGCCAGTCGATGTCGAAATAGTCGGCGTGGGCTGCCGCCGGGCCATTTTCCAGCACGTCCAGCCACCAGGCGTTGTCGGCGCCCATGACCCCCATGTGGTTGGGCACGAAGTCGAGAATCAGGCCCATGCCATGGTCCCGCAGGGTCGCCGCGAAATGCCGGAATTCCCCGGCCGTGCCGATTTCCGGATTGAAGGCGTTGTAGTCGACGATGTCGTAGCCGTGCGTGCTGCCCGGCCGAGCCTTCAGGCAGGGCGAGAGGTAGCAGTGGCTGATGCCGAGTTCGGCCAGGTAGGGCACGATTGCCGTGGCCTGGGCCAGGGTGAAGTCGCGATTGAGCTGAAGACGGTAGGTGGCGCGGGGGATTTGCGCCGCCCTGGCTGCGCTCCGCGGAGGTCGCGACTCCGGCAGCGCGCCGGCCGCCGGCCCGCGCTCGCGGCGCAGCATCTCGGCCAGTGCCAGCAGGCGCGGTTCGTCCGCCCAGGCTTCGAGTTCCAGCGGCAGGCGGCGCCGCCAGTTGGGATGGCTGGTCGTGGTCCCCGGCAGGTTGGTCTGGTCGATGACGCCGAAGACGTCCTCGAGCTGGACACCGAGCAGCATGGTCGGCGAGCGGGCCAGGTAAGCGTGTATCGCCAGCGCCAGCTCGGCCGTCATCGCCGGCACGGCGGCTGTCGGCAGCGCGCTGCCTTCCGCCAACAAGCCTTCGCGCTGCAAGGCGAGCAGCAAGCGGGCGCGGTCGCCGGCCCGTGCCACGACGGCGGCTTCCAGCTGCGCCGGCGCGGGCAGCTGGCCGAGAGCGGCGCGGGTGTCGATGTCGCGGCCCTGCCAGTAACCATAGAGGGTCGCCATGTCGTGGGTGCCGACCACGGCCAGCGCCTGGCGCGGATAGGCGGCCGGCGCCTTGAAACCGCCGCCGTCGTCGCGTTCGAAGAAGAGCGGGCGATAAGAGAGCACGCCGCGCTCGGCCACGGCGGCCCGGAACCCGGCGGGTACGGTACCGAGATCCTCGCCGATGACGGCGCAGCAGTGGCGCTGGCTCTCCAGGGCCAGGATGCCGAGCAGGTCGGCGAAGGGATAGCGGACATAGGCACCGGCCGCCGCACCCTCCCCGGACGGCACCCAGAAGACGTGCTCGAGGGCCATGACATGGTCGATGCGCAGGGCGCCGGCGTGGCGCATCGCGGCGCGCAGGGTGGCGATGAAGGGCGCGTAGGCAGTCTCGCGCAAGGCCTGCGGCAGCAGGGCAGCAGCCCCCAGTCCTGACCGTCGCGGCTGAAATCGTCGGGCGGCGCGCCGAGATGGGCGCCCCGGGCGTACCACGCCTGCCCGCTCCAGGCCTCGGCGCCGCCCGGATCGATGCCGAGGGCCAGATCCTGGTACAGGCCGATGGCGAGGCGGGGCGCCCCGCCCGCGCCGTCCTGCCTGGCCGCGGCCGCCAGCTGTTGGTCGGCCAGCCACTGCAGGTAGAGGTAAAAGTCGATTTCCTCGCCGTGCTCGGCCGCGTAGGCGCGGACCGCCGCGGCATCCGGCGACTGAAACTCAGCGGGCCAGGCCGGCCAGCCCCAGGACTGCCCATCGGCGGCACGAAAATGGGCCTGCAGTGCATCGAACAAGGCTTGTGCCTCGAGCGCTGCACCACCGGCGGCGCGGAACTGTCGCCAGGCCTTGGCCCGAGCGGTGTTAGGCACTAGGTGGTGGTCGCGAAAATGAGCAAAGGCCAGGCGCAGGGCCTCGAGTTTCGCCGCCGCCACCTGGCCGTAGTCGACCAGTTCGCCGGCCTGCAGACCACGCAGCCGGGCCTGGAAGTCAGGGCCTGCGACCAGGGCGCGGGCCGCGGCGCTGGCCTGGAAATCGGCGACGGCCTCGACGTCGATGTAGAGCACGTTCAGGAACAGCCGGCTGGACGGACTGTAGGGACTGCACCGCTCAGGCTGCTCGGGGAACAGCGCATGCAGCGGATTGACCCCGACCAGCGCGGCGCCGGCTCCGGCGGCATAGGCGACGACGGCCTGCAGGTCGGTGAAGTCGCCGATTCCCCAATTGAGCCGGGAACGCAGGCCGTAGAGTTGCAGGGTCGGCCCCCACGCCCTGCACTCACCACGCAGCACCTGGGGCCAGTAGCAAGTGGCCGGGGTGACGATGAGTTGCGTCGCCGCGGCAGCATCCTGCCCGGCGCTGGCCGGAGCCAGTTCGAGACGGTGATAGCCGATGCCCAGGGCCGGCAATGGCAGTTGCCAGCGTTGGAAGCGGGTGCCGGCGATGGTCCGCTCGGCGCGCAGCGGCAAGGCCGCGGGCGGAAAGTGCCGGTCTGCCGTTCGCCGCTTTCGAAAGTCAGCGACCAGCGCCACTCCGCCTGCGAAGACGTCGCCGGCAGCGTGAGCTCGACGGCAGCTTGCTCGACGTCGGCCCGCAACACCTTCACCGGCGGCAGCGGACGGCGCCAATCCCGGGTTTCCAGATCATCGGCGAGGGCTTCCAGGTCGCCAACCAGCACCAGCCCGAGGGCGGCGAGCAGTTTTTCCCGGGTCGCGTCGCTGGTCGCGCGCTGTTCGCCGCGGTAGTCGTCATACCCGTCCTCGATGCCGCAGCATGCCGCCAGGCGGCGGATGGCCTCGCCGCGGCTCATGGCCCGGCCCTGCCGCTCCTTGCCGCGGCGTCGAGCACCCAGGCTACGGACCAGGGCGGCAGGCGGCCGGCGGCCAGATCCTCGGCCGTGAGGCTGTCGCTGCGGTGGATGGCAACTCCCGGCGGCGGCGCCACGGGGCCGACCGGCTCGGCGCCGAGGTTGGCGAGAAGGGTCAGCCGGCTGCCATCGCCGAGGCGCCACGCGACCTCGAGGGCGGCCTCGCCGAGGGTGTCCCAGGCCGCCTGGCCCGATTTCATGCCGCGCAGGCGCGGCACGATCTGCTGCCGGCGGATCGCCAGCAGGCTGCGGTAGAAAACCAGCCAGCGCTCATGCGGCGGCGCCAGGCGGCTCGCCCAGTCCAGCACGCAGGCGGCAAAGGTGGATTCGGCATTGGGATCGGGCAGTTCGGACGGCTGCGCCGGGCCGTCGGCGGCCGTGACGGCCAGGAAGCGGGCGAGTTCCCGGCGGCGGCCGGCGCGCACCGCCGCCGCCAGTTGCGGTTCGAAATCGCAGAAATAGAGAAATGGCTGGGCGGCGGCGAATTCCTCGCCCATGAACAGCAGCGGCGGCGCCGGGGCGAGCAGCAGGATGGCGGTCGCCGCCGCCAGCGCCTCCGGCGGCACCAGCTGGCCGAGGCGTTCGCCGAAGGCCCGGTTGCCCACCTGGTCGTGGTTTTGCAGGAAGCCGACGAAGGCGGTCGGCGGCAGGTGGTCGCTCGGTTCGCCGCGCGGTACATGGCCGCGATACGGCGAGAATTCGCCCTGGAAGGCGAAGCCTTCGCCGAGGGCGCGGGCGAGGTGGCGGGCCGGCGCGCCGAAGAGCGCGGCGTAGTCGCCATAGTAGCCCTCCGCTTCGCCGGTCAGCAGGCGGTGCAGCGGGTGATGGAAATCGTCGTTCCACTGGGCCGTCGCGCAGCACGGCGCGCCTTCCGCATCGCGGCCGAGGTAGCGGGCCTGGTTGCGGTCGTTCTCCAGGATCAGGTGGATCTGGCGCTGGCGGCCCGGCCCCTGGCGCACGGCGGCGGCCAGCGCCTCGACGATATCCGGCGTCGAGGCGTCGTCGATGGCATGGACGGCATCGATGCGCAGCCCGTCGAAGTGATATTCCTCGAGCCAGTAGAGGGCGTTGTGGATGAAGAAGCTGCGCACCGGCTCGCTGTCCGGACCTTCGAAATTGATGGCCGGCCCCCAGGGCGTGCGGCGCGCGGCGTTGAAGAAAGGCTCGGCGTAGGTGTGCAGGTAGTTGCCTTCCGGCCCGAAGTGGTTGTAGACGACATCGAGCAGCACCATCAGGCCCCGCGCATGAGCGGCCTGGATCAGGCGTTTCAGGTCGTGCGGCCGGCCGTAGCTGCTGTCCGGCGCAAAGGGCAGGACGCCGTCGTAGCCCCAGTTGCGGCGGCCGGGAAAATCCGCCACCGGCATCAGTTCGATAGCCGTCACGCCGAGTTCCGCCAGGTCGTCGAGGCGGCCGGCGACGGCGGCGAAGCTGCCCTCCGCCGTGAAGCTGCCGACGTGCAGCTCGTAGATCACCGCCTCCTCCCAGGGCCGGCCGCGCCAGTCGCCGTCGGCCCAGGCGAAGGCGGCGGGGTCGATGACTTCGCTCGGCCCGTGCACGTCCTCGGGGTTGAAGCGGGAGGCGGGATCGGGGACGAGCCGTCCGCCGTCGATGCGGAAGCGGTAGCGACTGCCCGCCCCGGCCTCCGGCACGTCGACCGCGAACCAGCCCTGCCCGATCGCCGGCATCGGCAACTCGGCCGCCTCGAGACACAGGCTGACCTGCCGCGCCGATGGCGCCCACAGCCGGAAATGCACGCCGCCGCCGGGTTCGAGTTGGCTGCCGAAGGGCATGCGGTGGCTGCGGTGGAGCGGATTCATTGCGTCGCCTCCTTGTCTGTCATCGTGCTCCGGGCCGCCTCGCGTCGGCGGTGGGCGGCATTCGCGGGCGGGCGCATCCCCGCGCGGCGGGGCCCCTGCTTCCTGCTCATTGCGCCACCCACTGGTCAGGAGCCGGCCGCGCCAGGCGGAACAGGGCCATCGAGCGCCCGACCAGCGGGAACGGCTGGCCGCCGGGGCAAGTCCGGCCCTGGCCGACTTCGCCGCTGGCGGTGTCGAGGAGCAGTTCCCAGACCCGGCTGTTCTCCCAATCGGGCAGTTGGAAGGGGAGCGTCTCGTGGTGGGCGTTGAAGAGCACCAGCAGGTTGTCGTCGCGCACCCGGCGGCCGCGCCGGTCGCGCTCGTCGAGGCCGCTGGCGGCGAGGAACATGCCGAGGCAGCGGGCATAGCTTTCTTGCCAGGCTTCGTCGCTCATTTCGCTGCCGTCCGGGTTCATCCACAGGATGTCCTTGACGCCGCTACCCTTGAGCGGGCGCCCCTCGAAGAAGCGGCGGCGGCGAAATCCCGGATGCCGCTTGCGCAGGCGCAGCAGGTGGCCGACAAAGGCGAGGAAATTGCGCCGGGGCGGATCGAGTTGCCAATCGATCCAGCTCGTCGCGTTGTCCTGGCAATAGGCGTTGTTGTTGCCGCCCTGGCTGCTCCCCAGAATGTCCCCGGCGACCAGCATCGGCACCCCCTGCGAGAGCAGCAGGGTGGCCATCAGGTTGCGTTTCTGGCGGGCGCGCAGCACGAGGACCGCCGGATCGGCGGTCGGCCCCTCGACGCCGCAGTTCCAGGACAGGTTGCGGTCGCTGCCGTCGCGATTGTCCTCGCCGTTGGCTTCATTGTGCTTGGCGTCGTAGCTGACCAGATCTTCGAGGGTGAAGCCGTCGTGGGCAGTGACGAAGTTGATGCTGGCGTGGGGCCGCCGCCCGCTCGAGGCGTAAAGGTCGCTGGAGCCGGTGACGCGATAGGCGAATTCGCCGATCAGGCCGCCGTCGCCTTTCCAGTAGGCGCGCACGGCGTCGCGGTAGCGGTCGTTCCACTCGGCCCAGCCGAAGGGGAAATTGCCGACCTGGTAGCCGCCCTCGCCCAGGTCCCACGGCTCGGCGATGAGCTTGACCTGGGACAGCACCGGGTCCTGGTGGATGATGTCGAAAAAGGCGCTCAGCCGGTCCACCTCGTGCAGCTCGCGGGCCAGCGCCGAAGCCAGGTCGAAGCGGAAACCGTCGATGTGCATGTCCTCGACCCAGTAGCGCAGGCTGTCCATGATCAGCTGCAGGACATGCGGATGCTGCAGGTTGAGCGTATTGCCGCAGCCGGTGTAGTCCCGGTAGTAGCGCGGATCCTCGGGCGACAGGCGGTAGTAGGCGGCGTTGTCGATGCCGCGGAAACATAGCGTCGGCCCGAGCTGGCTGCCCTCCGCGGTATGGTTGTACACGACATCGAGGATAACCTCGATGCCGGCCGAATGCAGTACCTTGACCATGCTCTTGAACTCCTTGATCGAACCGGTGGCCGAGTAGCGGGCGTCCGGGGAAAAATAGCCGATCGAGTTGTAGCCCCAGTAATTGGCCAGCCCCCGGCTCACCAGATGGCGGTCGTCAACGGCGGTATGCACCGGCATCAGTTCGACCGCGGTAATGCCCAGCGCCTGCAGATGGGCGATGACCGGCGCCGTGACGAGCCCGGCGTAGGTGCCGCGCAAGGGCGGCGGAATATCCGGGTGGCCGATGGTGAAGCCCTTGACGTGCAGCTCGCAGATCACCGTTTCGTGCCACGGCGTGCGCGGCGGCCGGTCGTCGCCCCAGGTGAAGGCGGGATCGACCACCCGGCAGCGCGGCATGCCGGCGGCGTCGTCGCGGCGATCGATGCGCAGATCGCCGTAGCGGCCGCCGACCCGGTAGCCGAAATGGGCGTCGCTCCAGCGGATGGCGCCGACGATGTCGTGTGCGTAGGGGTCGAGCAGGAGCTTGTGCGGATTGAAACGGTGACCGTGCAGCGGGGCGTAGGGGCCGTGCACGCGGTAGCCGTAGAGCAGCCCGGGGCGGGCCTCGGGCAGGTAGCCGTGCCAGATCTGGCCGGTCCGCTCGGGCAGTTCGATGCGCTGGGTTTCGCGCCGTCCCTGGCGATCGAAGATGCATAACTCGACCTTGTGGGCATGCTCCGAAAAGAGGGCGAAATTGACCCCCTCGCCATCCCAGATGGCGCCGATCGGATAGGGAGCGCCGGGCCAGACGGCGGAGAGCGGAATATCCATCGCTTCAGGCCGCCTGCGGCGGCATCGCCCCTTGCTGCGGTCGGCGGAGACTAGTCATTGCCGGGCTCCCTCTTCTTCTGTTGCGGCCACCAGCGCTCCAGCAGGTTGGCCGCCCATTGCCGGCCGCCCAGGCCGAAGGCCAGGGCCAGGGCGAGCACGATGCCGGCGAGGATGATCAGGAAGCTCTCGCGGATGATGTCGCCGGCGATGCCCAACTGTTCGAGGGCGATCAGGACGACGAAAAGCATGACCGCATAGCGCGCCAGGCGGCCGAGCAGCGGCGCTTCGTCGAAGCCGACGTTGCGGCCGTAGATGGTGACGCTGCCGTCGATGAAGTAGGCGAAGTAGGCGCCGCCAGCGAGGATCACCACGGCCAGGATGACGCGCGGCACGAACAGGGCGATGCGGGACAGCAGCTCGCTGACGTAACTCAGGTCCAGACTGTTGCAGGCCATGATCAGGGCGGCGACGATCACCAGCCAATAGACCAGCGTGCCGAGAAGAGCGGTGGTGTCGGCCGTCGAGCCGCCCATCTGCAAGAAGGCGTCGATGCGGGCGCGCTCGGTCATGACGTGGAAGTTGATCGAGCGCAGGGCCTTGACGACGGTGAAGCGTGCTGCCTTGGCGAGCAGCCAGCCGGCGATGGCGATCGCCACCGCGAGCAGTACCCGGGGGAGAAAGGCCGCCGCTTCGGAGAGCAGCATGCGCAGGCTTTCAAGGGCGAGGTCGATCGTTTCCATGCCATTCTCCTCAGTCGCCGGGCGTCGCATCGAGCGCCGCCAGGATGCCCTGCAACGGCAGGAACACCCAGTCCGGCCGGTGGGCCAGCTCGTAGCGCAGTTCGTAAAGCGCCTTTTCGAGCAGGAACAGGTCGAGCAGCCGGCGCCCTTCCGACCATTCGCCATGGAGCCGGGCGCCACCGGCGGCGGCCGTCGCCACGTAGCTGTCGAGGAAGGTGCCTGTTACCTCCGCGCGCCAAGCATCGGCCTGCGCCGTCAGCGCCTCGCTATCCTTGGGCGACTCGCCGGCAACGCGGGCCAGCACCGTGCGTACCGCATAATCGAAGGAGCGCAGCATGCCGGCGACATCGCGCAGCGGCGAACTCTTTTGCCCCCGCTGGGCCAGGCTGCGCGTCGGCTCGCCTTCGAAATCGATGATGATGAAATCGTTGCGCGCGACCAGCACCTGCCCCAGATGGTAGTCGCCGTGCTGGCGGATCTTCAGCGATTCGAGAGTGGCCGGGGCGGCGCCCGCGATCCGCGCCAGCAGTTCCTGGCGCCGCGCCAGCAAGGTCTCGGCGAGCGGCCGCGCGTTCGCCGGCAGGCTCGGCAGGGCGTGTTCGAGCTGCGCCAGGCTGGCCATTGCCTCTTCGCCGGCGCTCTGCGTCCAGCCGCCGAGATCGCGCTCGGCGATCGGTTCCGGGTCGAACAGCGGGTCGCCCGTCGTCAGCGCCAGGGCCTGGTGCAATTCGGCCGTGCGCTGGCCCAGGGTGCGGACCAGGGCGAGATAGGCGCCATGCACGTCGGCCGGCAGTGCGCCGCCAGCGGCCGCCTCGAAGTTCTCGAAAAAGCGCTCGAGGTAAGCCAGGGTGTAACTCCAGCCGTCGCCCTGGTTCTCGACGTAGCTCTGGAGCAGGGCCAGCGTCATGCTGCCGCTGTCTTTGCCAATTTCGCTGCCGGCGGCGGGAGATATTCGATGGCGCCGGCGACCGGTACGCAGTTGGGAAAATGGGCGACGTCGGTCAGGAAACGGCCGATTTCCAGTTCCTGGCAAATCCCGGCCTGGAGATGGCGATAGAGTTTGAGAAAGAGCCGCTGCCCGAGGATGCGGATGCTGTTGCTGCTCTGCGCGGCCGGCGGGCGCACCGGCGTCAGCAGGGCCGGATCGTCGCCGACGAGAGCGGCGAAGGCGGCGCTCGGGGTGCAGCGGATGGCGCCGTGGGCGCAACTGAACTCCCGGCCGGCACCGATGGCGTCGACCAGGGCGCGGGCGAAGCTCTCGTCGACGAAGGCGTCGCCCAGCACCCCGAGCTGGGCCTGCATGCGGACCCGGGCCACGGTGGCTGGCAGCATGGCGCGCGAGCGTTCCTCGTCGCTTTCCCAGACCAGGGTCAGCGGCAGGAAATAGTTGGCGGCGCTGGCCGTCGCCCCGGCCCCGGTTTCGACGCGGAACACGGCGAGGAACCAGTTGCCGCGGGGATCGTTCCATTCGGCATGGTCGACCAGGGCAGCCTGGCGCACCGCCCCGCCCTGGCTCCCGAACCAGCGCTGCAGGGCGATGAAGCGCGGCAGGGTTTCGCGTTCGAGCTGGGCCCGCAGCTTCTCGGCGAGGCCGATGCGCCAGGGCACGACACGCTCCCGGAAGAGGCTGTGCCAGCCGTCGAAGAAAACCAGGACCGGCGCCTCTTCGGGCGGCAGGCGGTTCTCGTGCCAGCCCGGCGCGGCTTCGCCGGTGGCTAGGCGGAACCAGTAGAAACCGTGGCCCGGCAGCGTGATCAGGTAAGGCAGTTCGCCGACCGGCGGGAATGGCGTGCGGCCGAGCAGTTCCACCGGCACCCGTCCCTTGTAGGTGGCGAGGTCGAGTTCCACCGGCTGCGCCGTGCGCGCCAGGTTGGCGACGCAAAGCAGGGTCTGGTCTTCGTATTCGCGCAGGAAGGCGAGGATCTTGCGGTTGCCGGGATGGAGGAAGACCAGGCTGCCGCGGCCGAAGGCGCTGAAGCCCTTGCGCACGGCGAGCAGGCGTCGCGTCCAGTTGAGCAGCGAGGACGGATCGCGCGCCTGGGCCTCGACGTTCACCGCCTCATAGCCGTAGACCGGGTCCATGATCGGCGGCAGGTAAAGGCGTTGCGGGTCGGCCTTGGAGAAGCCAGCGTTGCGGTCCGGGCTCCACTGCATCGGCGTGCGCACCCCGTCGCGGTCGCCGAGGTAGACGTTGTCGCCCATGCCGAGTTCGTCGCCGTAGTAAATGATCGGCGAGCCGGGCATCGACATCAGCAGGGCGTTCATCAGCTTGATGCGCTCGGGGTCGTTTTCCATGAGCGGTGCCAGGCGGCGGCGGATGCCGAGGTTGATGCGGGCGCGACGGTCGGCGGCATACATCTGGTACATGTAGTCGCGTTCCTTGCTGGTCACCATTTCCAGCGTCAGTTCGTCGTGATTGCGCAGGAAGATGGCCCACTGGCAGCTCTCCGGGATGTCCGGCGTCTGCTGCATGATTTCGACCACCGGGTGGCGGTCCTCCTGGGCGATGGCCATGTACATGCGCGGCATGAGCGGGAAGTGGTAGGCCATGTGGCATTCGTCGCCGTCGCCGAAATAGTCGCGGACGTCCTCCGGCCACTGGTTGGCTTCGGCCAGCAGCAGACGGCCGCGGTAGTGGGCGTCGATGACGGCGCGGATTTCCTTGACCACGGCGTGGGTCTCGGGAAGGTTCTCGTTGTTGGTGCCCTCGCGTTCGCAGAGGTAGGGGATGGCGTCGAGTCGGAAGCCGTCGACGCCCTGGTCGAGCCAGAAACGCATGACCCGGACCAGGGCCTTCCTGACTGAGGGGTTGTCGAAGTTGAGGTCGGGCTGGTGCGAGAAGAAACGATGCCAGTAGTAGGCCTGCGCCACCGCGTCGTAGGTCCAGTTCGAGGTTTCGGTATCGCTGAAGATAATGCGCGTGCCGGCGTAGCGGCTATTGCTGTCGCTCCACACGTAGTAATCGCGCTTGCTCGAGCCGGGCGGTGCCCGGCGCGCCGCCTGGAACCAGGGATGGCTGTCCGAGGTGTGGTTTACGACCAGTTCGGTGATCACCCGCAGGCCGCGGCGGTGGGCCTGGCGTACGAACTGCCGGAAGTCGGCGCGGCTGCCGTAGTCGGCATTAACCCCGTGGTAGTCGGCGATGTCGTAGCCGTCGTCCTTCTGGGGCGAAGGGTAGAAAGGCAGCAGCCAGAGCGCGGTGACGCCGAGGTCCTGCAGGTAGTCGAGCTTCTGGATGAGGCCGGCGAAGTCGCCGATGCCGTCGTTGTTGCTGTCGAAAAAGGCCTTGACGTGCAGTTCGTAGATGACCGCATCCTTGTACCAGAACGGATCCCCGTTCGCCCCTTCGCCGCCGTTGGTATGCGCTTCCGGGGCTTGGTGTTCGGCAGGTAGCGGCGTCTCGCTCACGATGTCTCTCACAGGAAGTAGTCGAAATCGTGCTCGGTCCGGACATGCCGCCGCATGCGGAAGATGTGCGCCGGACTGTGCTGCGGATCGAGGGTGATGAAATTGCGCGGACCGCTCCACAGGTAGCGGCCATCGCCGAGCAGGTCGTGCACCTGGTAGGGGCGCGGCGGGTCGGCGATGCCGAAGCGTTCCAGCGGCAGGGTCAGCCAGCCGCTCTGGACATGGTGCGGGTCGAGATTGACGGCGACGATGATGGCGTCGGCCAGATCGTCGGTGTATTTCCCGTAGCAGAGGATCTGCTCGTTATCGACTTCGTAGAACTCGAGTTGCCAGTCCTGCTGCAAGGCCGGGTGTTCGCGGCGGATGCGGTTCACGCGGCCGATGATTTCGCGCAGGCTGTCCGAGCGCTCGAGATCCCAGTACCGCACCTGGTATTTTTCCGAGTCGCGGTATTCCTCGCCGCCCGGGTCGCGCGGCGTGGCTTCCAGCAATTCGAAGGCCGGGCCGTAGATGCCGTAGTTGGCGCCGAGGGTGGCGGCCAGCACCAGGCGCACGACGAAGCCGGGGCGGCCGCCGAACTGCAGGTATTCGGTCAGGATGTCCGGCGTATTGGGCCACAGGTTGGGCCGGAAAAACTCGCGCACCTCGCTCCGCGTCAGTTCGTCGAAATACTCCGTCAGTTCGCGCTTGCTGTTGCGCCAGGCGAAGTAGGTGTAGGACTGCGAGAAGCCGAGCTTGGCCAGCCGGTACATGAGCTTGGGCCGGGTGAAGGCCTCGGCCAGGAAAAGCACCTCGGGATGGTCGCGGCGCAGTTCGCCGATCAGCCATTCCCAGAACGGGAAAGCCTTGGTGTGGGGGTTGTCGACGCGGAAGATGGCGATCCCCTCGCCGATCCAGAATTCGAAGACGGCCTTGAGTTCCTGCCACAACTCGCGCCAGGCGGCGCTCTCGAAATCGATCGGGTAGATGTCCTCGTATTTCTTCGGCGGATTCTCGGCGTACTGCACGCTGCCGTCCGGGCGGTGGCGGAACCAGGCGGGATGTTCGCGCACCCAGGGATGGTCCGGGGAGCACTGGAAGGCGATGTCAAGGGCGATCTCGAGACCGAATTCCCGGGCCCGGGCCACCAGGTGGCGAAAATCGTCGAGACTGCCGAGCCGGGGTTCGATGGCGCAATGGCCGCCGCTCGCCGCGCCGATTGCCCACGGACTGCCGGGGTCGCCGGCCGCGGCGGTCAGCGTATTGTTCGGCCCCTTGCGCTGGGTGCTGCCGATGGGATGGATCGGCGGCAGATAGAGGACATCGAAGCCCATCGCCGCGACGTAGGGCAGACAGCGTTCGCAACTGGCGAAGGTGCCGTGGGCGGCGCCCTCCTCCGCGGCCAGGCAGGAGCGTGGGAAGATTTCGTACCAGGCGCCGCAGCGCGCCCGCGGCCGGTCGACCCAGAGCGGCAATTCCGGTTCGTGGGTGGTGGCCAGGCGCCGGTCCGGATAGCGCGCCGCCAGTTCGGCGAGCAGCGGATCGAGAGCGAGCAGCTTGCCGCGCTCGGCATCGGTTTCGCCGCGCAGGGCCGTGGCCAGCGCTTGCAGGCTGGCCCGGTCGGCGCCGTCGGCACGCCCCGCCGCCTGACTCGCCAGTTCGGCGCCCAGTTGCAGCGCGACGAGAATATCGGCGGCATCGACGCGCTGGGCCAGTTCGGCGCGCCAGGACAGGAAATGGTCGATCCAGGCGGTGACCGTATAGCGGTAGCCGCCCAGTTCATCGACCATGAAGTCGCCGCGCCAGCGATTGTTGGCCAGCGCCGCCATCGGCGTTTCCTGCCAGGCGCTCGCCCCGTCGCGCCGCCAGCGCAGCAGGCAGACAATTTTGTCGTGACCGTCGCAATAGGCATCGGCCTCGACCACCACCCGGTCGCCGCGGGAACGCTTGACGGCGAAGCGCCCGCCGTCGACCACCGGACTCAATCCTTCGACGACGACGCGGCAACGACCGTCGGCCAGCACCGAGGGGGTGGCGGCCGGGATCACGGCGCCGCCTCCTTGGCTGTCATCGCGCTCCAGGCCGCGGCCGGACGCATCCCCGCGACACGGGGGCCCTGCTTCCTGCTCATGTTGCCACCTCCGCCGGCTTGAAGACCAGCACGGCCAGCGGCGGCAGGGTCAGGCGCAGGGAATGGAAGCGCCCGTGCCAGGGCACTGGCGCCGCGTCCACGCCGCCCAGATTGCCCTGCCCGCTGCCACCGTAGAGCGGCGCGTCGCTGTTCAGGCATTCCTCCCAGCGGCCGCCGCGCGGCACGCCGACGGCGTAGTTGGTGCGCGGCAGCGGCGTGCAGTTGCAGACCACGAGCAGGATATCGTCGGCGTCGCGCCCCTGGCGCAGGTAGCTGAGCACGCTGTTGGCGCGGTCGCCGCTATCGACCCATTCGAAGCCGGCGGCCGTGAAATCGTCCTCGTAGAGCGCCCGCTGGGCGCGGTAGAAGCGGTTGAGGTCTTCGACCCAGCGCTGCAGGCCGCGATGCAGCGGATACTGCAGGACATGCCATTCGAGGCTCTCGTCATGCTGCCATTCGCGGCGCTGGCCGAACTCGCCGCCCATGAACAGCAGCTTCTTGCCGGGGTGGGTCCATTGGTAGCCATAGAGCAGGCGCAGGTTGGCGAACTGCTGCCATTCGTCGCCCGGCATCTTGCCGATCAACGAGCCCTTGCCGTGCACCACCTCGTCGTGGGAGAGCGGCAGCACGAAGTTCTCGTTGAAGGCATACCACAGGCTGAAAGTGATGCGCTCGTGGCAATAGGAGCGATAGAGCGGATCGCTGGCGAAGTACTGGAGGGTGTCGTGCATCCAGCCCATGTTCCATTTCATGCCGAAACCCAGGCCGCCGACATAGGTCGGGCGCGACACCATCGGCCAGGCGGTCGATTCCTCGGCCATCGTCTGGGTGTCGGGATGGTCGCGGTAGACGGCCTCGTTGACGTGGCGCAGGAAATCGATGGCATCGAGGTTTTCCTTGCCGCCATGGCGGTTGGGAATCCATTCGCCTTCGCGGCGGCCGTAGTCCAGGTAGAGCATCGAGGCGACGCCGTCGACCCGCAGCCCGTCGGCATGGTAGGTATCGAGCCAGAACAGCGCGCTGCTCATCAGGAAGGCGCGCACTTCGTGGCGGCCGTAGTTGAAGATGTAGCTCTTCCATTCCGGGTGGTAGCCGAGCTTTGGATCGGCATGTTCGTAGAGCTGGGTGCCGTCGAAGTAGGCCAGGCCGTGGGCATCGTCGGGGAAATGCGAAGGCACCCAGTCGATGATGACGCCGATGCCGTGGCGATGCAGGCTGTCCACCAGGAACATGAAATCTTCCGGGGTACCGTAGCGCGCCGTCGGCGCAAAATAGCCCGTGCCCTGGTAGCCCCAGGAGCCGTAGAAGGGATGCTCGGCGACCGGCATCAGTTCGACGTGGGTGAAGCCCAGTTGCTGCACGTAGGGCGGCAGTTGTTCGGCCAGTTCGCGATAGCTGAGGAAGCGGTTTCCGTCCTCCGGCACGCGGCGCCAGGAACCGAGATGCACCTCGTAGATGGAGAGCGGCGCTGCGAGCGCGTTGGCGTCGCGCCGGCCGGCCATCCAGGCCGCATCGCCCCATTCGTAATCGAGGCGCCAGACGCGCGACGCCGTGCGCGGCGGGCATTCCCAGGCCAGGGCCAGGGGGTCGCCCTTGTCGGCCTGGTAGTCGCGGTAGCGCGAGACGATGCGGTACTTGTAGGCCATACCATGAGCGACGCCCGGCACGAAGCCTTCCCAGATGCCGGAGCCGTCGTCGCGCCCGCGCAGAGAATGGCGGTCGGCCTCCCAGTCGTTGAAGTCACCGATCACCGAGACGCGGGCCGCGTTCGGCGCCCACACCGCGAACTGCGTCCCGTCGACGCCATCCTGTTGCCCGGGGTGGGAACCGAGCTTGTCATGCAGCTGGCTGTGGCTGCCTTCCTTGAACAGGTAGATGTCGCGGTCGCTGAACCGGCTGGCGACCGGCTGGGTCTGTTGTTCGCCCCGGGTTTCGCTCGCCGCCATGGTCTCGCCTCCCCTCGCCCGGATTCAGTAGCTCTTGCGGAAGCGCGTGCCCAGGCAGAGTGGGCAGGGAGCGACATGGGCCGTCCGGTCGAGCCGGATGACGTGATCGCAATTGAGACAGGTCAGCGTACCGGCGCTGGTGATTTCGCCGCTCTCGTAAATGATTGCCGCATCGGCTTTGTGCGACCATTCCTGCAGCATTTCACCGCCGCTGCGCAGCACGGTCGCCAGCGTTGCCAGCATGCCGTCGCGCAGACGCTCGGGCTGCAGGTGCTGTCCGGCTTCGCGGCCGAACTGGCGGGCCAGTCGCGCCTGCTCGTCGAGATGGAGGCCGAGGTCGCGACGCAGATACTCCTTGAAGCGCTCGCCCTGCCCGGCAGTTAACTCGCCGGCCGCGGCCAGCCGCTCCCGGGTCTTTTCCATGGCCGCCTCGAACCCTTGCCGGCCCAGGCTGCGCCCGCTCTGCACGGCTTCGGCGACATGCCCGGCAAAGCGGTCATAAGCGGCCTCGAGCCGCTCCTTGCTGTATTCATGTGTGTGATCGCTCATTCCTTCCTCCTTGCCCAAGACCGAATAATGGTCATGCCGGAGAGCAGTTCTTTTTGCTGCGACACCTGTAGTGAGGACCGGCCGGCGTTCGTGAAAGTTCCCGCCGCGCGAGACATGCGTCATATCTGCCGCGATGCGGGCAGCGATTGCGGCGGCAGGAACGGCCGGGCCGTCGAGCGTCCGATCTTGGCCGGTTGCGGTGCTCTGGCAATCACCATGATGGGTGGTGCCCCGGGCAGAAACAGGGTGGTAATTCTGATCCTGATACGCATGGCCGGTCTCCATTTTGGAAAATTGCCAGAATTTCCATTGGCAAACGTGCCGAAAGTGGAATCCAGTATATGAACCGGGCCTGGAAGGCGCTGTCAGACCTAACCGAAACGTCGGTAGGAGGATTCCTGCATGCCCGGGCACTGTTCCGCGACCGTGTTGTCCTGCAGCGGAGACTCCCGGGCGGGGCGACGCCGGCTTGCCGCTTGGGGCGACCGCCAAACGGCTCATGGTCGGAACTTCTTACCGCCGACCCGGAAAAATCTACAAGGTCTGCCCGGCCCGGCCTCGCCGGCGGCGCATCGCCGCTTGCGGCCGAAATGGCGCTACGGTGGCCGAAAGCTGCATGACGTTTTGATTTTTCACCCGGCACGGTCGTCCCGGGTCGCGGTTTCAGGTTTGGCGCTTTTTTTGCTTCTGTATCGCTTGCCATGACCAGGTTTTCAGCCCTTTTCCGCCGAATCGACGCGTTCTGGCCGAGCGCTTCGCTACGCACCTATCTGGTCGCCATGATCCTGCTGGCGACGCTGCCGATTGGCCTGTTGATGGGCTACTGGATCTTCACCGATCTCCAGGGGGACCAGCAGCGCATAAAGCTGGAGTTGCAGCAGTCGGCCAATTCCCTGGGCCAAATCGTCGAACGCGAGTTGGTTTCGTCGTTCGATGCCCTGACCATTCTCGCCGGCACGGATGCCATCCGGACCCACAACATCGTCGCTTTCGAAAAGACACTGCGCAGCACCCGCGCGCAGTTGCATCCGAACTGGCTCAGCGCCTACCTGCTCGACGAGCGGGGCAATCTGCTGTTCGACACCAGCTCGCAAAAACCGACCGGACGGTCGCGGCCCTCCGCCCCGCCGGCGGACGGCGCGAACAAACCGGCAGTTGGCAAGCCGGCACCGCTTGTCGATCATCGTCCGGACAAGGGCACCGTCGTCATCGAAGTTCCGGTGCTGGTCGATGGCAAGCTGCGCTACCGCCTCGGCGCCTGGATCGCTGCCACCGTCTGGCAGGACTTGCTGTACAAGGCCGGGACTCCGGCCGGTGCGGTGGCCGGAGTCTATGACCGGGAACACCGCCTGATTGCCCGAACCACGGCGCCGGCGGCATTTGTCGACGATACCCTGCCGCCAATGCTGGTCGGCTCGATCGGCAACGCTGCCGCGGGACTCCACCGGACCCAGCGCAGCGCGCAGATCGCCACCTACGATGCCTGGAAAACCATCGCCGTGGCCGGCTGGGTGGTCGATGTCGGAATGCCGGCCGGGCCGTTCGACGCCCGCCACAAGCGGGCGATCGTCCTGGCGCTGACGACCGGCTTGGCCTGCCTGGTCCTCGGCGTGGTCCTGGCCCTGCTGATGGCCCGCCGGCTGACCCATCCGCTCGATCAGCTGGCAACCGACCCCCGCAGCCAGGCCGGCAAGCGGATCGTGATCCGTGAGGTGGCGCAGTTGCGCGACGCCCTGGTCGCAGCCAAGGATCAGGAGGAAACCGTTCAAGCCCGCTTGAAAGCCAAGCGCGATCTGCTGCAACGCAAGGCCGACGAGTTCGAAACCCTGTTCGAAAGCAGCCCGATCGGCCTGGCCTTTGCCCAGGACCAGGCCTGCCGCGAGGTGCTACACAACGCCGCAATGAATGTGCTGATCGGCCCGCCGACGGCGCCGACGGCCCGCTTCCATCAAGGCCGGCAGGGCCGCCTGGAAGACGACAAGCAGCCGCTGCAGCGGGCCGCGGCGCGCGGCGAGTCGGTCCGCGGCCTCGAACTGGAACTGGTCAGCGAAGGCCAGGAACCCCGCTACGTACTGGTCAGCGCGGTGCCTCTATGCGACAACAACGGCCTGCCACGCGGCGCCCTCAGCGCCGTGGTCGACATCACCGTGCGCAAGCGGACCGAAGCTCATCTCGCCAGTGCCGAGAAAAATCTCCGCGAAAGCCAGCGCCTGATCGAACTGGCTCAGGAGGCCGGCCATCTCGGCTTCTTCCACTATCGCTTCGAAACCGACACGATGGCATGGACGCCGGGCCTCGCCCGCCTGTTCGGTATGGCGGCGGTGGCCAGGGAAAGCACCCTCGGCGATTTTCTGGTCAGCGTCGTCGACGGCCATCGCGAACGCATCGAAGCCGCGTTGCGCCGTGGCTGCGCCGACGAGCAGGACGAAGAGACGCTGGAATTCCCGATCCGGCTGCCCGACGGCACCGAACGCTGGCTGTCCTGCCGCATCATGACCAATTACGGCGACCATGGCCGGCCGCTGCAGATAACCGGCGTCAGCCTCGATATCAGCGACCAGAAAGAGGCGGAGCGCGGCCGGGCGGCGCTGATCCAGCGCGAACATGCGGCGCGCCTCGAAGCCGAGGCGGCGAACCGGGCCAAGGACGAATTTCTCGCCATGCTCGGCCATGAATTGCGCAATCCGCTGTCGGCGATTGCCGCGGCCATCGAGGTATTGAACCGGGTCGATCCCGGCGCCGACAATGCGACCAGCGCGCGCGCCGTGATCCTCCGCCAGACCCGTCATCTGGCTCGCCTGATGGACGATCTGCTCGATGTCGGCCGGGTCATCGCCGGCAAGATCCTGCTTGCCCGCCAGCCGCTCAACCTCGTGCCGCTGGTCGAACGGCTGGTGGCGACCATGCGCCTGACCGGCGTCGCCGACCGCCACCAGTTGTACGTCGCGCTCGACGAGGTGTGGATCGACGCCGACGCGACGCGCATCGAACAGGTCGTTAACAACCTGCTGACCAATGCCCTGAAATACACACCGGCCGGCGGACGCATCGACGTCAGGGTCGCCAGCGAGGGGACGCAGGCAGTACTCGAAGTCAGCGATACCGGGGTCGGCATCCACCCGACGCTGCTGCCCAAGGTCTTCGACCTCTTCGTCCAGGCCGAGCGCACCCTCGACCGGCGCGCCGGCGGCCTGGGTATCGGGTTGACCCTGGTCCGCCGCCTGGTCGAACTGCACGGCGGCACGGTCGGCGCCGCCAGTTCGGCCGCCGGCACCGTATTCACGGTACGCCTGCCGGCCGTCGAGGCGCCGGCCGGCGCGCCCCAGCGCCTGCTCGTCCCGCCCTCGCGCCGTCGCCGGATCGGGGTCATCGAGGACAACGAAGATGCGCTCGACTCCCTGCACAAGCTGCTGGAACTAGACGGCCATTCGGTCTGGTGCGCGACCGACGGTGTCAGCGGGCTGGCCACGCTGCTCGAAAACCGCCCCGACGTGGCGGTCGTCGACATCGGCCTGCCCGGGCTGACCGGCCTCGAAGTCGCCAAACGCAGCCGTGCCGCCGGCTATGCTGGGCGGATGATCGCCCTTTCCGGTTACGGCCAGGACAACTTCGGCGCGCAGGCCATGGCGGCCGGTTTCGACGCCTACATGGTCAAGCCGATCGATGCCGCCGAGCTGCGCCGGATGCTCGCCGAAGACTGAGCCGCGGCGGCGCAGGCTTTTCCGCCCGGCCGGGCCGGCCGCTGGCCGCCAATTTCTCCGGGCCGCCGAACTTCGACCGGCTTCGCTGGTCGACAATCCATCAAGTGTTGATTAATTCGTCATGGCCAACGGTTGTATGCGGACCGGCTAATTGAGCCGGCGTCTGTACCTTTGGTCGCGGAGATGGAGAGACTGACATGGGTCATGTGTTGATCGTCGAAGACAATCTCGACTCGGCGGAGATGATGGCTGCGCTGGTCGCCACTGAAGGATTCACCGTGGCGGTCGCCAATAGGCTGCGCGATGCCCGGCAGCAGCTGGCCTTGCACCCGCCCGACGTAGTCTTGCTCGATCTGAAGCTGCCGGACGGCAGTGGCATCGAATTGTTCGACGATCCGACCCTGCTCGAAAACTCCGAAGTGGTGTTGATCACCGGCCATGCCAGCCTGGAAACATCGATTCAGGCCTTCCGCCTGGGCGCCGCCGATTACCTGATCAAACCGGTGACGATGAAGCAGCTGCAGGGCATCCTGTCGCGCGTCATACGGCCGGCGGTGCTCAAAGTCGAGTTGGCCACGTTGAGTGAGGAATGGGAACGCAGCGGCCGTTTCGGGCACCTCTGGGGACGGTCGCCGGCGATGCACCGCGTCTATGAGCAGATCTCGCGTGTCGCGGCGACTGCGGTCACGGTTTTCATCACCGGCGAGAGCGGCACCGGCAAGGAAATGGTGGCGCATACCGTGCACGACCTGAGCCGCCGCCGCAACGAGCCGTTTCTGGCAGTGAACTGCGGCGCCATTTCGCCCAACCTGATCGAGAGCGAGATTTTCGGCCATGAGAAAGGCAGCTTCACCGGCGCCGACCGCCAGCACCTCGGCTTCTTCGAGCGGGCCCACGGTGGCACGCTGTTTCTTGACGAAGTCACGGAAATGCCGCTCGAACTGCAGGTCAAGCTGTTGCGCGTACTCGAGACGGGAACGCTGATGCGGGTCGGCTCGACGCACAGCCAGGAAATCGACGTCCGCGTCATCGCCGCCACCAACCGGCCGCCTGACGAGGCGGTGGCGGCCGGACGGTTACGCGAGGATCTGCTTTACCGGCTCAACGTCTTTCCGATCGAACTGCCACCGCTGCGCGAGCGGGCCGACGACATCGCGCTGCTCGCCGCGCAGTTCCTGGCTGACATCTGCCAGCATGAAGGCCAGATCAAGCGCCTTTCCCCCGCGGCGCTCGCTCGTCTGGCGGCTTATCGCTGGCCGGGCAACGTCCGCGAACTGCGCAACGTCGTGCAGCGCGCCTACCTGATGGCCGCCGACGAGATCATCACCGACCAATGGCTGCCCTGCGATGCGCCGGATGCCGCGCGCCCCGCCACGCCCGGCGACGGCCGTTCGATCACCCTCCCCCTCGGCACGACCCTGGCCGAAGCCGAGTATCAGTTGATACTGGCCACCCTGCAGCACTTCAACAACCACAAGGAACGCACCGCCGCCGTGCTCGGGGTCAGCCTGAAAACCCTCTACAACCGGCTCAAGGAATACGCCGCCGCCAATGCCGGCAGCGCCGGGGCGGCCGGAGACGAGCCGCCTGCCCAGGCGTTGCCCGATGCTCGGCTGGCGGTTGTCCGGCCCGATGGCGACCAGGAATCAGGTCTGATCGCCCGGTAGACGCGGTACGGCCGGATTACACCAGAAAAATTGAAAGATTCGGCCGGGCGGGGTTCAAACACCCATCTTCGATGTTTTGCCGGGCCTGCCGCTCCGCTGCCGCGGGCGGCGGTGCCCCTCCTTCGCTTTAATCTTGAGGACCGGGCTGCGATGTCTTTTTCGTTGTGGGCGCTCGTCATCGGGGCGCTGCTGATCACCATGGCCCTTGCCGGTTCCTTGCTCAAGCGTCTGCCGGTGAGTGCCTCGATGCTCTACCTGGGGGTCGGCTACGGCCTCGGCAGCGCCGATTGGGGGCCGATTCCACCGGACCCCCAGGGCTATGCCGCCCTCCTCGAACGGGTCAGCGAAGTGGCGCTGCTGATTTCGCTGTTCTCGGTCGGCCTGAAGCTCGGCCTGCCACTGACCAACCGCCAGTGGTACCTGCCGCTGCGTCTGGCTTTTCTCTCGATGGCGCTGACCGTCGCGCTGATCGCCGCGACCGGCTATTTCCTTCTCGGCCTGCCGCTCGGTGCCGCCATCCTGCTCGGCGGCATTCTCGCCCCGACTGATCCGGTTCTGGCCTCGGATGTCCAAGTGGACGAGCCCGGCGACCGTGATCGCCTGCGCTTTAGCCTCTCTGGCGAAGGCGGCCTCAACGACGGCGCCGCCTTCCCCTTTGTCTTTCTCGGCCTTGGCCTGCTCGGCCTGCACGATCTCGGGCCGGGCGGCTGGCGCTGGCTGGGCGTCGATCTGATCTGGGCCATTAGCGGCGGCCTGACTATCGGCGGCCTGCTTGGCACGATCATCGGCAAGCTCGTGGTCTATCTGCGCACCCACCACCAGGAAGCCGTCGGGCTCGACGAATTTCTCGCCATGGGCTTGGTCGCCCTCGCCTACGGCACGGCGCAGGTTTCCTACGCCTCCGGTTTTCTCGCGGTTTTTGCCGCCGGTCTCGCCTTGCAGCGCTGCAAGGGCCAGTCCCAGGAGAAACCGCTGTCCACCGATGGACCGGCCGGGCTGCGCGGCAAGCAAGCCCACCTTGCGGTCGCGACCGATCCGGAATTGGCCGGTGCCTACATGATGCAGGCCGTGCGCGGCTTTAACGAACAGATGGAGCGCATCGCCGAACTGGTCATCGTCCTCGTCGTCGGCGCCATGCTGCCCTACAGCCGCTTCGACTGGACGGCAATCAGTTTTATGCTGCTGCTCTTCATCGTACTGCGCCCGCTCTCGGTCTGGCTCGGCTTGCTCGGCGCCACGGTGTCGCGCGATCAACGGCTGCTGATCTCGTGGTTCGGCATCCGCGGCATCGGCTCGATCTACTACCTGATGTTCGCCCTGCACCACGGACTATCCGGCACCACCGCCGACCTGGCGATTACCCTGACGCTGACGACAGTCGCGGTGTCGATCGTCGTTCATGGCATCTCGGTAACGCCCCTGATGAAGCTCTACACCAGCCGGCAGTTCCGGAAGAGCCAGCTTCCGGACGGCGAAAATCGCCGCCATGAACCGCGCTGAGCCGTCCGTCGGACTACCCGAGGCTATTGGTTCGGCGCTTTGTAGATGGCCCACGCCCGGCGGAACTGGGCTCGCGTCAACTTGCCGCTGCGCCGGCTATCGACGCTCCGGAAAGCCTCGCCGAAGCCGAGCAGGTCTTTGGTGTCGTGGCGAGTCACATAACCCCGGCGGCCGACATCGAGTTCGTCGAATACCGCATCGGCACTTTTCAGATCGCTCGGCAAGGCCGGTTTGATGATTTCCGGCGGCGTCGTCGGCGGCAGCGGCGATGCCGCCGCCTTCCCGGCATCCGGCGCCCCGCCGTCGGCGCCATGCCCGTTCAGCGCCGTGAGCAGGACGGCGGTCAAGGCCAGATTCCGGTACCACCTAGAGTTCGCTTCTTTCATGATGTCCACCATCCTGACCACCGTTGCGGGCTGACCTCCCGGCGGGAGCGTCCGTGCCTGATTCCTTGCCGTTCGTCCGCGCCCCGCCGTTGGCGGCGGTGGCCGATCGATCCGCCGGCGCCGTCCGCTTCGTTTCCCCGGTGGGTCCGGCCGGGACAGCCGGTTCGTTGCGGTCCGCGCCGTCCGCCACGTCCGTCTCGAGCTCCGCCGTCCACCGCTTGACCCGGTTTCGACCGCTGTTCTTGGCGGCGTACAGGGCGCTGTCCGCCCGGCGCAGCAGATCGTCCGGCGCGTCGGTATCGAGATCGGCGACGCCGATCGACACCGTGACGGCGGGCAGTTGCGTCCCTTTGTGGTTCAGCGTGCAGGCGCCGATTTCCTCGCGGAGCTGGTTGAGGCGCGCGACGGCCTCGTCGATATGGACGCGCGGCATGAGGATCGCCAGCTCCTCGCCGCCGACCCGGCAGGCGATGTCGTAGGCCCGCACGAAGTGGCGCAGATGCTCGGCAACCTTCTTGAGCACCTCGTCGCCGGCCTCGTGGCCGAAATTGTCGTTGAAGTTCTTGAAATGGTCGATGTCGAGCATGGCCAGGATCAGGCCTTCGCCGGTGCGCTCGGAACGGCTGCGCTCGCGGTTAAGCGCCTCGTCGAAATAGCGGCGATTGTAGAGATCGGTCATCTCGTCATGGACCGCCTGTTCGCGCAAGGAAATACGCAGGCGCAGGTTGCCGAGCGACAGCTTGAGCGCATCGGCAAAGGTCTCGGCGCCCCAGGCGGCGCTCTGCAAAGCTTCTTCATCCATCGTCTCGTAGGCCACCAGATGGAGCACGCCGGGACGGTCGAAACTCTTCAGCAGGGGGGCGCATATCGTGTGCTTGATGCCCGGCGGCAGCGCCCGGTCGCCGCCGAAGTGGCTGCACACCGGCGACAGCACATGCTGGTCGGGCTCGATGCTGGACTGGTGCAGGCGCCCGCGGCGCACGGCCCAGCAGTCGGCCTCCATGGCGTGCTGGACAGTAAAGGACTCGCCCCAGCTGGCGGCAACCGTCATCAGGCCGCCATTGTCGGCAAAAGTCAGGGCGCCGCTCCAGCGCGGGAAGAGCTGCGGTCCGCCCTGGACGATGATCTGCTCGCTCTCGGCCTCGCTCTCGCAAAGTTGCAGCAGTTCGGTGAGCTGCTGCAGGCTCTCCATGAATTGCTGCGTTTCGCCCATCTTGTGGACGACTTGCTGCAGTGCCGTGTTGTGCTCCGCGGCGTGCGATTCCGCCTCCTTCAGGCCATTGATATCGACCAGGTAGGCGCGCAGCAGCTTGCCGAGGTTTTGCCGCTCGGCGACCACGTGGAGCAGATACCAGGGCCAGCTGCCATCGGCTTTCGCCAGTCGCACTTCGCACTGCGCCTGCGCGCCCGGCCGGGCGACGGCGCTCCGCACCGACTCGGCCAGACGCGGGGCGTCGTCGTCATGGACCAGCGCGTCGAGCGGCTGGCCGGCCGCCGGATGCGGCTCGGTCTGGCCCAGCGCATCGTGCAGGTTCGATGACGCCTGACGCAGCCGATGCGGCGCCTCGGCGTCGAAGGTCAGCACGATTACCGGCCCCGAGGCGAACAGCCGGCGCTCGGCGAACAGCAGGTGTTCGACGCGCTTGGTCCGGCTGATATCGAGCTGGGTGCCCACTATGCGGCGCGGGCTGCCGTCCGGCTGCCGTTCGACGACCTGGGCATGGACCAGGACCCAGAGCCAGGCCCCGCTGGCCGAGCGCAGGCGCACTTCGCAATGCACCCGGTCACGTTCGCCGGAAGCGAGTTCGCGCAGCAGGCGCTGGGCCTGGCCCAATTCACGCGGATGACAGAGCTGCGTCAGGGGATCGCGCGCTTGGCGAAGCCAGTCGCAGTGCGGGTCGTCGTGGCCGAGCAGGCAGGACCAGGCACCGCCGTAATCGACTTTTCCCGAAAGCAGATCCCAGTCGAAGACGGCCACATTGGCACTCTGCAACAACTGGTCGCAGCGCCGTTCGTGTTGGCCGATGCTCGCCAGTTTCGCCTGATCCAGCACCTGCAGGCGGCTGGCCAGCTCGGCGTCGGCGGCGCGCAGGGCGGCGATTTCAGCTTGACCGGTGAGCAGCGCGCGGCCGGTCAGATGGCGGCTGAACAAGAACAGGCCGATCACGGCCAGCGTATCGAATGCCGCCAGCCAGGCCAGCCCTTCGCCGTCGACCGCCATCGCGCGGCTTGCCAAAGCCGGCCAGTGCGCCAGGTGCATGAACTGGGGGAGCAGCCAGCCGGTGGTCAGCAGCAGGTTCGCTGCGCTACTGCGCCACAACACCGGCGGACGCCGCGCCAGCAAGGCCAGGGCCGTCAGCACGGCGGCGAAAGCCAGCAGCGCGGCGAGGGCCAGGCCGTCCGGCGACTCGACCCAGGCCGGGCCGGCGGCGTCGGCCAGGGCGCCTACGAGCGGCGCCAACAACGCGCTCGCCGTGAGCAGGCCGGCGGCGCCGAGCAGGCGGCGGAGCGAGGGCGGCTCGCTGCTCAGCTGCAAGGCCGGCACGGTGCAGCCGATCATCGGCAGCAGCAGAAGCAGTGCCAGGTTCCGGCTGGCGGCGATCGTCTCGGGGGCGCGTAGGCCAACCCGGCGATCAGCGCGGCGGCCGACCAGGCCACGGCCACCAGACTGCCGTCGAGCAGCAGCTGGCCCGGCCGATTGCCGCCCTCGGCTGGCGCCAGCGTCCGGGAGAAAAAGGCGAAGCAGGCGCTGGCCGCCAGGGCCAGCCCGAAGGACAGCGCACTCAACTCCGCGTTTTGCACAGCCAGCATGACGTCTCCATTACCACCCTCCCCTCTTCTTGACGGCCCGGCGGATCGCTTGCCGGGCGGCTTCGGCTATTTGTTCACATTCACGCCTTCCGGGGGGACCTCGGCGCCCGGCGAATGCTCCGGATTCGGCCGGGCCGGGCACGTTGGACGGGGTGCCGTGCAGATCGGTGTCGCGCAGCCCGCGACTGATGTCGCGCGCCGCTTGCTCGATGACCTGGCGTGGCCCCTTGCTTTCCTCGGTTGCCGGCGCAAGCTTCGCCGGCTCGGGGCGTGCTGCGCCGAAACGGCGCAGTCTTTTGCGTGGTTTCATGGTTTTACCTCCTTGGGCTGGCCGATTCGCCGGGATTACCCCGCCTTGGCTGCGCCAGAAAGAGTGATCCGGCGAATGGCCCGATGTCCGTAGTCCAGCAGAAAGCATGCCGAGTTGCCGGGACGCTTTTCACAACATGTATTCCCAGAACCCGACCAGCCATTCGAGCAAGCGGCTCTTGACGCCGCGCCGGGACCAGTCGCTGCGCACGACCTCGTACGAGGCCGACTGGTCGAGCCCGAACAACTGCTGCAGCTCGTTGGCGAAACCGCTGTCCAGTACCAGCAGGTCGGCCTCGAAGTTGTGTACCAGGCTGCGCCAGTCGAGATTGGTCGAGCCGACGCTGGACCAGACACCGTCGATCACCGCGGTCTTGGCATGGAGCAGCGCATCATGGCGTTCGAAGATGCGGACACCGGCTTCCAGCAACTCGCTGTAGCGCGACCGTCCGGCATAGAGCGGCGCCCAGAAGTCGCTGAAGCCGGGCAGCACCAGCCGGACATCGACGCCGCGCCGGGCGGCATCCTGCAAGGCGAGGCGAATGCGCTCATCGGGCACGAAGTAGCCGTAAGTCAGCCAGACCCGGCGCTGCGCGTGCTCGATGGCCGAGAGCAACGCCAGATAGAGTTCGTTGCGTTCGGCCAGCGGATCGGCGGCAACCAGCCGCATCGCCATGCCGCCGGCCCGTACCGCAGGCGGATTGATGCGCGGCTCTGCCCCGTCGGCGTCGGGGCAGCCCTGGCTGCGCCAGGTGTCGTCGAAGCGTTTCTGGAACTGATCGACGACCGGACCGCGAACGGCGACATGGGTGTCGCGCCAGCCTTCCGTCCGGCTGGGCGCCGCGCTCCGGCGGCTAAATGAACCGGAACTGTAGACACTGCTGATATTGATGCCGCCGGTGAAGGCGACGCGGTTATCGACGATCAGCAGCTTGCGGTGATCGCGGTTGTTCAGGCTCAAGCGGGCATCGCCCTGCAGGCGCAGCGGACTCACCGGATTGAATTCGCAGACGGCAATGCCGGCAGCCTTGAGGCGTGCGAAGTATTCATGCGGCGTGGCCAGCGAGCCGATGCTGTCGTAGAGCACGCGTACCGCCACCCGCTCGGCCCGCTTGGCCTCGAGTGCGCTGGCCAGGCGTTCGCCAATGCCGGCCGGTTCCAGCAGGTAGGTTTCGAGATCGATATGGTGGCGTGCCCGGTTGATCGCGCGCAACATGGCCCGCTCCGTCTGAGGGCCGTCGATCAGCAGGCGGGCGCTATTGCCCAGGGCCAGCGGAGCGCTCATTACGGCCTCGACCTCGCCGAGATGGCGGGCGAGCAGGCCGTGCACATCCTCGCCTTCAATGCGCTTCACCGCGGCGGCGGCTTGCGCAGCGTTCAGCGGTCCCGATTCGTCGTCCACCCTGATCGGCACTGGCTGCTGGCCGACCTCGGGCAACGGGCGGGCCGGCGGGCGGGTCGCGCAGGCGCCGAGAATCACGCTGAGACACAAAAGCCAAGGCCAACCAGTGGTCATCGCGCGATTGTCGGCCCGCATCTCGATTACCTTCGCAGCAGTCCGCCGAGCAGCGAAATCAGCGCCAGCACCAGGAAGATGTAGAAAAGGATCTTGGCGATACCGACGGCGCTCGCGGCGATACCGCCGAAGCCGAACAGCGCGGCGATCAATGCGATGATCAGGAATACTGCGGCATAGTGCAACATGATGGCTTTCTCCTGTCAGCACCTTGTCGGACTTTTCATCGGCCGGGATCAAGCCGGCCGATGGTCGTTACTGCCGCTCCGGGCAGGCGCCGGCCGATCAGGGCTGCTTGAGGCGAATGTCGTTGCGCACGGCCTTGACGCCCGGGACCTGATTGGCCAGTTGTGCGGCCCGCTCGATGGCCGTGCTGCTCGACGCAAAGCCAGACAGCTGGACCGTGCCCTTGAAAGTCTCGACCTTGACCTCGGTTGCCTTGACTTCCTTGTCCTTGACGAAGGCCGCCTTGACCTTGGCGGTGATCGCCGTATCGTCGACATACTCGCCGGCGCTTTCCTTGGCCGGCGGATTCGCGGTGGCCGGCGCCGGATCGTTGGCGATGGCGCCCAGCGGCAGGGCACCGAGAAGCAACAGGGTGGAAAGGCTGATTTTGTGTTTCATCGCGAGTCTCCTTGGGTGGGTGAAGGGAAAGTCTCCGGAACGCCATTGCTGCGGCATTGCCGGGAGCTCAATTCATGCTAGGCCCTCCCCTGGCGCCTCGCTGTCAGACCTTGCTGAAGCATTTGTAGGAAGGTTCCCGCATGTCCGGGCCACGATACAGCCCCGGTCAACCGGGTAATGCAAATGCCGCGCCACCTGCCGGCGGTCGGCCGTCACGACAGGCTCGCCCAGTAAAATTTGCGGGTTTGGCAGTAAGACTTACTGCCTGGCGCCGGGCGAGCCGCGTTAACCGCCAGGCGAGGCGGTCTGGTCTGCCCCATCGCCTTGGTATGGAATCTGCAGGACTGATTACTGTTCGCCCGATCCGGCATTTCCGCCAACCGGAATCCGCCATGGACGATGAAGCGAATACCCGGAACGACCTGCCCCCTGATATGGAGAGCGATGACTATGACCTTGCACCTTGCCCCCCTGGCCGCACTGATCGCCGGCATCCTGATCCTGGCTGTGCCCAGCCTGCTCAATTACATTGTCGCCATTTACCTGATCATCATCGGATTGGCCGGAATCTTCGGCTACCGCTCGACCCGTGTGCCCTAGGCAGGCCGACCCCCGATTGCAGCGCCGGAATTGCTTTCAGGCGACCAAGCCGCCGGGCGGAAGCCCGGCGAGGACCGAAAAGAGCCGGACGGCATTCCCCGGCGCTACTTTCGGACGGCGTTCTTGTACTGTTCCTCAGTGATTTTCCTGACCTCGAAACCACTCAGATTGACTTTGTCGCCGGTGGCTTTGTCGACAAATCGGGCATGTCCGTCGTCGTGCTCGATATCCCGGGTGTAATACGCCTTGCCGCTGGCCGTATCAGTCACCTGATAGTAGTGGCCGCCACATGCCGCGAGCAACGGTATTGCTGCCAACGCCGCCCAGCTCCGAAGTCGTTTGCTGGTCATCAACGTTTTCATCTCGCGTCTCCCAACGTGTCAAAAATTTCAATCCGTCGACCGTCTTGTCATGGCGCGGCGCCTCTCGCCAGCCTCAGATTGCAATCAGGCCTGGCCTGCGCAGCGTTGGATGCTGCGAATCGATCGTTTCTCCTGGCCTCGGGCGAGGCGGCAGTTCCTGGCTGGCGCCAGGGCCGAGCGGAACGCCAAACCGCTGTTCCCCCTCGATCAATGGCAAAACGATATCGCTCTTCGGCAGCGGGGTTTCCTGGCGCTGGCAGCCGATCAGGGCGGCGCCCAGCATGGCTGCCACGACCAGGGGCGGCAGCTGGCGGCAAGACTTACGGGCTGGCCGGTAAGGCTTACCGGCTGTTGACCTCGGCACTTGTTCCGTTTCTCCGTCGCTGCCTGGCCGGTGCTTGAGCAAGGTTGTCATTTAGTCCACGGTCCAAAATTCAGGGGCCGCCTCATGCTTTCTGACCGCCCTGTAACAGCCTGTTCGCAAAAGACCTGGCAATGCGGACAGCGGGTTGCCGTCGGCTGTGCCAGCAGGCGCTCGAAGGCGATCGCGCTGCCGCAGTCGATGCAGACGACGGCACTGCCGGCGGCAAGACGGGCGCGGGCGGCCTCGATAACGCGCAAGTCGCGGACGTCGCGGACCACGGCGCGGCTCGGGTGTTCGCGGATCAGTTCGATGTCGCCGGTGGTCGGCGTCATGCCGGGCGCACTGCAGTCGCGCAGGCGGGCGACATGTTCGTGCATCGCGGACTCCAGAACTCTCTCCTGGGCATCGAGCAGCTCGAACAAGGTAGCGCGTTGTTCATTGGTCAGTTGATTCATGGCGCCACTCCTCTCTTTTAAAAAAAGTGCTGCCGCACGCTGGCCGCGTCGGTCAGCCATAACGCAAGCGGTTTCGCCATCGCCGGCGGTTCGCGGACCGGCACGGGCAGGACATCGGGCGGAGGATCATCGATCCCGGGCGGCTCCTTGTCAGGCGGGAACTCCGGGGTCCTCGGTGGTACGGGGGCTTTGGCGGATCGGCAGGATTCGGCGGGTCGGGCTCGGCCGGCGGTGAAGCCGGAATATTGGCCAGCCAGCCCCTGCCAGCGATTCCCGGGCAGTGCTCCAGAGGAAGGCGCCGCCCGTTGGCCGGCCATCCGCGTTATCAGCGAACGAGCAATCGCGCGACGCGCGCCATAGACTTTGCTGCATGTTTTTTTCCTTTCGCAAACGGAGAGGGTCAGGATGCGTGACAGCTGCTTTGTTTATCCGTCCGGCCCGACCGCGCCGGGATTCATTGCCTTCCAGCAAACACCGTTCCACTCCTTGTTTTTCCGTGCTGCTGGCCGACTGGCGAGCTAAAGGCCGGTCTAAGACCGCCTTTGGCTCGACTTGGCCGCAATTTTTACCGATAACCGGTAAATCCTTCGCCGCCGCCGGCACGGCTGCCCGCCGCTGCTGCAGTCGACCGGAAATACGCCCTGTTTCACCGCATCACCTCGCCGAAATAGGCTGCCCGGGCTGCTCTTCCCTGCTCCGCAGATAGCGATCCCAGGTGCCGTAGTGGCTGACGATCGCCCCGCGCGGCAGGCAGAGTGCGATCAACGCCAGACCGGCGAAACCGCTGACGAGACTGCCGGCCACGCTGTAGCCCTCGAGTAGCCAGGGCGCAACCAGCAGCCAGGCCCGAAGGCACCATTTGCAAAGCGCAGTGGCCTGGCGACTTCGGCCAGGGCCATCACGGCAAAGGTGACAACCAGCGAGCCGATCACGTGGTCGTTATCGGCCGCCGGCCGGAGGTATCGAACAGCGGGCGGGTCAGCATCAGCCCGACACCGATGGCGGCGCTGATGGCCACGGTCCACGGTACGGTGACCCCGCCGCGGAGCATTTCGCGTACCACCGCGCCGGGTGGCGCCTCGAAATCGTCCGCGTAATCGGCGCTGCCGCCGTCGATGGTGTCGCCGTGGACAATCACGTGCCACAGCGATTTCCCCTGCCGCCGGCGTTCGCGGAGAAACTGCAGGGTGGCCAGGATTTCGTCGAAGGAATACGGGATCTGCAGCAACATGGCGACCGCTGCCAGCAGGCACAGCGTGCACCAGGTGCCGATGACGATCGGCTGGATGATGATGAAGACAATGCTGACCCCGCCGAGCGGCACGATCATCACGCCGAAGAGCAGCACCAGCCAGGGCATCGTGCGCCAGCGTCGCTTGTCGCCGATGACGCCGGTAATGATTTCGAGGACATAGGCGGCGCCGCCCAGTCCGGCGTCGGAAACCGGCCAGGCTTCGGAGACGGCCGAGGTGATGATGACCTCGCTGCCGTCGCCGAAGAAGGGATCCCAGGCGGCGTCGATATGGCCGAGCTGGAAGGCGGCGAGATAGCGCGAAATGAGCAGGCCGACAAGGGCCAGGGCGATGATCGGAATGCGCTGGTTCCACGAGGATGGGCTGTAATCCCAGCCGGGCGGCGTATCCGGCCCGACCAGCCGGGCGACCGGACTGACCCCGGGCGTCGCCGAAGAAGGGATCCCAGGCGGCGTCGATATGGCCGAGCTGGAAGGCGGCGAGATAGCGCGAAATGAGCAGGCCGACAAGGGCCAGGGCGATGATCGGAATGCGCTGGTTCCACGAGGATGGGCTGTAATCCCAGCCGGGCGGCGTATCCGGCCCGACCAGCCGGGCGACCGGACTGACCCCGGGCGTCGCCGGCACTCCCACCGCAAACAGGATGACCAGGGCGCCGACCAGCGTATCGTTGGCATAAGCGACGGCGCTCGGCGTCCAGAAAACCAGCGGCGCGAACAGCAGCCAGCTACCCAATGCGGCCGTCGCCCAGCGCGCCCAGCCGGTACGGCGGGACAGCGAAAAAAGGGCGAACAGGGTAATCAGCAGGCCGCTCAGGATGTCGCTGGCGGTCATCCAGGTATCCGCCAGCGGCAGGCCGCGCTGGTTGGGCGCCGGCAGTTCGCCGGCGATGCCCCAGTGCTCGGCCAGCCCGAAAATGAAGGGGCTGGAAACCAGCCACAGGCCGAGCGCCGCGTTGGCGAAATGGCACCACACCGTCTGCCCGTGCTGATGCCGATCGAGGGCCTCGAATTCGGCGATCAACTGCGTTTCCGGTGTTGGCTGCTCGGCCAGATCTTCCAGCCACAGCGGAATCGGGATGCGATTCCGGCGATACCAGGCGGCTGGGCTCTGTTTGAGCTGACCAATCATCCGGGGTAGCGTGCCGCGCAGGCTGTGGCGCGGTCGCCAGCCGAGCAGACTGGCGGCGCGCGAAATGTCCAGTTCGTAGTGATCGTCGGCCAGCCAGACCATGAAGGGCTTGATGAAGGGTTCGATGCCGCGGTCGATGGCGTCGGGGATGACGTCCTCGATCACCTCCTGAGCCCAGGCGCCGGTCGCCGCCACCGGCTTCGGGATGCGCCGCGTCGTCCAGGCTTCGCCATGGATTAGGCGCCCGATCAGGTTCTGCAGCGATTCGTAGCTTTCGCTGACCGGCTCGCCGATCAACACGGTCGTTTCTTCGCCCAGCTTAGACCGGGACTCCACGGTCAGGCGAAAGGCTGCGGCGACATCGTCGAGATGCACGAAGGCCTGGCCGTGGGCCGGGTCGCCGGGGAAGACATGGCTGAGCCGCTGCCGCTCGTAGATGCGCTGGATCTGGTAGGCCAGCGAGGGAACTTCGCAATCGTCGCTATAGACGCCAGCCAGGCGCAGGATGACTGCGGGAATCCGCCCGCGCTCGCGGCGCACCACCTCTTCCGCCGCCACCTTGGATTGCGGATACGGCCATTTCGGCGCCAGTTCGGCCGTTTCGTCGAGCGCCACGCCGGGCCGGGTCGGGGCGTGGACCAGCATGGTGCTGGCGTAGACGAACTGCTCGACTTCGAAACCTTGCAAGGCCTGCAGCAGGTGGCGCGTGCCCTGCACATTGACCGCTTCATAGCGCGCATCGGGCTCACCGGTGAAGTCGTAGAAGGCAGCCAGATGAATGACCGACGCCAGGCGTCCGCCGTAGCGCTCGCGCAGACTGCGGCAGGCGGCGGCGAGCGCCGCCTCGACGATGATATCGGCGTCGATGCAGTCGACCGCCTGCCGGCAGTCGAGTTCGAAGCCGACCACGGTGAAACACTCGGCCAGCGCCGCACCGATCGCGCTGCCGAGCCGCCCAGCCGAGCCGGTGACCAGAACCACAGGTTTTGCCGAAGCCATGTCCGTCTCCTTCAACCGCGGGTTGTCAAAGTCTGACCGGAGCAAATGGCGCGCCCGTTGCCGGCCTGCCCGAGCGCGCCGCTGTCGCTTCCTCAGCGGATTCATGGGGATAGCTCAGGGTCTGTCCGCCTGTTGTTGCGTTGGAAACTTTTTTCCTGCTGCCGGGTCATTGCAGGTAAATGCTTGTTGCAATTACTGCCATGCGGTTGGCGGTAGCTGGCGTCGCCGGACTGACGTGAGGAGGTGCGAAATGGACGAACTGCTGGCCTCTTTGGTGGCTGCCGCGATTCAGTTCAGCGGTTTGCCGCCCATCGAAACGCTGCCGCCTGTTCAGGCCATGCCGTATCAGGCCATGCTGGTCGAAATATGCGCCGACGAGCGCGCCGCTGTGCCGATGCTGCTGGCGCAGTATCGGCAATGCTCCGAACAGCACCGGATGATGACGACGGTGTGCGACGAATTGAAGGTCGAAGCCGATAGCCACGCTCAATGCATGCAGCAGCGCGGCTTGGTCGCGGCGTATCTGATTGAGCAGCGACGGATTGTCTATCGCAACGATCTGAACCTGGACAACGATGCAGATAACTCGTTCCTGGTTCATGAATACGTCCATGCCCTGCAAAACCAGTATTTCGGCGAGCAGATGTTCGAAACCTGCCAGGGCGTGATGGCGGCGGAGGAACAGGCTTACGCCGTGCAACAGAAATATCTGCGCTCGCGCAGCCAACTGCTGCGCGTCGGCGATCGCTTGCGCCTGGTTAGCTGTCGCGACATTCACTGATGGTTCGCCCGTAGCCGCCTGCACGGAGTCGGAGTAACTCATAAAAGCAAGCGGCTGACGAATACCCGGCTTTTTCCCGCCGAGCGGAAACGACAGCCGGCAATCGGCACCGGAAACTAGTCAAAAGGGCCAGTTTCATGGCCGGTCCCGCCCAGCGAATCAGCCGACGTTTCCCGTCCTTCAGCCGCCGCTGCGTCGGGCCGCCCGGGTTTGCGCCGCTTTACGGGCGACGGCGGAACGCCCGGCAGCTCCCTTGGTCTGCGCCCCCTGGCGGGCCGCAGCGGAGCGCTCGGCGGGACTGCGCTGGCGGGCAGCGGCCCGGCCTTGCTTGGCGAGCGCCGCCGGCGTTGCGGCGGCGTCCCCTTCGCGTTCCAACGCTCCCAGCGTGGCCTTGGCGCGGCGGCGGGAAACGCTGGTTCCGCCCGGCGCGCCATTTTTCAGGTCGCGTTCGGCCTTGCGCCGGGTTGCCTCGCTGCCGCTTCCTGCCTTCGGTGGCGGAAGCTTGACTCCGGCCCGGCGCGCTTCGGACAGGCCAATGGCAATGGCCTGCTTGGTCGAGCGGGCGCCGTGCCTGCCCTCGCGGATATGGTGTATTTCTTCACGAACGAATTCGCCGGCCTGTGTCGACGGCGACTTTCCTTCGCGCTTGTCCTTTTCGGCCCGTTCGATGGCTTTTCTGTCCGGCATCGCAACACCTCGCAAGATTAGTGGATCACGGGACAGGTCTGGCAAAACACATGCCCAGCCGCGGCCTGCCGGACAACATCCATTTTAGGTGGCTTGACTTGCCAACTGCGGCAACGGGGCATACGACTTGCTCCGGTATTGGCTGGTGCCGGTGAACCAAGGCACAAGGAGCAAAGAGCCATGATCAAACTAGCCATCATCTTTTTCATTATTTCCCTGGTCGCCGGGCTGCTGGGCTTCACCAATATCGCGGCCGGGGCGGCAGGCATTGCTAAAATCCTATTCTTCATCGCCCTGACCATCTTCCTCATCGTGCTGATCTTCGGCGTGCTGCTGGGGCTGTTGGCGTTTTAAGCGGATTGCGCTGCCGGCGGCTGACTCCGTCGGTCAATTGAAAAAAATGCTGTACCGTTTGAAAGAATTACCTGTTTCCCGCCTGTTGCGCCCGTCCGAACTGGCGGAAAAAAACGCGGCCAGGCGTCACCGCCTGGCCGCGTTCGAGTCCGGTATTAACCGGCTTTCAGGCATTGACTACCAGTAGGTCTGCTGCCCGTAATAGTCATGTACTTGCCGCGCCCAGGTGACGTCCGCCATGGCCGGCCAGTGGTCCTTGTCGAAACCCGGGGCGTTCTCCAGCTTTTCCTTGTCGGCGTCGAGAATGAAGCACTTGTGGTCCGCATCCAGCGTCAGTGCGCCCCACGGAATGGCGAACAGCTTGTCGGCAATGCCGAGAAAACCACCCGACGACAACACCGCGTAGGCTACCCGACCGCTCTGCACATCGATCATGATCTTCTTGATTTCGCCAAGATTCTCGCCCTCGTGATTGACCACATCGTCACCCTCGAGGGTGTCTGCCGCCATGACTTCGGGGCCGGGGCCTTCGCACGGGACACCACCGACGATTCTGGCCTGCTGGCTACTACTGCTGCTACCTGCATAAGTTGAACTTGCCATTTCATCTCTCCTAGATCAATACCAAGAAGCTGCTATCGGCACCATTGCCGACTTGGTGGGTTTGCGCTTCCATGGGAAGACTAATTGCCTTCAATCGCCCCTCGGGAATCGCCATTTGGCTTTAGCAATCGGCATGCCTTCGCTTAGTCATTGGCGATGCGCCCGCCATTCGGATGAATCACCTGGCCGGTGATGGAGGACGAAGCTTCGGGCATGCCCATTGCTCTCAAATGCAAACCATGTCACCCGATTGGCCCAGCCTCTTCGTTCTGAGCGTTTCGCCTGTGGAACTGTTTGTTCGCGGCAGCATTGTCTATCTTTTTCTGTTCGCTGTTTTCCGAACCATTCTGCAGCGCGACATCCGCACCGTCGGCATCGCCGACGTGCTGCTGGTGCTGGTCGCCGATGCCGCCCAGAATGCGATGGCCGCCTAATACCGCTCGGTGAGCGATGGAATCATCCTGATCTCGACCATCATCGGCTGGAACCTGCTGTTCGATTTCCTCGCCTACCGCTCACCCCGCTTGCGCCGCCTGCTCCAGCCGCCGGAAATCTGCCTTGTCCGCGATGGCCGGATCATTCATCGCAACCTGCGCCGCGAATATCTGAGCGAGGACGATCTCTACGCCCAGTTGCGCGAGCACGGTATTGCCGACTTGTCCGAGGTTCGCACCGCTTACATGGAAAGCGACGGCAAGATCAGCGTCATCCCCCGCCAGCCAGGGAAAACGTCGGCGAAATGATCGCCGCGCCCCGGCGTCACGATTCGGTATCTTTTGCCACGCCCGGGTGGAAGTTGCAGTCACTATTTCCAGCCGGTCGCTTCAACGGCTGGCGGGCTATGGCAGGCCTGTCCTAGACCATGCCGAGCAACCACAGGATCAGGAGCACAATCTATCCCTGCCCTGCCCGACCCGGGAGCCAGCAAGCTTCCACTCGCCGGAGCGGGCCGGGCAATGCTGGCGAGGGGATCGCCCCCCGCCCACCGTCCTATCTCAGGCGGATGTCATTGACCACGGACTTGACGCCCTTGACCTTGCGCGTCACTTCGGCGGCCCGCTCGATCTGATCGCGGGAACTGACGAAGCCGCTCAACTGAACCCGGCCCTTATAGGTCTCGACATTGATCTCGCTAACTTTCAACGCCGAATCCTCGAGGATGGCCGCTTTCACCTTTGTTGTGATCACGGTGTCGTCGACATAGTCCCCGGTGCCTTCGTGTCGCGGGGACGAGGCGCAACCGAGCACAAAGGCATAAAGAAGCGCAACAAAAAAGTAGGACATTCGATTCAACTGGTTCATGGCAAACCTCCTCCGTTACTGGTAATTGGGTAGATGCCGGCCAAGCTCAAATGGCACCCAATCCAGATACCTGCAAAACCCGAGCCAGTGTGCTTCCGGCCGGGGTAGCCATCCATTCCTGCCTTGATTTGCCCGTTGACCTGAATTTTTACCAGCCATCCAGAAAAAAATACAAAGTCGGCGCCCGGCTGGGAAGCCCGTTCAATTGGCCCACGACGCAGCGGGCAGAAGGCGTTCGGTTTCGCGCTTGATCACGGAATAGCATTCGCAGGCGTGATCTTCCAGGCCCGGACGATCGAGCACGGTGATATGTCCGCGGCTATAACGGATCATGCCGAGCCGTTGCAGCTTGCCGGCCGCCTCGGTGATCCCTTCGCGGCGGACGCCGATCATTTTCGAAATGTGTTCGTGGGTAATCGTCAGATCGTCGCCCGGCAAGCGGTCGAGGCTCGCCAGCAGGCAGCGGCACAGCTGCTGCTCGATCGAATGAAGGCGGTTGCAGCCGGCACTCTGCATCACCTGGGTGATCAACGACTGTGTGTAGCAGAGCAGTAGCCGGGTTACGGCCGGCGTCCGCTCAAACTCGTGCATCAGCACTCTGGCCGGCAGCCGGAAGGCATAGCCGGCGCTGAGCACGACGGCGCTGCAGGCCGACGTTTCAATGCCCATGAAGCGCGACAGGCCGACCATGCCTTCGATGCCGACCATCGCGGCCTGGGCCGAGGCCCCGTTTTCCATCATGCAGAGCAGCGAAACGATCGCGTTGGTCGGGAAGTAGACTTGGCTGTACAAGCCGCCGGCTTCCTCGATCAGGCAACTGCCGAGCGGCAGTTCGCACAGTTGCAGGTGGGGAGAAATGCGATTCCACACCTCGTCCGGCAGGGCCTTGAGCAGGCGGTTTTGGCGCGACAGTCGGTCGATGCTGACGACAGGCGCCCGTCCTGGCTGCGCCTGCAATGGCTGCCGAGTCTCAAGGTGCAGGCTAGTGATGGCGCTGCTCCTGCCGCTATTGATCGTCTTATGATCGGGTAGGCTGGTGGCTTTTCGCAAGGTCGACAACATGGCCATTCTCCTTCGTATCAGGCGACGCGCTGTTCATCGCGCACGGTCAAGGAATCACCGATGATCTTGGTCGCCAGGTTCTTTTCCGTCGCGGTCGGGGTTTCGACGATCAGCGTTACATGGCCGCTGCGGATGGCGTAGTGCACGAGATCGGCAAATTTCCCGTCACGCTTTTTCGCGCCCTTGTTGGCCCCGGCAGCTGCCCCGACCACGCCGCCGAGAACGGCGCCCCAGCCGAGCATGGCCAGCGGTGCGAGGAGCGGACTGGCAACGAACAGCGTCACGTTGGCCGCCACCAGCGCCACTTGTCCCAGGGCGCCAAGGCCGGTACCGACCAGTGTGCCGACGGTGCCGTCGATCAGCACCTCCTTCAACACCTCGTCGTCGTCGGCGAGCTGGGGATTGTCATCTTCGGCCCGCACCCGTTCGACCACCTTGATATGCTTGCGCAGGATGCCCTGTTCGATCAGTCGGCTGCGCACCGTCTCCGCTTCGGCACGGCTGGCGTAAATCCCGGTGACAATATGGCTCTCTGTTTTCATAATGATTTCTCCTTGGTTCAATGAACGATCCGGCTTGTCAAATTCACGGATTGGGCCGGGGTGAGCGGTTCCGGAAGGTGTTGAGGGCCATGGCCAACTTTGTGCCAACTGCAGGCCGCTGGCGCGGCATGGATCCCGGTACTGACTACCAGCAAACACCATTCCATTGACTGACTTTCCTCGCCCCGCCTGGCAGACGGTCGGTGAAGGCGCGGGCAAGGAGTCGCACGATGCATCGCCTTATCGCAATTTTTACCGATCATTCGGTAAATCCTTCTTGGTCGCCGTTTTGTTGAGTTTCGGAAAAACAGCGCCGGATCTTCGGCCCTACGCCGACTGCCGTTGTCTGCGCCAGCGAAGACGCTAGGCTGGCTGGCGCATGGCACGCCGCTTGCTGAAATTAGAGCAAGACTGTCCTGAATTCGAACCCTTCCCCTTTGGCCGCCGGGTGACGCTCTGCTGGCGCCGAGGCGTTGTGGCCGGTGCCCCGAATCGACAACATTAAGGAGGTAGCATGAAGGAACTCAATATCAACCTGTCCATAACCGCGTTGACCGTTGGCCTCGCCTTCTGCATCACCGGGCTGGCCGAAGGCCTGTCGAAAGACAGCTACAAGGCGGACAAGGAGTCGATCGCTGCCGAGTACAAGGCGGCCAAGAGCGCCTGTGGCGCCATGTCCGGCAACCAGAAGGATATCTGCGTCGCCCAGGCGAAAGGCAAGGAGAAGGTCGCCCTCGCCGAACTGGAAGCCAATTACAAGCCGTCGCCCAGGAACGACTACCAGGTTCGGGTCGCCAAGGCCGAGGCCGACTATGCGGTTGCCAAGGAGCAATGCGACGACAAGGCGGGCAATGCAAAGGACGTCTGCGTCAAGGAAGCCAAGGTGGCGGAAGCTGCTGCCAAGGCCGAGGCCACGGCAGCCATGAAGTAGGCGCCTGGCACTTGCCGGACGATCGGGGCGCAGGCCAAACATCCGGTGCCCCAGGTTTCATTCTCGATCAGGAAGACCAATATGAAACATAGTGCAGAAAATTTGCCGCTCCCCGTCGCCAAACTGGCAATCACCGCCGAGCAGGCGCATCAAGCCATCGATCAGCTTTCCGAAGCTGCCCGTCCGGCAGTATGGCGCACGGCGGCGAGCGCGCATCAGATGGTGGATCGCATTAGCGGCGCCTCCGACCGCGTGGCGCAACGGCTGGAGCGAACCGCCACCCGGCTGAAAGATGCCGAGCAGCATCTGCTTGGCGCCAGCCGCAGCTATGCCCACGACAATCCGCTCAAAATGGCAGGCATCGCATTGGCCGCCGGTTTTCTGATCAGCCTGCTGATCAGTTCCGGCAAGTCGACCCGAGGCAGCGCCAAGTAGCCGGCATCGGCCGGCTCACAGTGGCGCGACAAGGCCGGCCCGGAAACGGCTTGAAGCCATGGCGACCTGGGAATATACCGTTTGGCTGTTCATGCTGATCGCGCTGTTTGTCGGCGTCGTGATCTGGGCCTTCGGTCGCAAGCGCAAGAAGCGCTTCGAACAGGATTCCCGGATACCGTTCGATGATGAATAGATCTTCAGCCGCCGCGCCGCTTTTACCTCTTCACGGCAGCCGCGGTTGCCTCGGGGCGATGGGTGGTTACAAGGATCAAGGAGGCGTCAAGTGACCGGGAATAGCGCTACAGACATCAAGACCAAGGCACTCCTGGCGTTGTGCGGGAGCATTCTTGCCGGCGGCCTCATGCTTGGCGGCTGCGAGCGCGCGAACACCGAACCGGCGAGCCAGGTGCCGAGCGCCGCCGCTCCGCGCAGCAACGACGATGCCATCAATGCCCGGGTCAAAGCCCGGCTGGCATCCGATGCCGAACTGTTGCCGCTCCCCATTGCCGTTGAAACCCAGGACGGCAGAGTCACCCTGCGTGGCGTCGTACCGCAAGCCATGATCGCGCGAGCCGAGCAGCTGGTCGGGAATGTCGAAGGGGTTCGCGCCGTAGACAACCGGCTCGAGCCAGCCGCCGCTTCGTGATCGAAAGGATTCTCCATGCCTGCCCGGCCCGATGGCCGGCGGTATCGGTTGATCGCCGTTAGCGGACCCTGACCCCCTCCGATGCTGACCATCCGCCACATCACTATTTACCGCTACGCCCGGCCGGTGCAGATCGGAAGCCATCGACTGATGTTCCGGCCACGTGACAGCCACGATCTGCGGCTCTTTAGGGCGACCCTGACGATCAGCCCGCCGGCCGCCTCGATCCGCTGGCTGCATGATGTTTTCGGCAATTCGGTGACAATTGCCGAATTTTCCGCCGAAACAGCCGAACTGCGCTTCCAGAGCGATATCACGCTCGAGCACTATGCCCTTGATGCGCCGTATTTTCCGATCGAGGAATACGCCCGCACCTACCCTTTCAGTTATTCGAACGACGAAATCCCCGATCTCGCCCGGATGATCGAGCGCCACTACCCGGACCCCGAGCACAAGGTGGATAACTGGGCCAAGCAGTTCGCCACGCCGGAACCGGGCGCGGCGCCGAGTCTGGTCCAGACGCAGCCGATGCTCGAACGCATGATGCTGGCGATCAAGAACGGTTTTGCCTATGCGTTCCGTGTTGCCGAGGGCACGCAGACGCCGGTCGAAACGCTCGAGCGCGGCGCGGGCAGTTGTCGCGACTTCGCGCTGCTGATGATCGAAGCGGTCCGCAGCCTCGGCCTGGCCGCCCGTTTCGTCAGCGGCTACCAATACGACCCGGCCATCGATAACGGCATCGTCGATACGCCGGCCACCGGCGCGACCCATGCCTGGGTGCAGATTTACCTGCCCGGCGCCGGCTGGGTCGAATTCGACCCGACCAACGCCATCGTCGGCGGCAAGAACCTGATCCGCGTCGCCGTCGCCCGCGACCCGCGGCAGGCACTGCCGCTGACCGGAGAATGGGCGGGAAGCCCGGGCGACTATCTGGGTATGGAGGTGTCGGTCGTGGTCTGCGCGGTCAACGTCGAGTGCGACGGTCAGGCGCTGCCCCTCACGGACTCGTAAGATTTTCCCTGTTCGGTAAGATTTACACCCGCGCACGCCGGTTGGATGGCCCGGGAGTACCGGCCGTGCGTTGGTTCCATGACCAGGAAATCGTGCCACCCACGCTGCAGCCCCGCGGCGCCTGCGATGCCGGTCGGCCGGGGTGGCAAATGGCGCCCTTGGGCATGCACATTGCAGAAGGCTTTACATCCAGTTCAGCCGCGAAGTCGATGATGACCGCCTCCTGCCGCACGCCACTGACAACACTTGACTACCGGCTTATGGAAAATTGCGCTCTGCCTGCAGCCAGACTGCACCTTCGACAAGAAAATATGGACGAAAACGGCGCCGCGGCGATCGAAGCCGAGTGGTCGCCGGCCGCTCCGGGAAGCCTGTTCGCCATCGACCGGAACTGCTGCGCGGTCGGCCGTGCACACCATGTCGGATTGCTGGTGGATGGAGAGGAATATTTTCGCGCCTTCATCGTCGCTGCCGAACAGGCAACGCACTCGATCAACATCCTGGCCTGGGACTTCAACAGCAAGACCCAACTGCATTTCGCCGAAGATAAGCACGGCCCGCCGGCCCAACTCGGCGACTTCCTGAACTGGCTGGCGCGCCGCCGGCGCGGCCTGCAGATTCATGTTCTCGACTGGGACTATCCGCTGGTCTTCGGCACCGACCGCGAGTTCCGGACGCTCTATGGCTTCGGCTGGAAACCCCATCGCCGCGTCCATATAGCCTACGACAACACCCACCCGGTCGGCGCTTCGCACCATCAGAAGATCGTGGTCATCGACGACAGCATAGCCTTCATCGGCGGCTTCGACCTCACCGTGCGGCGTTGGGATACTTGCGCGCATCAGGCCGACGACGACCGCCGCAGCTATGGCAGCAAGCCCTACCCGCCGTTCCACGACCTGATGCTTGCCGTCGACGGCGAAGCGGCCGGGCAGGTGGCAGAGATTGTTCGCAGTCGCTGGCTCGCCGCGACCGGCCGCCATTTGCCTCCGGCCCCGCCACAGGAATTGCCCTGGCCGTCCGGCCTGCGCGTCGATCTCCATGAGGTCGACGTGGCATTCGCCCGCACCCTGCCCGAGACACCAGGCCAGCCGGGCGTCGCCGAAGTTGAAGCGCTCTTCTTCGACATGATCGCTGCCGCCCGGAAATTCATTTATATCGAAAACCAGTATTTCACCGCCCACTGTATCGGCGATGCACTGGCGGCAAGGCTAGACGAGCCTGACGGGCCCGAGATCATCATCGTCGTGCGCCGGTTCAGCCACGGCTGGCTCGAGGAGTACACCATGCATGTGCTGCGCAGCCGCCTCGTCCAGCGCCTGCGCGCCGCCGACCGCTACGGCCATTTCCATATTTTTTACCCGCATATCGAGGGGCTGGCCGACAGGACCTGCATCGACCTGCACTCCAAGCTGATGATCGTCGACGACGAAATCCTGCGCATCGGCTCGGCCAACCTGTCCAACCGTTCGATGGGCCTCGACAGCGAATGCGACGCTGCCATCGAGGCCCGCGGCGACCGGCGCATCGCCAGCGCCATCCGCGACTTCCGCAACCGTCTGCTCGGCGAACATCTCGACGTGCCAGCCGGCGAGGTCGAGGCGGCAGTCCACCACCAAGGCAGTCTGCACGGCGCTATCGCGGCCCTGGCCGGCCGGGAGCGGACGCTGCGCCCGCTTGAGGAACTGCCCGATTGGCCGCCGGCCGTGCTCGAACTGGCCAGCGTCGGCGACCCCGCACAGCCGGTGTCACTGGAAGGCTTGATCGATGAATTCAGCCCGGAGCGATTGACCAGCAGCGAGGACGAGTCCGAAGAGAATGCCCCCTCAGCCGCCCAATCTCGCCTCCGCACCCTGATCCGGCGTCTGGCACCGCGCCTGGCGGCGGCCATCCTCGCTGTCGCGGCACTGACTGCGTTGTGGCGCTATACGCCGCTGGCCGAGTGGCTGAACGCCGATCACGTCAGCGCCTGGGCGCGTGAGTTTGGCGGCCACTGGTGGGCGCCGCTTGTCATCGTTGCCGCCTACACGCCAGCCTGCATCGTGCTCTTCCCACGGCCGCTGATAACCTTCGCCGCGGTCATCGCCTTCGGCCCCCACCTCGGCTTCGCCTATGCGCTTTCAGGGATACTGCTCGCCGCGCTGCTCAGCTACCAAGCCGGCCACCACCTTCCACGGCATACCGTGCGCGACATGGCCGGCCCGCGCCTGCTGCACTTTGCCGAGATTTTGCGACGCCGCAGCCTGCTGACTGTGACGGCGCTACGCCTGGTGCCGCTGGCACCGTTTGCAGTCGAAGGACTGGTCGCCGCGGCCATTGGCATCCGCCTTTCGCCATTCATGCTCGGCACGCTGATCGGCATGCTGCCGGGCACCCTGACGACGACGATTTTCGGGCACCAGATCGAAGCCGCGCTGCATGATCCGTCGCAGGTCAATTACGGCCTGCTGGCGGCTGCCGTTGGTGTCGTTGCCCTGCTCTCGCTGGCCGTCCGCCACTGGCTGGTGGCCCAGCGCCGCCAGCATTCGGATCATGGCCACAAAATCTAACGCCCTCGCCAACTGGCACAGCCTGAATCAGACCCTCGGCGGCGACTGCCTGCGCGTCGCTTCCTACAACATCCACCGCTGCATCGGCCGCGACCGGCTCCTCGATGTCGAGCGGGTGGCACAGGTGATCCGCGAACTCGGCTGCGACGTCATTGGCTTGCAGGAAGTGGACAACCGCTCCGACGGCCGCCACGATTCGATGCAACTCGACTACCTGGCACAGGCGACAGCGACAACGCCGGTCGCCGGCAACACCATCGTGCACCATCAAGGCAGCTACGGTAACGCGCTGCTCAGCCGCCACCCCGTCGTCGCCATCCGCCGTCACGATTTCAGCTACCTGGGCCGCGAGCCGCGCGGCGCCCTGGAAGTCGATGTCGCAGTCGGCGACCGAGTGATCAGCATCGTCGTCACCCACCTTGGACTGCGCCCGATCGAGCGCCGTTTCCAGGTCCGCCAGATGCTCGGCCTGCTGCGCGAAATCCCGGCCGACCAGATGACCGTCGTCCTCGGGGACATCAACGAATGGCTACCCATGGGGCGGCCCTTGCGCTGGCTGCATGGCATGCTCGGCCACTCCCCGGCCGAACGCTCCTTCCCGTCCGGATTGCCGCTGTTCGCCCTGGACCGGGTATGGGTCCGACCGCGCCGCTCGCTGCTCGCCTTTACCACCCATCCCTCGCATACCGCCCGCGTCGCTTCGGACCATCTGCCGGTCAAGGCACTGATCGCCACCGGGCTGGCGCCCGAAGCGGAAAAGCAGTGAATTTTGCGGCATCAACGCCGTCAACTGCCCCGTCAACTGCCGGCTCTGGGGGTTTTCCCCCCATTTGCGACGTCGGCGTTATGAACAGCTAACGGCTACGACTCGCGTGCCGCCCCGGCAGCCCGGACTGGCCGCTGCGGGCTCAGGTTTCGGCGGCATAAACGTCATTGCCGGCCCCGTCGACCACCTTGACATGCACCGGGATGCCCCGCCGGATGCTGTCGGTGACCACGCAGTAATTCTCGAATTGCTGCATGCAGCGACCGAAATTCGCCACTTGCCCGGCTATCTCCTGCAGCCGGATGACTACCTCGATGCCGCCGATCCGCTGGTGACCATGCTCGTTCGGGGCCAGTGTCGTCGTCACCTCGGCCTGCAGCGTGGCCGGCTCCTGCTGGAACTTGCGCAAGCAGAACAACAGGCTGGCGGTCAGGCAGTTGCCTACCGCCACCGCCAGCACCTGGCTGGCATTGGGGCCTTCGCCGGCGCTCAGAGGGCCGGGTTCGTCGAGCACAATATCCGGCACGCCGGGCTGCCCGAAGCTGGCTTCGAACTGATAGCCCTGCTTCTGTGCCAAGTGCACCGTGAAAACCGTCGGTTCGAACATGACGTTATTCTGCGGACCGCTCAGGCGGCCGGCGTGTGGCTGGCACCGATCTGGTGGATCAGGGTGCGCAGGTCTTCGGCATGCTCTTCCTCGACCGCCAGCACCTCCTCGAACAGACGACGGGTGGTCGGGTCGGCATCACCCAGGTAAGCGATGATTTCCTTGTAGCTTTCGATGGCGATGCGTTCGGCCACCAGGTCTTCGCGAATCATGTCGACGATGCTCTTGCCCTCGAGATATTCAGCATGGCTGCGGGTACTCAGGGTGTCGGGCGAATAGTCCGGCTCGCCGCCCAACTGTGTGATGCGGTTGGCGAATTTCTCGGCATGCAGTTCTTCCTCTTGGGCATGCTGCAGGAACTCCTGCGCGATGCTCAGCGAAGTTAGACCCTTGGCCGAATGATAGTGGCGCTTGTAGCGCAGACTGCAGACGATCTCGGTGGCCAGTGCTTCATTGAGCAGGCGGAGGACGGTATCCCGATCGGCACCGTAGTCGTCGGTAATGGCGCCCTCCTCGATATGACGGCGGGCGCGGAAACGAATCGTCGCGATGGACGAAAGATTGGTGGTGCTTGGTGCAGGCATTTGATGCTCCTTGCCGGATAGCCCGAAACGCCTCCCGTCGGCCGGGAAGGGCGGAATTACGGCTCGCCCCGACTGGACGTGCAGGCGGGCCAGGCCCCAGCTTTTCTTGATGGAAAGGGATGGCAAACCGAGCTCGTTGCCGTCAGTGGCCGCGCGGCACAGACAGCCCGCACACTGTGTCGCCCGCCACTTCCGATCCTTCGCAATTGGCGATATCCGCCAGTGCCAGGATGCCGACCAGATGCTTGTCATGGTCGACGACAGGCAGCCGGTGCAGCTGGATGTCGCCCATGTTCCGGGCGACATCCGAGAGTTCGGCGTCGTCGAAACAGTATTTGACATCCTGGCTCATCACCTCGCGCACCGTGGTCGCATTGGGCGATTTTCCATTGGCCACGGCCCGGATGGCGATGTCGCGATCGGTGATCATGCCGACCAACAGGTCATTCTCACCGACCGGCAGACTGCCGAGGTCGCACTCGGCCATGATCGTCGCGACGTCGCGAATGCTCTGGTCGGGATTGGCGATGTGGACCTGGCGGGTCATTGCTTCGCTTACTCGCATGATGGTTCTCCTTCACGTTGGTCAATCGAGCTTGTTGCGCAGCAAGGACTATTCCTGCACCGGCCAGGGCGACCAGCCGGTCGAAGAGGCAAACAGTCCGCCCGGATTTGCCGGCGGGTCGGTAAAACTTACGGCAACTTTGGTATCCGGCCGGCACCATTGCCCAGGTCGCTGGCGCGGCCATCGCCAGGCCAAGCTCGCGGCGACCTGCCGCGTCTTGGCAGCCGGCGATTTGGCACGGCGTTTGCTGGACAGCGGGCGAGAGCGTCCTGCGCAAGGCACTCCGGAAATTCATCCGCCACGGACATTTGTCGCCCCCCCACCGGCGACCTGTCGGCGAATGACCGGACCCTTGGCCCAAGCCCTTCCCTTTTGGCTTACGGGCGACGCTCTCTTCGCGAGACAAGCCGGGCTTCGCGCCCCCCAATCGACGACATCAAGGAGCTACAACATCATGACGGAACTCAACCGCAAACTGACCATCGCCGCGCTTACGCTCGGCCTCGCCTTCAGCATCAACGTGGTCGCCGCAGAAGGCCTTTCCAGCGATAGCTACAAGGCGGGCAGGGACAAGATCGCCGCCGATTACAAATCAGCGTCGGCCCCCTGCAAAACGATGTCCGGCAACGCCAAGGATGTCTGTATGGCCGAGGCAAAAGGCCAGGAGAAAGTCGCCAAGGCCGAGCTGAAAGCCACTTACAAACCGACCGCGAAGAGCCGGTATGAGGTGAGTATCGCCAAGGCCGAGGCCGAATACGAGGTCGCCAAGGAAAAATGTGACGATCAGGCAGGGGCTGCCAAGGATTCCTGCGTCAAGGAAGCGAAGTCGGCGCGAGCTGCTGCGAAAGCCGATGCCAAGGCGGCCAAGAAGTAGCGCGCAAGCTTAGGCCGTCGATCAACGTCGAGGAGCAATCGGCATGGGAAAATCTTCGGACGCCGAAGGCATCAGATCCGAGGCCGAGCGGGAACTCACCGCCAATCACCTGGCGCAGGCGAGTAGCGCGCTGCCAGCCCACACCCAGCCCCTGACCGGCGAAGGCACCGGCTACAGCCACAAGCGGGTGGCGCCGAAAATCGGCCCGGTGCTGCGCACCACCGATTTCGACCGCGTACTGCACGCCATGATCGGCCGCCTGACCGGCGGCGTTTCACCGACCGCCCTCACCCTTGCCTATCTCGACTGGATTGCCCATCTGGCTATCCAGCCCGGCAAGCAGAGTGACCTGGCGCAGGCTGCTATCGAGAAATTCAACCATCTGGTCCGTTTCGCCACCCGTTGCGCCCTGCACTACGACCGGAAGGACTGTGCCGAACTGCGCGACAGCGACGCCCGCTTCCGGACCGAAAGCTGGGGGCGATGGCCGTTCAATGTCTTTGCCGAGGCCTTTCTGCTCGGCGAGGAATGGTGGCAGCAGACCACCTCGACCGTGCAGGGCGTCAGCCAGCATCACCGCGACCTGCTTTCCTTCCTCGCCCGCCAATTGACCGACACCTGCTCGCCATCGAATTTCCCGTGGACCAACCCGGATATCCTGAAAACCACGCAGGAGCAGCTCGGAACCAATCTCCTGAAGGGGGGCGTCCATGCCATCGAAGATCTCGCCCGCCATTTCAACCACCGCCAGCCGGTCGGCGCCGAGCCCTTTGCGCCGGGCAGTGGCGTGGCGCTGACGCCGGGCAAGGTGATCTACCGCAACCGCCTGATGGAACTGATCCAGTATTCGCCGCAGACCGGGCTAGTTCATGCCGAGCCCCTGCTCATCGTGCCGGCCTGGATCATGAAGTACTACATCCTCGACCTCTCGCCGCAAAATTCTCTGGTCCGCTACCTGGTCGAGCACGGCCACACCGTGTTCATGATTTCCTGGATCAATCCGGGGCAGGACGAAGGCTGCTTCGGCCTCGACGACTATCGCCGGATGGGCATCATGGAAGCACTGGACGCGGTGCAGGCGGTACTGCCCGGGCAAAAGGTCCATGCCGTCGGCTATTGCCTCGGCGGCACCCTGCTGACCCTGAGCGCGGCGGCCATGGCCCGCGAAGGCGACGACCGGCTGGCAACGGTTTCGCTCTTTGCCGCCCAGGTCGATTTCGAGGAGGCCGGCGAACTGCTGCTCTTCATCGATGAAGCGCAGCTCACTTTTCTCGAAAACATGATGGCCGAGCAGGGCTATCTTGACAAGGACCAGCTCTCGGCCGCCTTCAACCTGCTGCGCTCGAAGGACCTGGTCTGGTCGAAGGTGGTGGATGAATACCTGGAAGGCGAACGCCAGCCGATGTTCGACCTGATGGCATGGAGCGCCGACGCGACGCGCCTGCCCTTCCGCATGCATTCGGAGTACCTGCGCAGCCTCTTCCTCAATAACGACCTGGCCGAGGGACGCTATATCGTCGACGGCGACGGCATCGCGCTGACCGACATCCGGGTGCCGATCTTCGCGGTCGGCACAGAAAAGGACCACATCGCGCCCTGGCGTTCGGTCTACAAAGTGCATCTCTACACCGATACCGAGGTGACCTTCGTGCTGACCAGCGGCGGCCACAACGCCGGCATCATCAGTGAGCCGGGGCGGGCCCGTCGCGGCTACCGGATGACCTCACACGAAGCTCGCGACCACTACCTGCATCCGGCACGCTGGTATGCCACCGCTCCGGCCTATGGCGATTCATGGTGGTCGGCGTGGCTGGACTGGCTGGCCGAACGATCGCACGGCAGGATCACTCCGCCGGCCATCGGGGCACCGGAAAAAGGCATTGTCGCCCTTGACGATGCACCAGGCAGTTACGTGCATCAGGCCTAGTCGCTCGCCCTCGGCAAACCCGGGCAGGCTTCCTTTCGATCTCGCCACCACGAGGAGCAAACCCATGAGCACGTTGCCATTGAAAACGACGGCATTGACGATCAGCCGCACGATAGCGGCCAGTCCCGACGAAGTGTTCGACCGCTGGCTCGACCCCAGCAAGCCCGGAAGCCCGTGGTTCGGCGTCGCACAAGCCGTTGTCCAGCCGGCAGTCGGAGGACTCTTCTATCATGTGGTTCAGTTCGAAGGTCACGACTGGGCGCATTACGGACGCTTCATCGCGCTCGATCGACCCCGGCGCGTCGCGCATACCTGGGTCTCCGAGGCAACCCGTGGCCTCGAGTCCGTCGTCGAGTTGACTCTTGAGCCCGAGGGCGACCAGACCCTGGCCACCTTGCGCCAGACGAATGTTCCGGATGACGAAATGGGCCGTCGCCACGAAGCGGGTTGGGGCTATGTCCTTGATGCAATCGCCGGGCACCTCGCCAGCCGCTGAAGCGCTGATTGCCATGGAGCAACAACGCCATGACGGAGATTGCCAAAGCTAAGCGGTTTGCCATGGCCTTCGCGATCTGGGCATCCGTCGCCGTGGCAAGCGGGCTCGTACCGGAAATCTGCCCGGCCGCGAATGCCACTGAGCAGCAATCGGCCCTGGCCCGGCAGCATGTCTCGCGGGCACCGTCGCGAGCACTCGACCACTCGGGCCGTCCGCGCATCGGCAAGGCTTCTTTCTATGCGAAAAAATTCGCCGGCAGAAAGATGGCGAACGGTCGATTAATGAACCCGCATGGCGACAATGCGGCAAGCCGGACACTGCCTTTGGGCACCACGGCCCGTGTCACTAACCTCAAGACCGGGCAGAGCGCGGTGGTCAATATCGAGGACCGCGGCCCCTATGTAAAGGGCAGGATCATCGATCTCTCGCCATCGACCGCCAGGAAAATCGGGATCGATCGCGAGGAAGGGATCGGCATGGTCGAAGTCGCTCCGCTCACCATCCCAGTGCCAAACGGCAGTCTGAAAGCCGGGGCCGCCGCCAGGGAGATGAAAGCAGACCAGCGCCCCATCGCTCAAGGCGGTTAGCCCCTGAGCACACCGCTATGCTTCCCGGAACCGTGCTCAAACGGATAGCCAACGGCCCCCGCTCAGTCTACTTGGGGATCATCTGTTTCGTCATTGCCGGTAGCGCATTCACGGAAGATGCGACTTTCTCGACCACGCTGGGCACGGCCGTTCTGTGTCTTGACGACCTGGCGCCTGGCTATTTCTACAACTACCTGAACCAGAAACAAGACCCCTACAAGGCCGAACAGGGAGCCTACTGGTTCAAGACCTCGGAACAGCTTTTCGGGGCGCCGCTCACCGAGGTCTTCATCAGCGACGGGAGTAGCCGGTATGCCTTCGTTGGCGCAGTTTCCTCACTGTCGCCGGACGAACTGGCGGAAGCTGTCTCGGCAGCCGCGCCGGCCGGAGCCGGTTTCAAAAGACTCAGCCCAACGGACCGCTATTCGATTTTTGTTTCCCCGACCGGTTCGGAGATCGCCTATCAAGGAAGAAAAGCGAAGATATTCTGTCGTCAGGACCGGACTCAACTGTCCAATTGAAGCGGGTTACGATCTAGAATATAGTTTAATAAATAACTGTAACAAATTGAATTAACTAATTAAATCGTAATTAACGATCAGTTCAATTCACTTTCGTTGATATTGGCCAAGCGCAGTATGGCGATGCCCTCTTCGCCCAAGGCTTCGCATTCCTCTTCCGTCGCGTTGCCTCTGATCGGACGTTCGGGAGCCTCTTTGTAATGGATCTTGCGTGCTTCCTCGACAAACGATTGACCGACGTCCTCGCACTTGTTGACCATCTCCTGCACCAGTTGCCGATACATGGCCATTACCTGAGTGCCGGCCGGCATCATCGCGGTGCTCGCACCACTTTTCGTATGGGCGGATTCGTGATGGCTTTCCTCTACGTGATGTGAGCCAATGGCAACAGCCGAAGGCACCCGCTTGACGACATGAATGTCGCACTGCGGGCAGCAGACGAGAAGGCGTTCCTGTTGCGAGTCGTAATCGGTCGCACTTTGAAACCAGCCCTCGAATCGATGGCCGTTTTCACAGCAAAGGTCGTAGATAATCATTGATGGTCCTGGTGCCCGGGACGGGAATCGAACCCGTACAGCCAAAGGCCGAGAGATTTTAAGTCTCTTGTGTCTACCAATTTCACCACCCGGGCGGCATGTCGATTATATCGGTGGTGTCCCGATACGAAAAAGGGAAAGCGCTCGGCGCTTTCCCTTCGTATTTTGGAGCGGCAGAAGAGTCTCGAACTCTCGACCTCAACCTTGGCAAGGTTGCGCTCTACCAACTGAGCTACTGCCGCAAATTCTTGGAGGCGCGAGCCGGAGTCGAACCGACCTACACGGATTTGCAATCCGGTGCATAACCGCTTTGCTATCGCGCCAAGAATACTAATTATGCGATACAACAAGAAAGAAGGCGTTGCTTCTCTCAGCAAAACTGGAGCGGCAGAAGAGTCTCGAACTCTCGACCTCAACCTTGGCAAGGTTGCGCTCTACCAACTGAGCTACTGCCGCGTCAAACAGAGCGCGCATTATAGACGCCCCAAGGGGGTTGTCAACATCGGCTACTGTTTTTCCGCGCTACGCTTGGCAATTTCCGGCCAGGCCATGCGCAGGTAGTAGCCCATCGACCAGAGGGTCAACAAGGCTGCAATCCAGATCAGCCAGTTGCCGATGATGCGAACATCGAAGCCGAACAGTGGCGCCGAATACAACAGCAGTGGAATCGCCGTCATTTGCGCGGCTGTCTTGATCTTGCCAAGCATGGACACCGCCACGCTTTTCGCGGCCCCAATCTTGGCCATCCACTCACGCAGGGCGGAAATGGTGATTTCGCGTCCGATGATGATGGTGGCGACGATGGCATCGGTTCTACCGAGTTGGACCAGGATAATCAGTGCTGCCGCCACCATCAGCTTATCTGCAACTGGATCGAGAAAGGCACCAAAAGCCGATGTCTGGTCCAGCTTTCGCGCCAGATAGCCGTCAGCCCAGTCAGTGAACGCTGCCGCCACAAATAGCCAGGTGGCGGCAAAATCGCGCTCGTGGGGTGTCGCCCAGCCTGCTGGCAGGAAATAGACGGCGATAAGCAGCGGTATCGCGACAATACGGAGCCAGGTAAGGAGAATGGGCAGGTTGAAGGGCATGTGTCAGTGTAATGCGGAATAAATCTTTTCGGCCATTTCCCGACTGATGCCGGGCACCTCTGTCAATTGTTCGAGGCTCGCCGCGAGTACTCCGGTCAGCCCCCCAAATCTTGAAACCAGTGCTTTCCGTCGTGCGGGGCCAATGCCGGGAAGACTTTCGAGCGTCGACGTTTTCCTGGTCTTGCCACGTTGGGCACGATGGCCGGTGATGGCGAAACGGTGGGCTTCGTCGCGAATTTCCTGGATCAGATGCAATGCCGGGTGTTCCGGCGGCAATTGTAGCGGCTCCCGGCCGATCGGAAAAATTAGCGTTTCCAGGCCTGGCTTGCGTTCCACCCCTTTGGCCACGCCCAGCATCGGGAGGTGCGCCAGTCCGAGATCGGCCAGCGCGCTGTAGGCTGAACTGACCTGTCCTTTGCCGCCATCGATCAGAATCAGGTCTGGTGCCGTCCCCTCCCCGGCTGCGATGCTGTCATAGCGTCGGGTTACTGCCTGACGCATGGCGGCATAATCGTCACCGGGCTGGATATCGCGGATGTTGAAGCGACGGTAATCGGACTTCTTCATGGCGCTTCCCTGATAAACCACACAGGAGGCAACGGCAGCCTCGCCCATGGTATGGCTGATATCGAAGCATTCGATCCGAACGATCGGCTCGGCTAGCTGCAGGGCTTCCTGCAGAGCGGCCAGGCGTTGCTCCTGCTGGGCAGTCGCCTGATTGCGGGCAAGAATGGCAAGGCGACCATTCTGCATGGCCATCTCGACCCAGGCTTTTTGCGTGACCGAGCGCGCTTCCTGGATCGGCACCGGTCGACCGGCAAGTTCACTCAACGTCGATTCGGTTTCGCTCCCCTCCTCTTCCGACGGCAACGGGGACACGAGCAATCGGGCGGGCGCCGGGTGCGCGGCATAGTGCTGACGGATGAACGCCGCAACCGCGTCGGCTCCCGTTGATTCACCGACGTTGCTCGGAAACAGCGGACGGTCACCGAGATGCCTGCCGCCGCGAACCATGGCGAGATTGACGCACAACTGCCCGGCTTCCTTGAGCGCCACCACGATATCGACGTCTTCGCCCTTGCTGCTGGAGACGTACTGTTTTTCCTGCACTTGGTGCAGCGACTGGATCTGGTCGCGATAGACGGCCGCCTGCTCGAAGGCCAGGCGCTCGGCGGCCTCTTCCATTGACCGGGTCAGGCGCTTGGTGACTTCCTGTTGTTTGCCGAGCAGGAACATCGTCGCCAACTGGACATCGGCCGCATAGTCTTCCGGCGCAATGAGGTCAACGCACGGTCCGCTGCAGCGCTTGATCTGATAGAGCAGGCAGGGGCGGGAGCGATTGGCGAAAACCGAGTCTTCACAGGTCCGCAGGCGAAACATCTTTTGCAGCAATTGAATACTGTCACGCACGGCCCACGAGGAAGGGTACGGTCCGAAATAGTCGGCTTTGCGGTCCGGACTGCCCCGATAGAACCCCAGACGTGGATACTTGCCCTTCGTTACAACGATGTAAGGATAGGATTTGTCATCGCGAAACAGGATGTTGTAGCGCGGCGCCAGCGACTTGATCAGATTGTTCTCGAGCAGCAGCGCTTCGGCCTCGGTGCGCGTCGCCGTCGTCTCGACAACCGCAATCTGGCTGACCATATGGGCGATGCGCGGGCTCGACAGATTTTCGCGAAAGTACGACGACACCCGCTTTTTCAGATTCTTGGCCTTGCCGACGTAAAGGACGTAGCCGGAGGCATCCAGCATGCGGTAAACACCCGGCAACTCGGTCAACGAGGCGAGAAATGCCTTGGCATCGAACCCCATGGCCGTACCTGATTAACCTAGCCGAGCCTTGACGCCGGCAAAAACGGCTTCGAAACTCTCGCGAGATAGACGCCCGGTGCGCCAGTTGTAGCCACTGCAGTGATAGCTGTCGATGAGCAGACGACCATCCGGCAAGGCGTGGCTAACGTTGTGCCCAAAAACAAAACTCTTCGGCTTGAGGCTATAGCTCCAGAGCAAAGCCTGGTGTGCGATGGCGCCCAAGGCAACGATGACTTTCAAGGCTGGCATCGCGGCCAGTTCGGCTTGCAGATGGCTATTGCACTGGCGGATTTCGGCTGTAGTCGGCTTGTTGGCCGGGGGCAGGCAACGCACGGCATTGGTAATACGGCAGTTGTGCAACTGCATGGCCGGATTGGCCCAATTGTCCGACCCGAGCGGCTCCGCGGCGCTGGCAAAGCCGAAACGATGCAGGGCCGGGTAAAGCAGTTCGCCGGCGACGTCACCGGTAAATGGGCGACCGGTACGATTCGCTCCTTTTTCACCGGGGCCGAGGCCGACGACGAGCAGTTCGGCATCGAGGGCGCCGAAGGCGGGAACGGGCAACGCGTGCCAGTCGGGGTCGCGCCGACGAATGTTCGCCAGGTGTTCGGCCAGGCGCGGACAGGCAATGCAGTCTTGAGGATCGGTAAAGGCAGGCATGGCGGCGATGTTAGCATGGCGGCCATGCAGCTTCATTGGGACATCTTTTGCCGCGTGATCGACAACTATGGTGACATAGGCGTCTGCTGGCGGCTCGCCCGGCAACTGGCCGCGGAACATGGCAAGCAGGTTCGCTTATGGCTGGATGACCTGGATTGCCTGCAGCCCCTCTGCCCGGCTATCGATGTGACCCAGGCCCGACAGCAATGCCAAGGCGTCGACATCATTCATTGGACTGAAACACCAACCGTCGACCGCGTTGGCGAGGTTGTAATCGAGGCTTTTGCCTGCGAGCTTCCGACAGCCTATCTCGACGCCATGACGCAAACGCTACCCAAGCCGTGTTGGATCAATCTCGAATACCTGACCGCGGAGTCCTGGACTGTGAGCTGCCATGGCCTGGCTTCGCCCCACCCTTCCCTGCCGCTGACCAAATACTTCTTTTTCCCCGGCTTCTCGGCAGGCACCGGCGGCTTGTTGCGGGAAGAAGGCCTGCTGGCCGAGCTCGAGCGCGAAATGGCGCAGCTTCAAGACCGTAGCGGCCTCGAGATCAGCCTTTTTTGCTACGACACGCCCCCGTTGGTGCACTGCTCGACCTGCTCGCCAAATCGCCGACCGAAATTCGCCTGCATGTCGCACCCGGCAAACCGCTGGCAGCCGTCGCTTCACATCTGGGCGGTAGCGGTCCGTGGCAACGTGGCATGCTCAGCGTGCTGCCGTTCGCCTTCCTGCCCCAGGATGAATATGATCGCCTGCTATGGCGCTGCGACGTCAATTTCGTGCGCGGTGAGGACTCTTTCGTTCGCGCCCAGTGGGCTGGGCGGCCTTTCGTCTGGCAGATTTACCAACAGCAGGAAGCGGCGCACCTAGTCAAGCTGGAGGCTTTTCTGGATATATACGCCAGCGAATTGAAGCCGTCGGCGGCGAGCGCCACTCTCAATCTCTTCAGGGCATGGAATTCTGGTGGCGACTTGCGGCAACCGTGGGCCGATTTTCTCACGGCAAGGAGCGAAATCGCCCGTCACAGCAAGGCTTGGGCGATTCACCTGGCGCAAAATCCGAATCTTGCCGAATCGCTCGTCAAGTTCTGCGCCGCCAAGGTATAATCCGACGCTTTTATTTTTCAGCTTTTTTGGGAATCCCGAATGAAGACCGCAATGGAACTCCGCTCCGGCAACGTCATTATGGTTGGTGCCGACCCGCTCGTCGTCCAGAAGACCGAGTACAACAAGTCTGGCCGTAACGCCGCTGTGGTCAAGATGAAGCTCAAGAACCTGTTGTCCGGCGCTGCTTCCGAAGCCGTCTACAAGGCTGACGACAAGTTTGAAGTGGTTCAGCTCGACAAGAAGGAAGTGACCTACTCCTACTTCGCTGACCCGATGTACGTTTTCATGGATGCCGAGTACAACCAGTTCGAAGTCGAAGCCGAGAACATGGTCGATGCGCTCAAGTATCTGGAAGATGGTCTGGCCTGCGAAGTCGTTTTCTACGACGGCAAGGCCATTTCGGTCGAACTGCCGAACAGCGTGGTGCGCGAAGTGATCTACACCGAACCCGCTGTCAAGGGCGATACCTCGGGCAAGGTCTTGAAGCCTGCCCGCCTGGCTACCGGTTTCGAGCTGCCAGTTCCGGCTTTCGTCAGCATTGGCGACAAGATCGAAATCGACACCCGTACCGACGAATACAAGAGCCGCGCCAAGTAATCCGCGATCTTCTTAGTTGGTTCAATCGGGCAGCTTCGGCTGCCCGATTTCATTTCAGGCCGTCAATTGCGCGATGCTTTGCAAGGCCGCCTGATACCGCGGCTCGGCCTGAAGGGCTGGCCAAGCTTTTGCCGGTTGCCCGGAGAGCAGCACCTCGACCCGCTTGCCTCGTCTGGCATCAATCTCCGGCTTCCACTCAGCCAGAACTTCCGCCACGGCCTCAGGTGCGTTGCACACCAGCAACATGTCGCAACCGGCACGGTAGGCGGTGTCGACTCGATTGAGCATGCTGCCGACGATGCCAGCCCCAGCCATCGAGAGATCATCGGTGAAAACGACACCCTCAAAGTTAATGTCGTTTCTTAGATAATTTATCCATTTATTTGAAAATACAGCTGTATTGCAATCCATACAGTTGTAAATCACATGTGCTGCCATCACCGCATCCAGATCGAGGCGACGATAAGGAACGAGGTCTTCCTGCATTGCTTCCAGGCTACGGTCGTCGACCGGCAACTCGACGTGCGAGTCGGGAATCACATAGCCGTGACCGGGAAAATGTTTGCCGCAGGAACCCATTCCAGCCTCGCGCAAGCCGCCATTCAAGGCATCGGCCAGCGCCACCACGGCGGCAGGCTGACGGTGGAAGGCGCGATCGCCAATGACCCGTGACGGGCCGTAGTCAAGATCAAGAACAGGCGTAAATGAGTAATCGACACCACGCGCCCGCAACTCAGCAGCAAGCACGTAGCCGACATCGCGGGCAGCAGCCAGGCCGGCCTCCGGGCTCCGATCCCATAAACGGCCGAGCGCGGCCATCGGTGGCAGGCGGGTAAATCCGTCGCGGAAACGCTGTACCCTGCCCCCTTCGTGATCGACAGCGATCAGCAAGGCGGGCGAGCGCAAGGCGTGAATTTCCCCGGTCAGCACTTCCAGTTGCTGCGGATTGGCATAGTTTCGACTGAAGAGAATGATGCCGCCCACCAAGGGATGACAAAGGCGCTCGCGGTCGAGGTCGGTAAGTTGAAGACCGGCGATGTCGATCATCAGCGGGCCGAGGTCGAGGTACATCATGGACGTTCCAGAATGACGTAGGCGATGGCGTAATCAGCTTCATCGCTCAGCGAAAGGTGAGCCTTGAGGCCCTGGGTTTCGATCATTTCAGCCAGCTGACCGCAAAAAACCAGGATCGGTTTGCCCAGTTCGTCATGGCTGACGGCAATGGCCGGCAAGACCGCAGGCGGCCGCACGCCGGTGCCCAGCGCCTTGCTGAAAGCCTCCTTGGCGGCAAAGCGCTTGGCAAGAAACCGTCCCTTGTTGGCGGCTCGGGTGAATTCGACAATTTCCTGCGGCGCCAGCAACTTCTCCACCGCCCGGTCGCCATGCCGATCCCACATGCCTTGCAGGCGCTTGACAGCGACGATGTCGGTGCCAATTCCGTAGATCATTCGCCGCACTCAGCTGCTTCGCGCATCAGTTGCTTCATTTCGCGCACCGCTTCGCGCAGGCCGACAAAAATGGAGCGGCTGACAATGGCATGGCCGATATGCAGTTCGCGCACCCCGGCCAGCCGCGCCACGGGCTGCACGTTGTAGTAGTTCAAGGCATGGCCGGCGTTGAAGCGCATGCCGAGGTCGCGAATGCGCTGACCGGCCCGGCGAATCTTCGTCAGCTCGGCGAGTACGGCCGGCGCTTCGGCATCGCGACCGCGCGCATGGAAGGCATGGGCATAAGGGCCGGTATGGATTTCACAGACGCTGGCGTCGATCCGCGCGGCAGCTTCGATTTGCGGCAACTCGGCATCGATGAAGACGCTGGTGACGATGCCGGCCTCAGCCAACCGGGCAATGACGTCTTTGAGTCGCGACTCCTGGGCAACGATGTCGAGGCCGCCCTCGGTGGTTACTTCATGGCGGCCTTCGGGAACCAGCATGGCCATTTCCGGCTGCAATCCGCAGGCGATGCCGACCATCTCGTCAGTCGCCGCCATTTCCAGGTTGAGCTTGACCTGCGTCAGTTCGCGCAGGCGCCGCACATCGGCATCCTGAATGTGTCGACGATCTTCGCGCAGATGGACGGTAATGCCGTCAGCGCCGCCGAGATGGGCTTCAACGGCTCCCCACACGGGATCTGGCTCATAGGTCTGGCGCGCCTGGCGCAGTGTGGCGATGTGGTCGATATTGACGCCGAGTTCGATCATAGTTCCTGCAACTCCCTGAATATCTTGCGTGTTTCGAGTTCCTTGCCGGCCAGATAATAAGCCATCAATGTCCGCATCAGCTGTTTGGCTTCGAGACGTGAACGCGGGTCGGCGAAGTCCTCCGCCTCCAGGTCGAGCAGCGTCTTGCCGCACAGCACCTGGGCGGCGGCTTCGGCATGCTCCAGGCGGACCGGCCCCTGCTCCATCTGATAGTGGTAGAAGGCGGCAGGGTAGATAGGCAGGCCTTCGTTGTCGTGGGTCAGGGTCAAGCCATAGCCCAGTTCCTGCAACAGCGCTTTTTCGAAGCGACGCAGGTCGGCTTCACGTACCCTGCCGGCCGGATCAGACCCCAAGCGAGCCAGCATTTCGGCATAACGGGCAAACAGTTGCTCATGAGAGTCCTCACGCGGCAGCAGGTGCATTAGCAATTCGTTCAGGTAGTAGCCGCAGAACAGGGCTTCACCGGCCAGCAGCGGTTGCCCACCTTGCCATTCGGCCTTCATCAGGGTCAGGACTTCGCCTTTGCCGGCCCAGCCGACTTCAAGCGGCTGAAAAGCCATCAGCAGGCCGCGGATCGCCGACCGCGGGCGCCGGGCGCCGCGTGCCAACAAGGCCATGCGTCCGAAATCGCGGGAAAAAACTTCGACAATGAGGCTGGTTTCGCGAAACGGATATGTGTGCAAGACGTAGGCCGGCTGGCCATCGACTTTGCTGCGCAGATTCATTCGTAACCGAGACTCTTCAGCAAACGTTCGTCATCGTTCCAGCCGGATTTGACCTTGACCCAGACCTCGAGATAGACCTTGCCGGCAAACAGGCGCTCCATGTCCTGGCGGGCTTCGCTGGCAATGCGCTTGAGCGACTCGCCGCCCTTGCCGATGACGATGGCCTTGTGGCCGTCACGGTCAACAACGATGGCGGCGAAGATGCGCCGTAGATTGCCCTCGACCTCGAAGCGTTCGATCTCGACAGTGGTGGCATAAGGCAATTCGTCGCCGAGCAGGCGAAAGACCTTTTCGCGAATGTACTCGGCGGCCAGAAAGCGTTCGCTTTTGTCGGTCAGGTCATCTTCCGGGAACATCAGGCCTTCGTTGGGTAAGTGCTTGCGCGCCTCGGCCAGCAATTCATCGGTTTGTCGTCCCTTGGTCGCGCTGATCGGGACGATGGCCGCATAATCGTGTTCTGCCGCAACCTGCGCCAGGAAAGGCAGCAAGGCATTGCGCTCCTTGAACTGGTCGGTCTTGTTGACCACCAGAATGACCGGACGGTCCTTCGGCAATAGTTTGACCACCGCCTGATCCTTGGCGTCATAGCGGCCGGCCTCGATAACGAACAAAACCAGATCGACGTCGCTCAGGGTCTGCGTGACGCCACGATTCATCGCCCGGTTGAGCGCATTGGAAAACTTGGTCTGAAAACCCGGGGTATCGACGAATACGTACTGTGCATCCTCGTTGGTGACGATGCCGGTGATTCGGTGGCGGGTGGTTTGCGCCTTGCGCGAAACGATACTGATTTTCTCGCCGACCAGTCGGTTGAGTAACGTGGACTTGCCGACGTTGGGGCGACCAACGATGGCGATATATCCGGAGCGGATTTTTTTCATACTAGCAGTTCCTTCAAGGCTTTTTCGGCAGCGACCTGTTCGGCAATCCGGCGACTGGCGCCGTGACCAATGGTGCGTAGCGGTGGATTGTCTATTTCGCAGGCCACCTCAAAGCGCTGCTCGTGAGCGGCACCGGAGGCTTCGAGCAACTGATAGCGCGGTAGAGGCTTCTTTCGCCCCTGCAGCCATTCTTGCAAGCTGGTTTTGGGATCCTTCTGGACCTGTCCGGGCTTGAGTTCGTCCAGCAACGGCGCGTAGAGATTGACGACTACGGCATGCGCTGCATCAAAACCGGCGTCGAGGTAGATTGCGCCAAACAGGGCTTCGAGGGCGTCCGCCAGAATGGAGGGGCGCTGGGCTCCGCCGCTTTTCAATTCGCCCTCGCCGAGGCGCAGACTGTCGCCGAGATTTAATTGAGTGGCCAGCCGATGCAGCGCTTCCTGGCGGACCAGATTGGCCCGCAAACGCGAGAGATCGCCCTCCGGCAGATTGGGAAAGCGGTGAAACAACGCAGCGGCGATCACGCAATCGAGTATGCCGTCACCGAGGAATTCCAGCCGCTCGTTGTTCGGCGTGCCAAAGCTGCGGTGCGTCAGGGCGGTTCGGAGAAGAAGCTGATCCGAAAAGTTGTGGCCAAGTTTCTGGGCGACAGACAGCGCAGTCATCCCTTATTGCCCGACACTGCTTCCCTTGTAGTCAATAAGCAGGCTGACGTTCCAAAAGAGCGGGATCCGCTTTTCGTAGGCGAATTCGATAACGATCTTTCCGCCATTCTTGGAAATCTCAAGTTCTTTGCCCGAAAACTCCAGCATGTCGATTTCCGCGAAGCGGTCGAAAGTATTGCGGACATCGGCCACCGTTGATTCCGGCCCCATTTTGGCCGCGGTCGCTTTGACATCCTTCAGAATCTTGGAGTACTCGATGACGCTGGGGGTTACTTTCATACCGAGTACGGCGACCAGAATGAAAATGATGCCCCAGAAGATCAAGCCAGAAAGCGCTACGCCGCGTTGATATTTCATTTGATATCCCTTACTTGAACGAACCAATTCGGCCAAGATCACTGAAATTCAGCCAGATGAAGAAAGCCTTGCCGACGATATTCTCTTCAGGTACGAAACCCCAGGCGCGACTGTCGCGGCTGTTGTCCCGGTTGTCGCCCATCATGAAGTAATGCCCGGCAGGAACCTTGCAAGTCACGCCAGCGGCATTGTAAATACAATTTTCGCGATGCGGAAAGCGTCCGCCGTCCGGCACGAATGCCGGAGCATCGGTATCGTTGAGCAGTCGATGTTCGACATTGCCCATCTTGGCGAGATATTGCTCCGAGTAGTAAAGGCGCTCCGGATGAAGAAAATCGGCCGTCTTGGTCATTTCAACCGGCTGACCGTTGATCGTCAGGCGCTTGTTCTGATAGCTCACCGTATCACCCGGCACCCCGACGACGCGCTTGATGTAATCGAGCGAAGGGTCTTCCGGGTAACGAAAAACCATGACATCGCCGCGTTGCGGCTCATTGATGCTGATGATCTTCTTGTTGATCACCGGCAGGCGGATACCGTAGGTGTATTTATTGACCAGAATGAAGTCGCCAACCAGCAGGGTCGGAATCATCGAACCCGAGGGAATCTTGAATGGTTCAAAGAGGAAGGAACGGAGTACGAAAACGATCAGGATTACCGGAAAAAAACTAGCCCCCCACTCTACCCAGAATGGCTCAGGTCCATTCTTGCTACGCAGTTTCCGGAACTTCAGAACATCGACTGCGTAAAGCACGCCGGTCACCACCAGCAATACAAACAGTATCAAGGCAAAGTTCATCACAATTCTCAGTTATCGACGCGCAGTACTGCAAGGAAGGCTTCCTGCGGGATTTCCACGCTGCCAACCTGCTTCATTCGTTTCTTGCCGGCCTTCTGCTTTTCCAACAGCTTCTTCTTGCGGGTAATGTCGCCGCCGTAACACTTGGCCAGCACGTCCTTGCGCATGGCTTTGACATTTTCGCGGGCGATGATGTGCGAGCCAATGGCTGCCTGGATCGCGACGTCGTACATCTGGCGCGGGATCAATTCGCGCATCTTGGAAGCGAGTTCCCGACCGCGATATTGCGAGTTGGCGCGATGGACGATCAGCGATAGCGCATCGACTTTTTCGCTATTGATCAGGATGTCGAGCTTGACGACATCGGCTGCCCGGTATTCCTTGAAGTCGTAGTCGAGCGAGGCATAGCCCTTGGAGCACGACTTTAGCTTGTCGAAGAAGTCCATCACCACTTCAGCCATTGGCATCTCATAGACCACTTTGACCTGGCGGCCGTGGTAATGCATGTCGACCTGATTGCCCCGCTTCTGGTTGCAGAGCGTAATGACATTGCCCAGATAATCCTGCGGCACGAAAATCGTCGCCGTAATGATCGGTTCGCGAATTTCTTCGATCTTGCTGAGCTCGGGGAGCTTGGCAGGATTCTCAATCTGGATCAGCGAACCATCCCGCATGACCACTTCGTAAACCACAGTCGGTGCCGTGGTAATCAGATCCTGATCGAACTCGCGCTCCAGGCGCTCCTGGACGATTTCCATGTGCAGCAAGCCAAGGAAGCCGCAACGGAAGCCGAAACCGAGCGCCTGCGAAACCTCTGGCTCGTATTGCAGGGAAGCGTCGTTGAGCTTGAGCTTTTCCAGTGATTCGCGTAGCAAGTCGTACTGATTGGACTCGACCGGATAGAGGCCGGCAAAGACCTGTGGCTTGATTTCCTTGAAGCCGGGCAAGGCGGCGGCGGCCTTGCGATCGACCCGAGTAATCGTGTCGCCGACCTTGGCTGCCGTCAGTTCCTTGATGCCGGAAATGACGAAACCGACCTCGCCGGCACGCAGTGCATCGCGTGAAACCGATTTCGGCGAGAAGACACCGACCTGCTCGCACAATTGAAGTGCGCCGGTTGCCATGAACAAGAGCTTGTCCTTTGGGCGCATCACGCCATCGACAACGCGAACCAGCATCACAACACCGACGTAGTTATCGAACCACGAGTCGATGATCAGGGCCTTGAGCGGGGCATCCGGATCGCCCTGCGGCGGCGGCACGCGGGCGACCACTGCCTCGAGAATATCCTCCACGCCAAGACCTGTCTTGGCCGAGCACAAAACTGCATCGGTCGCATCGATACCGATCACATCCTCGATTTCCTGGCGCGCGTTGTCCGGGTCAGCCGACGGCAGGTCAATCTTGTTCAGCACCGGCACGACTTCGACATCCAGCTCAATTGCGGTGTAGCAGTTGGCCACCGTTTGTGCCTCGACGCCCTGCGAGGCATCAACCACCAGCAGCGCTCCTTCGCAGGCCGACAACGAGCGGGACACCTCATAGGAGAAGTCTACGTGCCCCGGGGTGTCGATCAGGTTCAAGTTATAGATCTTGCCGTCACGCGCTTTGTATTGCAGAGACGCCGTCTGCGCCTTGATGGTGATCCCGCGCTCACGCTCGATATCCATCGAGTCGAGAACTTGGGCTTCCATTTCGCGGTCGGATAGTCCGCCACAGAGGTGAATGATGCGATCGGCGAGTGTGGACTTGCCGTGATCGATGTGGGCGATGATCGAGAAATTACGGATGTGATCCATTGATGCGAGTAAAAAAGGGCGCTTTCTCAGCGCCCTTCCCTGTTCAGAAGACCCTGAATTTTAGCGGATTCCGGCCAAATATTCACGGGTTTTAGGCTCGTCCAGGAAGTAATGGCAAATCTCGTTGTCGCCATGTAGCAATACCGGTACCAGTTCGTCGTACTTTGCCTCCAAAGCTGGATCGGCATCGACATCCAATACGCACACGGTAGCTCCGAATTCGGCAGCCAGCGGAGCCAGCGCCAGTTCCATGTCATGGCACAGGTGGCAATAACTGCGGCTCATCACGGTCAGTTCAATTCCCATTCAAACCCTTGATCGTGACAAAGGTTTGCATGTCGCCTCGCCGGATGAGCAAGGTGACATTACTGCCCTTCTCGAACTGGGCCAACAGCTTATTGAACTGATCGACCGTTTTTACCTCGGTGGTCGCCCCTTTACTGATTACTGCGATAACGATGTCCCCTGGGCGCAAATCGGTACGCACCCCAGCGCTTCGCACGTCCTCGATGAGCAGACCTGAATTCATTTTCAGCTCCCGCTTCTGCTCGGCGTTGAGTTCGCTGACGACCAGACCAAGACGATTCGCGACCTGCTCGGGAGGCTTACCACCCCGCGACGGCCGGGCATTGGCTAGTTTCTCCTCCTGCATCTCGCCAACCGTGATGCTTATCTCACGCGTCGCCCCCTTGCGCCAGATCTGAGCCACCGAGCGCGCTCCTGGCCGGGTGGAGCCAACCATACGCGGCAAGTCAGCGGAATTGTTGATAATTTTGCCGTCAAATCTCAGGATCACATCGCCGGGCTCCAATCCAGCCTTTTCTGCCGGCCCTCCTTTCTCGACGGCGTTCACCACGGCACCGATCGGCTTGCCCAACCCCAGCGAGTCGGCCAGTTCTTTGCTGACTTCCTGAATGACAACCCCAAGGCGCCCTCGGCTGACCTTGCCCGAGGTGCGAAGCTGATTCTGAACCTCCATAGCCACGTCGATGGGAATGGCAAACGAAACTCCCATGTAACCACCGCTGCGGCTATAGATCTGCGAATTGATACCGACCACTTCGCCGCGCATGTTGAAAAGCGGACCGCCCGAGTTGCCAGGGTTGATGGCAACATCGGTCTGAATGAAAGGAACATAGTTTTCCTGCGGTAGCGAGCGCCCCTTGGCCGAAACGATTCCAGCCGTTACCGAGTTGTCGAATCCGAACGGCGAACCGATGGCGACCACCCATTCGCCCACCTTCAGTTGGGCGGGATCGGCCAGCCTGACCGCCGGTAAACCACTAGCCTCGATCTTGATCAGCGCCACGTCGGTCCGCTTGTCGGCACCTATTGTCTTGGCCTTGAACTCGCGCTTGTCGGTCAGACGGACGGTGACCTCGTCGGCACCGTCGACCACATGGGCATTGGTGAGAATATATCCATCGCTACTGATGATAAAACCGGAGCCGAGCGACTTGTTCTCGAACTCACGCGGCGTCGCCCCACTGGGCGGACGCGGAATGAAACGCTTGAAAAACTCGAAAGCGGGGTCGTTCTCATCAAACGGGAAGGGCATCAACTGACTCTGTCCGCGGGTCACCTGGGTCGTACTGATGTTAACGACCGCTAGCCCCTGCTTCTCGGCCAGTTCAGTAAAGTCGGGTAGCCCGCGAGTCTGCGCGCTGGCGAAGGAGCACAAAAAAACAAGCGAAAGAAGTGCAATGAAGCGTTTCATAGGCAACGTACCTCCTGATTCGACTAGGGCCTGGAAACGATATGAGGACGATCCGCAATATTTCCAGAGTCAGCACGAGAACGAATTCCGACATAAAGAATGGAAAGAGCCAGGCAGCTAACAGCCCCCATCATGGCTCCGACATCACCGTTCATTGACATGCCAAGGACGGCACCTGCAATGGTTGCCAGCAATGGGAATCCATAGGCAAAATTCGCCGTGCGTCGAACGCTGCCAGCCGAGATGGCCACGGTCACCTGGTCACCAACCCCAGCGCCGGCGGAGTTGTCAACCCGATATGTCTTGTGTCCGCTGCAGAACATCTGCGTCAGGCTCTGACCACCACAGCCGCCCTCCTCGTGGCACCGGCCGCAGCCGCCTGCTTCGACTTCAACGACGGCCTGATTGCCGTTAACCGCGCGAACAATGGCGCGGATGGTGCTCATTTCTTGATTCATGCTTACCACCGTCGGTCCGGTGCGGTATCCAGTAAGGGGCGGAGCTTGGCGGCGACCGCTTCGCGGGCGCGAAAGATGCGGGAGCGCACGGTGCCTATCGGGCAGTCCATGATGGCGGCGATTTCCTCGTAGGACATGCCATCGATTTCGCGGAGTACGATCGCAGTCCGCAACTCGTCTGGCAACGCTTCCATTGCAGCATTCACGGTCTGGCCGATCTGCTTGGAGAGCAACAGGCTTTCCGGGGTGTTGATGTCACGCAACTGGCTAGCGTCCTCAAAGCCTTCCGCTTCTTCGGCATCGTATTCGGTCGTCGTTGGCGCACGGCGGCCCTGTGAAACCAGGTAGTTCTTTGCCGTATTGATACCGATGCGGTAAAGCCAGGTATAAAAAGCACTATCCCCGCGAAAGGACGGCAAGGCGCGATATGCCTTGATGAATGCCTCTTGCGATACATCTTCGACTTCCGCCTGGTCACGAATGAAACGTGAAAGCAAACGTCCCAACTTACGCTGGTACTTGCTCACCAACTGGTCGAAGGCGCGCTGATCTCCGCCTTGTGCCCGTTCGACCAGTGCCTGATCGATCTCGCGCTCACTCATGTCTCACTTATTCCCTGGGGGTGGTCGTTGGTATGGTTATCAGAAACAGTATAGCGCAGCATTTTTTGTGCAGCGGATCACTAATTATCCTTAATTGTGACACTCTGTAACGGGGTAAATCGTTTCTTGCATGCTATATTTCTCGCAAAACTATCCTAATTAGAGAACCGCCGTGCAGAATTTTGATGTAATTATCATTGGCAGTGGTCTGGCTGGACAATCGGCCGCCCTCAGATTGGCTAAAGACCACCGTGTCGCCTTGGTCAGCAAGCGTAGTCTTGAAGATTCTGCTTCGGGTTGGGCTCAGGGAGGTATTGCGGCGGTTCTCGATAGCAAGGATTCGATCGAGGCGCACATTCAGGACACGCTGATTGCCGGCGCCTGGCTCAATGATGAACCGGCAACCCGTTTCGTAGTGGAAAATGGCCGGCGAGCCATCGATTGGCTGATCGAACAGGGAGTCCCCTTCACCAAGGACGAGGCGGGCTATCACCTGACCCGCGAAGGTGGCCACAGCGCTCGCCGCGTCATTCACGTCGCAGATGCAACAGGCTTTGCCGTGCAGGATACGCTGACCAAAAAAGTCCGCGCCAATCCCAATATCACGGTACTGGAAAGCCATATTGCCATTGATCTGATCACCGGCGAGAAACTAGGTACCGGCGAGAACCGCTGCTTTGGGGCTTATGTTCTTGATAGTCGAAACGGCGAAGTCATCACCATTGGCGCGCCAAACACCTTGCTGGCCACAGGTGGCGCCGGCAAGGTCTATCTCTACACGACTAATCCGGATACATCGACCGGCGACGGGATCGCCATGGCTTACCGGGCTGGTTGCCGGGTATCCAATATGGAGTTCATCCAGTTTCATCCAACCTGCCTCTACCACCCGCAGGCCAAGTCTTTCCTGATATCGGAAGCAGTGCGCGGAGAGGGGGGGTGCTCCGTCTGCCCGACGGTACCCGTTTCATGCCTGAGCATGACGACCGGGCGGAACTCGCGCCGCGTGATATCGTCGCCCGCGCCATTGACTTCGAGATGAAGAAGCGTGGCCTCGATTGTGTTTTTCTTGACATATCGCACAAGGGTGAAGCCTTCATCCTTAACCACTTTCCGAATATTCATGCCCGTTGCCTCGAACTGGGTATCGATATTGCCCGGGAGCCAATCCCTGTCGTCCCGGCGGCGCATTACACCTGTGGTGGAGTGATCAGCGATCTCCATGGGAGAACTGATGTCGCCGGCCTCTATGTTGCCGGCGAGGCCTCCTGCACCGGTCTGCACGGGGCGAATCGTCTGGCATCGAATTCACTGCTGGAGTGCCTCGTCTTCTCCGAAGCCGTGGTCAAAGACATTCTTGGTCATAGTCCGCTGCCACTACCCGCCCTGCCGCGCTGGGATGAAAGTCGCGTCACCGATGCCGACGAGGAAGTGGTCATCTCACATAACTGGGATGAGCTTCGCCGTTTTATGTGGGACTACGTCGGGATTGTGCGAACGACCAAACGCCTGAAACGTGCCGGGCACCGTATTGGTCTGTTGATGCGGGAAATCGAAGAGTTTTACGCTAATTTCAGGGTTAGCCACGACCTGATCGAACTGCGCAACCTGGTGGCAACAGCCGACCTCATCGTTCGCTGCGCCATGCAGCGCAAGGAGAGCCGCGGGCTTCACTTCTCGCGCGACTATCCGGACATGTTGAAAAAGGCAAAAAGCAGCGTCCTCAGGCGTCGTCGTTCGGCGCGCTGAAATCCGCCTGCCAGCGCAGGAAGACGCGAAGGCGGCGGAAATCTTCCGCTTCCAGATTATCGATTGTCGCAATCAGCGTACACACTCGCCCACCATCGGTCTTCAGGCGAGCGATAGTCAGCCAGGGATGAACAATCGCGCCTGGCCTGAGTTCGGCCGTGGAAAACTCTTCCATGCCGGCGAGCGCAACCGAAAGATGCCCCGTTCGCTCAAAGTGAATAGCGGCACATTGCGGTGACAATCTATGCCATGTGTAGGCGGCGCAATACCAGACCGCCAGCAGCATTGCGCCCTGCACAACAATCGATTGCGGGAATGCGATAACGACCAGGCTGGCCAACAACGCGCTAAGAAAAACTAGGCTATCCAGCAAACGCGAACGGTGCAGTCCGATGGTGATCGGAAGCTGCACCGTTCTAACTCAACAGCCAGATCAGATACGCTTGAAAACCAGCGAACCGTTGGTTCCGCCGAAACCGAAGTTGTTCTTCAGCGCGACGTCAATCTTCATCGGCCGCGCCGCATTGGCGCAGTAATCCAGATCGCACTCCGGATCCTGATTGAAGATGTTAATGGTCGGCGGCGAAATCTGGTGATGGAGAGCAAGCACCGTAAACAGTGACTCGATACCACCAGCACCGCCCAAGAGATGGCCGGTCATCGACTTCGTCGAATTGACCACCAGCTTATAAGCCGCTTCACCAAAGGCTTGCTTGACCGCTTCGGTTTCGTTCTTGTCGCCAAGTGGCGTCGAGGTGCCATGGGCGTTCAAGTACTGGACGTCGGACGGAGCGACACCGGCATTCTTAAGCGCATTGAGCATCGAACGGCGTGGGCCGTCCGTATTCGGCGCGGTGATGTGATAGGCATCGCCGCTCATGCCATAGCCGGCCAGTTCGGCATAGATTTTCGCGCCACGCGCTTTGGCATGCTCGTACTCTTCCAGCACGAGGACGCCGGCACCCTCGCCCAGGACGAAACCATCACGATCCTTGTCCCATGGGCGACTTGCCGTGGCGGGATCATCATTGCGGGTGGACAATGCCCGGGCGGCACAGAAACCTCCCATGCCGAGCGGAGAAATCGTCGACTCGGCACCACCGGCAACCATCACATCAGCGTCGCCATATTCAATGATGCGCGCGGCTTCGCCAATCGAGTGCGTACCCGTCGTACAGGCCGTCACCAGGGCGATATTCGGTCCCTTGAAGCCATACTCGATCGATAGATTGCCGGAGATCATGTTGATAATCGAACCCGGGACGAAGAACGGGGAAACCTTGCGGACACCGCCGGCAGCGTACTCGTCCTTGGTCGCTTCGATCAGTGGCAAACCGCCGATACCGGAACCAATGGCAACACCGACCCGTTCCAGGTCTACTACATTTTCCTTGTCGAGCCCGGCATCGCGCACGGCCTGAATACCGGCCGCCAAGCCGAAATGGATAAAATCATCCATGCGACGGGCGTCTTTGGCGGAAATATAGCTGGTGATATCAAAATTCTTGACCTCGCCGGCGAACCGGACAGGGAAGGTGGAGGTGTCGAACTTGGTGATATTGGCGATGCCGGAGCGGCCTGCCAGAATATTCTGCCAAGCTTCTTCGACGGTGTTTCCGACTGGACTAACGAGGCCCAGACCGGTAATTACGACTCTGCGACGTGCCAAGGTGCACTCCGAAAACAAATGTGGCAAGGCCGGCCAAGGGGGCCGGCCTTGCCTTAGTCAACCAGAATTGGATTACTTCTTGTTGGCGAGGATGAAATCGACAGCCTGCTGTACCGTCGTGATCTTTTCAGCCTGGTCATCAGGAATTTCAGTCTCGAATTCCTCTTCCAGTGCCATGACCAGTTCGACGGTGTCCAGGGAATCCGCGCCCAGATCGTCCACAAAAGAGGACTCGTTCTTGATGTCCGCTTCGTTCACGCCCAGTTGTTCGGCGACGATCTTCTTGACGCGCTCTACGATGTTATCCATTAGAAAAGCTCCTTCCCCTCAGGGGTACGAAAAAAAACGTTACAAGTTTACCAAAAGCCTGGGGCTTCGGGAAATCAATCCATGAACATGCCGCCATTCACATGCACTGTCGTGCCCGTGACATAGGCAGCAGCCGGGGATACGAGAAAACCGACGGCACCGGCAATATCTTCCGGTGTGCCGGCGCGGCCAAGCGGAATCGCTGCCAGCATGGCCTGCTTCTGTTCTTCCGTCAAAGCATGCGTCATGTCGGTAGCGATAAAGCCTGGCGCGACGCAATTGACGGTGATGTTGCGACTACCCAACTCGCGGGCCAGCGAACGACTCATGCCCGCAACCCCGGCCTTGGCCGCGCAATAATTGGCCTGACCGGCATTTCCGGAGTAGCCGACCACCGAAGTGATGTTCACGATACGACCAAAGCGGGCCTTCATCATGCCACGCATGACACCGCGCGAAAGCCGGAAAACTGCCTTCAGGTTGGTGTCGATCACGGCATCCCACTCATCGTCACCCATGCGCATGGATAGATTGTCGCGAGTGATGCCGGCATTGTTGACCAGGACGGTGATCGCACCAAATTCTTTGTTGAGGTCAGCGAGCACAGCATCGGTCAGGGTTGAGTCACATACATTCAATGTAACCCCTCTCCCCTTGATGCCGGCTTCCGCCAAGTAGCCGGCAATCTTGCCTGCGCCGTCGTCGCTGGTTGCTGTACCGATTACGGTCGCACCCTGTCTCCCTAGTTCCAGTGCAATGGCGCGACCTATGCCGCGCGTGGCGCCCGTTACCAAGGCAATTTTTTCGTTCAGCATGAATTACTCCAGACCAAGATTGGCATCGATGGAGGCGGCATCGGCCAGTGCAACGCCTGTCACGCCATCGGCACAGCGCTTGGTCAGGCCTGCCAGGACTTTGCCCGGACCGCATTCAGCTACAGTGGTGATGCCCATGGCGGCCATCGACTGAATGGTCTCAACCCAACGCACGGGATTGTAGGCCTGACGAATCAGTGCATCCTTAATGCGCGAGGTATCGTTTTCGATCGTGACGTCAACGTTGTTGATGACCGGAATCTGCGGTGCATTCAATGTCAATTCGGCAAGACGGGCCGCCAGCTTGTCGGCGGCTGGCCGAATCAGCGAAGAATGGAACGGTGCGGAAACCGGCAGTGCCTTGGCCATCTTGGCACCGCGTGCCTTGCAGGCTTCCATGGCGCGCTCGACGGCTGCCTTGTGGCCGGCAATCACGGTCTGGCCATTGGCGTTGAAATTGACTGGTTCGACCACTTCACCCTGCGCCGCTTCGGCGCAGGCAGCCCCAATACCGGCATTATCCAACCCAAGCACCGCGGCCATGGCACCAGTACCAACTGGCACGGCCTCTTGCATGGCAGCCGCCCGCAGGCGAACCAGCGGCACGGCATCCTTAAAGTCAATGACGCCGGCAGCAACCAGTGCTGAATACTCGCCAAGACTATGACCGGCGACAACCGTCGGCTTGCGTCCGCCCTTTTCCAGCCAAAGGCGCCAAGCGGCAATGCCGGCGGTCAACATGACCGGCTGGGTATTGATCGTTTGCGTCAGGATTTCGGCAGGACCTTCGGCGACCATGGTCCACAGATCGTCGCCCAGGGCAGCCGAAGCCTCATCGAAGGTGGCGCGAACCACGGCAGCATCGCCGTAGGCGGCCATCATGCCAACGCTCTGCGAGCCCTGGCCGGGAAATACAAAGGCAAAAGACATGTTGTCCAGTCTCCTGAATCAGAATTCAAGCAGGGCTGCGCCCCAGGTAAAGCCGCCGCCCACACCTTCCAGCAGAACCTTCTGGCCGCGCTGGATACGTCCATCACGGACCGCTTCGTCTAGCGCCAGCGGGACCGATGCAGCTGAAGTGTTGCCGTGGCGATCAACGGTGACGATTACCCGCTCACGGCCAATTCCGAGCTTCTTGCCCGTGGCGTCGATGATGCGAATATTCGCCTGATGAGGAATTAGCCAGTCGACATCACTGGTCAGGATGCCTGCCGAATGACAAACCTCTTCGGCAATATCCGCCAGCACGCGCACGGCAAATTTGAAGACTGCCTGACCATCCATGCGCAGGAAGGGGTCGCCGATGACTTGGCCGCCGCAGATTTGGCCAGGAACGTTCAGAATACTGTTCTGGCTGCCATCTGCGTGCATGGCGGTAGCCAGAATACCCGGTTTCTCGGAGGCCTCAAGGACAACCGCACCTGCTCCATCGCCGAACAATACGCAGGTTCCACGATCTTTCCAGTCGAGAATGCGCGAAAAAATTTCGGCACCAATAACCAAGGCCTTTTTATGGCTACCGGAAATGATGAACTTCTCAGCAATCCCGAGTGCATAGGTGAAACCGGCGCAAACAGCCTGCACGTCGAAAGCGGTGGCGCCCCGGTTGCCCAGCTTGCCCTGAATCAGGCAGGCCGTACTCGGGAAGATGAAATCTGGCGTCGACGTGGCGACGATAATTAGATCGAGCTCGCTGGCAGCAATCCCAGCCATTTCCAGCGCTCGCTGCGCGGCAACCAAACCCAGTTCGCTAGAGGTGGTACCTGGCTCAGCCAGATAACGGCTGCGAATACCGGTGCGGGTAACGATCCACTCGTCGTTGGTATCGATACCGCGAGCGGCCAGATCGTCGTTGCTCACGGGATTGCCGGGGAGGCAACTGCCGGTTCCGATCAGACGTGCATACATTCAGAGAGTCTCCACAGCAACGGCTGAAGCCGCGGCCATTTGGGCGATACGCCCAGTTATGCGTTCCAGAACCCGGTTTTCCGCCGCATCGTAGGCGCGGGAAAGGGCATTACCAAAGGACAGTACGTCTGCAGAACCATGGCTCTTGACTGAAATGCCCTTGAGGCCAAGCAGAATGGCACCGTTGTAACGCCGGTGGTCGAAACGCTTCTTGAAATTATTGAGCACCGAAATGGCAATCAGTGCGGCAATCTTGGTCAGCCAGTTACGCTTGAACTCGCTACGTAAGGACGAAGCCAGCATTTGGGCCAAGCCTTCGGAGGTCTTCAAGGCGACGTTACCAACAAATCCGTCGCAGACGATTACATCGGCGTCGCCATTGTAAATTCCATCGCCTTCGACATTGCCGATGAAATTGAGATCCGAGGCGCGTAGCAATTCCGCCGCGGCCTTTACGACCTCGTCTCCCTTGATTTCTTCCTCGCCGATATTAAGGATACCGACCGTCGGGCGCTCGATATGCTCCATGGCAGCCACCAGCATGGCCCCCATGATGCCGAACTGCAGCAGATGCTCAGGCCCGCAATCGACGTTCGCGCCAAGATCGAGCATATGGGTATGCCCCTTGACCGTCGGTAACGGGGCACAAATGGCCGGGCGATCGATGCCAGGCAGCATTTTCAGAACAAAGCGGGAAATAGCCATCAATGCGCCGGTATTCCCAGCCGAGACGCAAGCGTCCGCCTCCCCGGCCTTGACCAGGTTAACGGCAACTCGCATGGACGAGTCCTTCTTGTTACGCAGGGCGAGCGCTGGCGATTCGTCCATTGCCACAACTTCGGAGGCGTGAACGATACGGAGGCGGGGATTTTCAGCATGGCTGCCGAGCAATGGGCGCAAGACCCCCTCCTGACCGACCAGGATGAGATTGGCTGCCGAATGCTCCGCAAGAAACTGGATAGCCGCCGGCACCGTCACTGACGGACCGTGGTCACCCCCCATGCAATCGATGGCGATGCGGGTTGTCATGGCAAAAGAAAAGGCAGGCAGCCCGAAACGAACCGCCTGCCCCTCAATGAATGATTACTCGCCTTTTGCCTTCAGGACTTTCTTGCCACGGTAAAAACCATTGGGAGAAATATGGTGACGCAGATGCGTTTCACCGGTGGTCGGCTCGACGGCCAGCGGCGGGGCAACCAGGAAGTCGTGGGCGCGGTGCATGCCACGCTTGGAAGGGGATTTTTTGTTCTGCTGAACGGCCATGTTGATACTCCAATAAAATCAGTTCGGCTTGCCTTTAAGCCCAGCCAACTTTGCGAACGGATTAATCCGTTCGCCAGCGTCAGCTGCGCCAGGCAAACCACATTTTTCGTGCCGCGGCGCGACTGGCAGGGTCAGAAGGATTTCATCCTCCACCAGATCGACCACATTCAGTTCGCGAGCCACCGGCAAGAAATCCCGGGTGTCGTCTTCCAGCTCATCCTGCGACAACTCGGCACCTTCGGGGACGAGCTGCAGCAAATTGTCGACATCGAGATCAAAAGCAACGGATTTCAGGCAGCGCTGACAGGCCAGCGGGAGAACTCCCGAAACCTCCAGATGCAGCATGAGTTCGCCGTTTGCCCCCTTGAACCCCTCCAGGCGAAAAGTCACCTCTCCTGACACCTCTGCAAGCAGATCGTGCAGGCGTTCAAGTGCCGAAACCGCCAATGTTCCTTCTAGAACACGACCTTCCCGGGCAAATACGAAAGCGTCCGAAATTCTTTTCAATCTGAGCTGTTGCGACTTAAACCCGAGATGATATTATTTTTGGCTTTCCAAGTCAAAACAAAGTGCTGCTTCAAGAACTATCTGCAACACCTTGTTGTAATGAGTCTTTCATGTCACAGAAATTGATTCTCGCCTCAACCTCCCCTTACCGGCGGGAGTTGCTGGGCCGCCTGGGCCTGCCGTTCGACGTCGCCAACCCGCAAACCGACGAAAGCGCCTTACCGGGGGAAATGCCCGAGTCGCTCGCTTTGCGGCTATCCGAAGCCAAGGCCAGGGCAGTTGCGGAAGCCTATCCAGATGCCTTGATTATCGGCAGCGACCAGGTTGCCACGGTGGGTAGTCAGATCTACGGGAAACCCGGCTCACACGAACGTGCCGTCAAGCAGTTGCGCGCCCTTTCTGGGAAAACTGTCAATTTCTTTACTGGCCTGTGTTTGTTCAACGCCCGCACCGGCGCAGCCGACGTACGAGGCATACCAACCTTGGTAACCTTCCGCGAGCTGAGCGATGCGGAAATCGACAACTATTTGCGCCGCGAACCGGCCTACAACTGCGCCGGTTCGGCCAAATCAGAAGGGCTGGGCATCGCATTGCTGCGCAGCATGAACGGTGACGACCCGAATGCCCTGGTCGGCCTGCCATTGATCGCGCTTTGCGATATGCTGCGCCAGCAAGGCGTGGCGGTGCTTTAATGACTGGGAATCTCTACCTGATTCCCGTCCCCCTTGGTCCGACACCTCCGCAGGAGTCCTTGCCAGCCAGTGTACTGGCTGTCATCAAGCCGCTGACCCATTTTGTCGTTGAGCAAGCCAAAACCGCCCGCGCCTTTCTGAAAGCGGTGGGCACCGATACCCCGCTGCAGGAATTGCAGCTGACCGAGTTAAATGAGCACACTAAGGCCGATGCACTGGATCGCCTACTGGCCCCTTTGCGTAACGGCCAGGACGTCGGCTTGCTTTCCGAGGCGGGCTGTCCAGCCGTCGCCGACCCCGGAGCCAATCTGGTCGCACTAGCCCAGAGCGAGAATATTCGGGTCGTACCCTTGATTGGCCCCTCTTCCCTGCTTCTGGCCCTGATGGCTTCGGGCCTGAACGGCCAGCGTTTTGCCTTCCAGGGTTACCTGCCAGCAAAAGAGGCCGGGCGAACGAAGGCCTTGCGCGACCTCGAAAGCGAATCACGCAAACGGAAGCAGACGCAGATCTTCATCGAGACGCCCTATCGCAACCGGCAGATGTTCGACAGCATCTTGCAGTCTTGCCAACCCGGAACCCGGCTTGCCGTCGCGACCGACCTGACCCTACCGGCCGAGTCGGTACTGACGCGGTCAATAGAGCAGTGGAAAAAACAAACGCCGCCCGAAATCGAGCGGCGTCCGACTGTGTTCCTGATGCTTGCATGAGCTTTATTGAAGGCGCACGCTATGGGCGCCCTCTGAAACACCGTTCCAGAAACCGGCGAAGGTACTAGCCCCCAGTCGCTTGGCAAAGCGTTCGGCAATATTGTCCTTCACGGAATAGTCGAGTACTTTTTCCGCTTTCACAATGTCTCGTGCCACCGAGTCTACGCTGCCAAAGTCATCGGCCAGGCCGAGTTCGACACTCTGCACCCCGGTCCACATCAACCCCGAAAACATATCGGGAGACTCCTTGAGCCGCTTACCGCGCCCAGCCTTGACGACTTCAATGAATTGTTTGTGGATATCGTTGAGCAAGACTTGAGCGTGTTCTTTATGCTGGGGCGCCTGGGGCGAGAAAGGATCGAGAAAACCTTTGTTGTCGCCGGCTGTCAGCAGACGGCGCTCGACCCCCAGTTTGTCCATCGTCCCGGTAAAGCCAAAACCGTCCATCAGCACACCAATCGAGCCGACGATACTGGCCTTGTTGACATAAATCTTGTCCGCGGCCGCTGCCACGAAATAGCCGCCCGAGGCGCACATGTCCTCGACCACTGCATAAAGCACCTTGTCCGGGTACTTGACCCGCAGGCGACGGATCTCGTCACTGATGATTCCAGCCTGCACAGGGCTTCCGCCCGGGCTATTGATGCGCAGGATAATGCCGACCGAATTTTTTGCCTCGAAAGCACTATTGAGGGCGGCGATCATATTTTCCCCGTTGGCCTCCCCCTTGGACTGAATGACGCCATTCAGGTTAACCAGCGCCGTATGGCGCTCCTGGTGCTCGACATCAGCCCCCCAATCGACGACGGCAACCAGAACAACGAGCAAGTAGGCAAAACCCAGGAATTTGAAAAAAACACCCCAGCGCCGGCGGGAGCGCTGCTCCTCGAGCGCCGCGAAGGCGAGCTTTTCAAGGGTCTGACGCTCCCAGCCGGGAGTGCCATTAGTGGGTTGGGGGCTATCCATGATTATTTTGTTGGTCCAGAAAAATGTTGCCTTCGATCTCGCTGACGCTGAGAGGTTTCAAACCCTTCCCCTGGCACCGTCCACCGAGACATCTGCCCGTTTCCGGAGCATAAAGCGCGCCATGAATCGAGCAAATTAAGTATAGCTTGGAATCATCGAAGAACTGTCCGGGCAACCAGTCGAGTTGCGCCGGAACGTGGCCGCATTCATTCAAATAGCCATAAACCCGGCCATGGAAACGAACCACGAAGGCTGGTACGTCTCGCTCGTAACGTTTGATGGTAAAGCGGACACCGTTGCCCGCTTCGACAAGGTCTTGACTGGCGCAGATCAGGCGAAGCTCGTCAGCCATTGGTCGAGTTCCCGAACGCTATGCAGACAAGCCAATGGCTTGTGCTCAAGCAGATGCTCGTGCGGATGCGCACCGTAAGTTACTGCCAGGCTGTCGACACCGGCATTGCTCGCCATCAACAGGTCGTGCGAAGTATCGCCAATCATCACCGTCGAAGCAGCCGCAACGCCAAACTCCGCCATCAGTTCGTCGAGCATCTGCGGGTGCGGTTTGGACTGGCATTCATCGGCGCAGCGCGAAGCCTGGAATAGCGGCCGCAAACCGGAGTGATCGAGCGCTCGATCAAGACCTTGGCGACTCTTCCCGGTCGCCACACTCAGAATATGGCCGGCTGCCTGGAGGCGAGCCAGCATTTCACGAACACAGGGGAACAAGGTCAGTTGATGATCACCAGACAGATAATGGAAGCGATAGCGCTCGACCATGGCCTGATAGCTATCCGGCTGAAGGTCGGGCACGGCGTGGCGCAGGGCGTCGGCCAAGCCAAGCCCGATCACATGGCGGGCGCGTGCATCATCGGGAATCGCCAGTCCGAGGTCGCGACAGGCCGACTGGATCGCCAAAACAATCGCGCCCGCGGAGTCAAGCAGTGTGCCATCCCAATCAAAAACAACAAGCTCGTATTTCATTTGCCTGACGTACCCTTTGCAAAAATATCGCCAACATTCTCAGCGCTGAATTCCCGTGCCTGTTGCTGGTCGACCGCAGCAATATAGGATTTGATCCCGTCAGGTAGTGCTGCGACGCATTCCATCGGTGTCGCTGTCAGCGGATGGCGGAAAACCATCCGCCAGGCATGCAGCGCCATACGTTTTAGTCCGTCGCGCTTCAGGCTCCTATTGAGTATGAAATCGCCATATTTTTCGTCACCCAGAATCGGGAAGCCAAGGTGCGAGAGATGAACGCGTATTTGATGCGTCCGTCCGGTTTTTAGTTGCGCTTCAAGCAGGCTCATCTCGGGCCAACGCGCCAGCAGCCGAAAAACAGTATGCGACGGCTTGCCTTCGGAATTGACCGAAACCCGCCGCTCGCCGCTTTCAGTAAGGAATTTGTATAAAGGCAGTTTGACGTGCTGGGTATTGTTCATCCAGCGCCCCTTAACCAATACCAGGTAACGTTTGTCAGCACCGGCGCCGTGCTCGCGAAACATATCGTGTAGCGCAGTCAGGGCGAGTCGTTTTTTTCCGACGAGAAGAATGCCGGAGGTTTCGCGGTCGAGTCGATGCGCCAGTTCCAAAAACTTGGCCAGTGGTCGTTGTCGACGCAAGGCTTCGATGACGCCGAAGCTGACCCCGCTGCCACCATGCACCGCGATACCTTCAGGCTTGTCGATGACCAGCAGCGCATCGTCTTCATAGATGATTGGGAGATCGACGCGCTGCTTGGCAGCCTCGTCGACTTCGTTTTGTGGACGCTCGGCGAGGCGAATCGGCGGAATGCGTAATTTGTCGCCGGCACGTAGGCGATAGGTCGCATCGACCCGCCCGCTATTCACCCGTACTTCGCCGCTACGCAGAATGCGATAGAGATGACTCTTCGGCACCCCCTTGCAAACGCGAATCAAAAAGTTGTCGAGACGCTGGCCCTGCTCTTCTTCGCCGATCACCAGATGGGTGACGGAATTGTTACCAGCACTGTTCATTTTCTAATATACTGCCCACGTTTTACGTCTCGGTTTGCAAGAGATTCCGAACCATCAGACCGTTTGCCTCGCACTGAAAGCGCGACCGCCACGCGGCAGGCTCCGAAGTCTCTCTTGCGCGACTTGCACAAGCCAGACCAACGTAAAACGACTGGTTAAGTTCACTCACCAAAAGTAGTGATGTTAATGGATTAGCCCGCCGTAAGCACGCACGGATTGCCCGTTGCAGGAATTTTCAGGTTGCGCATTTCAAGAAAAAGCACGCAACCGTTGTTGATCAGCACTTTCATCGTCGCCATCGCCATTTACCTATGACGCAACCCGATAACTGAAACTGTCGCTGCCCTGTACGGGTGTTCCGTTGCAGCGTGCCCTGGTGCGCTGGAGCCCCAAAACAATGAAACGCATGCTATTCAATGCGACACAGGCGGAAGAACTCCGTGTCGCCATTGTCGATGGTCAGAAACTGATTGATCTCGACATTGAATCCGCCAGCAAAGAGCAACGCAAGAGCAACATTTACAAGGGTGTCATCACCCGCATCGAACCCAGCCTCGAAGCCTGCTTCGTCGACTATGGTGCCGATCGCCATGGTTTCCTGCCCTTCAAGGAAGTCTCGCGCGCTTACTTTCAGCCCGGTGTCGAAGTTTCCCGCGCCAAGATCAACGAAGCGCTGAAAGAAGGCCAAGAACTGATCGTCCAGGTCGACAAGGACGAGCGTGGCAACAAGGGTGCCGCCCTCACCACCTATGTTTCCCTGGCTGGCCGCTATCTGGTTCTGATGCCGAACAACCCGCGCGGCGGCGGCGTCTCCCGTCGAGTTGACGGTGACGAGCGCGCCGAATTGCGCGACACCATGGATCAACTCGAAGTGCCCAACGGCATGAGCCTGATCGCACGCACTGCGGCCATCGGCCGCCAGGCTGAAGAACTGCAGTGGGATTTGAACTATCTGCTGCAACTATGGACTGCCATTGAAGGCGCCGCCAAGCAACAGAACGGGGCTTTCCTGATTTATCTCGAAGGTAGCCTGGTAATTCGCGCCATTCGCGACTACTTCCATTCGGAAATCGGCGAAATCCTCATCGACACCGACGAGGTCTACGACCAAGCCCGCGCCTTTATGGGCACGGTGATGCCGGCCAATGTCAATCGCGTCAAGCGCTATCGTGACGATGTGCCACTGTTCTCCCGCTTCCAGATCGAACACCAGATCGAAACCGCATTTGTCCGCCAGGTCAATCTGCCGTCCGGTGGTGCCATCGTCATCGACCACACCGAAGCCTTGGTCGCGGTCGACGTCAATTCCGGGCGCGCTACCAAGGGTGCCGATATTGAAGAAACCGCCTTCAAGACCAACATGGAAGCGGCTGAAGAACTGGCTCGCCAGTTGCGCCTACGCGATCTCGGTGGCCTGATCGTCATCGATTTCATCGATATGGAAAACCAGCGCAATCAGCGCGAAGTCGAAAACCGCCTGCGCGATGCGCTGCGCTTCGACCGCGCTCGCGTCCAGATGGGCAAGATCAGCCGCTTCGGCCTGATGGAACTGTCCCGTCAGCGCCTGCGTCCTGCCCTGGCCGAAACCAGCTATATCTCTTGCCCACGCTGCACCGGCACCGGTCACATCCGCTCCTGCGAGTCCGCTGCGCTGCATATCCTACGCATCCTTGAAGAAGAAGCGATGAAGGAAAACACCGGCGCCGTGCATGTCCAGGTTCCGGTCGATGTCGCCACCTTCCTGCTCAATGAAAAACGTCCGGAAGTTCAGGCCATCGAGTTGCGTCACAAGGTCACCATCCTGCTGATCCCGAATATCCATCTCGAAACGCCGGCGCACACCATTACCCGCTTGCGCCACGACGATCTGAACAACGAAGACATCCGCGAGCCCTCCTACAAGATGGTCGACGCACCGACCGAGGAGGCGATCAAGCAGGCAACCCAGCAGGAAGCTGCCAAACCGCGCCAGGAGGCGATGGTCAAGAGCATTTCGCCGGAACAGCCGGCTCCGCTTTTTGCCGAGAAAACGGTTGAGGCACCGGTACAAGCGCCTGCCAAATCCGAAGGCGGTCTGTTCTCGAAAATCGCTGCCTGGTTCCGTAGCGCACCGCAAGCGGTCGAACCGGCACCCGCTCCCGAGCCGGCCAAGAAGGCTCGCGAAGGACGCAACGACGGTCGCCGCGAACGCGGCGAAGGTCGTGATGGTCGCCGTGGGGGACGTAACGCCAATCGCCGCGACGAAGAGCGCGGTGACCGCAACCATGAGCCGGCAGAGCGCAAAGAGCGTGGCAATCGCAATGAGCGTACCGGCGAAAAGCCTCCTCGCGACGAAGCGGCCGCCGCCAGTGGCGAGCGCAAGGAGCGTCGTCCGCGAGGCGAGCGCAAGGAGCGCGGCGAACGCCAGCAGGCCGACGCCAACGTAAGCAAACCGGTTACCGACGTTGCGGCAAATGATGTTTCCGCAATCGGTGCGCCGCCAAATTCGGGTGAGGGCCAGGAGGCCGGCAACGGCGAGGAGCAAGGCGCACGTCGCCGTGGTCGTCGCGGCGGCCGCGGCCGTGGCGAACGTCGTCCGGAAGCTGAAGCCACATCCGCAGCGCCGCAGGTAGAGGAAAGCGCGTCAGTAATCAACGAAGCCCCAACCCCCCTGCTCGACCAGGAACCGGTCGTAGTCATGATCCCGGCAGTGGAAACCGCTGCTTCAATCGAGATTGCAACCCCGGTCGTGGAAACGACGGTAGTTTCTGAAGTCCAGCCGGTAGCCGCTGAAGTGGCTACACCCATCGTCGAGCCCCCCCGGTAGAGGTCGTTGCAGTTGAGGTTGAAGTCGAGAGCAGCGTCAACGCTCCTGTCCCGACCCCGCCCGTCGTTGCCTCCGTCGATCTGGATAAGACTCTGGCCGATAACGGACTGGTTCTGGTACAGACCACAGCGCCAGCCGTCGTTGCTCAATCCGAAGCACCGGTCAAACTGGGCCGCCCCGCAAGCAGAAGCCGCTTGCCGAGCAGGCCGAAGAGGCGCCGCTGGTGATGGTCGAAACCGGCAAGTAATTCCGGATAGCTGGACGAAAAAAGGGGCACCTTCGGGTGCCCCTTTTTATTGATAGAGAACCAGTTCAGGTTCTGCCGATTTTCTGCTTGATTTCTTCAATCAGCCCCTGGGCTGCATCCTCGACCATATCCAGCACCAGATCGAAGCCGTGGCCCAAGCCATAGTAAGGATCCGGCACTTCGTCATCGTCGAAATTCTTGGCGTAATCCATGAACAGCTTGATTCGCTCCTTTTGCTCCGGTGTCGCCATGCGCCAGAGGTTGTCGAGATTGCTCTTGTCCATGGCCAGAATCAGGTCGAAATAGTCGAGATCCTGGCGGGCGACCTTACGGGCTCGTAACTGGGTCAGATTGTAGCCGCGGGCCGAAGCTGCCCGCTGAGTACGCGAATCGGGTGCCTCGCCGACATGGTAGCCATGCGTACCCGCAGAATCAACTTCAACTGCATCGACTAACCCATTATTTTTAATATATTTTCTAATTACGCCCTCTGCCGTTGGTGAGCGGCAGATGTTGCCCATACAGACGAGCAGCACGCGAAAGCTCATTTCGTCTCATCTCCGTTGGGGTCGTGCCGCACCGCGCCGAATACCCGCTCCTTCAACTGGAACAGTTCGTCGCGAGCCGCCGCCGCTTTTTCGAATTCCAGGTTTCTCGCACACTCGAGCATCAATTTTTCGAGCCGCTTGATTTCCCTGGCAACCGTCTTCTCATCCATTGCTTCGTAGGCGGCCTGACGCTGTGCCACCTTCAGTTCGGTCTGCGCGGTACCGCTATCATAAACACCGTCGATAATGTCCTTGATCCTCTTGGACACTCCGCGTGGCGTGATGCCGTGCTCCACGTTGAAGCCAATCTGTTTCTCCCTCCGTCGCTCGGTTTCGGCGATGGCGCGCTGCATGGATTTTGTAATCGTATCAGCATAGAGGATCGCTGTGCCATTGATGTGGCGGGCGGCACGGCCTATTGTCTGAATCAGAGAGCGCTCCGAGCGCAGAAAACCTTCCTTGTCGGCATCGAGAATGGTAACCAGTGAAACCTCGGGGATATCCAGGCCCTCGCGCAGCAGGTTGATGCCAACCAGGACATCGAACTCGCCCAGGCGCAGATCGCGGATGATTTCGACGCGCTCAACCGTGTCGATATCCGAGTGCAGATAACGCACCTTGATTCCGTTGTCGGCCAGGAAGTCCGTCAGGTCCTCGGCCATACGCTTGGTCAGGGTCGTTACCAGCACGCGCTCGCCCGCCGCGACGCGCTTTTTGGCCTCAAGCAACAGATCATCGACTTGCGTCGAAGCCGGTCGGACAATGACCTCCGGGTCGATCAACCCGGTTGGTCTGGCAACTTGCTCGACGACCTGCCCGGCATGCTGGTTCTCGTATTCGGCCGGCGTTGCCGAGACGAATATCGTCTGCCGCAAATGCGCTTCGAACTCGTTGAACTGCAGCGGCCGGTTGTCGAGCGCCGACGGTAGCCGGAAGCCGTAGTCGACGAGATTTTCCTTGCGCGACCGGTCACCCTTGTACATGCCGCCAACCTGGCCGATCGAGACGTGCGATTCGTCGATGAAGATCAGGGCATCGGACGGCAGATAGTCGATCAGCGTCGGCGGCGCCTCGCCCGGCTTGCGTCCGGAAAGGTGCCGCGAGTAATTCTCGATACCTTTGCAGAAGCCGATCTGGTCAAGCAGTTCGAGATCGAACTTTGTGCGTTGCTCGATACGTTGGGCTTCGACCAACTTGTTGCTTTTCGCGAAGTAGTCGATGCGCTCGCGCAGTTCCTGCTTGATGCCTTCAATGGCCCGTAGCACCGTGCTTCTTGGCGTGACGTAATGGGAAGCCGGGAAAACGGTGAAGCGCAGGGCCTTGTGCAAGAGATGCCCGGTCAGCGGATCGAAGAATTGCAGGCTTTCAATTTCGTCGTCGAACAGCGAAACACGGATGGCGTGCTCGGCATGTTCGGCCGGAAAGATGTCGATGATGTCGCCCCGCACACGGAAGATGCCGCGATGAAAATCCACGTCGTTGCGCTCGTACTGCATGTCGGACAAACGCTTGACCATGGCGCGCTGATCCAGCTTGTCGCCGACCCGCATGGTCAGGATCATGTTGTGGTATTCGTCGCGGTCGCCGATGCCGTAGATGCATGACACGGTAGCCACGATCACGACGTCGCGCCGCTCGATCAGACTTTTGGTGGCCGACAGACGCATCTGTTCGATATGGTCGTTGATCGCGCTGTCCTTTTCGATGAACAGGTCGCGCGACGGAACATAGGCCTCGGGCTGGTAGTAGTCATAGTACGAAACGAAGTACTCGACGGCGTTTTCCGGGAAAAACTCCCTGAATTCCGAATACAGCTGTGCCGCCAGCGTCTTGTTCGGCGCCAGCACCAATGCCGGGCGACCGGTCCGTGCGATGACGTTGGCCATCGTGTAGGTCTTGCCGGAGCCGGTCACGCCGAGCAGTGTCTGAAAGGAGAGGCCATCCTCCAGCCCTTCGACCAGCTGGCGAATCGCCTCGGGCTGATCGCCGGCCGGTGGAAACGGCTGGTGCAATCGATACGGGCTGCCTTCAAAGCAGACAACCGGGATGCTGGTCTTGGTTTCGCTCATGCTAAAATTCTTCGGTTATTCCTCGCGTAGCGAAGGCGCTGCGCGGACAGTGTTCCTATTATTCCATGGAGTCTTTATGTCCTCTTCGATCTTTGCTGCGGTGGAAATGGCCCCGCGTGATCCCATCCTCGGCCTGAACGAATCATTCAATGCCGACACGCGTAGCACCAAGGTCAACCTCGGCGTTGGCGTCTATTTCGACGACAACGGCAAGATTCCCCTCCTCGCCGCCGTCAAGACCGCCGAAGATGCCCGCGTCAAGGCGGCGCTGCCGCGCGGCTACCAGCCGATCGAAGGCAACCCCGCCTACAACACCGCCGTGCAGAACCTGCTGCTAGGCAAGGACTCCGAACTGATCGCCAAGGGCCAGGTCATCACCGCCCAGGCCCTCGGCGGCACCGGCGCCCTGAAGATCGGTGCCGATTACCTGAAGCGCCTGAACCCGAACGCCAAGGTCTACATCAGCGCCCCGTCCTGGGAAAATCACCGCGCCCTGTTCGAATCCGCCGGCTTCGTCGTCGAGAACTATCCGTACTACGACGCGGCCACCCGTGGCGTTAACTTCGCCGGCATGAAGGACTGCCTGAACAGCCTGGCCGCCGGCTCAGTCATCGTCCTGCACGCCTGCTGCCACAACCCGACCGGCGCCGACCTGTCGGATGCCCAGTGGGGCGAAGTCGTCGCCATCTGCCAGGAACGCGGTCTGGTGCCCTTCCTAGACATGGCCTACCAGGGTTTTGCCGACGGCATCGATGCCGATGCCGTGGCCGTTCGCGCCTTCTCTGCATCCGGCCTGCAGTTCTTCGCCTCCAGCTCGTTCTCCAAGAACTTCTCGCTGTACGGCGAACGAGTCGGCGCCCTGTCCATCATCACCGCCAGCAAGGACGAATCGGCTCGCGTGATGTCGCAGGTAAAGCGCGTCATCCGCACTAACTACTCCAACCCACCGACCCATGGCGGCGCGCTGGTTGCCGGCGTGCTGGCATCTGCCGAACTGCGCCAGATGTGGGAAGCCGAACTGGCCGGCATGCGCGATCGCATCCGCGCCATGCGCACCGGTCTGGTCGATGCCATCAAGGCTCAAGGCGTAACCCAGGACTTCTCATTCGTTGCCCAGCAGCGCGGCATGTTCTCCTACACCGGCCTGACCGCCGCCCAGGTAGATCGCATGCGCGAAGAGTTCGGCATCTACGCTGTGTCCACTGGCCGCATCTGTCTGGCTGCGCTGAACACCAAGAATCTGGACTACGTGGCCAAGGCCATCGCGGCCGTCACCAAGGCCTGATCGCCTGTTGCACCAGTCAAAGGCGAGACTCCGGTCTCGCCTTTTTTATTGAGTGCCCGAGGCCACCAGATCCGGCAATACGCCAGAAATCCGGACCGGCACGACCCAACTCGATACCGACGTCTTTATCCCCACTGTCAGACTGCCATCTACAACACGATCGCGGTTGACCACAAACTCCCCTGCGGCGGTCATCATGCCGACATCCAGGTGAACGTCGCGCCCCATTGTCCGGCCTGAATTGATCGTGAGCTTCGCGCGCAGGCGGTCAAATTTCGTTGCTCCCGAACGCACTACCGAACCCGTTCCGCGACGAGCCACTTCGCCGAGGTCTACACCGTGCAAAATGCCCCGGGCAACATCGGCATCCAGCATGGCCTCAACACTGTGCCACAGACTTTCCCAGTCGTTGCCGCCGCCCCGCAGGCGGAGGGTGCCGCCGAGTTCCCCTTCCAGCCTTAAGGATGGGGCAAAAGCTGCGCTAATCATGCGGCAATCCAGCCGGCTCAGCGTTGCTTCTCCGGCCATGACCAAGCCGCTCCGCCAGTCGAGCAGCCAGTTTCCCTTGACGATGCCGCCCAGAAACACGGTATCCAGATTCTGAATCAGCAGCTTGTCCTTTTGCAGGAGGCCCTTGGCCTGCAGAGAGCTGAAGGAAGCCGGCAAACCTCCCGGCTTCCAACCCAACCCCTCGATGTTGAGCAGTATTCCCTGAGGACTTGGCGCCGCTTCCAGCCGAATGCTGTGTTCGGCTGCCTGAAATGACGATCTTTCGACAGTTCCATCCGCCTTGAACAGAATTTCGCCGGAAATATCATGAAGAGCCAGATCGCGAATGCTCACCAGACTATGGTCGACACGAAGTTGCTGAATCAGCAACTTGTTTTCCGAGCTTGCCGGCACCGCGCCGAGCGTCGAGAAGATAGCAACCAGTCGATTGGCGGTCAGCGCAGCGCCGGAGGCAGTCACACTGGGAATCCGGCGCATCCCGCTACCGAGCAACAAGTGAGGGGATGCAATATGGATTGTTTCGATCCGGGAATCGGCTTCCTCCCCGAGACGGATGTCCTCCAGATTCAGTAGCGGCATCGGTGAAAAACTCAACCCAACATGGCCGATTTTCACCGGGGTCTGCAAGTACTGAGTCGCTGCACTCTCGATTGCCGGCTTCAAATTGTCATAAGGATAGAAAACTCCGAGTCCAATCAGCAAAACGACGATGAGCAGCAATCCGCTGGTGATCGCTTTCCGTACGGAAATCCTCCTCTCGCCGTCACGGAGCAGCACCTCAGGCGGCCGATCGGGTTCAAACAGAAACTTTTCGCCTCCCGCCTTCGGTGAAGGCCTCGGGGATGGTTTGTCGAATGAGTGGGAATGCCTGCCAACCTCCCCCGGACCCGCTACTTTTTCGGTAGTGGGCGTTTTGGGACCAAAAGTTGAGAATTGTGAAAGTGCGGAAATCTGGTCATTTCGGGCTTGCAGCTTGTTGTCATCCCAAATCGACACCGCTTCGAAACTAGGCGAGATAAACCCGCCTTCTTCCAGTTCCCGCAATGCGCTTTCGACCAGATGCAAATTGCCGATCTTCGCGGCCAGATCCTGGACCGTCAGATTGCCGTCGACCAGGACGAGCACCATGCGCAGATTGCGTTGGACAACGCGTGTACTTTGCCTTACCGCCTCGTCCCCGGTCGGCGTTTTTGCGTAAACTAGTTTAGGTTCCATAAACCAAGGTTTTTCTTCTTAAAATACTACAAGATGCTTGACGCTAGAGGGGTCGCTCCCTATAATGCGGACCTCTGTTCCTCGATAGCTCAGTCGGTAGAGCGCCGGACTGTTAATCCGTAGGTCCCTGGTTCGAGCCCAGGTCGGGGAGCCAAATGTTTCAAGCAAAAAGCCCAGGTCAAAAGCCTGGGCTTTTTGTTGTCAAAATTTTTTCGCAGCATGGATTTTGTGTCGCCGAGTTTCACAATGCAATCGCCGTATGCGTCCCTATATCGGACCCATAATAGCACCAGCCCTCTTGCTGAGTTGGAGAGTCGCGCCGCCAGGAACTTTACGGTTTTTGATCCATCTACTTGTGTGGAGAGGCGTCGATACTGATAATCACCCATGAGACAACTGAGTTGCCCTTTCGGCAACAACGAAAATAAACCATGCATAACGAAACACTGAGGCCGGAATCCACACCAGCCGGGTTTGCCGACTTCAAGCCGACCATTGTGTCAACAACTCAACAGCACGCCGACGGCACGCTGGTCGATAAGTATGGGCGACGTATTACTTATGTTCGGCTATCGATTACCGATCGCTGTGATTTTCGTTGCACCTACTGTATGGCTGAGGAAATGACCTTCGTGCCGCACCACGAAGTGATGAGCCTTGAAGAGTGCCTTCGCGTAGTTACGGTTTTCGCCGGACTCGGCGTCACGAAGTTGAGAATTACCGGTGGCGAACCGCTGGTTCGTAAGAACGCCATGTGGCTGATCGAGCGCTTGGGCGCCCTGCCCGGCATTGATAACCTGGTATTGACCAGCAACGGTTCGCAACTCGATCGTTTCGCCCGCCCGCTTCATGCTGCGGGGGTGAAGCGCATCAACATCAGTCTGGATACCCTGCAGGCAGAACGTTTCAAGAAGATCACCCGGATCGGCGACCTGAGAAAGGTCATGAGAGGGATCGAGGCCACTCGCGCCGCCGGCTTTACCCGAACCAAGCTCAACACAGTCATGATGCGCGGCACCAATGACGACGAATTTTCAGATTTGGTTCAATTTGCAGTCGATAACGAACTCGACATTTCCTTTATCGAGGAAATGCCGCTCGGCGATATTCATGGTCGAAACACCAGCTATATCTCCTCCGAAGAGACCCGCGACGTTCTGGCCAAACGCTTTGAGTTGCTGCCATCTACCGAGAACTCTGGTGGTCCGGCGCGCTACTGGCGCATACCCGGTTCCGAATCGCGTATCGGCTTCATCTCGCCACATAGTCACAATTTCTGCGATACCTGCAACCGCGTGCGGATTACGGCCAAAGGCGAACTTTACCCCTGCCTGGGGCAAAACGATGCGATCAACCTGCTCCAGGTCCTGCACGCCCATAGCAGCGACGATGCCTTGCGCCAGGCCATCATGGACAGCATGGGTATCAAGCCCTACGGTCACGATTTCACCAAGCAGATGGATGAACCGCAGGTCGTTCGTTTCATGTCGATGACTGGCGGCTGACCAAACCGCCGGTCAATGCACCCGCCTTCCGGACGCCACACGTCGCAGCACCGACAATCACTTCGCCAGCGCCTATGGCTGACCACCAGCCTGCTCGCCCTTCTTGTCATCGGCGCCTGGCGCCTGCATGTCGGTACCGACTGGCTGGCCAATACGCTGCTCGCCTTCACACTAAGTGCGTTTGCCCTCTTGGTCTGGAGCGAATGGCACAAGTTGTGGCGCGTGCGACAGGCTTACGAAATGGCCATGCTCGCCGCGCACGATGGTTTTTGGGAATGGAACCCGATCAGCAAAGAACTCCATACAGGTAGTCGATTGCTGGAAATCCTTGGCTATCAGGAAGATTTTCTTCCCGATACCCATGCCTGGCTAAAACTGGTTCATCCGGATGATGTCGCCCTCTACAATGCTGCCGTTGCAGAACATCTCAAAGGCGAGACCGACTACTTCTACTGCGAATATCGGGTCCGGGCTCACAACGGTACCTATATCTGGATCGCCTCGCGTGGCATTGCCGTCCGTGATCGCCGGGGTCGGGCCTACCAAATGGTCGGCTCGGTTACCGACATAACCGACCGGCGCAACCACCAGGAGGCCATGGAGTTCTTGGCCCATCATGACGACCTGACCGGCTTGCCCAATCGCCTCCTACTCGCCGAACAACTCGCCGAATCAATCGAGCGCGTCCGGCAACGCAGCGAACGCCTTGCAGTTTTGTTCATCGATCTCGATCGCTTCAAGAACATCAACGACACCCTGGGTCACCGGGCTGGCGATCAACTGCTCCAGGGCGTTGCCCAGCGCCTGGGAGCCAATCTGCCAGCCGGCTGCCATTTGTTTCGCCAAGGAGGCGATGAATTCATTGTCCTGATGTCACCGGTCGCCGATTTGTCGGTCGCCCTGACTGCAGCCGGTCAGCTTCGAGAACTGATCACCACGACCTTCTCCGGGTTCGGGGCTGATTTCTTCACCAGCGCGAGCATTGGCATTAGCCATCTATCCGGATGATGCTGCGGACGGCGAAACCCTGCTGAAAAATGCCGATTCGGCGATGTACGAAGCCAAGGCGGCGGGAGGCAATTCGATTCGTGCACATACTGCCCTGATGAATCAGCGTCTGCTGGCACGCGTCACACTGGAAACCCAACTGCGAATGGCCATCGAGCAAAACGAGATGGAATTGCATTTTCAACCCCAGGTGGATGCTGTCAGTCGCCGACTGACCGGTGCCGAAGCTTTGCTGCGCTGGCGCCACGCCGGCCAATACATTCCTCCCGACCGTTTCATTCCGGTCGCCGAAGATACCGGGTTGATCATTTCGATCGGTGACTGGGTAATTGATCGGGCAATTGCCCATATTCTCGAATGGCGCCGCCTGACGGGAGATACGCCGCCAATCGCGATCAACCTGTCGCCACGCCAGTTCTGGCGCCCCGCCCTTTCACGCCTAGTGCTCGACAAGCTGCGGGCAGCCGGACTCCCACCTGGCGCACTGGAGGTTGAGGTCACCGAATCGGTGCTTCTCCATGCCGAAACCGGGAGTCTGGACGAATTGCAGAATTTCCGTGAATCGGGTGTCCGCATCGCCCTTGACGATTTTGGAACAGGCTATTCTTCACTCTCCTATCTGCGCCGGTTGCCGATCAGTATTCTGAAAATCGACCGATCTTTCATCATCGACCTGACCTCACCAGAGGAAAGCCAACGCAGCCAGGCGCTGGTCCGCGCCATTATCGTCATGGCCCATAACCTGTCCCTGACGGTGATTGCCGAAGGCGTCGAAACCACTGAGCAACTGGACTGTTTGCGCGCACTCGACTGCGATGTGATCCAGGGTTATTTGATCAGCCGCCCACTGCCGGCCAGCGAATTTGCTGCCAGATTCCTGGCCCAGCTGGAAAGCCGAGGCTGAGGCAACATCACAGGAAAATCGGGGCAGAAAAAAGGCGACCGAGTTGGTCGCCTTTTTTCTGCCCCGAGCCCATCCCTTATCGGGCGGCCCTGAGAATTACCAGATTATCAAATCATGCCCGCTGGGAGCGCTTGCGCTCGATTTCGGTCAGGAAGCGCTTGCGCAGGCGAATCGACTTCGGCGTCAACTCGACCAGTTCGTCTTCTTCGATGAACTCGACGGCGGCTTCCAGGCTGAGCTGGACCGGGGGCACCAGGCGAACAGCTTCATCGGTACCGGAAGCCCGGACGTTGGTCAGTTGCTTGCCCTTGATCGGATTGACCACGAGATCGTTTTCGCGACTGTGGATTCCGATGATCATGCCTTCGTACAACTTGTCGCCTGGGCTGACGAACATGCGGCCGCGATCCTGCAGCTTCCACAGTGCGTAGGCGACGGCTTCGCCGTTGTCCTGGGAAATCAGCACACCATTGCGACGCTCGGCTACGCTGCCGTCCTTGACCGGGGCGTATTCGTCAAACACGTGGCTCATCAGGCCGTTGCCGCGCGTCAGGTTCATGAATTCGCCCTGGAAGCCGATCAGGCCACGTGCCGGGATACGGTATTCGATACGGACGCGACCACGACCGTCCGGCACCATGTCCTGCAGGTCACCCTTGCGCATACCGAGGCTTTCCATGACGCCGCCTTGGGTATCCTCTTCGACGTCGACGGTCAGCATTTCATACGGCTCGCACTCGACACCGTTGATCGTCTTCTTGACGACGCGCGGACGACCGACGGCCAGTTCATAGCCTTCGCGACGCATGTTTTCGAGCAGGATGCCGAGGTGCAATTCGCCACGACCGGCGACGTCGAACACGTCACCGTTACCGGTGTCATGTACACGCAGGGCCATATTGGTCAGCAGTTCTTTATGCAGGCGATCACGGATCTGGCGGCTGGTGACGAACTTGCCTTCGGTACCGGCCAGCGGGCTGGTGTTGACCATGAACTGCATGGACAAGGTCGGCTCGTCGATCTTGAGCAGCGGCAGCGATTCCGGTTGCTCCGGATCGGTCACGGTACAGCCCAGCACCAGATCTTCAATACCGGTGATTTGGACGATATCGCCAGCGTGGCCCTCATCCAGCTCGATCTTGTTCAGGCCCTTGTAACCAAACACCTGGCCAATCTTGGCCTTGATCGGGGTGCGCTCATGTTCTGCAGCTTCTTCTTCGGTGCCGAACATGACCAGCACGTTCTGACCGGTCTTGACCTTGCCGCGATTGATCTTGCCGACGCCGATACGACCCACGTAGGAGGAGTAATCAAGGGCAGTAATCTGGAGCTGCAGCGGCGCTTCGATGTCGGTATCCGGAGCCGGCACATGACGAAGAATCGTATCGAACAGCGGAATCATGTTTTCGCGCGGCTGATCCAGTTCCATGGCGGCCCAGCCATTGAGGCCGGAAGCGTAGACGATCGGGAAATCCAGTTGCTCATCGGTCGCACCGAGTTTGTCGAACAGGTCGAAGGTCAGATTGACGGCCTGATCAGGATCGGCTCCGTCGCGGTCAACCTTGTTGACCAGAACGATTGGACGCAGGCCGAGGGCCAGCGCCTTCTTGGTGACGAAACGCGTTTGCGGCATCGGGCCTTCGGCAGCATCGACCAACAGGACCACGCCATCGACCATACCCAGCACGCGCTCGACTTCACCACCAAAGTCCGCGTGGCCCGGGGTGTCAACGATATTGATGTGAACGCCTTGGTACTCGACCGCAGTGTTCTTGGAAAGAATCGTGATGCCACGCTCTTTTTCCAGGTCGTTGGAGTCCATGACGCACTCGACCAACTGCTGGTGAGCGGCAAAAGTACCGGACTGGCGGAGCAACTGGTCGACCAGGGTGGTTTTACCATGGTCAACGTGGGCAATGATGGCGATGTTGCGAATGGGGCGAGCGGACATGCGGGCAACCTAAGTCTTTGATCGGGAAGGCGGGCATTCTAGCACATTCGGCCCGCCGCATGTTGCAGCGCAATAAGCCCAAATGACCCGGAGCCCCGCCCTACCTCAGCCTTCGCGATTGCGCATGAAATCGGCGGTATTGAAGAAATTACTCAACAACACCTTGCGAATATCTTCCTGGATACCGACATCCTCCATCGCCAGCACCATGCACGCCACCCACTGATCGCGCTCCTTGGTCCCGATGGCGAAGGGCATGTGGCGGGCCCGCAGTTTCGGATGGCCGAACTTCTCGACGAAGAGATCCGGGCCGCCAAACCAGCCGGAAAGGAACATGTAGAGCTTGTCGCGTGACCCCTGCAGGCTTTCCGGATGCATGGCCCGCAATTCGGCAAATTGTGGGGTGGCATCCATCAGTTCGTAAAAACGGTCGCAGAGCTTGCCGACGGCGGCCTCGCCGCCAATTTTTTCATAGGTGGTGGTCGTGTTTTCCATCTGTACTACTTCCCTGAGTCTTATGGTTTAACGTGGTTTGCGCGGGGCCAGGTTGCGTTTCGGTGCGACGGGGCCACCCGGACGAGCCGGACGTGGCGCCACGTTGCCGCGGGGCAGCGCCGCACGCGGCGTCTGGCGAGGCTGATTCTGGCTTGCTCTTGCCGGTTGGGCGCAGGCCTTGCCGGGCACGCTCGCAGGTTGCCAGGCCGGAATCAGCTGTTTCTTGCCATTGCCGATCAGGTCGGCGCGTCCCATTTCCTTGAGCGCCTCGCGCAACATCGGCCAATTGGCCGGGTCGTGGTAGCGCAGGAAAGCCTTGTGCAGTTTGCGCTGGCGGCCGTTGCGCACAGCCCCGACCTCCTCGCTGGTACGATTGACCTTCTTCAGCGGATTACGCTCGGTGTGGTACATCGTCGTCGCCAGTGCCATTGGCGTCGGCAGGAAGGTCTGTACCTGATCAAGGCGGAAATTGTTTTTCTTCAGCCACAGCGCCAGGTTCAGCATGTCTTCGTCGGTCGTCCCGGGGTGAGCAGCGATGAAATACGGGATCAGGTACTGCTCCTTGCCGGCCTCGCGCGAGAAGCGGTCGAACAGTTGCTTGAAGCGGTCGTAGGCACCGATGCCAGGCTTCATCATCTTGGAGAGCACGCCCTCCTCGGTATGCTCCGGGGCTATCTTGAGGTAGCCGCCAACGTGATGGGTGACCAGTTCCTTGATGTATTCGGGCGAGCGCACTGCCAGGTCGTAACGCAGACCAGAGCCAATCTGCACCTTTTTGACGCCCTTGATCGAACGCGCCCGGCGATACAGCGAGATCAGTTGCGAGTGATCGGTGTTCAGGTTCTCGCAGATCTCCGGATAGACGCAGGACAGTCGGCGACAGGCCGATTCGATCTTCTCGTCCTTGCACTTGAGGTGGAACATGTTGGCGGTCGGCCCGCCCAGATCAGAAACGATGCCGGTAAAGCCTGGCGTCTTGTCGCGCATTTCCTCGATTTCGCGGATCACCGAGTCTTCCGAGCGACTCTGGATGATGCGGCCTTCGTGCTCGGTGATCGAACAGAAGGTGCAGCCGCCGAAGCAGCCGCGCATGATATTGACCGAGAAACGGATCATTTCCCAGGCCGGAATCTTCGCCTCGCCATAGGCCGGGTGCTGGCGGCGGGCGTAGGGCAATTCGTAGACGGCGTCGAGTTCCTCGGTAGTCAGCGGAATCGGCGGCGGATTCAGCCAGACGTCGCGCTCGCCATGCGCCTGGACCAGCGCCCGGGCATTGCCGGGATTGGATTCGAGGTGAAAAGTCCGCGAGGCGTGGGCGTAGAGCACCGGGTCGTCCTTGACCTGCTCATAGGACGGCAGGCGGATGACGGTGTGGGCGCGCCGCGCCTTGCGGGCCGCCAGACGCTCGGCCTGCGACACGATGCGGACCGGATGTTCGCCGGGTGCCGTCGCCGCCGGGGCGGCACTGCCCATATCCATCGCATAGGGATCGGCGTGCTTGACCAGCGGCCCCGGGGTATCGACCGAGGTCGAATCCATGGCGTCCCAATCTTCGCCCGGCAGCCACCCCATCGGCACCATGAAGGCGGTGCCGCGTAGGTCGCGGATGTCGCCGATCTTCTCGCCCTTGGCCAGGCGATGCGCGACCTCGACGATGGCCCGCTCGGCATTGCCGAAGACTAGCAGGTCGGCCTTGGAATCGGGCAGCACGGAACGGCGTACCTTGTCCGACCAATAATCGTAATGGGCGATACGACGCAGGCTGGCCTCGATCGAGCCGATGACTACGGGCGTACCCGTGAAGGCCTCGCGACAGCGCTGGGCATAGACGGTGACGGCACGGTCCGGCCGCTTGTTGGGTTCGGCGTTCGGGGTATAGGCGTCGTCGGAGCGGATCTTGCGGTCGGAGGTGTAGCGGTTGACCATCGAATCCATGTTGCCGGCCGTGACGCCGAAAAACAGGTTGGGCTTGCCCAGCTTCTTGAAATCGGCCGCCGAATTCCAGTCTGGCTGACAGATGATGCCGACCCGGAAACCCTGCGCTTCGAGCAGGCGACCTATCAGCGCCATGCCGAAGCTGGGGTGGTCGATGTAGGCGTCGCCGGTAATCAGGATGACGTCACAGGAATCCCAGCCGAGCGTGTCCATTTCGGCGCGCGACATCGGCAGGAAGGGGGCCGGGCCGAAACGGTGGGCCCAGTATTTGCGGTGGCCGAACAGCGGTCGGCTGATTTGAGTATTTGAATCCATGCACTATTTTACCTGAGTGAACCGGTCAACAATACATCCTCGCTGCTGACACGGAAGCGCAGTTAGCCGGCGGCACGCAGGGCAAGCAACGGTGGCGTCTGCAACAACCGACGCATCGCCCACCAGCCGATACTCATCGCGATAACTGCACCGCCCAGCGCGGAGATGGCCGGCAACCAGGGATCGGCGCGCATCTCAATCTGGAATACCTGTTGCGCAATGACCTGGCCGAGCAGCATGGCACCGGCGGCGGCGATCAGGCCAGCGATACCTCCGACGATGGCCAGTTCGACCAGCATGGCCTGGCGCAACTGTACCCGGTGCGCCCCGAGCGCCCGCATCACCGCCATTTCGTAGCGTCGCTCATCAAACGCGGTAAACAAGGCCGAATAGAGCACGATGGCGCCGGCCACCAGCGTAAACAGGAAGATGAACTGAACTGCCCGGGTAACCTGCCCCATTACTGTCCGGAACTGCTCAATCACGACGCTGATGTCGATCACGGTCAGATTCGGAAAGCGCGCCACCAGTTGCGTGCCGAATGCCGGATTCTGCTCCGGCAGATGAAAGCTGGTGATGTAGCTGGCCGGCACGTCCTCAATTACCCCAGGCGGAGTCAGCACGAAGAAATTGACCCGCATCGAATCCCACTCCAGCTTGCGCAGGTTGCTGACACGAACCGTCTTCTCGACGCCGGCAATCGAGAACAGCAGTTCATCGCCGACCTTGATGCCTAGGGTCTGGGCCAGACCCTCCTCGACCGAAGCCAGGCCCTGCCCGGCCTCGCCCGGAGCAAACCAGCGGCCCGCCGTCACCCGGTTGCCGGGCGGTAGCATACTGCGCCACGACAGGTTGAATTCCCGGGCGACCAGCCGTTGCGCCCGCTCGTCGTCAGGAAAACTGCCCGGGTTGATGGCCTGCTCGCCGATCCGTAGCAGGCGCGCCCGGACCATAGGTGCCAGCTCGGCCTCGACGCCAACCGCGGAGAGCATCGCGGCTATGGCCGGGCGCTGGTCGGGCTGGATGTTGATGATGAAGCGATTGGGCGCATCGGCCGGCAAGCTCTGCTGCCAGGCATCGAACAATTCAGCCCGGGTGACGGTGAGCAGCAGCATGGCCATCAGGCCGATGGCCAGCGCCACGATCTGCAGTGCCGCCGACGGGCCGTGTCGGCCGAGATTGGCCAGGCCCTGCCGCCAACCAAAGCTGGAAGGTCCGCGCAAACGGGCCACGCTGCTCACCGCGAGCCGCCCGAGCAGCCAAAACCCGCCGAGCGCTGCTGTAAACCCGGCGATCGCCAGCCCCCCCAGCTTGGCATCGCCAGCGACGACGACGATCAGCCCGGCGAGCAGGCAAAAGCCGAGCAGATAGCCACCGAGCAGAAAAGGCTGGGGTGGCCCCAGTTCGCGGCGCAGCACGCGCAAGGTCGGCACCCTGGAGAGTTGCAGCAGGGGTGGCAGCGCAAAGCCGAACAGCAGCACGGCGGCCACTGCTGCACCCTGCCAGAGCGGTAGCCAGCCAGGCATGGGCAAACTGATGGCGAGCATCTTGCTGAGCCAGCCGACCAAAACAAAATGCGCGGCAAAACCGCTCAGGCAGCCAACCACCGCCGAAATCAATGCCAACCAGCCAAAGAGCTGGCCGTGCAGGCTGATCAGCCGGCCCTGGGTCAGCCCCAGGCAGCGCATGATGGCGCAGGCGTCAAGGTGGCGCTGCATGTAACGACGGGCTGCGAGCGCCACCGAAACGGCCGAGAGCACGACGGTCAGCAAGGTGGCAAGACCCAGGAAGCGTTGCGCCCGATCCAGCGCGTTGCGAATTTCCGGCCGCGCATTCTCGGCATCCTCCAGCCTCTCGCCGAGAACCAGTTGCTCCTTCAGCCAGCTCTTGAAACGGCTGATCGCTTTTTCGTCACCGGCGAACAGCAGGCGGTAGCGCAGTCGCGACCCGAACTGGACCAGGCCGGTAGCCGGAATGTCATCCAGATGCATCAGCAGACGGGGCGCCAAGCTGAAGAAGTTGATGCCCCGATCGGGTTCCAGCGTCAGAATCGCCGCGACGCGAAAATGCTGCCGGCCGACCATCACCTGGTCGTTTGGACCGACCTGCAAGGCGGTCGCCAGCCGCTCATCAAGCCAGACCGCACCGGGCTCCGGGCCGCCGGCCACCGGCAACCCTGCCTCGCCGAGACGCATCGACGTGGATAGTTGACCACGTAGCGGATAGGTTGGGCTGACCGCCTTGAGGTCGGCCAGTTGAGCTTGCTCGCCGGCAATCACCATGCTGGGAAAAATCAGGGTTTCCGCCATCCGCAGGCCACGCCGCCGCGCTTCGTCGACATACCGCTCGGGCAAGGGATGATCGGCGATCAGCACCAGATCCCCACCCATCAACTGTTGCGCTTCGCGCTCCAGGGTCTGGCGTACGCGGTCGGCAAAAAAGCCAACCGCGGTCACGGCGGCGACCGCGATGGCCAGTGCCGCGAACAGCAGGCGCAGCTCGCCGGAGCGAAGCTCCCGGCCAAGAAGCCGCCAGGACAGAGCTATCACTGAGCTGCCGCCCAGCGGGCGCGAAATTCGACCGGGTTGACCGCCCGTCCGTGAAGATGCCCCTGCAACTGCTGACAACCCAGTTGCGCCAGAAAGGCGGCTTGCTCGTCAGTTTCGACCCCTTCGGCGACAACCTCGAAATTCAGGCTGTTCGCCAGCTCCATGATGGTTCGGATAATCGCCTCGTCGCCGGAATTGCTGCCGATGCCCATGACGAAGGAACGGTCGATCTTCAACTGCTGCACCGGCAGCATTTTCAAGTAGCTCAGCGAGGAATAGCCGGTGCCGAAATCATCCAGCGCCAAACTGATACCCAACTCGCGCAAGCGCAACAGCACGCTGCGGGCGTCGCCGACGCCCATGACCACCGATTCGGTCAGTTCCAGCTTCAGGCTGGCGGCATCCATGCCGGTTTCGTCGAGAATGTCACGCAGGGTGTCAATAAACTCGGGTCTTTCCAGCTGTTTTACCGACAGATTGACCGAGACCCGCGGCAGGTCGAATCCGCTCCGCCGCCACTGCATCACCTGCTGGCAGGTTTCGCGCAATACAAGGTTGCCTAGCGGGATGATCATTCCCGAATCCTCGACCAGCGGAATGAAGCTCGACGGCATGACCAGACCGAGTTCCGGGCTGTTCCAGCGGACCAACGCCTCGGCCCCGACCAGCCTGCCACTCAGCGTATCGACCTGGGGCTGAAGGTGGACGGAAAACTCGCCGTGGTCAAGCGCCCGGCGCAGCAGGTTTTCCATGCGGATGCGCTCCCTGGCATCGCGCGTCATTTCAGGGGTATAGAAATGGAACTGCCCGCGGCCCACAGCCTTGGCGCGATACATCGCCGTATCGGCATTGCGCATCAGATCAAGAACGCTCGAGCCGTCGCCCGGAAAGAGGCTGATGCCGATCGACGCCGAGAGGAAGAGTTCATGGTCGCCCAGACGGAAGGGAGTGTCGAAGGCGTCGATGATCTCGCGGGCCAGCATTTCCACCTCTTCTTCGCTGCGTACCGCTTCCATCAGGCAGATGAATTCGTCTCCGCCCAGGCGGGCCAGCATGTCGATCAGCCCGACATGTTCGGAAAGCCGCGCCCCGACAGCGATGAGCAACTCATCGCCAACGCCGTGGCCCAGGGAGTCGTTGACCTGTTTGAACTGGTCGAGGTCGATGAACAAGACAGCCAGCCGTTGGTCTTCCTGCCCCGACTCCTGCAGGCTGTACTCCAGCCGTTCAATGAAACAGCGCCGGTTGGCCAGGCCGGTCAAGGGATCATGATAGGCCAGGTAATTGAGTTTGCTCTCGGCTTGCCGCCGCTCCGAAATCTCGGCCTTGAGCTGGGTGTTGGTGCGCTTGAGCTCGTCGGTGCGCGCCTCGACCTGAATCTCCAATGTGTCGCGCGCCGCCTCGATATGCCTTTCCTGCTCCTTGAGGATGCGCTGGGCGCGTCGCACCACCACGTACTGCATCAGGTAGAGCGCGGCAAAGACCAGGAAAACGCCGGCCGTGACCCACCACAGGCTGCGCTGCAACTGGACCATGAAGGGTGTGACGTCCTGATAGAGTTCGAAGACGCCTTCAATTGACTGGTCCTTGGCCATTACCGGGATGTAGCTCGCCAGCACATCGACTTCGGCCCGTGCCCCCTCGAAGGTATCGATACTGTTCCGATGTGTCAGATCGCTGGTCACCACGCCATTCATCGCAGCGCGGAATCCGGCGTTATCCAGACTGTTTTCGCCGATCTGTGCCGGGTCCGATGAAAAGACCGTCATCCCCAGACGGTTGTAGATCTTGACCCTGATCACCGCCGTGTGGCGCATCAGGGCAACGACGCTCTGCTTCAGTTCCTTGGCCTCGACGGATTGCTTGAGGAAATCCGCATCGCGCCCAACCGAGGCGTCCATCAGATTATCCAGGGGGTTGCGCAGCGAATTCTCGAAAACCTGCGCCATCGCCACATTACGGCTTTCGGCCAGTTCGGTAATCTGCTTCAGCGAAAGTTGCCGGTAGAACGGTCCCAACACCCCGGCCGCCAGCACGATGAGGATAAAACTGACCGTCGAGAAGTAGCGCGAAAGGTTGAACATGGTGGCGGAGATCAGTATTCCGGCAGCTTATTCCAACTCACGGATCCGCGCCACCGCTTCCTCGACGCGCCTAACGGCGATCACCTCCATGCCTGCAATCGCCTGTTTCGGCCGATTGGCCTCGGGAATCAGGGCCCGGGTGAAGCCCAGCTTGGCAGCTTCCTTCAGCCGCTCCTGGCCGCGCGGTGCCGGCCGGATCTCGCCGGCCAGGCCAACCTCACCAAATACTATAAGTTTCGATGGTAGAGGCTTGTTTTTCAACGACGATGTTATCGACAGCAGTACCGCCAGGTCGGCCGCCGGCTCGGTGATCTTGACGCCACCGACGGCATTGACGAAGACATCCTGGTCAAAGCACACAATCCCGGCGTGGCGATGCAGCACCGCCAGCAGCATGGCCAGCCGCTGCGCTTCGAGGCCGACCGTCAGGCGCCGCGGATTGCCGTGGGCACTATCGACCAGTGCCTGGATCTCGACCAGCAGGGGACGCGTGCCCTCCTGCGTCACCATCACGCAAGAGCCTGCGACGTCCTGGCCATGTTGCGACAGGAACAGTGCCGAGGGATTGCTCACGCCTTTCAACCCAGTTTCGGTCATCGCAAACACGCCGATTTCATTGACCGCGCCAAAGCGGTTCTTGATCGCCCGCACCAGGCGGAAACTGGAATGGGTATCGCCTTCGAAATAAAGCACGGTGTCTACAATGTGCTCCAGCACGCGCGGCCCGGCCAGCGCTCCGTCCTTGGTGACGTGGCCGACGAGCAGCACGGTGATGCCGGACTGCTTGGCCAGCCGCGTCAGCTGGGCCGCGCATTCGCGAACCTGGGCCACCGAACCCGGGGCGCTCGACAATTGATCGGACCACAGGGTCTGGATCGAGTCGATCACCGCCACCTGCGGTTTTTCCGCCTGCAAGGTAGCGAGAATGCGCTCCAGGTTGATCTCGGCCATCAGTTGCAGATCGCGGGTGTCGAGGCCAAGCCGGCGGGCGCGCAAAGCCACCTGTTCGCCCGATTCCTCGCCGCTGACGTAGAGCACCCGGTGCTCGGCCGAGAGATGGGCCAGCGCCTGCAACAGTAGGGTGCTCTTGCCGATGCCCGGGTCGCCACCGATCAGCACCACTCCGCCGGAGACCAGTCCGCCGCCGAGCGCCCGGTCGAATTCGCCGATCCCGGTCGCCACCCGCTCGACTTCACGGGCCTCGATTTGCGACAGCGTCTGCAACCGTGCCGTCGGCGCCAAGGACTCGAAGCGATGCCCCGTGCTTTTCTCGGCCACGCTTTCGACCAGGGTATTCCACTCGCTGCAACCCGGGCACTGGCCCTGCCATTTCGGGCTGCTCGCCCCGCACTCGCTACAAACGTAGATCGACTTCGCCTTGGCCACTCAGATATCCCCGATTTCCACCGGCACCCGCGGCGCCAGGGCACAGAACAGTTCGTAGGCAATGGTGCCGGCTGCGGCCGCCACCTCGTCGGCCGGCACCTCGCCGGCGGCTCCCCTGCCCCACAGCGTGACCGGGGCGCCGATGCCGGCTTCCGGGATGGCGCTCAGATCGCAGGCCAGCATGTCCATCGACACCCGCCCGACCGTCTGCGTACGCTTGCCCATCACCGCGATCGGCGTACCGTTCGGCGCATGCCGGGGTAACCGTCGGCATAACCGCAGGCGACGACACCGATCCGCATCGGGCGCTCGGCCACGAAGGTACCGCCGTAGCCGACGCGGTCGCCGGCCACCAAATCCTGCACGCCAATGATTCGACTTTCCAGCGCCATGGCCGGTTGCAGACCGAGTTCGGCAGCACTCTGTTCGGCAAAGGGGCTGGCGCCATAGAGCATGATGCCCGGCCGCACCCAGTCGCCGTGCGCCTGCGGGTGACGCAGGATGGCCGCCGAGTTGGCCAGACAGACCGGACCACTCCAGTCGCCGGCCAAAGCCCGGAAACGCTCAAGCTGACCAGCGATGCCGCGCTCGCCGTCGGCTTCGGCAAAATGGGTCATCAGCGTGACTTCGATCTGCGGTATCTGACGTAGCGTCTCCCAGGCCTTGGCCAGGGTGGGCGCTGTAAAGCCGAGGCGGTTCATGCCGGTATTCAGTTTCAGGCAGACCGCGACCGGCGCATCGAAACGCCCGGCCCGGACCAGCATTTCGAGTTGCTCCAGACAATGGATCACCGTCGTCAGGCGGTGCTCGATCACCGCCCGTACGTCACGCGCACTGAAGATGCCTTCAAGCAACAGAATCGGCTGGGTGACGCCGGCTTCGCGCAAGGCGACGGCGTTTTCGCACTCCAGCATGGCAAAGCCGTCCGCCTCGCCACGCAGCGCCTCGACCGCCCGCCACTGGCCGTGTCCATAGGCATTGGCCTTGATCACGGCCCAGGCCTTGGCGCTGGAGGCATGACGCTTGGCCAGGCGATAGTTGTGTAGCAGGGCCGCCGGCGCGATACGCGCCCGGATGGGACGGGAAGTCTTCATAAAGCCAGATCTTTCAGTTTGCTCTTGGCAAAGTCGATAAAGGTCGCGGCCAGCCGCGACTGGAAACGGTCCTGGGGATGAACGAGATAGAGGCTGCGTTTCAATGGCGGATGCAACGCAATGGCGACCAGTCCGCCGAGCCGGATCTCCTTGTCAACCACGGCCCGCGAGACGATGGCAAATCCGAGGCCGGTCGACACGACGCCTTTCAAGGCCTCCGGGCTCCCCAGCTCCATCTGGGTCTTCAGCGTTTCCGGAGCGATCTTGTGGGCGCGGAAATAACTGTCGGTAATTTCCCTGGTCCCTGAACCCGGCTCGCGGGAAATGAATTCATAATCGGCCAGCACTTTCGGCGTGACCGAGGTCATGCCGGCCAGCGGGTAGTCCGGCGTGCAGATCACCTGCAACTCGTCTTCGCAGCAAATCTGGCTGGCTAGCCCGGGAAGTTTGGCCGGCGCCTCGATCAGGCCGATATCGAGCGTGTGCTCGGCCACCCGTCCTTCGATGCTTTCGGAATTGGCGACGAACAGCCGCGCCCTGACCTGCGGGTAGAGCGCATTGAATTCGCCCAGCACGCGCGGCAGCATGAACTCGGCAATCGTCGTGCTGGCTCCGACCAGCAGCGGGCCGCGCATCTCGCCGGTCATTTCGCCAAGACGGGTTTCCATCTCGTCAGAAAGGGCGAGAATCTTTTCGGCGAAGGAAAGCACCAGTTCGCCGGCCGGCGTCAGCGAAATGCCGCCGTGGCGCCGTTCGAACAGTCGCGTACCGTATTGCTCCTCGAGTTGCTTGATCTGAAAAGTCACCGCCGGCTGAGACATGAATAGTGCATCGGCGGCGCGGGTGAAGCTCAGATTTTTGGCTACGGCATGAAAGACCTGCAAGCGCCGGTCAGCCATGATGGTTCTCCATTATGAGTGCGGGCGATATTCAATCACATTCTCGAACGCTTCCGCCGGGCACTTCGGGTTTTGATCAAAATTCAGGAGTCCTTGCGGCATTTCCGATGCTGTCATCGCAATTTAACCTCGCACCGTCAGGCTCTCCACCACCCCATCACGATTCGCGCTAACCGGCCCGCCGATACACAACTCGAACCGCACCGCAAGCCTTGCGCCACTTCCAAAGCGTGGTATAACCCTCGACCAAAGTTATAACGAGACAAAAGTCCAAGTGCCATTTGGCTTCTACATCATCATGGCAGCGCAGTTCTTTTCCGCGCTGGCCGACAACGCTCTGCTCATAGCCGCCATCGCCGCGCTTCGCGAGATGCATGCGCCATCCGAGTACGAACCGCTGCTCAAAACCTTCTTCACGGTCTCCTACGTCGTGCTGGCGGCGTTTGTCGGCGCCTTTGCCGACTCGATGCCAAAGGGTCGCGTGATGTTCATCAGCAACCTGATCAAGATCGTCGGTTGCAGCATGATGTTCTTCGGTGCCCATCCGCTGCTCGCCTATGCCGTCGTCGGCCTTGGCGCTGCTGCCTACTCGCCGGCCAAATACGGCATCCTCACCGAATACCTGCCGCATCGCCTGCTGGTCGTCGCCAATGGCTGGATCGAGGGCCTGACCGTCGGCGCCATCATTCTCGGGGTGGTCATCGGCGGCACCCTGATCCGCCCGGAAATTTCCCAGGTCCTGCTCGCCTTCGACTTTCCGCTGATTAACACCGGGGTCGATACCGTCGGTGAAATGGCCTTGTCGATCGTTGCCGTACTCTATTTACTGGCGACGCTATTCAATCTTTACGTCCCGGATACCGGTGTCGATCACAAGCAGCTGAAGAAGAACCCGTTCTTCCTGATTCACGAATTCAACCATTGCCTGGCGCTACTCTGGCGCGACAAGCTGGGGCAAATATCCCTGGCGGTCACCACGCTGTTCTGGGGCGCCGGAGCCACACTACAATTCATCGTCATCAAGTGGGCCGATACCGCACTCGATCTTGGCCTCTCCAAAGCGTCCCTGCTGCAGGGGGTGGTCGCGGTCGGCGTCGCCATCGGCGCCATCGTAGCCGCCAAGTACATCACGCTGCGTAAATCGGTACGGGTCATCCCGCTCGGCATTGCCATGGGTTTGATCGTTCTGATCATGAACTTCGTCAACAGCATCTGGCTGGCCGTGCCCTTGCTGATCCTGATCGGTGGCCTTTCCGGATTCTTCGTGGTGCCGATGAACGCCCTGCTCCAGCATCGTGGCCACATCCTGATGGGGGCCGGCCATTCGATCGCGGTGCAGAATTTCAACGAGAATCTGTCGATCCTGATCATGACCGGGCTCTACTACCTGATGATCCGGATGGACCTGTCAATCCACTGGGTGGTCACGCTGTTCGGCCTCTTCGTCAGCGGACTGATGTACATGATCCGTCTGCGCCATCTCGCCAACCAGAGGATTCAGGACGACGTCCAGCATCTGGACGACTCGGCCCATCACTAACCGTCGGTCAGAACGGCAGCACCGGGCTGGCCGCTTCACGCAAGACGCGGCGGGCAAATAGCAGATCTTCCCAGGCCTTGGCCTTGTCCGGCAGGTTTCGCAGCAGGTAGGCCGGGTGATAGGTCACGACGACCGGAATCCCGGCATACTCAAAACGTTTGCCACGCAACGAGGCGAGCGACTTGTCGTCGTGCAGCACGCTGTGCACCGCGACCTTGCCGAGCAGGACGATGATCTTCGGTTTGAGCAATGCAATCTGGCGTTCGAGATAAGGCCGGCAGGCAGCCAGTTCCGCTGCTTCCGGCGTCCGATTGCCGGGCGGCCGGCATTTCACCGCATTGCCGATATAGACCTTGTTGCCGCGTGCGATATCGAGCGCGCCCAGCATATTGTCAAGCAGCTTTCCGGCTTGCCCGACAAAGGGCTCGCCCTGGGCATCCTCGTCGGCGCCCGGCCCTTCACCGATAAACAGCCAGTCCGGATGCAAATCGCCGACCCCAAGCACCGCCTGCTTGCGCTGCTGACACAGCGGGCAGGCCTGGCACGTCGCTACCCGCCTGGCCAGTTCCGGCCAATCCAGGGTGTCGATATCGGCCATTCCCGACGCACCAAGCGGAGCGGCTGGAGCGATCGGCGGAGCTGGCTGCGCTGCCGTCGGTTGCAGTAGCGGCGGAGCCAACTCGGGCTGTCCGGTCGCGGCAACGGCGAGCGGGGCAGTAACGGATTCGGCGGCCGGCTGTTCGTTCTCCCGCAACACCCATATCGGCGAAATACCCATCTCGACCAGCATCTGCTCGCGGCTCAGGCTCATGCCAGTTCCTTCTCAAAAATCAATCCGTCCTCGCGGCCGACGATCGCGGGGTAGTAGCCCTTGCGTTGGCCGATCTGGCGAAAGCCGAAGTGCCGATACAACTCGACCGCCTTGTCGTTCGAGGGCCGGACTTCGAGAAACAGCATGCGTGCCCCACCCAGCCGGGCACACTCCATGGCGTGGCGCAGCAGCCGGGCGCCATAGCCCTGCCCCTGGTAACGCCTGCAGACACCAATGTTGAGCAGGTGCGCCTCGTCGATGACCGACATGACCACCGAAAAACCGATCAGGTCGCCACCCAGACGCAGAACCCAGACACTGTAGCCGGCGCTCAGCGAATCGGCGAAATTGCCCCGCGACCAGGGGAATGTCTGCAGCGATGCTTCGAGCGCCGCCACGGCATCGAGGTCGTGCTCGTTCATCGGGAAAAACTCGGCCGAAATTGACAGCTCGCTCACGCCCGTCCGCCGTCGGCCAGGCGCTCGGCCACCGTTTTGGCAACCTTGTCGCGGATATAGAGTGGCGCCGCCAGCGCCGGGTCGATACCCTCGCCCCGCTCGGCACGCGGCGCCGCCAGCCGAGCCAGGGCCGAAGCGGTCGGCAGAACCCCTGGCTGCACGTCAATACCGGCTGCCGTCAAACGTTCCTGCATGACGGGATAGGCCACCGGCGCATTGCCGCAGGCCAGCCAGACGGAATCACCGGGCAGCGCCACGTTGGACGGCGAGGCGACGCAAATCTCGCCGTCCAGCCGATAACCGTCGGCCACTCGCACATAGCGGCCGGAATAGACCTCACCCATCCGCGCATCGAGCAGCGCCAGCACGCGCTCGGCGCCGGTCAGCGCCGCCATCGCCTCGAGACTGGTGACTGGAATCAAAGGGATACTGGCGGCCACTGCCAAACCCTGGGCCGCACCACAAGCGATGCGCAGGCCGGTAAAGGCGCCCGGCCCGACGCCAAAGGCAATGGCATCGAGTTGGCTGACTTTCAACCCCGCATCGCGCAGCAGGTCGCGGACCAGGGGGAGCAAGGTTTCGGAGTGGGAGCGCCCGGTCGGGCAGAGTTTCTCGACCACTTCGCCATCACGCCAGAGGGCGCAGGAGCCAAGTTCGGTGGAGGTTTCGAGGGCAAGAATCAGCATGGGGCGCCATTTTACCGGAGGCACGCCCTGCTCGGGGCTTCAATCGCGGCGCCTGCCGTGTCCGCCCCGCCCATCGCGATAAGGCTGCCAGTCACGCTGCTCGCGGATTTCCTCGCGCATCCGGCGTCGGTCTTCGGGCGGCACGTCCCGCCAGCGCTGGCGCCGTTCATCACGCTGAATGTCGCGATCCTGCTGCCAGTGTTCGCGCATTTGCTGCCGCATCTGCCGGCGTTCTTCCGGCGGCAGATCGCGCCAATAACCCTGCGCCCAGCCAGTACCGGCCCCACCGAACAGGCTGAGGAACAACAGGGCGAGGACGAGACAGCGTTTCATGGCGATCGATGCTAGAACAGTTTTCATCTGCGGTCATTGTCCGTCCGCCCCGCGCGGACCACTGGCCGGAAGTGTAAAAGAATGTTTCCTGCGGCGGCGTGGCAATTCCTTGTTACCATTTCCCACGCTTCATTCACCGACCGCAATTATCCTTGCCCGCATGAACGAACAAACCCCTCACCTTCTCGTTGTCGACGACGACGCCCGCCTCCGTGATCTGCTGACCCGTTATCTCGGCGAGCAAGGCTTCACGGTGAAAGCCGTAGCCGACGGCAAACAGATGGACAAGCTGCGTAGCCGCGAGCATTTCCATCTGATCGTGCTCGACCTGATGATGCCCGGGGAAGACGGCCTGACCATTTGCCGTCGCCTGCGCGGCACCGGCGACCTGACGCCGATCGTCATGCTGACCGCCAAGGGCGACGATGTTGACCGTATCGTCGGGCTCGAAATGGGCGCCGACGACTACCTGCCCAAACCCTTCAACCCGCGTGAATTGCTTGCCCGCATCCACGCCGTGCTGCGCCGCCAGGGCAACCGGCCGCCGGGCGCACCGGAAGACGAGGCCGAGACGGTTCACTTCGGCAATATCGAAGTCGACCTCGCGGCCCGTTCCCTGAAGCGCGGCGACGAAATCTTGCCGCTGACCACCGGCGAGTTCGCCGTCCTCAAGGTTTTGCTCCAGCACCCGCGCCAGCCGCTGTCGCGCGACAAATTGATGACCCTGGCCCGCGGCCGTGAGCAGGGGCCGTTCGACCGCGCCATCGATGTCCAAGTTTCGCGGCTGCGCAAGCTGATCGAGAACGATCCCGCCCAGCCCCGCTACCTGCAGACGGTCTGGGGCTTCGGCTACGTCTTCGTGCCGGACGGTACGCCACGCGAATGATGCCGCGCACGCTGCTGGCGCGGACTTTCCTGCTGCTCGCCTGGCTCGTGTTGCTGACCACGGCGGCCTGGCTCAGCCTGTTCCGTTACATCGAGGCCGAACCGCGCGCCCGGGAAACGGCGCAACTGGCCGCCTCCGCGGTCAATCTGATCCGCGCCTCGCTGTTCGCCGCCGCCCCGGACAAGCGCCTCAATCTGTTCATGGAGTTTTCGACCCGCGAAGGCATTCGCCTGCTCCCGGCCGAGCCGGAAGACCGCATTGAAGCCATGCCCGACAGCCGTTTTCACCGACTGCTCCAGCGCGAACTGAGCACCCGCCTGGGCGAGCATACGCGAGTGGCCGCCAGCGTCGATGACCAGCCCGGATTCTGGGTCAGCTTTCGTCTCGACGAAACCGATGAAGAGGAGTACTGGCTGGTCCTGCCGCGCGAACGGGCCACACGCAGCATTGCCGGCCACTGGCTGAGCTGGGGCCTGCTGGCCATTGCCCTGGCCCTGGCTGTCGCCTGGCTGATCGCTTCGCGCATCAGCCGCCCCCTGAAGGCGATGGCGAAATCCGCCGAAACCGTTGGTCGCGGCCAAATACCGGCCCCCCTGCCGGAAGACGGGGCAGAGGAACTCAGTCGCCTGGCCCATGCCTTCAATACCATGGCCCGCGATCTCGAGCGCCACGACAAGGATCGCTCTGAAGTGCTGGCCGGCATCTCGCATGACCTACGCACGCCCCTCACCCGCTTGCGGCTCGAAGCCGAAATGAGCATTGCCGACGAAGGCGCCCGCCTGGCGGTCATCGCCGACATCGGGCAGATGGAAGCGGTGATTTCCCAGTTCATGGATTTCGCCCGCGCCGATTCCGGCGAGGCGGCGGAACAAACCGATCCGGCCAGCCTCCTGCAGGGCATCGCCGACCGCCAGGCCTGCGTCGGCCACCCGCTGTCGGTAACCGTCGGTGCCGCGCCGACCATGCTGCTGCGCCCGAAAGCCCTGACCCGCGCCGTCACCAACCTGATCGACAATGCCTGGAAATATGGTGGCGGCGAGATCACGCTGAACGCACAGGCGATCGCTGACGAACTGTGGATTGAAATCGGAGACCACGGTCCGGGCATCGCCGCCGACGAGGTGGATCGCCTGAAGCGCCCCTTCACCCGGCTCGACTCGGCGCGCAGCAATGCTGGCGGCACCGGCCTCGGCCTGGCCATCGTCGAGCGCGTGGCACGCCTGCATGAGGGCCGCCTCGAGCTGCTGCCCAACGCAGAGGGCGGGCTGCTCGCCCGCCTGGTCCTGCCGATCAGACGCTGAGCGCCTGGTCGGCCTCCTCGACGCCGCTCACCACCCGCGGCAGGACGGGGCGGATTTTTTCGGCATCCAGTCCGAGGCGCTGCCAGGCAGTGCCATCGACCGGCATCACCATTTCCGAATCGGCGCCGCTGTAGCCCAGGGCATGCGCCACGGCATCGGCAATGTGGATCAATTCGGCAAGCGATCCGGGCTCGGCCCTCCCCGGCGCATGGTGGTCGGCCAAAGCCTGGCGCAGCGCCAGCGGAAAGCGCCAGGTATCGGCCAGCAGTCCGCCGACTTCGCCGTGGTCCATCCCGAGAATGTGGCGCTCGGCGACAACCAGAAAACAATCTTGTTGTGTGCGATGCGCCAGTACCGCGGCGTACGGCTCGGGGAAGTTGGCGGCCAGAACCAGGGCGCCGATATCGTGCAACAGGCCGCCGGTGAAGGCCAGCTCCGGGTTGTGACCGGTCAGCGGGGCGAGCAGCCGGGTGGTGACGCCGACCGCGACGCCGTGCCGCAGATAGTTCCGGGTATCGAAGCCAGGACAATGATCGACCCGAAATGCCCCGTTGATGCCGACCGCCAGCACCATGCTGCGGACGGCGCGAAAGCCGAGCACCACAACCGCCTCGTTGATCGTGCCGACCTTGTGCTGCAAGCCATAGAAGGAAGAATTCGCCACCCGCAGCACGCGGGCGGTAAGCCCCTGGTCGAGGGCGATTTTTCGGGCGATGCTGCCGACGTCGACCTCCTCGTCGCCGAAGGTCGCGAGCAGCTCGGTAATGGCGCTCGGCAGGGCCGGCAACTGTTTCAGGCGGGTCACAACCCGCTCCCGATCAAGCGGCGTCATTGCGGCTGCTCCAGACGAAAATCGAGGATGGCCTGGTACAACTGCCGGGTTTCGGCGCCGTCGCCGGCCTTGCGGAAAAGCTGGTCGAGTTGCTCGACCACCCTCGCCCGCCGCGCTTCACGGGCCGCCGAGTCTTCCTCGATTTCGCGTTCGACCGTCAATGCCGCGATCTCCCGCCGCCGCAAACCCTGCAGCATGCTTTCGGTCAGTTCGCTGCCGGCCGGCACCAGCACCTGCCCCATCGCATCCGCGACTGCCTCGGCCAGTCGCATGCCGGGCTGGGCATCGTCAATCGCTATGGACTCCAAAACTTTCATTCGGTTTTTTCCTCCAGCATCAGCAGGCCGGGGCGTTTCACCTACCGTCAGCAGTATGGCATAGGCCGCACGATCCAGCCCATCCTAGGCGCCGAGCGGCGGAGCGGAAAATCGAGCTATCGTCTGGTAGCGCGAACCGGTAACGGCAAGCTGCGAACGGACCAGAACGAAGTCCTGACATGGCCAGCGCAAGGGTGCAATGGGCGGCAGTCGATGCGCGATGTCGCCTGCCGGACTCGCCGGAATCCGGCGTACCAATGTGACATGCGGAATGAAAGTGCGTTCGTGGTCGTGGGCAGAAAAACCGGCCTCGACAATGCCTTCCCGCAATTCGGCAACCAAGCCCCCGAGGGCTGGCACCGAAGCACGACACCCTGCCCACAACAAGCGCGGGCGGGGCCAGAAGCCGACCTGGTCGAGAGTCAGCTCGAAGGGCCGGAAGGCCACCCGGCGCGCCACATCGCACAACGTCGGCAATTGCGCCTCGGGAATATCACCAAGAAAAGCCAGGGTCAGGTGGATGGTATCCAGCCGCGTCGGCCGGCCGCCGAACTGCCCGGCCGCCGCCTCGGCAATCGCCGCCAGTTGGCCTGCCAGTTCGGGCGACGGCCAGAGGCCGAAGAAAACTCTGGCCGTCGCCGGCCGCTCGGTTTTTTCCGCTTGGCCCTCAGGCCGCACGCTGAACCAGCACGATGGCCTGGGCCTCGATCGCCTCTTCGCGGCCGAGATAGCCCAGGCGTTCGTTGGTCTTGCCCTTGATATTCACGGCATCGGGCGCTATCCCGAGATCGGCCGCGATATTCGCCACCATCGCCGCGGCATGCGGCGCGAGCTTGGGTTGCTGGGCAATCAGCGTCGCATCGACATTGACCGGTTGCCAGCCCTTCTCGGCGACCAGGGCGACGGCGGCACGGAGCAGCACGCGGCTGTCGGCGCCCTTGTAGCGCGGGTCGCTATCGGGAAAGTGGCGGCCGATATCGCCGAGCGCCACGGCGCCGAGCAGGGCATCGGTAATCGCATGGAGCAGCGCATCGGCGTCAGAATGGCCGAGCAGGCCGGTGGTGTGGGGAATCTCGACGCCGCCGAGGATCAGCTTGCGGCCGGCGACCAACTGGTGCACGTCGTACCCTTGTCCCACCCGAAAATTCATTTCCGTCCCCGCAAGATCATTACCGCCAAGGCCAGGTCGGCCGGATAAGTCACCTTCAGATTGGTCGTGTCGCTACGCACCAGTTTCGGCTTCAGGCCGAGCGCTTCGATCGCGCCCGCCTCGTCGGTGACGGCACTGCACTTGGCCAGGGCCTCGCTGAGGCGGCCGTAGCGGAACATCTGCGGCGTCTGCGCCTGCCACAGGCCGTCGCGCGGCTCGGTGGCGACGACCCGCTGTTCGGCATCGGCCCGCTTCAGCGTATCGGCGACCGGCACGGCGAGAATGCCGCCGACCGGGTCGTCAGCCAGATCGGCGAACAGCGCGGCCAGCATCTCGGCGCTCAGGCACGGGCGGGCCGCGTCATGGACCAGCACCCAGTCGTCGTCGGCCGCCACCATCGCCGCGGCGCGCAGTCCATTGCTGACGCTTTCAGCCCGCGTTGCGCCGCCGCAGCGCACGGTTTCCAGCTTGGAGCCCAGTTCCGACCAGTCGTACTGCGGCCACCAGGGATCGTCCGGCGAGAGCACCACCCAGACGCGATCGATCTCCGGGCAGGCCGTCAACGCAGCCAGGGCGTGGTAAATCAGCGGCCGTCCAAGCAGGCCCAGATACTGCTTGGGTTTCTCGGCACCGAAGCGGGAACCGCTGCCGGCAGCGGGAACAATTGCGAAATAGCGTGGCATGGCTTAATTTTACTAAATAACGATTAGAAAAGAGGAAAGGCATGAGCTTCATCGTCCCCGAACTGGCCGCCCCCCTGGAAGCTTTCGGGACAGCGTTGGGGATCGGCCTGCTGGTCGGCATGGAGCGCGAACGCCGACCCGATTCGGCGGCCGGCCTGCGGACTTTCGCCCTCGTCGCCATGCTCGGTTGCCTCTTTGCCCTGCTCGGCGAGAAAACCAGCGGTCCCTGGATGCTGGCGATCGGGCTGCTGGTCATCTCGGCGGCGATGGTCGCCTCCAATTTCTCGGCACAACAGGAAGAGCAGTATCGCGGCTTCACCTCCGAAGCCGCGATCATCGTTACCTACGGCCTGGGCGCCGCAGTCTGGTTCGGCTACGCGACGCTGGCCGTCATGCTCGGCATCACGACCACCGTCCTGCTTTATTTCAAGGCCGAACTGAAGCAGTTCAGCCAGCGCACGACGCCCAAGGACATCAACTCCATCCTGCAATTCGCCGTGCTCTCGCTGGTCATCCTGCCCATCCTGCCGAACCAGGATTTCGGCCCCTACGCCGCCCTCAACCCGCGCCAGATCTGGTGGATGGTGGTGCTGATCTCCGGCCTGGCGCTGTCCGGCTACCTCGCCCTGCGCATCGTCGGCACCCGCCACGGGGCGACGCTGCTCGGCATTTTTGGCGGCCTGGCATCGAGCACCGCGACGACCATGATGTTCTCCCGCCACGCCCGCGAACTGGGGCACCTGGTGCGCATGGCGGCACTCGTCATCCTGATCGCCAACGTCATGGTGATGATCCGTCTCGGCCTGGTTTCCGGCGTCGTCGCGCCGAGCCTGATTACCCCGATCGCCATCGTCTTCGCCTGCGGCATCGTGCCCGGGGTGGCGATGGCGCTGTACGGCTGGAAGATCCTCAGCGCCGGCGGCGAACTGCCGCTGCCGGAAGTCTCCAATCCGACCGAACTGAAAACCGCCATCTCTTTCGGCCTGCTCTACGCCGTCGTCCTCCTCGCCTCGGCCTGGCTGCAGGACATTGCCGGCAACAAGGGCCTCTACATCGTCGCCCTCGCCTCCGGCCTGACCGATGCCGACGCCAGCGTGCTGTCCACGCTGCGCATGTACAACCTGGAAAAAATTCCCAGCCACGAGGCGGTGATTGCCGTCACGCTGGCGCTGCTCGCCAATCTGGTCTTCAAGATCGGGCTGGTGATCAGCATCGGCGGCAGCAAGCTGGCCCGCCATGCCCTGCCCGGCCTGTTCGCCATCGGCGGCGGCATGGTCTTCGGCTTGATGCTGGTTTGAGAGGCCCGCCATGACACTCACCCGCCCGCCCGCCGTCGCCGGCATGTTCTACCCCGGCCAACCCGGAACCTTGACCAGCGCCGTCGATCAGTTGCTGGCCGCGGCACCGGCCAGCGCGATGCCGCAACCCAAGGCGCTGATCGTGCCGCACGCCGGCTACATCTACTCCGGCTCGACCGCGGCCATGGCCTATGCCGCGCTCGCCCCGTGGCGCTCGACGATCCGCCGCGTCGTTCTGCTGGGCCCGACCCATCGCGTGGCAGTCGATGGTCTTGCCCTGCCCCACAGCGAAGCCTTCGCCACGCCGCTCGGCAGCATCCCGCTGGATAGGGAAGCCATCGCCGAACTCGCCGAATTACCGCAGATCGTCTTCAGCGACCGCGTCCACGCCGAGGAGCACTCGCTGGAAGTCCACCTGCCCTTCCTCCAGCGCGTGCTCGACGTTTTCACGCTGGTCCCGCTCGCCGTCGGCGATGCCACGCCGCAGGCCGTCGGCGAGGTGCTCGACCGGCTCTGGGGCGGCCCGGAAACGCTGATCGTGATCAGCTCCGATCTCTCGCATTTCCTGCCCTATGCCGCAGCCAACCAGGTCGACGGCGAAACCTGCCAGCACATCCTGCAATTCGATAGCCATATCCGTCCCGAGCAGGCCTGCGGCGCCTTTCCGGTCAATGGTCTGCTTCTCGTCGCCCGCCGCCGCGGCCTGCTCCCGCAATTGATCCACCACTGCAATTCCGGCGATACGGCCGGCGACAAACAGCGCGTGGTCGGCTATGCGGCTTTTGCGTTCCACGAACCCCATGTCTGAACTCGGCCCCGTCCTGCTCCAGTTGGCCCGGGCCGCCATCGCCCAGCGCTTTGGCCACAGCCTGCCGGCGATCGCCGACCTGCCCGAATTGCACCGGCCCGGCGCCACGTTCGTCACGCTCAATCAGCACGGCCAGTTACGCGGTTGCATCGGCAGCCTGGAAGCCTGGCGCCCATTGCGCACCGACGTTCAGGAAAACGCCTGCGCCGCCGCCTTCCGCGACCCGCGCTTCGAACCGCTACGCGAAGATGAACTGCTATTGACCCGGCTCGAGGTCTCGCTGCTGACCTCGGCCGAACTGATGAATTGCCGTGACGAGTCCGATGCCCTCAGCCAGCTGCGCCCGAACATCGATGGCGTGATCTTCACTGCCGGCCACCACCGCTCCACCTTCCTGCCGCAGGTCTGGGAGCAATTGCCCGATCCTGGCGAATTCATGGCCCACCTGAAACAAAAGGCCGGTCTGGCAGTCGACTATTGGGGACCGAATGTTCAACTCGAACGCTACAGTGTCAAAAAATGGAAGGAGGCTCTGCCATGAGCCCATCCGAAACCCTGCATCCCGGCCGCTGGTGGCATACCCTGCCCGACGGCCGCGTCCAGTGCGATCTCTGCCCGCGCGACTGCCAATTGCACGAAGGCCAGCGCGGCGCCTGTTTCGTCCGCCAGCGTGTCAATGACGCCATCCAGCTGACGACCTACGGCCGCTCCTCCGGCTTCTGCATCGACCCCATCGAGAAGAAGCCGCTCAACCACTTCTACCCGGGCAGCAGCATCCTCTCCTTCGGCACCGCCGGCTGCAATCTGAGCTGCAAGTTCTGCCAGAACTGGGACATTTCCAAGTCGAAGGACATGGACCGCCTGATGGACGAAGCCAGCCCGCAGGCCATCGCCAGCGCGGCCCGGCGCAATCGGGCCGATGCCGTGGCCTATACCTACAACGACCCGGTGATTTTCGCCGAATACGCCATCGACACGGCGCTCGCCTGCCATGAACAGGGCATCCGCAACGTCGCCGTCACCGCCGGCTACATCCACGCCGAACCGGCCCGCGAATTCTTCGCCGTGATGGATGCCGCCAATGTCGACCTCAAGGCCTTCACCGACTACTTCTACCACAAGCTCTGCGTCGCCCACCTGCAGCCGGTGCTCGACACGCTGGCCTACATCCACCATGAAACCGACTGCTGGCTGGAAATCACCACCTTGTTGATCCCCGGCCACAATGACAACCCCGACGAAATCAAGGAACTCGCCACCTGGGTCGAGCGCGAACTCAGCCCGGAGGTACCGCTGCACTTCTCGGCCTTTCATCCCGACTGGAAGATGGCCGACATCCCGCCGACACCACCCGCCACCCTCAGCCTGGCCCGCAGCATCGCCATCGACGCCGGCCTGCACTACGTCTATACCGGCAATGTTCATGACAGCGAAGGCGGCACCACTTTCTGCCCAAACTGCGACGCCGCACTGATCGTCCGCGACTGGTACGACATTCGTCGCTACGAACTCGGCCCCGACGGTAGCTGCCCGCATTGCCGGACCGCCATCGCCGGCCGTTTCGGCCCGGCGCTCGGGCACGATGGCAGCGCCTTCGGGGCGCGCCGCATCCCGATCCGCATCGCGCCATGAATCGCAGCATCAGTCTCCATACTCCGCACGGCATCCTGCATGGCCAGCTCGAACTGCCGGATCGGCCGAAAGGTCTGATCCTCCTCGCCCGCGCCCACCATGCACCGATCGACGTGCTGATCGCCGCCAATCTGGCCGCCCGCGGCTACGCGATTTTCGGCATGGAACTGCTCTCCAGCCAGGAAGTGCACTTCGCCGACGCCACCCAGAATGTGCCGCGCCTGAGCCAGCGCCTGCTCGACATCCTTAGCCTGATCGCCCGCGACGGCGACATGCAGGAACTGCCGCTCGCCATCTTCGCCACCGGCGACGCCTCGCCCGCCGCAATCCGCGCCGCCGCCCAGCGCGACACACAAGTCCGGGCCGTGGCCTGTCACGGCGGGCTGATCGACCGCGCTGGACTGCAGGCACTCAAACTGCTCGAAGCCCCGCTGTTGACCCTCTTCGACACCGAAGACAGCGCCGGGAGAACAGCCTTCCAGCGCGCAGCCCTGCATTTGTCCGATATCCACGAAAGCCACGTCCTCAACCAAGGCGAAGACCCGGTGCTGCGGGTCGCCGCCTGGTTCGCCCTGCATTTGCGTTAGTGTTCCGCCGAACAAAGCGCTGCGCCCGATCTATGTGATTTCCGCTATGGGCGGCCGTTGCCGAATCAATTAACCTTGCCTACTTCATCCATTCGCACGCAAGGAATTCCCATGCCGGTGATCGAAGTCCGCCACCCCCTGGTCAAACACAAGATCGGCCTGATGCGCGAAGGCGACATCAGCACGAAGAAATTCCGCGAACTGACCGCCGAAGTCGCCCGTCTGCTGACTTACGAGGCCTGTAGCGACTTCGAGCTGGAAAAATGCACCATCGCCGGCTGGGCCGGCCCGGTCGAGATCGACCAGATCAAGGGCAAGAAAGTCACCGTCGTCCCCATCCTGCGTGCCGGGCTGGGCATGCTCGACGGCGTCCTCGACCTGATTCCCAACGCCAAGGTCAGCGTCGTCGGCATCGCCCGCAATCACCAGACCCTGGTCCCGGAACCCTATTTCGAACGCTTCGTCGGCCAGCTCGAGGAACGCCTGGCACTGATCATCGACCCCATGCTGGCCACCGGCGGCTCGCTGATCGCCACCATCGACATGCTCAAGCGCAACGGCTGCCGGCACATCAAGGCGCTTGTCCTGGTCGCCGCGCCGGAAGGCATCGCGGCACTGCAGGCCGCCCACCCCGAGGTCCAGCTCTACACCGCCGCCATCGACAGCCACCTCAACGAAGTCGGCTACATCATCCCCGGCCTCGGGGACGCCGGCGACAAGATTTTCGGGACCAAGGAAGCATGAGCGCCGGCCACGAGCCGGTCTGGCGCACCGCCCTCTCCGGGGCGCAAATCCTCTTCGTCGCCTTCGGGGCGACCGTGCTGGTGCCGCTGCTCACCGGCCTCAACCCGAGTCTGGCCCTGCTCGGTGCCGGCGTCGGCACGCTGATCTTCCAGATCTGCACCAAGCGCCAGGTGCCGATCTACCTCGGTTCCAGCTTCGCCTTCATCGCGCCGGTCATCTACTCGGTGCAGACCTGGGGCATGCCGGCCACGCTCGGCGCCCTGGCCTCGGCCAGCTTCTTCTACTACGTCGCCGCGGCGCTGGTCAAATGGCGCGGCGTCGGGCTGATCCACAAGCTGCTGCCGCCGGTCGTCATCGGCCCGGTGGTCATGGTCATCGGCCTCGGGCTGGCCCAGGTCGCGGTCGGCATGGCGACCGGCAAGGCTGGCGAAACGCAGGTCGTGCCCTACGAAACGGCGATCGCGATTGCCGCCATCTCGCTACTCGCCACCATGCTGACGGCCATCCGGGCGCAGGGACTGTTGAAGCTGGTGCCGATTCTGATCGGTGTCGCGGTCGGCTATGTCGCCTCGCTGGTCGTCGGCATCGTCGATTTCAGCCGGGTGCATGACGCCGCCTGGCTCGCCATGCCCGGATTCGGCTCGCCGGAGTTCAACCTCGCCGCCATCCTGTTCATGATCCCGGTCGCCATCGCGCCCATCGTCGAACACGTCGGCGGCATCCTCGCCATCGGTTCGGTGGCCGGCAAGGACTACACCGAAAACCCCGGCCTGCATCGCACCCTGCTCGGCGACGGCCTGGCGGTCAATGTCGTCGGCCTGTTCGGCGGCCCGCCGGTGACCACCTACGGCGAGGTCACCGGTGCCGTAATGCTGACCCACAACTACAACCCGGTGGTCATGACTTGGGCCGCCGGCTTCGCCATCCTGATGGCCTTCGTCGGCAAGTTCGGCGCCCTGCTGCAGACCATCCCGTTGCCGGTGATGGGCGGCATCATGGTCCTGCTCTTCGGCTCGATCGCCGGCATCGGCCTGAAGACGCTGCTGGACGCGCGGGTCAATCTGTCCAGCGCGCGCAACCTGTGCATCGTCTCGGTGACACTGGTCACTGGCATCGGCGGCCTGGCCGTGCACATCGGCAGCTTCTCGCTGCAGGGCATCAGCCTGTGCGGCGTGCTTGCGGTACTGCTCAACCTGCTGCTGCCCCAGGAACCCAAGAGCGCCGACCGCTGAGCCGATGTTCAGAAAATTCCGCATCCTGATCCTGCTGCTGGTTCTCGCTACGGTCGCCCTCGGCACCTGGCGCGCCAACAGCCGGCTGACCGCCTGGCAGCACACGGTCCACATAGCCATCTACCCGATTGCCGCCGACGACTCGCCGGCCACCGCCCGTTTCATCGGCGAGCTGAACAATGAAAGTTTCGCGGAGATCGGGCAATGGCTGCAGGGCCAGAGCGACCGCTACGGGCACACGGTATTGCAGCCCGTTGCCGTCCGAGTCGCGCCGGTGGTCGCTGCGCAACCGCCGCTGCCGCCCGGCCGCCCGAGCGTGCTCGATACCATCCTGTGGAGCCTGAAACTCCGTTGGTGGGCGTCGCAACATGATCAGATCGACGGCCCGAAACCCAACGTCCGGCTCTTTGTCCTCTTCCACGATCCCGAACGCACGACCGCCGTTCCTCACTCCACCGGCCTGAGCAAGGGCCAGGTCGGCATCATCCACGCCTTCGCCAGCCGCCTTCAAGGCAAGCAGAACAGCGTGGTCATCGCCCATGAGCTGCTGCATACCTTCGGCGCCAGCGACAAGTACGATCCTGCCACCCGGCAGCCGGTCTATCCGCAGGGCTACGCCGAACCCGAGCGTAATCCCCGGCTGCCGCAGCAATTCGCCGAAATCATGGGCGGTCGCACCCCGATTGACGAACAAAATGCGGAAATTCCGGGCAGCCTGGCCGAAACCCTTATCGGGCCGGCGACGGCAAGCGAGATCGGCTTGTTGCGACCGCCTCGCTAAAGCCATCGAGGTCGTGACTCAGCTTTCGCCAACCCGTCCGAGATAGAGCGCCAACGCCACCACCAGGCCGATGCAGACGACCAGTGTGCCGACCACCCCGGGCCAGCCGGCATGCGTCCAGGGCCAACCCACCGCACTGCCCAGCGTGCTGCCGCCCAGGTAGTAGCTCGACAGATAGAGCGCCGAAACGAGGCCGCGCCGTTCGCGGGCGCGCCGTCCGACCCAACTACTGGCCACGGCATGGGTCGCGAAATAGCCGAAGGTGAACACGGCCAGCCCGAGCACGATGAGCCAGAGCGGCGAGGCCAGCGTGATCGCGATGCCGCCGATCATGGCGCCACTCATGATCAGCATGATGCGGCGGCGCCCAAGACGATCCGCCAGATGCCCGGCCCAGGCCGACGACACGCTGCCCACGGCATAGAGCAGGAAAACCGCCCCGATGGCCGCCGGCCCCAGGTGGTAGGGCTCGAGGCTGAGGCGAAAGCCGAGATAGTTGTAGATGCCGACGAAGCTACCCATGATCAGGAAGGCGACCATGAACAGCCAGGGCAAGCCGGGATCGGCATAGATTTGCCGGACATCGGCCAGCAGTAGGCGCGGCTGCAGGGAGCGCGGCACGAAATGTCGCGCCGGCGGCAGCAGGCGCCACAACGAAAAGGCGCACAGAACGCTGACCAGACCGAGTGCCGCCAGCCCATAGCGCCAGCCAAACCATTCGGTGAGCAGGCCGGACACCACGCGACCCGACATGCCGCCCAGCGCGTTGGCCGCAATGTAAAGCCCCATGGCCCGGCCCCGGGCATCCGGCGCGATTTCCTCGCCCAGGTAAGCCATGGCGGCGGCCGGCACGGCGGCGATGCAGGCACCGAGCGCCGCCCGGCAGAGCAGCAACGCGAGAAAACTCGGGGCCAGGGCCGAGAGCAGGGCAAACAGCGCCGCACCGACCAGGCCGGCTTTCATGGCCCGTTCGCGGCCGTAGCGATCGGCCAGCAGGCTCAACGGAATGAGCAGGAACGCCATCGCCGCAGTACCGGCCGCGACGCTCAGACTGGCCTCGCCCGGACTGACCGCGAATTCGCTGGTCAGTTGCGGCAAAACCGGCTGCGTGCCGTAGAGCAGCGAGAAGCAGCTGAACCCGGCCAGGGCGAGCGCCAGATTGGCGCGTTGAAAGGCGGCCGTACCGGCCTGCAGGCCATCCGAAGCCTCGGATTGTCGTTCGCCCATGCGGAACCCGTGTCGCTATTCAGTGAAGGAAGAATACGGCATTTCCCGGCGCCACCGCATGCCGGCTCCCTCGCCAGCCCGGTCTTGCCTCTGCCCAACGGCTATAATTCAACTCCCCCTACGCCGTAACCGCGCCCTAGTGTCCGCTCCCAAATCCCTGCTTGCCCTCCCCGCCCTGCCCAAGCCCGGCGCTCGTATCGATCTGCCGCTGTTGGCCGGCTCGGCCGATGCCCTGGCGCTTGCCGAACTGGCCGGCCAGAGCAAAGGACGCCTGCTCGCCGTGGTCACCGCCAGCGCCGCCGATGCCCAGCGCCTGCTCGACGAGATCCCCTGGTTCGCGCCGGGCTGAAAGTGCGCCTGCTGCCGGACTGGGAAACCCTGCCCTACGACCATTTCTCGCCGCACCAGGACCTGGTTTCCGAGCGCCTGGCGACGTTGTGGGCGGCCTTGCAGGGCGAGGTGGAAATCCTGCTGGTGCCGGCATCGACCGCCGTCAACCGGCTGGCGCCGCCGGAATTCATGGCCGCCTACACCTTCGAGTTCAGGAAGGGCCAGAAACTCGACGCCGAGAAGTTCCGCAGCCAGGTGACGCTGGCCGGCTACGCCCACGTCACGCAGGTCGTGTCGCCCGGCGAATACTCGATTCGCGGCGGCCTGATCGACCTCTTCCCGATGGGCTCGCAACTGCCCTACCGGCTCGACCTCTTCGACGACGAAATCGAGAGCATCAAGACCTTCGACGTCGACACCCAGCGCACCGTCTTTCCAGTGCCCGAAGTCCGCCTGCTGCCGGCCCGCGAATTCCCGATGGACGACAAGGGCCGTACCCATTTCCGCCAGTGCTTCCGCGAGCGCTTCGAGGGCGACCCGGCCAAATCGGGCATCTACAAGGACATCTCGACCGGCATCGCCAGCGCTGGCATCGAGTACTACCTGCCGCTGTTCTTCGACGAAACGGCAACGATTTTCGACTACCTGCCCAAGGATGCGATCTTCGTCACCCACGGCGACGCGCCGGCCGCCATCGCCGCCTTCTGGAGCGACACGAAGTCGCGCTACAACCTGTTGCAGGGTGACAAGGCGCGGCCGCTGCTGGCGCCGGACGAGCTGTTCCTGACTGACGAGGCCTTCTTCACCGCCGCCAAGTCCTACGGCCGCCTGGCCCTGGCCCGCCATAACGGCGAAGCCGCCGGCAAGCTGCCCAATGTTGCCGTCGACCGGCGCAGCGAAGACCCGCTCGGCGCCTTGAAAAACCACCTCGCCAGCTTCAAGGGCCGCGTGCTGCTGGTCGCCGAAACTGCCGGCCGCCGCGAAACGCTGGCTGCGATGTTCGCCGAGCACGGCCTGAAGCCGGCGGCCAGCGCCGATCTGACCGGCTTCATCGCCGGCGACGCCAGGCTGGCGCTGGGCATCGGCCCATTGCAGGCGGGGTTCACGCTCGACCAGCTGGCCTTCATCACCGAAACCGAACTCTTCGCCGGCACGCCGCGCCGCACCCGGCGCGAAGCCCAGAAGAAGGCCACTTTCGACAACTGGCTCAAGGACCTCACCGAGCTCAAGGTCGGCGACCCAGTGGTCCATGAAAGCCACGGCATCGGCCGCTATCGCGGTCTGGTGCGCATGGACCTCGGCCTCGGCGAGCAGGAATTCCTCGAACTGCATTACGCCAACGAGGCCAAGCTCTTCGTGCCAGTCGCCCAGTTGCATGTGATCTCGCGCTACTCCGGCGCCGATCCGGAAAGCGCGCCGCTACACACCCTCGGCTCCGGCCAGTGGGAAAAGGCCAAGCGCAAGGCCGCCGAGCAGGCGCACGACACCGCCGCCGAACTGCTCGCCCTCTACGCTGCCCGCGCCGCCCGCCAGGGCCACGCCTTCGCCTTCAAGGAAACCGACTACGAGGCCTTCGCCGACGGCTTCGGCTTCGAGGAAACCAACGACCAAGCCACCGCCATCGCCGCCGTGATCGACGACATGCGCTCCGGCAAGCCGATGGACCGCCTGGTCTGCGGCGATGTCGGCTTCGGCAAGACCGAAGTCGCCCTGCGCGCCGCTTTCTGCGCCGTGGCCGGCGGCAAGCAGGTCGCCGTGCTCTGCCCGACCACCCTGCTCTGCGAACAGCATTACCAGACCTTTACCGACCGCTTCGCCGACTGGCCGGTGCGCATCGCCGAAATCTCCCGCTTCAAGACCGCCAAGGAATCGGCGCAAGCCTTGCAGGAGCTGGCCGAAGGCAAGATCGACATCATCATCGGCACCCACAAGCTGATCGGCAAGGACGTCAAGTTCAAGCGTCTGGGTCTCGTCGTCATCGACGAGGAACACCGTTTCGGCGTGCGCCAGAAGGAAACCCTGAAAGCGATGCGGGCCGAGGTCGATGTCCTGACCCTGACCGCGACGCCGATCCCGCGCACGCTGGCGATTAGCATGGAAGGCCTGCGCGATTTCTCGGTAATCGCCACCGCACCGCAGAAGCGCCTGGCGATCAAAACCTTCGTCAGCAAGTTCTCCGACGGCATCATCCGCGAAGCCGTGCTGCGCGAACTCAAGCGCGGCGGTCAGGTGTATTTCCTGCACAACGAAGTCGACACCATCGACAACATGCGGGAAAAGCTCGAAAAGCTGGTGCCCGAAGCGCGCATCGTCATCGGCCACGGCCAGATGAACGAACGCGAGCTGGAGCGCGTGATGCGCGACTTCACCGGCCAGCGCGCCAATGTGCTGCTGTGCACGACCATCATCGAAACCGGCATCGACAACCCGCACGCCAACACCATCCTGATCAACCGCTCCGAGAAATTCGGCCTCGCCCAGTTGCACCAGCTGCGAGGCCGGGTCGGCCGCTCGCACCACCAGGCCTACGCCTACCTGCTGGTCCAGGACGAAAAGGCGATGACCAAGCAAGCGAAGATGCGCCTCGAAGCCATCCAGGCCATGGAGGAACTCGGCTCCGGCTTCTTCCTCGCCATGCACGACCTGGAAATCCGCGGCGCCGGCGAAGTGCTGGGCGACAACCAGTCCGGCGAAATGCAGGAAGTCGGTTTCAACATGTACACCGACATGCTCAACCGCGCCGTCGCCGCCCTCAAGCAGGGCAAGCATCTCGAAGCCACCGACCTGACGCAGCCGCTCGGCATCGGCACCGAAATCAACCTGCGCACCCCGGCCCTGCTGCCCGACGCCTACTGCCCGGACGTCCACGAACGCCTGACCCTCTACAAGCGCCTGGCCAACGGCGAAACCGCCGAGGACATCGACGCCCTACAGGAAGAATTGATCGACCGCTTCGGCGAACTGCCGCTGCAAGGCCAGTCGCTGCTCGCCACACACCGCCTGCGCCTGCTGGTCAAACCGCTGTTGATCCAGAAACTGGACGCCACCAATGACCAGATCACTATCCAGTTCAGCCCGGAATTCACCAAAAACCCGCCCATCGAGCCGATCAAGATCATCAATCTGATCCAGAAAAACCGCAGCTACAAGTTAGCCGGACAGGATAAAATTTCCCTTCTACGCCACTGCCCGACCCTGAACGACAAGGTCGCCGCGGTAAAAGACATGATTCGCCAGCTGAGCCACTGACCATGACCACACACCACATCGACAACATCAACGTCACCGCCTTCGACGAAATGCCGACGCCGGAAGAAATCCACGCCCGCCTGCCGCTTTCCGAGAAAGCCGCCAAGACGGTCACCCACGGTCGCCATCTGTTGCGCAACATCCTCGACCGCAAGGACCACCGCCTGGTCGTCGTCGTCGGCCCCTGTTCGATCCACGACCCGATCGCCGGCCTCGACTACGCCCACCGCCTGAAGAAACTGTCCGAAGAAGTCGGCGACACGCTGCAACTGATCATGCGCGTCTATTTCGAAAAGCCGCGCACCACGGTCGGCTGGAAGGGCTACATCAACGACCCGTTCATGGACGACAGCTTCCAGATCGACGTCGGCATGGCCAAGGCCCGCGAATTCCTGCTCCAGGTCGCCGAAATCGGCATGCCGACCGGCACCGAGGCGCTCGACCCGAATTCGCCGCAGTACTACGGCGACCTCATCACCTGGACCGCCATCGGCGCCCGCACCACCGAATCGCAAACCCACCGCGAGATGTCCTCCGGGCTCTCGACCCCGGTCGGCTTCAAGAACGGCACCAGCGGCGACCTCGGCGTGGCGATCAACGCCATCCTCTCCGCCTCCAAGCCGCACTCCTTCCTCGGCCTGACCAGCCAGGGCCGGGTCGCCGTCGTCCGCACCAAGGGCAACGCCTACGGCCACATCGTGCTGCGCGGCGGCGACGGCCGCCCGAACTACGACACCGTCTCGGTCGCCATGGTCGAACAGGCGCTGACCAAAGCCAAGCTGCCGCACAACATCGTCGTCGACTGCTCGCACGCCAACAGCTTCAAGAAGCCGGAACTGCAACCGCTGGTCATGGCCGACGTCGTCAACCAAGTCCGCCTCGGCAACAAGTCGCTGGTCGGCGTGATGATCGAATCCAACATCGAAGCCGGCAACCAGTCGATCCCGGCCGACCTCAGCCAGCTCAAATACGGCTGCTCGGTGACCGACGGCTGCGTCGATTGGGCGACCACCGAAAAGATGATTCGCGATGCGGCGGTGCTGCTGCGGGACGTGCTGCCGGAACGGCTTTCCTGAGAAAAAGACGATGCCGACCATCAGCCAGTTCTTCGGCATCGTCATCCAGATGTTCTGGCGCGAACACGCGCCACCCCACTTCCACGCCATGTATGGTGAATACGAAGCGCTGATCGACATCCGTACACTGGAGGTCATCGGCGGCCGCCTGCCCAAACGCGCGTTGAACTTGACCATAGAATGGGCTATCGAACATCGGCCCGAGTTGATGGAGGATTGGGAACTATGCCAAGCCAGACAGCTACCGAAGAAAATTCAACCGCTGGAGTAACGCCGGCGGCCCCCTGGCGTATTCAGGCCGTCTCGGTCCTGCCAAATCACCGGCTCGCCCTGACGTTCCGTGACGGCCTGATTGGAGTCGCGGATTTTTCGGCAATCGGAACAACCGCCAACCCCGGCATCTACGCGCCATTGGTCGACATCAACTTCTTTGGTCAGGTAAAAATTGAACTTGGCGTTCTTACTTGGCCTAACGGCGCGGACATTGACCCAGCCTGGCTGCATGAAAATTTGGCAACCGATAAAACGTGGTCTGTCCCCTTTTAGGCCCACAGTCGCTGGACGCTGCGCGATAAAGCCGCGCAGCGCCGGTTAGCTCTACGTTAGCAACTGCATGGAAATCCAGCTTCGCGTGATTAACGCCCCCTCTGAATTCAGGGCTGCTCCGTTGCGTGATCGAGCGTCGGTGAGTACCAAGGCTGCATTTACGACGCACTACGCCGCAGTGAGCGGAGAGCAAGAGGTAGCTTTTGTTGCTCTCGACCTTCCTGACCACAAGAGATATTTTTGTGTATATGAGCTACTCGTTGATCCATCGCACCGCTGTCGTGGCTACGGAGCTGCAGTCATACGAAAGTGCAGGGAGTTTGCTACCCGAGAGGGTTTCGAAAAGATATGCCTGAAACCATGGCCTATCGAAGCCGGCGGCTCAGAAGAAAAACTCAGGGCCTGGTACACCAAGCTCGACTTTGTTCAAAGCCCTGAACAAAGCGATCTTATGGAAATAGTTTTTACTGCCTCGCCTGATGAAAAAATCGCCTAACCCTATGGTCGAGGCGCTTCGTCGCTGGGATGCCGAAGAACAATAGGGGTCAGACCCTTGTTCTTCAGCGGCACCTTCCCCAGTGGCACTAATTAAAATTTGGAGAAAAAATGCCTTACGTAAACATTAAGATCACCAAGGAAGGTGCGACCGCAGAGCAAAAGGCTCGCCTGATCGAGGGCGTCACCCAGCTGCTGGTCGATGTTCTCGGCAAGAACCCGAAGACCACCGTGGTCGTGATCGATGAAGTCGATACCGACAATTGGGGGGTCGGCGGCGAATCGATCACCGTCCGCCGAGCGCGGGGCGAGTAGGCTTTTCGTAACTCGTTCCCGCCGATGAAAGCCAAGCGCAGCAAACCCCGCCATGCAGTCGAGAGCACAGAAGGCCATCCCATGAACTCGTTCTGCGAATGGGATGGCGACACGCTGGTCCTCAACATCCTCGGCCAGCCCAATGCCAACCGCGACGTCATCGGCAAGCCCAAGGGCAAGCAGCTCCAGGTCAGCGTGACGGCGGCGCCGGTGGCGGGCCGGGCGACGGATCACATGGTGCGCTTTCTGGCGGCAGAATTTGCGGTTTCGCCTTCGGCCATCACGGTGGTGTTCGGGCGCTTCAACATCAACAAACAACTCCGCATCCGCTCGCCGCAAGACCTGCCGGCCGTCGTCGCCAAGCACCTGGCACAGCAACCCTTACAACTTGAACTCTGACAGCACATCATGAACCTCATCATCCAGGGCGGTGCCCTCCCCACTTTTCTGCTCGAACGTATCGTTGCCGCGACCGGCGCCAGTGCCGTCGAACCGCGTCCGCCGCAGGTGGTCCGCCTGACGGGCGCGACGCGCACGGCGGAGTTCGAGGCGCTGATTCCGCTGCTCGAAGCGGAGAAACTCGACTGGGCCTTCGTCCAGGGCAACAAGAAGCTGTCCGACTTCGGCCTGATCTGCTTCGACATGGATTCGACCCTGATCACCATCGAATGCATCGACGAGCTGGCCGACTTCGCCGGCAAGAAGGCCGAGGTGTCAGCCGTCACCGAAGCCGCCATGCGCGGCGAGATCGACTACAGGGAGAGCCTGCGCCGCCGCCTGGCCTTGCTCGCCGGGCTCGATGCCCGCGTGCTGGCGCGCGTCTATGGCGAACGCCTGCTGCTCTCGGCGGGCGCCCGCGAACTGCTGGCCGCCGCGCAGAACGCAGGGCTGCGTACGGCGATCCTGTCCGGCGGCTTTACCTACTTTACCGAGCGCCTACGCATCGAACTGGGCTTCGATTTCGCCACTTCGAACGAACTGGAAATTTCCGGCGGCAAGCTGACCGGGCGGGTCGTCGGCGACATCGTCGATGCCTCGGCCAAGGCACATCACCTGGCGCGCCTGACCGACGAACTGGGACTACACAAGGATCAGGTGATCGCCTGCGGCGACGGCGCCAACGACTTGCTGATGATGGCCGAGGCCGGCCTGTCGGTGGCCTTCCGCGCCAAGCCGGCAACGCGGGCCAAGGCCGATGTGGCGATCAATTTCGGTGGTCTGGATTCCCTGCTCAACCTGTTCGACGACGCGTAAGAACAGCGTCTATATATCCGGACACCAGACCTCGGGTGGCGCCAGCTTTTCGTAAGCGGCGTTGGCCGACAGAAAAACCTCGCCGGTAAGCGCGTTCCACAGCACGGATTTCATCAGCCTGTCTTGCACCGGCCCCTTGACCTCGGCCAGGTGCAGCTTGATGCCTCGCTCGGCAAGATCTTGGTTGATCTCGCCAAACACCTCGACTGCAGTCGTGTCGAGCAGGTTAACGCCGCTCATCACCAGCACCAGGTCGTGCGCATCAGCCACGCCTTCCAGCTCCTGGTTCAGGCGTTGCTCGACAGCGCCCAGGTTGCCAAAGAACAGGCGCTCGTCGATGCGGACGAAAAGCACGCCGGGCAGCGTCTCGACCTCGTAGCGGGCAACGTTGCGGAAATGCTCGGTCCCGGGCACCCGCCCGACGACAGCGATATGGGGCGAACTGACGCGAAACAGCAAGGTCGCCATCGACAACACAATACCCATGCCGATCCCCGCCTCCAGGCCAAAGAGCAGTACGCCACCGGCAGTGCACAACAAGGCCAGCGCATCCGCCCGGTCGTAGGACCAGGCCTGGCGGAGTGCCTGCAAATCGATCATCGAGGTCGCGGCCATGATGATGCTGGCCGACAGCACGGCCAGCGGCAGACGCTCGAACCAGCTGGCGGCGCCGGCTAGCACGCCGATCATGGCGAGGGCCGAGACGATGCTGGCCAAGGGCGTCTGGGCGCCGGCCGCGACATTGATCGCCGAGCGCGACAGGCCGCCGCCGACCGGCATGCCGCCGGAAAAGGCGGCAACGACATTGGCCGCGCCCAACCCAACCAGTTCGGCATTGGCGTCGATCCGTTCGCGCCGCTTGATGGCCAGGGCCTGGGCCATGGTGATGCTCTGCACCATGCCGATCAGCATCATCAGGAAGGCCGGAACGATCAGGCTGCGCGTCGCATCGAAGCCGGGCAGGAAGAAGTTGAACGCAGGCAGGCCGGCGGCCACCGAACCGACCACGGCCACCCCGTGGGCCCGGTCGAGATCGAACTCGATCACCGCCAGCGTACCGACCAGCACGACCACCAGCGGCATGACGCGGACAACGAAGGCTGCCCGCTGGCTGGCGAGGCCGGCCTTGACCAGCCAGCCGGCGAGTGTCGAACGGACGACGGCGAGCACGAGCAATGCCGTCAGGCCGATGGCCAGCGTCGGGAGATGGCTTTGTGGCAGTTTGCTCAGCACGTCGAGCATGACCTCGCCGCTGCTCGCGCCATGCGGCGTCACGCCGAGCAGATATTTCAACTGGCTGATGATGATCAGCACCGCCGAACCGGAAATGAAACCGCTGATCACCGGCCGGCTCAGCAACTGCGACAGGAAGCCCAGGCGCAGCACACCGCAGGCCAGCAACATGGCACCGGAGAGCAACGACAAGGCGGCCGCCAGAGCGATGTATTCAGGCGAGCCGGGGCTGGCGATCGGGCTCAAGACGGCGTAGGTCATGATCGCCGTGACGGCGACCGGCCCAACCGCCTGCACCATGCTGCTACCCAGCCAGGCATAGGCGATGACCGGCAGGATGCTGACGTACAGCCCCTGTTGCGGCGGCAACCCGGCGAGCAAGGCGTAGGCGAGGCTCTGCGGAATGACCAGGATGGTCACCATCAAGCCGGCGGTGATGTCGGCGCCGAGTTTTTCTCTGGGGTAATGGGTAAGCCAGGCGGGGAGAAGTCTGGAGAACGCGGACATTGCTGGCAAAGCCTTACCGGAGCGGTCGATGGCGGAAAGTCCGGCAGTATCGGCCGCCGGGATAGGAGGCGTCAATCGGCTGACGAGCCAAGGCCACGGCCCGGGATGGCCGGGATGCCTGGCCTTGGCCGTCGAAAATCAGCGCATGGCGCGCAGGCGGGCGATGCGTTCGGCCGTGTCGGGGTGGGTGGACAGGCCGTCCCATCCTGCCCCGGCGCTGCCCTTGGCGCCATGGGCTTTTTCCATGCGCTCGAGCATCGCGGCCAGCGGCTCGGTCCCCCGCCCGGCCGCCAGCATGGTACGCGCGGCATAGGCATCGGCTTCGAATTCGAATTCGCGCGAATAGCGGGATTCGAGGACCAGGACGCCCAGGCCGGCGGCAACCGACGAGATGTCGCCGAGGTAGACACCGACCACGAAGGAAACCACCGATGACTGGATCAACTGGCGCAGCCCGTGGCGATTGGCGACATGCCCCAGTTCGTGGGCAATGACGCCGGCTACTTCATCGTCGCTTTCGGCCAGCCGGATCAGTTGATCGAATATCACGACATCGCCGCTGGGCAGCGCGAAGGCATTGGGGCCCGTGGCCGAGGAGCGGAAGTGCAGGCGGTAGGCCGGCAGATCGCTGCCGGTCTGCAAGACCTTCTGGACATGTTCACTCAAGGCGGTGCGGCGTGCCTCGCTGAGCACGGATTGGTTGAGCAGGCGCTCGTCGAGGACGGCCAGGGTGTGCTGCGACATGGATTGCAGTACGGGCTCCGGAATGCGCGGGGCCAGCACCTTGGCGATGGCGGGCAGGCCCCAGAAATAGAGTGCCACGATCAGCAACACTGCCCCGGCCAGGGAGCCCAGCGCCCAGGTCCAGCGGGTTTGCATGCGGACCACCGGCGACTCGGCGAAGCCGGCCGCCTTCAGCCAGTGCGCGAAGGCATCGAGGTCGGCGACTTCGAACATCGCGCCGTCGGCAAAGCGGACAAAGCGCGGCGAACGCCCCATCGCCTCGGAGATGTCGACCTCGCCACGCCCGGCCCGCCGTTCGCCGAACTGGCCGCGGGCGACGATTTCGTCACCGACCGCAAACAGCTCGGCCGACTGGCGCAACGGCGTGCGCCCGTCGTAGTAGCAAGCGGCAACCCCTTTCACAGCCCGATGTCCAGGTCGAACATTTCGGCTGCTTCGTCGCCGATGGCGCTGGCCGTGCTGGCTTCGCCGGCAACGAAGTCGTTCAGGCTGCCGCTGACCGCGAGGGCAAGATACTCGGCGCGGAAGCGGGCGACCCGCACCTGTGCCCAGGGAATAAACAGCCCGAGCGTGAAGATGATGGCCAGCCAGTTCACCACGGTCAGCCCGATATAGCCGCCGACCGGCAGGCGGCTGACGAAACGGTGGAAACCGAGACGGGTCGTGCCCCAGATGGCATTGGTAATGCGCGCCGCGACATAGGGCACGATGACCGCTTGCGAGATCACCAGCAGCAGGGGGATCAGCATGAAAACGACGCCCAGGGCGAGGAAGGCTTCCTTGCCGGCAGCGCCGGCGGCCGCCATCCCGGCAATGACGCCGAGGGCGACGATAAGGCCGATGAAGATTAGGCCGGGGAGCAGGAATATCTTGTAGAGGGTGCCGGTGGTGACGGCGCAATCGAAAGCCGTCGTCCCGAAGCGCGTGTTGTCGAGGATGAACTTGCGCACTTGCCGGTAGAAAACCGGGAAAGCCAGCCAGAGCGTCAATGGAACGAGCAGCCCATAGCCGAAAAATACCTTGAAGGCCTGCCCATAGCTGCCGTGGAACGAGAAACGCAGGCCGCGGTAGCTGGTGTTGTGCGCCCGGAAGCGGAAGGCTTTGACGGCCAGCCAGGGAAGCAGCGCCAGCAGACCGAGGGCGACGATCCCGTAGGCCAGCGGACTGATATTCTGGGCCACGGAAAGGCTGAGCAGCAGCACGACGGCGACAGCCCGGCCCTTGAGGATGGCGATCGGCTGACCGTGGTAGTCGAAGCCCGAGCCGTCGAGCAGCAGGTTGCGGTGAAAGTACTGTTCGCGCCGCACCTTGGCCCAGGCCGAGTAGATGCCGAGGGTGAGGATGCTGAGCAGGAGATTGACGATCCAGATGCGGAAATACTCGCCGCCATCGCCGACAAAGCGGAAATTCTCCTCGTGCCGCTCGGCAGTTTCGGCGGCGGCGTCGCCCGCCTGCACTGGTGCAGCTGGGGCGGCCGGTTCGGGAACGAGTGCTGCGGGCGGCGCTTTTTCCAGAGTGGCGTCATAGGCTTGCCGCGCCTCGGGGTCGCCGAGCGTCTGGAAGGCCTGGCGCAGGGCATTGAGGTGTTCTGCTGTCGGCCTCTCCTGCGCCTTCATCATTTCCCGGAAGCTATCGAGTTGCCGGGCGTAGGCCGCCTTGATTTCGGCCAGCGTGGCCTCCGGCCCGATGCCGAGCACTTCGTAGTAAGTGGCTGCAAGCGTTTGCATCTTTCCCCCAGTGAATGTCGGCACCGCCTAGAATCGCGCCATTTTATCCATTTGGCACGCCGGGTGGATGACAAACAACTGGTAATTGCATTCTGCCGCCCATCCGCACAGCTCTGCCCCGGCCGATTGTGGTAACCGGAAGCGCGCTCAGTGCAGGTCGACGGCGTGCTGCTTGAGGGCTTCCAGCGGCACGATTTCGAGCGCCGCCTGGTTGGTCGAATTCAGTGCCACGTGCGGCGCCTGTCCAGCCTGCCAGGCCTGCAGCCAGCGCGCGGCGCACAGGCACCAGCGCTGACCCGGTCGCAAGCCGGGAAAGTCGAATTCGGGGTGCGGTGTCGACAGGTCGTTGCCGCTCGCCTTGGAGAATTCGAGGAACTCGGCGGTCAGCACGACACACACCGTGTGGCTGCCGAAATCGTCTTCCGAGGTATTGCAGCAGCCATCGCGAAAAAAGCCGGTGACCGGTTGCTCGGAACAAGGCAACAGCGGTCCGCCCAGGACATTGAGCTGGCTGCCCCGCCCCGGGAAGTCACGGGTTTTCATTCCACTTCGTCGATCCAGGCCTGCTGGATGGCTTCGAGTATCTTCTCGCCGCAGTGCTTGGGATCGTCGTTGAATTCAGGGAGCGCCATGACCCAGTCGCGCAGGTCGACGAAATTGATCTTCAGCGGGTCGATGGCCGGATGCGCCTCGGAAAGTTCGATGGCGATATCGTTGATGTCGGTCCATTTCATTTGCGGTGCCCCTCCTTCGCCATATTGATGCTGTATTTCGGGATTTCGACGACCAGCGGCGTCTTGCCGACGATGGCCTGGCAGCCGAGGCGGGAATTGGGTTCGAGGCCCCAGGCCTTGTCGAGCAGGTCTTCCTCTTCCTCTTCGGCCGGCGTCAGCGAGTTGAAGCCTTCGCGGACGATGACGTGGCAGGTCGTGCAGGCGCAGGACATTTCGCAGGCGTGATCAAGTTCGACACCGTTCTCAAGCAGCGTCTGGCAAATGGACTTGCCCTCTTCCGCCTCGATCACGGCGCCGTCCGGACAGTTTTCGACGTGTGGCAGGACGATCAGTTGCGTCATGCGTCTTCTCCCATCTTGATGTCGTCGACCTTGCGGCCGGACAGCACTTTCTTGATGCTCTGGTCCATGCGACGGTGCGCAAAAGCCTGCGTCTCGAAGCCGAGGTCGTCCATCGCGATGTTGATCAGGCGGCGGTTGTCGCCGGCCATGGTGTCGCGCAGCTTGGCGATGGTAGCGACAATCTTGGCGGTTTCCGCCTCGTTGAGCAGATGCGGGTCTTCCATCATGGCGGCTTCGGTCGCCTCAATCATGCGTTGTGCCTCGACCTGTGCTTCCTTCAGCGCCCTGGCCACTGCATCGTCTTTGGCGTGTTCCATCGAATCCTTGAGCATGCCAGCGATTTCGTCATCGGACAGGCCGTAGGATGGCTTGACGGTGACGCTGGCTTCGACGCCGGTGGTCTGCTCACGCGCAGCGACCGACAGCAGGCCGTCGGCATCGACCTGGAAGGTGACGCGGATGCGGGCCGCCCCGGCGACCATCGGCGGAATGCCGCGCAATTCGAAGCGGGCCAGCGAACGGCAATCGCTGATCAGCTCGCGCTCGCCTTGCACGACGTGAATCGCCATCGCCGTCTGGCCATCCTTGAAGGTGGTGAATTCCTGAGCGCGGGCGGTCGGAATGGTCGAGTTGCGCGGGATGACCTTTTCGGTCAGGCCGCCCATGGTTTCCAGGCCAAGCGACAGCGGCGTGACGTCGAGCAGCAGCCAGTCGTCCTTGCCGGTCTTGTTACCGACCAGCAGGTTGGCTTGGGTTGCCGCGCCGAGGGCGACGACCTTGTCCGGGTCGAGATTGGTCAGCGGTTCCTGGCGGAAGAAATCGCCGACCGCTTTCTGGACCTGCGGCATGCGCGTCGAGCCGCCAACCATGACCACACCCTTGACATCTTCGGCGCGCAGGCCGGCATCACGCAGGGCCTTCTTGACCGGCTGCATGGTCTTCGAAATCAGCGTCTGGGCGATTTCGGCAAAGGTCGCGACGTCGAGCTTGGTATCGACGATCTCGCCGGTGGACAGCCGGGCGGTGATCGGCGCCTCCGGATTATTGCTGAGGTATTCTTTAGCTTCGCGGCAGCGCATCATCAGCAGGCGGCCGTCTTCCGGCGACAGCGGCTGCAGCTTGGCCTGTTCGATGGCCCAGCAGAAAATGCGGTGATCGAAGTCGTCACCACCGAGCGCCGAATCGCCGCCGGTGGACATCACTTCGAAGACGCCCTTGGTCAGCTTCAGGATGGAGATGTCGAAAGTGCCGCCGCCGAGGTCGTAGACGGCATAGACGCCCTCCGCCGCATTATCCAGCCCGTAGGCGATGGCGGCGGCGGTCGGTTCGTTGAGCAGGCGCAGCACGTTGAGGCCGGCGAGGCGGGCGGCATCCTTGGTGGCCTGGCGCTGGGCATCGTCGAAATAGGCGGGCACCGTGATCACGGCGCCGACCAGTTCGCCGGCCAGGGCGATTTCGGCACGTTCCTTGAGGTTTTTCAGGATCTCGGCCGAGACTTCGACTGGGCTCTTGATGCCGGCGATGGTGTTGACCTTGACCATGCCCGGCGCTTCGACAAAATCGTAGGGCATGGATTCGACGTGGGCGATATCCTTCAGCCCACGGCCCATGAAGCGCTTGACCGAGACGACGGTGTTGCGCGGATCGATCGCCTGTTTCTTCTGGGCGTCGTAACCGACTTCGGTGGTGTTGTCGGCGTGGTAGCGGACGACCGAGGGCAGCAAGGGCCGGCCCTGCTCGTCGCTCAGGCAGACGGCAATGCCGCTGCGCACGGTGGCGACCAGCGAATTGGTCGTGCCGAGGTCGATACCGATGGCAAGTTTGTGCTCGTGGGGTGCAGCCGACTCTCCGGGCTCGGCAATTTGAAACAGGGCCATTTTTATTCTTCCAGCGACGCCAGCGCGTCGTCGATTTCGTGCAAGAGTTTTTCGAGGAACATCAGCCGGCGGACACGGTCGGTGGCCAGCGCGAAATCGCCGCTGCCATCGAGTAATTCGCCGAGTTCCTGATAACGGGTGTTGATGTCGCCGCGCAGCCGGTTGTGGAGATGCTCGAGCTCGTGGTGGTCACCGCCGTGGCGCGCATCCATCACGGCTTCCCGCCATTCCATCTGGTCCATCAGAAAATCGGCCGGCATCGCGGTATTGTTCTCCGCTTGGATGTCGTGGCCGCCCAGATGCAGCAGGTACTTGGCCCGCTCCAGCGGCTTTTTCAGCGTCTGGTAGGCTTCGTTGGCGTGCGTCGCCCACTGCATCGACATTCGGCGCTCGGCTTCGCCGGCATTGGCGAAGCGGTCCGGATGCACCTGGGCCTGGATGTCGCGGTAACGGGAATCCAGATCCGACAGATCGAGCCGAAAACCACGGTTCAATCCAAACAGGGAGAAGTGGTCGGCGCGAAGATCCATCAGACGTTAAAGGATTCGCCGCAGCCGCACTGGTCTTTCACGTTCGGATTATTGAACTTGAAACCTTCGTTCAGTCCTTCGCGGGCGAAATCGAGTTCCATCCCTTCCAGGTACGGCATGCTCTTGGCGTCCACAAAGACTTTGACGCCATTGCTTTCGAAGACCATATCCTCGGGATCCACCTCGTCGACAAATTCCAGCTTGTAGGCCATGCCGGAACAGCCGCTGGTCCGCACCCCGAGGCGCAGGCCAACACCCTTGCCGCGTTTGGTCAGGTAATTGGCAACGTGTTTCGCTGCCTTGTCGGTCAAGGTGACAGCCATGCTTATTCTCCGTGCTTTTTCTTGTAATCGGCCACAGCTGCCTTGATGGCATCCTCGGCCAGAATCGAACAGTGAATTTTAACCGGCGGCAGGGCCAATTCTTCGGCGATTTCCGTGTTTTTGATCGACAGTGCCTGATCGACGGTCTTGCCCTTGACCCACTCGGTGACCAGTGAAGACGAGGCGATCGCGGAACCGCAACCGTAGGTCTTGAACTTGGCGTCCTCGATCACGCCGGCCTTGTTCACCTTGATCTGCAGCTTCATGACGTCGCCGCAGGCCGGGGCGCCGACCATGCCGGTACCGACCCCGTCGTCTTCCTTGCCGAAGGAGCCAACGTTACGGGGATTCTCATAATGATCAATGACTTTGATGCTATAGCTCATGTTAGTTCTCCTAGAGTTTCTTTAGTGCGCAGCCCACTGCACGGTGCTGAGGTCGATACCGTCCTTGTACATTTCCCACAGCGGCGAAAGTTCACGTAGTTTTCCAACTTTCGTGTGCAACAGTTTGATTGCGTAGTCTATTTCTTCTTCCGTCGTGAAGCGGCCGATGCTGAAGCGGATCGAACTATGGGCCAGTTCGTCGTCGCGCCCCAAGGCACGCAAAACATAGGACGGCTCCAGGCTGGCCGAGGTGCAGGCCGAGCCGGAAGAAACCGCCAGATCCTTGATCGCCATGATCATCGATTCGCCTTCGACGTAGGCAAAGCTGATATTGAGATTGTGCGCCACGCGCTGCTCGAGGTCACCATTGACAAAGGTTGCCTCGATATCCTGCAGGCCCTTGAGCAGCTTGTCGCGCAGGGCGCCAACCCGCTGGTTCTCTTCGACCATTTCTTCCTTGGCCAAACGGAAGGCTTCGCCCATGCCGACGATCTGGTGTGTCGCCAGCGTGCCGGAGCGGAAACCACGCTCATGGCCACCGCCATGCATCTGCGCTTCCAGACGAATACGCGGTTTGCGGCGGACGTAAAGGGCGCCGATACCTTTCGGGCCGTAGGTCTTGTGGGCCGAGAAGCTCATCAGGTCGACCTTGAGCTTGCTCAGGTCGATATCCACCTTGCCGGTGGCCTGGGCAGCGTCGACGTGGAAGATGATGCCGGCGTCGCGGCAGATTTCACCCAGTTCGGCAATCGGCTGGATGACGCCGACTTCGTTATTGACGAACATCACCGAGGCCAGCACGGTATCCGGGCGGATGGCGGCCTTGAAGACTTCGAGATCGAGCAGACCATCTTCCTTGACGTCGAGATAGGTGGCCTCGAAACCCTGACGCTCCATTTCGCGCACGGTGTCGAGCACGGCCTTGTGCTCGGTCTTCACCGTGATGATGTGCTTGCCCTTGGTGCCGGCGTAGAAATTGGCGGCGCCCTTGATGGCGAGGTTGTTGGACTCGGTGGCACCGGAGGTCCAGACGATTTCCTTGGGGTCGGCACCGACCAGCGCCGCGACCTGCTCGCGCGCCTCTTCGACCGCCGCGTCGGCCACCCAGCCAAAGCTGTGCGAACGCGAAGCCGGGTTGCCGAAGTGCTCGTACAAGTACGGAATCATTTTTTCCGCAACGCGTGGGTCAACCGGGGTGGTTGCCGAGTAATCCAGGTAAATGGGAAGTTTCATCGTCATTCTCGCTAGGTCGGGTTGTTCAGACAGCCATTGCTGTCAGTCCTTGCAGGCGTCCGACTGTAACCTGCAAAGCGCTGATAAATTGTTCAATTTCGACCTCGGTATTGCTTGCCCCGAGGCTGACCCGCACCGCACCACGCGCCATCTCCGGCGCCACGCCCATCGCCCGCAGAACATGCGAAGGTTCCGGGTTGGCGCTCGAACACGCGGCACCGCTGGCCACGGCGAATCCGGCGCGGTCGAGCTTGCCGACCAGCGTTTCACCATCGATATCGGGGAAGGCGAAATAGCTGGTGTTCGGCAAACGGCTTGCCTCCGTCGCAAATATCCGGGCGCCCAATCTTGCCAGCCCGGCTTCCAGCTTCGCCTGCAGGGCCCGCAAGCGAGCCGCTAGTTCGGCAACGCGCTGCGCCGCAAGTTCCGCCGCCACGCCGAAGCCGACGATGGCGGGCACATTTTCGGTACCCGAACGCAGGCCGCGTTCGTGACCGCCACCGGCGATCAAGGGCAGCAGTTCGACCCGCTTATCGACGACCAGCGCCGCCGCGCCCTTAGGGCCGCCGGCCTTGTGCGCCGACAGCGTCAGCGCATGAACGCCGGCCGCATTGAGGCTGCGAAAATCGATAGCCAGCTTGCCCAGCGCCTGCACGGCATCGCTGTGGAACCATCCGCCAGTGGCCTTGGCTGCATCGGCCAAGGCCGCGACATCCTGCACGACACCGGTTTCGTTGTTGGCCAGCATTACCGAGAGCAGCCGCGGCCGGTCGAGCAGCGTTTCAGCGTAATCGGCCAGGTTGATGCTGCCGGCACAATCGACCGCCAGCTGGCGCACCTGCCAACCCTGCCGTGCCAGTTGCGCCGCCGGCTTCAGTACGCAGGGATGCTCGATGGCGCTGACCGCCAGCAAGCCCGGCTTCAGCGCAGCCGCGGCGCCTTTCAGGAACAGGTTGTTGGTTTCGCTGCCACCGCTGGTAAACACGATTTCTGTGGGATGGGCATTGACCGCAGCCGCCACCTGTTGCCGCGCCTCGTCGATCGCCCGCCGCGCCGCCCGGCCGAATTCATGCCGACTCGACGCATTGCCGTACTGGCTTTCCAGCCAGGGCAGCATGGCCGCCAGCACCGCCGGATCAAGCGGCGTCGTGGCGTTGTGGTCGAGGTAGATGGGGCGAAACATCGGGAAACTCAGGCGAGGATCGCTGATTTTTCACGGCCGGTACGCGACCGGGGTGCGAGGTGGCGCTTGTCTTCGAGGATTTCGGGCAACTTGCCGGCCAGCTTGAGTTTCTGGCGATCGACCAGTTCGGAGAGCGTCACCGAAGAGAGGTAGTCGAACATCTTGGTATTAAGCGTCGTCCACAGGTCGTGGGTCATGCAACGATGTTCGTCATGGCAGTTTTCACGGCCGCCGCATTGCGTCGCATCGAGTTGCTCATCGACGGCACGGATGATGTCGGCCACGGTCACCAGCGTCAGCGGACGGGCAATGCAGTAACCACCACCGGGGCCGCGCACGCTGTCGACCAGCTTGTGACGACGCAGCTTGCCGAACAGCTGTTCGAGGTAGGACAAGGAAATCTTCTGGCGCTCGCTGACGCTGGCCAGTGCCACCGGCCCGTCCTCGCCACGCATGGCGAGGTCCATCATGGCCGTGACGGCAAAACGTCCTTTGGTGGTCAAACGCATTGTTGCTCTCCCGCTAATAACCCAGTAATGCGGTCAACTATATCGAAGCCATACTAAATCAGTCAACTATCTTGCTCAGATATGTTGGGTCGAAGCGGTCGGCTGCCAAGACCTCGCTGTCGCACTTGACGCCCTGGGCATCCAGTTCCTTCAACAGCGAAGTCAGGCGACGGTCGGTTTCCGCCGCATGATCGAGCAAACCGTGGATGGCCATGGCCAGCGGATCGTCCTGGTCGCGCCCGACGGCATAGGCGGAGAAGCCCAGTTTTTGGGCTTGCGCCTGACGCTGCCGACTTTGTTCGGAATTGTCGAGGATCCGCGCCGGATTGCCGACGGCAGTCGCCCCGGCCGGTATCGGTTTGGTGACCACGGCATTGGAGCCGACCTTGGCTCCGGCCGAAATCGTGATCGGCCCGAGCACCTTGGCCCCGGCCCCGATCACCACACCGTCTTCCAGCGTCGGGTGACGCTTGCCCTTGTTCCACGAGGTGCCGCCTAGCGTGACCCCGTGGTAGATCGTCACGTCATCCTTGATTTCGGCCGTTTCGCCGATCACCACGCCCATGCCGTGGTCGATGAAGAAACGGCGACCAATGGTGGCACCCGGGTGAATTTCGATACCGGTAAAGAAGCGGGCAAAGTGCGCCGTGAAGCGGGCCAGCCAGCGCAAGCGATGGCCCCACAGCCAATGGGCCAACCGGTGCATGATCAGGGCGTGGATACCCGGGTAGCAGGTCAGCACCTCCCAAAACGAGCGCGCTGCCGGGTCGCGGTCGAAAACCGCACGGATATCCTCTCGCAGATACCGGAACATGAAGCCAGATCCCCTCTTATAACGAAGCGGAATTTTAAAATACTCGACTGAAATTGTCAGCTATTTTCCCTGGCAGTGAGCAATTCCATCTGTCTTATAATTGCGCACCGTTTCGTCAGCCCATTTTTAAAGCTCTTTTCCATGCCCAATCGCCTTCTTCTGCTCGTTTCCGCGCTTTTTCTCTCGGCCTGCGCCACCCCCCCTCCGGTCGCCGAGAGCAATGCCCGTGGCGATTACCGGCACACCCAGAATTACCTCTCGTGGCTGGTCGAGCGCGAGATGTCGGATGCCGATATCACCGGCATCAGCATTGCATTGGTCGATGACCAGCAGGTGATCTGGCAGAAGGGCTTCGGTCATGCCGACCTCGAAAACGGCATCCTGGCGACACCGGAAACCGTCTATCGCGCCGGTTCGATCGCCAAGGTCTTTACCGCTGCCGCGGCCATGCAACTGGCCGAACAGGGCAAGATCAACATCGACCAGCCGCTGGCCGCCGCCCTCCCCGAGTTCTCGATCAAGACCCGTTTCCCGAATGCCGGGCCGGTCACGCCGCGCAACGTGATGACGCACCACTCCGGGCTGCCCTCCAATTTCTTTCGCGGCCTGTTCGTGCGCGACCCCGGCCGCTTCGACAGCGTGGTCGAAGGGTTGCGCGACGAACACCTGAGCTTCCCGCCCAATTACGTCTTTTCCTATTCCAATCTCGGCATGGCCTTGCTCGGCGCGACAGTGCAGAAGGTCAGCGGCGAACCGTTCGAAGCCTACATGGCCCAGCATTTCTTCAAGCCGCTGGGGATGACGCAGAGCAGCTTCGCCTCGAAGGCCGTAGCCAAGGCTTACGACGGCAACAAGGAAATCGAGGTTTTCTCGCTGCGCGACATGCCAGCAGCCAACCTGCTTAGCAACGTGGTCGATCTCAGCCAGTTCCTGAAAATGCAGTTTGCCGACGGCCAATACGGCCAGCAGCGGATTCTTGCGCCGGCCACGGTGCGCGAGATGGTTCGCGTCCAGAACCGGGATTTCCCGCTGACCTTCCAGCAATATGTCGGCCTCGGCTGGATGTTGAGCGGCATCGAAGTGCCCGGTGGCGGCCCGGTGGCCAGCCACGGCGGCTCGCTGCCCGACTCGCACAGCATGATGGCGATCCTGCCCGAGCACAAACTGGGTGTCGTCGTGCTTTCCAACTCCGCCACCTCGGCCGTCGCCGTTTCCAAAATTGCTGCCGAAGCCCTGAAACTGATGCTCGAAGCCAAGACCGGCATCCGCCAGCCGCCGGCAGCGGTAGTCCGCTCGCCGGAGCGCGCCCCGAACCAGGAGGAGTTGCGTCTGTTCAACGGCCATTTCGACACCCTGGTCGGACTGGCCAAGGTATCCACGGCATCGGGCAAGATCGACGCCGATGCTGTTGGCCACCATTTCCAGCTGGTGCCGCACGAAGACGGACTGCTGACCCTGAAATACAAGATTTTCGGCATGGTGCCGGTCAATGTCGGCGCCTTCGAGGACATCCGCCTCTCCGCCGTCACGATCGACGGACGGCAGATCATCGTCGGCCGCATCGGCGGCGAATCGCTGCTGTTCGGCGAAAAGCTGAAGCCGACCGCTATCCCGGACAATTTCATGCAATTGCTCGGCAGGTACGAAATCATCGACAAGATCGACGGCCCGGCGCCCAATCACATCATCATGAAAGAAGACGATGGCCTGCTGGTTGGCGAAATGCGCTTCCCGGAAAAGCCGGAACTCTTGCTGCGCATCGGCTTTCAGCCGATTTCCGACCACGAGGCGGTCACCGCCGGCCTGGGCAGCGGGCGCGGCGACACGCTGCGCCTGATCTACGAAGACAACGAAGAGCGGCTGGGCTTTTCCGGCTTCCAGCTCCGTAAGAAACTGAACTGAACCATGGACACACTACACCAGGAACTCAAGGGCTTCATCATCGAGACGATGAACCTCGAAGACATCACACCGGCCGAGATCGGCGACGACACGCTGCTTTTCGCCGAGGACGGCCTGGGGCTGGATTCGATCGATGCACTCGAACTGGTGCTTGCCCTGAAGAAGAAATACGGCATCGTGCTCGAGGCCAACGACGACAAGAGCCGCGAGCACCTGCGTTCGGTGGCGACGCTGGCGGCGCTGATCAGTGAAAGTCGCGGCTGACCGTTTCCAGCCGACCCAGCCAGGCGGAAAGATCGACCAGCCGCTTGGCGACCAGGTGCACCACCTCGCCCTCCTTCTGCAATTGTCCGTAAACCCCGAGCAGCGCTGAACCGAGCAGTTCTCGGCGCTGCTGGTCGACCAGTTGCGGCTGGACGACGACATTGACCAGCCCGCTCTCATCCTCCAGCGTGACGAAGACGACGCCCGCCGCCGTGCCCGGCCGCTGGCGGCCGACGACGATACCGGCGGCGCGAACCAGCGCCCGGTCGCCGGCCTGAGCCAATTCGGCGGCCGGCAGGAAACGGCGCTCAGCGAGCGACTGGCGCAGCAGCGCCAGGGGATGCCGACGCAAGCTCAGGCCGAGGTGCCGGTAGTCGGCGACCAGATTTTCGCCTTCGCTCGGCACCGGCAGCGGCGCGGCCTTCTCGACTGCCGGCAAGCCGGCGAACAGATCGCCCTGCACCGCGGCCGGCGCCTTTTCAGCACTCGCCGCCCAGGCTGCCTGACGCCGATGTCCGGCCAGACTCTGCAAGGCGTCGGCCGCGGCCAGGCGATCGAGGTCGCTGCGTTGCAGGCCGGCGCGAGCCGCCAGGTCGGCCACACTGGCGAAGGGCTGGCGCTGCCGTTCAGCGGCAATCCGCTCGGCAACACTCTTAGAAAAACCGCCGATTTCGCGCAGGCCGAGGCGGACCGCACCGCGCTCGTCGATCCGGCAGTCCCCGTCGCTGGCCGTGACGTCCGGCGGCAGCACGGTGACGCCATGCCGGCGGGCATCCTGGATCAGCATCGACGGCGAGTAGAAGCCCATCGGCTGGCTGTTGAGCAGGCCGCACAGGAAAGCGGCCGGATGGTGGCGTTTGAGCCAGGCCGAGGCATAGACCAGCAGCGCGAAGCTGGCGGCGTGCGACTCGGGGAAGCCGTATTCGCCGAAGCCCTGGATCTGCAGCACGATGCGCTCGGCGAATTCGGCCGGCAGCCCCTTGGCCGCCATGCCGGCGCGCAGCTTGTCCTGATAGATTTGCAGATTGCCCTTGCGCTTCCAGGCCGCCATCGCCCGGCGCAGCTCGTCGGCTTCGCCGGGCGTGAAATTGGCGGCGACGATAGCCAGTTGCATGACCTGCTCCTGGAAGATGGGCACGCCATAGGTTCGGTCGAGGACGGCATCAACCGCCTCCGAGATGCTTTCGATTTTCTCCCTGCCCTGCCGCCGCTTCAGGTAAGGATGCACCATGTCGCCCTGGATCGGCCCCGGCCGGACCAGCGCCACCTCGACCACCAGATCGTAGTAGTTCCGCGGCCGCAGGCGCGGCAACATCGCCATCTGGGCCCGCGACTCGACCTGGAAGACGCCCATGCTGTCGGCGTGGCAGAGCATCTCGTAGGTCGCCGGGTCTTCTGGCGGAATGTCCTGCAGCCGGAGGGCCTGCCCACGCTGCTCGCCGACGATGGCCAGCATGCGGCGGATCGCCGAGAGCATGCCGAGCGCCAGGATATCGACCTTCATCAGCCCGACCGCATCGAGATCGTCCTTGTCCCACTGGATCACCGTGCGCTCCGCCATCGCCGTGTTTTCGACCGGCACCAGTCGGGCCAGCGGCCCGCGCGACATCACGAAGCCGCCGACATGCTGGGTCAGGTGGCGCGGAAAGCCGCGCAGCGCCTCGGCGATCCACAGCCATTTCTCGACGCGCGGCGACTGCGGATCGAGCCCCTGTTCGGCGAAGCGTTGCGGCAACTGCTCCCGCTTGTCCCACCAGGCCAGCGACGCGGTCAGGGCATCGATCTGGGCGATGCCGAAGCCCATCGCCCGGCCGGCGTCGCGCAGGGCGCCCTTGGTCCGGTAGGTGATCAGCGCAGCGGCCAGCGCCGTCCGTTCGCGGCCGTATTTTTCATAAATGTAGGCGATGACCTCGTTGCGCCGCTCGTGCTCGAAATCGACATCGATATCCGGCGGCTCGCCGCGTTCTTTCGAGATGAAACGCTCGAACAGCAGCTCGGAGCGCGCCGGATCGACCTCGGTGACGCCAAGCGCGAAGCACACCGTCGAATTGGCCGCCGAGCCGCGCCCCTGGCAGAGGATATTGGCCCCCCGGGCGAAACAGACGATGTCGTAGACGGTCAGGAAATAGGCCTCGTACTGCAACTCGGCGATCAGCGCCAGTTCGTACTCGATCCGTTGGCGCACGGCCGGCGGCGTACCTCCCGGATAACGCCGCTTGAGGCCGCACTCGGTCTCATGGCGCAGCCAGGAGGCCGGCGTTTCCCCGGTCGGCACGATTTCCTCGGGGTATTCGTAGCGCAGTTCGTCCAGCGAAAAGCGGCATTCCTCGGCAATACGCAGGGTTTCGGCCAGCAATTCCGGCGGATACAGGCGGGCCAGGCGCAGGCGCGCGCGCAGGTGGCGTTCTGCATTGGGAAACAGCGCGTAGCCGGCAGCGAAGACCGTCGTTTTCAGGCGCAGCGCGGTTAGGACATCCTGCACCGGGCGGCGCGCCCGAAGATGCATATGGACATCGCCGGCGGCGACCAGCGGCAGGCCGCAGGCCTCGCCCAGCGCCTGCAGGCCGGCCAGTTTCGCCGCATCGTCCGGCCCGGCGTGCAGTTCGACGGCAATCCAGACCCGGCCGGGAAAGCGTTCGGCCAGCCAGCGCCCGTCGGCCACCGACAGCGATTCGCCGGGCACCCAGAGCACCCGGCAATCGGGCACGGCGCCGCTTGGCGAAACGACATTCAGGTCGTGGCGCTGCAGGGTGTAGGCGCCCTTCTCCGCCCGCCGCCGGGCCAGCGTGATCAGCGCCGAGAGGTTGCCGTAGCCTTCGCGATTGGCCGCCAGGAAGACCAGTTTCAAGCCATCGACCGTCGTCATCTCGCTGCCGACAAGCAGTTTCAGACCAACCCGTTTGGCTGCCTGGTGGGCCCGCACGACACCGGCCAGCGAGCATTCGTCGGTCAGCGCCAGCGCTTGATAGCACTGCTTCGCCGCCTGTTCGACCAGTTCGTCGGGATGCGAGGCGCCGCGCAGAAAGCTGAAGTTGGAGAGGCAGTGCAGCTCGGCGTAGTCAGGCAAAGAGGCCATGCAGGTACCAGCCGTTGGCGTCGCGGAAAATCCAGGCCCACTGCCCGCGCGGATTGCGGGCGACGAAATAGTCGCGCCGCAGGTCGCCCGCCGCGTCGGCCTCGCCTTCGTCCCACCAGCCGCTCTCCAGGCGCTCGGCGCGGGTCAGCAATTGCAGCGGGCCATGCCAGCGCGGGCCGCCCGCCTGCTCGGCCAATGCTTCCGGCACCGGCAACAACCACAGCGGACGGGCCGCGGCGATGGCAGGAAGCGTTCCGGCGGAGGCCGGCACGGCCAGCGGATCGGCCAGGCGGGTGGCGCATTCCGGGCGATAATCGGCCTGCACGCCAATGACCTGGACCGCCGCTTCGCCCAGCCGGGCGCGCAGCCGCTCCAGGCAGGCCGCCGTGCCCTCGCCGGCCGGCGCCGTCTCGAACAGCGAGGCGCTGTCACCGTGCCACTCGACGATCTCGTCGGCTTTCAGACCGAGCACCTCGACCGGTGCCGCCAGTTGCAGACGCGACAGGTGCTCGCGCAACAAGCGCATGAAACGCCTTTCGTCAGCGCAAGGCTCGCTCAGGCGCAGCGACAATTCGCTACCAGTGCCGTCGTCGTGCGTCAGTTGCAGGGTGTAGGCGCGGGCCAGCTTTTGCCGGGCATGCAGCCATCCGGCCAGGGCCGAGAACAAGCGCTGGCCGGCAAAGGCCAGCCCTTCCGCATGCTCGACGCGCGACGGCAACTCAAGCTTCTCGGCAAACCGTTCGGGAAAGACAAAGCTGACCTGGGGATCGGGGCATTCCCCGCGCGCGCGCAGCAGATCGTCGACCGGCCCGTTGCCGAGCCGACGCCGCAATCCGGCCGCCGGCAACTGCGCCAGGTCGCCGAGACATTGCATACCGAAGGAGTCGAGACGCGCCAGGATCTCCGGCGGCCAACCGGCAATGCGGCACGGCAGGACAGCCAGCGCCGTCTGCAGATCGGCGAGCGAGGTCAGCATTGCCGCAGCCCCGGCCTGCGCCAGCCAGCGCGCCCCGAGCGGCGTCGGCGCCACGGCCCAGCGCACGGAATAGGCCTGCTCGGCACAGCCGGCCAATACGGCATCGACAATCGCCTGCCCGCCGCCGAACAGGCGCAGACAGCCGCCGATTTCGAGCAGCAGCACATCCGGCGGCTGCCGGCTGAGCGTCGGCGTGAAGCGGCCGGCCCATGAGGCCAGTGCCGTCAACGCCCGCTCCTCGCGCCCGGCATCACGCTCGAAGACGCTCAAACCGGGTTGCAGGCCGAGAGCCGTCGACAGCTTCTGGCCGGGCAATACGCCGGCCCTGGCCGCTGCCGCGTCGCAGGCGAGGACCCGCCCGCGAACGACGATGGCGCTAGTGCCAGCCTTTGAATTCGTGGTACTAGGCGAGTGCCGCAGGGGCAGCGCTTCGAGCGACAGCAGGGGAAAATGCAGGGCCAGCCACAACACGTTGATTTCTCCCGGGACGGGGGATCGACAAGACCAGCGGCCGCGAGGCCGGACGACCGCGCCGCTTCAGGATGCGCACCGCCAGGCCATGCTCGGCAACGCTCAACACCAGGCGCAAGGGTGCCGGCGACGGTAGGCCGGCGACCGCAGTCGAACGCCACAGGCCGGCAAAAACCGGGCGCCCCTCGACCGCCACCTGCAACCGGCGCAAGGTCCGGGCATCGATGCCGTTGTCCGGCCAGGCGAGCACACCGGCAAAACCACCGCTGGCCAACAGTTGCTCCAGGCACCAGCCCAGTTGCCGGCCGGCTTGGACGACGACCAGGCGCTCCGGCATCAGGCCCGCGGCCGCCCAGGCCGGCGCATGCGGCCGCCAGGGCGGCGCGACCAGCGCCAGCCAGCCGCCTGCGGCCGACAACCGGGCCAATGCAGGTAACAGCAGGCCCATTTCGCCAAGGCCGCTGCGGTCGACCAGGATTTCGGTGAGATTGCCGCGCGGCCAGCCACCGCCCGGCAGTTCGGCGTCGAGTTCGGGATGGCCACTGGGAATGGCCGCGTCAGGCAGACTGGCCAGCGTATCGCCGCGCCAGACATCACCCCGGGCCAGCACTTCCGCCAGGGCGAGAGGCGACGGCATGGTGCTCATGACAAGGTGCTGATCGCCCCGCGAATCAGACCGACGGCAATCCCCTCGATGGCAAAATCGACTTCGGCAGGATTGACGATGATGGGTTCGAAATCCGGATTCTCGGCAATCAGTTCGACAAAGCCATCACGGCGCTGCAAACGTTTGACCGTAACTTCCTCATCGAGCCGGGCCACGACGATCTGCCCGTCGCGCGCCTGGTTGGTCTTGTGCACGGCCAACAGGTCGCCGTCGAAGATGCCGGCATCGATCATCGACAGACCGCGCACCTTGAGCAGGTAATCGGCCCGCGGGCTGAACAGTTGGGCATCCAGGGCATAGCGCCCCTGCACGTTTTCGACGGCAAGGATCGGCGAACCGGCGGCAACCATGCCAATCAGCGGCAGGCCCAGCTGTTCAACCAGCCGAATACCCCTCGCCGAGCCAGGTTCGAGAACGATAGCCCCCTTCTTGGCCAGGGCTCGCAAGTGATCCTCTGCCGCGTTGGGCGAGGCAAAACCGAAGGCGCTGGAAATCTCCATCCGCGTCGGCGGCGCACCGAGCACCTCGAGCGTGCTCCTGATGAAGTCGAGAATTTCCTGCTGACGTGGCGTAAGTTTCATGGCCTGCTCCGCTAAAAACCGGTAACTGTATTTTTATACAGCAAACCGCAAATAGCAAGCAGAACCGCATGTGCCAGCAAACGCCAGAAAGCAAAAAGGCCAATCCGAAGATTGACCTTTCTACTGTTCTTACTGGTGCGCCCGGAGCGATTCGAACGCCCGACCCCTTGGTTCGTAGCCAAGTACTCTATCCAGCTGAGCTACGGGCGCACTGAAAGAGTGGCGCATTATACGGATAATTGGAGGAAAGGCTAGAGGTTTTGACGAATTATTCACCTACTGGTTTTCTCGAACGATCAACGTTCCCATCTCTGGTGAGACACAAGCAGGCGGCTGAATCGCCCCGGTTTCCGTGGAGGCCGGTTGGTTTAAGTCAGGCCACGATGGCGGCCTGATCGGCGAGTTGCCTGTAGTAGTTTGCCTCAGCTTCTGCGGGGGGGATATAGCCAATCGGTTCAAGCAGCCTGTGGTGGTTAAACCAAGACACCCATTCCAGAGTTGCCAGCTCCACGGATTCCCTGGTTTTCCAAGGGGCGCGCCGGTGGATCATCTCCGCCTTGTACAAGCCATTAATCGTCTCGGCTAGCGCGTTGTCGTAGCTGTCGCCCTTGCTGCCGACTGATGGCTCAATCCCGGCTTCGGCCAGTCGCTCGCTGTAGCGGATCGAGACGTACTGCGAGCCCCTGTCCGAGTGGTGGATCAAGGCCTCGTCGGGACTCGGCTGACGGGCGTACAGCGCCTGTTCCAGCGCATCGAGCACGAAGTCCGTATGCATGGAACTGCTCACTCGCCAACCCACGATACGGCGGGCAAAAACGTCGATGACAAAAGCCACATATAACCAGCCTTGCCAGGTCGAGACATAGGTGAAGTCCGAGACCCACAACTGATTGGGACGGTCGGCCTTGAACTGTAAGCGCCCGGCGAACTCAGGTCAGTCGGTGATTTGAGGTTGCCAGCGGTGCGGCAGCAGGTCGCCGACGCGGCTTGCCGGTTGGGTCGGCAGGCGGGTCAGGACATCCTTCAGGTAAGCCAAAGGCTCGTGACCATTGAGCTTGGCGGATTGGATCAGGCTCATGATCGCGGCGGCGCGTTTGCCGGCGCGCAAGCTGCCGGCAAATAACCAGTTCTTGCGGCCGAGCGCGATCGGCCGGATCTGATTCTCGATCCAGTTGTTATCGATCGGCACCTGGCCATCCGTTAGGTAATGCGTCAGCGCCACCCAGCGTTTCAGGCTGTAGTCGATCGCCCTGGCGGTCCCCGAGCCATTGGGTACCACCTGTCGTTGCCGGGTCAACCAGGCATGCAATTCATCGGCAATCGGTCGGGCTTTCGCCTCCCGAATTCGTCGTCGCTCATCGATGTCGAATCCGGCAGCTTCCTGCTCGACCCCATAGAGTTTGCCGAAACAATCCAGTGCCTCGCCGGCGATCAGGCTCTGCTTCTGGCTGTGTAGCTCGAAGAACTTGCGCCGGGCATGCGCCATGCAGCCGGCTTCAGTCAACCCATTGGCCAGCAGTGCCTTGTAGCCTGAGTAATCATCGCAAATCAGTGTGCCGCGCCAGTCACCCAGGAATTCCTGGGCGTGCCTGCCGGCACGGCTTTCAGCAAAGTCATAGATCACCGCCTTGGTCGGCTCGAAGGCGCCGATGCTGTAGGACCAGAGGTAGGCTCGATGCGTCTTGCCAGCCCCCGGATCAAGCATGGCCACCGGCGTTTCATCGGCATGCAGCACCCGATGCCCGAGCATCTCATCCTTCAGGGCATCGACCAGGGGCTGGAGTGCCACACCGCATTTCCCTACCCACTGGGCGAGTGTCGATTGCGGAATGGCCAGTCCGGCCCGACCGAAGATCGCTTCCTGACGATAGAGCGGCAGATGGTCGAGGTATTTGGCAACCAGCACCTGCGCGAGCAAGCCGGTCGTCGGAATACCCTTGTCGATAACGTGCGCCGGAACAGGCGCCTGGATCAGCGTTTCGCACTGCCCGCAGACCCACTTGCCACGAATGTGGCGCTCGACGCTGAAGACGCCTGGCGTGTAATCGAGCTTCTCGGCCACATCCTCGCCGATGCGCTTCATCGTGCAGCCGCAAGGGCAGACCGTGGATTCAGGCTCATGATGAATGTCGGCACGCGGCAGACTCGCCGGCAGCGGCTGGCGTTTGGCCTGGCCTTTCGCCTTCGGTGGCGTCGGCGACAGTTGTGCGAGTTCTTCTTCCATCGCCGCCAGATCGGCATCGATGGTTTCCTCGAATAGTTGCGCCTGCTCGACCGGCCAGTGCTCGGTCTTGACCCCGAAGCGCCAGCGCTTGTGCATCGCCAGTTCATGCGTGAGTTTGTCGATCTTGGCTTGGCGCCAGTCCAACTCGCGGTCTTTCTCGACCAGCAGGCGACGCAGTTCGTCAGCGCTGAGTTGGTCGAGGTGGGTTGGCAAGGACATGGCCGGCATGATGCCGTCCGCCGCCCGATCTGACCATCGTGGACTTCCCCAATGGTGGACCGTCAAACAATCCGGATCACACCGCCGTCAGCCAGTCGTTCCCATGGCAGACCGAGGACGAGTGCATCAAACTGCGGCCGGCTGAGCTCGACGCTGCTGTTGCCGTGCCGCCAGCAGAATCGCCCCTGATTGAGCCGACGGTTCGCTAGCCAGATACCGTATCCATCATGGACCAGCACTTTCATCCGGTTGGCTCGGCGATTGGCAAACAGATAGGCATGGTGGGGTCGGGCTTCGCCAAACATCGAGACGACCCGGGCCAGGATCGTCTCGGTCCCCGCCCGCATATCCAGCGGCGTGGTCGATAACCACAGGGCATCGACCCGAATCACCGTAGCCAATCTCGCAACCAGGCGGCGCAATCGCTCGCCGCCTGTCCAGGCCATTCAATCTTCACCGCCGTGTTGCCACGCCGAACTTCGATCCGAATGTCGGGGATGCTTGAGACGATGGGTGGCATCGGTACCGGCACAAAGGCGGGTTCTGTGCCGCGCGCCGGTGAAATCGACCGTGCCGGCAGGCTGCGGCTCGGTGGCTCAATGCCCCGTTCCCGCATCCAGCGACGGACCTGATTCGCATTGACGCTATTGGCCAACGCAATGCCGGCAACTGAAGCGCCGGCCTCACAACAGGCAGCAATCACTGCCTGCTTGAACTCCTCGGGGTGAGTCCGCCTGCGGCGGCTCGGCTTCTTAACTTCCATCGATCGTGTCCACCATCTTTTTTAGTGGACACTATCTTCACGGTCTAAGCCGTCAATTCACAGATGAGTTCGCCGGGCGCTTACTGCCAGACGCGCTTGATCTCGGGCACTAACACCTCGTCACGCCGCACTCTCTGACTGCGCTGTTCAGGATTGCGCCGCCGAGCGACATGACGCCGGTAGCCCGACGGGGCAATCTGCAATTGCCTGCAGATCGGCTCGACCCCGAAGGCAGCACGATGCTCGTCGACGAAAGACCTCAAGACTTGAATCGGCGGTCGAGCTCCGCCTGGGCGAAAAACGCGCTGGCAAGCTTGAGTATCTCGTTGGCTTTGCGCAGCTCTTTGACCTCGCGCTCCAGTTCCTTGACACGCTTCTGGTCCGCCGTGGTCGGCCCTTCGCGCTGGCCGGCATCTCGTTCGTGCTGACGCACCCAGGTCAGCAGCGTCTGCGGCGTGCAACCGATCTTGACCGCAATGGATTCAACGGCTGACCACAGCGACGGATGATCGGCACGGCTTTCGGCAACCATGCGCACGGCGCGCTCACGAAATTCGGGGGAGAACTTAACTGACTTCTTCATGGCTCTATCTTCTCAAGAGTTAGAGCCTCCACCAAACCCGGGGCGATTCAGGCCTGGGATGATGAGGTGCCATGAACATGCTTGGACTCAAGCACTTATGATGCCCGAGTGCGGAGACCTGCTAATAGTGCGTGCGGCGCAAAATGCTATTTGTATTCGCAAGCATTGAGGGTCGCCCCTTCTTCGCAGGGAACCACACCGGAAATAATAGACCAATCGGAATAGACACTTTCCGTTTCGCAGACCAGATTCAGTTCCTTATTCTTTGCCCGACTTAATACAGTAACTCCGGCCAGCTTAATCGAAGATCCGTGCTGGTCTTCAGATTCATTAACGACGTAGTTAAATGCTCCATTTGCAAATGAAATGCTTGTGGAAACAAGGTCTGGGCGGAGGTATTCGTAAAGTTTGAATTGTTCGAGCGAACCAGTTTCCAACGACGGAAATTGAAATTCTGGTGTTCCATTAAGTTTTCCAAATCGATATTGGAGCGTTACCGCATTTTTCTCCCCCCTGATTACCTTTGAGGTTGCGCATAGCGATACAACCTTGCGCGACTTTGCAATCTTGCAGGAGAACACCACCTCTTCTCCCCCTTTGCAGTGTGTTTGCGCCGATGCCCCGGAAAAAACAGCGGATAGCATGACAATGGCTGTTAGTTTAATTCTGTAATCTGAAAGCCAGCTAGCCAGTTTCTTTTTTCCAGACAAAGCAAAATACTTCAGCTCAGTCTCGATATGCCTAGTAACTAAATAGCCCATTGAGATTTCCTAGAGGTGGTTGCCGGAAAACGGCATCGACGCAACTGCAGCGCTAACAGTACAAATGAGCTACTTGTCGTGCGCTTTATCGTAAGTGTTGGGGTCATATAAATCCTCAGTCAGGAAATCGAATTCGTCCTTGAGCAAGACATTCACCCGGCGCTTCTCGTCTGCCGGAAACTCTATCGCACCAACATGGCAAAGCTCTTTATTCACCTTGCCATTTTTTTCTACGCTGGGCGCATTGGCGATTGCCTTGAGGGCTTCAAGCTCTTGCTCTGGTTTTTCAAAGCGGCTGGTAAGACCGAGCTTCTCTTTGCCAACGCGACTTAACAAGGTGACCAACGGTCGGGTCGGCGAAGGGCCTCCGCGCACGGCTCCAGCCAGCACCATGGCCAAGCCCGTGGCGCTGCGGATGTTCCACAACTGGCAATGCGACAGCACGGGATTGAAGTAATCCTCCACGGCCATTTCCAGTTGAGTATCCTGAAATACTGGCAGTTCTCCCGCTGCCTTGAAGGCCGATGCCCAGCCAGGGTAATTAATCTTCCCATCTTTAGGCTTTTCTGCGTAGTCCTCCCACAGATCGATAGGCGGATACCCTTCCACGTAGGGAATTTTCTGGACGCGCGCGCCGCGTATCTCCTCGTCCGCCTTCAAGGGGTTGTCCGGCTTTTCGTCCTTGTCGGTATCGGTATTGGCACGCTCTTTCAGTTTTTCCTTGTCCGTCTTCTTGAGCTTGTTCCAATACTGCTGGCCGCTTTTGCCATAGCGATTGTATTGTTCGCCTTCGAGGCCATCATTGGTGAGCTGGATTAGAGCGACCACGTTGGGAAAGTAGGCTTTGAACTCCCGATCCGTCACTTTGCTTTGCATCCGCGTCAGCAGCTTGCCTATCCCGCCGCCATCCTGGGTGTATTGGATGTAGCCGTAGGAAAGGCCGATATGCACGATGCGCGAGTAGGAAGTTTCAATGCCTCTCTTTTTGAACTTCCGGCCGACGAATTCCTGATCGCGGTTTCCCGCCCCAAATACGTCGCTGTTAATTTCGCAAAGCCCAACGGCAGCGACGATCATCTTGCGCTCGTTGCGGGAAAGCAGCACGCCGCTGGTCTGGACGACATGGGGCGTAGAGTACAAACGGTCACGCAGCTTTTGCAGCACTTCGTCGCGATGCTTGCGCGCTGAGTTCCGCTGGCTTGCCGTTTGCGCGCTCCCTTCAGCTTTTTTGGGGAAGGCTTGGTTCCGTCGGGAAGCTTTTCTGTCTTCTTTTCTTCTGTGTGATGGGCCGCTTCAATCGATTCTATTTCGCGCAGCCAGCCCTTCAGCGTGTCTCCCAAACTGTGCCATAGGACGACGCCATGCACATACGCGTCACCGGCTTCGCCCTGGACTTCTTTCCAGAATTCGCCGAATTTTGAGGTAATACCGGACGTATCGCCCTGCTTTACTTTGTCCGGAGCTTTTCCCTGATCTACCGGGCGCTTGCCGCCGTTGGGGTCACGGATGTCCGGGATGCGGAGGCTGGAACCAACAACCAGCTTCTTCGGGTTAACGTCCTTGTTTTCCGATTGGACACCTTCTACAGAGCAGCGAAAATGGCGTGCGATGCTACTGAAAGTATCGCCAGCGCGAACGGTGTAAATGGTGCTCACGCGTACTCTCCGTTCTGTTTCAATATCTCGATGCGGGTTACTTCGCTCGCATCCGCCTCGATGACCTGGGTCAGACCGTCAATGTCCGAGTAGCCTTCGACAAACGTACCGCTCTTCAACCATATCCGATAAGGGCGATGCGGCAGTACATAGCCTTCATCATCGGAGAGAAGGTATTGCCGTTCAAAGCCCTTCGTCGGCGTTGCCGTTGGCATGGAAAGGTTGCTTTGCGGGAAGCTAAGCGCCTTCACGCTCACACTCTTCGGCCCCGTCCAATTCTTCTGACTGGCCTTGAACTCGACCCTCCCCGGCGCATGGACACTGATGTTGCCGCCCTCGAGCTTCAAATAGGCCCCTTTGGCTGTGGCCAGCAGGTGTTTCTTGGCACTGGCGCTCAGGCTGGCGTCGGTGCTGGCGAGGGTCACTTTCTTGTCGGCCGCCGCCGTGGTCTTGCCGCTCTGGCTTTGCAGACTGACCTTGCCGCTGGCGGCGTGGAGATGGATGCCGGTTTCGCTGTTGGGTTTGCTCTGGTTGCTGGCTTTTCCCACCGTAAAAATGGTCAGGCCGTCTTTTACCGCCAGGCTGTGATTGCCCTGGGCGATCAGGTTGGTGTCCTGGCCGCTGGCGATGCTGAGGTTTTTGCCGGCAACCAGAATGTGGCTCTTTGGGGTGAGTTGGGCGATGCCGCCGGGTGCGGCGAACTGCAGGCGCGGTTCGTTCCAGGCGGGAACGCTGCCGGTACCGCCCTGGGTGGTTTTGATTTCGCCTTCGCTGCGGCTGATGGCGCCACGGCTGGCCGTGGTGTTCATGACCTCAATGGCGTGTTTGTAGGCTTCGGCGACCGGGAGCTGGTTGGCGGCCGGATCGCCTTTGAGGGCGGCGTTCTGTTTACCGGCGACCTCGGCCAGGCTCTGCGTCAGGCTGTGCGCAGCTTCGCTCTGGGCGATCGGTTCGCGGCTGTCGAGCTGGTGACTGCTGGCGCCCGACCTGGCGTCGGCGCTGATCAGCAGGCCACTGCCGGCGCGGAGCGCGGTGGCGGCCCGGGTGGTGAGTTCGGCGCCATGGCCGCGGTCCTTTTGGCGGGCATTGTCGCTTTGCTGTTTGAGGTGGCCGAGTTGGAGTTGGCTGTGGTGTTCGGTGGTGGCGAGTTCGATGCGCGATTCGCCGGGGGTATCGTCGAAGACGAGCTGGTTGTAGCCGCCCTGCCCGCTGCGGCTGCTGTCGAGTTGCTGGGTCTTGATGCCGGCGAGGCTGGCGCCGTGGGCGTGGTCGCCCGCCTCGCCGGCAAAGAAGGCGGGGGCGTTGGGGCTGGCCTGCTGCGTACCGCTGCCGATCTGGTTGCCCTGGGCATCGGCCTGGCCCTGGCCGTTGTAGGCGGTGCCGATGATGACCGGGCGGTCGATATTGCCGTTCTGAAAAGCGACGATGACTTCCTGGCCGGGGCGCGGGGTAAGGTGGCCGCCCCAGTTGGCGCCGGCGACCGGGGTCATGACGCGCAACCAGACGCCGAGGCGGTCGTTGGCCGGGGCGTTGTCATTGCCGGCGGGATGCGGGCCGCGGCTGGCCGACTGGCTACCGCGTTGCCAGGGGAACTGGACGCGGACGCGCAGGTCGCGATCGGTATGGGTCGGGGTGCCGGCGCCGAGAACGATGGCGGTCAGGGTGCCGCGTGCGCTAGGCCGCGGGTGAAGGCGCCGGCCGTGGGCGTCCGCCATCAGCGGCCGCCAGGGCATGCTAGCCGGGATGGCCTGAATCTGGTTGCGATAGAGCTCGACCGCCGGGCTTTCGGCGCTGTTGGAAACACCGGCCGTCAGATTGCCCCCCAAGGGGACTTCTGTCAGGGCGTTACGGGCCTGGTGGGTGACGGCGGCGATCAGGAAGCGGCGCTGCTCGGCGGCCTGGCGGTCGTGTTGCGGGTGCTCGGCCAAGCTGAACGTGGTGCCGGGCGCGCCGGTACGGACGGTGCCTTCGCCCCGGTATTGCGTGCGGCGGGCGTCGATAGCCTGGCGCTGGTTGGTGAGCATGCGTTCGCCGTGGGCGCTGTTCTGCCAGGCGTATTGCCCGGGGTCGTACCAGGCGACGGTGCGCAGGCCGGCGTCACTTTCGCTGCTGCCGGCGCTTTGCGGCCGGGTGGAACGGCTGCGGTAGTCCCAGCTGGTGGCGTTGAGTTCGCCGGTGTCGATGCGCCGTTGGCCAAGCCAGCGGTCGAGGCTGTCTTCGCTGAGCGTGGCGCCGGCCTGGGTATAGCGGATGCAGGCCTGTTGGTTGTCGGCAAAGGCGCCGTTGTGGTCGGCGATGACGAGGCAGTGGCTGCCCAGGGTTTCGCCTTCGGCGGTCTGGTGTTCGAACCAGCAGAAGAGGCCTTCTTCGGCGAGCAGGCGTTTGAGGAAATCGAGATCGCTTTCCTGGTATTGCACGGTCATGCCGCGCTTGGGGTATGCGGTGCTGTCGGCCAGATTCCAGCGCCAGGCCGGGGCCAGATGGGCATGACCTTTCCAGTCGGACAGCAACTCGTCGACGATTTCGATGACGCTCTTGTCCTGGAAGAGGTAGTGGTCGCGGTTGTGGCCGAGGAAGGCGAGCCAGGGTTCGATGATCAGCCGGTAACGGGCGAAGCCGCCATCGGCACCGAGGCGGGTGGCTTCTGTGATATGGCCGTGGAAGGGGCGTAGCGCTGTGCGGGAAAAACTGGTTTGCAGGTCGAGACGCGCCGCTTGGCCGAGCAAGGCGGTTAGGGATTGATGCGCATTGGCGGCAAGGACCGTCAGTTCGATGCGAAATCCGGCATGTTCGGTGACCGGGCCGAGCGCTTCGTCGATGCGGGCGGTTTCGGCCAGCAAAACATCCGGCCCGGCTGGCGTGGTCAGGGTCAGCAGGCGGGCGTTCTGGTTCCAGCCAGCACCGCCGGCAAGCAGTTCAATGATCTTATCCGTGGCCGCCATGACTTTAGTAGACCTCCCAGAAGTGAACTTCCAGCGGATGCTTTCCCTGGGCGGCAATGCAGGCGGCGGCAGCGTTGCGCCCGTCGAGCAGGGCAATCGAACCGCCGGCCGGCCCGCTTCCCTGAATGAAGGCAACGATGCCACGCCGGCCGAAGAGCTGTTCGGCTACTCCGCCCAAGCCAGCGTCGACGGACAGGATTTCGGGGGCCTTATGGTGCGCACCGAGCCAATCGGCCAAACGGTTGGCGCCGTTTTGCACCTTGCGCCCGGCGAGCGGCCCGGCTTCGATCCTGAGCGGCCCGCTCAACGGCACACCGGCCGAAAGCAGCCCCAGGCTGGTCAACACGGCGCCGTTGCGGGCATAGGCCGGCGTGCCACCGTACGCGGACCAGCCCAGCGCTTCCAGCAAGGCGGCCGGCGCGAGGGCGGCGTAGCGTCGATAGGCGGCAGCGAGCGTGACGTAGTTCAGGTTGAGCATGCTTGACCCTCCGGAAAGATTGCTGCCAATTACTTGATGGCGTACTTGAAGTCGCCGTTCTTGCCGGCGCCAACCTTGATGCGTTCGACCGCCGCGCCTTCGGCCATGCGGCCCAGCACGACTTCGGCGATCTCCGGCAGCAGCGTGCCGCCGAGGATATGATCGACATTGCGCGCCCCGGAATCGACCTCGGTACAGCGGCCGAGCACGGCGTCGACCAGTTTGTCGTCCCAGACGAACTCCGCCTTGTGGTTGGCGGCGACGCGATCGCGGATGCGCCCGAGCTTGAGCTGGATGATGCTGAGCAGCACCTCGTCCGAAATCGGGTAATAGGGCACGACTTTCATGCGCCCCAGGAAGGCCGGCTTGAAGGACTTGAACAGCACCGGGCGCAGCGCATCGGCCAGGGCATCGGCGGCGGGCAGTTCGGCCGCCGCCTTGTTCAGGCAGGACTGCATGATCTGGGTCGAGCCGACATTGCTGGTCAGGATGATCAGGGTGTTGCGGAAATCGATCTCGCGGCCTTCGGCGTCGTCGAGCACGCCCTTGTCGAAGACCTGGAAGAAGAGTTCGAGCACATCCGGATGGGCCTTTTCGACCTCGTCGAGCAGCACGACACTGTAGGGATTGCGCCGCACGGCTTCAGTCAGCACCCCGCCCTCGCCGTAGCCGACGTAGCCCGGCGGCGAACCCTTGAGGCCGGAAACGGTGTGCGCTTCCTGATATTCGCTCATGTTGATGGTGACCAGCTTGCGTTCGCCGCCATAGAGGATGTCGGCCAGGGCCAGCGCCGTTTCGGTCTTGCCGACGCCGGAGGGACCGACGAACAGGAAGACCCCCTTCGGCTTGTTGGGGTCTTCGAGATTGGCGCGGGCAGTACGCACGCGCTGGGCGATCGCTTCGAGTGCATGATCCTGGCCGATCACCCGTTCCTGGAGCAGCGGCTTCAGGTTGAGGACGGTCTTGATCTCGTCCTTGACCATCTTGCCGAGCGGAATGCCGGTCCACGCGGCGACGATTTCGGCGACGACATGGCCATCCACCTGCAACGGCACCATCGGATTTTCGCCCTGCAGTTCGCGCAGTTGAGCCAGTGCCTTGTCCAGCTCGCTGTCCCCGTTGCCGGCGACGGCCAACTTCCGGCGCCCTTTCGGCTTGGCTGCGGGGGCCGCATCCTCGACCGCACCCTCATTGTTTTCCAACTGGTCGCGCAGTTCGAGAATACGGGCGACCAGTGTCTTTTCTTCAGCAAAGCGCGCCCGATAAATGGCGAGATCGGATTCGACGGCGGCGATCTGCGCCTTGAGTTCGCCGATCCGCGTGTCGTGCCAGGCGCCGCTGGCGGCTTCGCGCTCCAGTGCGGCAAGTTCGGCCCGTTCGCGAACAAGGCGCTTGGCGGCCTCGTCGATCAATGCCGGGGTCGCGCTTTGCCCGAGCGCCACCTTGGCGCAGGCCGTGTCGAGCACACCGATCGCCTTGTCCGGCAGTTGCCGACCGCTGATGTAGCGGTGCGAGAGACGAACCGCTTCGGTCACCGCTTCATCCATGACGCGGATGCCGAAGTGCTTTTCCATCAAGGGCACCATGCCGCGCAGCATGGCGGCGGCCAGCGGTTCGCTGGGTTCCTCGACTTTCACGACCTGGAAGCGGCGGGCCAGCGCGGCATCCTTCTCGAAGTACTTCTTGTATTCGGCCCAGGTGGTGGCGGCGACCGTGCGCAGCTCGCCGCGGGCGAGCGCCGGTTTCAGCAGGTTGGCGGCATCGTTCTGGCCGGACTGCCCGCCGGCGCCGATCATGGTGTGGGCCTCGTCGATGAAAAGGATGATCGGCTTCGGACTTTTCTTGACCTCGTCGATGACGTTCTTCAGGCGGTTCTCGAACTCGCCCTTGACGCTGGCCCCGGCTTGCAACAGGCCCATGTCGAGGGTGTGCAGATCGACGCCGAGCAGCGGCGGCGGCACGTCATCGGCCGCGATGCGCAGGGCCAATCCCTCAACCACGGCCGTCTTGCCGACACCAGCCTCGCCGGTCAGGATCGGGTTGTTCTGGCGGCGCCGCATCAGGATGTCGATGACCTGGCGGATTTCGCCGTCGCGGCCGATCACCGGGTCCACCTTGCCGTCGCGGGCGCGCTGCGTCAGGTTGGTGGTGAACTGGTCGAGCGCCGGCGTCTTGCCAGCTTGCGGCGTTGCCGCCTGCAGCGGGTCGCCCCCTCTTCCGTGCTGCCGGCCGGGTTGCCCAGACCGGCGATTTCGGCGGCTTCGGCCGAGCCTTCAGTGATCTTGTCGAAATTGTGTTTGAGTTCGTCGAGCTTGACCTTGGCGAGCAGCTTGGAGCCACGGAAAGCTAGTTGCGACAGTTCCGGCTCGGTGAGCAGAGCGAGCAGCAGGTGGCCGGAACGGATGCGCGGCAGTCGGGCGTCGAGCGAGGCGATCAGCCAGGCCTGCTCGAACAGTTTGGGAATATGCGTCGAGAAGACGGGGGTCCGGGAATTGCCATTCTTGAAGCGGTCGATTTCCTGGTTCAACTCCCGCTCGACCCCGGTCGGGCTGACACTGCTGTGGCGCAGGATGCTCATCAGGTCGCAGCCGGGCTGCTCCATCAGCGCCAGCAACAGGTGTTCGAGATCGACTTCATAATTGCCGCGCCCCATGCACAGGCTGGCGGCGCGCTCGGCGGCCTGGCGACAGGTGCTGTTCAGTTTGCTGATCAGAGTCTTGAGAGAAGTGCTCATTGGCTTTTGTTCTTTATTGAATGGAATGGGTGAGATAACGGGTATCGCTGCGATCACGGGTTTCCGGCCGGGTCAGCACGAAGCTGTCGTAGCCGAGACGACCGCCCAGCCCTTGGCCAAGCCTCAAGGGCTTGACGTCGGCGGCGCGCAGGATGGGCCGGATTTCGTATTCGAACTGGCCGCCCGTGGCCAGCGTCAGGATTTTCTCTAGGGCGGCCGCCACTTCGCCTTTGGGCAGAAAGGCCAAATAGCGCTCGTGGGCTAGCGGGCCGATGTGGATACGGATGCGCAGATTGCGTTGCCAGATGCGCTCGCCAGCCAAAAGGTTGCTGCCCAGCACGGCGTTCTTGCCACCCAGCGTCGACCGTTGGTCGACCGGCACCACATACCAGCGGCCGACAAATTGCTCGACCACCACTTGCTCACGGAAGTAGCCGCCCAGCGCGCGCTCCAGGGTTTCGGCGGAGACCGGCCGCTGACGCAAGAGTCCGGCAAAGAAGGCAATCGATTCGTCGTCGATTGCCCCCGGCGCCTCGCCCATCCGTTCGCGCAACGCATCGAAGCCGAGTCCGGCCAACGCCAGGATGAGCGGCAGAAAACGGTTGCGACGGTCGGTCTCATACTGGATGGGGAGCTTGTACTTCTTCCAGGCCCGGTAGAAATGACCCACCGCCCGATTGGTGAACAAGTCCAGAAAAGCCCGGCCCGAGGCATCGCGCTTGAAGCGCTCGAGGTGGATGACCTGCTCGGTGTAGTGGATTGGCAGCGTGCCGTTGACGCCGAGCATGCCCATGAAGCTCGGGGTGATCTCGACCTGCTCGAGTTCGCCCGTCTCCAGCCCCTCGGCATCGCGCCGATAGCCGGCCACCATGGCATCGACCTGGCTGGGGGCAAAACCGAGGCGCAGCGAATTGCGAAAACGGATGCGCTCGCTGACCGCATTGCCCCCGCCAGTGCCCGCCGTTTTGCGAAACACCATCTCGTAAAGGCGGACGAGCTGGAAAAACTCATAGCGTTCCGGTTCCTGCAGGGTGTGTTCGACTACACCAGGATCGACTCGCCGTTGCGGGGTGCGCATCGGATCAGTTCCTCTCCGGTTCGTTTTGAAACCACCACCAGCTGGATGAAGCTGTTCAGGCTGACATAGAGGCCGAGAAAGCGGTCGATGCAGCGGGCGAATATATCGAGACCGCTGCCGACAAAGCTCGACTCATCGATCGTCAGGCAGACTTCCTGCCCGCGCACGAAGCAGGCAAAGGGCTTGCCGGGCATCCAGACCGTCTTGTCCTGCTGGTCGATACCGAGCACGCCCTCGATCTGCCGCCGGCTGGCCGCCGTCTGCGGCAGGTCGTAGAGGGCCAGCATTTCCCGGAAAGCGCCCAGCCCGTTGCCGGTCAGCGACAGCTGGTTCAGCGAGAGGTGCGAAATGATCCGCCACTGGCCGTCCCGCCGATGATCGAAGCGGCAGGGCGAGGTCGGTTTGCGCAGCAGCTTGATGGCACGCACGCTGGAACCGCCTTCGAGAAACAGGTCGCCGGATGGCAGGCCGACCGACATCAAGGTCGGCAGTTCGCGATTGGTACAGGTCAATTGCAGGCTGAGCACGTCAGTCTTCGGCTGCACCGGATCGAAATCGGCATCGACGATGGAGAGCGAGGTTTCGTAGCCCGGGCTGCTTTCCGCTACCATCTCGTCGCGCTGGGCATACCAGTAATAGCCGTTGCGGTCCGGCGTCTCGCCGTGACGCAGCGAGAAAAATGGACGAAATTCGGTAATCGCCTCGCCCTGCGGCGTCTGGCGTACCCGGCGGACCGCATCGATGGCATAGACCTCGTAGGCATAGGCGCGGCGGCCGTCGGCGACCACCGGATAGGACGACTGGCGGTTGCTGACGCGGATCGGGTCGCCGCGCTGGGCGAACAGGTTGACCACCGGCACACAGCCGAAACGGAGGTTCTGCGCGGTCAGCGTCTGCATCAGGCGTGAGGCATCGCTGTCGGCACGCAGGTCGCCGAGGGTGATATGCAGCGTGATCTTTCCTTCGTCGAGCAGCGCGGACGGTAGCGCCGCGATGTCGAGATCGAAGAAATTGAATTTTTCCGGAAAACAAAAATATTCGGTCAGGTAGCGGTAGGCACCGTGCGCCGTGTCCGGCATCTCGATTAGCGCCTCATCGCTGGCAAAGCCGACTTCGCCAATCAGTCCCTCCCGTGCCGGGCGCCAGCGCTGGTCCGCACCCTCCGCATAGATTTTTTGCTGGCGCAGGAAGAGTGCATCGCGCAAGGCCGAGGCGACCGATGGCTCGGCATCGATATAGAAGCGTAGTTTGTCCAGCTTGCGCAAGCCGGTTTCGACCTTGCCGCCCCGCATGACGAGGGAAAAGGAAAGGATGGCGTTGCAGCCAACCGGCAGGCGCACCTCGCTGGGTGCCGTCGCCACCGGGTCGAAATCCAGTTCGCCGATGGCGACCGGCACCAGCTGGACCTCCCAAGCCGTACGGAATTTGCAGACAGCGCCCTTGACCGGTCGCGACTGAAGTTCGGTGCCGCGCCGGATGCTTGCCACCGCGGAGAGATCACCGCCGCCGTGGTCAAAATAGGCGATCGAGCAACTGGGAAAAGGCCGCAGGTAATGCGGGTAAAGAACGTTGAGCAGGGCTTCGGTGAACTGCGGGTAACTGTCTTCCAGCTTTTTCGAGACGCGCGCGGTGAGCAGCGCGAAGGACTGGATCATCCGTTCGACGTGCGGATCGTCGCAGCCTTCGCCCGAGAGCAGCAACTGGGCGGCCAGTTTTGGGTAGCGCTCGGCGAACTCGCGGGAATGCTGGCGCAGGAAGGCCAACTCCCGCTCGTAATAGGGCAGCAGGTCTTCCACTTAGCCCCCCGCGCGCGGCCGGTGCCGGCTCACCGAGTATTGCAGGCTGGTCGGCTGCAACAAGGCGTCGAAAGCCACCGGCTCCTGCGCCGGCCGGACGAAGAGCACGGCATTGATCGAAAAATACAGGGCATTCACCGTCTTGCGCTGTAGTTCCAGTTCGACGCGCACATCGCGCAGGCGCGGCTCGTGCGCGGCAATCGCCGTTGCGATGCCGGCGCAGATACGCCGGCGGTCGTTGACGCTGGACAGACTGAGCCCGGCGAAATCCGAGAGGCCAAAACCGGCGACCGAGCGGGCGGCGAGAGGAAACGTCTTGTCGCAATCCGCATCGAGCAGAACCCGGGTATTCAGCAAGGCTTCAAGGTCACGGGCGACCGAATCCTTCAGTTGTTCCAGCGACAGACGCCAACGTGCAGCCCTGACTGGCAGGTCGTCGAAGAGCTTGTCGAAGAGGGATGGCTCGAAGCCTTTGATCATAAAAAAGGCGGAAACGAGTTTCCGCCGTGTCTTTCGGAAGAATGGCGATCAGGTCAGGTTCGGTGTGTTGTTGGCGAGGTTCCAGGCGCCCTGGATATTCACTTTGCCGGACTTGGATCCGTCGATATTCAGTTCGTCGTAGGTCCACTTCACGGCGGAATACTTCAGGGAGAAGGCTTCCTTCGGGATACCTTCGTCATCGACCGACGGAGAAACCGAGGCGATGATGACGTTCTTCAGTTCGATCTTCAGGTACTGATGGCGATTCTGGGTGCCGGACGGATTGCCGGTGGTGTTCTTGCCGCCGAAAGCACGATAGAAATAGATGATCACGTCGTTGACCACCAGGCCGGAAGAGCAAGCCTGGTATAGCTTCGGGCTGGAACCGTCGATATCCTTGGTAAAGATCATTTCGCCATGTTCGACACGCTCGGCAGTATGACCGCCGGCTGCCGATGCCGTTGCCGACTTCGGCTGGCGCATGGTGTGGCTCCAGGTCGAGACTTCGACGGTGTCCTTATGCTTGGCATCGCGTGAATCTCCCTTGATATCGCTGCCCTTGAATTCAACGTAAATATCTTTCATTTCGTGCTTTCTCCTTGATGGTTAGGAAACATCAGCTCTTGCTGGATTGCGGCAACTCGGCGACCAGACGCAAGGACACCGAGAGTTCGTCAAGCTGGAAGTGCGGCCGGATGAACGACACAGCCCGATAAACACCGGGCCGACCGGGCACTTCGCTGACTTCGACTGACGCTTCCCGCAAGGGGAACTGCGCCTTGGTTTCCTGCGATGCCGAATCGTCCGCCGTCACGTATTGGTCGACCCAGCGCTGCAGGTAGTTTTGAACATTGGCCGCGGATGCAAAGCTGCCGATCTTGTCGCGCATCATGGCCTTCATGTAGTGCGCGATCCGGGAAACCGCGAACATGTATTGCAACTGCGCCGACAACGAAGCATTGGCGTTGGCCGAGTCGGTATCGTATTTCTTCGGTTTCTGAGCCGACTGGGCACCGAAGAAGGCGGCATAGTCGGTGTTCTTGCAATGCACCAGCGGAATGAAGCCGAGGTCGCTCAACTCCTTTTCCCGGCGGTCGGTGATCGAGATTTCCGTCGGACACTTGAGTGCCACCTCACCATCGTCGGTGCGGAAGGTGTGGGTCGGCAAATCCTCGACCAGGCCGCCGCCTTCCACGCCGCGGATCGCCGCGCACCAGCCGTAGTTTTCGAAAGCGGTGGTCAGTCGGGCGGCAAAGGCGAAGGCGGCACTGCACCAGAGATACTTGTCGTGATTCGTGCCATCGACTTCTTCAACGAAATTGAAACCCTCGGTGACTTCGCCGTCGATCGGGTTGTAGGGCAAGCGCCCCAGAAAACGCGGCAAGGCCAGGCCGACATAACGGGAATCCTCGGATTCGCGGAAAGACTTCCACTTGGCGTATTCGACGGTATCGAACACCTTGGCCAAATCCCTCGGCTTGCCGAGTTCGGTGTAGGAGTCCAAGCCGAACAGTTGGGGGGCAGCCGCCGCGATGAAGGGGGCATGGGAGGCCGCCGCGATATGGGACATCTGCTCGATGAAGTACATATCCTCGGGCTGGCGGGACAGTTCGAACTGTCCGATCAGCGTACCGAATGGCGCGCCACCGAAAGTACCGAACTCTTCTTCATAGACTTTCTTGAACAGTGCACTCTGATCGAAATCGATGGCGGTCTTGAAGTCCCGGACCAGCTCGCGCTTGCCGGCATTGAAGAGCTTGATTTTCAGTTGCTGGCTGGTTGAGGTTTGCTTGCACAGGTAGTGCAGACCGGTCCAGGCGCCTTCCAGCGCCTGAAATTCGGGCGCATGCATGACCTCGCTCAACTGTTCGGAAATTAGCCGATCCAGTTCCGCCACCCGGGCATCGAGCGAAGCCGCAAGGTTCTCGGAAACAATGACCTCTCCTTCCAGAACCTGACTGACCAGTTCGCTGATGATGTCGCGCGCCCGGCTCTTTTCCTGATCCGACTGCGCTACCCGGCTTTCTTCGATGATCTGGTCGAGAATGCTGCGCTCATTTGCTTCGGCAAAGCCGCCAACGACTGCTTCCTGAAGGTTCATTGTTTATCTCCTTCGTGCTTTTCACCGCCCAGGTTGTGCAACTGCTCGGTGTTGTTCAGCACGTCATTCAGCAAGTCTTCCAGCTTCTCGTTGCCGGCCAGCTTGTTGCGCAGATCGGCCAGTTTGGCGCGTGCTTCCTGAAGCTTTCGCAAGGGTTCAACCTGCTGGACGACGGATTCCGGTCGAAAGTCCTCGAACTTCTTGAACTCGATATCGATCCCCATTTCCCCACCTTCCGCGGAGAGGCGGTTCTTCACGCGGTAGACGGTGCGTGGCGCCATGCCTTCCATGACGTCGTCGAAGTTATCCATATCGACGTTGACGAACTTGCGATCGCGAACCTTGCCCTGCGGCTCCCTGGATTGCGCTGCAAAATCACCCAACACGCCAACCACAAACGGCAACTCTTTGACTTCGATGGCATCACCGATCTCGACGTCATAAGTCAACTGGACGCGCGGCGGACGAACCTTTTGCAACCGCTTTTGCACACTTTCCTTTTTCGCCACAAAACTCTCCCGAACAATTATCAAATTCAATCACACGGCATAGCGCGATCAATAACCAAGCACGAACCGAAGCCCAATATCGATCTAGCCAATTACCTCAACATGCTGAACGGATTGCTGCCCGACGACGCCGCTGAGGGAGCGCTCGCCTGGCCTGCTTCATCGCCCCTTTTCGACTCGGCTCTAGCCCTGGCGCGGGCTGCTGCCGCAGCAGCCTCCCGCTTGGCGAGAGCTGCTTCCTTTTTCTTTCTCGCTTCGAGTTCGGCGGGCGGAACCAGAACATCTTCTCCCAGCGTCTCGCGCATGACTTTGGCCAAGCCGGCGGCATCGGAACGGGCATTGCCTTTCAATTCGACATCGTTTCGCAGCTCGCTCAGCGATTGCGACGCAACCCGCAATCCAGCGACGGCGCGAATGCTTTTCGCCTCCCGGTCGGTGTTGTCGCGCTGCAAGGCTTCCTCGGCCGAAACGATCGCCTGGGAATAGTTTTCGGCATCAAAATGAACTTTCGCCATGCGCACCCAAGGTTCTTTGCGATCCGGATTCCGCTTTGCCAAATCGCCAAGAATTCGCACGGCTTCTTCCTGATTACCCTTGTCGAGCAAGGAATCGATCTTCAAGCTGGATTTCCCCATTGCGTCCAGGAACTCGCTTTGGGTCATCGCCACCTTCTCGGTCGCGCAACCTGACAACGCTGCGACAAGCACCGCGACAAGCAGCCAAGAACTCCGTCTAGCGACAAACATAAGCACTCCTTGGGTATTCCATATAGATTGGCGATAGATAAATTAATGCCATATGGTTTGCTTCAATGAAGGCGGCATAGTACATTACGACCCCGGCCATAGCAATACAATTGCATATATCTGAATTGCATTTTTTTACAACACATCATTCGGGCACCACCCACTGTTCATGAGCATTCCAAGGAAGCCTCGTTTCAATTGCTTGTTCGTTGCAATCCTTGGCCTGCTGGCCGCACTGGTTTCGGGATGCAGTACCACATCCGGAGTTCAACTCGCCGGGGCGGCGATTGGCATGGTTCTGGAGGCCACCGGCGTCATCAAGAAAGACTCTGGCGATCCGAGCAAGAAGCTGACGGATCTGTCGCTCCGGGTCTTCGCCGGCGAAGAACTCAACACGACCAGCAATGGAAAATCGCTGTCATTGGTGATGAAGATTTACATCCTGCGCTCCCCGGAGCGACTGAAGATGCTGACCTACCCCGAGATATCCACTACCGAGAGTGAAAGGGAGGCGCTCGGCGATTCCCTGATTTCGGTTCGCGAAATCACCGTCATCCCCGGCAAGTCCTACGACCTCCAGTTGAAGATTCCCGGAGAGGCCACCACCATCGGCATCGTCGGCATGTTCCGGGCGCCGTTCTCCTATCGCTGGAAGCTGGCGTTCGATGCCAAGAACTCCTTCGATACCGGCATCATCGTCGGCGCCCACGCCTGCGCCCTGACCGCCAGCAAGGGCAGCCTGGCGAGCGATATCAGCCCTGACTCGGTCCACTCCTTGATCGGGGTCCAATGCAACCAGTAGCCATACCGACACCATGAACAACGCAAAGATTCTCTGGGGCGAAGGGCTTTTCCTTCGTCCCCAACACTTTCAGCAACAGGATGCTCATGCCGAGGCGATGAATCGACGCACCTTACTCGCGGCAAATCCATTTGCCTGGGGGGTGCGCGACCTCGACCTCGATATCGACTCCCTGAAAAGCGGCGTTTTGCGCTTTAACCGGATCGATGCCATTTTTTCCAACGGCGATTTCTTCACCGCGCCGGATGTCGATCAATTGCCGCCGCCGCTGGCTCTCGACACGGCAGTGGCTGAAGAAGGGGCGACCGAGTTTTTTCTCGCGTTGCACCACGTCAGCCCGCACGGCGGCAACAGCACCGAAAACACTGCCGGCTCCGGACAGGCCCGCTATCTCATCGTGCCTCATGAAACCCACGATCTGTATACCGATGCGGCCGAGGCCGACATTGCCACACTGAGCAAGATCGCCCACCTGAAGTCGGCCAATGAACCCCGGGACCAGTTTTTGACGCTTCCGCTCGTCCGCATCCGGCGGACTGCCAGCAACGGTTTCGAAGTCGATTCCGCTTTCCTTCCGCCGTCGCTCAGTTTGCGCAGCGCGCCCGGACTCTACATGCTGTTGCGCCGGCAGATCGATGCTCTGCTCGCCAAGGTGGATGCCCTGTATGGGTTTCACCGCGAGCCCTCGAAGAACATCATCGAGTTCCGTTCCGGGGATATCGCCTCGTTCTGGCTGCTGCATACCGCGAGCAGCGCCTGCGCCACGCTGACCCATCTGTTCCGCAATCCGGACACTTCGCCCGAACGGCTATTTCAGGAGTTGTTGCGCCTGGCCGGCGGCCTGATGACCTTCTCCAAGGCCTGTTCGCTCAATGACCTGCCGGCCTACGATCACGACCAACCCGGCCCCTGCTTCGCGCGCCTGGACCTGATTTTGCGGGAACTGCTCGATACCGTGATCTCGACCCGCTATTTCGCCATTGCGCTGACCCAGCCCAAGCCGGCTTTCCATGCCGGCCGGCTGGATTCCGAAAAGATCAATGCCGAGACCGCCTTTTACCTGTCGATCACGGCAACCCACCCGCAATCCGAAATCATTGAGTCGATTCCATTACGCATCAAGATCGGGGCTCCGGACGACGTCGAAAAACTCGTTCTTTCGGCCATGTCCGGTGTCCGCCTGACCCATGCCGCCCAGGTTCCAGCGGCGATTCCGGTTCGCCCCGGCGCCTGCTACTTCGCGCTGGATGCCCACGGCCCGCTCTACGAGCGGATGCTCAAAGCACAGTCCGTCATGATCTATGCCCCGGAAAGCTACCGGGATCTCAAAATTGAAATGATCGCCGTTACGCCATGACCAACGCACCCAGCCTGTTTTCCATTGCTCCCGGTACTCAGCCGGACGAATCAGCCGCCGAACGCCCGGCCAAGAACCTCGTCGATCTGCTGTATGACGGCTTCTATATGCTGATCCTGTTGCACAACAGGAGCGCCCCCAAGGACCCCGAAGAATTCTCCGGCAATATCCAGAAATTTCTCGACCAGTTCGAACGAACTGCCAAGAAAAACCATTTCAGTGCGGAAGACATCTTTGACGCCAAATACGCCTTCTGTGCCACCGTCGACGAAGCCGTCCTGACTTCAAAAATGAATATCCGCGACGTCTGGGAACGTCGGCCGCTGCAACTTCTGCTGTTCGGCGATCAACTGGCCGGCGAACATTTTTTTGACAAGCTTGAAGTCGCACGCAATGGGGGCGCCCCCCGGATCCAGGCCCTGGAAGTCTTCCACATGTGCCTGCTGACCGGCTTCAAGGGACGCTACTTGCTGGAAGGTCCGGAAAAGTTGAAGTACCTGACCTCCCAACTGGGCGAGCAGATCGCCCACATCAAGGGCAAGGCCGCGGCCTTCGCCCCGCACTGGGCTGCGCCGGACAGCGTATCCAATGCGCTCAAGCGCGATATTCCGTTCTGGGTCATCGCCTCCGTGCTCGCCCTGTTCGGGCTGACGGCGTATATCGGCCTTGACTGGCATGCCGCACGCAGCGTCCAGCAAACCCTGTCGCCCTTTAAAAACATCATCCAGTTGGCGCCGCGCGCCCCGACACTGACCATCACCCTGCCCTGACCCAAGTCATGATTAACGCCCTCCTCGACGGTCTCCTCTCCCAGCACGCCCGGCTGCTTGAACTGAAGATCGCCTTGCCCGATGCCGCCCTGATCGTCGAACGTTTTTCCGGACGGGAGGCAGTCTCGGAGTCTTTCCGTTTCGAGATCGACTGCGTCTCCACCAACGCCCATCTCGATCTCAATGCGCTGATCGGCGAGGAAGTCACCCTGCGCCTCCTGCAGGCGGACGGTAGCCGGCGTTCATGGCATGGCTACGTCACCCAGGCCATGCAACTCGGGGCCGATGGCGGACTTGCCCGCTATCGACTGGTCATGGAGCCCTGGCTCGCCTTTCTCGGCCACCGCCGGGACAATTACCTCTTTCAGGAGCAAACCGTGGTCGACGTTCTCGGCGGGGTCTTCGCCGACTACCCCCAGGCCAACTGGTCGAACCTGATCACCCAGAAGTTGCGGCAGTACAGCCTGCTGATCCAATACAACGAAACCGACCTCGACTTCACCCGCCGCCTGCTTGCCGAAGAAGGGCTTTCCTTCCGCTTCGAACACGACCAAGCCGCAACCGCCGGCGACGATGCCCGTCATGCCCGACATCGTCTGGTGCTGGTCGACAGTACGAGCGAACTGCCGGCTTGCGCCCAGCCTGAAATCCGCTTTCACCGCAGCCACGCCACCGAAGGCAGCGACACCCTGCAAAGCTGGCGGGAAGTCCGCACCGTGCTGCCCAATACCGTGTCGCTGGCCGGCTGGGACTACAAAGCCCTGATCGCCACCGGCGCGGAAGCAAATACCAGCCTCGACAATGGCGAACTCCCCCGCCTCGAAATTCACGATGCTTCCCGCCCCTATCGCTTCGAGGACAGCGCTGCCGCCCAATTTCGCACCGATCTCGCCCTTGCCGCCTACGAAGCGCGCTACCGGCGCTTTGCCGGCGACGGCAGCGTCCGCCAACTTGCCGAGGGCACTGTTTTCACGCTCAGCCAGCACGACGCTTACCGCGGCGACGACGCCCGCTTCACTGTCCTCGCCGTCGACCATCACGGCGCCAACAACCTCGGGGCACAGGCCGCCGAGTTGCTGGGCAGCACCGATGTCGAAAGGGGCACTTACCGCAATCACCTGCTCGCCCAACCCGCCCGCCAGCCGGTTGTCCCGCTGCCCATCGCCAAACCGCTGGCCCGCCCGCAAACCGCGCTCGTCGTGGGGCTGCCCGATAACGTGCTGACCACCGAACGCGATCACCGGGTCAAGATCCAGTTTCATTGGCAACGCGGCGCCTCGCCCAATCCGGGCGGGCTCGATGCGGCGGAACAATCCGGCCACGCCCCGGGCAACGATCAGTCCGGAACCTGGGTCCGCGTCGCCGAGTGGTTGTCCGGGCCGAACTGGGGCAGTCATTTTTTGCCGCGCATCGGCAACGAAGTCCTCATCGACTTTCTGGACGGCGACATCGATCGCCCGCTGCTCATCGGTCAGGCCTATAACGGGGCAGACCAGCCGCCCTTCGCCGCCGGCCACGAGGGATCCGCCAATCACCCCGGCGTGCTGTCGGGCTGGATGAGCCACAATTTCAAGGAAGGCTACAACCAGTGGGTGGTCGACGATGCGCCCGCTCAGGTCCGCACCCGTCTGGCGACCAGCGAGAACGCCGCGCAGCTCGGCCTCGGCCACCTGATCCACCAAACGCCGGGCAGCGCCACCCGGGGCGCCTGGCGCGGTTCGGGTTTCGAGTTGCGCACCGATGGCTGGCTGGCCGTGCGGGCCGGGGAAGGCCTGCTGCTCTCGGCGACTGCCCGGACCAACGGGCAGAGTACCCAGATGGATGCCGGCGAAGCGGTCGCCCAACTCAAGGCGGCGGCGGAAACAGCGAAAGCGCTGTCCGATGCGGCAAGTGCCCAGACGGCCCTGCCCCTGAAGGCGAATGCCGAACAGACGGCCTTCATCAAGGGCGTCGATCCGCAGCAGGATGGCAAATTCTCCGGCGACGTCGGCGGCCAGCCGGCACGCAAGGCGAATCCCGGCAGCCGCGAGCCGGGCGATCCGACCGAACGCTTTGCCGATTCGATCATCCTCGCCGAGGCGCCGAGCGACATCGGACTGGCCAGCCCGGCCAGTACCCTGCTCTTCGCCGGCGAACATCTGCACGCCACTGTGCAGCACGATTTTCACATCGCCAGCGCCCATACCATCTCGGCCACCGTCGGTGAAGGCGCCAGCTGGTTCAGCCACTCAGGCGGCATCAAGAGCATCGCCGCCGCCGGCAGCCAGTCGATTCAGGCCCATACCGACGAAATGGAAATCCTGGCCGATCAGGCCCTGACCGTCACCAGCAGCAGCGACGAGATCCACATCCTGGCCAAGCAGAAAATCGTGCTCAAGGCCGGGCAATCTTCGGTGACGCTGGAAGGCAGCAACATCACCTTCGCCTGTCCGGGGACGTTCTCGGTCAAGGGGAGCGGGAATGCGTTTGTCGGGCCAGGTTCAAGTCCAGCGGAGATGGAAGCTTTACCTGATGGAACGGTCGATAAGGCGCCCAACTGGATCGAGGTAATGCACACCGATGTTGATGGCGAAGCCTTCTCCGGGCAAGGTTACAAGATTCACTTCGAGGGCGGCCAAATCGTCAGCGGAAAACTGGATGGCAATGGCTTTGCCCGCCATGAGAATGTTCCAGCCGCCGCCAAGTATGTCGAATACGAGCCGCGCGAACCCGGGAAAGACGCTCCTTGGGAGACGTTGGAACAATTGATCAACGCGGCGCAGCAAAAGCTCGGATAATTCCATGTGGGAAGAACTCGAAAATGGTCTGGCCTGGTTCAAGGCCGCACCGGAGCGCTGGATGTCCAGCGCCAAGCAGGATTTTACGGCCGCTGCCGAATGGATATGGATCGTCATCCAGGGCGATTTCTCGGATGATCAGACGACCGCCCAGGCTGTGACGGGAACGGTCATTTCCATGATTCCGCTGGTCGACCAAATCTGCGATGTGCGGGATGTCGTCGCCAATTGCAGGAAGATTAATCAGGACAGCAGCAATCGCTGGGCTTGGGTGGCCTTGGCGTTAACGTTGATCGGTCTCTTTCCAACCTTGGGCAGTCTCGTCAAGGGTTGCTTCAAGGTGATGTTCGCCTATGGAAGAAAAGCCATGTTCCAGGCCGGTAAAACAGCGTTGGACGCGGACATGTGGAAAGCCAGCAAACCGTTTGTGGAAAAAGGCATCGGCAAGCTGAACGACTTCCTGGCCCACCCAGAGGTGCGCAAGACACTCAAGGCCCTGAAGATTGACAACCCCTACAAATACCTGGCAGACCAATTGCGCAAGCTCACCCGGGGACTATCCCTGGGCAAGCTGACCGCCGCCTTCGACACCGCCATCGGCGCCCTGAACAAGTTGCTTGACCTCGTCAAGAAATGGGGAACGACGCCCATGCAAACCCAGGCCGGCCAATTGCTACAAATGGTCAAGAAAGTTCGCGAGCAAGCCAACAAGGCGCTGGCCGATGCCCTGGCGCCCATTCAGAATTACCTCAATCGACTGGCCCAGCGGCTCGATGTCGAACACCGTGTGAATCACAGTGCTAGTACCAACGTGCCAAATCCGCATGGGACGACGCGGATGCAATTGGATGAGGAGATTGCTGAGCTGCGGAAGGCGAAGCCGGAATGGGTGAAAGTCGGGAAGGCGGGGATATATGATGCGGAACGTAAAGCCCCTCCAGTGCCTCCGACTCATTTCGATATTGGCGAAGATGCTCCTAAACCGCTAACCGAGGTTTACAACACCTTCCACGGCACCATCACCCCCGACATTTTACCGCCCGGCACGGTGCTCTATCGGGTACTCGACGCAAAATCCAACGACAATGCCATTTACTGGATGAGCCAGGCGGAGTTTGATGCCCTGCACGCCAAACCGGAGTGGCGCGACCACTTCGCTGTCTGGAAGCATTGGAACAGCAATGGCGAATACCTCACCTATACCGTGCCGCCCGGCAAGGGTATGCCGGTCTGGCGAGGCAAGGCTGCATCACAGCGTCTTGAAGACAAGGGAATTCCTGTTCCTGCCGACAAAAGCGGCAACTACTTCTGGCTTGAAGGCGGCCACGAGCAGATCGCCGTCAATCCAAAACTGCTCAATCCCGAACATGCCAGCAAACGCGAATTCACCGGCTGGGGCTACGACGACGGAGATATTGAGGTTAACCTCGTCGGAGTGCCCATCCTGGAACGGAACTGGAGATAAGAATTTATGTTGAAACCGACCCCGCTGATCCCGCAAGAAATCTATCTTCTCGAACGCTACAGCTCGCTCGATTACTTCGGGCGGATGCGCGACGCCTTCGAGGCCTGCGTCAAGGCTGCCGAGAATGCCTTGGCAGAGTTCATGAAACACCTGCCGCCGGATTATCGAAATCAACCGCTATGGAAACAGCCGGATGCCGTCTGGGGGGAGCGGGTGATTCCAAACATACAATTTTCTCTACAGGGCGTCTTCAACGGATACATCCGGCTTAGTCACGAAGACTTTGAAGGTCTCGCGTTGTCTGGCAATGTCACTGCTTCTTTTGCAGCAATCCAGCGCGACTACGATAACGAATGGATGCCCGAACCCTTTGTGACGGAATACGATGCGAACGAACGGATTGCCCGAAGGCTCGCCTCCAATATCTTCTACACCCAGCAAGGGAATTGGCACATCGGGGATTTATCCTATGACTATAATTCTGCCCGTGGCCCGCTTGATGCCCCCGAAAGCTGGCCCATCTACCGCCTGAACCATGCCATCACCGTCAAAACCGACGACAAGGTTCCACAAAGCGGCGTTTACCTCCCCAATGCCCCCAATAGTGCCGCCCAATTTCTGATCAAAGGCTACGAAGCTTGGCGCGCCTATGTCCAGCCCACGCCCGAGGAGCTTACCCCTTCTGGCTATTTCAAGAACCCGACCATCCGCCAAGACTGCACCTGGACCCTGGTCGAGCGCGTTGCCGATAGCGGCGGCGGTACTGGTTTCGGTCCGCAAGGGGATGCCGGAGGCGCAATCCGCCGTCCGAACGTTGCCGCCGGCCAATCCTGCCCCGAAGCCGGCTGGTGGTTTACACCGGCGCAAGCCAATTCCCGCCGCTTCTTCAAACAAGGCGAAGTGATGCCCTCTCTGGGCGGCGACTACGGCCTGACCTTCTGGCAATGGTCGCCGGACCAGTCGGCGCCAAAGTTGTAGGAACACCTGAGTTCGGCTCCAAACGCCAACACTCGGTGACAGTGGTGGCCACGCACGCCCGGCACCGCCCCGTCCGCTTCAGGTACCTATCCGAGAATGCGCCGAAAGCATTCACTGAAGGCAATAGTGAGCTTGCCCAAGAAAGATGTGCGGCCGACGATCTGCTTCCGCGCTGGCGACACTAGCTCGAACAACTACGGGCCAAGCCCCCATAGACAAAAACATAATAAGCATCGAATAATTTATTCTTTTTGCTTGTTAAACGAGCCCTTAGACTGAGCGCATCGATCTTCTCCTCAGGAATTATTCCCATGCGCAAATCAGTCATTGCGGCGGTATTCGCCGCAGCGCTCAGCATCGGCCAGGCATTCGCCCAGACCACGCTGCTCAACGTCTCGTACGATCCGACGCGCGAGCTGTACAAGGACTTCAACGCCGCCTTCAACAAGCATTGGCAGGGCAAGACCGGTCAGACGGTGAATATTCGCCAGTCGCATGGCGGCTCCGGCAAACAGGCGCGTTCGGTTACCGACGGCCTGGAAGCCGATGTCGTCACCCTCGCCCTTGGCTACGACATCGATGCGCTCGCCGAGCGCAAGCTGATCCCGGCCGATTGGCAGAAACGCTTCCCGAACAATTCCTCACCCTACACCTCGACCATCGTTTTCCTGGTCCGCAAGGGCAACCCGAAAGGTATCAAGGACTGGGGCGATCTGGCCAAGCCCGGCGTCGGGGTCATCACCCCGAACCCGAAAACCTCGGGCGGCGCCCGCTGGAACTATCTGGCGGCATGGGCCTGGGCGTTGAAGCAGCCGGGCGGCAACGAGCAGAAGGCCAAGGAACTGCTCACCGCCATTTTCCGGAACGTACCGGTACTCGACTCCGGAGCGCGCGGCTCAACCACCACCTTTGTCGAACGCGGCCTCGGCGACGTGCTGATCGCCTGGGAAAACGAGGCGCAACTGGCGGTCAATGAAATCGGCAAGGACCGCTTCGAGATCGTCGCCCCCAGCCTGTCGATTCTCGCCGAACCGCCGGTCGCCGTGGTCGACAAGGTCGTCGAGAAACGCGGCACCCGGCTGACGGCCCAGGCCTATCTCGACTACCTGTACTCCGAGGAAGGCCAGAACATCGCCGCCAAGCACTATTACCGGCCGTCCGACAGCAAGGTGGCCGCCAAATACGCAGCCCAGTTCCCGAAAATAAAACTGGTGACGATCGATAACACGTTCGGCGGCTGGCCTAACGCCCAGAAGATGCACTTCGCCGACGGTGGTACTTTCGACCAGATCTACCTCAAGAAGTAGCCATGGAAAAACACTGGAGCGACAAGGATATCGAGCTGACTGCCGACCGCTGCAAGGCCGTCGCTCATCCGCTCCGGCTGGCCATACTCTGCCTGCTGGGCCAGGGGGAACGCTCAGTCGGAGATATTTGCCGCGAACTGGGCACCACGCAGCCTAATATTTCGCAGCATTTGACCCAGCTCCATAACCAGCGCCTGCTCAAGTCGCGCAAGGAAGCCAACTTCGTCTACTACGCCATCGCCGACCAGCGCCTTAGCGAAATCATCGGCATGCTGCAAAAAATCTATTGCCCATGAAGGCAGTGCCCGAATAATGGGCACCCCGTACAAATCGTTTCTGCGACAAGGCACTAGCACCGCTACTCAGTTACTACTCCCAAGCTTATCCACAGGAAATGGGGATAAGCTTGGGTAGCGAATTTTGCCCGACCAGTGGTCCCAAACCATATGCATCGGCCATCCGAAGCAAAATCCCGGTGCGCTTGACGACTGGTTCAGCAAGGTCAATCAGCCTAACAACCAATGACTGTTGCCCGCTTATCACAAGGCACAGGATCAACATGGCAACCAGAACCGGCCCTCTCCATTGCGTCTCCGGAGTTGGGCCCTCGATCTTTCTGGAGATATCTGCTTACAAATAGCGGTACGTCCGCAATGCGCCTGATGCGTTATTCAGGTACTTGCTGCTTAGTTCAACGCTGATGGCACGGCTTATGCGTGACAGGATCAAGACGCGCAATCCAGGCGGATTCAGCCAGAGGAGAACAAAATGACCTCAGATAAAGACAACGTATACCTCGGCCGCCAGCCCATTTTTGATCGCCAGCAACATCTGGTGGCTTACGAACTGCTGTACCGTTCCGGCGAGTTCGCGGAGGCGCACGTTACCGACAATGCGCAAGCCACTGCCGAGGTTATTCGGCGGAGCTTCAAACGGATCGGCATAAATACCGTACTGGGCGAATCCGCCGGCTTCCTCAATGTCGATGCCGAAATGCTTTACAGCCGCCACCTCGACGCCTTGCCGGTCAATCGCCTGGTGCTGGAACTGCTCGAAACCGTGGAGATCGACGACGGGATTATCGAACGCTGTCGCGAACTGAAGCAGCGCGGCTTCCGCCTGGCCCTCGACGATGTGTCTTCGTATGACGACCGCCTTGCCCCCCTGTTAGAAATGGCCGATATCATCAAGATCGACTTGGCCATGCTTGACCAGGCCGGGCTCGCCGCCCTCGTCCGACGACTCAAGCCATACACCGGAAAATTGCTGGCGGAAAAAGTCGAGACCTGGGAGCGCGTCCACGAATGCATGGCGTTGGGCTTTCAACTCTTCCAGGGTTTTATCCTCGCCCGCCCCAGCATCCTGGTTTCCTGAGACGAACCGGCAGACAATGCTTGGCGGAGATAGACTCTGACTGCCATCATTCCAGCCACTTAGAACAGGAACCAAATCTTGAAAAATCACCCTATCCGCATCGGCTTAGCCTTGGGCAGCGGCTCGGCCAGAGGCTGGTCGCACATTGGCGTGATCAGGGTTCTGGAGCAAGCCGGAATTTCGCCCGAAATCATTTGCGGCACCTCGATCGGCTCGCTGGTCGGGGCGGCCTATGCCGCCGGCAAACTGGACAGTCTGGAGCTCTGGGTAAAGGAGTTGAGCTGGCAGGCCGTAGTCGGACTGCTCGACCTGAAAATGGGGGGCGGGCTGATCGAAGGCGGCAAACTTGTCGGTTTTCTGCGCAAACAGTTGGACGATCAAGGCATCGAGGAACTGACCAAAACCTTCGCCTGCGTCGCGACCGACCTGGCCAACGGTCGCGAAACCTGGCTGCGCGAGGGATCGGTGGTTGACGCCGTGCGTGCTTCGATCGCCATGCCAGGCCTGTTTACCCCGGTATTGCGGGAGGGGCGAATGCTGGTGGACGGTGGCCTGGTCAATCCGGTGCCTGTCTCCCTGTGCCGGGCCATGGGTGCGGATGTCGTCATCGCCGTGGACCTGAACTGGGATCTACTCGGCCAACGCAAACGCCTTTCCAGCCAAGCCAGGACAGAGTTGGTGCCGACCACGAATGGCAAGCTCAATGGACTCCTTGCCAGGCTTCGACCGTCGAACTGGATGAACGGTGAGTCGCAAGCACTCAAGGCCATGCCTTCGATGCTCGACGTCGTCAGCACCAGCCTGAACATCATGCAGGTCCGCATTACCCAGAGCCGACTGGCCGGCGAACCGGCCGATGCGATGATTCGTCCGAAATTATCCACCATTGCCGCGATGGACTTCCATCGCGCCGAGATCGCGATCGCCGAAGGCGAACGTGCCGCGCGGCACGCCCTGCCAATGATTCAGGAACTGCTCGGCTGATCGGAAAGGCGAAGACCTGTTCGCCCTTGATCGCCAGAACCGAACGGTCTGGCTGCCATCTAATCGACTGAATGATCAGCTCATAGGCTGGAGGTCGTGATGGGGCAACGATGTTTCCCACAGTGGCAACCGGGGTATAGCGTAGGGAACTGGGTGCTGGACAACCAGCACAAGAAGCTGCTGACCCTTTGCCAACACGTGATCGACTGGCAGACAGAGGAGGACGATCTGGGCATTTTCCGGTTTCGTACCATTCTCGACGATCTGCAGGATTACGCCGATGACCACCTCCGCACGGAAGAGGCGCTACTCGCCAAGTGCGGCTTTCCGTTGCTGGCGGGACATAAGGCGGAGCACGCCTCACACCGGCGCCAGCTCAATGAATTCCTGAGGTCGGCAAGCCACGGAGAGCTCGACCAAGAAGGACTCAGTCGCTATTTGTCGGACTGGTGGGTCGCACATATTCTGGAGTCCGACAAACAATACACGGCCTACATTCAACGCTTTCGCTAAACGTCAAACATGATTGTCGGTAGCAGGAAACCCGGGAAAGCCGGCGTTATCCCGTCGGCTTTCCCGGTTGCGACGCTGTTTCTGGCCACGGGCCATGATCAAACCCAATTCGACCGGGGAAGGTTGGCTTTCGCCAGAACCCGGTCGAGAAAGGCTGAATAGCTAAAAACTGCCGTTTAGCGCGACAGAATCCAGCCGCACAGATTCTTCATTTCGTTCTGATCCTTGGTATCGATGATCTTGTGATCTTCCTCGCTGCCGTCCTCGAGCTTCACCTTCAAGCCGGAGGTGATGTTCTTGATGCACTTTTCTTCCCCATCCGGCTTGCCCTTGAATTTGGCGGCAATCTTCTGGTAGGAGGGACCTTTCTTGGTCTTGTCGACCGCATGGCACTTGAAGCAATCGTTCTTCTTGGCCAGCGCCTTGGCGGCTTCTTCATCGACAGCCGCGTGAGCCGGAACCAGACCGGAAAGCGCAAAAAGCAAGGATCCGGTGAGGAAAAGTGAGTGTGCGGTTTTCATTACAGATATCTCCAGTGGGGCGGCCAGCGTGCCGCATATAAGTGATAACGCAGACGACGTCCTCCTGTTGACGGAACATCGGCCGCAGTTACAAAGGAATACAAATTAAGAGCGGCTTGATCGTTGCGGTGACAGGGTATCGGCTGCTGGCTATGACCTTAGCTGCCAATCCCTGAAATGAAAAGCCCCGGCGCGACTCCGCGAATGAAGAAGCACCGCCGGCACCATGATGCCGGGAGCCGGTGAGCCGCCTAGTGCTACGCCCCGAACAGACCAGCCAGCGCTATTCCCGACAGCACGCCTCCTCAGCAGCATTCTGCAACGCAACCTCGGTGCGCAGTGTGTTGTAACCGGGCTGGGCGCTGTAGCTGCATTCGCCGCTGCCGTTACCGACCCCGCCGAGCAGCGGGCAGGCGCCAAACAGTTCGGCCACCCAGTCGACGAAGGCCCGCACCTTGGGCGACAGGTGGCGATTCTGCATGTAAGCCACCGAGATCGGCATCGGCGACGGCGACAGTTGCGGCAAGACTTCGACCAGGGCGCCCGATTCAAGCTGCGGCAGCACCATGAAGCGCGCTGGCTGGATCATGCCGAAGCCCTGCAGGCCGCAGGCGACATAGGCTTCGCTGTCGTTGACCGAAACGCTGCCGCGCATCTTGACCGGCATGGACTGGCCATCGACGATGAAGTCCCAGTCGAAGTCGCGGCCGGTACGGCTGGAGAAATACTGCACGGCCCGGTGCTGCTGCAGGTCGTCGATGCAGGTCGGCACACCGTAACGTTCGAGATAGTCCGGTGCGGCGCAGGTGATCATCTTCAGCGTCCCGATGCGGCGGGCGACCAGCGTCGAATCCTGTAGCTCGCCGGCACGGATGACGCAATCGACCGCTTCGCGCACCAGGTCGACCATGCGGTCGCCCATGCCGATGACCAGTTCGACTTCCGGGTAGCGTTCATGGAATTCGGAGAGGCGAGGAATCAGGATCAGGCGACCGATCGGCGATGGCACGTCGATGCGCAGCCGCCCTTTCGGACCGCGCGCCACGTCCCGGAACGAGGACTCGGTTTCCTCGACTTCGCCGAGGATGCGGGCACAGTGCTCGTAGTAGGCGGCGCCATCGGGCGTCAGGCTGATCCGTCGCGTCGTGCGGTTGAGCAGGCGCACCTGGAGCAGGGCTTCGAGGTTCTGGATGATGGTCGTCACCGTCGCCCGCGGCAGGCCGAGATGGTCGGCAGCCCGGGTAAAACTGTTGGCATCCACGACCTGCGTGAACACCTGCATGGCTTGAAAACGGTCCATCGTCACCCTTTCCGATTCAACACGATTGTTTGCTGCTGTTGAATAGTATTGTCGAAATACAGGTATTTATCCAGCCAAACATAACTTCCAGAATAGCTCCATCCCAACTTTCGGCAGCCCCACTGCCCCGAACGCGATGGCAGCAGCAACCCCGACGACGACCAGGCAGCCCCAAGATCTGGTCATTCCCGGCCCGGCCGGGCCGCTGGCCCTGCGCCTCTACCGGCCGAGCCGGATTACGGCCGCCTTGCCCGTCGTCCTCTACTTTCACGGCGGCGGTTTCGTCAGCGGCAACCTCGACGATGCCGACCAGCCGGCCAGCTACATCGCCGAGCACGGCCCGGCCCTGGTCCTCGCCGTCGGCTACGCACTGGCCCCAGCCCGGCCCTTCCCGGCTGCGCCGGAAGATGCCCATGCCGCGGCGCTGTGGGCTACCGCCCATGCCGCCGAACTGGGCGGCGACCCAGCCCGCCTGGCGGTCGCCGGCGACGATGCCGGCGGCAACCTGGCTGCCGCGCTGACCCTGATCGCCCGCGACCGCAACGGCCCGGCGATCGCCGCCCAGGTGCTGGTCGGGCCGATGCTCGACCCGAGCATGACCCGCCTCGGCGACGGCATCCGGCTCAATTCCGACCTCAGCGCCGCGACCTGTGCCGCCTGCTACCGCCAGTACCTGCCGCAGTCCCACCAGCGTCTGCATCCCTACGCCTCGCCGCTGGCCTCGGTGCGTCAGGCCGGCCTGCCGCCGGCGCTGATCGTCACCGCCGAATGCGACGTGCTGCACAACGAAGCCGAGAAATACGCCGCGGCACTGATCGCCGCCGGCGTGCCGACCCAAGTCGTGCGCTTTGCCGGCGTCAATCACGCCGCGCTGGCCGGCCACCGTCCCGCCCTCGACGAGATTGCCCATTTCCTGCGCCACCGGCTGCGGGAGGCCGGCGAACCCGCCCCCAACAAAACCCGAAATCCCATTTGACCCCGAGAGGAATCGCCATGTCCCAACAACACAAACGCCTCGCCCTCGCCGCCGCCCTCGCCGGCCTGTTCAGCCTCGGTGGCGGTCTCGCCGTCTATCACGGCCAGGCCGGCGCTGCCCCGGTCGCTGCCGCGCCGGCCGCCGCCACGGTCGATGTCGCCGAAGTCGCCAGCCGCGCCGTCACCGAGTGGCAGCAATACTCCGGTCGCCTCGAAGCCGTCGAGCGGGTCGAGATCCACCCGCAGGTTTCCGGCATCCTGACCGCCGTGCATTTCAAGGACGGCAGCCTGGTCAAGAAGGGCGAGCTGCTATTCACCATCGACCCGCGCCCCTTCGCCGCCGAAGTCGCCCGCGCCGAAGCCCAGCAGGCCGCGATGGAGGCCCGCGTCGCCTACACCGCCAGCGACCTGGCGCGCGGCGAGCGGCTGTTGGCCGAGAATGCCATCGCCCGCCGCGATTTCGACGAGAAGCAGAACGCCGCCCGCGAAGCCAAGGCCAACCTGCAGGCCGCTAGGGCGGCGCTCAACGTCGCCCAGCTCAACCTCGAATACACCCGCATCACGGCGCCGATCGCCGGCCGCGTCTCGCGGGCCGAAGTCACGGTCGGCAACCTGGTCGCTCCCGGCAACGGCCCGGCCCTGACTTCGCTGGTCTCGGCCGACCGCATCTATGCCGCCTTCGACGTCGACGAGCAGAGCTACCTGAAGGTGGTTAACGGCCGCCAGGGCAAGGCCCTGCCCATTCACCTCGGGCTGGCCGACGACGAGGGTTACTCGCGGGAAGGCCGGCTGAGCTCGGTGGACAACCGCCTTGACAGCACCTCCGGCACCATCCGCCTGCGCGCCCTGGTCGACAACCCGGACGGCAAGCTGGTCCCCGGCCTCTACGCCCGCATCCGGCTCGGCGCCGCCAGCCAGCGCGACGCGCTGCTGATCGACGAGAAGGCGGTCGGCACCGACCAGGCCAAGCGCTTCGTGCTGGTCGTCGGCGAAGGCAACCAGACGGCCTATCGCGAAGTGCAGCTGGGCAGCGTGCAGGATGGTCTGCGCGTCGTCGAAAGCGGCCTCAAGGCCGGCGAACGTATCGTGGTCAACGGCCTGCAGCGTGTGCGTCCGGGCGACCCGGTGACCCCCAACATCGTGCCGATGGGCGGCGTTGCGCCGGCCGTGGCCAAGGGCTGAGGAGCAAGGGCCATGAACATTTCAAAATTCTTCATCGACCGGCCGATCTTCGCCGGCGTGCTCTCCATCCTGCTGCTGCTGGCCGGCGTGCTGGCGCTGTTCCAGCTGCCGATCTCGGAGTATCCGGAAGTCGTGCCGCCCTCGGTGGTGGTGCGTGCCCAGTACCCTGGCGCCAACCCCAAGGTGATCGCCGAAACGGTGGCCTCGCCGCTCGAGGAGTCGATCAACGGCGTCGAGAACATGCTCTACATGCAGTCGCAGGCCAACAGCGACGGCAACCTGACGGTGACGGTCAATTTCAAGCTCGGCGTCGATCCCGACAAGGCGCAGCAGCTGGTGCAGAACCGCGTCTCGCAGGCGCTGCCCCGCCTGCCCGAGGATGTCCAGCGCCTCGGTGTGACGACCATCAAGAGCTCGCCGACGCTGACCATGGTGGTGCACCTGATCTCGCCCGACGACCGCTATGACATGACCTACCTGCGCAATTACGCGGTGCTCAACGTCAAGGACCGGCTGGCTCGCATCCAGGGCGTCGGCGAAGTCGGCCTGTTCGGTTCCGGCAACTACGCTATGCGCGTCTGGCTCGATCCGCAGAAGGTCGCCCAGCGCGGCCTGACCGCGGCCGAGGTGGTGCGCGCCATCCGCGAGCAGAACGTGCAGGTCGCGGCCGGCGTCATCGGCGCCTCGCCGAGCGCCGCCGACGTGCCATTGCAGTTGAACGTCAATGCCCAGGGCCGCCTGCAAAGCGAAGGCGAATTCGGCGAGATCGTGCTCAAGACCTCGCCGGACGGTGCCGTCACGCGCCTGGCCGACGTCGCCCGCATCGAGCTGGCGGCCTCCGAATACGGCCTGCGCTCCTTGCTTGACAACAAGCCGGCGGTGGCCATTCCCATCTTCCAGGCGCCGGGCGCCAACGCCCTCGATGTCTCGGCCAAGGTGCGCGAGGCGATGGCCGAGCTGTCCAAGGACTTCCCTGCTTCGGTCGAGTACCGCATCGTCTATGACCCGACCCAGTTCGTGCGGGCCAGCATCAAGGCCGTCGTCCATACCCTGCTCGAAGCCATCGCGCTGGTCGTGCTGGTCGTCATCGTCTTCCTGCAGACCTGGCGCGCCTCGATCATCCCGCTGCTCGCCGTGCCGGTCTCCATCGTCGGCACATTCTCGCTGCTGCTCGGTTTCGGCTATTCGATCAACGCCCTGTCGCTGTTCGGCATGGTGCTGGCGATCGGCATCGTGGTCGATGACGCCATCGTCGTCGTCGAAAACGTCGAGCGCAACATCGAGGCCGGGCTGACGCCGCGCGAAGCCACCTACCGGGCGATGCGCGAAGTTAGCGGGCCGATCATCGCCATCGCCCTGACGCTGGTCGCCGTCTTCGTGCCGCTCGCCTTCATGACCGGCCTGACCGGCCAGTTCTACAAGCAGTTCGCGATGACCATCGCCATCTCAACGGTGATCTCGGCCTTCAATTCGCTGACCCTGTCGCCGGCGCTGGCTGCCATGCTGCTCAAGGGCCACGGCGAAAAGCCGGACTGGCTGACCCGGCAGATGAACCGCTTCTTCGGCCGCTTCTTCGCCGCCTTCAACCGCTTCTTCGGTCGTGCCTCCGAGAACTACGGCCGCGGCGTCACCGGCGTGATCGGTCGCAAGGCCTCGGCGATGGGCGTCTATGCCGTGCTGCTCGGCCTCACCGTCGGCATCTCCTATCTGGTGCCCGGCGGCTTCGTGCCGGCCCAGGACAAGCAGTACCTGATCAGCTTCACGCAGTTGCCGAACGGCGCCTCGCTCGACCGCACCGAGGCGGTGATCCGCAAGATGGGCGAAATCGCCCTCGCCCAGCCCGGCGTCGAAAGCGCCGTCGCCTTCCCCGGCCTGTCGATCAACGGCTTCACCAACAGTTCGAGCGCCGGCATCGTCTTCGCGACATTGAAACCCTTCGATGAACGGCGCAGCCCGGAACTCTCGGCCGGCGCCATCGCCGGCGCGCTGAACCAGAAGTATGCGGCGATCCAGGAAGCCTTCATCGCCGTCTTCCCGCCGCCGCCGGTCATGGGCCTGGGCACGGTCGGCGGCTTCAAGCTGCAGATCGAGGATCGTGGCGCCGTCGGCTATGCCGAGCTGAATGCCGCCGCCAACGCCTTCATGGCAGCCGCGGCCAAGGCGCCGGAACTGGGGCCGATGTTCTCCAGCTACCAGATCAACGTACCGCAGCTCGACGTCGATCTCGACCGCGTCAAGGCCAAGCAGCAGGGGGTTTCGGTGACCGACGTCTTCGACACCATGCAGATCTACCTCGGTTCGCTGTACGTGAACGACTTCAACCGCTTCGGCCGTACCTACCAGGTCCGCGCCCAGGCCGATGCGCCCTTCCGCGCCCACCCGGAAGACATCCAGCAATTGAAGACGCGCAACAACCAGGGCGAAATGGTGCCGCTTTCCTCCTTGGTCAAGGTGCGCTCGACCTTCGGCCCGGAAATGGTCGTCCGCTACAACGGCTACACCGCTGCCGACATCAACGGCGGCCCGGCCCCCGGCTATTCCTCGGCCCAGGCCGAGGCGGCGGCCGAACGCATCGCGGCGGAAACCCTGCCGCGCGGCGTGCGCTTCGAATGGACCGACCTGACCTACCAGAAGATCCTGGCCGGCAACGCCGGCATCTGGGTGTTCCCGATCAGCCTGCTGCTCGTCTTCCTGGTGCTGGCCGCCCAGTACGAAAGTCTGACCCTGCCGCTGGCGGTGATCATGATCGTGCCGATGAGCATCCTGGCGGCGCTGACCGGCGTCTTCCTGACCGGCGGCGACAACAACATCTTCACCCAGATCGGGCTGATGGTGCTGGTCGGGCTGGCCTGCAAGAACGCCATTCTGATCGTCGAGTTCGCCCGCGAGCTTGAATTGCAGGGCGCGACGCCGCTGCAGGCGGCGATCGACGCCAGCCGGCTGCGCCTGCGCCCGATCCTGATGACCTCCATCGCCTTCATCATGGGCGTCATCCCGCTCGTCACCTCGACCGGCGCCGGTGCCGAAATGCGCCACGCCATGGGCATCGCCGTCTTCTTCGGCATGCTCGGCGTGACCTTCTTCGGCCTGTTCCTGACCCCGGTTTTCTATGTCTTGCTGCGCACGCTGGACAAGCGCCACAAGCTGCATTCGGCCACCCACCACGAGGCACCGATTGCCCCGGCCCATACCGCCCCCCAGAGCGCGGCCTGAGCCGCAGGAGATACGACATGAACTACTTGCTCCCCTACCCGCCCCGGGCCGCTGCTGCGGCGCCCCTGGAAACGCCAACCCGCCCAGCCCACCGGGCAAGCGCCATCAAACTGTTCCCGCTGCTCGCCGCGCTGCTGACGCTGGCCGGCTGCTCGCTGGCCCCGACCTACCAGCCACCGACGGTGGACGCCCCGGCCGCCTTCAAGGAGGCGACCGCCACCGGCCCGTGGAAAACCGCCGAGCCGGCCGAGAACATCCCGCGCGGCGAATGGTGGAAGGCCTTCGCCGACCCGACGCTGGACGACCTGGAAACCCGGGCCGCTGCCGCCAACCAAGACCTCAAGGCCGGCGCCGCCCGCCTGGCCCAGGCCCGGGCCTTGCAGCAGAACGCCCGCTCGGCCCTCTTCCCGCAGATCGGCATCGGCGCCGGGCCAACCCGGCAAAGACCGTCGCCGGCTTCGCAAGGGCTGGCCGCCGATGCCGACACCAGCATATCGACGCTGTGGCGGGCGCAAGGCACGGTCGCCTACGAGGCCGATCTGTTCGGCCGGGTCAGCAGCGGCGTCGATGCCGCCAAGGCCACGACCGAGCAGCGCGAAGCACTCTTCCGTTCACTGCAGCTGGCCATCCAGGCCGACGTCGCCCAAGCCTACTTCTCGCTGCGCGAACTCGACGCCCTGGCCGCGATGTACGCCGAGACGGTGACCCTGCGCGAGCAAAGCACCAAGCTCTTCCAGCGCCGTTTCGACGAAGGCGATATCAGCGAGCTGGAATTGGCCACCTCGCGCACCGAACTCGCCTCGGCCCGTTCCGAAGCGCTCGGCGTCGCCCGCCAGCGCGCCGTGGCCGAACACAGCCTGGCCATCCTGCTCGGCCAGGCGCCGGCCGCCTTCGCGCTGCCGCCGCGCCCGCTCGACCGGGTAACGTTGCGAGTACCGGCCGGCCTGCCCTCGGCCCTGCTCGAACGGCGTCCCGACATCGCCGCCGCCGAACGGGCGATGGCCGCCGCCAATGCCCGGATCGGCACGGCCCGCGCCGCCTTCTTCCCGCGCCTGAGCCTGACCGGGGCACTGGGTTACGAGTCGGCCGAACTGGGCGACCTCTTCAAGTGGAGCAGCCGCGCCTTCGTCATGGGGCCGCTGGTCGGCACCCTGCTCTCGCTGCCCATCTTCGACGGCGGCGCCCGCCAGGCCGGGGTCGATCAGGCCCACGCCGCCTACGCCGAAGAGGCCGCCAACTACCAGCAGACGGTACTCAAGGCCTTCAAGGAAGTCGAGGACAACCTGGCCCACCTGCGCCTGCTCGGCGACCAGACCCAGGCCCAGGACGACGCCGTGCAGTCGGCCCGGCGCGCCGCCAAGCTGTCGCAGATCCAGTATCGCGAAGGATCGGTCAGCCACCTCAACGTCATCAACGCCGACCGCAGCGTGCTGCAGCAGCAACGCGTCGCCGTCCAACTCGATGCCGAGCGGGCGCGGGCCACGGTGAACCTGATCCGTGCCATTGGCGGTGGCTGGGATTCAGGACCAGCGATGAGCATGGCCATGACTGCTCAAGGCGAAGGCGATAAGCAGTAGGCCAGACGGCGGACACTCTGGCGCGGCCCCTATTATTTTTTCACCGCCCCACAATATCCACGCCTGTGATTCGTCTACACAGGTATGGATACATCGCTTTCCCTTGCACCGCCTTACGAAAAGCTCCGCCTGATGGCCGATCAAAACCGACGCCTGACTGAAACGGTTGCCCGTGAAAGCGGGCGCCTGGGGAGCTTCATTCGTCAGCGCGTGCCCGATCCAGGCGAGGCGGAGGACATCCTGCAGGATGTCTTTTTCGACCTGGTCGAGGCCTGGCGCTTGCCGGAGCCCATCGAGCAGGCCGGCGCCTGGCTGTTTCGGGTGGCGCGGAATCGCATCGTCGACCGCTTTCGCAAGCGGCGCGAGGAACCCTTGCCAGTCACCCGGCCGGAAGAGAGCGACGAGGCGACGCATTGGCTGGAGAACGCCATGCCGGCCTGTGATGGAGGCCCCGAGGCGGCGCACCTGCGCCGTTTGTGGCTGGACGCCATCGCAACGGCCCTCGACGAGTTGCCGCCCGGGCCGCGCGACACCTTCATCGCCCATGAGTTGGATGGGCGCAGTTTCTAGGAAATGGCCGCCGAAAGCGGCGTGCCGCTGAACACCTTGCTCGGCTGGAAGCGGCAAGCGGTCCTGCACCTGCGCGACCGCCTCCGGCCCCTTTACGACGAACAATCTTGAACAAGGAATGACCATGATGAAATGCTCTACCGACCAATCCGGCTGCGCCTCGCGCTGCCTGAAGATCGGCCTACTGGCCGTGGCCGGCATCGCCGCCGTGACCTGGGTCGTCATGCAATTGTGGAACTGCCTGCTGCCCGATCTGTTCACCGGTGTTTCACGCATCGGCTACTGGCAGGCGCTTGGCGTGCTGCTACTCAGCCGGATTCTTTTCGGCGGCCTGCGCGGCGGCTGCCACGGCCATTGGCGTGAGCGCCGGGCGCACTGGGAAAGCCTGACGCCGGAAGAGCGCCAACAACTCAAGGGGCGCTTCCGTAGCCGCTGGAGCAACTGCTGTTCTTCGAGCAAGGCCGAAGCACCTGAGAACGTTAGCGACACGGGCGACAAGCCCGCCGCTAACGCCTGAGCACAAGACTAAAGCGAAACCTCTCCCATGTCCATGACCCAAGCTGCACATCAACCGTCGATCAGCCACCATGCCCTGCCGGGCCGCTTGCGCCGCGCCCTCTGGCGCCTTCTGCCCTTCATCGGCGGCCTGCATGCCTACATCGGCTGGCGCCTGCTGCCAGCCTTCGATTTCGGTGCGGCCGGCCTGGCGCTGGCGATTGGTGGGCTGGTGATTTCGACCTGCCTCGTGCCGATCGGCCTGGTGGCGCGCTTTCTCGTTGCCCGTCCGACGCTGACCGACCGGCTCAGCTGGCTGGGCGGTCTGGCGATGGGGCTGTTTTCCTCGGTGCTGGTGCTGACCGTGCTCCGCGATGTCGTACAGCTGCTGGCTGATGCCCCATCGCTGGCCGAACCGACGGCCATTGCCGTTCTAGGCCTGGCCAGCCTGTTCACGCTGGTCGGCTACGTCAATGCGCGGCGGCTCGCTCGCGTTGTAACGGTGGATATCCCATTGGCCAATCTCCCGCCAGAACTGGCCGGATTCACTATCGTCCAACTCAGCGACATCCACGTCGGGCCGACGATCAAGCACGAATATGTCCAGGCCATTGTCGACCGCGTCAATCAGCTTGATGCCGATCTGATCGCCATTACCGGGGATGTGGTCGATGGCAGCGTCGAGCAATTGCGCGCCCATACCGCGCCGCTTGGCAGCCTGCGCAGCCGGCATGGCAGCTATGTGGTGACCGGCAACCACGAGTACTACTCCGGGGCGACGGCCTGGATGCGTGAATTCGAGCGGATCGGACTGCGTGGCTTACATAATCGTCACGTCGTCATTGCCCACAGTGGCGCCCGATTCGTGCTGGCCGGGGTGACCGACTTTTCGGCCGGCGCCTTCGATGCGGCGCAGGCTAGCGATCCGAGTGCTGCACTGGCCGGCAGCCCACCCGACCTGCCGCGTATCCTTCTCGCTCACCAGCCGCGTTCGGCGAGCGCTGCCGAAGCTGCCGGCTTCGACCTGCAGCTTTCCGGCCACACCCACGGTGGCCAGTTCTGGCCGTGGAACCACTTCGTGCCGTTGCAGCAGCCCTTTACCGCCGGCTTGCACCGGCTCGGTCGGCTGATGGTTTACACCAGTCGTGGCACCGGCTACTGGGGGCCGCCCAAACGCTTTGGCGCGCCCTCGGAAATTACTCTTCTACGCCTGATCGCAGCCTAAAGGACGACTCTGGATTGGAGGCGCGCGCCGAATTGAAAAGCCTCTGCTCAGTCCGAGTTGCAGTCCGTTGTTGCTGGCAACAGACTGCGGCTATTGCCGCCATTCAGTTGTTAGCCCGTGGTCGTCAGCAATTGCTTGGAGACCTGCCGGTCAGTACCAAAGCACGGCGAACGGCAGCTTCCTTATTTGGCCAATGAGTGCTCCTTGCCCAAATGGACATAGCAACTGCTCCGTAGCGGTCGTTGACGACCTCACCCAAACCGGCCACAGGAAGCCGTTCCGGCCCACTTCTCTTAAGCAGTCACTCCGACTAAGGCGTTTCCGGAAAGCTGCCAGTGGGGCTGCGAGGTCGATACTTCCTTTAGGACTGACGGGGCGCACGGTGCGAGCTAACGCAGTGGTGCTACTCCCCGAGTAATTCGGCCACCGCCTCCAGTTCCTCCACATGCTGAGCCACCACCTTGATGATGACGGTGATCGGAATGCTGAGCAACATGCCCCACACGCCCCATAGCCAGGCCCAGAAGAGCAGTGAGACGAACACCGCAGCAGTATTCATTTTGGCAATCCGGCCCGTCATCCAGGTGGTAACAAATGTCCCCACCAATGTGGCGATCACCAGCGAAGCTCCGACGACGATTAGCGCCGTCGCAAAATCGTCGAACTGAATGAGGGCCGCCATGCCAAGGCCGACGGCCGCAACGGCCGGACCAAAGTACGGGATGATGTGAAGCAGACCTGCCGCCACCGCCCAGGCGCCTGCGTTCTCGAGGCCGATCCAGCGTAACGCGATCCATGTCAACAACCCGACCAGCACGTTGGTCGCCAAAAGCATGAACATGTAGCGCTGTATCGATTCATTGATGTCGTCAAGGAGGTGCACTGTGATCTTTCTCCGCGACAACGACGGCCCGGTGAGGCGCACCAGTTTTCGTTTGTACGTGTCCCCCGAGAGCAGCAGGAAGAAGGTCAGGAACAGCACCATCGACGTTTGGCCGATCAGGCCGACGGCACCCAAAGATCCGGCCAGTAGCCAATCACGAAGTTTGAGGCCGGGCACATCGAAGACAACGCGTGTCGCCTTCTGCGTTGGCGTTGGAGCTTCGCCAGTAGCCTGGTTGGTCGCCTTCTCTAAGGCGCTGGCGGCGTTTTGTACATTTTGCAGGGTGTTGCCGTGGCCTTTGTTCAGTCTGGCGAGTCCGGCTGACAATTTGCTCGCGGCGGAAGGCAACTGATCGAGGATCGTCTGAATCTGTCCACTCAAACCGTAAGCCCCGAGAGCCAGCGCGCAGATGACGCTGAGCATGACAATGGTAGTGCCAACGGCACGAACAACTCTGATCCGCTCCAAATACACCACAATGGGATTGAGCGTGTAGGAGAAAAGGATGCCGACCAGCAGGGAAATAATCAGAGCCTGCGCCCATTCCAAGGCAAAAATCACCGCCAGCGTGGCGAGGATGGTCAGTGCCAGCCCCCGTCGACTTCTCGGCATATGTCCGCTGAGCGACGGCGCCACTGCGTCGGGGCTCGAAGGCGAAGGACTATCCGCCCGACTTCCCGCTCCGGGTGTCGAGATTATTTTCATGGTAATGACACCTCAGTGGTCGCTAAGCGTGGCCGTCTCCGATCACCTGCGAATCATACTGTCGGCGCGTGAAATGCGAGAAATTACTTAGATTACTGGTTTCAGCAGATGATCAGTTGCAAGTGCTTTTTCCCGTACGAGGATGTACTCCGTTCGCTGGCACACACAGGTTTTACATTGGTACCGTTCTGCATTGCCGCGATCACTCACCGCGATGACAACACAGCAACAGTGGGTGACTAAGGTCGCCAGCGGAAAAGGGGGTGACAACACCAATTGACCGTAGGATCAACGGCACAAGTCTTATCCACGTGGCGCCCCTCGCTCATTGACGGTGACCGTCGTTGCGGGGCGTGTAGTCATCTGTATGTGATGTTCCCGGCCGCGAAAATCGCAGGAGACACCGTGGGCCGCTTTCTGGCGTCATTCTCGAGTCGTGCTATCTGCAACAACCTGCCGTAGCATCACCAAAATATTGACCTGTACGAACGGCTGGTAACACATTGCATACCGGCCAATCGGCTAAACATTTGCTCGGCCCACCCCTGAGCCTAAGATGATCGCTCATTCATCAACGCCTATCAGTAAGCTCATAGTCGATTAAGGGAATTTTTTGGAGACTCCAATGGATATGCCTTCGCACCAACTCACCATGACCGTCTTGATGACGCCAGACATGGCCAATTTTTCCGGCAATGTCCACGGTGGTGCACTCCTCAAACTGCTTGACCAAGTAGCCTATGCCTGTGCAAGCCGCTACGCAGGAACCTACGTGGTGACTCTTAGTGTCGATCAGGTAATGTTCCTCCAGCCTATTCATGTGGGCGAACTAGTCAGCTTTCTTGCTTCCATTAATTACACCGGCACGTCATCAATGGAAGTGGGGATCAAAGTCGTTGCTGAAAATATCCGTTCGCAAGAGGTTCGACACGTCAACAGTTGCTTCTTCACCATGGTTGCTGTGGATGATCAAAGCAATTCTGTTCCTGTCCCTGCATTAAGGCCATTTTCGCCCGACGAAAAGAGGCGGTTTGAGGCTGCCAGGATTCGCAAAGAACTACGGCGCGAACTCGCACAGCGATTCGATACGGCAAGAAAAGCAAAGCACTAACTGACAAGAACTCTTCTCAGTCAACGCTTCCGAAAACAACGAAGTTCCGCATCGCCCGCTCCTGGCCAGGTGCTTTAGTAGCCCTAAATCCACCACGGGTCTGACCCAGTATCTTCATCGTCATCCGTTTCGATCCCCTCGTCTTCACGTTCATCATTAAAAGGGTGGTCCGGTTTATGGGGGTGATGGATAGGGTCTTTGGGATTGGACGTGTCGGGCTCTATAGGTTGATGGCCCGGTGAAGTTGGCATAAATATTCCTTACTACAGTCATTCAATATCATTGGGAAGATATCCATATACAAGGTTGCAACTCATTGGACTGAATCGCCCCGGTTTCCGTGGAGGCCGGTTGGTTTAAGTCAGGCCACGATGGCGGCCTGATCGGCGAGTTGCCTGTAGTAGTTTGCCTCAGCTTCTGCGGGGGGGATATAGCCAATCGGTTCAAGCAGCCTGTGGTGGTTAAACCAAGACACCCATTCCAGAGTTGCCAGCTCCACGGATTCCCTGGTTTTCCAAGGGGCGCGCCGGTGGATCATCTCCGCCTTGTACAAGCCATTAATCGTCTCGGCTAGCGCGTTGTCGTAGCTGTCGCCCTTGCTGCCGACTGATGGCTCAATCCCGGCTTCGGCCAGTCGCTCGCTGTAGCGGATCGAGACGTACTGCGAGCCCCTGTCCGAGTGGTGGATCAAGGCCTCGTCGGGACTCGGCTGACGGGCGTACAGCGCCTGTTCCAGCGCATCGAGCACGAAGTCCGTATGCATGGAACTGCTCACTCGCCAACCCACGATACGGCGGGCAAAAACGTCGATGACAAAAGCCACATATAACCAGCCTTGCCAGGTCGAGACATAGGTGAAGTCCGAGACCCACAACTGATTGGGACGGTCGGCCTTGAACTGTCGATTGACCCGATCCAGCGGGCAAGCCGCTTTGCTGTCGCTGATCGTGGTGCGCACCACCTTGCCGCGCATGACTCCGCGCAAACCTTGACGCCGCATGAGTCGCTCGACCGTACAACGGGCCACCGCGATGCCTTCGCGGTTCAGTTGCCGCCAGACCTTGTCGGCACCATAGACCTGCAGGTTGGCCTGCCAGACGCGCTTGATCTCGGGCACTAACACCTCGTCACGCCGCACTCTCTGACTGCGCTGTTCAGGATTGCGCCGCCGAGCGACATGACGCCGGTAGCCCGACGGGGCAATCTGCAATTGCCTGCAGATCGGCTCGACCCCGAAGGCAGCACGATGCTCGTCGACGAAAGACCTCAAGACTTGAATCGGCGGTCGAGCTCCGCCTGGGCGAAAAACGCGCTGGCAAGCTTGAGGATCTCGTTGGCTTTGCGCAGCTCTTTGACCTCGCGCTCCAGTTCCTTGACACGCTTCTGGTCCGCCGTGGTCGGCCCTTCGCGCTGGCCGGCATCTCGTTCGTGCTGACGCACCCAGGTCAGCAGCGTCTGCGGCGTGCAACCGATCTTGACCGCAATGGATTCAACGGCTGACCACAGCGACGGATGATCGGCACGGCTTTCGGCAACCATGCGCACGGCGCGCTCACGAAATTCGGGGGAGAACTTAACTGACTTCTTCATGGCTCTATCTTCTCAAGAGTTAGAGCCTCCACCAAACCCGGGGCGATTCAGACATCCAGTTCAACGGAGAAAGTGATATTCGGATTTATACAAGCAGGTAGGGGCGCCTGGGCGGTCCGTCGGCAAATGCGGTTCGCCGCTGTATAGTTGAAGACCACCACTCATCTGAGCATTAGCCATGTTCGCTGTAATCGTCGCCCTCATTCTTCTTTCCGCCGGCGTGGCGGCTATCTATCTGATATTGAAGAATATGAGTGAAGATGGCATCGAGATTGCAGCGCCTGGGAGTTGCAAGCGGGGCCGCTGCGGAGCGCCGAGCCGTCCGCTGGTTGAGGAAGCCGAGGAAGCTCCACTACAGGCTGCGGATGTTGGTGATCAGGGCAAAGCGAATCCCTAAAGGGTTGCTTTAGTTGAAAGCTCAATGAGGCCATAACCGGTCTCTCAAAATTACGCTCCATAGCGGACACTCGCTTTTTCCTCACCGTCTGCCTCCTAAGACTTTCGCAGTTGTTGTAAATTTCGATGAAGGACGCCGCTTCTCGGCGCGGCGGACCTTCGCTGTCAGGAAGTCGCAATCTCGAGGGAGAGGTAACCAAACTAATGAAAACGCAGTATTACACCGCTTCAAGTGTTGATGGATTTATAGCAACCGAGGACGACTCGTTGGAGTGGCTGTTTCCACTTGGCGACCTGACTGACTCCAGCTATCCAAGTTTCATTGCTGAGGTCGGCGCGCTGGCTATGGGGGCCTCCACGTATGAATGGATGGTCCGTAATGCTGACAAGGTTGCAGCAGAGACCGGCTCGTCTTGGCCGTACTCCCAGCCTGTCTGGGTGTTTACCAGTCGCCAGCTCCCGGTAGTTGAAAGTTCAGACGTCAGGTTCGTAAAAGGCGATGTGCGCGAGGTTCACAAAGAGATGTGCGTAGCCGCCGGGGCAAAGAATATCTGGATTGTGGGAGGCGGAGACCTGGCTGGGCAGTTTCATGACGCAGGACTTCTGGATGAACTCATCATCCAAATTGGCTCCGTTACCCTGGGCAGAGGCAAGCAAGTCTTTCCACGCCGGGTCCTGAGTCCAACCCTGCGCCTTATTTCAGTTCGCCAGATGGGAGTTGGCATGGTTGAATTGCGATATGAGGTTGGAAAATAGCCCCACCCAACTATTCGCCTAAGTTTAAACGTTGAACGTCTGCTTCCCTTTGGAGGCTAGTTCCGCTTAGGGCACGTAGTGTGAGTTCGTCGGATCGAAAAGCTGCCGACCACCGCTTCTGATGACCGGACGGCGGGTAACCGCCGCATTGCTGACCGAAGTTGGAAGGGACTCGAACGGCCGGATTGGCACCGATAAGCAGCCCCCCCCGGAAACGACAATTCCCGCCGAAGCGGGAATTGTCATCATGGATTGATCGGACTGCTTAGGCTGGCTGTACGCTGAACCTCGTCATCGACCGTACCAAGGCCTCAGTAACCGCCCTTGTTCATCTCGGGCTTGGCCGGGGTGGTGGTTTGCTGGCTCGGGTCGCGACTTTCGCCACTGACGCCGGCGGCACCACGTGACAGATTCTTTTCGTCGGCCTGCCATTCAGTCAGGGAAATCTGCTTGTTCTTGTCGGCATCCAGGGCCGAGAAACGCGCCGAAACGTCGGCGGAGCGCTTGGCTTCGGCTTGGCTGATCTGGCCGTCGTTGTTCTTGTCGAGTTCCTTGAACATCGGAGGCGTTACGGCCGAACTGCCGGCAGCCGAGCTCCGGCCCGAATCGGGTGTGCTGGGGGTGGTTTCGGCAGCCGTTGCGGCCAGGGGCATGGCGGCAAGAAGGATAAGGGTAGCAAGAGTGTGGCGTGTCATATCGATTCTCCTTTGAAAATGAAAACGCATTGCTAATTCAGCTCGCGGCCCTCAATGCGGACCACGCTTCGACGGGAAGCTGCTGAACTGGTATTCATCGTAGGCATTGACCCAGCCGCTTTCTGTCGGAGCCGGCTGAATTGCTTGTCAGACGAGTCCTGCATGGACGAGCCGCTTATCGACCCAAGTCGTTGCGCTATAGGCACTGCAAAATGCCGAATCTGGTCAACCTGGAAAAATTCATCTGCAAGGAAGCACCTCGGCATTTCCTTTGCGTGGCCTGATCTATACACTGACCCCGTCTAACGCACGACAACACGGAGAAAGAAACATGCAAGGTTTGTTCGCGTACAAGCTCGACGGTAAAGGTGACGCTCTTGAACTGGGTATCGATCTGGATTCAACCAACGCCAAGGCGCTTGCTCGGCTTGATCGTTATATCAACTGGGAAGATGTTCTGAAATTGACGGAGAACGACCCGGAGGCGGCCTATGCCGCGGAACGCCTGCATACGGTTTTGCAGCATTTGGGCGGGTGAAATCCTCTACCGTCTTCGCTTAATGCATCAACAGGAGTAACTCGAACCGGGGCCGGAACGTTGCATCTGGCTCCCCTGCTTCAAACCGCCAACGCGCCGCCAGGATTTGCCACCGCCGGGGCGGCGATCGATTGGAAAGAAGCGTGGCCGAAGTTGGCAATCCGGACGGCGAGCGCCTGGCGCTGGCCGAATCCGGGCAACTCTGAAGTATAGAGGAAAGCACATGCTGATCGGCGTCCCCAAGGAAATCAAAAATCACGAATACCGCGTCGGCCTGACCCCGAGCAGCGTGCGGGAATTGGTCGCGCGCGGCCATCGGGTCATCGTCGAGAAGAATGCCGGCGGGGCCATCGGGCTTACAGACGATACCTATCTGGCAGCCGGCGCCGAACTAGCGGAATCAGCCGCCGCGGTTTTTGCGCAGGCCGAACTGATCGTCAAGGTCAAGGAGCCGCAGCCCGACGAATGCAAGCTGCTGCGGGCCGACCAGGTACTGTTTACCTATCTGCACCTGGCGCCGGATCGCCGCCAGACCAAATTGCTGCTGGACTCCGGCGTCACTGCCATCGCCTACGAGACCATCACCGACAACCATGGCGGCCTCCCGCTGCTCGCCCCGATGAGCGAAGTGGCCGGCCGGATGGCTATCCAGGCCGGCGCCGCCTGCCTGGAAAAATCGAAGGGTGGCGCCGGCGTGCTACTCGGCGGTGTGCCCGGTGTCGCGCCGGGCAAGGTCACCATCCTCGGCGGCGGCGTGGTCGGCTACAACGCCGCCCTGGTCGCCGTCGGCGTCGGGGCGGAAGTCACCGTCATCGACCGCTCGCTCGACCGGCTGCGCTGGCTGGACCAGCAGTTCGGCAACCGCATCCGGACGCTCTACGCAACCGCCGACACCATCGAAGCCAGCATCGTCGAGGCTGACCTGATCGTCGGCGCCGTGCTGATTCCCGGCGCGGCAGCACCCCATCTGATCCGCCGCGAACAACTCAAACATCTGCGGCCGGGAACGGTGCTGGTCGACGTCTCGATCGACCAGGGCGGCTGCTTCGAAACCAGCCGGCCGACCACCCATGCCGACCCGATCTACATCGTCGATGACATCGTGCACTACTGTGTCGCCAACATGCCAGGCGCCGTGGCCAGAACCTCGACCTTCGCCCTCAACAACGCCACCCTGCCCTTTACGCTGGCCCTGGCCGACAAGGGCTACCAGCGCGCTCTGCTCGACGACCCGCATTTGCTCAACGGCCTGAACATCCATCGCGGACAACTGACCTGTTTCCCGGTGGCCGATGCGCTCGGTCTGCCGTGGTCCGATCCGCTGGGCAGCCTGCAGGCGAGCCCATAAGCCGCGACCCCCGCCGGCACACCGGATCGCCAGTGGCCGGCGGGGGAAGCCGAACTGTTGCGAACCGGCATGGTCTATAGTCACGAACAACCGACCCCGGCCCACCCCATCCTGAATTCGATGCCCATGCTTGAAATCCGAAAGAATCTTTGCTGGCTGCTGCTGGCCCTTGCCACCTCCGCCCAGGCCCTCGATCTGGCGCCGCTGCAACAGCAGGGGCGCGCCGCGCACCTGGCGACCGAACTGCTGAGCCGTTATCACTACAAGGCGCTGCCGCTCAACGACGAAATGTCGGAGAAGATTTTCGACCGCTATTTGAAGTCGCTCGATTCGGAGAAGTACTTCTTCATCCAGTCCGACATCAAGCAATTCGCCGGCGCGCGCACCCGTCTCGACGATGCGATCATCGAAGAAGACCTGAGCGCCCCCTTCGCCATCTTCAATCAGTACACCCGGCGCGTCGTCGAACGCTTTGCCTACGGACGCAGCCTGCTCAAGACGGGATTCGATTTCAGCCAGAAAGAAGGCTTCGAGTACAACCGGGAAAACGCCGTCTGGCCGAAATCCGACGACGAAATCCGCGAACTATGGCGCAAGCGGGTCAAGAACGACTGGTTACGCCTGAAACTTGCCGGCAAGGACGACAAGGGCATCCGTGAAACGCTGGACAAGCGTTACGAGGCCTCGATCCGCCGTGTCGGCCGGCTGAAAAGTGAAGACGCCTTCCAGATCTTCATGAATGCCTACACGATGTCCATCGAGCCGCACACCAACTACCTGGGGCCGCGCGCCGCGGAAAACTTCGATATCTCGATGAAGCTGTCGCTGGTGGGTATCGGCGCCCTGCTCGAGGAAAAAGACGAATACACGACGATCCGCGAACTGATTCCCGGCGGCCCGGCCGCCCTGTCCGGCAAGCTGAAGGCCGGCGACCGCATCGTCGGCGTCGGCCAGGGCCGGAATGCCCCTCTAACCGATGTCTTCGGCTGGCGCCTGGACGATACGGTGAGCCTGATTCGCGGCGCTACCGATTCGGTCGTCCTGCTCGACATCCTGCCTGCCGATGCCGGTCCGGACGGCAAACACAAGCTGGTTCCGCTGATCCGCAAAAAGATCACGCTCGATGAGCAGGCCGCCAAGAAATCGATCATTGCGATCCGCGATGGCGAGACGACGCGCCGCATCGGCGTCATCACCCTGCCCACTTTCTATCAGGACTTCGTCGCACGCCAGAAAGGCGACCGTAACTTCCGCAGTGCGGCGCGCGATGTGACCCGCCTGCTCGAAGAGCTGAAAAAAGAAAATGTCGCCAGCGTTCTGATCGACTTGCGCAACAACGGCGGCGGCTCCCTCACCGAGGCGGTCGAACTGACCGGCCTCTTCATCGACCGCGGGCCGGTCGTGCAGCAGCGCGACGCCGACGGAAAGATCACGGTCGAGAGCGATACCCGGGCCGGCGTGACCTGGGATGGCCGGCTCGGCGTGCTGATCAACCGGGGCTCGGCTTCGGCATCGGAGATTTTCGCGGCGGCGATCCAGGATTACGGCCGCGGCATCGTTATCGGCGAACCGAGCTTCGGCAAGGGAACCGTGCAGACCATGCTCGATCTCGACCGCATCGGACGCAGCGACAAGGCGCAGTTCGGCGAACTGAAAATGACCGTTGCCCAGTTTTTCCGCGTCAATGGCGGCACCACACAGTTGCGCGGCGTCGAGCCGGACATCCGCTTCCCGACGCTGGCCGAGCTCGACAAGCAGGGCGAATCCGCGTTCGACAATGCCCTGCCCTGGGGACAGATCGTCGCCGCCGACTATTCGCCCAGCGGCAACGCAAAAAATCTGCTGACCAGCCTGCAGTCGCGCCATGCCAGCCGGGTCGGCAGCGACCCGGATTTCCGCGACCTGCAGGAAGACATGGCCGAGTTCCGTCGCCTGCGTTCGACCAATAGCATCTCGTTGAATGAAGCCGAACGCCGCCTCGAACGCACTGCCACGGAAGCCCGCCAGGCGGCGCGTAGCGCCCGCCGCAACGGCGAGAAAACAGCCAGCGGAAAGCCAGCCAAGGGCACGGCCGAAGCGGTGATCAGCGAGGACCTCCTCGACGATGGCCTGGAGGCTGGCGAACGCAAATCCGCCAACGACCTGTCGGAAGCCAAAGCGCGCAAGGAGGCGGCCGACTTCATGCTCCGTGAAGCCGCCCGGATTCTGAGCGACGAAGTTGCCCAGTCGAAAGCTGATACCCCACGCCCGGATTTGGCGGCACGCGGCGCCCCGCTGCCGAGCGGCGCGCTGACGATTCCCCGCAGCCTGCGCTAAACACCGGCGGCGGCGGGCGGCCCTACGGCTTGCTCGCCGACGGCCTGGCCGCTCCGAGTTGCCTGACCTTCTGCAGCGCCTGTTCGACGTTGGCGGCCGGCGACACGCCGCCGATGGTCGCCGCGATTTTCCCGTCGGGCCTCACCACGAAGGTCGTGCGTTCGGCGAAGCCGTGGTCGATCTCGATGCCCCGTGTGTCTTTGGCGCCCGCCACTGCCGCGCTCACCTTCAGGGCATACGCCCTGGCGATCCGGCCATCGGCATCCGAGGCGACCACCAGCTTGCCGGCGCAATAGTCGGGATCGGCTGAAAATTCCTTGAGGCGGGCCAGGCTGTCGAGCGAGACGCCGACCACCGTGGCGCCGGCGGCGACGAACTGGTCGTGCTGCTCGGCAAAAGTATGGGCCTGAATGTTGCAGCCATGGGTATAAGCCGACGGATAGAAATAGACGACAACCGGGCCTTTCTTCAGAGTCTCCTTCAGCGAAAAGCTGAATGCCTTGCCGGCCAGCGCCGCCTGCGCCGTGAAATCTGGTGCGACATCGCCGTCGTTCAGTGCAGCCTGGGCCGAGAAGGCAACGGCGCCGGATAACAGGCAAGCCGCAAGAAATCGTTTCATGGAGTAATCCTTGGTTGAAAATCTGGACGGTCAAGACGGGCCGACGGCAAACGGCGCAAAGCATGGTGCCTATTCAGACATCGTCAGCAAAAAACTGGTTCCGTCCGCACCAGGAAGGACCCTGCGCCCAGTCGCCCTGAAAAAACCACCGACCCGACCTATACTGGAAGTGCATCAGGAAACGACGATCCAGCCAATGAAGACACTGTGGTGTCGGTACTGGATAGCCGGGTTTATGGTGTAGCCGCTAACTCCCTTGCGCGGAACGCCTTGGGGCTGGTTAGTCTGGCGAACGATGGCCGGTGGATTTATCTGCCCAGCAAGCAGACCGTTCACCGGTCATTTTCCTTGCCGCTAGGGTCGTTGCCATGATCAAGCGAAGATCACAAGGTGAAATGAGATCGTCCAGGGTTGTTCCCAGTTTCTCAGTGGCATCTCTCGATGTGACGACACGGCTAGTGCTGATTTTCGCCCGTCGCAGTGGCGACCACTGACCGCCCGAGGCAAACGCCATTCCCGCTAACCGTGATTCCCTCCCTGCTCCAAAGGAAACGCTGATTGCCGCGTTGCGCGATCCTGCGCTCTACCCGGATGCAAGCGGGCCGGTCGATCTGCTGGAAACCCATATCTCCTATGTCTTGCTGGCCGGTAGCCATGCCTACAAGATCAAGAAAGCGGTCGATCTGGGGTTTCTCGATTTCAGCACGCTGGCCCGCCGTCATGAGTTTTGCGAGGAAGAACTGCGCCTCAATCGCCGACTGGCGCCGGACCTCTACCAGGCCGTGGTCGCCATTACCGGCAGCCCGGAGGCGCCCCGCCTGGGTGGCAGCGGCGAGGCAATCGAGTACGCGGTGCAGATGCAGCGCTTCCCGCAGGATGCCCTGCTCGACTGGCAGTTGAGCGAAGGCCGGCTCGACGCGGCGGGCATCGACCAACTGGCGGATGCGCTGGCCGATTTCCACGGGCGGATCGCCCGCGCTCCACCCGACAACCCGTTCGGCACCCAGCAGGCCATGTGGGCACCGATGGCCCAGAATTTCGATCAACTCCGCGCCCTGCTTCCCGACACCGGCCATGCCAGCCGCCTCGACCAACTGGAAACGTGGAGCCAGCAGCGCTTCAGCAAGCTGAACCGACTGTTCGCCAGCCGCTCGCGCAGCGGCTGGATACGGGAATGCCATGGCGACCTGCATCTCGGCAACATCGCCCGGGTCGATCAGGAACTGCATATCTTCGACTGCATCGAGTTCTCGCCTGAGCTGCGTTGGATCGATGTCTTCAGCGAAATCGCCTTCCTGGTCATGGACCTCGAGGAGCGCGGCCGGCCGGACTACGGGCAGCGCTTGCTCAACCGCTATCTGGAGGCCACCGGTGATTACCGTGGCCTGCCGCTGCTCGACTTCTACAAGGTCTACCGGGCCCTGGTCCGGGCCAAGATCTGCGCCATCCGCGACCAGCAGAAGGCACCAGCCGTGTCCAGCCCTCAGCTAGCCGACGGCGAGCGCTACCTGGGTTATGCCGCGCAGGCCACCCTGCCCCGCCCGTCGTGCCTGCTGCTGATGCATGGGTTGGCAGGTTCCGGCAAGACCTGGCTGGCCGGGCAATTACTGGAAGAACTCGGCGCCCTGCGCATCCGCTCGGACCTCGAACGCAAGCGCCTGCGCGGCCTGGCTCCCGCCGCCAGCAGCCACTCGGGCGTCGGCCAGGGCATTTACGATCCGGCAACAACCACCGCCACTTACGGCCAGCTGCTCGAACTGGCCAACGAGATTCTGGCCGCTGGCTATCCGGTGGTGGTTGATGCGGCCAATCTGCAGGCTTGGCAACGCACGGCATTTCGCCAGCTGGCCGCGACCTGGCGCGTGCCATTCGTGATCGTCGACTGTGCGGCTCCGCCAACTGTCCTCCAGGCTCGGGTTGCCCAGCGTCAGGCGAGCGGCGGCGATGCCTCGGAAGCCGACCAGCTCGTCCTCGCCCACCAGATGCAGACCCGCGAAGCGCTGTCGTCCGATGAGGAAGCCTATTGCCTGCACATCGACACCACGGCCCCCCTGCCTGCCGATCTGTACCGCCGCCTGCGGGAAATCGCGACGGCCGGCACCCCGACTACTTGCCCCGCCCCACTGTCCAGACGATCGGCGCATCGGCCAGATACTTGCGCAGGACCTGGGTGACCTCCGCCGCCGTCAGGCGGGCGATCTGCTCATCGTAGCGGGCCAGCCAAGCATAGTCCTGGCCGCTGTACAGGCCTTGCGCCAGATTTCTGGCGAAGGTTTTCTCGGCACGCAGGGAGTTTTTCCGTTCCTGCGCCCAGGAACTCTTGGCACGCTCGACTTCCTTTGCCGAGAAGCCCTCCTTGAGCGCCCGCGCCAGTTCCTCCTTGAGCCCGGCCAGCGCAGCATCCGCCTTGTCGCTGGCGGCGCTGGCCTGAATCGTCACCCGGCTGCGCGGCTCGAAGTGGCTGCCCGCCAGATTGACGCCGGCCGCATAGGCCAGGCCGTCGCGCTCGCGCAGGCGTTGCCAGATCCGGCTGTCGGCATCGCCGCCAAGCGCCTTGACGGCAATCCGCAAGGCCGGGAAATCCGGCGAATCGTCGGTCAGGCGCAGCAGGGTCGAACCGCTGATCGTCGCATTGGGTTTTTCCGGCATGGCGATGGTGATCGGCGCCGTATCCACTGTCAGCGGTGCGGCAAGCTCCTTGACACGGGCATAGGGAATCGTCGCCTTCGGCAGCTTGTCGACGCGCGACCACACCGCCTGCACATCCTCTGGGGCAAAAGCCCCGACCAGCGCCAGGCGGGCACTGGCGATGCCGGCGAAATCGCCGACGCAGCGCGTCGCATCGGCCAGCGTGACGGCGCGGGCCTCGGCCAGTTGCTGCTCCAGCGAGCGCGGCTGCAGCGGGTGGCCGGCCGGGTAATTGTCGAAACGCAGATCGGCGGCATTGCCTGCCACCTGCCCTGGATCCTTGAGCGCCGCTTCGAGTCCGGCGACGGACGACGCCTTGATCCGCGCGAACTCGTCGGCCGGCAGCGCGGGCGCGGCCCAGGCGGCGAGCAGCAGGTCGAGCGCCGCATCGATATTCTTGCGCGGCGCCTCGAGGCTGATGCCCCCCAGGCCCAGCGACCACTGCGCCTGGAGCGCCTCCAGACGGGCACTCAACTGGTCGCGACTCAGCCCGCCGCCGCCATAGGCCAACAGGTGGCTGGCCATGGCGCAGGCCATCGAACGGCCGGCCAGGGCGGACTCGTTGCCATAATCGTTGGCCACCACCAGCCAGGCCAGTTCGCCCTGGGGCCGCCGCGAAATCAGGGCAGCCCGTGCCCGCTCGCCGTCCAGCGTCAGCTTGATGGTGGCTTTCGCCAGTTCGCCGGCCGAGCCGGGAATGGGGTCAGCCGCCTTGGCGACTGCGGGCCAGTCCTTGCCGGACACCAGCTCACGGGCCCCGGCAAATTTCGGCAACTCCGGCGCGGCCACACCGTCGGCGTGACGGAGCAGCACGTCACTGCGATTGACCGCGACCGCCCATTTCTTCAAAGCGGCATTGGTTTCCTCCAGGGTCAGGCTCCTGACCGCGTCGCGCTGCCAGAAAAGAAGACGCCAATCGCCGGCGACTTCGCCTTGCGAGAGTACGGTGGCCAGCATTTCGTGGGAGCTTTCCAGGCGTTCGTAGGCATTCAGTTCATTGAGGCGAGCCCGTTCCAGCTGTTCCTGCGTGATGCCCCGGACAGCGGCGACTTCGATATGCTCGCGCAGGGCTCGCGACAGGACTTCCGCATCAGCCTCCTTGCCCGCCGTGGCAAAGGCGATTAACAGGCTGTAGTCGGCTTGAACCCGGGTACCGCACGAGACGGAAACGGCAATCTTGCGCTCGAGGACCAGATCCTTGCGCAGGCTGCCCCAGTCGCTGGCACAAATGGCGCTACTCGCCAGATCGAAGGCCTGGGTCTCACGGTTGGTCAGCCCGGGCAGTTTCCAGGCACTGGCGGCTATGGTCTTACCAGCCGGCAGCACCAGTTCACTGCGATTGGTCATCGCCCGGGTTTCTTCCCGCGTCCAGTTGCCGACCTTGGGCGTCGGCGGGTTGCGCGCCTCGCCAAATAGCTGGCTGGCCAACGCCAGCACGCGCTGCGGCGCGAAATTGCCGCTGACGATCAGGGCGGCATTGTCCGGTCGATAGTGTTTCTTGTGGAAGGCTTGCAAGGCACTGAACGGCGCATCCTCGATGTCGCTACGGGCGCCGATGGTGGGCCGTGAATAGCCATGCCAGAAAAAGCTCTGCCGTTGCAGGGCGCGCATCACCAAGCTGCCGGCATCGCTGTCGCCGCGTTCCAGCTCGTTGCGCACGACGGTCATCTCGCTGGCCAGATGCTCCTTGGTGAAACTGGCCCGAATGAAACGATCGGCCTCGATGCGGAGGACTTCGTCGATCTTCTCGGGTTCGGCGGCAACGGTTTCATAGTAATTGGTGCGATCGGTGCTGGTCGTGCCGTTCCAGGTGGCACCGAGCGCCGTCAGATCGCTTTTCAGATCGGCGCGCTTGCCGGCGCTCTTGAACAGCATGTGCTCCAACAAGTGCGCCATGCCGGCCTCGCCGTAGCCCTCCTGCTTGCTGCCGGTCTTGACCAGCAGCTCGATGCGGGCATTGGCGGCCGAAGGAAACGGCGCCAGGATGATCTTGAAGCCGTTCGGCAGGATATAGGAGGAAAAACCCGCCGCCTGGGCATCGAGCCGTGGCGTACTGGCCTGAGCGACGCCCGGCTTGGCAGCCGCCGCAGCGGGAAGCACGGGCAATAGCAGCGCGCAGATCAGAATGACGGAACTGCGGAGTGTCGGAATCGAAACAAGGAAGTTTGATTGCAATTTATCTGGCCTGTGGAAAATGGGAGCGTGCGATTTCGTGAACGCATGATCGCACCAGAGCATCCGATTCGTCGAAAAGCTTGATCAAGCAGGTCACAAAAATTGCCAGGCCGGACTGCTGTTCTATGCTGGAGCGGACAACAGTCCCGGGGGCACGGCATGTCTGGCGGCCGTCATGCAGATCGAAATACAGCCTCAATTCAACGAGAGCATCCGCCGGGAATAGCTTGGAAAACTCAGTCCCCAATTTCTCCCCCAGAAAGCAAAAAAGCCAATCCGAAGATTGACCTTTTAACTGTTCTTACTGGTGCGCCCGGAGCGATTCGAACGCCCGACCCCTTGGTTCGTAGCCAAGTACTCTATCCAGCTGAGCTACGGGCGCACTGTCAGAGCCGCGCATTATACGGATGCGAAGGTAGAATGCAAGGCCTAACTTGGAAAATCTTCAATGAGCAGTTTCTCCGTTCGTATGCCCAAGTACCCAGAGTGCTGGGAAAGTTGTGGTTCGTGTGCCAGCGGTAACGTTTTCATCCTCGAATTGCTGGTCAAGGTCGGCGACACGATTGAGCGCGACGACAACATCCTGACCCTGGAAACCGGCAAGGTGGCGCTGGACATTCCCAGCCCACGCGCTGGCCGGATTGTGGAAATCCATGTCACAGAGGGCGATACAGTCGATGAGGGGGCGCTATTGGTAACGCTGGAAGAAGCTTGACCAGCGCCATCCAGATCGGCGCATGAGCACCCCCTGACATTACTTTGGGAGCTCGATCTCCATCGCATTGCGCACTTCCTTGACGCCACGCACGCTGCTGGCGAGATCAAGTGCCCGCCGCAATGAATGTTCGTCCGGGACCTTGCCCCCCAGCGTAATGACCCCGCTTCGAGTCTGCACGCGGAATTGCGAGCCGATTAAGCCGACGTCGGTGCGCAGCAGGGTTTCGACTTTGTCGTGCAGTGTCGCATCGGCAACTTCGACACTCGCCCCGGGAACTGCCAGAACCGGCGGATTGTCCGTGGCAAATGCGGTCAATCCGAGACTGCCCAGGATGGTGGCCAGCACGAGACCTGCCGTGGCCAGAGTGCGTTTGATCATCGATAACTCCTTCAAGTATTAAACCTGAAAGCGTTAACGCAAGCTTAGTGCCAATCAAATTTTATCAATATAATTCAAATACTTGAATAATACTCACGGCACATTTCACGGTGAGTTTCGTCGTCCGCCAGCGACATTTATTTCGCCTTTCCGGCCCCAGGCACACGGGGGCGGGCCTGGGCAGGGTTAGCGTTCGGCGACGGAATCGCCTTCGCTGCGAAACATCGCCGGCGTCAAATCGTGTTTCTGTAGCAGCCGATAAAACTCAGTGCGGTTGCGATCGGCGATGCGGGCGGCATCGGCCACGTTGCCATCGGTCAGCTTGAGCAACTGGACCAGATAGTTTCGTTCGAAACGCTGCTTGGCATCGGCATAGCTCAGCGCTTCCATGGCGGGAACGCGCAGCGCGCGCTGGGCCAGCGAAAGCGGAATGAGCGGGGTCGAGGTCAGGGCGCAGCTTTGTTCGACGACGTTATAGAGTTGCCGGACATTGCCCGGCCAGGCTGCTGTCGCCAGGGCTTCCAGCGCATCCGGAGCGAAACCGGTGATCGGCTTGCCGTACTTGGCGGCGATCTGCTGGACGAAATAGGCGGCGAGCAGCGGAATGTCTTCGCGTCGTTCTTCCAGGCGCGGCAGGGTCAGCGAAACGACGTCCAGGCGATAATACAGGTCTTCGCGGAATTGCCCTTGGGCCATGGCTGCGTCAAGGTCGCGGTGGGTGGCGGAGAGCAGGCGAACGTCGACCGGCTCGGAACGGGTCGCTCCGACCGGGCGCACCACGCGTTCCTGCAGCACGCGCAGCAGCTTGACCTGCAAGGAGAGCGGCATGTCGCCGATTTCGTCGAGAAAGAGCGTTCCGCCATTGGCCGCCTGAACCAGCCCGACGCGGGTGCTCCCAGCACCGGTGAAGGCGCCCTTGACGTGACCGAACAGTTCCGATTCCAGCAAAGGTTCGGGAATCGCGCCGCAGTTGATCGCGATGAATGGCCCCTTGGCGCGCGGACTAGCGCGATGAATGGCTCGGGCCAAGACCTCCTTGCCGGTACCGCTTTCGCCGCGAATCAGCACGCTGGCGTCGGAGGCGGCGACCATGCGCGCTTCCGACATCAGTTCCGCCATCTGGCTGCTGCGGAAGACGATGCCGTCCCGCCATTCTTCCGAGGCGCCTCCGGCCAGCGCCAGCGCCGACGGATCCTCGGGCAGGATTGGCGCCGAGAGCTGCATCGCCTGGTCGATTTTGGCGAGCAATATCTGACTGTCGAAGGGTTTCGTCAGATAACCGAAAACTCCGCGCGAGGTCGCTTCGACGGCATCGGGAATCGTCCCGTGCGCGGTCAGCAGGATCACCGGCAGGCTGGGCCGGGTGCTGCGGATTTCCTCAAAGAGCGCCAGGCCGTCGCGGGCCGGTAGGCGAACATCGCTGACCACGACCCGCGGCGGATCGACGGCGATCCGGGCCAGCGCCTCTTCGGCCGAACCGACCGCGGTAACCTTGAATCCCCTCGCCCTCAGGCGAATGGACAGCAGCCGCAGAATATCCTCGTCATCATCGACCACCAGAATGTGGGCGCCGTTGCCCATGGCCGGGGTATTCATTTCAGGCTCCGGGCGCCAACCGGGCGCTGCGCCGGCCGGGTCGGCAAGGTGCGTTCGATGTCGGCCAGACCATCGAGCTTTTCCTGCAATTCAAGCGTTTTGCGCTGACTATCTTTCAATTGTTGCCCCTGACGATCAAGTTGCCCCTCAGCCTTCTGGCGCTCGGCATAGTTGTCAGCCAGCAGTCGGGCCAGCGGCTGCAGGCTGACCGCTGCCGGATCGTTCGACTTGAGCACCAGTTCGAGCTGCTGGGTCGCCTTGCCCAGATCCTGCGGTCCACGCGGGTGCCCGAACAGCATGGCGGTGCGCAGATGGGTGTTCGGGTTCTGCGGCAAGGCCGCAAGCACCAGGCGTTCCCGGCTCAACTCGGCCGGCGAGAGACGGGAAAGCAACTGGTAATAGGCCAGTGGCGGCAAGGGCCCGGGCTCGTCGTAGCTCGGTTTGCTTTTAACCGGGGAGTGGTGCCACAACCCACCAGCCCAATTGCGACAACCATTAATAGAAATTTCAGCAAGTCACGCAAATTCAAGCGCCCTCCCCAATCCTTAGTATTCATTAGGCAATTCCACACAAAAGTGAGCCCCTTTTTCGACAGCCAGCAATGAAACCGTCCCGCCCATGGCGCGCACCAGATCGCGCACGATGGACAGCCCGACGCCACTGCCCTGGCGTTGGGCCGGCGCTTCCCGCTGCCCCTGAACAAAGGGGTCGAAAATTCGCTGGCGGTCCTCCGGTGCAACCCCCGGCCCCTGATCGATGCACTCGAAGCGCAGACAATCGTCGAGGCGGGAAACGACAAGACGGATTTCGCCGCTTTCGGGGCTGAAATCAATGGCGTTGGAAAGCAGGTTGTCCAGCACCACCACCATTTTTTCGCTATCCAGATTGGCGCTGGCCCGCTCCGGCGCTTCGACGACAACTTTCACCCGCCGCGACTGGGCATGGAACTCCCGGCGCTGGACGACGCCTGCCAGGAACTTGGCCAATTCCACCGGCTCAAGATTGAGGTGACGCGCCTCGAGAGCCGCGCCGTTCAGGCTGAGCAGGCTCTCGATCTGTTGCTGCAAACCGGTGACGTTGTGTTGCAGGATATCGACGACCTCGCGCTGGTTCGCCCCCAGCCGCCCGGGAACCTCTTCGCGCAGCAAGGCGACGCCTTCTTTCAGTGAGGTCAGCGGCGTTTTCAGTTCGTGCGAGACGTGGCGCAGGGTCCTTTCGCGATCGGCCTCGAGTTCCCCTAGGCGCTGCCGGAGCCAGTCCAGACGTCGGCCAAGCTGCCTGAGGTCGGCGGGTCCGCCGACCTTGATCGATTCATCGAACCGATTGGCACCGAGGCGGATAATAGCCTGCTCCAGTTGACGCACCGGCCGCACCAGCCACCACGCCATGGCCAGGGCGACCAGCAAGGCGCCACCCAACGCAAGCGCGATCTGCCCGCCGAGGTGCAGGCGGTTCGCTTCCAGTTCGATGAGCAGACGGCTGTTCTGGTTTTCGATCCAACGCTGGCCAGCCTGCTTGAGCAACCCATTCAGTTCGACCATCCGGGACAGGAAAGGCGTCAGTTCGGCCTTGCCGATCTTTTTGTCCAATCCGCTGCGCAAGGCTTCCGCCACCATTTTCCACCCGCCGAGCAGCGGCGAGAGCGGCTCGGCCGCCAGTGTATCGAGGCGATCGACCAGAACCAGTGACTCGGCCAGATGCTCGTCGAAACGCTGGCGGAATACGGCATCGTCGAGAACCAGGTATTGCCGGGCGCTCCGCTCGATATCGACCGTACGTTCGGCCAGTTCCTGTATGGCTGCCGTCAGGTGGATGGCTTGTTCACTGCCGCGCCGACTTTCCTCGACCAGGCGCTCAACGACCATCCAGCTCCGGAGTGCTGCACCACCCAGCAGCAGAACGATCAAGGCGAAGCCCAGGAGCATGCCATGGCGAAAGGAAACTCGAATCATCCGCGTTATATATGAAGAAAGTTGGAGTGTAGACCGTAAGCGCGCGCGGCACTGAAAGCGATGCCTCCGAGATACAGCAGAAATTCACCGCAAGATTCTAAAATTATTTACATAAATTCAATAAGTTAACGAAACTGTCGCCAATTTGCGACATCCAGCAAGCAGCATACATCCACGAATTCGGCAATTGCAAAAATATTTGTCGCCAATCCCCGACGGACAAGACAGATGGACTCATGCCGGATATCAAGACATCTATATAACCATCTGTTTTTGTTTGATTTATATATTCTGGCTCGGTTATCGCTTTAGCTTTGCGAATTCAGCGTTCGACTACTTCAAAAAAGGAAGCCACATGTTCAGCAAATCGACCCCGACTATTCGCAACGACGTCATTACCCGCAAGGATGTACGCCCCGTTCTTGGGAATGGCAACAACCCAAGCACGCCCGATCTGTCGACCAAGGGTGCGCTTGAGGCCGCGGCGGAAAAGCCAGCTGAGGTCAAGTCGGAGGCGCCGGCCAATACGGAAAACGTCCTCGGCGCCCGCTTGATCGTCGGCCCCGATGTCAAGCTGAAAGGCGCAGAAATTCTCGACTGCGACACCCTGGTTGTCGAAGGGCGCGTCGAGGCCACCATGGACAGCCGGGTCATCCGGATTGCCGATCAGGGCTCATTTGCCGGCAAAGTCAGTATCGACATTGCCGAAATTCACGGCACCTTCGAGGGCGAATTAACGGCCCGTTCGCAATTAATCATTCACGCAACCGGTCGAGTCAGTGGCAAGATACGCTACGGGAAGCTCGTCATCGATGAAGGTGGTGAACTGTGTGGCGATATCAACGCCATTTCCGCTGAAAGTCGTGCCTCACATCGCTCGGCAAACGATTTCGTTCCCACCCTGAATGCCGTTGCCGGTTGAAAGCTGCGTCCTGCCAACATAGAATCCTGACATGCTTAGTGCTTCGCCTCATTATTCATCTAGCAAACCGATTCCGGGGGCTGCGTTCTCGTCGCCAGCGGTGCTCTTTCGCTCGGCGGATCTCGTTATCCGCCGGGTGGAGGATTTCCAGGAGCGCCAGGCAAGCGATCTGCTGGTGCGACGCATGTACACTTGGCGGGGCTATCGCTCCAATCCACATACAGCCCCAGTACATGAAGACCACCGCGTAACGCTGACCGCCTGGCTGGACAATGTGCTGGGCGCAACACTGACTTTGTCGCGTGATGGCGGCAATGGCTTGCTGTGTGAAGCCCTGTATCCGGAAGAGATCGCGGAGCTTCAGGCAAAAAGCCGGAGCATCTGCGAATACTCGCGGCTGGCCATCGACCCCGACTACAGTTCACCGGAACTCATGGAATCGCTTTTCCGGACGGCTTACAACTTTGCCCGGACGCATTTCGACGCTAGCGACGCCGTCGTCGAGATCAACCCGCGGCATCGCCGCTACTATGAGCGACAACTGGGCTTCACCTGCCTCGGGCCGATCCGTACTTGCCCCAGAGTCGAAGCGCCAGCCATGCTGCTCCATCGCGACTTGCGTCACCCGCTACCCGAATCAGCGGCTATCGGGCGCCGCGCGGCCTAAACCTTCGCCTCATCAGTTCGCACCAGCGCCATCGCCAGCGCGCAAAACGGCTGAATTTAAGTCGTTATAGATGGTCAACCCCCGCAGATATGATTCACTACATTGCGGGGAGAAATACCATGCGTGATCCGTTACCGCCCCTCGGCCTCAAGTACGTCAAAGTCGTTGCCCTGTCCGTGACCGAGCTTGAGCGTGCGAATCGGTTCTACCAGGAAAAGCTTGGCCTCGAGCCGGCTTTCGAGGGAAAAGAACAGGTCGGATGGCAACTCGGCCAAGTGATTCTGATGCTCAAACCCGACTGGGCAGCGCCAACGGACCGGCCGAACCCACGCATTACGGTCGCCACTGACCATGCTCCGACCACTCAGGAGGCACTACGCGCGCGGGGCATCACGATCGCCAACGAAGTGCAGGTCTACGGCGACTTCCATGTCGGCAGTTTTCTCGACAGCGAAGGCAACAAGCTGTGGTTCTGCTCGCCGACAAACACCTCGGGATCACCGCCTGCCTGACCGCCCCCCGTGCATTATGGCAGTGGACGAATCACCTGCCACGGATGAACGATAGCTCGAGTCGGCAATGAGCCACTTGCGCAGCAATTCCGGCCACGGCTGCCCATAGTAGAATCGCGGGCTTGGAATTTCAGCGCTCCCTCAATAGCGGGGAGCAAGTTCGTTCATGGAACCCAAGGGTTCTAATTAATTTTTCTGAAAGTGCCGCGTAATGGCCCAATACGTAATGTCGATGCTGCGCGTCAGCAAAATCGTCCCGCCCAAACGACAGATCATCAAGGATATTTCCCTTTCCTTCTTCCCCGGTGCCAAGATCGGCCTGCTCGGCCTGAACGGCTCGGGCAAATCGACCGTGCTCAAGATCATGGCCGGCGTCGACAAGGAGTACGACGGCGAAGTGCAGCACCTGGCCGGCGTCTCGATCGGCTACCTGCCGCAGGAACCGCAGCTCGACCCAACCAAGACGGTCAAGGAGGAAGTCGAGTCGGCCCTCGGCGAAGTCATGCAGGCCCAGGCCAAGCTGGACGAGGTCTATGCCGCCTACGCCGACCCGGAAGCCGATTTCGACAAACTGGCCGAAGAACAGGCGCGGCTGGAAGCGATCATCGCCACCTCGGGTGCCGACACCGAAGCCCAAATGGAACTGGCCGCCGACGCGTTGCGCCTGCCGCCTTGGGATGCCATCATCGGCAACCTGTCGGGCGGTGAAAAGCGCCGCGTCGCTCTATGCAAACTGCTGCTCGCCAAGCCGGACATGCTGCTGCTCGATGAGCCGACCAACCACCTGGACGCCGAATCGGTCGAATGGCTGGAACAGTTCCTCGTCCGCTTCCCGGGCACCGTCGTCGCCGTCACCCACGACCGCTACTTCCTCGATAATGCGGCAGAGTGGATTCTCGAACTCGACCGCGGTCACGGCATTCCGTACAAAGGCAATTACTCGTCCTGGCTGGAGCAGAAGGAAGCCCGCCTGGAGACGGAAAACAAGCAGATCGACGCCCACATGAAGGCGATGAAGCAGGAACTGGAGTGGGTACGTTCCAATCCCAAGGCGCGCCAAGCCAAGAGCAAGTCTCGTATCGCCCGTTTCGAGGAATTGTCCAGCCAGGAATACCAGAAGCGCAACGAAACCCAGGAAATCTTTATTCCGGTCGGCGAGCGTCTCGGCGGCAAGGTCATCGAGTTCAACGGCGTCAGCAAGTCATTTGGCGACAAGCTGTTGATGGACAACGTCAACTTCACCATCCCGGCCGGCGCCATTGTCGGCATCATCGGCCCGAACGGTGCCGGCAAATCGACGCTGTTCAAGATGATCACCGGCCAGCAACAGCCGGATTCAGGCACGGTCGACATCGGCCCGACGGTCAAGATGGCCTACGTCGACCAGTCGCGCGACTGCCTCGACGGCAGCAAGACGGTGTTCGAAGAACTGGCCCAGGGCAGCGACATCCTGCAGATCGGCAAATTCGAGATGCCGTCGCGCGCCTACATCGGCCGCTTCAATTTCAAGGGCGCCGACCAGGGCAAGCAGGTCGGCAACCTGTCCGGCGGTGAACGCGGCCGTCTGCACCTGGCCAAGACGCTGATGACCGGCGGCAACGTCCTGCTGCTCGACGAACCGTCCAACGACCTCGACGTCGAAACGCTGCGCGCCCTGGAAGATGCGCTACTCGAATTCCCCGGCTGCGCCATGGTCATCTCGCACGATCGCTGGTTCCTCGACCGCATCTGTACGCACATCCTGGCCGCCGAAGGCGATTCGCAGTGGAATTTCTTCGAAGGCAACTTCCAGGAGTACGAAGAGGACAAGAAGAAGCGCCTCGGCGAAGAAGGCGCCAAGCCGAAGCGTATCCGCTACAAGCCGATCACGCGCTGAGCCTTAACGTAGACAGCAAAACGGGCGCCGTATGGCGCCCGTTCTTTTTTGCCCCCCGCCATCGCGAAGGGCGTAATAACTGTGGTGGATTTAGTGCTTCAGATTGGCAGAGAAAACAGCCTTGGTTTTTTCGGAAAACTGGAATTCGTTGAAAGCGCGGTCGATTTCGGCTTCGTTGCGGCCTGCGGAATGATCTTCGAAGCAGATGCCGATGGTCTTGCCGTTGGCGGCCAGGGTCTGGAAGGCATAACGCCAACGTTGAGCTTCAGCCAGCCGCTCGCGCAGTTCGGCTTCGTTGGAAATCGTAATGCCGGCATTCTTCAGGGAATCCAGGAATTGTTCGAAGGATTCGTTGCTCAAACTGCCCATTTATTTCTCCGTATGAAGTGCGGTGTTGGATCACCATGAGCCTAATAACGAGGCGATTTCAATTCGGTTGACACGAAAGTCATAGAACTTTGAATGCGATAATCTCGCCCCATGAAAAAGCAAAACCCACCGGCCGCGATCCCGGAAATCCGCCCCGGGCAGTCCATCGAACTGCTAAAGGAACTACACATCCTGACCCGCGACGGTAAGCTCAACCAGGACACCCGCCGCAAGCTGAAACAGGTCTATCACCTCTACCAGTTCATCGAACCCTTGCTGGCGGATGCCGAGACACTGGTCGACCATGGAGCCGGCAAGTCCTATCTCGGTTTCATCCTCTATGACCTGTTCAGCAAAAACCAGGCCACAGGCGAAATCATTGGTATCGAAAGCCGCCCGGAACTCGTCGACAAATCCCGCGAACTGGCCGCCCGGCTTGGCTTCGAACGGATGCGCTTCCTCGCCTGCACGGTCGAGGATTCGCTGACCTCACCGGAGCTCCCGAACCAGGTCGATGTCGTGACAGCACTACACGCCTGCAACACGGCGACCGACGATGCGATCCGTTTTGCCCTGACCAAGGAAGCCCGGCATATCGTCCTCGTGCCTTGCTGCCAGGCCGAAGTGGCCTCGGCCATGCGGGCCAGAAAGAATGAATCGCTGGGCAAAACAGCCCTGTCCGAACTTTGGCGACACCCGATCCACACCCGCGAGCTGGGTAGCCACCTGACCAACGTGCTGCGCTGCCTCTTGCTCGAGTCGCACGGCTACGACGTCACGGTCACCGAACTGGTCGGATGGGAGCATTCGATGAAGAACGAGTTGATCATCGCCTCCAAGCGCGGCACGCCCCGCAAGAACGCCCGCGAGCGCGCCGAGGCCATCCTGCGCGAATTCAATCTCGAAGAACTCGCCCCGCGTTTTGCGTACTAAGGCGCCATGACCCGTCCCCAACACCCCATCGAACTCCTCGCCCCGGCCAAGAATGCCGATTTCGGCATCGAAGCCATCAAGCATGGTGCCGATGCCGTCTATATCGGCGGCCCGGCCTTCGGCGCCCGCTACGGTGCCGGCAATACCGTCGCCGATATCGAACGCCTTTCCGCGTACGCCCATCGTTTCCACGCCAAGGTTTTCGTCGCCCTCAACACCATCCTGCGCGACGACGAACTGGAAGAAGCCCGTCGCCTGGCTTGGCAGATTTATCAAGCCGGTGCCGACGCCCTGATCATCCAGGACATGGGCCTGCTCGAACTCGACCTGCCGCCGATCCAGTTACACGCCAGTACGCAGACCGACATCCGTAACCCGGCCAAGGCCAGGTTCCTGGAGGACGTCGGTTTCTCGCAGATCGTGCTGGCCCGTGAAATGAGCATCGGCGAGATCGCCACCGTCGCCCGCAAAACCACGCTGGCCCTTGAATACTTCGTCCATGGCGCACTGTGTGTCGCCTACTCCGGACAGTGCTACATCAGCCACGCTCATACCGGGCGCAGCGCCAACCGCGGCGAGTGTTCGCAGGCCTGCCGCCTGCCGTACACGCTGGTCGATGACAAGGGCAAGACCATCACCGAAAACCAGCATCTGCTGTCGATGAAGGACAACAACCAGAGCGAAAACCTGCTCGAACTGGTCCGCGCCGGCGTCAGTTCGTTCAAGATCGAGGGGCGGCTAAAGGACCTCTCCTACGTCAAGAACATTACCGCCCATTACCGCTCGCTGCTCGACGACATCATCGCCCAGCATCCCGAATACAGCCGCGCCGCCAGCGGCCATAGCACCTTCACCTTCACGCCGCAGCCGGACAAGACCTTCAACCGCGGCTACACCGATTATTTCGCCAACGATCGCCAGGACGACATCGGCGCCTTCGATTCGCCGAGTTTCGTCGGTGAGCCGATCGGCGACGTGGTCGATATCGGCCCCGGCTATTTCACGGTCAATGCCGAGATCGATTTCAACAATGGTGACGGCGTCTGCTTTTACGACGCTCACGGCGAAGTGCTCGGCATGCGGATCAATCGGGCCGAAGGCAAGACGCTGTACCCGGCGGAGACTCCCGAAGAACTGACGGTTGGCACCACCTTGTTCCGCAACCGCGACCAGGAATTTGAGCGGGCGCTGGAAAAGGATTCTGCCGAACGCCGCATCGCGATCAAGCCGGTGTTTTCCGAAACGCCTGATGGCTTTGCGCTGACACTCAACGACGAGGATGGCGTCACGGTCACGGTCGATCTGCCGCATGCGAAGGAGGCCGCGAAGAATGCTGAGCGGGCGACCGCTGCCCTGAGCGAACAACTCGCCAAGTTCGGCAACACCCTGTTCGTCGCCGAGCCGGTCGAGCTGCAATTGTCGCAGCCGTGGTTCCTGCCAGTCGGTGCACTCAACGCACTGCGCCGCGAAGCCACCGAGAAACTCGAAGCCGCCCGGCTCGCGGCCCACCCACGCCCACCGCGTGCCGCTCCGGCGGCCACGCCGGTACCCTACCCGCAAGACGAGCTGACCTATCTCGGCAATGTCTTCAACGCCCAAGCCCGCGCCTTCTACGAGAAGCACGGCGTCAAGCTGATCGAGGAAGCCTACGAGGCTGGCAACGAAAAAGGCATGGTCTCGCTGATGATCACCCGCCATTGCCTGCGCTACAGCTTCAACCTGTGCCCGAAGGAAGTGAAGCACCTGAAGCCGGACCCGATGACGCTGATCAACGGCAACGAAAAGCTGATCCTCAAGTTCGACTGTAAGGCCTGCGAGATGCACGTCGTCGGCAAGATGAAGAAAGGCGTCAAGCTGAACCTGGGAACCATCCGTCCGGCATAATACCGGCATGCAACCAACCGCCTGCCCCTCCTGCCGCCAAGTCATGAGCAAGCACCGCTTGGAGCGCTTGCTGCATGGCGAGGTGGTTCTTGATCTGTGCTTCCACTGCAACGGCATCTGGTTCGACGACTACGAGAGCGCCCAGATCACCCCCGGCGGCATCATCGAACTGTTCAAGCTGCTGCACGAGCACCACGACGACCAGCGCCTGCCCCTGCGCGACCCGCTGGCCTGCCCACGCTGTCACGAACGCCTGCTGCACGGGCTCGACCTGGCCAAGCATGGCGGCCGCTTCAACTACCACCGCTGCCTGCAGAAGCACGGACGCTTCACCACCTTCGCCCAGTTCATGATCGAGAAGGGCTTCGTCCGCCAGCTCAACCCGGCCGAGATCGACGAGCTGTCCGCCAAGGTCGGCATCATCCGCTGCATGGGCTGCGGCGCCCCTGTCGATATCCGCCACGAGCACGCCTGCGGCCACTGTCGGGCGCCGATTACCATCCTCGACCCCGGTGCAGTCGAACAGGCACTGACACGCCTCAAGACCGCTGAAGTCAGGCGAACTACAGCTGACGTCGAGGTTCTGGGCGATGCCATCGTGATGCGCGAACGCGAAAAGTCACGACTGAAACGCATGAAACAGGAACCGGATAACGCTGGCATTATCGATGCGATCGACCTGATTTCAGCCGGAGCAGAGTTTGTCTGGAACCTGATCAAGCGATAGGGGAAATACTGCCGACCGGCAACGGAAGAGGCGCACCATTCTTTTTGGTTAGAGCGCTGCGGCAAGAGAACTTAGGCAAGCTATCCGTGTCCGACGTGCTGGCTGCAATTTACTCAACCCGAAGCGAAAGGATCCAAGATGCCAAACCGCCTGGTTAGTGAAGTAATTCAAGGACGGCCATTCCCGACCACCGGGACTGGCACCACCGTGCGTGAAGCCGCAATTATCATGAAAGAATGGCATTCTTCAGCCATTCTGATCGTTCACAAAGGTGTACTCACCGGAATCTGTACCGAACGTGACATCGTCTTTCGTGCGGTGGCCAACAGCTGCGACCCGGCCAATACCGCAATCACCACCATCATGACCCGAAACATTCAGACCGTCGGCCCGGACAAGCCTTTCGGACATGCCCTGCACCTGATGTACGAAGGCGGCTTCCGGCACATTCCCGTCGTTGATGATGCCGGCCACCCGGTCGGCCTGTTGGCAGCGCACGACGCCCTGGATCTCGATGGTCTGCAGATGGAACAGGATCTGGTTCGGCGCGAAGAAATCACCGTCATTCTGTGACCAGACCAAACCCGGCCGGCGCATTGCAGCCGGCCGCACAGAAAAGCAGCTGAAAAAAAAGCGAGCCACTCAGGCTCGCCTTTTGCGCAGCAATCCGCCCTTACTGGACGCGAATTTCGACGCGACGCCCCTCTTCCGGACTGCCGGTACCAAGCGTCGACTCCGGCTTGCGGAACTTGATGCGTTCGGCGGAAACACCACCGGCCACCAGTGCATCACGCACCGATTGAGCGCGATGCTTGGCCAGTTCGGCATTCTTGGCCGGATCACCGGACATGTCGTGAAAGCCGGAGAGCAGCACGATAGCGTTCGGGTTGGCCCCCAGGGCTTCCAGCGTTTTGGCGACGACGCCCTTGTCGGCTTCGTCGAGCGCTGCTGCGCCGACGGCGAAATAGACCTTGACCAGGGCTTCGCCAACTGGCGCGATGTCTGCCTGCTCGGCAGCGGACTTCGCTGCCGGCTGGACGTATTTTCCGGCGCTGGCACCATAAACCACCGCCACAACAGCCAGCATGATACCGGCCAGAACCCCGACGATTACCGCGGTTGATTCGTCATCATCATTCGCTGCCATAGTCACCTTTCACAAAATGTTGGTCTATGCCTGCAAAATACGCAGCGATTCTATGCCGAATCGCTAGCAAACAGAACTTTCGGTGCCAGCTCGATGTGCCCCTGGTCGCCGCCCAACCAGATCAGGCCATCCTGAATCGTGCATTGCAGGCGCATGCCGCGCTCCGCCAGGCTGGCCAGCGCCTTGCCATCCTCCACACTTAGAGACAGCACGCGCAGATTCTTTTGCCCCGAGACCTTGCCTTGTGTTTGTTGCCACCATATTTCGGCCGACCGCCCGCCATAACTGAGCACCATCACGTGCCGCGACCGGTTGCAGGCCCGGCGAATGGCTTTTTCATCAGGCAGGCCGACATCGATCCAGCGTTCGATACTACCCGTGGGATCGAGCTCCTGCAGGTCGGCCTCATCCTCTGTCGCCGACAGGCCACGCCCGAAGGTCAGCGTTTCCGAAGCATTCAGCGCGAAGGCCAGCAGGCGAACCATCATCCGCTCGTCGGTTTCCGACGGATGGCGGGCGATGGTCAGGGTGTAATCGCCAAAATGCGAACGGTCGAGGTCGGCAAGCTGCAACTCGGCCTTGAAAATGGTGGATTTGAGCGCCATGACTGCCCCGGAAAAAGGCTGGATTATCCCATGAGGGCGGGAACCCGTCGCCCGGCGATGAGGTCAATCAGCCATTGAGACTTCAAGTCTATAATCAGCGTTTTCTGATAAACGAGATTACCATGCGCCGACTACTGCTTGCCTGCCTGATTGCCGCTGCCGGATTTGCCCACGCCGAAGTCATCGACATCGACAATGCCGAGCTCGACAAGCTGATGAAGAGCGGCGTGCCGGTGGTCGATATCCGGTTGCAATCGGAGTGGGAAGAAACCGGCATCGTCGGCGGCAGCAAGCTGCTGACCTTCTTCGACGAACGCGGCAAGGCCGAGCCCGCCGCCTGGCTGGAGAAGGTCAAGCCGATCGCCAAGCCCAACGAACCGCTCGTCGTCATCTGCCGCAGCGGTAACCGGACCAAGGCGGTCAGCCAGTTCCTGTCGCAGCAGGCCGGCTATGCCAAGGTTTATAACGTGAAGCAAGGCATCAAGGGCTGGATCGCCAATGGCGGCCCGGTCGTCCCGGCAACGCAGAGCATTGCCGCCTGCCGCACCGCAAAGACTTGCTGAGCCAGGCCGTCGACCGCAAACGCTGCGCCAGTTGCGATTGCTGGCGCGGCGAACGCCTGCCCGGCGTAACGCCAGACACGGTCGATGTCGAGTCGGAGACGGTAACCGGACTGTGCATTGGTGGCGGCTGGGATGCTTCCGAGCGCAAAGCCCGCTCCGCCTGCGGCCACTGGCGCATCTGGCCGGTGCTCGAATCCCGCGGCTGACACCTGCCCTCCGGTAGAATGCGCGCCTTCCCCTCGCGGGGCATTTCGGGAAACGCCATGTTCAGCCCCACCCTTACCGACCTCTTGCAAGCCGCCCTGGATGCCCGTCAATCGCTGATCGAGCGCCTCCATGCCGAGGACACCAATGCCTACCGGCTGTTCAATGGCAGCACCGAAAACCGGCCCGGCCTGACCGTCGACCGCTACGGCGACCTGCTGCTGATCCAGACTTTCCACGAGCCGCTGGATGGTCACGACCGCGCCGAGATCGAAAACTTCTACGCGGCCACCCTGCCCGGCCTGATCGCCGTCTATAACGACCGCAGCCGGGCCAACTCGCGGATCGGTAACCCGCTGCCGCCCGATGTGCTGGCCGAAGCGCTGAAAGCGCGCGAATTTCACGAGATGGGCATCCGCTATCTAGTCCAGGGCCGCCATGGCGGTCAGGATCCCTGGCTCTTCCTCGACATGCGTGCCGGGCGCCGGCGGGTGATGCAGGAGGCTGCCGGCAAATCGGTGCTCAACCTGTTCGCCTATACCTGCGGCATCGGGGTCGCGGCGGCCAAGGCCGGGGCGGCGCATGTGGTCAATGTGGACTTCGCCGAATCCAGCCTCAAGGTCGGCAAGGACAATGCCCGCCTCAATGATCTGCCGATCCGCCTGCGCTTCGTGCAGAGCGATGCCTTCGCCGCCATGCGCCAACTGGCCGGCATCGGTCAGCCGAACATGGTGCGCGGCAAGAAAATGCCGAATTTCCCCAAACTGGACGCCCACGTTTTCGATCTGGTCTTTCTCGACCCGCCGCGCTACGCCAAGAGCCCGTTCGGGGTGGTCGACATCATCAACGACTACGCCGCGCTGATGAAGCAGGCCCTGCTGTGCACGGCCGAAGGCGGCACACTGATCTGCTGTAACAACGCCGCTCAGCTGTCGCGCGATGTCTGGGCCGACCAGTTGCAGCGTTGCGCGAAAAAGGCGGGGCGGGCCGTTCGCACCCTGGAGTGGATCACGCCGGAAGAAGACTTTCCCAGCCATGACGGGCAGCCGCCGCTGAAAATCGCCCTGCTACGCGTCTAGTGCCAGCCTTTGCCTTTGTGGCACTAGGTTGCCTCAGGCTGGCAGATCGACGCCCTTGAGCTTGCGGTACATGTCGACGGCGTAGGAATCGGTCATTCCCGCGACGAAGTCCGCCACCTGCAACAGGCGGATATAGGGGTCGGGATCGGGCTCGCCGCCGTGGCCGAGGAACTGGGCCGGTAGCAGCTTGAGCAGCATGCGTTCGCGGGTGGTGAAACGACCGTGGCCGGCGCCCGCCTCCACGGCCTTCGAGAAGAGATCGAGCAAGGCACCCAGCACCTCGAAACCGGCGGTTTCAATTTCCAGTGCCGGGCGTGCCGTATAGATTGTTTCCTTGGCCAGCCTCAGGACCGCCTGCAGCGGAATGCCGACCGGCGACTGGGCGAGCAGTTCCTCGTCGAACTCGCCCTTGAGGATGGCTTCCTCGTTTGCCAGGAAGACGGCGGCGGCACTTTCCAGCAGACGGCCGATGGCCTTGGCGCGCAGGTATTCGAGACGCTCCTTCGGGTCGTGCAGACGATCCAGCCGACCGCCATTGACCGTATTGCCGGCCAGATCGGCGAGCAGACACTCGGCATCGCGATAGGGCACAAAACCCAGCTTGGCGGCATCTTCGAGATCGACGATCAGATAGCAGGTGTCGTCCGCCACTTCGACCAGGAAGGCCAGCGGATGACGGCGCCAGGCAGTGCCCGGAATGCGTTCGACGAGGCCGGTCGACTGCGCGACCTGGCGAAAGGCCTCGGCGTCCTGCTGGAAGAAGCCGAATTTCTTGCTGCTCTTGCCTTCCAGTTCCGTCTTGAGATGCGAGGGCCGCGGGTATTTGGTGAAGGTCGCCAGCACCGCGCTGGTCAGCTGCAGGCCCGGATTGGCCGGGCTTTGCAGCCGGGTGACGATGCGAAAGCCCTGGGCATTGCCTTCGTAACGCTCGAAATCGGCATGCTGGGCGGGGGTGAAGGGGTGGCGTTCGAGCAGGCCGGAAGTCCTGAACCATTCGCGAATGGCGTCCTCGCCGGCATGGCCGAAGGGCGGATTGCCGATATCGTGGGCCAGGCAGGCGGCGGCGACGATGGCCCCGAAATCGCCACTCTCGACGTGTTTCAGCCCATGCCGGGCAATGATCTCGCGCCCCACCACCGCTCCCAGCGAACGGCCGACGCAGCTCGCCTCCAGGCTATGCGTCAGGCGGGTACGGACGTAGTCGCTCTTCGAGAGAGGAAAGACCTGCGTCTTGTCCTTCAGGCGCCGGAAGGCGGAGGTGAAGACGATGCGGTCGTAATCCTGCTGGAAGGCGGTGCGCTCCGGTGTGCCCGGTGCCTTGCCGGCCCCCGGACGCTCGGCCGAGAGCAGTTTTTCCCAGATTTTTCGTTGGCTCATGAGCGCCAGTTTACCCGAGCTTCACTCCGCTTCGAGCACGGCCCGGACATCATCCGGGATAGCGACCGATTTTCCGCTCATGGTGTCCATCCAGACGATCTTGGCTGCACCTTCGGCATAGAGATCGCCGTCGATCAGCATCTCGACATGGCTTTGCACGCTGGAACGCCCGGGATGGCCGACAAAGGTGCGAACCTCGACGGTACCGGGATAGTTCATCGGCTTCAGAAATGTGCAACTGGCATTGATGATTACCGGCCCGCAGCCGCCCGGACGAACCGGAACGCCCATCGCCTCGATCCATTCGACCCGCGCCTGCTCCATGTAGCGGAAGTAAACCGTATTATTCACATGCCCATAGGCATCCATGTCGCCCCAGCGAATCGGCATCCTGGTTACGTGGATCAGTTTCTTTTTATGTTCCATGTCATTCAATTCCCGGAGGGGTTGATCAATGCGTTTCCATACTGTACCGTATTGAATGCACCACCACAATAAAACCAAGGAGACAACATGCAGCGCGAAGCCATGGAATTCGACGTCGTCATCGTGGGCGGCGGCCCGGCCGGACTGGCTTCGGCCATTCGCCTGAAACAGCTGGCGACTGAAAGCGGCACGGAACTCGGCGTCTGCCTGATCGAGAAAGGGGCTGAAATCGGGGCCCACATTCTCTCCGGCGCTGTCATGGACCCGCAGGCACTAACCGAGTTGCTACCCAACTGGAAAGCAGACGGCGCGCCGCTCAATGCCCCGGTGTCGGAAGACCGTTTCTTCATTCTTTCCGAAGACGGCGCCACCAAGATACCGAACAGCCTGCTCCCCAAGTGCTTTCATAACGAAGGCAACTACGTCATCTCACTCGGCAACGTCTGCCGCTGGCTGGGCGAACAGGCCGAAGCGCTGGGCGTCGAAATCTACCCGGGCTTTGCCGGTTCGGAAGTGCTGTTTGATGAGGCCGGCGCCGTGATGGGCGTCGCCACCGGCGACATGGGCCGTCTGCACGATGGTTCGGAAGGCCCCAACTTCCAGCCGGGCATGGAGCTGCATGCCAAGTACACCTTCTTTGCCGAAGGCTGCCGCGGCCATCTCGGCAAGCAGTTGCAGGCGCAATTCAATTTGAACGAGGGCGTCGATCCGCAAACCTATGGTATCGGCCTCAAGGAACTCTGGGAAATCCAGCCGGACAAGCATCAGCTAGGCCTCGTCGTGCATAGCGGCGGCTGGCCGATGGACTCGGCCACCTACGGCGGCGGCTTCCTTTATCACCTGGAAAACAACCAGGTCGCTGTCGGTTTCGTCGTCGGCCTCGGCTACAGCAATCCGCACCTTTCGCCCTACGAGGAATTCCAGCGCTTCAAGACCCACCCCAACATCCGCGCCTTCCTCGAGGGCGGCAAGCGTATCGCCTACGGCGCCCGAGCCTTGGCCGCCGGCGGCCTGCAGTCGCTGCCCAAGCTGACCTTCCCGGGCGGCGTGCTGGTCGGCGACGATGCCGGCTTCCTCAACGCCGCCCGCATCAAAGGTTCGCATTGCGCCATCAAATCCGGCGCGCTGGCTGCCGAAGCCTGTTTCGCGGCGCTCACCGGCGAACGCCAGCGCGACGAACTGGCCGCCTACCCGGAAGCCTTCAAGCAGAGCTGGCTGCATCAGGAACTGCATCAGGCGCGCAATTTCAAGCCGTGGATGAACAAGGGCCTGAAACTCGGCTCGGTGATGTTCGGCATCGACCAGTTGGTCTTCGGTGGCAAGGCGCCCTGGACCCTGCACAACACCATCCCCGACCATGCCAAGTTGAAGCCGGCCAGCGAATGCGCACCGATCCCCTACCCGAAACCGGACGGGATGATCACCTTCGACCGCCTGTCCTCGGTCTTCCTCTCCAGCACCAACCACGAGGAAGATCAGCCCTGCCATCTGCAACTGAAAGATGCCGGGGTGCCGATCCGCGTCAATCTGGCGACCTACGATGCCCCTGAACAGCGTTTCTGCCCGGCCGGCGTCTATGAAATCGTCAGTGACGAAAGCGGTGGCAACCCGCGCTTGCAGATCAACGCCCAGAACTGCGTGCACTGTAAAACCTGCGACATCAAGGATCCGACCCAGAACATCAACTGGGTGGTGCCACAAGGGGGTGAAGGGCCAACTTATCCGAATATGTGATACGCATCACCGAAGCCGCAACGAACCGCCCAAACTCGGCATCGGGTGAGTTCAAAGCGCCTTCTCGGTTTATAATTCGCCGGCTAAACCCCTTAGGGAGAACAAACACATGGGCTTTCTCGCCGACAAGAAGATTCTGATAACCGGTCTGCTGTCCAAGCATTCCATTGCCTATGGCATCGCCAAGGCATGCCATCGTGAAGGCGCCCAACTCGCCTTCTCGTACCAGAACGAGCGTTTCATCGACCGCATCAACAAGTTCGCCGCCGAATTCGACAGCACCCTGGTCTTCCCGCTGGACGTCAGCAGCGATGAACAGATCACCAACCTGTTCGTCGAACTCGGTAAGCATTGGGACGGACTGGATGGCCTGGTGCACTCCATCGCCTTCGCCCCGACCGAATCCATTGAAGGCGATTTCCTAGAAGGCATGTCACGCGACTCCTTCCGAATTGCCCACGAAATTTCCTCGTACAGCTACCCGGCGCTGGTCAAGGCCGCGCGGCCGATGATGCAGGGTCGCAAGAGCGCTGCTCTCGCCCTCTCCTATCTCGGTGCCGAGCGCACCATGCCGAACTACAACACCATGGGCCTGGCCAAGGCCAGCCTGGAAGCGGCCACCCGCTACCTGGCCTTCTGCCTCGGCCCCGAAGGCATCCGCGCCAACGCCATTTCGGCTGGCCCGATCAAGACGCTGGCTGCCTCCGGTATCGGCAACTTCGGCAAACTGCTGTCCTACAACTCGCACCATGCTCCGCTGCGCCGCAACGTGACCATCGATGAAGTCGGCAACGCCGCCGCCTTCCTGCTTTCCGATCTGTCCAGCGGCATTACCGGCGAAATCATGTACGTCGATGGCGGCATGAACACCACCGCCCTGGGCAACGCCGAGCCGCTGCCTGCATAAATAATCGCCCCGCAAGAGGCAATAAAAAACGCCGATCGGTGCAAACCGATCGGCGTTTTTCTTGACCTATCAACCCAAAGGGAAACGGGCCGTTTCCGGCCCGTTGGATACTTACTTTTCCTTGGCTTCCAGGGCGGCCTGGTTGATCTCGACTTTGTAACGGCTACGCAAGGCAGCCAGGTAGAGGCGCAGATCTTCCTGGGCCGACAGGTTGGCCAGTTGTCCGAGCAACGCCTGGCGACGGGCAGCATCCAGCTGTTCGCCGGAATTCACCTTGCTCAGCTTGAACAGCGCATAACCCGAACCCGGCAATTCGACACCGGTATAAGCCGGCAGCGTAGCACCATCCATCTTGAAAACGGCCGCCGCGGCTGGCGGCGGGATCATCCGCGAATCCAGGCGGGAAACACTCTTGGCGGCACCCCAGGCCAACTTGTCTTCGCCCTTCTTCAAGGCCTCGAGACGGGCTTCGCCATCCTTCTTGGCCTGGGCCTGGGCTTCCTGGCGCTTGAGCAGGGTTTCGATGCTCGCCTTGACGCCATCGAAGGGCTGCAAGCTTGCCGGCTTGTAGTCGACCAGGCGGGCGGCAACCAAGGTATTGGTAGCAATTTCGACGGCTTCGGTATTGCGCTTGTTCTTGATCGAATCTTCGGAGAACACGGCGGCCAGCAGCTTTTCATTGGCCAGTGGGCCATTGGCCGGATTTGCCTGACGCCCCAGCCAGTCGGACTGCTTGATGGTCAGCTTGAACTTCTCGGCCACCGGCTTCAGGCTGTCGGCCTGCTCGTAGACCGTATTGCTGAAGGCTTCGGCCGCTTCGGCAAACTTGCGGGAAGCACCCGCCAGTTTCAATTCGCTTTCGATCTCGCCCTTGACTTCGGCAAAGGGTTTTTCCTTGGCGGCGTGAATACCAGTCACCTTGATGATGTGAAAACCGAAATCGGATTCGACGACACCGGAAATTTCGCCTTCCTTCATGTTGAAAGCCGTCTCTTCGAAGGCCTTGACCATCATGCCGCGCCCGAAGAAACCCAGATCGCCGCCCTTGGCAGCAGAACCCGGATCATCGGAATTTTTCTTGGCCAGATCTGCGAAGCCGGCCGGATTCTTCTGGACGTCCTTGAGCAGCACCTCAGCCTTTGTCTTCGCCTTGTCCTTGCCCAGCTTTTCCGACGCAATCAGGATATGGCTGGCCCGGCGCTCTTCCGGCTGCCGGAATTTGTCCTTGTGACCGTCGTACCAGGCCTTGATTTCAGCCTCGCTAACCGTCAGCTGGGTGCCGATGGTCTCCATCGACAGCACCACATATTCGGCCTTGGCCTGCTCGGGCAATTCGAATTGTTTGCTGTTTTCGTCGTAGAACTTCCGTACCGCACCGTCCGCCAGCTTGACCTTGTCCAGATAGGCATCCAGCCCGAGGCGGAACTCCATTACTTCGCGCTTTTCGGTCTGCAGCGCCAGCAGTCGATCGCTGACCGTATGTGCCATCAGGCTAGACTGGCTGATGGCACCGGCCAGTTGTTGCAACGTCATGTCCTGGCGCAGTTGCGCCTCGAATCCGGCCGGCGACATGCCCTGCCCGCGCAGTGCAGCTTCGTAGCGTTCGGCAGAAAACTGACCGTCGACCTTGAAGGCATCGATGCCGCCGATTGTCCGGCGAATCGCTTCGTCGCTGACAAACATGTGCTTCTTGTTGGCCTCGAGCATCAACAGGCGCTGATTGATCAGATCGTCGAGGATCGCGTTACGGGCCTCCGGATTGTCGAGCAACTTCGGGTCGAACTGGGCGCCCAGTTGGGTGCGCAGACGGTCCTGCTGATCGCGTACCGACTGCTGGAACTGCTGCTGGGTGATCTTGATGTCGCCGATCGTGGCCACTTCGTCGCCCGAGCCGACGTTGTTCATGTAGGAATCAACGCCAAAAAAGGCAAAAGGCAGAATGATCAGACCGAGAAATACCTGGACGATTCTTTTATTGTTGCGGACTGCGTCGAACATGAGGAGAGGAATCCTTCAAAGTCGTTCAAGAAGGCAAGGCGCAGCTTGCCCAAAAAAGGGTGAATGATACCGTATTTGCCCGGCCCCAATTTGATGCAATCAGGCCCGGGATATCACCGCGCCCAGCCGGCGGACGGCATCCTCGATTTCCGGACCGTGCGGGTTGCCGCAGTTCAGGCGCAGGCAGTTGCGGTACATGCCGCTGGCCGAAAACAGCTCGCCCGGCACATAGGCCAGATTCTCGGCAATGGCGCGTTCGTAAAGCGCCGTCGTATCGAACTCTTCCGGCAGTTCAACCCACAGCACGTAGCCGCCCTGCGGCTGCGAAATACGCGTTGCCGCCGGAAAATGGCGACCAACCGCCGCCCGCATGCTCTCCACCTGGCGTTCATAGCTGCGCCGCAGCGTGCGCAGATGGCGTTCATAGGCGCTCGATTCGAGATATTCGGCCAGCACGTTCTGGGTAATCGGATTGGTCCCGCCGCTGGTGATGGTCTTCTGCAGGGCGATCGCCGAGCGATAACGACCAGCCGCAACGAAGCCTATGCGCAACGCCGGGGTCAGGCTCTTCGAAAAAGACGAGCACAGCATCACATTGCCAACCATATCGAAAGCCTTGATCGGCCATGGCCGCTGTGGCCCGAAATGCAGGTCGCCGTAGATATCGTCCTCAATCACCGGAACACCACGGCTGGCAGCCAGGGCCGCCAGCTGGCGCTTCTTGTCATCCGGCATCATGCTGCCCAGCGGATTGCTGGCATTCGGCACGAGCAGACAGGCGGCAACACCGCCGTTGCGGGTCGCCAGTTCGAGCGCTTCGACCGAGAGGCCGTGACGCGGATCGGTCGGAATCTCCAGCGCCTTGAGACCGAGTGTTTCGAGCAGTTGCAGCATCAGGTAATAACCCGGCGACTCCACCGCCACGGTATCGCCCGGCTTGGTCACAGCACGCAGGCAGAGGCCAAGAGCCTCGGTGCAGGAATTGGTGATCACGATCTCGTCACCGGCCAAGGGCCCGCCCCAGGCCAGCGAACGGCGCACCAACTGGCGGACCAGCGCCGGCTCGTCCATGTTGATGTGACTGCCACCTTCGAGCAACTTCGGGTGACGACGGGCAACCCCGGCATACAGACGGTGCAGCGCTGCCACCGGCAACAGCGAGGCAGCCGGCAAAGCCGCCGCCAGCGGCGCTACCAATGGCCGGCAACCGGCCTGAAGAACGCGGACCAGACGCTGCGTGACATCTACCGGCACCGCCGTCTCCGGCGTCGAGCGCTGCGCCGGCTCGGCCCGCACCGGCCCGGGCCGGCGAACGAAATAGCCGGACTGCGGCCGGGCCTCGACCAGCCCGCGATTCTCCAGCTGGCGCAAGGCCTGGACCACGGTCGACACGGATAGCCGCCGCTCCACCGACAAACGACGAACCGACGGCAGACGGTCGCCATGACGCAAGGCACCATTGGCAATCATGCCCTCCAGTTCCGAGGCCAATCTTTCGTAGCGCAACAAGTCAGTCATTTCGCATTACCAGTACAGTTGGCGGCAACGACAACCAGTACAGTATAAACAACAGCAAACTGTACTGATCACAATTAAACTTTATTGCCACTGTATCATGCGTTTTCGCCGACCTAAACTTTCTCCCATAACGATAGCTAGAGAGAGCCATGAAAATCGACTTGAAGTCTGGCGAGGTCTGCTTGAGCGACAACCATCCGATCTGCCTGCGCCAGGCGCGCGGCCTGTGTGTAACCAGCACGGCCGGCACGATCTGGATCACCGTCACCGGCGAACCCGGAGATACCTTTCTCGAACCCGGCCAGACCTACGAAGTGAGCAGCAACGGATTGGCGATCATCGAAAGCATCGGCAACGGGCGCGTCCGCTTGACAAAACCCAAGTTATTTTCCGGCCTGCGGCAGCAGGCCGTGGAAATCCTGCGCCAGCTAAAGCCCCATGAAAAAACCGGCCGCAGCGGGCCGGTTTCCCTTAAGCCGTGAACGATCAAAAATCGCCCTTGACGATGGGAAAGCCCAGGGCGTCCCAATCCAGCATGCCGCCGCGGTAGTAGTAGATCTTGTCGACCGGAAAGCCATCGCGCACCATGGCGACGATCGCCGTCGGGCTTTGCGGGCAGACCGGACCGTTACAGAAGGCATAAACCTTCTTGGCCTTGACGCAATCCCACTTGCCGCCCTGCTTGGCGCAGCCCAATTCATTCATGCGCCCGGAAACCTCGGTATAGGGAATGTGATACGAATTCGGAATCGTGCCCTTCATGCGATCCTCAGGTTCGCGCATGTCTACGATAAGCGCCTCCTTGTCGTTCATGGCCTGCAGCAGTTCGATTTCGGTCACCGGATGAACCCCGGGAACCGGGATCAGGGGTTGCAGCCAGCCTTTATTCTTGGCGCATGGGGTCATTGTCCGGGTGATCTCGAACGGGCCATTTTTTGTTTGCACCACGAATTTGGTGTCGGTGCCGATGATGCGCAACAACTCCTTGTCCTGAGCCGTCGCAGCCAACGCCAGTGTCGACATAGCCAATCCAGCAAGTACTCTCTTCATTGTCAAATCCTCCTCAAGATTTTTGGAATGAAACCGAGGCGAGAATTTACAATATATAAGCACTTGCGTATATCGTAATTTACTACTTATAAAAACGAACAAGCAGTGCCGCAACTGCGGTTTTTGCCGCCGCGCGAAAAATACGTAGCATGGCAAGCACGAGCGTTTTCCCTGGAGCCACGATGCCCAATGCCAACCACCACTTTTTCGGCAATCGCGTCAGTCTGCTGGTCGGCGACCTCACCGAACAACGGGTCGATGCAGTCGTCAATGCCGCCAACAGCAGCCTGCTCGGCGGCGGCGGGGTCGATGGCGCCATCCATCGCCGGGGCGGCCCGGCCATCCTCGATGCCTGCCGTGAAGTCCGGCGAGAAAATTGGCCAAACGGCCTGCCGACCGGCGAGGTGGTCGCCACCACGGGCGGCGCCCTGCCCGCCCGCTATGTCATCCATGCCGTCGGCCCGATCTACGGCGCCCATCGCGGCGAAGAAGCCGTCCTGCTAGCCGCTTGTTACCGCAACGCCATTCGCCTCGCCAATCAGCTTCAACTGACCAGCATCGCCTTCCCGGCTATCTCCACCGGCGTCTACGGTTACCCGCCGGAGAAGGCCGCAGCGGTTGTTTCCCGGGCATTACGCGTGACCATGACTGAGTTCACGGACATTGAAGAAGTACGACTGGTTTTCTTCAATACTCCCGCACTCGAAGTTTTCATCGCCCATCAGCAATTTACCGACTGACCCGGGCCCTCGCTCTGCGGCATAATTCGGGCTTCGGCGGGCGATGGCAGTTTCTCCGCCCTCAGCCTTCAACCAAACGGAGACCCCGCACATGACGCGTATCGATATCGACGGCGCCATACGCTTGCACAATCACTGGCGGCGCCAGTTCATCAACGCCTTCGCCGGCGGCAACTACGCCGACATGCCGCTCTCCGAACATCGCGGCTGCACCCTCGCCAGTACCTTGAAAGATATTGCTGACGCCGTGATCGAAACGGCCGACTACCAGCAACTCGTCGCCATTCACGACCACTTTCACGCCTTGGCCAACGATATCGTCGAACTCAGCAACAATGGTCTCGGCGACGCCGCCGACCTGCTTCTTCCCGAGCTCAACGAAGCCTCGCATCAACTGGTCGGACAACTCGACAAGCTGCGCACTGCACTGACTCCGAAATAACGAGGCGGCGAGGCACCGCCCCCTCCGCTGCCAAGCCAATCAAGTGTGACTTGAGCCCGATCAGTTGCGCGTCACCTTGCACTCATTGGCGAGGGGCGTCCACTATTGGTGTCCATCAAGACACCCTTCCAGGGCAGGTCAATCCAAAGCAAGCCGTTTTTCCGGTCCTCATAGCGCGGGAGGCCGGAGGTGGAATCGTGGCGTTGCAGCGTGTGACGATTGCCCTGCCAGTTGAGTTCGATCGAATTGGGATTCCGCACATCGCGCAGAATTTCGACCTTCCTGCCCAACTCGCAACCATACACCCCGCTGGCCAGTCGAAAATTCAGTTGCTTGCCATTGGCAGCCTCGTCGCGAGTCGAAGCAGTTGCCGGCATTGGCTCAGTCGTAACGCAGGCGCTCAACATCGCAAACAGGGCAGCCAGGGCAACTGCTGATATTTTCAACCCGGTCATCTGCTCTCCTCTGCGTACCAACGCATGCGCCGCATCGCACCATTGCCGGCACGTTTTTCCGGCCTCAAGGCGATGATGCCTATCGCTATGGCTGAGACAACAGCGCGTATTCATGGTTCGCGGCCGCGTATCTTGGCGGTCGTCGACAGGGAGTACCGCCGGATAAACCCGTTTACGGCCGGATGCGAGTCGGTGAGAGCCGCCGAATCTGTGCCCCCAATAGCTGACGAAAGCACGGACTATGCAGGCACACGCCGCCTGCAAGTCCAACCGCGGAACCCAGCACGGTATCGAACAAGCGAGCCTGAAGCAGCGCATCTGGCGCGCCCAGACCAAACTGGGCGGCCTCAGCCAGCAAGATGGTCAGGGGTGTAATGAAGATCGTTGCCAAGCCATAGTGACGCACCACCAGCGTCTCGATCACGAAGGCCAAGGCCATCATCAACAGCGAAACGCCCCATTTATCCAGCGGCAGCATCAGCAAGCCCCAAGCCAGAAACAAGCCGATAACGGTGCCGGCTATACGGTGAACCTGCCTCGTCCAGACAGCGCGTAGCGAGGCCCCCTGGATTACAGCCAGACAGCTCACCGGCACCCAATACGGGCGCTCCAGTTGCAATGCATGAGCCAAGGCCAGCGAGATGCCGACGAATACCCCGATAACGATTGAGTCAAATACGACAAAATCGAAGGTTGCTTGCGGTAAAGGCTTGACTGGCTGCGCAGCCTCCCGGCGCAGGGTGTAGAGACTGTAGAAGAACGCAATCAGACAGGCTTGCAGGCTCCCTAAAGTCAGCAGTCCGACAAACAGGGGGACTTGCCCAACCTCGATCGGCGAATAGGCCCCGATGGCCGATGCCATGATGAAAAACAGGCTGCCCGGCGGCCCAAGCACAAAGAAGCGACATACCATCGAAACCAGGATGGCAATGAAGGTCAGTACCGGCACCAGCAGCACCGGAAAAAAATGGCTGACCACCCCCAGCGCGTAGCAGGCACTCATGCCAAAGGCACACGCCATCAGCGACACCATGCGATGAGATAGGGGCGTATTGGGAGAATAGAGGAAGACCAGCCCCCCCAGAGATGAGGCCAGTCCGTAATCCAGATGCTCGAAATAGGCACCGACCAGAAGCGGCAGACCAGTCGCCAGCGCCGCACAGAACGGCATCTGCCAGCGCCGGTCGCTGGCGTTGATTGTCGCCAGATGGAGCATTTCCCGGCGCATGAGCGCTTGGAATTTCTCCCATCTTCGCAAGCCCATCGCCAAGCCGCCTTTCGCGCGTAGATACCAGTTACAGGAAGCCCATTTTACATAGTTGGCCCCAGAGCCTCGGCATCGGCGTCATTGCTGAGGGCGCTGAAACCAAAGCGCAAGGGACGGCCTGGCTAATGCCGGATGCCAGGCCTATCAGGGCAACTTTTTCAGCCGCCCGCTACCACTGGAAAAATCCGACGCGTTCGCGCCAACCCGGCTGTGACAAGCAACATGCCCAGCCGGGGTTATTGCTGACGCGAATCAGCGCACCCAGCGCCGGGCGTTGCGGAACATCCGCATCCACGGCGAATCCTCGCCCCAGTTTTCCGGGTGCCAGGACATCTGCACGGTGCGGAAGACGCGTTCCGGGTGCGGCATCATGATCGTGAAGCGACCGTCTTCGGTGGTCACCGCGGTGAGACCGTCCGGCGAACCGTTCGGGTTGTACGGATAGGCTTCGGTCGGCTCGCCCTTGTTGTCGACGTAGCGCAGCGCCGCGACCACCTGCTCCTGGTCGTCCGGATTGTCGAACACCGCCCTGCCCTCGCCATGCGACACGACGATGGGAATACGCGAGTTTTCCATGCCGCGGAAGAACAGCGACGGCGACTCCATGACTTCGGCCATCACGAAACGGGCCTCGAACTGTTCGACCTTGTTGCGGCGGAAAGCCGGCCAGTGTTCGGCGCCGGGGATGATGGACTTCAGCGCGCTCATCATCTGGCAGCCGTTGCAGACGCCCAGCGCAAAGGTGTCCTCGCGCTTGAAGAAGCGGGCGAATTCGTCGCGGCAACCGTCGTGCATCAGGATGGTCTTGGCCCAGCCCTGACCGGCACCCAGCACGTCGCCGTAAGAGAAGCCACCGCAGGCGACCAGGCCCTTGAAATCCCTGAGGCTGACGCGGCCGGCCAGGATGTCGCTCATATGCACATCGACCGCGGCAAAGCCGGCCTTGTCGAAGGCGGCGGCCATTTCGTAATGGCTGTTGACGCCCTGCTCGCGCAGGATGGCGACACGCGGCCGCTCGCCGAGCTCCTGATAAACCTGGGTGAAATCTTCCTGCGGGTCGAAGGTCAGCCAGGGATTCAGGCCGGGGTCCTTGGTATCGAGGATGCGGTCGAACTCCTGCTGGGCGCAGCTCGGGTTGTCGCGCAGGGTCTGCATCTGATAACTGGTTTCCGACCAGGCGCGTTGCAGGTCGACGCGCTTTTCGCGCAGCAACTTCTTGGCATTGCGGATGACGCGGATTTCGTCCCACTCGTTCATGTAGCCGACGAAATGGTAGGGCACGCGCAGGGCGCGCAGCACCGGCGTGACCTTTTCGCGGTCGGCACGGCGGATCTGGATCAGGGCGCCGAGTTCTTCGTTGAACAAGGCCCGGACGCAGTTCTCGAAATCACGGCCGGCCAGCAGGTTGGTCAGCTTTTCGCTGCCGTCGGTATCGCCGACGACCGGGTCGTAGCAGATGCCGTCGAGGTCCAGCGTCACGCCACGACGGCTGGCGAAGGCCATTTCGACGGCCGCCGTAAACAGGCCGCCGTCGGAGCGGTCGTGGTAAGCGAGCAGCAGGCCGTCGCGGTTGAGCTTCTGCACGGCATCGAACAGGCCCTTGAGCTTGGCCGGATCATCGACATCCGGTGCATCGCTGCCCGTGGCGTTGTACACCTGGGCCAGACAGGAGCCGCCGAGGCGGTTCTTGCCGAGGTCTAGCAGCAGGAGATCGGTTTCGCCCTGATCGACAGCCAGTTGCGGGGTTTTCGTCTGGCGCACGTCGTTTACCGCGGCAAACGAGGTAACGACCAGCGACAGCGGCGAGACGACCTGCTTCTTTTCGCCGCCCTCGTCCCAGGCGGTGCGCATCGACAGCGAATCCTTGCCGACCGGGATCGAGACACCGATCGCCTTGCACAGGTCGGAAACCGCTTCGACGGTATCGAACAGGCGTGCATCTTCACCGGCGACGCCGCACGGCGCCATCCAGTTGGCGGAGAGCTTGACCTTGCCCAGTTCGCCGACATCGGCCGCAGCCAGGTTGGTCAACGCTTCGCCGATTGCCATGCGTCCGGAAGCCGGGGCATCGAACACGGCGAGCGGGGTGCGCTCGCCCATGGCGAAGGCTTCGCCGAGATAGCCTTGGTAGCCCATCGTCGTCACCGCGACGTCGGCCACCGGCACCTGCCACGGGCCGACCATCTGGTCGCGGGCGGTCATGCCGCCGACCGAGCGGTCGCCGATCGAGATCAGGAAAGTCTTGTCGGCGATGGTCGGCAGACGCATCAGGCGATAAGCGGCCTCTTTCAGTTCGATCGAGGCGGCATCGAAGGAGACGAAGCTTTCCGGCTCATGCTTGACGTCACGGGTCATGCGCGGCGGCTTGCCGAGCAGCGCTTCCATTTCCATGTCGACCGGGTTGACGCCGAAATGGGCGTCGGTCACGGTCAGGTGGCCGTCGCCGGTCGCTTCACCGACGACAGCGAACGGGCAGCGCTCGCGCTTGCACATGGCTTGGAATTCGGCGATGCGATTCGGCGGAATGGCCAGCACGTAGCGCTCCTGCGATTCGTTAGACCAGATTTCGGCCGGCGACATGCCCGGCTCTTCGGTCGGCACCTTGCGCAGATCGAAAATGGCGCCGACGCCGCCCGAGTGGGCCAGTTCCGGCAGGGCGTTGGAAACGCCGCCGGCACCGACGTCATGCACCGACAAAATCGGATTGTTCTTGCCCATCTGCCAGCAGCGGTCGATGACTTCCTGCGCCCGCCGCTGGATTTCCGGGTTGCCGCGCTGGACGGAGGCGAAATCGAGGTCTTCGGCATTGGCACCGGCCGTCATCGACGAAGCGGCACCGCCACCGAGGCCGATCAGCATGCCGGGACCACCGAGTTGGACGAATTTCGTGCCGACCGGGAAAGTTTCGTCCTTGAACGACTGTTCAGCCTGGATGCTGCCCAGGCCGCCGGCGATCATGATCGGCTTGTGGTAGCCGCGCACCGTGCCGGCGACATCCTGCTCATAGGTGCGGAAATAGCCGGTCAGGTTCGGGCGGCCGAATTCGTTGTTGAAGGCGGCGGCGCCGATCGGGCCTTCGAGCATGATGTCCAAGGCCGAGGCGATGCGCGACGGCCGACCGTAAGCATGCTCCCACGGCTGCGGCGCATCCGGCAGGTTCAGGTTGGAAACCGAGAAACCACAGAGGCCGGCCTTCGGCTTGGAACCTTTGCCGGTGGCGCCTTCGTCGCGAATTTCGCCGCCGGAGCCGGTGGAAGCGCCCGGGAACGGGGAAATCGCCGTCGGGTGGTTGTGGGTCTCGACCTTGGTCAGGATGTGGGTCAGCTCTTCCTTGTAGGAATAGCCACGGTCGGCATCCGGGTAGAAACGGTTGATCGTCGCGCCTTCGATGATCGACGCGTTGTCGGCATAGGCCATGACCGTGCCTTGCGGGTTGGCAGCATGCGTTTCGCGGATCATGCCGAACAGCGTCTTGTCCTTGGCTTGCCCGTCGATCACCCAGGAAGCGTTGAAGATTTTGTGACGGCAGTGCTCGGAATTGGCCTGAGCGAACATCATCAGCTCAACGTCGGTCGGGTTGCGGCCAGCCTTGTTGAAGATGTCCAGCAGGTAATCGATTTCGTCGTCGGACAGCGCCAGGCCGAGCAAACCGTTGGCCTCGACCAAGGCGGCTTTGCCACCCTTGAGCACGTCGACGGTATTCAGCGGCTTCGGTTCGAAATGGCGGAACAGTTCGCCGGCGGCCTCGAAACCGGGCAGCACCGATTCGGTCATCCGGTCGTGCAGCAAGCCGGCAACGGTCTTCTTTTCCTCGGCCGTCAGCGCCCGGCCACCCTTGACCTCGACGTGGAAGGCGACGACGCGTTCGATGCGCTCGATGGCATCGAGATCGCAATTCCAGGCAATGTCAGTGGCCTTCGACGACCATGGCGAAATGGTGCCGATGCGCGGTGCCACCAGGAACAGCTCGCCGATTTCAGCCGCGGCCGCCTTCTCTTCTAGCAGCGTCGCCAGCTTGACGCGCTCGTCGGTGTTCAGCTCGCGCTTCTGCGCCACGACGTGCCAGTAATCGGCACCTACCCGTTCGATATCCGACACGGCCGCGACCAGGCGGGCTTGCAGGCGTTGCAGACGGAAGGCGGAAAAGGCGGCGTCGCCCTTGAGGCAAAGAATGTCGGCCATGGAGAGGTGATTTCTGGTTAGGCGGGGAGGCCGGCATTATACCCGAGGCCGGGGTAAAGCCCGCCAATGCCCCACAGCCGCCACGTTTCGCCCGAGCGATCGATACCCGGCACTGGCGAACAGGATCATAATCGGACCCAACAAAGCGCCGAGGAATGATCATGAACAAACAGACTGCCGGCCAAGACGAAGACTCGCTGACCACTGTGCCCTTCCGGAATATGATTCGCTACGAGCAGCAACTGCCGGTTCGGCAGGTTTCGTATTACCTCTGCGGCGACATTCACGAACCGCAGCATTACACCGAACTGTTCTTCACGCTGCGGACGGCCAGCGAAACCGACCTGATCTACCTGCACCTCAACTCGTCCGGCGGCGACTTCAACACCGGCTTGCAGATCATCAACAACGTACTGGCATCAAACGCCCGGGTGATCACCATCCTCGAGGCACGCGCCTATTCGATGGCCGCACTGATCTTCCTCAGTGGCGACGAACTGATCGTCCACGACAACTGCCAGTTGATGTTTCACACTTATTCCGGCTTCTTCTCAGGCAAGGGCAACGAGCAGCAGGCCGAGGCGGTGGCGGTCGGCAGCTGGTTCGAGAAGGTCATGCGCCGGATCTGTCAGCCCTTCCTCAGCGAGGCGGAAATTGCCGGCATCCTCAAGGGTTCCGATCTCTGGATGGACTCCGACGATATCCGCCGCCGGCTAACGCGCATCAAGCGCAGCAGCATGGCGGCCCTAAAGAAAGCGGCGAAGACCCGCAGCAAGACATAGAGAGAGCCTTCGGAATCAAGAGCGCCAGCGGCTCAGGCAATTTGATGCTGCAGGTCGTGGCTAAGCCTTGGCCCTCGCCGGACATTTTCCACCACCTCTTGCGGACGAGTCAGCAGCCTCAGTTGCTCTCGCCTAGCCCTGCCGCCAAGGCAGCCCGAGGTGGCGCCAGCCACCCTTGCTGCCGCGATGCGCGTTTTCGTCGGGCTCTCCCTCGAAACCGTCGAGGATGTTGTAGGCCTCGAAGCCGAGTTCGCTGGCGCGCCGGGCGGCAGCAATCGAGCGCACGCCGCTGCGACAGAGCATAAGCACTTTCTTGCCGGCCGGCACGGCGCCGGCCAACGCCTCGCCGAAGGCAGGATTCATGGCCATGCCGGGCCATTGTTTCCAGGCCAGCGCGACGGCGCCCGGCACGAAGCCGACCCACTCCCGCTCGGCATCGGTACGGACATCGACCAGCACCGCCTCGCCGGCTTGCCACCAGCGGTAGGCGAGTTGCGGCGAAATATCACCGGCGTAACCGGTGGCCACCTGCACTCCATGCAGTTCGCCACCGCCGGCATCGTGGCGGTGTCCTGAAGTCAGGTTGGCTGGCACGGCTTCGTCGATGCGCTTCGGCTTGGGCAGGTTCAGGGAATTCATCAGACTGACGAAATCCTCCTGTGTTTTGCCGGCGACCCGGGCATTGTCTGCTTTCTCGGCGCCGATGGTAGTCCGGGTGTGGCCTTGATAGTCGTGGCCTGGCCAGACGATGGTCTCGTCGGGCAACGCGAAAAGCACGCGGGTCAGGCTGTCGTACAGAGCCTGCGGGCTGCCGGACTGGAAATCGGTACGACCGCAGGTGCCGACCAGCAGCGTGTCGCCGGTGAATACGTTGTTGCGCCATCGGTAGCACATGCTGCCCGCGGTGTGGCCCGGTGTATGTAGTGCGCGAATCTGCTCGCCGCCGAAGGACAGCACGTCGCCATCATTGAGCTGCACCGAGGCCGTCGTTATGCCGCAGCCAGCCGGCGCTGCGGTACGCGCGGCAGCATGTTCGGCCAGGAGCCAGGCGCTGGTGATGTGGTCGGCATGGCCGTGGGTTTCCACCGCCCAGACCAGATCGATGCCCTGCTCCGCCAGCACGGCCAGATCGCGGTCAATCTGCGCGTCGACCGGGTCGATGATCAGCCCCTGGCGCGAGGCTTCATCGACCAGGATGTAGGTAAAGCTGCTCGACGCCGGGTCGAACAACTGGATCGGCGTGACAAACTTTTCCGATACCTGTGCGGTCGGTGCCATCAGTGCCGGCCGTAAGGGTCGGCGGCCACCACGCAGGGATCGTCGCTCAGCGCGTCCCCCGTGGCAGCATCCTGGTTTTTGATCGCATGCCAGAATTCTTGCTCGAGAGCGACGAGTTCCCGGCTGATGTCATCGTGTTGCATAGGCGGCCTCCTGTTCTTCGGCGAGGTCTCCGAACCCGAAGTTGCTCGCACTCGATGTTTAGTCCGGCCGCCAGCGGTAATGTTCCGAAGCTTCGAATCAGCCCTCGGCAACCGCCTTCAGGATCAACGGCAGCAGCGGCTCCGGCAGTTTGATGCCGCCGGTCGTGGCGAAGCGTTGGGCATCGCCGGACATTTTCTTCCACGTCTTGCGGATGATGCCGAGCCACTTCTGTTCGCTGTATTCGGCGTGCTGCCCGGCGAAACCCAACATGTAGTGCTCGAGGAAGACAAGGCTGCTGACGTCTTCCAGCAGTTGCGTATCGGGATTGGTCATCAGCCCCTGCTTGCCGACCGCCGCCTTCACTTGCTCGACCATCGGCGCATCGTAGCCGGCCTGCACCAGCAAGTCGCCAGCCGTCTCGGCGTGGAATTTGTAGAGGCCGGTGCGCCAGGCGAAGTAGCCTGGCTTGGTCATCGGATAGCTGCTGCGCGGCACGGTCCAGCGCTGGATGTGCTGGGCGCGCACGGCAAGTTGGGCGACCTCGCTGGCCTGCGGCGCGAAACGGCCGATCATTTCGGTCATCCGCCGGGCGTAGAGCAGTTCCTTCGGCAGGCCTTCGTCCTGATTCGGGTCCTGGGCGTTGGCGGCATCGAACAGGGCAATGGCTCGGTTGAAGCGTTCCTGATTGGCAATCATTGAATTTCTCATGGTGATATACGGGTCGGCCCGCTCGGCCTCCCCTTGAACAATAGATCAACTGTAGCGGTAATGTCGCTGCGCCGAACCGGCCGGCACGCGCCAAACCGGAAAGCCCTACTTTCCAGTCTCCAGCCATTTGAGGACGATAGCGAACAGCGTCTCCGGAGTAATCGGTTTGGCAATGAAGTCGTCCATGCCGGCCGCAAAGCAGCGCGCCTTGTCTTCGGCGAAGGCATTGGCGGTCATGGCCAGGATGGGGATGCCAAACCCGTCGGCCCGTTGCCGTATCCGGCGCGTCGCTTCCAGACCATCCATCTCGGGCATCTGCATGTCCATCAGGATCAGGTCGTACGTGTTTTTCTCGACCAAGGCCAGGGCTGCCACGCCGTCGTTGGCGACATCGACCAGCAAACCGGCGTCGCTCAGCAGCATGACGGCGATCTCCTGGTTGACCGGCTCATCCTCGACAAGCAGTACCCGACGCCCCTGATAATCGCGTTGCAGGCTGGCTTCCGCCTTCAATGCCCCCCCGCGGCTGAAGCGGTCGTGCCAGCGGCTTTTTTCAGGCAGGCCGTAAACCAGAAGGTGCTGCCGACCCCGAGCTGGCTGACCACCCCGGCCTCGCCGCCCATCAACTGGGCGAGTTTCCGGGTGATGGCCAGCCCCAGCCCGGTGCCGCCATAGCGCCGCGATATCGAATCGTCGGCCTGGGCGAACGAGGCGAACAGGCGCTCCTGGACTCCGGCGGGAATGCCAACCCCGGTATCCTGTACTTCGCAACGCACCCGCACGCTGTCGCTGTCCTCCGCCTCAAGCCGCAGTCGCAAGGTTACGCTGCCCTGTTCGGTGAATTTGAGGGCATTGCTCACGTAGTTCAATATCGCCTGCTGAATCCGCGTCGCATCACCCAGCAAGGACTCAGGGAGCAGCGCAACTTCGCAGTGCAATTTCAGATTCTTCGCACGGGCCTGGTCGGCCAGGATGGAGGTCACGTTGGTGACGATAGCCCCCAGATTGAGCGGGCTTTCCTCAAGTACAAACTGGCCAGCGTCAATCTTCGACAGATCGAGAATGGCATTGATGATTTCCAGCAGATGGCGCCCGGCGACATCGATCTTCTCGAGCTTTTCCGCCTGTTGCGGCGGCACGCCCGAACGCTTGAGCAAATGCACCATGCCGGTAATGGCATTGAGCGGCGTGCGGATTTCGTGCGACATGTTGGCGAGGAAGGAGCTCTTCGCGACATTGGCCGCTTCCGCCGCTTCCTTGGCCACCGCCAAGGCGGCCGTGCGCTGGGCAACCAGATCCTCGAGATGCAGACGATAGGCCTGAAGTTCGGCCTCCGCCGCCTTGCGGCTGGAAATGTCGCGGGTTACAGCCAGTTGCATGGTCCGGCCGTTATCAGCCATCGGCACGGCATGGCTCTCCATCCAGCGTCGGCCGCCTTTCAGGCCGCACACTTCGAATTCCATTTGCACGGCAGCCCCGGCCAGCACCTCCCGGTGCATCGCCGCGAAAGCTTCGCGGTATTCCGGAGCAACCAGCTCGAGTACCGGTTGACCAGCCACTTGTTCCAGAGAATCGGCCTCGACCATCGCCAGCCCGGCCGGATTCATCTCACGCAACAAGCCTTGTTCATCTACCGTCTTGATGCATTCCGGTTCGTTTTCGATGATGGTGCGCAAGCGGGCCTCGCTGGCCGCCACATCGATCAGCGCCTGCCGACGCTCGGCATCGCTGCGCGCCAACTTGAGCTGGGTCTCGGACAGCCAGCCGAGCACGCTGTCCTCCATCCCCATGGCCACTGGAATGTGTGTTGAAAAATCGCCGCTGCCCAAGCGCGCGATGCGCGCATGCACATCGTCCAGCGACCCGCCCAAAGTTGTTCGCAAAGCCTGGTAAGTACGCCAGAGCATGAACAACAAAAGCAGACCGAACACAATGAAGACCAGCCGCAAGAGCATGGCGAACTCAGTGGCTGCGCGCACCGCCTCGGTAGTGCGCTGCTCTAGAATCTCATGCAGTTCGCTCATCGGGCGCATGATCTCCGCCTTGGCCTGGAGATAGGCGGCATCGTGCAACATCCGGCTGGCCTTGAGCCGATCGGCGGCGCTGGGCGGGGTTCCTGATTCGACCAGCGCCATCGCGGCGAATTCGGTGCGAGTCAAGGTGTCCGAATTGGCTTTCGCCTGGGCCAGCTTGGCAAACTCCAGATCGGAAAAGCCGGCTTGCCGCATCAGGTCGAGCAGTGAAATATTCTGTCCGCTCGACGGGCGCGGCCGCAGGTCATCGGCCTGCACCATGTCCCAGTAAATATTCTGATACTCGAGTGGACGCGGCTTGAGGCCGTCGCGAATATCGAGGATTTCCTGATAGTGCCGCTTGAACAGGGGATCGCCGGTGGTCACATAACTGCGCACCATGCGCGTCAGGTCGTCCGACGACTGACGCAATTCCTGCGCCAGCCAAAACGAGCGGATCCGCTGCTCATTGGCCTGGTCGATCTGCTTTTCCGAATGCACATAAATAAAAAAGAGCGCCGAAAAAGCAACGAACATCAGCAGGGTCAGCCATAAGCTGCGGGAAAAGCGGGAACGCTTGCTAATGAATGGATTCATGGTTTTATTTTTTATCTGCCCCAACATCATAGTCGTCTTGGTCCTGGCAAGCCAAAAAGACAGTGACATTTACCCCAATCCGACCGACGCCCTTCGTCCGATTGAACGTTCCCCGGCAAAGAGGTCAGACCTGTCTGCTTACAAAAACCCGGTGCTACCATAAATGCTGTGTATGAGTTGTTGGAAAGAATCATGACGCACTCCGCAATTGCAATCGGCCAGGAGGAAACGCCGACGGCCTGGCACCGCCAGGTGGCGGCGGTATTTTTCCGGCATGTCTATTTGAAGGGTATTGGAACGACGGTTTTCATTACCCTGTTCTTCAACCTGTACTTCTATTTGCTGAAGAACCCGGCCTACCCGATCACGGTCATGCCCATCACCTGGCTCGACCGCCTGATCGATGTCCAGCCGCTCGCCCTACCCGTCTATGTCTCGATGTGGGTTTATGTATCCCTGCCACCGGCATTGCTGGCGACGCGACGCGAGCTGTGGTTCTACGCGATAGCCATTGCCGCCACCTGCCTTGCCGGACTGCTCGCCTTCTACTTCTGGCCGACGGCAGTTCCTGTCGCCACTGTCGACTGGACGCAGTTTCCCGAACTCGGTTTCCTGAAAAACATCGACGCCTCGGGCAATGCCTGCCCTTCGCTGCACGTTGCCACCGCCGTCTTCTCCGGGGGCTGGCTGCATCACCTGCTGCGCCGCTTTGGCGGACCCTTATGGATACTGAGCTTCAACTGGGCATGGTGTATCGGCATCGTCTATTCGACGATGGCCATCCGCCAGCACGTCGCCCTTGATGTGCTGGGCGGGCTGGTACTGGGCCTGCTGGCAGCATGGCTATCCTTGCGCTATCGCGTGTTGGCGAAAGATCAATAACTGTCGTCGTACGATTGGCGCTGAAACATGCGATCAACGCCAATCGATGCCGCCAAAATCACATCGTCGCGTCCCATATCCGGACGCAATTTCGGCCTGCGGCTTTTGCCGCAAACAAAGCCTTGTCGGCACGATCGATCGAGGCCCCTACCGGAATGTCCGGATCAAGAAGCGTCAAGCCGAAAGACGCAGTGACGTGAACCGGGGTGTTTTCGCCAATGTCTATTTCCAATGCGGCGATCCCGTCGGCGAGTTCCTTGATTCGGTCCTGACCTTGCGCCATTTCGGTGTAGGGCATACAGAGCAGGAACTCTTCTCCGCCATAGCGAAAAACCTTGTCATAGGGACGGAGATTCTTGATCAGATGACGAATAGATGCTGACAACACACGATCCCCGGCGGGATGCCCGTGGAGATCGTTGATGCTCTTGAAATTATCGAGGTCCATCATGGCGATGTAGCAAACATGGGCATGGCGCTTCACCAACTGCTGTTGCTCGCGCAAGGTCGGCAAGATGTCGTAACGGGTGATTGCCCCGGTCAATGAGTCGTGATTGAACAGCGAGTTTTCCAGCTCCCGCTCAAGGGACGAGATTTCAAGTCGCAGCCGCTCGAGAGCATTGGAAAATCCGTCATAGGCCAGCGGGTCGATGGGGTTTCCGGCAGCAGCGGCAAGCAGCAACAGCTTGGCCAGGTGATGCAAGCGCTTATGTTCCTCGCCCATGGCGATAAACCCGGGATGCTTGCGAAGCTTTTCCGGCGCATCGCTATAGAACCATTGGCCAAAACGGCATTCGGTATGGGCAATGTCGCTGGTATCGTGCTTGTTGCCCGGCAAACTGCAGACGAGGGTGCGAACCAGAGCGCCATACCATGCCTGGTGGTTATTCAACGCCTCCTTGAGCTGCGCGACAATTGCTTGCAACTCATCACGACTGACATCGGCGAGTGCCACGGCAAGACTCCCTATCGGTGGCAGCGATGCGGCAGAAAAACCGATCGACCGCCCATTGCCCCCTGCTGCCCGGCAATACGTGGACAACGACAGACACCACAGCGGCCGGGCGTGACCGGGTCGAGACCAGCCGACCCGGAATGTAGAAGCGAGAGTAGTTAGCGCAAGGCATGCTGTCTGTGCGATATCGCGCTTAAGGGGGAGATCCGGTTTGCGATCGACCGGAATCCCCCAGCCGAGCATCAAGGAGTGGACTGGCGCGCCGGCACCTCGGTGATCGCTCAAGCCGCCGCGCGCAGCGGCTCGCAGCGGGCGACCAGTTGGCCGGTCAGCGGGCTGTGGCCGCGCCGGGTCAGGCGTTCGGCACAGAGCGCCGTGGCCAGTGGGCGCTGGCCGGCACGCAGGGCAGCCTCGATCAAGGTCAGGTCGATCAAGTCGCGTTGGGCGTGGCTGCCGCCGAAGCGGTGAGCGATGTCACGGACCTGGCGGATCAGGCGCACGCTTTCGTCGTAGTGCCCCTGGCCAAAGGCCTGGATCGCCAGCGTCAGCGGATGCCCGACCTTGCGGGTGAAAGCTTCGTTGTCGTCATTGCGCTGCATCGCCAGTTGTTGCGTTTCGAGCACGGCGGCCACGGCATCGGGGCGCTGCGCCCCGACGAAGGCCATCACCGCGTGCACATCATTGAAGGCGTAGTTACCGGCCGTGGCGATCGGCAGCCAGCCGTCGGCCACTTCCGCCCAGCGCCGGCCGACATCGATGCCGCGCAGGTGCAGGCGCCAGAGCAGCGCCGAGGCATCGACCATGTCGAGCACCATGGTCGATCGCTCGCCGTGGATCGGACCGTCGAACAGTGCCAGCACTGCGTCGATATCCCCCAGTTCGAGGTGGTAGAGCGCCAGGTGCCACCACAGGTGCACCTTGAAGAAGCTGTCGGTCGACCAGGCATCGGGGTTGGCGCGCATCCAGGCGATGCCGTCGTGCGTCCGGCATTGCATTTCCATGACGTGGGCCACTGCGTGTTGCGCCCAGCCATCGCGCGGCTCGAGTTCGACCGCCGCCCGGCCCTGGGCCTCGGCCCGGGCGTAGTCGGCGGTTTCCTCCAGGCCGAAGGCGTGCATGGCGAGTACTGAGTGGTAGCCCGGCATGCTGGGCGACCAGGCCGGCAGGGCGCGAGCGATGCGGTCGCGCAGCAGGCGCGAATTACCGACGTAGAAATCGGCCAGGTGTCCAGCCTGCAGCGCCAGGATGTCGCGCGGGTAGTCGATGGCGACGTCCTCAAGCAGCCGTCCGGCGCGCAGCCATTGGCCGTCGACCATCTGGCCGACGGCATCGAGATGGCCGCGCTCGCGGGCATTGGCCGGCAGCCGGAGCGCCGCATCGAGGCAATCGCGGGCCACCGCGATACCGGCCGGCTCGGTACCGAGCAGGTGGAGGTAGGCCTTGAGGACATGGGCCATGACAAAGTCCGGACTTTCGGCGATGGCGGCATCAACGCTGGCCACCGGATCTTCGATATAGCACTGGAACTGGTGCAGGGCGCGCCGGTAGTGGGCCAGGCTGTCGGCGCTGGCGCCGGAATGCGCAAGACTCAGCTCGTCATTGATGGTCATTGGGTGTCTCCTTTGGGGGTCGAATGGTTTGCTGTCGATTCGCCTCGTGTCCGGAAAAATCGGCCGGACCACGGGCGCAGTGCTAAGGTAATCTGAAGGATGTTGTCTCGATATATCCGGGACGCCTGAAGATTTGACCGGGACGCCGGAGCCTTGTTCATGGAGGGGAAATATGGATGTCCTTTCCGACGTATTTGCCGCCGTGCGCTTCTCGGGCGGTGTCTTTCTCGACGCCGAATTCACGGCACCGTGGTGCGTGGTGTCGCAGGTCGGGCCAGAGGAGTTCGAGGCCCAGGGCAGGATGCCGGCCCACCTGATCGCCTACCACTATGTCGTCGATGGTCGGCTGTTCGTGCGCGTAGGCGATGGTCCGGCGCTCGCCGTGCAGGCCGGCGAGATCGTGCTGCTGCCGCGCAACGACGGGCATGTGCTAGGCAGCGCCCCGGGCCTGCGCCCGGTGATTGTCGACAATCTGATCCACGGTCCGAGCCCGGAAGCGCCGGCCTTGCTGCGCTACGGCGGGGGCGGCGAGCCGACGCGCATCGTCTGCGGCTATCTGGGCTGCGAGATGCCCGACAACCTGCTGCTCAAAGCCCTGCCCCCGTTGCTCAAGCTCGGGGTGCGCGACGGCAGCGGCGGCGCCTGGCTGGAGAGTTCCTTCCGCCATGCCGCCCAGGCGTATGGCGTCAGCGACAGCGGTTCGGCGGCGGTGCTCGGCAAGCTGGCCGAACTGCTTTTCGTCGAAGGCGTTCGCCGCTACCTGGCCGCCTTACCGGAAGGCCAGACCGGCTGGCTGTCCGGCCTGCGTGATCGCATGGTCGGACGGGCACTGGCCCTGCTCCATGGCGACGTCGCCCATCCCTGGACGACCGAGGAGCTGGCCCAGGCGGTGGGACTGTCGCGCTCCGCCTTCGCCGAGCGTTTCACCGGCCTGATCGGCGTGCCGCCGATGCGTTATCTGGCGACCTGGCGCCTGCAACTGGCTGCCGCCCGCTTGCGCGAAAGCACGGCGTCGACCACGCAGATCGCCGGCGAGATCGGCTATGAATCCGATGCGGCCTTCAACCGGGCGTTCAAGCGGGCCTTCGGCACGACACCTGCGGCCTGGCGCCGGCCAGGATGAATCGCCATCGGGCCTGGCAATACGCCGCCATGCCGCGTTGACCGCAAGCGCCCGCCGCGGAGATACTCCGCGCAATGTCTCCGCAACCCCACCCCGGCGCCGGCCACGTCCGCCTCTTCAACGACCTGCGCCAGCTGCTGCGGCCGCTGATCGTATCCCTGGTCATTCATGCAGTGTTTTTCTGGCAGGCCCCCGGTCTGTTGCTGTCGCCGGAATCGCCGGCCGCCCGGCACGGCGATTTGCGAGCCAGCCTGCACCAGCCGCCGGCTGCCGCCCCGGTTGTCGCGCCCAGTGCCGAACCGCCGCCGTCCAGCCCGAGCGAGCCGGCCGAGACGGCCCCGGCCCGCCAGCCCGAAGAACGCAGCTATGCCCCGGCCCGCCCACGCCGCCCAGCGAGCCGGCGAGCCAACAGGCGACGCCGGACGCCCAGCCGGCGCCACCGGTCGAGCCCCTGCGCAGCGGCATCGAGGTGGCCGGTTTGCGCCAGTATCACCTGGCGCTGGGCCAGAAGGCCAAGCAGTTCCGGCGCTACCCGCCGGCCGCGCGCGAGGCCGGATGGCAAGGCCGGGTCGCGATGCGCCTGGCCGTCTCGGAGAGCGGCGCGCCGATCGGCATCAGCCTGCTCGGCAGCAGCAATTTCCCGGACCTCGATCAGGCCGCGCTGGAGATAATGTACCTGGCGGCCGGGCATACCGAGGTTCCCGAAAGCCTGCGCGGCCGCGCCTTCACGATCGACCTGGCCGTGGACTTCCACCCCGACGACGCCCCGTGACCATCCAGGCGCCGGCCCGGCGTAGCTGCCGGCAGGTCAAATCGGTATAGTGCGCGGCTCGACGAATCGGCAAGCAGATCACCATGAATTCCCACCCCCTGCGCTCCCCCGGACCGCAAGACAGCAACGCCTGGCTGCTGGTTTTCGCCGCCTGGGTGATTGCGACGACCGCGACGCTCGCCGTCCTCTTCTTCGGCGAGGTCATGAACTACCCGATCTGCACGCTGTGCTGGTACCAGCGCATCTTCATGATGCCGCTGGCCGTGATCCTGCCGCTCGGGCTCTTTCCCTTCGATCCCCGGGTCGTCCGTTATGCCCTGCCCCTGGCCGTGATCGGTAGCCTGATCGCGGTCTTCCACCAGTTGCTGGTGATGGGGATCATTCCCGAAAGCATCAAGCCCTGCACCCAGGGCGTGCCCTGCTCGGTGACCGTGGTGACCTGGTTCGGCTTCCTGACCATTCCGCTGCTTTCCGTCCTTGCTTTCCTGACCATTGCCGCGCTGCTGCTGGCGGCGCGTTACCGGAGTTCCCGATGAACCAGAAAACCCTCTTCGTCGTCGCCCTGACCATCCTGCTACTCGCCTTCACCGGCGGCGCCTTCTACTACTCGGCCCAGCAGGAGAAGCAGGCCAATCAGGTCGCCGAAGCCAACCGCGCCGCCCTGATCCGCATGCACTCGCCGACCCTGGGCAAGGCCGAGGCGCCGGTCGTCATCGTCGAGTTCCTCGACCCCGCCTGCGAAACCTGCCGCGCCTTCTACCCGCGGGTCAAGCAGCTGCTGGCGGCCAATCCGGACAAGATCCGCCTCGTGCTGCGCTACGCCCCCTTCCACAACGGCTCCGACAAGGTCGTGGCGCTGCTTGAAGCCGCCCGCATGCAGGGCAAGTTCTGGCCGGTGCTCGAAGCCCTGCTCGCTTCCCAGGCGCAATGGGCGCCGCACCACACGGCGCAGGTCGCGCTGGCCTGGCCGCATCTCGAAGGCCTGGGCCTGAACATGGAACAGATGGCCTTCGACCTGACCTCGCCGGACATCGCCAAGGTCATCGAACAGGACCTCGCCGATGCCAAGACCCTCAACGTCACGATGACGCCGGAGTTCTTCGTCAACGGCAAGCCGCTGCCCAGTTTCGGCTTCGAGCAGTTGCAACAGTTGGTCGACGACGCGCTGGTCGCGACGCGCGGCAAGTAAGCGACAGCAAATGGAAACGATCACCAGGAAGCAGGCCGTCAAGGACTACACCGGCTATGCCTGCATCGGACTCTACAACCCCAAGGGCCCGGAAAACGTCGGCGCCATCATGCGTGCCGCCGGCTGCTACGGCGTCAACTCGGTGTTCTACACCGGCAAGCGCTACGAGCGGGCGGCCGAATTCCGCACCGACACCAAGCAGGTCCATCTGCAGTTGCCGCTGATCGGCGTCGACGACCTGCAATCGGTGATTCCCTTCGGCTGCACCCCGGTCGCCATCGAGATCCACCCGGATGCCAAGCCGCTGACCGAGTACGCGCATCCGGAACGGGCCTTCTACATCTTCGGCCCGGAAGACGGCAGCCTGAAGAAGAACGTGACCTCCTGGTGCAAGGACATCATTTACATCCCGACCCACGGCTGCATGAATCTGGCGGCGACGGTCAATGTCGTGCTTTACGACCGGATGCTGAAGGCCAGCGGTTTTCGTCATACGGCCGAGTGAAGTCCGGATCTGTGCCCGCCGTCTGGTGATGGTCGAGGCAGGATAAAAGCAGTTTTTTCCGGTCCGCAGCAAATATTGCCGGCTACCGTTACGACCAGTGCCTGATTTTGCCGCACATCGCCGCCCGGCAAGGCATGGCACGGGCGGCCAGGCATTCCTATCGCATGGCATCGATATTGCTGTTGCATCTCGCCAAGGGCAGTCCATTTTGACGGGAGGAAAACAATGAGCATCTCAGCCATCGCATCTTTTTACGCCACCAGCGCAGCAACCGCGCTACGCAGCACGAGCGGCAGCGCGGCGAGCAGCCAGAGCACGGCAAGCAAGGCAACGAGCGAAAGCACGACAGTGAGCATCTCGAACGAAGCCCGTCAGGCGGCCGCAACCGAAGGTCGGTTCGCCGTCCCGGAATCCGTCCGCCAGGCGGCACTGGCCGAACTGAACAGGGTTTTTCCGCCGGACATTCTCGACGAAGCACAGGCCCGGCTACAGGCCAACCCGGGCATCAGCGGCAGCAGCAGCGCCACGCCGGGCATGGGCAACCTGCCCCTGTTGCCGGAGAACGAAGCGCTCCTCGCGCAAATAAAAAGTGAAATGCACGCCGCCAAAGCCTCCAACACCCAAGGCATGACGAATCTGATGCCCTACGTGCGCCTGATCCACACCGTCCAGACTGAAGGCTGGAAAACGCCGATGACGATGGAAGACGCCCAGCGCGAAGTCGACATCGCCTCGGCCATGGACCGGCTGAAACCTGCTTCGACGGTAGCCCCCTTGAGCGAAGCCGAGCAGATGAAAAAGGATCTCGCCAACGTGGCGCAGATCCAGAAGGAACTGGCGGGAGAAATCCCCGACCAATGGAAGCAGCGCTGGAATGAAGAAAACCTGAGCATGCCGGAAACCGCCACCACGAGCTTTCCGCAATCCATCTGGCTCGGACTGGCCAAGGCCGCCGGGATCAGCGAAGAAGAGTTCCTCGGCAAGGCGCGCGAGCTGGCCGGCAAGTACTCGGGCAACACTTTCCTGCAGGCGATCGAAAGTTTCGTCAGCGAGCGCTACGTCGCCAGTTCGGGCACGACGCAAACGAGCTGAGGCAGCGCCCTACCGGTCGAACGCGAGCAATGCTCGCTGCGGCAAGGGCAGTTTGCCGTTTAAACTTCGCCCTTTCCCATTCAGCAGCCCGGTATGCGCCTCCTCCACACCTCCGACTGGCACCTCGGCCAGCATTTCATGGGCAAGAGCCGGCAGGCCGAGCATCAGGCGCTGATCGGCTGGCTGCTCGACCAGGTCGAGGAACACGCAGTCGATGCGGTGTTGATCGCCGGCGACATCTTCGATACCGGCACGCCGCCGAGCTACGCCCGCGAGCTGTATAACCAGCTGGTCGGGCAACTGTACAAGGCCGGCGTCCCGCTCCTGGTGCTCGGCGGCAACCACGATTCGCCGGCCACCCTGGGCGAAAGCCGCGAACTGCTCGCCCACCTGGGAACAACCGTCATCGCTTCAACCCACGAAGACGTCACCACACAAGTCATCGTCCTGCCACAACGCACCGGCGAACCGGGCTGCATCGTCTGCGCCATCCCCTTCGTCCGGCCGCGCGACGTACTGCACAGCCAGGCCGGACAAAGCGCCGAAGAAAAGCAGCTGTCGCTGCAAACGGCGATCCAGGAACACTACGCAGCGGTGCACGCCGCCGCGCTGGCCAAAATGCTCAGCCTGGCAAACTCGCTGCCCGGCAAACTGCCCATCGTCGCCACCGGCCACCTGACCACGGTCGGCGCCAGCGCCAGCGAGTCGGTCCGCGAAATCTACGTCGGAGCGCTGGAAGCCTTCCCGACCACGGCCTTCCCGCCGGCCGACTACATCGCGCTCGGCCACATCCACCGGCCGCAACGGGTCGGCGGGCTGGAGCACATCCGTTACTGCGGCTCGCCGCTTGCGCTCAGTTTTGACGAGGCCAGGCAGCAGAAAGAAGTGCTGCTCGTCGATCTCGACGCCGATGGCCTCAAGGCGGTGACCGCCTTGCCGGTGCCCTGCTTTCAAGGGCTGGTCGCGGTCAGCGGCAATCTCGACAGCCTGCGCGGCGCGATCGCTGCAGCAGCGGCCGAAGGCAGCCGCGAGCGCCCGACCTGGCTGGAAGTGACGGTGGCCGAAGACGACTACCTGGCCGACCTGCCGGCACGCATCGAGGCGCTGACCGAAGGCTGGCCGGTCGAGGTGTTGCGCATCCGCCGCCAGCGCGGCAACACCGCCGCGCGGCTGGACGCCGCAGCCAGCGAAACGCTGGACGAACTCAGCCCGCACGACGTCTTCGCCCGCCGCCTGCAACAGGAGGAGTTGAGCGACGAGATGCAAGCGGCGCTCAATGAACGCTACCGCGCCGTCGTCGCCGGCCTGCAGGGAGAGGAAGCATGAAAATCCTGACCCTGCGTCTGAAAAACCTCAATTCGCTGAAAGGCGAATGGACCATCGACTTCACCCGGCCCCCCTTCACCGACAACAGCCTGTTCGCCATCACCGGCCCGACCGGCGCCGGAAAATCGACCCTGCTCGACGCCATCTGCCTCGCGCTCTACCACCAGACGCCGCGCCTGAAGACGATCTCGGCTTCCGACAACGACATCATGACGCGGCACACCGCCGACTGCCTGGCCGAGGTCGAATTCGAAGTCAAAGGCGCCGTCTACCGCGCCTTCTGGAGTCAGCGTCGCGCCCGCGACAAGGCGGACGGCGCATTGCAGGCGCCCAAGGTCGAACTGGCTGCGCTTGACGCCAATGGCGACGGCACCATCCTCAGCACGCAGACCAACGACAAGCTCAAGCGCATCGCCGAGATTACCGGCCTCGACTTCCCGCGCTTCACCAAGTCCATGCTGCTCGCCCAGGGCGGTTTCGCAGCCTTCCTGAACGCCAGCGCCAATGAACGGGCCGAGCTTCTGGAAGAACTGACCGGCACCGAAATCTACGGCGACATTTCGCGCAAGGTTTTCGAACAGGCGCGCGAGGCCAAAAGCCAGCTCGACCAGCTGAAAGCCCGTGCCGACGGCATGGAACTCCTCACCGACGAGCAGCGCGCCGCGATGCAACTGGAAGCCGCCCGCCTAGACACGCAACTCGCCGACCTCCAGCACCGCCACCAGCAAACGCAAAGCCAGCGCCAGTGGCGCCTCGATCTGGCGCAAGGCGAACAGGAAATCAAAACCGCGGAAGGCAAACAGCAGGAAGCCACGGCCGCGCTGACCGCCGCCACCCCTGACCTGCAAAAACTCGCCGCCAGCGAGCCGGCCGAAGCCCTGAAACCACTGCACCAGCAATGGCAGCAGGCAGGCACGACCTGCCAGCAAAGCGAAGCCGAACTCAAGTCGCTGCACGCCGAGCGCCAAACGCTGCAAGGCGAACAACTCGCCCGACACGTCGCCGCCAGCCACTACAGCGCCCAGGTCGCCTCCCAGGCGCTGCAAGCCCTGCAACAAAGCCAGCGCGAAGTCCGGCAACTAGACGACTTCTGCGCCGCCCACCCACAACGCGCCCAACTCGGCGAACGCCTCGGCGTCTGGCGCCAGCAGTTCGAACAGCGTGCCAGGCTCGGCCGCGACCTCGCCGCCCAGCAGCAGGCACAGCGGAAACTCGAACAGGAACAAGCCGAAACCGCCCGCCAGCTCGCCGCGCAGAATCTTGCGGTCGACACCGCGGCCAAGGCAAAAGCCACGGCCGACAGCGCGCTGGACAAAGCCCTGGCCGAACAGAACCAGCGCCTCGCCGGCCAGACCCTGGCCGACCTGCGCCAGCACTGGCAGCGCGAACAGGCCGGCCTCGCCCGCTGGCAGCAGCTCGAAGCCCTCGCCCAGCGCCGGCGCGAACTGGCCGAACTGCAAACGACGCTGGCCACGCAACTGCAGCAGGGCGAACAGAAGATCGCCGCCCAGGAAAAAACCTTGGTCGCGCTGCGCGAGCAACACAAGGAACTCGCTGGCCAGGTCACCGACAAGCAGAAACTGCTCGAACAGGAACGCCGCATCCAGAGCCTGGAGCAACATCGTCGGCAACTGCAGCCGGGCGAAGCTTGCCCACTGTGCGGCGCGCTGGAGCACCCGGCCATCACCGCCTACGCCGCGCTTGACGTTTCCGCCACTGAAACTGCGCTTAAGGAAAAACAGGCTGCGCTCGAAACGCTGACCCAGAAAGGCCAGCAACTGCGCGCCGAACAGGCCGCCGCGCAAGCCACGCAAAAAAGCGGGCTGGAGCAGCAAGCCAAGACAACGCAGGAAAGCGCCCGTCTGCAAAATGAATGGCAGGAAGGCATCGCCGCGCTGCCAGCCACCCAGTCGCTGGCGCTCGGCACCTGGCAGGACGCCACCACCCTCGCCACCGCCCGCGCAGCCGCCGAAAAGGCCCAAACCCAACTCGCCGCGCTAATGCAGGCCGCCGACCAGGGCGAACAAACCCTGAACGCCTCCCGCAAGACCGCCGCCGACGCCGCTCAAGCGCTGCTCAACGCCGGCAACCAGCAAAAACTGCTGCAACAGACGACGCAAACCGGCCAAACCCGCCAGGCCGAGATTCACAAAACCCTGCAGGCCATCGCCCAGGAACAGGCCGAACTCGATGCAAAGCTGATCGAAACGCTGAGCGAAATCCCGACCGACCCCGCCACCTGGCTAGGCGAACGCGATGGCGAATGGCAGCACTGGCAGCAAACGCAACAACGCCGGCAGGCGCTGGCCGCCCTCCTCGTCCAGCAGCAGGAGCGCCACGACGCCGCACAAATCCAGGCGGTGCATTGGGCGGAGCGCCGGAAAGCTTTCCCGGAAACGCCGTCGGCCATGGACCTGCCGGCCACCGATGATCCGGCCGCCGCCCTCGCCCGCTGCGCCGAGCGCATCGCCGACCTGACCCAGCAACTCGCCGCGCAACAAGGCCGACAAGCGCAACTCGAAACCAACCTCGCCCAGCAGCAAAGAGCCCTCGCCGACGCCGCGACCGCCTGGCAAACCGCCCTCGCCGCCAGCCCCTTCGCCGACCTCGCCGCCTACAGCGCTGCGCTGCTACCAGCCGAAGAACGCCAGCGCCTGCGGCAACTGCAGGAAACCCGGCAACTGGCGAAACAGCAGGCCGCAGCCGTACTCACGGCGGCCCGCGAAAAGGTCATCCGCCTGCAAGTCAGCACCGGCGAAACACCCATCCCGCCGCTCGTCGAACTCGACGAAACCCTCGCCCAACTCGACACCCAGCGCCGCCAACTCAGCGAACAACTCGGCGCCCAGCGCGCCCTACTCAGCCGTGACGAACAGGCACGGCAAAGCCAGCAGGCGCTGTTCGCCCAGATCGCCGCACAAATCACCGAGAGCGATATCTGGCAGCGCCTCGACGGCCTGATCGGCTCGGCCAAGGGCGACAAGTTCCGCAAGTTCGCCCAGGGCCTGACCCTCGACCACCTGCTGCACCTCGCCAACGGCCACCTCGCCCGCCTGCACGGCCGCTACCTGCTGCGCCGCAAGACCACCGGCGAACTGGAACTCGACATCGTCGACAGCTGGCAAGGCGAAGTCGCCCGCGACACGCGCACGCTGTCCGGCGGCGAAAGCTTCCTGGTCAGCCTGGCGCTGGCCCTGGCCCTCTCCGACCTGGTCAGCCACAAAACCTCGATCGACTCGCTGTTCCTCGACGAAGGCTTCGGCACCCTCGACGCCGACACCCTGGAAATCGCCCTCAACGCCCTCGACACCCTGAACGCCAGCGGCAAGATGATCGGCGTTATCAGCCACGTCGAAGGCATGAAGGAGCGCATCCCGGCGCAGATCCGCGTCGACAAGGGCGGCGGGGTCGGGTATTCGCGGTTGAGTATTTAGGGCGGGCCAATCGCGGCGAAAACTCAGACGCTACCGGCATATTCGCCGCGCGCCGGATAGTCGTGGGCGATGGCGAAGTCGACGGCACCGAGCAGGTCCTGAAACTGCGGGCGAGCGAAGGGCATGGTCTGCACCGCACCGTAATAAAGCGTGCCATCCGGGCGGACCAGGAAAACACCCGGTTCGCTGAACAGCGCCGGCTCCTCGATGCCAATCGAGGTCTTGCCACGCGAGGCGCTGATATACAGCCCCCACTGGCGGGCGCTTTTGAGGCTCAGGCCATAGCCGATTTTGATGTCGCCGGCCTTGACCTTGTCGGCCATGGCATGGGCGCGCTCGCCATCGTCGCTGCTGACCGCGACGACTTGGACGCCGCGTTTTTCGAACTCGGGCACCAGGCGTTCGAGTTCCAGCAGGTACTTGGCGCAAATCGGGCAATGCAGGCCACGATAAAAGACGACAAGGTCGAAGCACTCTCCTGGAGCTGCGCCGAGCACGAAACGGCTGCCGTCGGTTAACGCCACATTGAGCGCGGGAACGGGGTGGCGGGGCATCAGGGCGGTAGCGGTCATCAGGCATCCTTTCGTTGAATTGCTGGGTCTTCGCAAGATCGTTGAAGGCCGGTTTCAGCGGTGCGTCACTGCTTGACCGACACGGACCATTGTGCTGAACTAAGTGCAACCAATCGTTCATATATATTTGCAATTCGTACAGATGCAACTTAACCGCCTCGATCGACTGTCCGCCCTGCTCGAAGGCCTTGCACCGCGCGTAGAAGTCAACCTGCCGCCGGCCGGCATCGCCAGACTGGACTTCGCCGCTGAACCATCTCCCTTCCTGCATATCCACTTGCTGGCGGAAGGTGAAATACGCCTTCAACTATGGTCATCCGCCAGCATCGCACTCCAGGCACCCTGCATCGTCATCTGCCGTTCAGACATCGCACATGCACTCGAAACACCGGCGGCAGAAAACTTCCAGCGCCTGATGTGCGCCCGCGCCTGGCTCGATGGACCGGTCGCCCCGCTGCTACTCAACGAATTCTCCACACCGCAGGTGGTCTCGATTGACGGTGCCGAATCCTCGCTGCGCCACGTAATCGACCTGATCTCCTCGGAACTGGAGGCGCCGCGCTGCGGCCAGCCGGCACTGCTAGACCGGGCCGGCGACATCCTGTTTATCGGCCTGCTGCGCCACCTGATAGCTCACCCGAAAACCTCCGGCGGACTGTTGAGCGGTCTGGCCGATCCGCGCATCGCCCGCGCCCTGGTCGCCATCCACGCCCAGCCGCAATTCAAATGGACGCTGGAATCGCTGGCCGAAGAAGCCGGCATGTCGCGCACCGCCTTCGCCAATACCTTCCGCGAGGTAATGCTGGCAACTCCGGGCAAATACCTCTCGGCAATCCGGCTGGCGATTGCCCAGCGCGCCGTGCAGTCGGGCAAAGGATTGAAGGCGGCAGCGCGGGATGCCGGCTACACCAGCCCCTCCGCGCTGTCGCGAGCGCTATCGCAAGCAAGCGCGATGGCGTCGCACTGAGCGGCCAAAGCCGCCTGCTGGTGCCGATGGTGGCGACCGCAGGCTCTACCCACGGCCTTTAGCCCAAGGCCAGCCTGACCTGCGCGGCCAGCGTTGTCGTCGGGCGACCGATCAGCCGGCTAAGTTGCCGGCCGTCATCGAACAGACCGCCCTTGGATGCGCCGATGTCGGATTCAGCCAGCAGCGTCGCCAACCCTTCCGGCAAACCAGCGCCGAGCAAAGCGGCCTTGAACTCGCTTTCCGGGAGATTCTGGTAGGCCACGGCCTTGCCGGATTGCTGCGAGATTTCGCGGGCCATGTCGCCCAGCGTGTAGGCCTGGTCGCCCGCCAGTTCGTAGATGCGCCCGGCCTGGTTGTCCAGCATCAACACCGCAGCCGCCGCTTCGGCATAGTCCGCACGCGCCGCCGAGGCGATCCTGCCCTCCCCGGCACTGCCCAGCACCACGCCGTATTGCAGCGCGGTCGGGATGCCGGCGAGGTAGTTCTCGGAATACCAGCCATTGCGCAGGATGAGCGCCGGCAGGCCGGAAGCGCGGATCAGGCTTTCCGTTTCCTGGTGCTCGGCGGCCAGCGGCAGCGGCGAAGTGTCGGCATGCAGGATGCTGGTATAGGCCAGCAGGCCGACGCCGGCAGCCTTGGCTGACTCGATCACGGCGCGGTGTTGCGGCACGCGGCGACCGACCTCGCTGGCCGAAATCAGCAGCAGCTTGTCGGCGCCCTTAAACGCGGAGGCCAGACTGGCCGGCTGGTCGTAATCGGCCTGGCGAACCTGCACGCCGCGCGCCGCCAGATAGGCACCTTTCTCCGGATGGCGCACAGCGGCGACGATTTCGCCAGCCGGCAGTTTCTTCAACAGGGCTTCGATGACAAGGCTGCCCAGTTGGCCGGAGGCTCCGGTAACGACGATCATGATGAAAATTCCTTTATTTCAGTGGGTGGAGTCGGCAGAATAGCGACGACACTAACTTTTAGTAAGTACGCACCCAAAGGTAAGTTTCAAATGCATAACGACAGCAATCCCCGGCCCGGCTTTGCCGAACTCATGCAGCGCGGCCAACTGTTTGCCGAAAAATGCCCTTCCCGCGAAGTGCTGAAGCACGTCACCAGCCGCTGGGGCGTCCTGCTGCTGGTCGCCCTCTTGAGCGGCACCCAGCGCTTCAGCGACCTGCGCCGCAAAGTAAACGGCATCAGCGAAAAAATGCTCGCCCAGACCCTGCAATGGCTGGAAGGCGACGGCTTCGTCGAGCGCATTTCCTACCCGGTGGTGCCGCCCCACGTCGAATACCGGCTAACACCGCTCGGGGAAGAAATAGGCCAAAAGGTGGAGGCGCTGGCCGACTGGATCGAGGTCAAGTTGCCGGAAATTTTGGCCGCGCAGAGGGAGAAGCGACTGTAGGCTTCTGTAAAGCAATTGAAGCTTGTTCGTGCGTTCACGAAAGTCGTCCGCGACATGCTGAAAGCCAGGGGCAAGATGATCGGCGTGATCTGCCACGTTGAGGGGATGAAGAAATGCATCCTGGCGCAGATTCAAAATGAATTGAAAATTCAAATTGCGCTGACCTCTTTATCCGCCCTCATTTTCAACCAGGAATATCTAAATGTCCGCGAAACCCCCGATTATTCACCACTACCCCGCCCGTCAGCCGAGTACCCGGCCGCCGCTGCTTTTCGTGCATGGCGGTTACAGTAACGCCGCCCTGTGGGGCGTCCGCTTCATTCCGTATTTCCAGGAGCAGGGCTACGACTGCTACGCGCTTGAGCTTTCCGGCCACGGCAGCCGCCCGGCGGATCGGGCGCAGCTCGACGATTTCGGCATCGACGATTACGTCGCCGATCTCGCTGCTGCCGTCGCCAGCCTGCCCGCGGCACCGGTGCTGATCGCTCATTCGATGGGCTGCCTGGTCAGCCAGCGTTTTCTCGAACGGGGCACGGCGTGCGCCGTGGCCTTCCTGGCGCCTGTGCCGCCCACCGGAACGGGTGGCACGGCCAGCCGCTTCGCGTTGACCATGCCGGATTTCTTTGCCGAGTTGCCAAATGCGGTGAACGGCACGACCAACGAAAAAACCATGCGCACCATGGCCCGTGTTTATTTTTCGCCGAGCATGGCGCTGGAGGAATCCGTCCAGTACCTGCCGCTGATCCAGCCGGAATCGGAAAAGGCCGTGGCCGAAATGGTCACGGCGCCCTTTCGCATCGCCCGTGGCCGGGCCCGCATTCCGGCGCTGGTCATGGGTGGTTCGGCCGACCAGGTCTTCCCGGCCTCGATGCTTTTCTTCACCGCTGCCTCGTGGAATGCCAAAACACAGGTCATCGAGGGGGCTGGCCACATGCTGATGCTCGACCCGCAATGGCCGGACGCTGCGGGCAAGCTGCATGTATGGCTGGAAAGCCTCGCCACAGGCCAACTTCCGGCGGCTGAAGCACAAACAATTGGGGAATCTACCCCCTCCTGATCGTCGGCAAAAACGCCGTAAGCCGGCCGAGCAGCGCCAGGGGAAACGCTTAACCGGCGCTGGCCGCCTCTTCGGCGGCGGCTTCGGCGGGCGGCTCTTCCTTTTCTTCCATCGACAGTGACAGGCCGCTTGCGGTCGACGGCTCGCCTTTCTTGCTCTTCAGCTTGATGGCCAGCCGCAGTTCATTGGTCGAGTCGGCGTTGCGGATCGCCTCGTCGTAGCTGATGTGGCCGGCGTCGTAGAGGTCGAACAGGGCTTGGTCGAAGGTCTGCATGCCCAGCTCGCGGCTCTTGTCCATCACCGGCTTGATCGCGGCCGACTGCCCCTTGGAAAGCAGTTCGGCCACGGTCGGCGTGTTGAGCAGGATTTCGATGGCCGCCTTGCGCTTGCCGTCTATCGAGCGGACCAAGCGCTGGGAAACGACGGCCTTGAGGTTGGAAGCCAGGTCCATCATGACCTGCGCCTTGCGTTCGTCGGGAAAGAAATTGACCACCCGGTCGAGCGTCTGGTTGGCGTTGTTGGCGTGCAGCGTGCCCATGCACAGGTGGCCGGTTTCAGCAAAGGCCAGCGCGTGTTCCATGGTTTCCATGTCGCGGATTTCACCGATCAGGATGACGTCCGGCGCCTGGCGCAGCGTGTTCTTCAGGGCGTTGTGCCAGGACAGCGTATCGACCCCGACTTCCCGGTGCGATATCAGGCATTGCTTCGAGACATGGACGTACTCGACCGGGTCTTCGACGGTGATGATGTGGCCGGGCGCCGTTGAGTTGCGGTGATCGATCATCGCCGCCATGGTCGTCGACTTGCCGGAGCCGGTGCCGCCCACGACCAGCACCAGGCCGCGCTTGGCGCTGATTACCTCACGCAGGATCGGCGGCAGGCCGAGCTTGTCGAAGTTGGGAATTTCGCTGGTGATGGTGCGGATGACCATGCTGACCGCCGCCTGCTGCTGGAAGACATTGACGCGGAAACGGGCGATCCCGGGCAATGAAATGGCGAAATTGCACTCCATCTCGCGGTCGAAATCTTCGCGTTGCTGGTGATTCATCAGGATCAGCGCCAGCTTGCGCGAAATGTCGGCGGTCAGCTTCTGCGCCGACAACGCCTTCATCGTGCCGTGCACCTTCATGGTCGGCGGAAAGTCGCGCGCGACAAACAGATCGGAGCCGCCATGCTGAACCATCGCCTTGAGCAAGGCATGGATGTAATTCTTTAGCTCGTCGCCGATCACGTCTTCGTTGTTCATCAAGTTTCCTTTCGTGCCGCCGGCGAAGGACGGGTGACACACAGTGGACCAAAGCGGGCAGAGACCTTTACCAATTTCCTCCGGCAGATCGAAAAAACGGCGCGGTACTGATCCGCGCCATTTTAATTTCGATTCCGGGTTGCTGCTTGACCGCTGTGAAGACGGTAATCACCGGTCGTCGCCTCGCCATTCTGCGTAATCACCATTGGTTGGCGCTCTTCTGCCAGGAGCAGCAGGACTTCGGCGACACCGGCCACTCGCGGCCCGATATCTGAGCCGCTGCCGATTGACCCTCCCCCCGGCTAATGCGACTTGCTGGTGCGTGGCGCGGTGAAGGAGTCGAGCACGTTGAGGTAGGCGGCGCGGGCGAAGGCGCTGGGATCGGGCAAGTTCTGCTGGCTCATCGAGCCCTTGAGCTGGGCCACCGACGCGTATTCCCGCGTTTCCATCCAGTGCCGCATGCCGTCGAGAACTTCCATCAGGGCGGCCGGCCCTCGCTGCAGCAGCGCGCTCGCCATATGGACCGCATCGGCCCGGCGAGCAACATTTTCAGGGCATCTTCGCCGGTGTGCACGCCGCCGGTGGCGGCCAGGGTCAGCCGGGTGCGGCCGCGCAGGATGGCGATCCAGCGCATGCTCAGCAAGGTATCGGCCGAGGATGAGAGATGCACGCGATCGACGACGCTCAGCGTCTCCAGATCGATGTCCGGCTGGTAGAAGCGATTGAACAGCGAGACGCCGGCCGCACCGGCCATTTCAGCCTGGTGCAGGAAATGCGGCAGCGACGAGAAGAAAGGCGAAAGCTTCATGGTCACCGGAATCCTGACCACCGCCTTCAACTCCTTGAGCAAGGAGATGTAGTGATCTTCCAGCGCCTCGCCGGAAACTTTCGGATCCGAGGGCATGAACCAGGCATTGAGCTCCAGCGCATCGGCACCGGCCGCCTGCATTTCCTCGCCGAGTTCGACCCAGCCGCCGAGCGAGGAGCCGTTCAGGCTGGCCACCACGGGGATGTCCAGCCGTGACTTCAGGCGCTCGATCTGCGCCAGATAGCCATCCAGCCGGCTCTGGTAGTTCTTCCCGTAGGGCAGATGCCCGTTGGCCTCGCCGAAGGTCTCGGGGTGCACGAGAAAGCGGTCGACCATCTGCTCGTCGTTGCGGATGTCCTCCTCAAACAGCGAATGCATGACGATGGCCGCCGCCCCGGCATCTTCAAGCTGCAGCACGGTGTCGAGGTCGTGGCTGAGCGGCGACGACGACGGGACCAGCGGATTTTTCAGATTCAGGCCCAGGTAGCGGGTCGAAAGATCAGGCATGGGGGGTCTCCTTGGTTTCGGCGGCGGCTTCGGCTTTTTTCTCGATCTCGGCTTCGGGCAGGGCCATTTCGGCGAGTTCGAGATATTCCTGGTGGCGTAGTTTGGCATCCTTTTCGGCCTGCACCATGAAGCGCTCGGCGGCTTCCGGATGCTGACGTTCAAGTACGGTAAAGCGGGCTTCGTTGCGGGCGAATTCGCGGAAGGGAATGCTCGGCGCGGCGCTATCGACCGACATCGGGTTGCGCCCCTGCTCGCGCAGCCTGGGATCGTAGCGCAACAGCGGCCAGTGGCCGGCCTTGACGGCGAGATCCTGCTGCCGGTGGTTGTGCGACAGATCGACCCCGTGCGCGATGCACGGGCTATAGGCGATGATGATCGAGACGCCGGGATAGCTTTCGGCGTCGAGGAAGGCCTTCAGCGTGTGCGTGTCCTTGGCGCCATAGGCGACCTTGGCGACGAAGACGTTTTCGTAATCCATGGCGATCCGCGCCAGATCCTTCTTGCGGTTGGGCTGGCCGCCGGCCGCGAATTTGGCGACTGCGCCGCGCGGCGTCGCCTTGGAGTTCTGGCCGCCGGTATTGGAATAGACCTCGGTATCGAGAACCAGGATATTGACGTCGGCGCCTGAGGACAGCACGTGGTCGAGGCCGCCGAAACCGATGTCGTAGGCCCAGCCGTCGCCGCCGATGATCCACACGCTGCGCCGGATCAGGTAATCGGCGAGCGCCGCCAGCTGCGCGGCGGCCGGCGTCGCGATGTGAGCCAGCTTGGCCTGGAGCAGGGCAACGCGCTCGCGTTGTTCATGGATGCCGGCTTCGCTGCCCTGCTCGGCTTTGAGCAGCGCTTCGACCAGGGCGTCGCCGACTTCAAGCGCCATCGCCTTCAACTGCGTGCGCGCCGCTTCGGCCAGCTGGTCGGTGGCCAGGCGCATGCCGAGGCCGAACTCGGCGTTGTCTTCGAACAACGAGTTGTTCCAGGCCGGACCGCGGCCCTCGGCATTGGTGCAGTACGGCGTCGTCGGCAGATTGCCGCCATAGATCGACGAGCAGCCGGTGGCGTTGGCGACCAGCATGCGGTCGCCGAACAGTTGCGTCGCCAGCCGGATATAGGGCGTTTCGCCGCAGCCGACACAAGCCCCGGAAAATTCGAAGAGCGGCGGCAGCAACATGGCGCCGGGCACCGTGCCGCGCTTGGCGAGGCGCCGGTCGTAATCGGGCAGTTTCAGGAAGAATTCCCAGTTTTCCGCTTCCGGGGCCCGTCGTGGTGCCTGCTCGGCCATGTTCAGCGCCTTGCGCGAAACATTGCTCTTGTCGCGGATCGGGCAGACTTCGACGCACAGCGTGCAGCCGGTACAGTCTTCAGGCGCCACCTGGTAACTCATCTTCCATCCGGCCGGGTAATCCTTGCTGCGAATCGCCATGCTCTTGAAACTCGGCGGCGCCCCGTCGGCCAGTTCGGCCGGATAGGCCTTGGCGCGGATGGCGGCATGCGGGCAGACAAAAACGCACTTGCCGCATTGCGTGCACAGGTCGGTTTCGAGCACCGGTATCTGCAAGGCCAGGTTGCGCTTTTCATACTTGGCGGTGCCGAGCGGCCAGGTGCCGTCGGCCGGGAACAGCGACACCGGCAACGCATCGCCGCGGCCGGCGATCAGTGGCAGGGTCATCTGGCGGACGAAATCGCTGACCGCTGGCACTACGATCGCTTGTTCCGCGGCAAAACTCGCCTCGGCCAGTACCGCCACCTGATGCAGGCATGCCAGCGTCATGTCGATCGCCCGATAGTTCAGCTCGGCGATGCGTCGGCCCTTGCGGCCATAGGTCTTTTCGACGGCGTGCTTGATCGCGGCGATCGCCTCGTCCTGCGGCAGGATGCCGGAAATGGCGAAGAAGCAGGTCTGCATCACGGTGTTGATACGCCGCCCCATGCCGGCGTCGGCCGCGACCTGATAGGCATCGATGACGTAGAAGCTGATCCGCTTGTCCACCATCGTTCGCTGCATGGCCGGCGGCAGCGTGGCCCAAACCTCGGCGGGCGGCACCTCGGTATTGAGCAGGAAAACCGCGCCCGCTGCGGCATGCACCAGCAGATCATGGGTTTCGAGGAACAGGGGCTGGTGGCAGGCGATGAATTTGGCGTCGCCGGCGCCGGTCAGGTAGGTCGAGTGAATCGGCTGCGGCCCGAAACGCAGGTGCGAAACGGTCATCGCCCCCGACTTCTTGGAGTCGTAGACGAAATAGCCCTGGGCATGCAGCGCCGTTTCGTCGCCGATGATCTTGATCGAGTTCTTGTTGGCCGACACCGTGCCGTCCGAACCCAGGCCGTAGAACACGGCCGCAAAGGTCTCATGCGCCGCGGCGGTGCGGAAGGCCGGATCGAACGGCAGCGACAGGCCGCTCAGATCGTCGTGGATGCCGACCGTAAAGCGGCGCTTCGGCTGCTCGCCGGCCAGGGCGTCGAAAACGGCGAGCACCATGGCCGGGTTGAATTCTTTGGAACCCAGCCCGTAACGGCCGCCGATCACCCGGGGCAGCTTGGCGAAGCGTGGTGCCTCGCTGGAAATGTCTTCGGCCAGGGCAACCAGGACGTCCTTGTAGAGTGGCTCCCCCTCGGCCCCCGGCTCCTTGCAGCGGTCGAGCACGGCAATATTCCGCGTCGTCGCCGGCAATGCGACGAGCAAGGCGGCCGGCGCCCAGGGCCTGAATAGGCGGACCTTGAGCAGTCCGACCTTCTCGCCCTGGCGATTCAGGTGGTCGACGGTTTCCTGCGCCGTTTCGGCCCCGGAGCCCATGAGCACGATGACGCGTTCGGCATCGGGAGCGCCGACGTAGTCGAACAACTTGTAATGGCGGCCGGTCAGCTTGCCGAATTCATCCATGCAGCACTGGACAGTGCCGGGGAAGGCGTCGAACCACGGGTTCTGTGCCTCGCGGCCCTGGAAGAAGACATCCGGATTCTGCGCGGTGCCGCGCAGTACCGGGTGCTCCGGCGACAGGGCACGGCCGCGCTGGGCGCTGACCCGCTCCGGCGGCAGCAGCTTGCGCAATACACCATCGTCGATGGCGGTGATCTTGGCCACTTCATGCGAGGTGCGAAAGCCGTCGAAGAAATGCAGCACCGGAATCCGCCCGGCCAACGTTGCGGCGGTGGCGATGGCCGCCATGTCGTGCGCTTCCTGGACCGAATTGGAAGCCAGCATGGCAAAGCCGGTGGCGCGGGTCGCCATCACGTCGGAATGGTCGCCGAAGATCGACAGCGCGTGCGTCGCCACAGCACGGGCGGCGACGTGAAAGACCGTCGGCGTCAATTCGCCGGCGATCTTGTACATATTGGGGATCATCAACAGCAGGCCCTGCGAGGCAGTGAAGGTGGTAGCCAGCGCCCCCGCCTGCAGTGCGCCATGGACGGTACCGGCGGCGCCGCCTTCGGACTGCAGTTCGACCACTTTGGGGACGCTGCCCCAGATGTTGAGCTTACCCTGTGCCGCCCATTCGTCTGACAGTTCGCCCATGCCGGACGAGGGGGTGATCGGATAAATCGCGATCACTTCGGAAACCCGGAAGGCAACCGAGGCGACGGCTTCGTTGCCGTCGATGGTGAGCATCTTGTTCATGATGGATCCTTGCAATGCTGCAACGCAACAAGGCCATTCTACGCCCATTCCCTCTGAATAATTGCCTGGAGAAACCGGCGAATCGCTTGCGCCGTGAGAAAATCCACGACATGCGCCCACTAGCTTTTGTCGACCTGGAAACCACCGGGGCCACCGCCACCGTCGACCGGATCACCGAAATCGGCATCGTCGAAGTCGATGCCGACGGTACCGTTCGCGAATGGCAGCAACTGGTCAATCCGGGCACCCGCATCCCGCCCTTTATCGAACAACTGACCGGTATCAGTAACGAGATGGTGGCCGACGCCCCCTCGTTCGCAGACGTCGCCGCCGAAACGCTGCGCCGCCTGGAAGGCCGCCTGTTCATCGCCCACAACGCGCGCTTCGACTACGGCTTTTTAAAGAATGAGTTCAGGCGGCTCGACGTCACTTTTCGCGCCCCGGTGCTGTGCACGGTCAAGCTGTCGCGCGCCCTGTTCCCCGAGCACAAGCGCCACAACCTCGATTCGCTGATCGAGCGCCACGGCCTGGCTGCCGAGGCACGCCACCGGGCGCTGGCCGATGCCCAGCTGATTCACCAGTTCTGGCAGAAGATCCACGCCGGCCTCGACAGCGCGGCGATCGAAGCCGCACTGAAGGCCCAGGACGCCCACCCCAGCCTGCCGCCGCATCTCGACGCCGGCATCGTCGATGACCTCCCCGACACGCCCGGCGTCTATCTTTTTTACGGTGAAAACGCCCTGCCGCTCTATGTCGGCAAGGCCAAGAACATCCGCCAGCGGGTGCTTTCGCACTTCGCGGCCGACCATCAGTCGGCCAAGGATATGGCGCTGTCGCAGCAGGTTAAGCGCATCGACTGGATCGAGACCGCCGGCGAAATCGGTGCCCTGCTCAAGGAAGCGGCACTGGTCAAGCAATTGCAGCCGACTCACAACCGCCTGCTGCGCAAGAACGACGAGCTGTGCACCTGGACGCTGATCGATGAAGGAGAAGGCTGGCTGCGCCCGCTGCTGGCCTCGGCACAGGATCTCGACTTCGACATCCGCGCCTCGTGCTACGGCCTGTTCAAGAGCACCAAGGAGGCAACCGACGTGCTGCGCGCCCTGGCCACCGAACACCATTTGTGCGACGCCCTGCTCGGCCTGGAAAAGACCGCTCCCGGCAAACCCTGTTTCGGCTTCCAGATCAGGCGGTGCAAGGGGGCTTGCGTCGGCAACGAGCCTTACGCCAGGCACACGATGCGACTGGTCGGCGCCCTCGCCCGACTCAAGCTGGCCGCCTGGCCACTGAACGGTCCGGCGCTGATCCACGAGGGGGACGAGACACACCTCGTCGCTGGCTGGCGTTACCTGGGCACGGTGAAAAGCGAAGAGGATATCCACACGCTGCTGGCAACCGGCCGACCGCCATTCGACCGCGACACCTACAAGATTCTCGCCAAGCACGTTGGCCGGATGAAGCCGCTACGCTGAGCGTCGGCTTCGCCGCCCGGCGCTGCATAATGACAGACGGCAAATCATTGCGTGCCAATGTCATTACAAAAACCAATCCGTGGCAAACTAAGGGCACTTCTTTCGCCGGAGTCCCACCGTGAATCCTCCCGATCCAATTCCCACCGCTCCCGCCAAGACCATTGCCATCGCCTGTCAGGGTGGCGGCAGCCATACGGCCTTCACCGGCGGTGTCCTGCAGGCCCTGCTGCGCAACCTGAAGCCGTCCGAGCATCGGATCATCGGATTTTCCGGCACCTCCGGCGGCGCGCTGTGCGCGACGATTGCCTGGTACAGCCTGCTGCTCGGCGACCCGGGAAGGGGTGCGGAATTGCTGGAGGCGTTCTGGCGCGACATGTCGGCCAAGAAATTGCCGGACAGCATGTTCAATTCCTTCCTGGTCTGGCTCCAGCGCAGTTCCGGTTATCTCGCCATGCCGGAAATCAGTCCCTACCAGTTGCCGGCCGGCGGCCAGGAAGTCCTCGCCGACGCCATCCAGCGCCATGTCGATTTCGCGCAATTGCCGAACCTGATCGGCACAAACTCACCGCGCCTGCTGGTCGGTGCCGTCGACGTTCTCTCCGGAGAGTTCACGGTCTTCCATTCGCACCACCCGGAAGAGGAAAAACGCATCACCCCCGAGGCTCTGCTCGCCTCGGCGGCGATCCCCGAGCTCTTCCGCGCCGTCCGTATCGGCCACGGTCTCTACTGGGACGGGCTCTTTTCGGAAAACCCGCCGATCCGCGGCTTCCTGGCCGGCGAACAAAGTCGCGAGGACAAACCCGACGAAATCTGGATCATCCAAATCAACCCGGAACAGCGTAGCCAGGAACCCAAGCTGAGCAACGAAATCACCGACCGTCGCAACGAACTGGCCGGCAACCTCTCGCTGAACCAGGAACTGTTTTTTGTCGACCAGACCAACAAGTGGCTGGCCAGAGGCTGGCTGAATGCCGAGCAATTCAAGCAGGTCACGGTTCGCCACATCCCGCTCAAGCGCGAGCTCGACTACCCGTCCAAGCTCGACCGCAGCCCGGCCTTCATCAACGGCCTGCTGATCGAAGGCCAGCGCGAAGGGCTCGCCTTCCTGCACACTCTGCGGCATGCTTGAACTTCCACCACTCGCCCGACAACCCGCCATGCGCCACTTGCCCCTGATCCTCGCCGCCCTCGCCCTGCCCGCCAGTCTTCCTGCGGCAGCTGATGAGGTCGGCTGCGTCACCACCGCCTGGAAGCTGATCGGCGCCAATCACCGGGTCTGCGTCTATGCCTTCGACGACCCGAAAATTCCCGGCGTCACATGCCACGTCAGCCAGGCCAAGACCGGCGGTGTCAAGGGCAGCTTTGGCCTGGCCGAAGATCCCTCGCAGTTTTCGCTAGCCTGCCGCCAGATCGGCCCGATCACGCTGCCGGCCAAGTTGCCGGAAGACGAAATCGCCTTCAGTGAAAACACCTCACTGCTCTTCAAGGAAACCGCCATCCATCGCTCCTACGACGCCAAGCGCAAAGTCCTGATCTACCTCGCGATCAGCCGCAAGCTGATCGAGGGGGCGCCGGCCAATGCCATCTCCACCGTGCCAATCCAGCCCTGGGGCGGCAAGTGAAGGCAAGGACCGCGCTGCGCCAGGTGGCGCCTTACATCACCAAGGACGGCTCGGAAATCCGCGAACTGCTCCACCCTAGCCAGCATGCGGTGCGCCGGCAGAGTCTGGCCGAAGCGGTCGTTCCCCCCGGGGGTGCGACCCAGCTCCATCGCCACGACAGCAGCGAAGAGATCTACCACGTCACCCGCGGCAGCGGGCTGATGACGCTGGGCACCGAGAAATTCACAATCAGGGTCGGCGACAGCATCGCCATTGCGCCAGGCACGCCGCATCGCGTCGAAAATACGGGCAGCGAGGCATTGCACATACTGTGCTGCTGCGCGCCCGCCTATTCGCACGACGACACCATTCTGCTCTGACGCCTGACGGCCTGCCGTCGGCAATCGCCAACCTCTCACCGGAGCAAAGCGCATGAACCCCATCATCGAGGCGATCCGGAAACGCGATAGCGGGCGCGACCCGGAACGGCTGACCATGCGCTACGCCAAGATGAAGGAAAGCCCTTTCGTCTTCCTGCGCGGTGCCTGCCACCTCTTCTACGATGCGCTGCCCGACGCCCCGGTGCTAGACCGGGCCCCCTTGGCCTGGTGCTGCGGCGACCTGCATTTCGAGAATTTCGGCAGCTACAAGGCCGACAACCGCTTGGTCTATTTCGACATCAATGACTTCGACGAAAGTGCCCTGGCGCCCTGCACCTGGGATATCGTCCGGCTGCTAACCAGCATCCGCTGCGGCGCCGAAACCCTGCGCGCGACGGAGGCCGAAACCAGGGCCGTCGCCAGCGACTGCCTGCATAGTTACCGCGCCGCCCTGCTGCGCGGCAAGCCGCTCTGGGTCGAAGGCGAAACCTCGTCGGGCCTGATCCATGACTTGTTCGTGGCGCTCGCCGAGCGCAAACGGGAGAACTTCCTCGACCGCCGCACCATCCTCGACGACGGGCAACGACGGATCAAGATCGATGGGATCAAGGCGCTTGCCGTCGCTGCGAGCGAGCGGGACAAAGTCACGGCCTTCATGAAACGCTGGGCGGCCGAGCAGCCCAAACCCGGCTTTTTCAAGGTCCTCGACGTGGCGCGTCGGATCGCCGGCACCGGCAGCCTGGGCGTCACCCGCTACGTCATTCTGGTCGACGGCAAGGGCTCGCCGGATGAAAACTATCTGCTCGACCTGAAGGCCACGCACCCCTCATCCCTGCTGCCTCGTCTGCGCCAGATCGACGTCATCCAACCGGTATGGCAAGACGAGGCCAGGCGGATCGCCACAATTCAGAATCGACTGCAAGCGGTCGACCATGCCTTTCTCCAGCCGGTGACGTACGACGGCCAACCCTGCATCCTCAGGGATCTCCAGCCTTCGGAGGATCGGGTGGCGATCGGCGACTGGGGCAAGAAGCTCGATCGGCTGCGCGACGTTGTCTATGCCATGGGCAATGTTCTGGCCTGGGACCAATTGCGCGCCAGCGGGCGTGGTGGCGCAGCCAGCGCCGACCAGCTGAGCGATTTTGCCCAAGGCGAAAGATGGATGTCCGAGCTTCTGGAAACGGTCGACGCGATGACCAAAACGACGCACGAACAGTGGGAAACATTTCGCCAATCCGCACTGTAAGCATGTCTTGAGGCCCGAATGAGTTCAATCGACAGCGCATATGGTGGCAAAATACCGTTGGGTCGTTCTCATTGCCAACCGGAGTCGTGGCATGTCTTTCAGGAAGTACCGAAATCCGCTTTCCATCGCGCTTGCCGCACTGGTGCTGCTTGTCCTCGGCCCCTCGCCCGCCCGGGCGGAGCCACTGAAGACCCTGGGGTTCGACGACATGAGCTGCCAGGTCTGGAAGCAATCCAAGGACGATGCCGATCAGCGCGCCCTTTACATCGTCTGGATACGTGGCCTGCTGACCGGCTACAACTATGCGCGCCCGAGCCAGCAGGTTTCGACCATTTCCAGCGGCACGATCGAGCAGTGGGTAAACCGCTATTGCAACGACAACCCAGCAAGCAGTTTCAGCGATGCGGCCTTGCGACTGAGCGACCAATACTCCGGCCGAAAATCGGCCATCACCAAGTAAGCAAGCCCATCCCTAAACGGCCTGCAGCGCCTCACTCAGTCCGCCGACGACAATCCTTGTCGGCACCGCCAGCATCAGATTGAGCGGCAGGCCGAAATCCTCGACATACAGACCGGCCTGATCGAGCGGCCGGCCATTGCGCCATTCGAGCGCAGTCCCCGAAATCCGCTCGACGCGGGCCGTCGTCGTCTCATCGCGCGCCAGATAGCCGATCACCGGCTTGCCCAGGGCCAGCGCGAAACCGACTTCGACACAGGTACCGGAATCCGGCTCGCAGCCGCGAAACGGGTTGAGGTTGGCGAGCACAGCATCGGCCGAACGGATCAGGTCGATGTTGGCGTGGTAAATGCCCGGTGCGGTGGTTTCGACGCCATCGAGCGGAATCAGCGCGTCATGGCCGGCGGCTTGGCACAGTTGGCGCGCTTCGTCGGCCCAGGCCAGGGCATCCGGGCGAAAGACATCGGGGCCGGCTAGATAGAGCTTCATTGGTCATCCGTCGTTGATAGGTCCGCCCTGCCCTTGCTTGGCCAGGAACGCGGCGCTGTGAAACATGGCGATACAAATCGTCGCAAAAAGCATACTTGAAAAATCGCTGGCCTCCGCAAAGATGGGACTCTGGATTCTTGCCGAGGAAATTGCCATGACCAAAACCAACACGTTGAATCACAAGAACACCGCAAACTTTCTCGAGGTATCGCGCCAGTACTTCAGGCTGCCCGGCCTGCTGCGATCGCTGCTGATTGCGGGCAGCATCGGCGCCACGGTGGGTGGTGAAGCCATCGCCAACGCCGAACGCGAGCCGGCGCCGACTACGGAAAATCGCTCCGGAAGCGCCTCTCCTCCGGATGTTGCAGGTTTCAGCGCTCATCGCGGACAGCCGCCAATCGAAACCATGCCTTAGTCAGATCGTCTTCACGACCGACTGCAACCTCATATGAAAAAAATTGGAAACCCATGATGAATATCCGAAACCTTAAATTGACGGTCGCCGCGCTGAGCATTGCAGCGGCGCTCGGTGGCGCCTACTCCATCGGCCAACTGCAGGCGATCGGTCAGGCCAGTGCCGCAATCCCGACGGCTGCCCCGCTCGCAGCCCCGGCGGCACCGCTGGCGACGCAAGCCCTGCCCGACATGGGAAGCATCGTCGAGCGCAACGGCCCGGCCGTGGTCAACATCAGCGTCACCGGAACACGCAAGACCGCTGCCAATGGTCCGAACATGCCACAACTGTCACCGGACGATCCGCTCTACGAGCTCTTCCGCCACTTCCGCCTGCCGCAACCCGGCGGCGAATCGCCGATACACGGACTGGGTTCCGGCTTCATCGTCACGCCCGACGGCACCATCCTGACCAATGCCCATGTCGTCGATGGCGCCGAGGAGGTTACCGTCAAGCTGATCGACAAGCGTGAATTCAAGGCCAAGGTGAAAGGCCTCGACAAGGCGAGCGACGTCGCCGTGCTGAAGATCGATGCCAAGGATCTGCCGACCGTGAGAATCGGCAGTTCGGGCACCACCCGGGTCGGCGAGTGGGTGCTGGCCATCGGCTCGCCCTTTGGTTTCGAGAACAGCGCCAGCGCCGGCATCGTTTCGGCGAAATCGCGCTCCCTGCCGGACGGCAGCTACGTTCCCTTCATCCAGACCGACGTCGCGGTCAATCCCGGCAACTCCGGCGGCCCGCTGTTCAACATGGCCGGCGAGGTGATCGGCATCAATTCGCAGATCTTCTCGCGCAGCGGTGGCTACCAGGGACTTTCCTTCGCCATCCCGATTGAAGTCGCGATCAACGTCGAGCGGCAGATCGCCACGCACGGCAAGGTCCAGCGCGGCCGGATGGGGGTGACGATCCAGGAGATCGACCAGTCGCTGGCCGACTCGTTCGGCCTCAAGAAGCCGGCCGGCGCCTTGGTCAACTCGGTGGAAAAAGGCAGCCCGGCAGCCCAGGCCGGCCTTGAGCCGGGCGACGTGATTCTCGCCATCAACGGCAAGGAAATTTTCAATTCCGGCGAATTGCCAGCCATCGTCGCCGGCATGTCGGCTGGCGAAAGCGTCAAGCTACAAGTCTGGCGCAATAGCGCAACCCGCGAAATCAACGTCAAGATCGGCAGCTTCAGCGACCAGAAGCTGGCCGCCGTTGAGCCTCACGAAGGCGACAAGGGCCGGCTCGGCGTCGCCGTCCGTTCCCTGACCCCGAAGAACAACGGCAGGCCGAGGTCAAGGGCGGCGCCCTGGTTCAGAACGTCAGTGGCCCGGCGGCCAGGGCCGGCATTCAGCCGGGCGACATCATCGTTTCGGTCAATGGTGAAGCGGTCAAGGGGGCGGAGCAATTACGCGCCTTGGTCACCAAAGCCGGCAAACGGGTCGCCCTACTGGTCGAACGCGGCGACTCGCGGATTTTCGTGCCGGTCGATCTCGGCTGAGGCAGCGGCCGGACGGTTCGCTTGAGCCGCCCGTCCAGCAGTCGGCGGTGAAGCGGATTCAGTTCAGCTTGTCGGGACGACCGCAGCACTGCTTGAATTTGCGGCCGCTGCCGCAGGGGCAAGGATCGTTGCGACCGGACTTCGGTTCTTCATGGCGGATGGTGCCGCCCATGCGCTTGTTGCGCCAAAAGTTGTAGAGCGTTTGCACGATGACCGGCAGGTTCTCCTGGATGTCGCCCACCAGACGGGCTTCCTCGGCCGGCGCAAACCAGCGCTCGCCGCTTTTTTCGACGTCTTCCTTGAGCATACCGTTGAGCATGAACATCGGTTCGAGCAATTCGGAAAGGTCGTCGGCATGCTTGCCGGCCAGGTCGTACCAGTCGCCGGCCAGCCCGGCACCGAAGATGTAGGAATCGGCCCAGGCGGCGTAATCGTAGGTCTCGCAGCTTTCGTCTTCCGGATAGAGCACCGGGGCCACCGTTTCGTCGGCGAGCAGTGCGGCAGCGATATCGTTGTTCAGGCGCATCAGCAGTTCCACCGTTTCGGCGACCACCGGATCGTCAGTTTCCATGCCCTTGCCCAGCGCTTCCGGCAACCAGACGCTGGGCTGCACCGGCTCCGGACCGCTGACAATGGCGCAGAGCATGGCCTGGACTTCATCGAGGCGCATGGCTTCGTCAGCGAAAACTTCGGTTTCGAGCAGTTCTTCCAGACGGTCGAGATCAGCGTCGGTGAGGGGGGTGGGGTTCATATCGGTTTATCCTGTTGGGCAGAGTGAATCATCGTCGAGTATAGGTGTCCGACATCGCGTCGCCAACCCCGAGGAATGCCAATCCATGACGAAAATAGTCAAAACCGATGCCGAATGGCGCGCCGAACTCAGCCCCGAGCAGTTTCGTGTCGCCCGCAAGAAAGGGACCGAGCCGGCCTTCTCCGGCCAGTACTGGGATTGCCATGACGATGGCACCTATCGCTGCATCTGCTGCGGCGCCCCGCTCTTCCGTTCCGAGACCAAGTTCGATTCGGGCTGCGGCTGGCCGAGCTTTCACACCGCCAACGACGAGAAACTGGTCGATGAGCACGTCGACCAGAGCTTCGGCATGATCCGTACCGAGGTCACCTGCCACGAATGCGGTGCCCACCTCGGCCATGTTTTTCCGGATGGTCCGGCACCGACCGGGCTGCGCTACTGCATCAACTCGGCCTCGTTGAAGCTCGACCCGGACCAGACCTGAGCGCGGTTCAGGCCAGCTTGGCCCGTTCCTGCATGAAGCGCCCGGGCGGCACTCCGAAGGCGCGCTTGAACATCGCCGAAAAGGCCGCCTGGCTGGCGTAGCCGAGTTCGGCCGCGACCTCGCCGCCGGGCCGCCCCCGGCCGATCAGGTCGAGCGCCCGGGCCAGGCGCAATTGCTGGCGCCAGGCGCCGAAACCCATGGTCAGTTCGCTCTGGAAGAGGCGGGCCAGGGTCCGTTCGCTGGCTCCGACCCGCTCCGCCCATTCAGCCAAGGACAGCGGCGACGCCGGGTCTTCGATCAGCGCGTTGCACAGCGCCTGCAGACGGCGATCCCGGGGTAGCGGCAGGCCCAGCGAAAGCGGCGGCGCCCGGCGCATTTCTGCCAACATCAGGCGGATCATCAGGTCGCGCCGCAGCCGGTCCTCGGCCGCTTCGCCCTTGACCGCCTCGCTGAGCGCCTCGATCAGGCTGCGCATCAGCCCGGATACCTCGATCACCGCACAGGCCCCGAGCGGTAAGGGCGAGGCCGCGCGGGCGACATAGACGGTACGCAATTCGACCTCGCCGAGGGCGACAACCTCGTGCTCGATCCCGGGCGGAATCCAGACGGCGCGAAAGGCCGGCACCAGCCAGGCCATGCCGGCCGCCGAAATGCGCAAGGCGCCGCGCAAGGGATAGGCCAGCTGGGCCCAGTCGTGGCTGTGGGCCGGCACCGTCACATCGGCCGGCAGGCTACGCAGATTGACGGTGAGCGGTTCGTCGGCAGTCGGCGCCCGACGCGGGCATGGGTCGAATGGCAGGTGTGTCAGCATCGCGATAATTTATGTCACGTTATCGTATTTCAGTCAAACCGGGATTCAATAAACTGGCTCCTGTCCGATCTTTCCGTCGCCGCCATGACCGCAGCCGTCCTCCCTCCCACCGCCAAGCGCGATCTCGAAACCATCTCGCTGATCGGTTTCGTCCATGGCGTCTCGCATTTCTTCCACCTTTTGCTGCCGCCCCTCTTTCCCTGGCTGATGGCCGATTTCGGGCTGAGCTTCACCGGCATCGGGGCGACGATGACGGTCTTTTTCATCGTCTCCGGTATCGGTCAGGCGATGGCCGGCTTTCTCGTCGACCGCTTCGGTGCGGCGCGGGTGCTCGGTGGTGGTATCAGCTGTTTCGCGCTGGCCGGGGTCGTGCTGCATTTTGCTTCCGGCTACCCGATGCTCGTCGTGGTCGCCGCACTGGCCGGCCTCGGCAACAGCGTCTTTCATCCGGCCGACTTCACGGTGCTCAATCGCCACGTCTCGCAACCGCGGCTTGGTCATGCCTTTTCCGTGCATGGCCTGTCCGGCAACCTGGGCTGGGCGGCGGCCCCGGTCTTCATGGCCGGCATTGCCACCGTCGCCGGCTGGCGCAGCGCAGCGCTCGGCGCGACGCTGGTCGCCCTGCTCGCCCTAGCCCTGCTCTACTGGCGGCGACAGGCGATCGCCGATCCGCTCGGCTATCACGCCAGCCAGCACGGCCAGACTAGCGGTCCGGCCTTCGCCTTCCTCAACTCGCGCGCCGTCTGGCTGTGCTTCCTGTTCTTCCTGCTGATTACCGCCGCCTTCGGCGTTATCCAGAACTTTGCCAGCCCCATCCTGCAGGCGCTCTATAACCTCTCGATCACCGCGGCAGCCGCGGCCTTATCGACCTACCTGCTGGGCGGTGCAGCCGGCATCGTGCTCGGCGGCTTTCTCGCCCAGAAGGGCGACCATGACCGGCTGATCGCCGCCGCCCTCGGCGTCGCCGCCCTGTTGGCGATACTGTTGGCGGCCGGCATCCTGCCGGGCTGGAGCATTCTGCCGCTGATGGCCGGGATCGGTTTCTGCACCGGCATCGCCGGCCCTTCGCGCGATTTGCTGGTGCGCCGCGCCGCCACCGCCCGTTTCGGGCAGGCAGCCTTCGGGCGGGTCTATGGCTTCGTCTATTCCGGCCTCGACCTCGGGCTGGCCAGCGCCCCGCTGATCTTCGGCGGCCTGATGGACGGCCACCAGTTTAGCCAGGTGCTGGTCGGCGTCGCCGTGCTGCAGACGCTGGCCATCCTCGCCGCGCTACGCGTCGGCAAGGCCGTTTAAGCTATAAGCCGCGCGCCCAGCCCGGGCGCAGGTGGGCCTCATCCGGCGCGGCGATGGCCTGCCGGATCTGGGCCAGCAGGCGTTCCTTGTCGGCGCCCAGCGTACCCTTGAGGACCAGCCAGTTGGAGGCGTGGTCGCTGCGAAAGACCGTGCGTTTGAGGTCCAGGCTGGAGAGAAATTGCTCCATCTCGACGAAGAGTTCGGGCTGGGTGAGGGGCTCCCATTCCGGAAAATCGGCCCGGAAACGCTGTTCGCCCTTGGGAAAACTGACCACCAGCGTCGCCAGATACTCCGGCTGCGTGGCATTGGCCAGCCGCGCCGAATTCTCGGCGTGTTGCTGCGAATAGACCTTGCCGCCGAGGCCGTTGAGGATCATCACCGAACGGGTGATGCCGGCACTCCCCAGTTTGTCGAGCGCCTCGCGGGTGCTGTCGAAGGTTTCGCCCTTCTTGACCGCGGCCAGCACCTGGTCATCGCCCGATTCGGCGCCGAGATAGATCATTTTCAGGCCGGCTGCCACCAGTTGATCGATTTCAGCCTGCGACTTCTTGCGCAGGTTGCGCGCCAGGCAATAGGCGGAGATACGGCGCACGGCCGGCAGATGGGTGCGGATCGCCTCGAGGATACCCAACAGCCGCCGGGTCGGCAGGACCAGCGCGTCACCATCGGCCAGGAAGACGCGGCGAACCTGATCGCCGTAGCGCTGGCCGGTCAGGCGGATGCTGTCGAGAACCTCATCCTCTTCGCGCGCCCGGAATTTCTTCTGCGGCGCGGTGTACATCTCGCAAAAAGTGCACTGGTTCCACGAGCAGCCGTCGGTCACCGGCAGAATCAGCGACTCCGCCTCACTCGGCGGGCGGAAGACCGGCTCGACGTAACGGATTGGCAGCATCGCCTAGCCGCTCACTTTGGCGACGAAGGCCGGCGGCGCCGAAGTCGGCTTGCGGGCGGCGTAGTCGAAGAACATGATGCCGTGCTTGCCGCGCGCCACTTCGCGCCCGCTCGCCTTGTCGGAAAGGCGCCAGACCAGATCGCAGCCGTACTTGTTGAAATCGTCGGCGCCCATTTCGACGACCAGCGTTTCGCCGTGGAAGGCCTCGGAACGGTACTGAGCGGCGACGTCGGCGACGACGATGCCGACGCCTTCGACATCCAGCTCGGTATAGCCCAGCGCCTTGAAAAAGCGCACCCGGGCCTCGGATACCAGTGAGATCAGCGCCGCATTGTCGAGATGATGACCGTAGTTGATGTGGCCGATATAGATCGGGATTTCGGTAGCGAACGTAAAGTGCTCGGGCAGGTCTATCTTGATGCGGGGCATGATGGTTTCAGGCTGTTCGGGAAGCCTGCATTTTAGGTGCTGCAGCGTAGAATCCGGAAAAAACACCGGAGTCCGCCATGAAGTCGATCGACCACAACAAACTCGACAAACTCGTTCTCGACGCCCGCAAGGCAGCGGATACCCGCGCCGAAGGCTATCGCGAGCGCGCCCTGAAAATCTACCCGTGGATCTGCGGCCGTTGCGCCCGCGAATTCACCGCGACCAATGTCCGCGAACTGACCGTGCATCACCGCGACCACAATCACGACAATAACCCGCCCGACGGCAGCAACTGGGAACTGCTTTGCATCTACTGCCACGACAACGAACACCAGAAAGAAATCGAGGCTGACCGCGGCTACACCGACACCAGTTCGGCGCGTGGTGGCGGCGCCACGCACAACCCGTTCGCCGCGCTGCAAGGCCTGCTCAAGGACAAGGGCAAGAGCTGAACCGATGAGCGAGCAGCATCGACTGAGCTTCGATACCCCCGGCCGCGGCTCGGTCGAGATCACCGCCGAGATTGCGGCGGTGGTCCGCAAGACCCCGCTCGATAGCGGCATCGCCCATGTTTTCGTGCGCCACACCAGTTGCGGCCTGGCAATCACCGAAAATGCCGACCCGACGGTGCGCCGCGATCTGGAAACCCTGTTGCAGCGCTGGGCGCCGGATGGCGACCCGGCTTACCGCCACGACCTGGAGGGCGACGACGACATGGCGGCGCACGCCCGTTCGCTGCTCACCGGCACCTCACTGACCGTACCCTTCGCCGGCGGCCAGTTGCTGCTCGGCACCTGGCAGGGCATCTACCTGTTCGAGCACCGTACGCACGGCCATCGCCGGGAAATCGTCGTTACCCTGCTCGGCTGATTTCGCCAACCTCAGGTCGCGATGAAGTCGCGCAGGGCGTCGAGCACGGCATCCGGCCGCTCGGCCATCAGCGCGTGGCCGCTGCCTTCGATGCTGACCAGCCGCGCCCCGGCGATGAAACCGAGCAGCGCCTTGGCGGCCTTGGGCGAAGTCATCTTGTCCTGATTGCCGGCGACGATCAACAGCGGCGACGTAATGGCCGTCAGGCTTTCCGGGCGGCGCGAGTAGGCATTGCAGGCGTTCATGTCGGTATGGAAAACGCCCTTCTTCTGGCGTTCCATCAGGCGCTGGTTCATGCCGAGCAGCCACAGGCCGGGCACCGTGTTGCCGCCGATCTGTCCGGTCGCCGAGTAGGACCAGGTATTGATCATTTCGGCGGCCTTCGGCTCGTCGTCGCGCGTCGCATCGAGCAGGGCCTGCGATACCGGCATCGGCAGCGAACTGCCGATCAGCACGGTCTTGCCGACGCGCGGTGCGAAACGGGCCGCCACTTCGAGCGCCACCAGCGAACCCATACTGTGGCCGATCAAGGTCGCCTGCTCGACACCGCAGGCATCGAGCAGCGCAACCACCCAGTCGGCCAGCGCCTCGACCGAAGCCAGCGGCTCGCCGCCACTGCGCCCGTGGCCCGGCAAGTCGGGGACGAGCACCGAGAACCCATGATGGGCGAACCAGCGGCTCTGCAAGACCCAGCACGAATGGTCCTGCTGCGCGCCGTGCAGGAAGACGACCACCGGCTGTTGATTGACGGTATCGGCCGTGAGCTTCTTGCCGCCGTTGTAGACATAGGCCATCTGGCCGAGAACCTTGATCTCCATAACTCAGGCCTTGGCCGCTGCGGCGAGGCCGCGATTGAGGTCGTCGATCAGGTCGTCCGCGTCTTCCAGGCCGATTGACAGGCGGATGGTGCCGGGATGAATGCCGGCCGCGACCAGCGCCGCATCGGACATGCGGAAATGCGTGGTCGAAGCCGGGTGAATGACCAGCGACTTGGCATCGCCGACATTGGCCAGATGCGAGAAGACTTTCAGCGCCTCGATGAACTTGCGCCCGGCCGCCCGCCCGCCGCTCAGGTTGAAGGTGAAGACCGAACTGCTGCCCCGCGGCAGCAGTTGCTTGGCGAGTTCGTGATCGGGATGATCCGGCAGGTCGGGATGGACTACCGCCTGCACCGCCCCGCCAACTAACGCAGAGAGATGGGCGACCACCTTGCGGGTGTTCTCGATATGGCGCGCCATACGCAACGGCAGCGTTTCCAGACCTTGCAGTATCTGGAAGGCCGAGAGCGGGCTGAGACAGGCGCCGAAATCGCGCAAGCCCTCGCGCCGGGCACGGAGCAGAAAGGCGGCAACCGTCGACTCCTCGGCAAACACCATGTCGTGGAAGCCTTCATAAGGCTCGGTCAACGTTGGAAATTTACCACTGGCCGCCCAGTCGAAAGCGCCGGAATCGACGACCACGCCGCCGATCACCGTACCGTGGCCGGAGAGGAACTTGGTGGCCGAATGAAAGACCAGATCGGCGCCGAGATCGAAGGGCTTGAGTAAATACGGCGTGGTGAAGGTCGAATCGACCAGCAGCGGCAGACCATGCTCATGGGCCAGCGCCGACACGCGGGGAATATCAAGTACATCGAGCCCTGGATTGCCCAGCGTCTCGCCGAACAGCAACCGGGTTTCCGGCCGGATGGCCGCCCGCCAGGCATCGAGATCGCGCGGATCGACGAAGGTGGTGGTGATGCCGAAACGCGGCAGGGTGTATTCAAGCAGGTTGTGCGAGCCGCCGTAGAGCGAGCGACTGGCCACGATATGGCTGCCGGCGCCCATCAAGGTCGTGATCGCCAGATGCATCGCAGCCTGCCCGGAAGCCACGGCAATCGCCCCAACCCCGCCCTCCAATGCTGCTACCCGTTCTTCGAGCACGGCATTGGTCGGGTTCGAGATGCGCGAATAGACGTGGCCGCCGCGTTCCATATTGAACAGCGAGGCGGCCTGCTCGGCATCCTTGAAAACGAAGGAGGACGTCAGGTAAATCGGCTGGGCCCGCGCCCCGTACTGGCTGTCCGGCACCTGGCCGGCGTGCAGGGAAAGCGTGTCAAATTTATAACTCATCCCCGACCGCCTTCAAGCAGTACTTTGCCCTCGAATCTCATCCCGTGCGCTCCCTTTCGCTGTGCCAATCAATATCTTGTTGCCGCGGAGAGAACAGGCCTTGCATCGCCCCTCCGGGCCAAGGCTGAAATATAGGGTGTTGCGCCAGGCGACGGAACAATCCATCGCTTACATGCATATAAAAAATACGACTACCGAGGCTCGGGTGAAAGCCGGAGGCTCAATGAAAAAAGCCGGGTTGCCCCGGCTTTTCTTAGTGATACGCAGTCTTCGAAGCCAGCTTTCGCGCCATCAAAAGCGCCAGACCAAAGATGACCGCAGCAACGCCAATGCCCAGGTAGGAAAGTTCGTCCATATATGCCTCGTTGAAGGTTGGTTGAGAATTTTGCGGCTTAGTAGACAGCCTTCACGCCCAAAGTTCCCGAACGAACTACATTTCTTGGCATTGGCGATCGCAACGCCGAACGACTACTGCCAGCGTCCTCGCGACTCAACTGCTCAAGCCATCTCGCACCGATAACACCGGCCACCTATCCAGTCATACGAGACGCGAAATCAGCAATTGCCCTTCTTGGCCTGCCCGGGCGGGCAGAAACCACCATCATTGCGGTGGCTAGGCGCTGGATCAACGACGACCGACCCGGCTGGCGTATATACAGCGCAGCCTTGTAGCAGCGAGAGCGCTGCCAACAACGAGAGAAGAATTTTCATACCGGTGCTCCCTATTGAGAAACTACGCCCCAGATTCTACAGCCGGCAGGCCCCGGGGCCAGGCGCCACGTTTGGTCGCCTTGTGGTTTCCTGCTTGTCGGTACACACCGAAATGCGCGCCCTGCTCGGCACCGCCGTTGGAGCCCGACAGCGGTTTTTGCCGACCAGCCCCTAATCTGTTCCGTTTTGCGTCTTGAGGGCGGCCTTGATCAGGTCTTCGCCGACGTCCGGACAGACTTTCTCGATGAAGGCATGGGCATAACTGCGCAGGTAGGTTCCGCGGCGCACCGCGAGACGCGTCGTGTTGGACGGGAAAAGATGAGGTACCGGGATCAACTCCAGGCTCCGGTCCTGCTCCGCGTCATAGGCCACCGAGGCCACCACCCCGACGCCCAGACCGAGCCCGACATAGGTCTTGATCACGTCGGCGTCGATCGCCGAAAGGACGATGTCGGGAACGATGCCGGCGTCGGCGAAGGCCTGATCAACATGGGCGCGGCCGGTGAAGCCTTCGTGATAGGTGATGATCGGATACTCGCTAAGCGTTTCCAGCGTGATTTCGCCGACGCCGAGCAGCGGATGGCCCTGCGGCACGATGATGGCGTGATGCCAGGAATAGAACGGGAAGGACGCGAGTTCGGACACCTTGTCGACGCTTTCCGTGGCGATGCCGACATCGGCCTGACCGGAGACCAGCAGGTCGGCGATTTCGCGCGGACTGCCCTGGAGCAGTGTCAGATGGACCTTCGGGTAATCGGCCTTGAACCACTTGATGATGGTCGGCAACGCGTAGCGGGCCTGGGTGTGGGTGGTGGCGATCACGAAGTGCCCGGTTTCGCGGCTGGCGAACTGGTCGGCAATGCGGCGCAGATTCTGGGTATCGAGCAGGATGCGCTCGACGACCTCGGCCAGTTCCTTGCCCGGCTCGGTCAGCCCGAGCAGGCGCTTGCCGCGGCGGACGAAGATCTCGATACCGAGTTCGTCCTCGAGATCCTTGATGTGTTTGCTGACGCCGGGTTGCGACGTATAGAGCGCGCTGGCGACTTCGGTCAGGTTGAAATCCTGTCGAATCGTTTCGCGAACGATTCTGAGTTGCTGAAAATTCATGGTCTTTCCTCTTATGCCGCCAGGCGGTCGTTCTGGAATACGCGGATGGCGCGTGGGCGCAGCGATACATGGTCACCTTCGCGCAGGCCGGAGGCGCTGAGCGCTTCGCGCAGCACCGAAACCTCGACCAGCTCGCCATCCGGCCGGCTCAGTTCGACCTGGGCCAGCGGGCCGATCGCGATCACCCGCAGGATTCTGGCCGGCAGGCCGCCCTCCGGCGTACTGGCCGGCAACAGATCGAATTCGTGCGGCCGGACGAAGCCCACGGCCTGCGCGCTCGGTTCGTGGCCATGGCCGAGTTGCAGCGCGTGCTCGCCGACGTGCAGATGGCCGTCCTCGACCCGGCCATGGAACAAATTGACCGAGCCCAGGAAGCTGGCGACGAAGGAGGTCGCCGGATGGTCGTACACCTGGTCCGGCGAGCCGATCTGCTCGACCTTGCCCTTGTTCATCAGCACAACGCGGTCGGAAACCTCGAGTGCCTCCTCCTGGTCGTGGGTCACGAAGACGCTGGTGACGTGGATTTCGTCGTGCAACTGGCGCAACCAGCGGCGTAGTTCCTTGCGCACCTTGGCATCTAGCGCCCCGAACGGCTCGTCGAGCAACAGCACCTTGGGCTCGACGGCCAGGGCACGGGCCAGCGCGATGCGCTGACGCTGGCCGCCGGACAGCTGCGAGGGAAAACGGTCGGCCAGCCAGCCGAGCTGAACCAGGTCGAGCAGCCGCGTCACGCGTTTCCTGATCTCGGCTTCGGCCGGGCGGAATTTCCGGGGCCGGACGCGCAGCCCGAAAGCCACGTTGTCGAACACCGTCATGTGGCGGAACAGCGCGTAGTGCTGGAAAACGAAGCCGACCTGGCGCTCGCGGACATGGCGGTCGGAAGCATCGTCGCCTTCGAGCAGGATCTGGCCGCGATCGGCATATTCGAGGCCGGCGATGATGCGCAGCAGCGTCGTCTTGCCGCAGCCGGAAGGGCCGAGCAGCGCAACCAGCTCGCCGGAGGGAATGTCGATGGAAACATCGTCCAGTGCCTGGAAAGCACCGAACTGCTTGCTGATGTTGCGTATGGCGATACTCATGGTCAATCTCCAGGGCTTTGGTCGTTCCGGCTAGCCACGGCGGTTAGCGGAATCACACGATGGACGAAAGTCTATGGAGAGTTGCTTATAAGCAGAAATAATAAAATCGCAGAAGCTAATCCGTTTTTTATATAAACCAATCAGGCGGCCGTGATCCAGGCGGATAACTAACGCCCCTTGGCCTGAATGGCTGGCCCAGCCTTCGGTTGCACCTCGTAACCATGGGTACGCAGCAGGCGCACCGCCATCTCGATGGTGCGCCGGGTCTTCCTGGGAACGACCGAAGGCCCGCCCGCCGGCGGGGTCGGCAGCGGCAGTTGAAGGCCGTGCGCCGCGAGCCAAGCGGTAATCGCGCTCAGCCCCTTGGCCCCGATCCCCTCGGCCTGCTGCAGGCGCCGATAGCCGAGGGCGGCGACTTCCTCGGGTGTGAACTGGGGACGATCGAATATCTTGCGCAGCGCATTGCGCTGCAAGGTCGGCAATTCGTTCATCGCGGCGCTCGGGTCGGCCCCCGGTCGTACACGGAATTCGCCACCCACACCGCGGGCGGGCAGGCAGTCGCTCATGTCGTCAGCCATAGGCAGCTCGATCCAGAATGGATTGGTCTCAGGGAAAGGTCTGGAGCAAAGGGTATTGAGGCGGCTGCCGACAGGAAACGACATATTTTTGATATCGATATGCCCAAGGGAAGCATGAGCGACGGAATTCCAAGGCGCTTGAACGCCTGACTCCGCAGGCCAGGCCAGCTTGTTGCAGCTGCCGGCAAGCGGACAAAAGATATCGGCTGCTATCGCTGTCGTGTGGCGATCTTTCTACACAAGCCTCGGCTTGACGATCCGCCATGCCTATCTCATGGGTATTTCCCAAGGTGGGCCATGTATGATCGACGTATAAGACTTGGCCTTGCGGGCATTTTCCAACCTTATCAATTCAATACGCTGGAAACAATTACTAGGGTAGACGGCAATCTCCGTGCGTATATGCAAAGTCAGCCGTCTGCCTTACATTTGATCGCCATGACTAACGACCCGAGAATCGAGCCGCTCTTAGAGTGGAATCGCCTAGCAAGACAGAACGCCGAAGACGCGATCGTGTCCTCAATGTTTGAAGCAGGCTTCAAAGCCAGCGAGCCTATGGAGTCATTCTCAACATGGCTCTTGGTAGGTACTGCGGCAGTTGCCTCCTTCTTGGTGACCAATGCTGACAAGCTGGTCCCATTCATCAAACAAACCGGCTTCCTCGCTTGTGGGGCATTCCTTTGTTTTTCCTGCTTGTTTGGCCTCAGTTCCAAGATGTACGCACTGCGCTGCAAGATTCAAATTGAAACTGGCGCAGCAGTACGAAAGACGTTCGCAGAACAGCTCGCCAAGCATGTGCAGGAAGAAGCAAAGATCCAGGAGAGCGCGGCTACCTGGGGAATAACGCTTGAAACTGGCATTCGACTCGAACGAGTACTTGCCGAGTTCTACAAGCCTCTGCCGCGCTGGGTTGCATGGCTGGCAAACAGGCAGGTCAAGAAGCACGCCGGCAATCCTCAACTGGGCTACTTCCCGGTGATTGCGGGGTTGAAACGGCAAGGCCTTTTTGTGACTCTTCAAGCCCTGACGTTCCTTGGATTCCTCGTCACTGGTTTTGTCTTTGCAGCAGCAATCTAGCCCTTCCATCGACAGCACTTGCCCCAGCAAGCCGAGTCAATTAATGCCTGCTCCATGAGCCTGTACCAAGAACATCCTCTCGGCCCCATGAACTGATATCGTGCCTCCACCGCAAACCGCCGCACCGCCGATCATCCGGGCAAGCGGCGGTTTTTCTTTGAGTTGGCAGTTTGAATCGATGCCCCTCCGGCGCATATATCCCGACGCATATAACAACCAAAGAATTCCATCGTTCTGCTGCACGCCGCCTGCCGGCAAACTGGCTTCAGATCAATTCCCCCCTGAACCAGGAGAACACCATGCAGCACAAGCATTCCCTCACGGCGCTGGTCGCCGCCCTCGCCCTCGTCGGCGGCCTCTCCAGTGCCCTGGCCGACCCCCTGAAGGTCGGCTACCTGCCGGTCACCGGCCACGGCAAGTTCTTCGTCGCCAAGGAACAAGGCCTGTTCGCCAAGGAAGGCCTCGACGTCGAACTGATCGAATTCCAGAACTCGGCCGACGGCCTCAACGCCGTCGTCGCCGGCAAGCTCGACATCGGCGCTTTCGGCACCACGGCACCGGTCGCCCACATCTCGAAGGGCGCCAAGCTGAAGATCATCGGCGGAATCATGGGCGGTGACGCCGCGCTGATCGCCACCCCGGCCAATGCAGGCAAGATCGCCGGCATCGCCGACCTCAAGGGCAAGAAGATCGCCACCGTGCGCATGGCCTCGGGCGATGCCGTGCTGCGCGGCGCCTTGAAGGACAAGGGCATCAACTGGAAGACCGATGTCCAGATTTTCGAGCTGAAAAATCCGCCGGCCGTCATCGAAGCCGTCAAGTCGGGCCAAGTCGATGCCGGTCTGGTCTGGGGCCGCATGACCTGCGCGCCGAAGACCAGGGCCTGAAGGTCGTCATCCACTCCACCGACCTCCAGCCGGGCCATCCGTGCTGCCGCCTGGTCGTCACCGAGGCCAGCCTGAAGGATCAGGCGAAGTGGGAGAAATTTGTCCGCGCCATCCTGAAGGCCGAGAAGTTCGCCAGCGAGAACAAGAAGGAAACCATCGAATCGATCGCCAAATACGTCAAGATCGACCAGCAACTGCTGTGGCGCGGCTACTACTCGCAGTATCTCGACCAGTCCTCGGACCCCGACACCAAGGGCGTCAAGCACTTCGCCGACGTCATGGTCAACAGCGAGTTCATCGCCGCCAAACCTGACCTCGACGCCGCCATTGATGCCCGCGTCTACGCCAAGGTGTTGAACGACCTGGCCCGCGAAAACCCGAAGGATCCGTTCTGGAAGAAACTCCAGAAGAACTTCAAGCAGAAGAACGCCTGATGAGCCACGGTCTCAAACTGGAAGGCGTCGATTTCTCGTACGACGCCAACCACATCCTGGCCGGCATCGACCTGTCGATCCCGGCCGGGCAGTTCGTGACCTTGCTCGGCGCCAGCGGCTCGGGGAAATCGACCCTGCTCCGCCTGGTCGCCGGGCTGCAGTTCCCGCAACAGGGCAAGCTGGCCTGGAACGGCCAGCCGATTGCCGGGCCAGGCCCCGAGCGCGGCGTGGTCTTCCAGGACTACGCCCTGTTTCCCTGGCTGTCGGTAGTCGACAACATCGCGGTCGCCATCGGCAAGGCCCGCCCCGCCACCCGCAAGGCGGAACGCCGGGCCGAAGCCGGCGACTACCTGAAGAAGGTCGGGCTGGAAGCGGCGATCGGCAAGTATCCGTTCGAGCTCTCCGGCGGCATGCGCCAGCGCGCCGCCATCGCCCGCGCCCTGGCCCTCGGTTCGCCGTTGCTGTTGATGGATGAGCCGTTCGGGGCGCTGGACCCGGTCAATCGCGCCCGCCTGCAGGACCTGGTTTTGGAAATTTGGGAAGCCGGATCTGCTAGCGGCGCGTCAAGGAAAACCATCGTCTTCGTCACCCACGACATCGACGAGGCGCTCTACCTCGGCGACCGCGTCGTGATTCTCGGCTCGACGCCGGGCCGCGTCATCGCCGACCTGCCGGTCGAATTTCCGCGTCACCGCGACCGTCGCGCCCTGTTCGACAGCGACCAATTCCACACCCTGCGCGAATCCATCGCCGAAACCCTGGCCGCCGACACCCTGCGCCAGTTGATTGCCGCGTGAAGGAAAACAACATGTCCGAAACCCTGGCTCTCGAAACCCGAGAGCTTTCCGTAGCGCCTGCGCCGCACGTAGCCAGCGGCCCGGCGACGTCCGCGATTGCCACGCGATTCGCCGCCCGGCTCGGCCGCCTGCTCGAAGCCTCGCTGATCTGGATCGTCCTGCTCGGTGCCTGGTTCCTGGCTGCCGAATTCACGCCGCTCGGCGACAATCCGCTGATCCCCGGCCCGCTGGTCACCGCCCGCGCCCTCTGGGAATCGCTGCCCGAACTCTGGGTCGGCACCATCTCGTCCTTCACCATCCTGGTCCCCGGCTTCGTGCTCGCCAGCGGGCTCGGCATCGTCTCGGGGCTGACCATCGGCACCTCGCCGCGCCTGCAACGGGCCTTCTTCCCGTTCGCCCGGGTCGCCGCGCCGGTGCCGCCGACGGTCTATATCCCCTACGCCATCGCCGTCCTGCCGACCTTCAAGCTGTCGGCCATCTTCGTCGTCTTCATCGGTGCCTTCTGGCCGATCTTCCAGAATGCCGCGGCCGGCGCCCATGCGCTGGAGGAGCGTTTCCGCGATAACGCCCGCATCCTCGGCCTCACCGGCTTCGAGTATCACTGGCGCGTGGTCTTCCCGGCCGCCCTGCCCCACATCTTCTCCGGCATGGCGGTCGGCCTCGGCTTCTCGTTCATCCTGCTCACCGTAGCCGAACTGTTCGGGGCCAATGCAGGGTTGGGGCGTTTCGTCCAGTACTACGCCGACTTCGCCGACTACCCGAAGATGGTGGCCGGCATTCTCTACACCGGCCTGATCACTTTCCTGGCCATGAGCGGGCTGGAGGCGATCAAGCGTCGCGCCCTGTTCTGGCAACGCTGAACCCGGTCCCACCCACTTTCCCGATCGCGATCATGAAACCGATTTTCCGTACCCTGCTCACCGTTCTCGCCCTCGTCGCCGGCAGCAGCGCAAACGCCGCCCTTTTCGAACGCAGCACCGCAAACCTCCAGGATGAAGCACATGCCGCCGCCCGCGACGGCAAGCTGCTCGCCGTCCTACTCACCCTGCCCGACTGCCCGGGCTGCATCGAGATGGAACACACCGTCCATGCCAATCCGGCGACCGCGAAAGCGCTGGCCCGGCAGTTCCGCACCGTCCGCCTCGACATCGCCAGCCCGGCACCGATTGCTGACGGCGACGGCAAGCCGACCAGCGGCCCGGAACTGGCCCGCCGCCTAAAGGCCATCGCGACACCGTCCTATGCCTTCTTCGATGGCCACGGCCGTTTCCTCTACCGCTACACCGGCACCCTGAATGCCGCCGAGTTCCGCAAGCTGGGCAGCTACGTCGCACGAGGCGAATACGAGCAGCGCCCCTTCGACGGCCGGCCCGCCGCCGACCGCCATGCCGGCCATGACCACCACTGATTCTCGTACCATGCAAAACAAGCTGATTTCCCTCGCCGAAGCCGTCCGCCGCTACACCTGGGACGGCATGCAGTACGCCAGCGGCGCCGCCCTGCCGGTCGGCTCCGACGCCATCGTTTTCGGCCGCGAACTGCTGCGCCAGAAGCGCCGCGACCTGCACGCCATCTTCCATTGCAACACCCAGCAACTGAACCTGCTGGCCGGGGCCGGCGCCGCCAGCAAGGCCGAATGCGGCTTTTCCGGGCTGGAAGTCTTCGGCTTCGCCAACGGCCTGCGCCGGGCGGTCGAAAGCGGCCAGCTGGCGCTCGAGGACTATTCCAACCTCGCGATGGCGGTCCGCCTGCTCGGCGGCGCCATGAACTGGCCGTTCGTGCCGGCCACCGTCAATATCGGCTCCGACATCCAGGACCGTAGTGCCTTCGCGCCGGACGAATACCCGGCCAAGCGCAAGATCCCGACCGTCACCGACCCATTTTCCGGCCGTGAAATCGGCGCCTTCAGGCCGCTCAAACCCGACCTCGCCGCCATCCACGTCTCGCTGTCCGACCCGCTGGGCAATGCCATCATGCTCGGCACCGAATGGAGCCGCTTCGAGCTGTCCCGCGCCGCCAAAAAGGTCGTGCTGATCGCCGATGCTATCGTCGATACCGACTGCATGCGCCAGTATCCGAATCTGGTGCGCATTCCCGATATCATTGTCGAAGCCGTGGTCTACCACCCCTTCGCCGCCTGGCCGCAGTCCTCGCCCGGGCTCTACGACGTCGACGAGGCGCACATGAAATTCATGAACAAGGCACTGGCGACTGCCGAAGGCACGGCCGACTATGTGCGCGACTATGTCGAGGGCTACACCGATCTCGACAGTTATCTCGACCTGATCGGCCGCGACACCATCGCCCGCCTCAGCGACAGCGCCACCCGCTTCCTGCTCGATCCGTTCCGGCAGTGGATCAAGACGCCCGAAGAAATCGCCACTCTGAGCGCCGAGGTGACGGCATGAGCGCCCTGCCCTACACCCGCCAGGAGATGATGGCGATCGCCACCGGCCGCGAGCTGCGCGACGGCGAACTGGCCATTTTCGGGGTCGGCCTCTCGATGCTCGCCGGCTACTTCGCCCAGGCCCACCACGCGCCCAATATCCGCGCCATGACCGAAGGTGGCGTCTATGGCGCGACGCCGGTCGGCGGCCTACCCTGGGGCATCGAGTGCAACCGCATCTCGGCCAACGCGACGAGCTTCACCAATGCGCTGGACGCCCTCGGTTTCCTGGTCGCCTCCGGTCGCTGCGACGTCGGCATCATCGGCGCGGCGCAGGTCGACAAATTCGGCAACGTGAACACCACCGGCATCTGGGACGGCGAGATCGGCGATGCCTATCGCCTGCCCAAGACCCGGCTGACCGGGGCTGGCGGCGCCAACGACATCGCCTGCGGCGCTGGCCGGGTGGTGATCATGGTCACCCACGAACCGAAGCGCTTCGCCGAGCGGGTGAGCTACATCAGTTCCCCCGGCTACCTCGGCGGCGGCAATGCCCGCGAATGCTACGGCTTCGTCGGCGGCGGTCCTTCGGCCATCGTCACGACGCTGGGCATCCTGCGCCCCGACCCGGTCAGCAAGGAGTTCATCCTCGACGCTTACTACGCCTTCTCCAGCGTCGAGGAAATCCTCTGCCATACCGGCTGGGACCTCAAGGTATCGCCGACCGTGCACGTCGTGCCCGAGCCGAGCACGGAAGAACTCGCCGCCCTGCGTCGCGTTGACGAAACCGGCGCTCTGCGCAAGTAACCCAACCAAAAAAGGAAAATTGATGAGCGACACTCCCCTCGTGCTGCGCCACGACGACCACGGCGTCACCACCCTGACCCTGAACCGCCCGGCGGCCCGCAACGCCTTGTCGCAAGGCATGCTGCGCGCCCTGCACGATGCCTTCGCTGACATCGCCAGCGACGACAGCGTGCGCGTCGTGATCCTCGCCGGCGCCGGCCCGGCCTTCTGCACCGGCCACGACCTCAAGGAGATCCGTGCCGCCGAGTACTCGCGGGACTACACCGAAGCCCTGTTCAGCGACTGTGCCGAGCTGATGCAGGCCATCGTCGATCTGCCCAAGGTGGTGATCGCCCGCATCCATGGCATCGCCACCGCCGCCGGCGCCCAACTGGTGGCCAGTGCCGACCTGGCCGTGGCCGCCGACGACAGCCGCTTCGCGACGCCCGGCGTCAATATCGGCCTCTTCTGCTCGACGCCGATGGTCGCCCTGTCGCGCAACGTCGCCCCCAAGCACGCCCTGCAGATGCTGCTCACCGGCGACCTGATCGACGCCGCGACCGCCCTGCGCTTCGGGCTGGTCAACGAACTGGTGCCGGCCGCCGAACTGGAAAGTGCAACCCTGGCCCTGGCCCGCCGGATCGCCGCCAAGTCGCCTCTGACCCTGGCCATCGGCAAGGAAGCCTTCTACCGCCAGGCCGAACTGCCGCTCGCCGAGGCCTACGCCTATACGCGCGATGTCATGGTCGCCAACCTCGAAGCCCGCGATGCCCAGGAAGGCATCAATGCCTTCATCGACAAGCGCCACCCGGTCTGGTGCGGGCGCTGAGCGGCGGCACGGGAGCGGGGCTGATACCATCGCCCCATGACCCGTTATCAGGAACTGGCTGAGCAGACCGCACACTTGATCGCCCAGGGCGTGCTGCGGGCCGGCGAGCGCCTGCCGTCGATCCGCCATGCCTGCCGGAACCATCAGGTCAGCCCGGTCACCGTAACCCAGGCCTACTACCTGCTGGAGAGCCGGGGCCTGATCGAAGCGCGCCCGCGTTCCGGCTACTTCGTGCGCGGGCGCCTTGCCCCCAGCCTGCCCGAACCGGACATGACCCGGCCGGTCGGCGGCGCCACGGAACTGCAGATCAGCGATTTCATTTTCCGCATACTGGACAGCGTCAAGGACCCCGCCATCGTGCCGCTGGGTTCGAGCTTTCCCAGCCCTTACCTGTTCCCGCTCGACAAACTCGGCCGCTTCCTGGCCAGCGCCGCCCGCAAGCTCGATCCGCTCGCCACCGTCACCGACCTGCCGCCGGGCAATGAGGAATTGCGCCGACAACTCGCCTTGCGCTACCTGGCCCGGGCGCCAAGGTCTCGCCGCAGGAGATCGTCGTCACCTCAGGCGCGCTGGAGGGCATCAACCTTTGCCTGCAGGCCGTTACGCGGCCCGGCGACCTGATCGCGGTCGAATCGCCGACCTTCTACGCCGGACTGCAGGCCGCCGAACGGCTGGGCCTGCGCGTCGTCGAAATCCCGACCCACCCGCGCGACGGGGTCAGCCTCGAAGCGCTGGCGGGAATCTTGCAGCAACACCCGGTCAAAGCCTGCCTGTTGATGCTCAATTTCTCCAACCCGTCCGGCAGCCTCGTCCCGAACGAACGCAAGCAAGCGTTGCTCGCCCTGCTCCGCCAGCGCCAAGTTCCGCTGATCGAGGACGACGTCTACAGCGAACTGTACTTCGGCCCGGAGGCACCGCTGTGCAGCAAGGCCGACGATCACGACGGCCTGGTCATGCACATTTCGTCCTTCGCCAAATGCCTGGCCCCGGGTTACCGTCTGGGCTGGGTCGCCGCCGGCCGTTTTGCCGGCGAGATCCAACGCCAGAAGCTGTCCACCAGCCTGTCGACCACCGTGCCGGTCCAGATCGCGCTTGCCGAATACCTCAAACACGGAGGCTTCGACAACCATCTGCGCCACCTGCGCCGGACTTTGGCCGCGCAGGAAGCGCTATTCGTCGCCGCCATCGAGCAACATTTTCCGGCCGGCACGCGGCTGGCCCGGCCACAGGGCGGCTATTTCCTGTGGCTGGAGTTGCCGCCGCAGGTCGACGCGCTGGCGCTCCACCAGCAGGCGCTGGAGCAAGGCATCAGCACGGCGCCCGGGCCGATCTTCTCGGCCCAGAAGGAATTCGCCCACTACCTCCGGCTCAATTTCGGCCATCCGAACTTTCCGGGTGTCGAAGCGGCCATCGCGACGCTGGGCCGGTTGGCCGGCGCACTGTGCTGAAATCTGTTCCTATAGAAAACACTACAACCTGAATCTGTTCCTGTTGCGTGGCCGGTGATTTACTCGCCGTCCACGATCAATGCCCCAAGGAACACAGGAATGGACACCCCGGTCAGCAAAATCCGCACGGCCAAGCTCGAGCTCTACCGGAAGAAGGGAAAGATCCACGCCAAGGCGGTCGATGGGCGATTCAACACGCTGCGCTGGACCATGGTCTGGCTGACCCAGATCGTTTTCTACGGTGCCTGCTGGCTCGAATGGGAAGTCGGGGGAGCCAGCCGCCAGGCCGTCCTATTCGACATCGCCCATGAAAAGCTCTACCTGTTTGGCCTCGTGCTCTGGCCTCAGGATGCCTTGCTGCTGGCCATCGCCCTGATCATTGCCGCGCTCGGGCTGTTTTTCGTTACCGCTCTGGCCGGCCGGCTGTTCTGCGGCTTCGTCTGCCCGCAGACGGTCTACACCAGCATCTTCGTCTGGATCGAGACGAAGATCGAGGGCGACCACCTGGCCCGCCTGAAGCTCGACCAGAGCCCGATGACTACCCGCAAGCTGGCCCTGAAAAGTCTGAAACACGGTATCTGGCTGGCGATCGCCGGGTGGACGGCGATCACCTTCGTCGGCTATTTCAGCCCGATCCGCGACTTGCTGGCTGCCTTGCCGCGACTGGACATCGGCCCCTGGGAAGGCTTCTGGCTGATCTTCTACGGTGCCTTTACCTACGTCCAGGCGGGCCTGGCCCGCGAAGCGGTCTGCCAGCACATGTGCCCCTATGCCCGTTTCCAGGGCGTGATGTTCGACCCGGCCACCCGCAACGTGGCTTACGACAGTCGCCGCGGCGAACCCCGGCATGGGCGCCTGAACAACGCAACCAGCGGCGACTGCATCGACTGCGGCATTTGCGTCGAGGTCTGTCCGACCGGTATCGATATCCGCCACGGCCTGCAATATCAGTGCATCAACTGCGGCCTGTGCATCGACGCCTGCGATCAGGTCATGACCCGGACCGGCGCACCAACCGGCCTGATCCGCTTTGCCTCGGCCGCGGAACTGGCCGGTCCGGCGGTCGGCGACAAGGCGAACCTCCGGCCGCGCATCGCGGTCTATATCGCCATGCTGACTGCTTTTTCCGCCCTCGGCGCCTGGAGCATCGACCGCCGCCCGCCTTTCCTGGTCGACGTCATTCGCGATCGGGGCGCACTGCATCGCGAGATGCCGGACGGCCGGATCGAGAATGCCTACACCTTGAAACTGATGAACCTGACCGATACGCCCCAGGAACTGAGCATCGACCCGGAAGGCATGGCCGGCCTCGAGGTGATCGGCCAGCGCAGTTTCCCGGTGGCGGCCGGAAGTATCAATCCGGTCCACCTGACGCTATCCGCGCCCGGCGACTGCATCCTGTCCGGCTTGCAGCCGATCACGCTACGGGTGTCGACCAATCATGCCGCCGGCCGGCAAATGCGAGAAAATACGAGTTTTTTCCTGCCCTGACATGAGCCACGACCATAGCAATCCATCCGCCCCACCGATCTGGCGAGCCCCCGATGGCTCGCCGGTGGCTTGCGTCGAAAAGATCAAGGTAATGAACGAGAACTTTGTCGAACTCCGGCAATTGGCCCTCGACACCCTGGAAGACGGCGTTCTGATGGGCTGTTCCGAAGACCAGGTGCGCCAGTGCATGGTCGACATGATTCTGTCCCTGGAATGTACTTTCGGCCCCGCCAGGCAAGACCCGAAAACTGCATCTCGCTGAAGGCGGCCTTGTTCCGCCACCAGGGTGCCGGCGGCTGCCTGCGCACGGTAGCCGCCACCGGAGCAGAAACCTGCGCTGCAGGCACTAGACAGCCCCCCTTCGCTTTGGCATAGTCTGGCACCGTTTTGCAATTGCCCGATGATCGCCTTGATCCTCCCGATGCCGCACGAATTCACTCTCTTGTGACCATTAGCCGAAGCGGCTTGCTTGCGGTCGCGGCCATCTCGCTGCAGCTTTGCCCGCCAGTGTCAGCACTGGAAATCGTCGGCGCCAGCACGATCCAGCCGATCATGAAACAACTGCAGCCGCTGATCGAGCGGGCGGAAAACGAACCCCTAACCCTGCGCGGCGGCGGTTCCGCGGCCGGCGCCGCGGCGGTGACCGATGGCCGGGCCGAGATTGGCATGGTTTCGCGTCCGCTCAACGACGAAGAACGCTCCCGACTGCAGCACGAGGTCATCGGCTACGATGCGCTGGCCATCGTCGTCAACCGGGCCAATCCGCTGATGGGCTTGAGCAAGTCCCAGTTGATCGACATCTTCGCCGGCCGCACCAGCAACTGGAAAGAACTGGGCGGTCCGGACCGCCCGATCGTGCTGGTCAGCAAGGAAGTTGGGCGCTCCACGCTGGAACTGTTCGAGCAGTACACCGGGCTCTTGAGCCCCAAGCGCGTCGCCAGCGAAGCCATTCCGCGCATAAGCGGCAAGGCCCACATCATTGGCTCCAACCTGGAGTCGCTGACCCTGGTCGGCGGCCTGCCCGGAGCGATCGGTTATGTCTCGGTGGCCACAGCCCACTCGATGGATGAGGCCGGACTGCCGATCAAGATCCTGAAACTTGAGGGCATCGAACCGAAACCGCAAAGCATCGCCAACGGCAACTACCCAATCATCCGCGAACTGAACCTGGTGTTCCGCGCCAGGACGGCCCGAGTAGACCGCCTGCTCCAGCTGATGCAGGGTGACGAGGGCATCGCCGTTCTGCGCCAGCAAGGTTTTCTGCCACCCGTCGTGCCACCGGGCAGCCGGCCATGAATTCGACCCTGACCGGCCGGATCCTGCTGCCTTTTGTTGTCGTTGCCTGCATCGTGCTGGCAGTGCTGTTCGCACTAGAACAGGTCGGCCGGCGGGGCGATACCGCCCATGAAGTCGAACGCCGACTGATCACGGTGCAGTTGCAACTGCGCGAAATTTCAGCCCAAGTGCAGGGTGGCATCTTGACTGGCCAGGAGCGGTTTGCCATTCAGGCCGCGAATGCAGCGCTCGAAGCGGATCGCCAACTGGTTGCGCTGGGCCGGTTGCGCCACGATACCGGCGAGTTGGGCAGCCATTTCGAAAACTACTATGCGGGCATGGTGGCGCTGAATTCACTGTTTCTCGAAAACCGCGCCGAGGAAGGAACGCAGCGACTGGCCGGCATGCGCGACCTGCAAGGACAAATCGACGAGCACGTGAATGTCATGCGCGAAGCGGCCCGCATCGACCGGGCCAGGCTGGCACGATTGGCGGTGATCGCCGAAATCGTGTCGGCAGTCGCCTTGCTGGGGGCGCTATTCCTGATGGCGGCATTGCTCATGCGCCGGGTGGCGAAGCCAGTCAAGCACTTGGCCCATGCGGTGGAGGGCATTGCCGAAAAAGCCGAACTGGATCTGGAACAGCTGAAGAACCTGCTGCCCGCGGCGAAAGCTCATGCCGGACCATCGTGGCCGCCGGCTCGGCTGAACGACGAACTCGGTTCGCTACTGCAGAGCTTCCAACGCATGGTCGAGCTGCTCGACCATGAGCGCGAGGCCTTGCGCCTGGCGGCCAGCGTCTTCCAGAACAGCCGCGAAGGCATCCTCATCACCGATCCGGACGCCAACATCATCGACGTCAACGAGGCTTTCAGCCGCATCACCGGCTACCCGCGCGAGGAGGCCATCGGCCGCAACCCGCACATTCTCCGATCGAACCGGCAGGATGCCGCCTTCTACCAGGCGATGTGGCAGGCGCTTGCCGGGCAGGGTTTCTGGAGCGGGGAAATCTGGAATCGGCACAAGAACGGCCACGACTACCCTCAACTACTGACCATCAATACGGTACGCGATGCAGCGGGCAAAGCGACGCATTACGTCGCGGTCTTTACCGACATCACCCGCATCAAGCTGCATGAGACCGAGTTGGAGCACAGCGCCCATTACGATGCGCTGACCGGCGTGCCCAACCGGGTGCTGCTCGCCGACCGCATGGGCCAGGCCATCGCCCTGTCCCGCCGCGAAAAGAAACTGATGGCCGTCAGCTACCTGGACCTCGATGGCTTCAAACCGATCAACGACCGCTATGGCCATGCCGCCGGCGACCGTCTGCTGGTCGAAATCACCCGGCGCCTGAAGGGGCTGTTGCGCGGTTCCGACACCATTGCCCGGCTAGGTGGCGACGAATTCGTCTTCCTCTTGCTCGGGATGGAGGGCTCGCCCCAATGCACCGCCACGCTCGAACGCATCCTCGAGGTCATTGCCCAACCCGTCGATCTGGGCGGCTATGCGGTTTCGGTCTCGGCCAGCATCGGCGTCACGCTCTACCCGCTGGACGACGGCGATCCGGACACCCTGCTGCGCCATGCCGACCAGGCCATGTACCAGGCCAAGGAGGCGGGACGCAATCGCTACCACTTCTATGACCCGGAGCAAGACCGCCGCGCCGTATCACACCGCGAGGCGGTGTCGCGCATAGCCCAGGCACTGGAAAGCGGTGAACTTGAACTGCACTATCAGCCCAAGGTCGACATGCGGGCCGGCAAGGTAATCGGCGCCGAAGCACTGATTCGCTGGCGCCATCCGCAACGCGGCCTGCTCCCCCCGATGGAATTCCTGCCCGTCGTCGAACATACCGAGATCGATCTCGCCATCGGCCAATGGGTTGTCCGGACCGCGCTGCAACAGATGCAATCCTGGCGGGCCTCGGGTTTCGATCTCCAGGTCAGCGTCAATATTTCGGCCCATCATCTTCAGCATGAAAACTTCGAGACCTGGCTGAGCGGGATGCTCGCCGCCTTTCCCGATGTGCCGCCGGCCTGTCTGCAACTGGAAGTACTGGAAACCACAGCCTTCGACGACATCGTCAATGTTTCGGCCGTCATGCGCCAGTGCCGGGAAAAAGGCGTCGGCTTCGCACTCGACGATTTCGGCACCGGTTATTCGTCGCTGACTTATCTGCGCCGCCTGCCGATCGATGTGCTGAAGATCGACCGTTCCTTTGTCGGCGACATCCTGACCGATCCCGAAGACCTGGCTATCGTCCAGAGCGTGATCGCCCTGGCCAGGGCCTTCGGCCACAGCGTCGTCGCCGAAGGCGTGGAAACGGCCGAGCATGGCCTGATCCTGCTCGGCCTGGGTTGCGACCAGGCCCAAGGCTGGGGCATCGCCGCCGCCATGCCGGCCGCCGATTTTCCGGGCTGGGCGCGCGACTGGCGGCCTGACCCGCGCTGGCGCGAGAACGCCCAACAAAGCCTATAAGCACATAACAATAACGTCGTTCCCCGGCCTCGCCGCTCCCGTGAAAATCGCTGCAAACAACCGAAGGACAGCATTTCATGGCAACTACACAGACCACCGCAGTCGACCGCCCGTTCTGGGACGAAAAGCTTGAAACCCAGTCGCGCGCCGCCTGGGATGCCCTCAAACTCGACCTGCTGAAAAAGCACCTGCACCACGCCTACGCCAACTCGCCGTACTACAAGGCCAGTTTCGACACCGCCGGCGTGCATCCCGACCAGGTCCAGTCGCTGGCCGACATCCGCCGTTTTCCCTTCATCGAGAAGAAGGTGCTGCGCGAGCGGCAGGAAGCCGTGCCACCCTTCGGCGACCTGGTCGCCGTGCCGGAGCGCGACATCGTCTATATCTCGGCATCGAGCGGCTCGACCGGCGTGCCCACCGCCTCGCCGTTCACGGCCCAGGACTTTGAAGACTGGATGGACTACGAGGCCCGCCAGTTCTGGTCTTCCGGCCTGCGCCCGGACGACCGCTACTGCCACTCGCTGAATTTCTCGCTGTTCGTCGGCGGCCCCTGCGTGCTCGGCGCCCAGAAGCTCGGCGCGCTGTCGATCCACGCCGGCACCGTGCCCTCCGAACGCCTGCTCGCCATCGCCAAACAATTCCAGGCGACGGCCATCTGGACGACGCCGTCCTATGCCTGGTATCTCGGCGAAACGGCAGTCAAGGAAGGCATCGACCCGAAGAACGATCTCGCCATCAAGCGCATCTTCGTCGCCGGCGAACCGGGCGGCTCGATCCCGGAAACCCGGCAGCGCATCGAGGCGCTGTGGGGCGCCAAGGTCTACGATTACTACGGCCTTTCCGACATCTTCGGTTCCTGCGCCGGCATGTGCGAAGAGCAGCACGGCCTGCACTGGGCCGAGGATCACATCCTGGTCGAAGTGCTCGATCCCGATACCCAGGAACCGGTCGCCGAGGGCGAACGCGGCGAGCTGGTATTGACCACGCTGAAGAAGGCGGCGCGGCCGATGATCCGCTTCCGCACCGGCGACATCGTGTCTTTCACCAACGAACCCTGCGCCTGCGGCCGGACCGCGCAGCGCATGCTGGGCACGCACGGCCGCCTGGACGACATGCTGATCATCAAGGGCGTCAATATCTTCCCCAGCGACATCGAGGCCATCGCCCGCAAGGACCACGACCTGAGCGGCGAATACAAACTGATCGTCGAACGCGAAAACCATCTCGACCGGCTGACCGTCGAAGTCGAGCGCGCCGCCGGCGATGCCGGCCAGGATGCCGAACTGGCCAAGCGCTTCGCCGGCCACCTGAAGTCGATCACCGGCGTCGCCGCCAAGGTCGTTATCCTGCCGCCCGACACCCTGCCTCGCGCCACGCACAAGGCGAAGCGCGTCGAGGATCGGCGCCAGCACGTCTGGAGCTGAACATGGCAACCACCCTGATCGTTCCCGGGCTGCGCAACAGCGGACCGACCCACTGGCAAAGCTGGCTCCAGGGGCAATTGCCGGACAGCCATCGCGTCGAGCAGGCGGATTGGGAAACCACCTGTTTCTCCGACTGGGCGGCCCGCGTGCGCGAGGAAATCGATGCCATAGAGGAACCCGTCTGGATCGTCGCCCACAGCTTCGGCTGCCTGGCCAGCGTGACCGCCGGTTTCGTGCGCCCCGGGCAGATTCTGGGCGCCCTGCTGGTCGCCCCGGCCGATCCGCAGCGTTTCGGCGAACCGACCGCCCTGCTCGAGGAAAAGCTGCAATTCCCCAGCCTGGTCGTGTCGAGCAGCAACGACCCCTGGGTCAAGGCCAGCGCCGCGGAATACTGGGCCGGCCAATGGGGCAGCGACTATCTGAACATTGGCGAAGCCGGCCACATCAATGTCGATTCCGGGCACGGCCCGTGGCCGGAGGGATTGATCCTGTTCGAACAGTTGCGGGCCGGGGCCAGCATCAGCGATCTGCTGCGCAAAAACGACCGCCCCTAATGACCATGCCCGAATAATGGGCAAAGCGTATAAATCGTTTCTGAGACAAGGCTCTAGCAGGTCAATCCAGTTCCTACCCCCAAGCTTATCCACAGGAAATGGGGATAAGCTTTTCGCTTTGGGGGGAACGGCATGAACGATTGGCGAATGGCGAATGGCGGCTGAGAGACTATGACGGCTTGGCGACCGGGTGCCTCATACCGCTAATCCGGCCTCGTTGAACAGCCCTTCGAATAGGATGGAACTCAGGTAGCGCTCGCCGGAATCAGGCAACACGACGACGATGGTCTTGCCGGCGTTCTCCGGCTTCCGGGCCAGTCGGCTGGCGGCAGCGACGGCGGCGCCGCTGGAAATCCCGGAAATGATGCCCTCTTCCCTGGCCAGGCGACGGGCGTAAAGCACGGCATCTTCATTGGAGACCTGTTCGACGGCATCGACCAGCGAGAGGTCGAGGACGGCCGGGACGAAACCGGCGCCGATGCCCTGGATCTTGTGCGGCCCGGGCTTGATCGGCTCGCCGGCGCGGGCCTGGGTCAGCACCGGGCTGGCAGTCGGCTCGACGGCCACCGACTGGATCGCCTTGCCCTGGGTCTGCTTGATGTAGCGCGAAACGCCGGTAATGGTGCCGCCGGTGCCGACACCGGAGACCAGGATGTCGATAGCGCCCGCGGTGTCGTTCCAGATTTCCGGGCCGGTGGTAGTTTCGTGAATGGCCGGGTTGGCCGGATTCTTGAATTGCTGCAGCAGAACGTACTTCGGGTCGGACGCGGCGATTTCCTCGGCCTTGGCAATGGCGCCGCCCATGCCTTTGGCGCCTTCGGTCAGCACCAGCTTGGCACCGAAGGCGGTGAGCAGCTTGCGGCGTTCGAGGCTCATCGTTTCGGGCATGGTCAGGGTCAGCGGAATGCCCTTGGCGGCGGCAACGAAGGCCAGCGCGATGCCGGTATTGCCGGAGGTCGGCTCGACCAGTTCCTTGCCGGGGCCCAGCAGGCCGCGCTGTTCGGCGTCCTCGATCAGTGCCTTGCCGATCCGGTCCTTGACCGAGTAGGCCGGGTTGCGGCCCTCGACCTTGGCGAGCACGGTGGCCTGGGCCCCGTCGATGATGCGGTTCAATTTGACCAGCGAGGTACGGCCGATCGGCTGCGAGTTATCTGCAAACCATTTGGACATGCTGTTTTCTCCCTGAAAATCATCTGTAGCCACCAATCTATCGCCCACCATTCAGGCGCCGAACGAATAAAAAATCAGATCGATATAAGGATCTTCGTGATATCGATGTTGGCAATAGATTCTTTGCCAAGACGTCGAAACTACGGAAAACTAGCTCCCAACCGCCGGATTTAATCGATAACTTGCCAAGGCGGGCGACAAATTCTGGCTAAAGCGTCGCTCGCTCCAGTACTCCCCGGGAGCCGGCCTCGCCGGACCAACAGGGGAGCAAGGAGCAAGTCATGGTTCTTACCCTCGAACTACCCATCCGCCGCAACCCCATCGACCCGCTGACCGCCTACGAAAGCCGCTTCGGCGACCTGCCCGCCTGGCTGGACGAAATCAGCCCCGGCGAAGCCCGCTCACTGGCCTTCCTGGCCCTGCGCCGGGGCGCGCCGCTCGCCCCCGCGGATATCTTCTCCTGAGGATCAGGCAGCGACACCGGCCAGTGCACTACCCAGCTGGCCGACGCTGCGCCGGCTGAAGACAATGGGCACCGCCATGGCTTCGGCCCCCTGGCGGATCTTCTTGGCCAGACCGTGATTGACCTGGTCGACCATGACCACGATGACTCGCGTATCGAGCGGAATCTGGCGATGACATTCGCTCTGCTTGCGCCCGCTCCAGTGCCGAACCGGGACATAACCCTGCTCGGCGAGAAACGCCTTGTACGACCCGACCCGGTCACCACCGACGATCAATGCCGACATGATCTGCTCCCTGAATGATTGACAGGCTCAATCTAGCGGCAGCGCCAGGGCAAGCGAACGACTTAATCCTGCAATCGACATAAGGCGTTTCGCTATATGTATCTATCCGAAACTCGCTTGGCGGCGAGCACCTCAATCATTCCCGAACGGGAATAATCTTTCCCAACATCAATTTTTAGGAAGAAATATTCCCGTTCGGTAAATTAAGCTTGCGCCACGCCACATCCTGACCAATAATTTCCCGAACGGGAATTTATTCAACAAGGATTGAAGCGATGGCCGGCATCCGCAGCACACAACAACTGGGCGACAGCTTGCGCGCGGCACGCAAGCAACTCGCCCTGACGCAGGCGCAACTGGCGCTGGCGGCCGGGGTCGGGGTGCGTTTCATCGTCGACCTCGAAGCCGGCAAGCCGACGCTGCGCCTGGCGCAGGTGCTGCGCGTCATCGATGCGCTGGGCGGCGAGCTGGCGCTCAACGGCCTGCCGGTGCCGAGCGCCGGCGGCGGAGACAGCCATGACGCTTGAGTTGGCGGTCTGGCTGTTTGCCTATGCGGTCGGCACGCTGTCGCTGAGCGAGGGGCGCCTGGCTTTCCAGTACCGCACCGACTGGCTGCAACGGCCCGACGCCCTGGCGTTGTCCGCTTCCCTCCCCTTGCAGGCCGAGGCTTTCGACGACCACCAGGCGCGCCCTTTTTTCGCTGGCCTGTTGCCGGAAGGCCGATTGCGCCGACTGATCGCGCAGCAGTTGCATGTTTCCGGCCAGAACGACTTTGCGCTGCTCGACAGCATTGGCGGCGAATGTGCCGGGGCGATCACTTTCCTGCCACCGGGGCAGCCCCTGCCGGCGCCGGCCGCTGAAGATGCGGTGCGCTGGCTGGATGACAACGAAATCGTCGCCATGCTCGACGAGTTGCCCCGCCGCCCGATGCTGGCTGGCAAGGATGGCCTGCGCCTCTCGCTGGCCGGCGCCCAGGACAAGTTGCCGGTGGTCTTCGACGGCCAGCGCCTCGGCTTGCCGCAGAGCGGGCGGCCAAGTACGCACATCCTCAAACCGCCGATTCATGGGCTGGCAGACACAGTCGCCAACGAGGCTTTCTGCCTGGCCCTGGCCGAGGCGATGAAGTTCCCGACGGCGCGCTCGCAGATCGGCCAGGTCGGCAACCGCTGCTTCCTGCTGGTCGAGCGTTACGACCGCCCGCCCCAGCCGCAGGAGCCGGCCAGCCGCCTGCACCAGGAGGATTTCTGCCAGGCGCTGGGCGTGGTGCCGGAGATGAAATACCAGAACGAGGGCGGCCCCGACCTGGCCCGCTGCTTCGATCTGCTGCGCCGCGTCACCCGGCCCAGCGCGCCGCAAGTGCTGCGCCTGCTCGACGCCGTGGTGTTCAACGCGCTGATCGGCAACCACGATGCCCACGCCAAGAACTTCTCGCTGCTTTACAGCGGCCGCTCGCCGGTACTGGCACCGCTCTACGACATCCTGTGCACGGCGGCGTACCCGGATTTGACGCCGAAAATGGCCATGAAGATCGGCAGCAAGTACAAGTTCGCCGAGGTGCAGGCGCGGCACTGGGATCAGTTCGCCGAGGGTGCCGGTCTGGCCCGGGCGCAAAGCCGCAAACGCGTCGGAGAACTGGCCCGTGCCCTGCCGGCGGCAGCCCGCAAGCTGCAGGCGCAAGCCGGCCGGGGCTTTGCTGGCCTGCCGCTGATCGAGCAGATCGTCAGCTTGATCGAGCAACGGGCGGCGCTGACTCTGCGCCGGCTGCAGGACAACACCGGCTAGGTGTTTCAAAACCGTCGGGTAAGACTTGGGGCGCGACTAGAGCGCGACAGGAGGTACGGACTCCACGCGACCCAAGACAGGTTCTCAAGTGGCCAGCATCACCTCGTTGGATTTGAAAGTCGCCAGCACCTCGGCCCCGACTTCCAGGGGTTGCTCGCTCAGCGAACGGGTCAGTACCGTCGCGCTGACCAGCCCGCCAGGGGTCAGAACGCGGACTTCGGAAAGCACACTATCGATGACGATTTCGGTAATGCGACCGCGGATCTGATTGCGGTTATTGATCGCCGCGACCGTCATCAGGCGCTTCAGCACACGGCTTTCCAGTTGCGCGAACTGTGCTTCGCCGTGTTCGCGAGGGCGCGCCAGCGCCACCTTTTCATCGAGCGTGATCCGGCCGTCCTCGATCAACACGATGCGATCGCCGAGTGCCACGGCCTCCGATACGTCGTGGGTGACCAACAGGGCCGTAAAGCGGTGCTGCTTCCAGAGGCTCTCGATCAGGCGCTGCATTTCGATACGGGTCAAGGCATCCAGCGCGCCCAGCGGCTCGTCGAGCAGCAGCAGGCGCGGCCGGTGGATCAGCGCCCGGGCCAGGGCCACCCGCTGGCGCTGGCCGCCGGAGAGGCGGCTCGGCCATTCGTCGGCGCGATCGGCCAGGCCCACCTGCCCCAGCACCGCGAGCGCCCGCTCGCGAACCTCGGGCTTCGACCCGGCGAGGCCGATGGCGACGTTCTGGATAACCGTCCGCCACGGCAGCAGCCGCGCATCCTGGAACATCATGCGGACATCGTCTTTGAGCACGCCGGCCGATTTTCCGTCGAGCCGGATGGCGCCGTTGCTCACCTCATCCAGCCCGGCCAACTGGCGCAGCAAGGTGCTCTTGCCGCAACCGCTACGCCCGACGATGGCGACGAATTCACCGGCTGCGATGTCGAGATCGAGGCCATGCAGCACCTGGCGTTCGCCAAAGCGTTTTTTCAGCTGGCGCACGCCGATGCTCAGCCCCTGCCCCCGGGGCTGGGTGGCGCGGACCTCGTCCCATTCACGATTGTCGATTTTCATGTCGGTTCCGATCAAGCCGCGCTAAAGGAGGTGTTCCACCGCAACCAGTGGCGTTCGAGCAGGCGGGCGGCGGCGTCGGCGAGCTTGCCGAGCAGCGCATAGAGCAGGATGCCGAGCAGCACGACGTCGGTCTGCAGGAACTCCCGGGCGTTCATCGTCATGTAGCCGATGCCGGACTGCGCCGAAATGGTCTCGGCGACGATCAAGATCACCCACATGAAACCCAGCGCATAGCGCACGCCGACCAGAATCGACGACAGCGCGCCGGGCAGGATGACTTCGCGGTACAGCGACCAGCCCTTCAGGCCATAGCTCTTGCCCATTTCGATCAGCGCCGGGTCGACCGCGCGGATGCCATGGAAGGTGTTGATGTAGACCGAGAAGAACACGCCCAGCGAGATCAGGAAAAGCTTCGCCGTCTCGTCGATGCCGAACCACAGGATGACCAGCGGGATCAGCGCCAGCGGCGGGATGTTGCGGATCATCTGCAGCGTGGTGTCGAGGGCGATTTCGACCTGGCGGAACGAACCGGTCAGCAGCCCGAGCAACAGCCCGAGCCCGCCGCCGATGGCGAAACCGGTCAGCGCGCGCCAGGAGCTGACCCGGACGTGTTGCCACAATTCCCCGCTCGCCGAAAGCGCAAGCCCCGCCTTCAACACGGCAAACGGCTCGGGCAGGATGCGGCTGGAAAGCCAGCCGAGGCGCGCCGCGATTTCCCAGGCGACCAGGATGGCGACGGGCAGCAGCCAGGGGATCAGCACACCACGCACCCGGCCAAGAAGTTTATTGATTCGATGCATGAGGAACTCCAGGGCACGGCTTACAGTTTGGCGATGGAGACTTCGGTGGCCTTGACCAGGGCGAGCACCTCGACGCCGACCTTGAGCTGCAGTTCCTTGACCGAGCGCGTGGTGATCACCGAGGTGACGATGCCGAAGGGCGTCTCGACATCGACTTCGGAGACGACCGGCCCTTCGACGATTTCCTTGATCTTGCCCTTGAACTGGTTGCGGGCATTGATGGACTGGATGGTCATGACATTTTCCCTGTGGAATGGATTGGACGAAGAAATTATGCGCAGCCGATGGGCGCCGACCAACGACGAATCCCTTAGAAGCTTATGCGGCGCATGGCATAGGCTTACAACCGGATGCGGGCTCCACCGCCGGAACGACGGAGCCTCCCGACACCGCGCCGCGAAGGCTTCGGTTACAGCTGCAACAGACGTTTGGCGTTGCCGTAGAGCAGCTTGTCGAGAACCTCATCCTTCCATCCCAGCCGCAGGAAGTCATCGACCGTCTGGCGCATCGCCCGGAAGGGATAGGACGTGCCGAACAGGAACTGCTCGCGCAACACGCCATTCGCCGCTTCGACATAGGCGGCGCTGCCCGGCGCGAACAGATACATGTCGGGACAGAGATGAACGTTCTCGTAGCGGAAGGCGACGCCGATGATCTCGTTCACCCGCGGCCAGAAGCCGTGGTAGCAGATGATGGAGAGCCGGGGAAAGGCCCGGGCGACGCGACCGACGGCAGCCGGATCGTTGTAAGCGAGATCAGGCGTCGTCGGCCCCGACATCAGGCAGACCGGCACCCCCAGCTCCTGACAGGCGTCGTAGATCGGCAGAAACAGCAGATCGTCGGCATGCAGCGCCGGCGCGCCGAAACCGGGTTCGAGATTGATCCCCTTTTGTCCCAAGCCCTTGATCGCGTGCTCGACGCTGGCGAGCGCCGCCGTGACGCCCCGGGCCTGCGGATCGACCGAACCGAGCCCGACAAGTTCGGGATGGCCGGCGCACAACTCGGCGATGCGCTGGTTGCCGACTACCAGGCCCGGCGTGTCGCGGCCGACCACGACGGCCCGGATAATGCCGCTCTGCCGGATTTCCTCGAGATAGCCATCCAGCGTGAAGGAGGCGTGGAAATGGGCGTCGTCCAGCGAACCGGTGCGCCGGTTGAGCCAGCGGGCGGTGTCGTAACCCGCCGTACCCGGCGTGGCGCCGTAGAACTCGGCCAGGAAAGCCGGGCGACTGCGAAAATCGATAATTTTCTGGGTTGTCGTGCTCATTTTTCTCTCCACGAATATGAAAACCGCCTCGCCCCAGTCGAGGCGAGGCGTTCTCCGGACCAGCCGGGTTATTTTCCGGCGACCTGCTTGACGCCCTGGTTCCAGGCCGCATCGGCGACCCGCACATGCTTGGGCACCAGCTTCAGCTCGAAGAACTTGTCGGCGATCTTCTGCTGCGCCGCCAGAACCTCCGGAGTGACCGGCTTGACGCCGTAACTCAGGCGGTGGGCAGCGCGGTCGATGACCGGCAAGTCGATGCCGATCAGCGGCGCAATGAACTTGGCCACTTCCCCGGGATTTTGCTTGCCCCACTGGTCAACCTTGTCGATCTCATCGAGCAGGATGTGCACGATGTCCGGATATTTCTCGGCATAGGCGCGCGCCGACAGGTAGAACTGGTGGTTGGCGACGGCGCCCTTGCCATCGACCAGCACGCGGGCGTTCAACTGCTTCTCGGCAGCCGCCAGGAAGGGATCCCAGATCGCCCAAGCCGCGACCCGGCCGCTCTCGAAGGCGGCGCGGGCGTCGGCCGGGGCCAGATAGGTAACCTCGATGTCGGAGTACTTGAAGCCGGCGTTCTCCAATACCTTGACCAGCAGGAAATTGGCGTTGGAACCCTTGGCCACCGCGACCCGTTTGCCCTTCAACTCGGCGACGCTCTTCACCGGCGAGTCCTTGGGCACCACCAGCGCTTCCGCGCTCGCTGCAGGCGGCTCGTTGCCGATGTAGACCAGGTCTGCCCCGGCAGCCTGGGCGAAGATCGGCGGCGACTCGCCGACCGTCCCGACGTCGATGCTGCCGACGTTGATGGCTTCGAGCAAGGGCGGGCCGAACGGGAATTCCGTCCATTTGACGGCGACGCCCTTGTCGGCCAGCCGCTTTTCCAGGGTGCCGAGGGCTTTCAGGATAACCAGGGTGCCGTACTTCTGATAGCCGATACGCAGTTCCTTTGGTGCATGGGCAGCGGGCTCGGCGCCCGCCGGCCCGACCAGGGCACCGCTCGCTGTCGCGGCAACCGCCAGTAGGCCGGCCAGGCGTTGGAGAGCGCGCCGCAGCCGACCGGGTGTAGTTGTCTGAATCGTGTTCATTGCGGAGCCCCTTAGAAAGCGCGGTCTTCACCGAAGGTAACCCGGTGCAGCAGACGGTGCTGGTTGCCGTAGTCGGCGGTGGCGTAGTGCACGGTGGCCCGGTTGTCCCAGATCGCGACGGTGTTGGCTTCCCAGCGCAGGCGGGCCTGAAATTCAGGGCGCAGGAACTGGGCGAAGAGGAAGGTCAGCAGGGCATCGCTCTGCTGGCGGGACAGCCCCTTGATGCGGTCGGTGAAATTCGGATTCACATAGACGATCTTCTTGCCGGTCACCGGATGCGTCTGCACCACCGGATGCACCACCGGCAGATTGTCGGCGCGGGCCTTGCGGTAGATTTCCTCGCCGTTCTCCAATTGGGCAAAGTAATTCGGCCAGCCGCTGTGCTCGAAGCTATGCACGGCTTCGAGTTCTTCCAGATAGAGCTGCAACGCACGCGGCAGCGAATCGTAGACTGCCGTGCCGCTGGACCACAGCGTGTCGCCGCCGGCCGCCGGAATGATGTGCGAATAAAGGACGGTGCCCGTCGGCGGATTGGCCGAGAAGGTGATGTCGGCATGCCATTGATCGGTGCCGTAGCGATGGCCCACCGGCTTGGTCTCGATCAGTTCGATGGACTGCACGCTGTCGTGCCGCGGGAAGAAGGCCTTGGTCTTGTCCGGATCGCCGAAGACACGCGCCACGTCGATCTGCTGTTCCGGCGTCAATTGCTGCCGGCGGAAGAACAGCACCTGGTATTCCCCGAGCGCCTTGCGCAACTCGGCGCGGACCGCCTCGTCCTGGATTTTGGCGAGGTCGAGGTCGTGAATGAGCGCGCCGATATTCGGCGTGTAAGGCTCGACAATCAAATGCTTGTAGCCTGGAACGGCATTTTCAAGTTTGGACATGCGATATCTCCCGTGGAAAGGTCATGGATGGCCGGCCGATGCCGGTGCCAGGCCAATCTAACGACTGCCGTCAGGGCTGCGAACCATTGATTTTGTCGATCGATATGTCCTTCAGGGGAAGAAGCTAATAACCGTGCGAAGCCGCATAAGCTTCTAAGTTTTTAGTCGTTTGGCCGGGACATGGAGGCCACTACGATGCGTCCATGAGCGATATCAACACCCTGCGCCGCGTGCTGCGCGAAAGCCGCACCCTGGCCATCGTCGGCCTTTCCGCCGACTGGTTCCGGCCCTCCAACTTCGCCGCCAAGTACATGCAGGCGCATGGCTACCGGATCATTCCGGTGAACCCCAAGTACGACGAAATCCTCGGTGAGAAGTGCTATCCGAATCTGGCGGCGATTCCCGAGCCGGTCGATCTGGTCGACGTCTTCCGCAAGCCGGCCGACGCCCCGGCGATCGCCCGCGAAGCGGTCGCCATCGGCGCCAAGGCGCTCTGGCTGCAGATCGGCGTGATTAGCGACGGCGCCCGGGAGATTGCCGAAGACGCCGGCCTGACCGTGGTCATGGATCGCTGCGTCAAGATCGAATACGCCCGCCTGTTCGGCGGCCTCAACTGGTTCGGGGTCAATACCCGGCTGATTTCCTCGCGCCGGCCGACCTGGCTGCCCCACTGAAAGATTCCCATGGCTGATCACGATTACGGGTTCGACACCCTCTGCCTGCACGCCGGCCAGATTCCCGATGCCGCCACCGGCAGCCGCGCCGTGCCCATCTACCAGACCACCTCCTACGTCTTCGACAGCCCCGAGCACGCCGCCAGCCTGTTCAACCTGCAGACCTTCGGCAACGTTTATTCGCGGCTCTCCAACCCGACCGTCGCCGTGCTCGAAGAACGCATCGCCGCCCTCGAAGACGGCCGCGCCGCGGTCGCCGTCGGCAGCGGCATGGCGGCCCAGATGATTGCCCTGCTCAACATCTGCGAGGCCGGCGACGAGATCGTCGCGGCACGCACGCTGTATGGCGGCACCCATACCCAGCTCGACGTCAATTTCCGCAAGCTGGGCATCAACACGATCTTCGTCGATTCCGACGACCCGGAAAATTTCGCCCGCGCCATCACGCCGAAAACCAAGGTGCTCTATGCCGAGACCCTGGGCAACCCGTCGCTCAACGTGCTCGACATCGAGGCCGTGGCGAGGATCGCCAACCAGGCCGGCCTGCCGCTGTTCATCGACAACACCTTCGCCAGCCCCTACCTGTGCCGGCCGTTCCAGTGGGGCGCCGCGATCAGCGTGCATTCGGCGACCAAGTTCATCGGCGGCCACGGTACGACGATGGGCGGCGTCATCGTCGAATCCGGCAAGTTCCCCTGGGACAACGGCAAGTTCGCGACGATGACCGATCCCTCGCCGGGCTACCACGGCGTGCGCTTCTTCGAGACTTTCGGCGATTTCGGCTTCACCATGAAATGCCGCATGGAAGGCCTGCGCACCTTCGGCCCGGCGCTCTCCCCGTTCAATGCCTTCCTGCTGCTGCAAGGCGTCGAAACCCTGCCCCTGCGCATGGAACGCCACTGCTCGAACGCCCTGGCCGTCGCCCGCTTCCTGCAAGATCATCCCAAGGTGGCCTGGGTCAATTACCCGGGGCTGGAAGGCAACCGCTACTACGATCTGGCGCAGAAATACCTGCCGAAAGGCGCCGGGGCCGTGCTCAGCTTCGGCATCAGGGGCGGCGCCGCAGCCGGGCAGAAATTCATCGACAGCGTCGAGTTTCTCTCCCACCTGGCCAATATCGGCGACGCCAAGACCCTGGTCATCCACCCGGCGTCGACCACGCACCGGCAGTTGTCCGAAGAACAGCAGGTCGCCGCTGGCGTGCCGCCCGACCTGATCCGCCTCTCGGTCGGCCTGGAAACGCTAGCCGACATCCTCTGGGACATCGACCAGGCCCTGAGCAAGACTTGAACGCCCGAATATGAATCCAAGCGGCATGCTTGGATTCATATAAGAATTAATTGGTTGGCCGCCGCCAGGGCCTGTCGATAATGGGGTCGATATTCATAACAGCCCCCGGAGACAACATGCCGCTCAGCGACTTGATCAGAACACTCAATGCACCGCAGGGGCCGTCCCCAACCGCTATGCACGCTCCGGGCTCGATCAGCCCTTCGTCGCGGTCGATGGCCGCGTTTTCCTGCACTACGCCAATATCCGGCTCGAATCGAAGTTCCTGCCCATCCTCGAGACGGCAAGCGGCAAGCTGCACGGCCATGCCGCCGCGATCCAGGCCTTCGGCCTGTCCAACGGCATCCAGATGACCCCGGAGGCGGTTTTCGTACTGCCTACCGACGACCACGAATTCGTCTATCTCGACCGCCTGGTGCGCACGCTGCATGCCCTGAACTATCTGACCCGGCCGACCCGCGGCAACCTGCTGCTCCAGGTGCATGCCCGCCACGTACTGAGCGTGCCGGCCGACCACGGCCTGGCCTTCGAGGAGATTTTGCGGCCCTGCGGCCTGTTCCCCGAGCAGATCACGCTGGAAATCGATACCAGCCGCATCGACGATACCGCGCATCTGGTGCGCGCCATCGCCAGCTACCGCTCACGCGGCTACGGCATTGCGGTCGGCAACTTCGGCCACAGCCAGCTCGACTTCGGTCTGCTGCGCGAACTGCAGCCCGATCTGGTCAAACTCGATCCGCTGCTGCTGGCCTCGACGCGGCCGCTACGGAGGATCATCGATTGCCTGCACCAGTTGCCGAGCAAGGTGATGATCGAAGGCGAGGATTCGCGGACTCTGAAGAAGTTTGCCACCGCGGCCGAGGTCGACCTCGTCCAGGCCCATTCCCCGCAGCGTCGCCTGCTACATGCAGACCAGCCGGGCGCTGGAGATTCCCTGGACAGCATCCGGGATGCCGCCTGAGGGAATTTATGAAGAGATAGCCTTAACTCCCTAGCCTCAAAGGGAAAAACCAGGTTACCCACAGAAACTGTGGATAACCATGTGAATAAGCTGTCCAAACAGGCCTTAACACCCCGTTACAAAAGACTTTCACTTACTCTGCCAAAACTCTACGCACAATTCTATCTATATGAAAAAGAACAATTTAATGGATTTTCATTGACATCTTGATCAGTCACAGAATGTCACATTGACGCTATCCGAAAAATGTCGGCTTTGTGCATAAGTCAAGTCTTGACAGAGAAATTATTTACTTAGCGGGACTACTGGGATTGAACCAGAATGTAGCCGCGATTCTCCACCGCATCCCTGGTCCGCATCCCCTGGATGAGGGTCGCCAAGGGCATCCAGACCCAAGGGTGATGGCTCGGATTCACATCCAGGATGAGCACCGAATCCGATGCCGCATCATAGGCACCCAGCGGCGAGATATGCCCCCCGCCGGTTTGTCCAACAGCCCCCCGGTGGTAATTGACGATCACGAAATCCCCTGCACGGTTGAGATTGTCGATCAGATCCTTGCGAATCTCGGCCTCAGCTTTCTGCTCGTCCGCGATGACCAGGCGGGTGCGAATTTTGTGCGCCTGGAGCAGGTCATCGAGTTGGCGCAACTGATAGCCACCATCACGGAGAACCTTGCCATTGATCATGGACGGTTCGCCAAAGACTTGTGCCCTTGTTTTCTTACCCGTGGCGATAACGCTTTCCTGGGTGTGCCTGCGAACCGTCAATTCCAGGTCCTTGGGCAGATAAAGACCATCCGCCGGGATCAAGCGGCTGCGATCGCGGGGCGCCCCCATCCCCTGCGGGTCCAGCGCGTTCAGGACGATCGCCGCCGAGGTCGGCCCACAAAAGGCAATCGTCACCTGTGCTTCAAACTGGTTGGATAAAGGGGCGAAGTCGCTCCTGCCGGCGGCCCGAGCCAATCGATCCAGGCCTTCCGGCGAGGCAAAGGGAACGAGGACCGGTATCCGTACCGGCGATGATTCGTCACGAGCCAGCGCCGCGGGGAGCAGCGTACCGGCTAACAGCAGTGCCGATACGATACGGATTGGCAATAGAGACCAATGCATCACTGAGCCAGCCACTTGACCAGAGGCTCGAACCAGATCGGTTCCGGCGTGTAGAAAAGGCTGTGCCCCATGCCCGCGGCGTAACCACTCTGGATGGCGGTTTCCTCAATCGTCAGGCCAGCATTGGCTGCTTGCAGATCCTTGCAACTGCCCATCCAATCATCCGTCGTGTCGTATTGCGAGAGGATGCGACCCTTCAATTGCCCTTGGGTGTCGGCAATCAGTTTTTCGTAGGTTGCACGAGCATCCGCACCACCGATATTGCGTGCCGACGGCAATGCACAGCCAGCCAGAATGGCGTAGTGGATGCCGGGGTTGGCTAGTCGGGTTGCGGTCGCAATGGTGATGTAGCCACCTTTCGAGTGCCCCACAACGGCGATGTTTTTCGGTGGAACACCTGTGGTCAGCAATTGCGTGATCTGACCAGAAATCTTGTCGGCGTAGGCAGGGACGCGACTACCTTTAGGACGGAACTCGGCAATGACGACGTAGCCCGCTTTGGCAAAAGCATTGGTGAGGCCTGTCGTATCGTAGGTCTTGCGGAATTCCTTGCTGTAACTGTCAGGGCCGAGTTGTTCAACGGACAGGCCATGTTGGAAGAACAGATACTTCTTATTGACGTCGATGCTGGCAGGCAGGTCGCGCAACACCTCCTGCGCTTGGACGGGGGGCATCAGAGTAACCAAAAAGCATAAAACCAGATGAAGCGACTTCATTCATATCCTTCCACAAATAGCTAAAAAAACGGCCACCCGAAGGTGGCAGTTTACGAGGAAGCAACCGTTAAGGAAGCAATTTATGGAATGTCCGCCTTGGGCAGGAAGTCGACCGGCTGTGGAAGTCTCAAAACGAGCAGGAGGACCACTCACCCGTCGGCGGTTTCGCTGGCCGCCTGGGCGGCCCGCCATTCGATGAAACTCTTGATGACCAGCGTCAGCAGCGCGAGGATCGCCAGCAGCGAGGCGACGGCGAAGGCGGCGGCGAACTTGTACTCGCTGTAGACGATCTCGACATGCAGCGGCATGGTGTTGGTTTCGCCGCGGATGTGGCCGGAAACCACCGAGACGGCGCCGAACTCGCCCATCGCCCGGGCATTACAGAGGATCACTCCGTAGAGCAGGCCCCATTTGACATTGGGGATCGTGACATGCCAGAAGGTCTGCCAGCCGGAGGCCCCGAGCACCGTCGATGCCTCCTCCTCGTCCCTGCCCTGCGCTTCCATCAAGGGGATCAACTCGCGGGCGACGAACGGAAAGGTCACGAAGATGGTTGCCAGAACGATGCCGGGCACCGCGAAGACGACCTTCATGTCGTTGTCGATGAACCAGGAACCCAGCCAACCGGTCCGCCCGAAGACAAGCACGAAGATCAGCCCGGCGACCACCGGCGACACCGAGAATGGCAGGTCGATCAGCGTGATCAGGAAGGACTTGCCGGGGAATTCGAACTTGGCGATCGCCCAGGCGGCGGCGACGCCGAACACCAAATTGAGCGGCACCGAGATCAGGGCCGCGATCAGGGTCAGGCGGATCGCACTCAGCGCGTCCGGCTCGACCAGTGCGACCAGATAGGCGTCCCAGCCCTTGCGCAGCGCCTCGTAGAAGACAACGACCAGCGGCATCAGCAGGAACAGGGCGAAGAAGGTCAGCGAGATGCCGATGATGGTCCATTTGACCCAGGCGCTTTCCCGGGTCGCCGGATTGCTTTCATAGCGCTCGGCATGCGTCGGCCCGAGATGGAGAGAAATTGTCGCCGCCATTATTTTGCTTTCCCGGTACGTTTGGCCGTCCATGCCTGGAGGCTGTTGATGGTGATGAGCAGGATGAAGGAAACCACCAGCATGACCGCGGCGATCGCCGTGGCGCCCCGATAGTCGTACTGTTCCAGCTTGGTGATGATCATCAGCGGGGTGATTTCGGAAACCAGCGGAATGTTGCCGGCGATGAAGATGACCGAGCCGTATTCCCCGACGGCGCGGGCGAAAGACAGCGCGAAGCCGGTGAGCAGCGCCGGGAGGAGCGTTGGAAAGATCACCTGGCGGATCGTCTGCCAGCGATTGGCGCCCAGGCTGGAAGCCGCCTCCTCGATCTCCACTTCGAGATCCTCGAGGACCGGCTGCACGGTGCGCACGACAAAGGGCAGACCGATGAAGACCAGGGCGAGCAGGACGCCGAGCGGCGTGAAGGCGACCTTGATGCCGAACTGCTCGACGATACGGCCGATCCAGCCATTGCCGGCCCACAGCGCAGTCAGTGCGATCCCGGCGACGGCGGTTGGCAATGCAAACGGCAGGTCGACCAGCGAATCGACGACCTTCTTGCCCGGAAAGGTATAGCGCACCAAGCTCCAGGCGAGCAGCAGGCCGAAGACGGCATTGATCGCCGCCGCCGCCAGCGAAGCGCCGAAAGTCAGCTTGTAGGAAGCGACGACACGCGGCGTCGTGACCACGTACCAGAACTGTTCCAGCGTCAGTTCGGCGGTCTTGATGAAGACCGCCGCCAGCGGGATCAGGACAATCAGCGATAGCCAGGTCAGCGTATAGCCCAGCGACAGGTTGAAGCCGGGCAAGGCATGGCGGCGGCTCATCGCATCACTTCGCGTAGATATGGTCGAAGGTGCCACCATCGGCGAAGTGGGTGTTCTGCGCCTTGTCCCAGCCATCGAATTCCTTGTCGATGGTGAAAAGCTTGAGGTTGGCGAACTGCTTGGCAAACTTGGCGGCGACCTTCTTGTCGGTCGGACGGTAGTAGTTCTTGCCGGCGATTTCCTGGCCTTCTGCCGAGTACAGGTAGTTCAGGTACTCGGTCGCCACCTTGCGTGTACCCTTCTTGTCGACGATCTTGTCGACCACGGCCACCGGCGGTTCGGCCAGGATGGAAACCGACGGCGTGACGATCTCGAACTTGTCCGGGCCGAGTTCCTTGAGCGACAGGTAGGCCTCGTTTTCCCAGGCGATCAGGACGTCGCCGATGTTGCGTTCGACGAAGGTCGTGGTCGAACCGCGGGCGCCGGAGTCGAGCACTTTGACGTTGCCGTAGAGCTTCTTGACGAAGTCCTTGGCGGTTTCATCGGAGCCGCCCTTCAGGTTCTTGGCGTAGGCCCAGGCGGCCAGGTAGTTCCAGCGGGCGCCGCCGGAGGTCTTGGGATTCGGGGTGATGACTTCGACACCCGGCTTGACCAAGTCGCCCCAGTCCTTGATGCCCTTCGGGTTGCCCTTGCGAACCAGCAGGACGATGGTCGAGGCATAGGGTGAGGCATTCAGCGGCAGCTTCTTCTGCCAATCCCTGGCGAGCAGCCCCTTGTCGGCGATTGCGTCGATGTCGGCGGCCAGCGCCAGGGTCACGACGTCGGCGTCGAGGCCATCGATGACCGCCCGCGCCTGCTTGCCGGAACCGCCATGCGAGGCCTTGAAGGTCACCGTTTCGCCGGTCTTCGCCTTCCAGTGCCTGGCGAAGGCGGCGTTGTACTCCTGGTAGAGCTCCCGGGTCGGATCGTAGGAAACATTGAGCAGCGAGACGTCGGCCAGGGCATTGCCGCCGAGGGCGGCCCCCAGGGCGAGAGCGATCAGGCTGCGACGGATGGTGTTGATTGGCATGGCGGGTATTCCGGAATGGCTAAAGAGGAGATCCAAATTTACGGAAGAACAAAAAAGGATCGAACGACATTATTGTTATTTGGATATTCAGGAGGACCCCGTCCACATCAACGAAAAAATGCCCTGCAAATTTGAGACCGCCAATGGCGCCACGCCAACGACGCAAATCGCGGGAACCTTCGTCCGGTGCCGCACTCCATTCCAACGTCAAGCAGCATGTTGACGGCATCGCTGAGCGACTGCGGGGGCGCGGGGTATCGAGCGCGCAGAACTGCCGTTCGCCGACTGCCCTGGCGTGAAAGATTTGCCCTTGGAATGACGGATTCATCAGACTAAGATGGAACTGCCGTTTGGAAAAAAAATGGCCGGACGATAAACCCCGGGCGCTTCAGCGATTAGCGGGCGTACACGGGACCGACAGAGAATGCATTAGCCAGCAGCGAGGCGCGGATGAGACTTCATGTCTTTATCGCCATGCCCTTCGGTGTCAAAGCCGACGGTAACGGCAAGCTGATCGACTTCGAACAGGTCTATGCGCAACTGCTCAAGCCCGCGCTCGAGGATGCCGGCCTCGAAGTATTACGCGCCGACGAGGAACAGGCCGCCGGCGACATCCGCGCCGACATGTTCCAGGAACTGCTGATGGCCGACCTCGTGGTCGCCGACCTGACGCTGGACAATCCCAATGTCTGGTACGAACTCGGCGTGCGCCACGCCTTGCGGGCGCGCGGTGTCATTCTCGTGCAGGGGCCGCGGGCGACACAGCCGTTTGACATCTATACCGACCGCAAGATGCACTATCACCTGCGTGACGGCGCACCCGATCCCGACACCCTGGCCGCCGAGCGCCGGGCGCTCTGCGAAATGGCGCGCGAGACCCTGCGCGCCTGGCACGGCCGCAAGAGCAGCCCGGTTTACGCGCTCCTGCCCAACCTCGAGGAACCGGCCTGGAACCGGCTGCGGGTCGGCGCAGCGCTCGAGTACTGGGAGCAGTACCAGGAATGGGCGATCCGCATCGAAGTCGCGCGTAATGGCGATCGCCCCGAAGACATCCTGGTGCTGGCCGACGAGGCACCGGTCACGGCGCTGCGCGTCGAAGCCCACCTGAAGGCGGGGGAAGCGCTGCGCCGCATGCAGCACTTCCATTTCGCCCTCGAACAACTCGAACTGGCCCTCGCCTTCGACCCCGACAACTACGAGGCACTCCGCCAGCGGGGCATCTGCCTGCAGCGCATCGGCCGCATCGACGAAGCGCGCGCCGTCTATCAGCAACTGATCGCCCTCGATCCCGACGATGTCGGCGCCTGGGATCTGATGGGCCGCCTCGATAAGGAGGAATGGGTTGCCGCCTGGCGCATCCCCGGTCACAGCGTCGAGCAGATGCGCAGCGATGCCGCCTACGAAGATGCCCTGCTCCGCCAGGCGATCGACAGTTACAGCACCGCCTTCCGCGTCTGCCCGGGCGATTACTTCTCGGGGATCAGTGCCGTCTTTCTCATGCACGCCTATCACGCTCTGACCGGCGACCCCCGCTACCTGGCCGAAGCCGCCACCATGGCCGGCGGCGTCGCCTGGGGCGCCAGTTGCGAGCGCGACGAGGCAAAACGCTACTGGGCCAAGGCCAACCTCGGCGGCCTCTCCCTTCTGCAGGATGACCCGGCGCTGGTTCGGGCCGCCTACAAGGAAGCCATCGTCCATGCCGACAACGACTGGCTGGCCCTCGAATCGACGCTCTCCCACCTGCGCGTACTGAACGATCTGGGCTTCCGCCCGGAGAACGTGCAGATGGCCATCTGCACCATCGAGCGGGCCATGCAGCGGATGGTTCCGCCGGAATACCACTGGCAACCCGACCGGGTCTTTCTCTTTTCCGGCCACATGATCGACAGTCCTGAGCGGCCCGAACCGCGCTTTCCGGCCGACAAGGAGGCGATCGCCGCGGCCCGCATCAGCGAAGTGCTCGATGCCCTGGAGGCTGGCCCCAACGACCTCGCCATCGCCCAGGGCGCCTCGGGCGGCGACCTGCTCTTCGGCGAAGCCTGCCTCGCCCGCGGCGTCCGCTTCCAGATGCTGCTGCCGCTCGCCGAGCCGGAATTCATCGAAGCCTCGGTATTGCCGGCCACCGACGGCGAAAACTGGCGACGGCGCTACTACGCCCTGCGCGACAAACTGACCCTGCCCATCCGCATCATGCCCGATGCCCTCGGCCCGCTGCCCCAGGACCGCGAGGGACGCACCATGGACCCCTTCGTACGTTGCAATTTATGGCTGCTCTACAGCGCCCTGACCCAGGGCATCTCGCGCGTCCGCTTCATCTGCCTGTGGAACGGCGGCGGCGGCGATGGCGCCGGCGGCACCGCCCACATGGTCCGCGAAGTCAAGCGACGGACCGGCCAGGTGACCTGGCTCGATACGCGACAACTGTGGTGAAGCCAACTTTCCCGCCCCCAAACCCAAAGGAGACCCATCATGAGCAAGAAAGCACTCTGCATCGGCATCAACAACTACCCCGGCACGCACATGGACCTGCAAGGCTGCGTCAATGATGCCCAGGACTGGGCGACCGCCCTCGCCGCCCGCGGTTACGCCACCACCAGCCTGCTCGACAGCCAGGCCACCAAGGCCGCCATGGTGGCGGCGATGAGCGACGTGATCGGCGCCGCGGTCAAGGGCGACACCGTCGTCATCACCTTCTCCGGCCACGGCACCTACCAGCCGGACACCGATGGCGACGAAGCCGACGGCCTCGATGAAGCGCTCTGCCCCTACGATATCCAACTCCAGCATGCCGCGCTCACCGACGACGAGATTCACGACATTTTCCTGAGCCGCAAGGCCGGTGTCCGCCTGCTCCTGATTTCGGACAGTTGCCACTCCGGCACCGTGACCCGGGCCGCGCCCGCCGAGCCGGAGGCCGACGGGCCGCGACCGCGCTTCATGCCGATGGGCAACTGGCTGCCCGACGATCAGTTGCCCAAGAACCGTTCCGGCGGCGTGGCCGCCCATGTCGCCGCGCCGAGCAGTGCCTCGCCCTTCCTCCGCGCCTACTCCCGGCAACTCGGCGACCTGCTGATTTCGGGCTGCAAGGAGGGCCCGAACAACTTCAGCTACGACGCCCGGATCAACGGGCGCTTCAACGGTGCCTTCACCTATTACGCCCTGAAGACGCTCAAGGACATGAAACCGGGCGCCACCTACTCGGCCTGGCACAAGGCCATCGTCAAGTACCTGCCGTCGGCCAGCTATCCGCAGAGCCCGCAACTGGTGGGCAGCCGAACCGCCCGCGGCCTGAAGATATTTGAATAGACGCCGCCGATCGGCCGGCCAGGGCGCCCGTCCTGGTCTTTAGTTCTTGCCCGGCCGCGCCCCGCCAATCCCCCAGGAGCCCACGATGACTGATCAAACGCCCTCTGCCAGCCTCTACCTGCAATCCGCCAGCCCGCGCGGCAACGAGATTCCCGCCCTGCTGCGCAGCACCACGCGTTCCGGCGGCAGCGAAATCGACCCCCTGCTGGCCGGGCTGGTCGTCGAAAAGAGCTACTCCCTGGGCGCCGCCACCCGCGGCGGGCCGCCGGGCGAAAAAGTCGGCATTGCCGCCGAACCCAATCGGGTGCTGGCGCTGGAGGCCGAGGACGGCACGATGATCTTCATTCATCCTGACCAGCTGAACGCCGATGTCGCCCGCCTGCAGCCGGAGGCGATGGTCGATGGCGCCGTCGACCTCGAGCGTTTCCGTGACCCGAATGCCGCCAGCCGCGGGTTCGGCGACGTCATCTGGAAGGTGATCTCGGTGCTGCGCCTGCCGACTGACGGACTGGCCGAAGAAGCCATGGCGCTGGCCCGTGACTGGGCGATCGAGCAAGCCGAAGAGGCACTCGACGAACCCTTGAAGGGCAAACTGCTGGACACCGCCACCTTCCTCGGCGCCAAGGCGCTGATGTGGAAGATCGAATCCCGGCTGGCCGGGCGGCCCGGCCTCTATCGCTGGCACGACAAGACAATCGCCGCCGCCGATTACTGCCCGCCCGAAGCGCCCGCCCTCGACGCGGCGCGCGCCGGCCAACCGATGCTGCTGCTGATCCACGGTACCGGCTCCTACACCGTCGGTGGTTTCGCCGACCTGCGAGCCGACGAGACCACCTGGCGGGCGCTCATCGAGCGCTTTCCCGGCGGCATTTTCGGCTACGAGCACCGGACTTTCTCGCAAAGCCCGCTGGAAAACGCCGTCGAGGTGCTCAACGCCCTGCCGCCAGGCGCCCGGGTCAGCATCCTCAGCCACTCTCGCGGCGGGTTGGTCGGGGATCTGCTCTGCCTCGGCCAGGTCGGCGCCCCGGCCATCGACGCCTACCGGATCGGCACCGCCGAAGCGACCGATCCGGCCGGCCTCGAACGGGAAGCCGCCGAGGAGCGGGATCGCCTGCGGCTGATCGTCAAACTGATCGGCGAACGGCGGATCGCCGTCGAACGTTACGTCCGGGTCGCCTGCCCGGCGCGCGGCACGCGCTTCCTGTCCGACAATCTCGACGTCGCCCTGTCGGACTTCCTGAACCTCATGAAATGGGGCGGCGGCGCCCTGGTCGGGGTGGCGGCGGCCGCCCTCGGCGGCCCGGTGGCCGGCGAAAGTTTTGGCCGGGGCGCTTCGAGCGCCTTTGGCGTGGTCAATCGCCTGATTCTCGAAATCGCCGGTCGGCGGATCGACCCGCGGATGATCCCGGGCATTGCCGCGATGTGCGTCGATTCGCCGCTCGCTGCCTTTCTCGCCCATCCCGAAACCCGCCGCCGCGACGGCATCGCCATGGCGGTCATCGCCGGCGACACCGAATTCAGCGGCCTCGGGCTCAACAACCTCGGGCGCCGGGTCGCCAACCTGTTTTGCGACTGGCGCCTGTTCGACGACTACGACAACGATCTGGTCGTCGATACCGATTCGATGTATGCCGGCCTCGGCTTCCAGCCCGGCACCGGCTATCTCTACGACCAGGGGGAAACGGTCACCCATTTCCGCTACTTCTTCAACCAGTCGACCCGCGATGCCGTGCATGCCTGGCTGGCCGACGATCCGTCCCGGGAAACCCACTTCGAGATCCTTGCCGCCGGCGAGCAGGCGCCCTGGAAAGAGCGCGACAGCCGCCGGGTCCAGCGTGGCGGCGAACGCCAGCCGCGGCCGGTGGTCATCCTGCTGCCCGGCATCATGGGCTCCCACATCGCCGTGCACGACAAACGGCCGAAGGATATCGACCGCATCTGGTTCAACGCCTTCCGCCTGGGCTTCGGCCATCTTTCGCGGATCGCCGACATCGCCGATCCGCAGGCCTTTGCCGAGGATATCTGGGAGCGCATCTACGGCGACCTGGCCGACTATCTCGGCGCCACCCACGAGGTCATCCGCTGTCCCTACGACTGGCGGCAGCCGGTCGGCCTCTGTGCCGATGCCCTGCAGCAACGGATCGCAGCCGCCATCCAGGACAACCCCGGCCAGCCGGTCCGCCTGCTCGCCCACAGCATGGGCGGCCTGGTCGCCCGTTGCCTGATGGAAAAATATCCGGAGTCCTGGCAAGCCGTGGTTGCTTCCGGCGGCCGCCTGGTCATGCTCGGCACGCCGAACAACGGCGCCCACCTGATGGTTCACACCCTGCTCGGCAAAACCAGTTCGATGCGCGGCCTGGAAAAGCTCGACACCCAGCACAGCCTGCAGGAAGTGCTCGACATCGTCGGCGGTTTCCCCGGGGCCCTGACCCTGCTTCCCCGCCCGGCCTGGAACGATGTCGGCAACGACCCGCGGGTGCCGACGGAGCAGTATTACCTGGCCGACACCTGGCAGGATCTCCGGAACTGCAATACCGACCGCTGGTACGGCGACAAGATCGGCGCCCTGCCGAGCGCCGAATTCCTTGGCCTGGCCAAGGCCTTCTGGGAATTCCTGCCGCGCAACGAGGTACCCGACCCCGACCGGGTCTGCTACGTATACGGCCAGGGCGAGAAAACCCCCTGCGGCGTGGTGAAGACCGCCGACGGCCGCCTGCAACTGCTGTTCACCAGCGAAGGCGACGGCTCGGTAACCTGGGCCTCGGGTCGCCTCGACAACGTGCCGGACAACGAGCGCGGCTGGTACATGCCGATCGAACACGGCGACCTGGCCAGCGTCGAGGAGCACTTTCCGGCCATTCTCGACCTCGTCACCCGCGGCACCACCGACCAGCTCGAACGTCTGCCCCAGACGCGCGGCGCCGCGGCCGCAACCTTCGTGCTCGAGGCCCCGCCACCGGTGATCCCCAGCGAAGACGAACTGGCCCGCGCCCTGATCGGCAGCACCCCGCGCCGCCGCCAGCGCCCGCCCAAGGCCGGCCTGGCCGTCTCCGTGCTGGCTGGCGATCTGCGCTTCGTCGATCAGCCGGTCATCTGCGGCCACTATATCGGCGACCCGATCGCCGCCGCCGAGGCCATCCTCGACAAGGAACTCGACGGCCGCCTCAGCGAGCGCGAACGCCTCGGGGTCTACGCCGGCGAAATCGGCACCGCGGCCATCGTTCTGCCGCCGCGCAGCACCGGCCAATCGCTGCGCGACAGCCGGCCGGGCGCCATCATCGTCGGCCTCGGCGACTTCAACGGCCAGCTCGGTGCCCGGCAGATCAGCGAAACCGTGCGCACCGCCGTGCTCCGCCTGCTGCTCCTGCTGCGCGACACCAGCGCCCTCGGCAGCGAAACCCCGATCCGCCTCTACAGCCTGCTGCTCGGCGGCAACTCGACGGCCCATATCAGCGTCGATGAATCGGTGGCCGCCGTCACCTGCGGCGTTCTCGAAGCCAACAACCAGTTCGCCCAGGTCGTGGCCAACTCCGAGTTTCCGGGGAATCCGGTGGCGACGCTGACCTTCATCGACATCTATCGCGACGTGGCGATCACCGCCGCCCATGCCGTATCCGAATTGCCGCGGACCCTGGCCAGCCAGTTGCGGGCGCTGAACGCCGAGCTCGACGTGGCGCGCAGCCTGGAAATCGGCAAGGGTGTCCGCGAGCGGCTCGCCGCCCGCAGCGGCCAGGGCTACTGGTCGCGGCTGATCATTACCGATGCCGACGCTCCCGACGGCAACCTGCCCCCCGATAGCACCGAGGCGTCGGTCCGGTCGCCGCTCCCGCCCGCCCGGCTGCCGGTCCTCGCCGCCCAGCCCGCCAGCGCCACCGACGTCGGCAGCACCACCCCGCCAGCCGATGCCGCGCCAGGCGAAACGCGCTACCTGCCGGAACGCCTCAAGTACGTCTTCCTCTCCCAGCGCGCCCGGGCCGAAGCCCTGGTCCAGCAGCGCCAGCCGGGCCTGATCGAGGCCATCATCCGCAAGCAGCGCCTGACCAACACCCCCAATCCGCAACTTGGCCAGACCCTGTTCCAGCTCATGGTGCCGGTCGCCTACAAGAGCGCCGCCCGCGAAAGCCCCCGTCTGCTGCTGATCCTTGACAGCTACACCGCCAGCCTACCGTGGGAACTGCTGCAGGCCGACGATGAACCGCTCGCCGTCCGTTCGCCGATGGTCCGCCAGCTGATCACTGCCCGCTTCCGCGGCATGGTGCCGAGCGCCAACAGCAATTCCGCCTGCATCATCGTCGCCCCCAGCACCTACGGCTACCATCGCCGCTTCGGCGGCAAGACCGAAGCCCTGGCCGAACTCCCCGGCGCCATCCGGGAAGGCGAGGCGATCCGCGACAAACTGCGCGAAGCGCGCTGGACCAACATTGTCTGCGGCGCGGACGGACGCGAGGCGATCGACGTGCTGGCCGACCTCTACCATGCCCCCTACCGCCTGCTCGCCATCTGCGGCCACGGCATTTTCGAGGCCAAGGGGGTCGATGGCCGAAGCTACAGCGGCGTCGTCCTCTCCGACGGCCTGCTGATCACCGCGGTCGAAATCGGGCTCATGGAAGTCGTCCCCGAAGTCGTCTTCCTCAGTTGCTGCCACCTCGGCAGCATGAGCCACGAGGCCGCCCAGCCCAATCGCCTGGCCTACAGCCTGGCCCGCGAACTGATCGACATCGGCGTGCGCTGCGTGGTCGCCGCCGGCTGGGCGGTGGACGATAGCGCGGCCGAAACCTTCGCCACCGTCTTCTTCGACAAGCTGACCACCGGCGACACCTTTGGCGACGCTGTCTTCGCCGCCCGCGTCGCGACCTACGATCAGCATCGGGCGACCAATACCTGGGGCGCCTACCAGGCCTATGGCGATCCGGCTTACCGCCTCGGCCCGCCCGACGGCCGGCGCGCGGAGTCGAACCGCCGCTACATGGCGGTCGAGGAATTGCTCGATCAACTGGAAAACCGCCGCATCTCCCATGCCACGCGGGCGGGTCGCCAGGCGCCGACGAGCTTTGCCACCGACGCCGCCTGGGTGCGCCGCGAACTCGCCCGCTGCCCGCCGGAATGGGCGCGCCGCCCCGAGGTCCTGCAGGCGCTCGGCCGGCTCTACGCCGAATTCGGCGACGCCGGCTTCCAGGCGGCGCGGGAAGCCTACCTGGCCGCCCTGCAGAGCGAGGATGGCGCCGGCCGGGTCGGCTGTCAGGTCATCGAACAGCTGGCCAACCTCGAGGCCCGATGCGGCGACAAGCTGATCAATCAGGGACACCAGGCCGACGGCCTGGGCCTGCTGGACACTGCCGCCCGCCGCCTGCTCGCCCTCGATACCGCGGTCGACGGCCAACCCGCGCTCAGGAATCCGGAACGCGCCGCCCTGCTCGGCAGCACGCTGAAGCGCCAGGCGGCGGCCCAGGCCAAACTCGGCAAGCCCGGCTGGAAAGCCATCGCCGCCACGCTGGACGCCGCTGCAGCCGCCTATCGCAAGGCGGGTGGCGAGAGCGCCGCCGATTCCTACAACACTCTCAACGCCCTGGCTTTTGCCTGGCTGGCCGGCCGCCTGTCGACCACCCCGGAAGAAGGCGCCGAACTGGCCCGCCGCTGCAGCGCCGAGGCCAGCCGGCGCTTCGCCGCCAGCAAGAGTTTCTGGGATGCGGTCGGCATGCCGGATGCCGCGGTTGTCGCCTGGCTGCTGAGCGGCAAGACCACCGACCCGGATGAACAGTTGCGCACCGCCTACCGGCAACTGGCCCGCGAGGTTCCCCATACCGCCCGCGAATGGGACTCGGTGGCAACCCAGCTGCAGCTGCTCGCCCGCTTCCTCGAGCTGCGCCAGCAGGCCGGCGACGCCGAACGGGCCGCCCTGCTCAAGCGGCTGGCCGACCCCGAGGCCCCCTCCCCAGCCGCCGCCCCGGCGAGTGGCCGGCGACGGGCGCCGGCACGCAAGAAAACAAGCTGAGCCCTTCCATCAACGACCAGGAGACCCACCATGGCCAAAACCTACATCTTCGCTGCTGGCGACACCCTCAGCCGGATCGCCAAGGCCCAGCTCGGCGATGCCAAGCTGGCCGCGTCGCTGGCCGATTTCAACGGCTTGCCGGACGCCAACCAGATCATGGTCGGCCAGGCCATCCAGTTGCCCTCGGCCCGCGACCTCAAGCCAAGCACCGCACCGTTGCCGCGCGCCGCCGCCTGGCCGGTGGCACCGTCGGGTTTCCAGGGAGTGCGCGACTGCTTCGGCGACATCCTGCAGTTCATCGGCGCCGACGGCAACATCGACCCGCGCTGGGAAGCCAGCCGCATCGTCCGCCAGGTGCTGCCCTTCGCGATTCCGCTGGCCTGGGACACCAGCAAGTCGGCGTCCGGCATCCGCTGCCACAAACTACTGGCGCCGCTGTTCGAGGAAGTCTTCCGGCAGATCGTGGCGCGCGGGCTGCAAAGTGCGGTCAAGACCTACGGCGGCGGCTACCAGTTCCGGGCCAAGCGCAGCGGGGTCAAACCCTCGACCCATTCCTGGGGCATCGCCATCGACCTCAATCCCAACACCAATGCCATGGGCACCGCCGGCGACATGGACCCGCGCCTGGTCGAGCTCTTCGAAGGCCTGGGCTTCGTCTGGGGCGGCCGCTGGGCCGGGCGCGGCAAGGACCCGATGCACTTCCAGTACTGCACCGGCTACTGAGCGCCGGCCCGGGCGCAGGGGGAGACGCTGATGGAAACCGGCCGCCTGATGTTTCTCTTCCTGCTCGCCGCCGCCCTCGCCCTGCTCAGCGCCCGCCTCGTCGTCTGGCGTTACCGGAAGACCATGACCCGGCTGATGCAGGCGGCGACGACGCCGGTTTCGGACACCCCGGCGACCGCCGTTCCCGGCGAGCCGGTGCGCAGCCCGCCGGCGCCGCTGAGCCTGGCCGACAATCGGCGCGCCCTGTGGTGGTTGGTCGCCCTTTTGGTTGGCCTGTCGCTGCTGATGGCGCTGACCCGTGCCTATATCGAATTCCGTTTTGTCTATGAAACGGAGCCGACCGTTTCGCGCCTGGCCACGCTGGCGCTGGTCTTCGCCTGGCCGGTGATCCCGGTCATCGGCCTGCTCCGCCGCTGGTCGCGCTGGCGCGTCGGCGGCCTGCTCGCCGCCTGGTGGCTGGCCGCCCTGGCGCTGCTGGCCTGGCGGACGACCGAGGCGGTCAGCCTGGCCGCGCTGGTCCAGATGCTGAGCATGGAAATCGGCCTGCCCCTGATCGTCGTCGCCACCCTCTGCCTGGGCAGTGCCACCCGTGCCGTCGGTCCCTGGCTGCTGCCGCCTTTCCTGGTTCTGTCGTGGTCGAGCCAGAGCGGGCTCGACCTGCTCGAAAGCCTGGTCGATGACCGCGCCCCGCTCCTGCCTGCGCTCTCCGCATGGTTCGGCGTCTGGCCGGTGATCATCGGCTTTGGCCTGCTCCCCTGGCTGCTCGCCTGGTGGCCGGTCAAGTGGCTCGGGCACTGGCTGGCCCGAGCCTACACGAGCCGCCATTTTTCCGAGCTGATTTACCTGTTCTCCGCGGTCTGGGGCATTGCGCTGTTCTTTCCGGCCCTGAGTTCGGCCAGCCACCTCGGGTGGGGCGGTGCCATCGTGCTCCTGCCGCTGCTCTGGATTCCGCTCGCCATGCTGCTCGCTCCCCGACTGCGCCCGGCCATCCCAGGGCGGCCGCCGACCCTGCTCGTGTTGCGGGTCTTCCAGCAGGACGCCGCGGTATCCGCCCTCTTCGACCAGGTCATCGAGCGCTGGCGATTGACCGGCAATACGGTGCTGATCGCCGGCACCGATCTCGTGGACCGCACGATCGACGCCGAGGACATTTTCACCTTCATCGACCGCCGGCTGGGCGAACGCTTCATCCGCAGCCCGTCCGAGGTCGCGCCGCGCCTGGCCGCCTTCGAGCTGGCGCCCGATGCCGAAGGGCGTTACCGGATCAACGAATGCTATTGCCACGACCAGACCTGGCAGGCGGCCCTCGCCGCCCTGGTCGGCATCAGCGACGTCGTGCTCATGGACCTGCGCAGCTTCAAAGCCAGAAACAAGGGCTGCATCCATGAACTGGGGGTGCTTGCCAGGGCGTCGGGAGTCGCCCGCGTCGTCGTCCTGACCAGCGCCGAGAGCGAATTGCCGGCCGCGCGGGACGCCGCGGGTGGCGCCCCGGCCGATCGTTTCGTCTGGCTCGACCTGGACAGCAGCCGGCGATTCCAGGCAGCGCAGGTGCTCGCCGCCCTTTTTCCCGAACCCTCCGCGAAAACGGAAAAATCCGGCCCCTGATAGCGGCTTGGGCGAGCGGATCCGGCACCGTGCCATGTCGGGAAAAAACGACTGCAAAAACCTTGTAGAACGGCCTTGGACCGGCATTTGGAGCGCGAAGTTCCGTTGCGAAAAAATCAAAATAAATGACCTTGTATTCACAAAATCCGTCATATAGAGTGATTTCTCCGGCATACAAAAACGCAGCAAAAAAATCGCAATAAGCCAACCGGCTCACCAGCCGACTGGCACTGTCCGAAACAACCGCCGCTGGCCGCCCCCACCCCAGGGCCACCCCACCGGATCAACTGACAATTTCACCCACCCCACCCGGGCTGTGGGATTGATAAATGGGCTTCGGCCCTTGCGTGTGTCGCGGATCGAGCGTCCGGGCACCGCCTTTCGGCTCCGCCTTGAGGAGCCATTTACGAGCCGATTCGCTGTCTGTTTCTGGCCGTCGTTGCGACCAGAAGGGCTTTCGGGAACCGGCAGACGTATCGATGTGATCGCGAACGGGAAGGCCGCCGGCCGGCCCGCAGAAAGGAGTCCGTCATGCCCTTACAGCTTGCCTCCCCCGGCGTCTATATCCAGGAAGTTTCCAGTGGCGTCCGCACCATCGCCGGGGTGGCCACCTCGGTTGCCGCCTTTCTCGGCGCCGCCGCCCGGGGGCCGATCAACAAGGCGACCCGAATCCACAGCTTCGCCGATTTCGAGCGTGCTTTCGGCGGCCTGACGGTCGATTCCGAGATGAGCTACGGGGTGCGCCAGTTCTTTCTGAACGGCGGCACCGACACCTGGATCGTCCGCGTCGTCAAGGATGCCGCACCAGCCAGCCGGACGCTGCAGAATGCGACGCCGATTCCGGTGCTGACCGTAACGGCGCTCGATGCCGGCGCCTCGGGCAACGACATCCAGGTGCGCGTCGATTACGCGACCGCCTTGCCGGACAGCACTTTCAACATCAGCTTGGTCCGCGGCAGCGACGGCCGCGCCGAGCAATACGCCAATGTCTCGATGAACTCGGCCGATGCCCGCTACCTGCCCGACCTGATCAACGGCGTCTCGCAACTGGTGAAAATCAGCCGCGACGTGTCCGGCGCAACACTGAACGCCCTGCCGGCCGGCACCTCGACCAGCGGCGCCCTGGCCGACGTGCAGACCGTGCTCGACGCCACGCACACCGATTTCCGCGTCGTGGTCAATGGCCTGGCGCCGGTCACCGTCAGCATCACGCTGCCCGGCGACATCGCCGGTGGCACCGCGACCCAGCGCCTGACCGCGCTGGCCACCGCCATCCAGGCCAAGGTTCGGGCCCAGGCCGGTGGACAGGCCGCGCTTTCCGGCTTTACCTGCACGCGCAGCGGCAGCACCCTGGTCCTGACCTCGGGCACGGGTGGCGAGTTTTCTACGGTCCGCGTCCTTGGCGGCAGTTCGAAGAACGCCGCCGGCGTGCTGAAACTCGGTGTCGCCGCTGGTGGCAGCGAAGTCGATGCCGTGGCCGGCGTTCGCCCGACCCCGATGCCCGACCCGGCAACCCTGACCAGCGGCACCTTCGCCGCCACCGATCTCGACACCCTGCCCGACGCCACCCACACCAGCCTGCGCATCAGCCTCGACGGCTACGGCCCGGACGTCGTCGATCTCGGCAACACGGGAGCCGCCGGCGCCAATCTGGCGGCGAAACTGGCCGACATGGCCGGCCGCCTGCAAACCGCCGTCCGCGCCCTGAAACCCGGCAATCCGGCCTACAGCGCATTCACGGCCAGCGTCGTCGGCAGCACGCTGCTTCTGGCCAGCGGCTCGCGCGGGGCCGGTTCGGCCATCGCGGTCAGCGCCGCGCCGGCCAACGACATCACCGCCGGCCTGCACCTGCTGGCCGAGGCGACGCTCGCCGCCCCGCCGACCAATACCTTCCTCAACGGCGGCAGCGAGACCCCCTACGGGCCGGCCGACATCTACCCCGCCTTCATCGGCAGCCGGGCCCAGCGCCAGGGCCTCTACGCGCTGGAGGATGCCGACCTCTTCAACCTCCTGGTCCTGCCCGGCATCACCGATCCCGGCGTCCTGGCCGATGCCGCCGCCTACTGCGAGGAACGCCGCGCCTTCTTCATCGTCGATGCGCCGCTCACAGCGAGCGACGTCGCCGGCATGGCGGCGGCCGCCTCGGGCACCGAGCTACCCAAGTCGGATCACGCCGCGGTCTATTTCCCCTGGACCTACGTCGCCGACCCCCTCAAAAACGGCAAGGCCCGCCTGACCCCGCCCGGCGGCACGCTGGCCGGGCTCTACGCCCGCACCGACGGTAGCCGCGGGGTCTGGAAGGCGCCGGCCGGCACCGATGCCAACCTGGCCGGCGTCCAGTCCATGGCCGTGCCGCTGACCGATGGCGAAAACGGCGTACTCAACCCGCTCGGCGTCAATTGCCTGCGCACCTTCCCGGTCTATGGCGCGGTCAGCTGGGGTGCCCGCACCCTGCGCGGCGCCGACCAGATGAGTTCCGAATACAAGTATGTGCCGGTCCGCCGCCTCGCCCTCTACATCGAGGAATCGCTGTACCGGGGCACGCAGTGGGTGGTCTTCGAACCCAATGACGAACCGCTGTGGGCGCAGATCCGCCTCAATATCGGCGCCTTCATGAACAGCCTGTTCCGCCAGGGCGCCTTCCAGGGCAGCTCGCCGCGCGAGGCCTACCTGGTCAAGTGCGACCGCGAAACGACCACCCAGGACGACATCAACCGCGGCGTCGTGAACATCCTGGTCGGCTTCGCGCCGCTCAAGCCGGCGGAATTCGTGGTCATCAGCATCCAGCAGCTGGCCGGGCAGATCCAGGTCTGACCGTCGTCGCCAGGACAAACTGAACCGATATTCGAGGAGACTGAAAATGGCCCAGTTCACCGTCAATGCCCAACGCTTCGATCCCTACAAGAATTTCAAATTCCGCGTCAAATGGGATGGCCGTTACGTCGCCGGGATCAGCAAGGTGTCGTCGCTCAAGCGCACGACCGAGGTCGTCGAACACCGCGAAGGCGGCGACCCCTCGAGCGCCCGCAAATCGCCCGGACGCAGCAAGTTCGAGGCGATCACGCTGGAACGCGGCGTCACCCACGACACCAATTTCGAGCAGTGGGCCAACAAGGTCTGGAACCTCGGTTCCGGCCTGGGCAGCGAGGTCTCGCTCAAGGACTTCCGCAAGGACCTGATCATCGAGGTCTATAACGAGGCCGGGCAACTGGCGCTGGCCTACAAGGTCTTTCGCTGCTGGGTTTCCGAATACCAGGCGCTGCCCGACCTCGACGCCAATGCCAATGCCGTGGCCATCCAGCACATCAAGCTCGAAAACGAAGGCTGGGAACGCGACTACGAAGTCGGCGAACCGACCGAACCCAGCTTTGTCGAGCCGGGCTGATGGAGCCTCGCCATGCAAGCGCTGAGCAGCACCCAACTTCTCGCCCTGTGGGACGCCGGACAGACACGCCATCCGCTTGACCGCGCCCTGCTGGCGCTCGCCCTGGCCATGCCGGAGCAGGCGCCCGAACAACTGGCCGACCAGCCGGTCGGCTGGCGCGAGATCCATCTGCTCGCCCTGCGCAACGCGATGTTCGGCAATGCGCTGGACGGCTACGCGACCTGCCCGTCCTGCGCCAGCCTGATGGAGTTCAGCCTCGACGCCGGCGCCCTGCTCGGCGAACTGCCGCAGCCGCCGAGCGCGGCGCGGGTGGCGCTCGACGGCGGGCAATGGCGGCTGCCGACCAGCCGGGACCAAGCGATGATTCTCGACGCCGCGGACCCGGAAATGGCCGTCGGCATCCTGCTCGAGCGTTGCCGGATCGGCCAGCCGGCCGGAAACTCGCCGGCCCTGATCGCCGAACTCGAAAGCCGGCTGGAAGCGCTCGATCCCGCCGCCAACATCCGGCTCGGCATGCAGTGCACCGACTGCGGCCAGGCCTGGGACGCCGCCCTCGACATCGGCAGCTGCTTCTGGGCCGAACTCGGCAACTGCGCCCACCGCCTGCTCGAAGCCGTGCATCGGCTGGCCGGCGCCTACGGCTGGCGCGAGGCCGACATCCTGGCGCTGAGCCCGGCGCGCCGGGCAGCCTACCTGAGCCTGATCGGTTAGGACGGCGATGAGCGGATTCCTCCACCAACTCGCCGCCCGCAGCCTGGGCCTCGCCCCGGCCGCCCGGCCACGGGCCGCCCTGCCCTATGCCGCCCGGCGCCGGAAACTCTGGCGGCGGCCGTCGAGTCGGCGCCGGCCGCCCTGCCGAACGAGGCACCAGCGCCGGCGATGGCGGCACCGCCCAGCCGGCGCGGCGATGTCAGGCCGGCGCACGCCCCTGCTCCGATTCACGGACAGCGCGCCAACGACTCTGGCGATGACCAAGCGGCGAGCAGCGATGTCCGGCCCGCCCCGACCGCGCAGCCGACCCTTAACACCGTGCTGCCGCAAACCGCCGGGCCGCGCCATAGCACGCAAGAAAATCTCCCACCCGCCCCGACGCGCCGCGACACGCCGGTCAATCCACCGCTTACGGTCATGCCGGCCAGCCGCTTGCCCGAACCAACAGCGGCACCGGACAGCCATCCCGTCGGCGATGCGACCAGCGGCAGGTTGAGCGACCTCGAAACCCTGGTCAGCCGGCTTCTCTCGCCGGCAACGAATCGCCCCGTGCCGGCGCCGGAGCCGCCAGGCTCGCCACCGACCGACGCTCCGCTGGCGACCGGCCGGCGCCCCGATCAGACCGTGACCGTCCGCCCGCAAAGCAGCCGTGAAGACCTGTCGAAAGCGGCCAGCCCGACGCCCGATACAGCGCCCGAAGTACACATCACCATCGGCCGCCTGGAAGTCAATCCGCCCAGCCGCCCGACCCCGCCGCCGCCCGTCCGCGCGGCCCGGCGCCGCTCTCGCTGGGCGACTATCTGGCCCGCCGCGCCGGAGGCCGCTCATGAGCAACGCCCTGGCCATTGCCGGCGTCACGGCGGTCATCAAGGACCTGCTCGATTCCGGCCTGATCGACCACGCCATCACCGATACCCTGGGCGCCGGCGTCCTGGTCACCGCCCTGGCCCCGGATACCGTTTCGCTCGACAATGAGGAATCGCCCCAGCTCAACCTTTTCCTGCACCAGGTGACACCCAACGTCGCCTGGCGCAATGCCGCGCTGCCCTCCCGCGACGGGGCCGGCAACCGGGTCGCCAATCCGCCGCTGGCGCTCGATCTGCACTATCTGCTGACCGCCTATGGGCGGGCCGAGTTGCAGGCCGAAGTCCTGCTCGGCTATGCCCTGCAATTGCTGCATGAAACGCCAGTGCTGTCGCGCGCTGCCATTCGCCGGGCGCTCAACCCGGCCGTGGTCGAGGGCGCCATCCTGCCCACCGCCTACCAGAGCCTGCGCGGCGCCGACCTCGCCGAGCAGGTCGAACTGCTGAAAATCACCCCGGCGGCGCTCGGCGGCGAAGAGATGTCCCGCCTGTGGTCGGCGCTCCAGGCCCGTTACCGGCCGACCGCAGCCTTTCAGGTGTCGGTGGTGCTGATCGAGTCGCAGCGGGCGGCGCGCAGCCCCCTGCCGGTGCTCAGTCGCGGCGAAACCGACCCGGTCTCGCACCGCGAGCGCGGCGTACTCGCCTTCAGCGGCCTGACGCCGCCGTTGCCGACGCTGGAGGCTGTCGTCCCGGCCGATCGCCAGCCGGTCGCCGTGCCCGGCGGCGAAGTCAGGCTCGAAGGCCATCATCTGGATGGCGTCGATCGCCAGGTCACGCTGAGCCTGGCCGCCTTCCAGATCAGCCGCCGGATCGCGGTGACGCAAGGCAGCCCGAGCGAAGTGCGCTTCACCATGCCGGGCGATCTGCCGGTCGGTCTCTACCGGGTCGAACTGGCCGTGCAAGGTCTTGCCGACAGCCAGCCGCGCAGCACCAACCAATTGCCGCTGGCGCTCGCCCCGCTGCTCGTGCTGCCGCCGTTCGGTGCCAGCCGCAACGCCGGCACCGTCACCCTGGTCTTCGACGTGGCGCCGCAGGTCCGTCCGGGCCAGAAGGCGGCACTGATTCTCGGCGACCGCGAAATCGCCGCCGAGCCGTTTTCCACGGCGACCACCCGCCTCAGTTTCAAATTCGCCGAGGCTCCGGCGGCCGGCACCACGCTGCTTGCCCGCCTGCGCATCGACGGCTTCGACAGCCCGATCGTCGACCGCACGGCGACCCCGGTGGCCTACCTCGACCGCCAGGTGACGCTGCCATGAACGCCCCGCTGACCCAGGACTGGACCATCGCCAACCAACAACTGCTGGTCGCCGAATTCGCCCGCCTCAAGCAGCGCCTGCAACCCACCTCCGGCAAGACGCTTTCCCACGTTCAGCGCCAACAGGCTGACAACATTGCCCAGGCCCGGCATGGGCTGCGCGGCGAAAGCGCCATCGACTGGCTGACGGCGGCCTTCGCCCTGTCCACTTTCGAGCGCGACCTGCTCCTTCTCTGCGCCGGCGCCGAAATGGATGCCGACCTGGCCCGCGCCTGCGCCGCCGCGCAGGGCGATGCCGCGCGGCCCTGGGTCAGCTTCGGCCTCGCCCTGGCCTGCCTCGAATCGCCGCACTGGAGCGCGCTGACGCCGCAGCGCCCGCTGCGCCGCTGGCGCCTGCTCGAAATCGACGCCGCTACCGGCCTGGCGGCCGGCCGCCTGCGCCTCGACGAACGGGTGCTGCATTTCCTGGTCGGCATCAACGAACTGGATATCCGGTTAAGCCACCTGCTCCGGCCGGCCGTCACACTGCCCCGGCAGGCCGCCGCCCACGCCGAGGCCAGCGCGGCGGTGATTGACGAACTGTCGGCCAGCAGCGAATTCGAAAGCGACGATCTGCCGGTCATCGTCCTCGAAGGCGACGATCCGGCCGCCCAGGAGGACATTGCCGCCCGCTGCGCCCGGGCGCTCGGCCTCGACTGCCTGGTCCTGCAAGCCGCGGAAATTCCCCTCACCGCCGACGAGCGGGCGGCCCTGATCACGCTCTGGCAGCGCGAAGCCACGCTGCTCGGCACGGCCTTGCTGGTCGCCGTCGGCGACGCCGGCCCGGCGGCCGGCGAAGCGGCCCGCGCCCTGGTCGAACGGGTCGGCGGCCTGTGCCTGATGGCCTGCCCGAGCGCCCCGGCCCTGATCGCCCCGAGCCTCCGCTACCGGATCGACAAGCCGGCCGGCGCCGACCGCCGGCAATTGTGGATCGATAGCCTCGGTCCCGAGCAGGCGCAACGGGCCGGCCCCGAACTCGACCGGGCGGCCAGCCATTTCCGCCTCGCCAGCCGCGCCGTGCAGGACATCGCGCAGTCCCTGCAACCGGCCGACGCCGCCCTGAGCCCGCTTTGGGAGAGCTGCCGGCGGGCAAGCCGGGGCGGCCTGGATCACCTCGCCCAGCGCCTGGAAACCACCGCCGACTGGGATCGCCTGGTGCTGCCCGAAGCCCAGCTCGCCGTGCTGCGCCAGATCGCCGCCCACCTGCGCCAGCGCTACACCGTCCAGGAAACCTGGGGCTTCGCCGCCCAGGGCAGCCGCGGCCTCGGCCTGGCCACGCTGTTCGCCGGCGAGAGCGGCACCGGCAAGACGCTGGCCGCCGAAGTGCTGGCCCACACCCTGCACCTCGACCTCTACCGCATCGACCTCTCGGCGGTGGTCAGCAAATACATCGGCGAAACCGAAAAGAACCTGCGCCAGGTCTTCGACGCCGCCGAGGACTGCGGCTCCATCCTGCTCTTCGACGAAGCCGACGCCCTGTTCGGCAAGCGCACCGAAGTCAGGGACAGCCACGACCGCCACGCCAACATCGAGGTCAGCTACCTGCTGCAACGAATGGAGGCCTATCACGGCCTGGCCGTCCTCACCACCAACCTCAAGTCCAGCCTGGACAGCGCCTTCCTGCGCCGGCTGCGTTTCGTCGTCCAGTTCCCATTCCCCGACCAGGCCCAGCGTCTGGCCCTTTGGCGGCGCGTCTTTCCGGCCGCGACGCCGGTCCGCGACCTCGATCTCGACAAGCTCTCGCGGCTCTCGATGACCGGCGGCAGCATCCGCAACATCGCGCTCAATGCCGCTTTTCTCGCCGCCGATGCCGGGGAGCCGGTGAGCATGACCCACCTGCTGCAGGCCGCCCACGCCGAGGCCTCGAAGCGCGAACGGCCGCTGGCCGATGCCGAAACGCGAGGCTGGGCATGAGCAAGATCCATCTCCACATCGAACACCTGAGCCTGCCCGGCTACACCCCGGCCGAGCGCCGTGCCCTGCTCGCCGCGTTGGAGCGCGAACTGGCGGTCACGGCCGGCAGCGCAACGCCGCCAGCCGACAGCCAGCGTCAGGCCCTGCGCGTCAATGCGCCCGACCTGCGGCCGCAGACCGTCGCCCGGCAGGTCGTGCAGGGCCTCAAGCCCGGTGGAAAAACCGGTGGGGGCCAGCCATGAAGCAGTTCAGCCCGGCCTTGCCCCGCCTTCCCGACACGCCGCCACGGCCGACGGCCGAGCGCAGCCGGCGCGAGATGGATGCCGACCGTCGCGCCGGCAACGCCCTCGACCGCGCCATGAGCGACCCGGCGCGGCGGACCCTGCCGGCCTGGCCGGCCAGCGCCAGCCCGCTCCCGGACAGCGCCGGCCAGGCGCTCGCCCCGGCCCTGCGCGCCCCCTTCGAACAGGGCTTCGGCCATGACTTCTCGCAGGTCCGCATCTTTCCCGCCGGCGAAGCCTCGGAAGCCGTGCAGGCGGCGGGCAGCCGGGCCATCACCTGCGGACCGCGCATCGCGCTCGCCCCCGGCCAGTGGGCGCCGGAAACGCCGAGCGGCCGGGCGCTGCTCGCCCACGAACTGGCCCACGTCACGCAGCAGGCCGCCGAGGGCATGCCGCGCGCCGACCACAAGACGCTGGACGAAGAGATCGACGAGGAACTCAAAGCCAAGGCCAGCGACCCGAAGACGCTCGACCCCAAGCATCGGGAATATGCCCGCACGCTGCAGGGCCACGGTTTCGCCATCACCCACGACCAGTCCATGGACCTGCTGCCGGAACCCAAGGATCCGAAAGCCAAGGCGGCCTGGAAGCGCCAGTTCCAGAAGATCGACAAACTGGCCGGCCGCATCCTCGACCAGAGCGGCCCCCGGGTCGACGACAAGGAAAGCCGGGCCCAGATGTTGGCGGCCGACCTGGCTACCGCCGGGTTCATCAACGAAGCGATGGCGCTGGCCCCCAAGATCACCGACCCCGAGCTGCGCCAGTTCGTCTATCAGGCCGTGCTCGGCCAGCCGGCCAAAGTCACCGAGGCGCAGATCACGAGCATCGCCCAGGACCAGGCGACCAACGCCAAGAGTCTCGGCGAGCATGATCTCTTTACCAGCTTGACCACCGACCAGGGCGTATACGCCGGAAAACTTGGCAGCGCCAAGGTCAACGCCGCGCTCAAGGTGGTCGTCAAGACCTACGCGGCCGATGCCGACCTACCGCTGAAGCTGGCGAATCTCATGTTCTTCCACCCCGCGAGCCGAGCCGCGTTCAGTACGTGGATGACGACCGAGAAGCGCAGCGCCCTGCTCAAGCAGGTCTCCGAGCAGGCCTACTTCGTCGAAGGCGCCGAAATCCAGACCGGCGCGACGACCATCAACCCCGATGCGGCGACGCTGGGCTGGGCGATCGGCAACAAGCAGAGCGTCGCCGTCGAGGATGTCGTTGCGCTGTGCGCCGCGGCCGGCACGCCCGTCGCCGCGCCGCGCGCGCGCGACACGAACTCGCTCAAGGCGTGGCTGGAACTCAACACTGAGAAGATCGGCGCCGCGCTCAAGAAGCAGAATCCCGGCAAGCCGGAGGTCGCCGAAGCGATGTACGCGCAGATCGTCGATGCCTTCACCTGGCATGTTCCGGCCGACTCGACGGAAGACGTCAAGCCCGACAAGCTCGGCCATCTGACCAAGCTCTCCACCGCCGGCCCGCAGAACAAGCAGATCAAGGTCGACTGCGACGTACTCGCCACCTATGGCGTGCGCTTGCTCGTCGCCAGCGGTTTCACCCCGATCGGCTACATGGCGGTCAAGCCGGGCGACCCCGACCGCGCCGCACACGCGATGGCCTTGCTGCAACACGGCACGGAGTTCCACTCCATCTCCAACGGCACCACGAAGAAACTGGCAGCGACCACCAAGGCCGCCGCGCTCAAGGAAACGCGCGACTTCGGCATCGGCGAGGCCTACGACGCCAACCGCCCGCTCGCCGGTTACGACATTTACTACAAGGACTGCGACGCCAAGGGGACGCTGCCCGACGAAGTGCTCAACGCGGACAGTTCCGCGCGCGATGGAGGGCTGAGCAAATGAGCCGCCTCGCCCCTCCGAGCCCGGCCACCATCCCGGCCCCCGTTGTCGCCGAGCACCCGGCCAAGGGCGACCTCACTGCGACCCACGCCGGGCTGCAAGCCGCCAAGGCGTCGCTGAGCGACTCCCCGGTGCTTGCCCCCGTCCTCGCCGCCGGCGGCCAGCCCCTGCCCGGCGCCCTGCGCCGGGAGTTCGAGCCCTTCTTCGGCCACGACCTGTCGCGCGTCCGCATCCACGCCGACGCGCCGGCCCGCCGGGCGGCGACGCAGCTCGCCGCCGACGCCTTCGCGATCGGCCGCGACATCGGCTTCGCGGCCGACCGCTACCGGCCGGACACCGTCGGCGGACGCCGCCTGCTGGTCCACGAACTGGCTCACGTCGTTCAGCAGGGCAGCGCCGCGCCCGCCGACGTGCAACCGGAAAGACTTCCCGGGCCGGCCGAAAGCGAGGCCGATGCCGCCGCCCTGGCCTTTCTGAGCGCCCGCCCCGGCCCCGTGCTGTCGCGCTTCCGGCCCGGCCTGGCCTGCGCGGTGAAGACCAATGGCGGCGAGTTCAAGACGGATACCTACATCGCGACCAACGTGCCCCCCAAAGGCGGCGGCAAGATCGGCAAGCGGGTGGGCGCCGATATCAAGCTCCGCTTCAAACCCAACGAACTCGTCGAGGCTGACTTGATCGGAACCGTTCAGACGGTTCGGACACTGATGGCCACCAAGGCCGGTGGGCCAATCGATACCTTGAACTCGCCAACCGCCCACATGGCCTCCCGCGCCCTCGTCAAGGGCGAGAGCGATCCGGGTCGCTTCATCGACCAGACCGACCTGGGCGGCACCGGGAAAAAACAGGCCCCCAATACCAGTCCGCTATACGCCACCAACGCCCGGCAAGGTTCGACGCCAAAAACCTTGACGGAAGGCGTGCCGGCGCCCGAAACCGTCGGCGCCACTGCCGGTTATGGCAAAGATGATTTCGGCGAGCATGGCTACCGCAAGAAGAAACCCGACGGCACCTTCGAGGAAAAGGACGCGACCCTCTCGGATCGCCCCGGCAGCACCATCACCTTCAACAAGCAGGAATTCGAGATGAAATTCGAGGTTGCCGCCTTGGCCTTGTCCGGCCCCATGGCCAATACCTACCTCGGTTCCGTGGAATGGGGCTGGAAATGCGACGCCGCCGGTACCGCCTCGCTGGCGCCTCCTGCCATCCGCCTGATTTCTCCGGGACTGCCGACGAGTGCCTTCGTCGACGCAGCGAAAAAGTGGAATGCCGCCAAGACCGTCAAAGACCCGAAGAGCAAGAAGGCGCTCGACACCGTCGACCTGCCGCTGCCGACCGCCGCCACCGAGACCAGCAACAAGCCGGCGGCGGAGCGCGGCACCGGCGAATTGCTGGTCGCTCTGGGCAGCGTCGACACTGCGCTGGGCACCGCCAAGGATGTCGACAAGAGCGCCAAGACCCTGGAAAAGCGCGCCATGGAGCAGGCCCTGGCCGGTCGCCAGGCCGTGGTCGACGTCAATGTCAAGAAGACCGAGGACTGGACCGGCGCCGACGAGGTCTATGCCGTGCTGAGCAGCGGCAGCAAGCGCCTGAAGACGCCAGTCAAGAGCCTCAACGACGGCCAGTCGGGCAGCTTCGCGCTGCCCCTGCCCGGCCTGATGCCGATCAAGGGGCCGATCCAGGTCCGGATCTACGACGAGGACACGGGCACCTTCTTCGACCAGGACGACATCATCGTCAACATGGCGTGGCAGCCGCCCTACGGCGCCATCCGCAACACCCGCTCGCTGGACGAGGCGGATTACGACGTTCGCGTGAGGTTCAACAAATGAGCGGCCCCCTTTCCTCCCGTCTGCTGCGCGGCGGCCTGATCCTGATCGACCCGGCCAGCGGCGCCGTGCAGCGGGTGATTTCGCTGCAGTACAACCCGGAAACCCTGAGCCGCACGTTGCAGCCGCAGGCCACCGAAAGCAGCGGCCCGTTTTCCGAACCACTGCGCCTGAAAGGGCCGCCGGTCGAGACCATCAAGCTCGACGCCGAGATCGACGCCACCGACCAGCTCGAATTTCCCGACCAGCATCCGAAGACGGTGGCCTCGGGCATCCACCCGCAACTGGCGGCGCTGGAAACCATTGTCTATCCCGACAGCGACACGCTGATCCGCAACAACGACCTGCTCAATCTCGGCACCCTGGAAATCGCCCCGACGGTGGCGCCGCTGACGCTGTTCGTGTGGAGCAAGGAGCGGGTGGTCCCGGTCCGCATCACGGAGTTTTCGATCACCGAGGAGGCTTTCGACAATGCGCTCAATCCGATCCGCGCCAAGGTCTCGCTCGGCCTGCGCGTCCTCCATGTCGGCGACCTCGGCTTCGGCGACAAGGGCGGCCATCTCTACATGGTTTATCAGCAGCGCAAGGAACGCCAGGCCGCCGACGCCGGTCTCGGCAGCCTGGCCTCGCTCGGCCTGAGCGGACTGCCATGAGCATCGAACGCTTCCCGCCCAACAGCCGCTACGCCGGCGTGCCGACTGCCGAACTGGCCGCCCCGGATGGCGAAAAGATCGTCTACCTGCGCCGCCGCTTCGTACCCGACCCGGCCACCCTGGTCGCGGTCGGCGAAGTCCAGGTACGCGACGGCGACCGCCTCGACCGCCTGGCGGCGACCCATCTCGGCGATCCGATCCAGTACTGGCGCATCGCCGACGGCAATGGCGCCCAGGTGCCGAGCGCCCTGGAGCGGCCCGGCGACACCCTGCGCCTGACCCTGCCCGCCGGCCTGGGCGGCGGCATCGGCTTCAAGAGCGGAGGCGGCGATGCTTAAGGGCATCCACCTGACCCTGCTGGTCGGTCCGGGCGTTCCGATCCCCGCCCCGAAACCCTTGATGGACGCCCTGGAAAGCGTCGAGGTCACCTCGTCGGCCGACACGCCGAGCGGCTTCCAGCTCAGCTTCGTGATCGACAACCGCTCGCCGCTGCATACGCTGCTGTTGGTCGCCGGCGGCCAGGTGCCGTGGCTGCGGGTGATCCTGGTCGCCACCCTGAACAGCCTGCCCAGCGTGCTGATGGACGGCCTGATCACCCGCCAGGAAATCACCGGCGCCAACGAGCCGGGCCAGAGCCGCCTGACCATCACCGGCGAGGACCTGACGGTGGCGATGGACAAGCAGGACATGAGCGGCCTGCCCTACCCGGCCATGCCACCGGCCGCCCGCGTCGCGCTGATCGTCGCCCGCTACGGCCTGTACGGCATGCTGCCCCTGGTCATCCCCTCGCTGTTCGAGGACATCCCGATCCCGGTGGACCGCATTCCGACCCACGAAGGCACCGATCTCGCCTACATCCGCCAGCTCGCCAAAGAGGCCGGCCATGTCTTCTACATCGAACCCGGGCCGCTGCCCGGCGCCAATGTCGCCTACTGGGGGCCGGAAATCCGCCTCGGCATGGTGCAGCCGGCGCTTAATCTGGGCATGGATGTGCATAGCAACGTCGAAGCGCTGTCCTTCGCAGTCAATCAGTCCGATGCCGAACTGCCCATCGTCTTCATCCAGAACCCGATCACCAAATTTCCGATTCCGCTGCCCATCCCCGACGTCAGCCTGGCCAACCCGCCGCTCGGCCTGATTCCGCCCATGCCGAAAAGCATCCGGCTGATGAAGGAAACCGCCAAGCTCTCGCCGATCGCCGCCCTCGGCAAGGGGCTGGCCGCGGCCGCCGGCTCCTCGGCCGATGCCGTCACCGGCGACGGCAGCCTCGACGTGCTGCGCTACGGCCATGTCCTGAAAGCCCGCCAACTGGTCGGCGTGCGCGGTGCCGGGCTGTCTTTCGACGGCCTCTACTACGTCAAGAAAGTCAGCAGCAAGCTGAAGGCGGGCGAGTTCAAGCAGAGCTTCTCGCTGGCCCGCAACGGCCTGATCTCCACCCTCCCCCTGGTGCCGGCATGACTCAGAAAACCCGCCATTACGGCAAATTCCGCGGGGTCGTGATCAACAACATCGACCCCATGCAGATGGGCCGCATCCAGGTCCAGGTGCCCGACGTGCTCGGCCCGGCGCTGTCCTCGTGGGCCATGCCCTGCGTGCCCTTCGCCGGTATCCAGAGCGGCGTTTTCGTACAGCCGCAGATCGGCGCCGGGGTCTGGGTCGAATTCGAGCAGGGCGATGCCGACTACCCGATCTGGGTCGGCGGCTTCTGGGGCTCGGCGGCCGAAGTCCCGGCCCTGGCGCTGGCCGGCCTGCCGGTCTCGCCCAGCATCGTGCTGCAGACCGGCAACCAGAACACCCTGATGATCTCCGACCTGCCCGGCCCGACCGGGGGCATCCTGCTCAAGACGATGACCGGGGCGATGATTTCGATCAGCGAGATCGGCATCACCATTTCCAACGGCCAGGGCGCCACCATCATGCTCACCGGCCCGACGGTGAACATCAACAACGGCGCCCTGACGGTGATCTGAGACCAGGACACGACGACCATGCCCGGCTTCCTTCTTCACCTCGGCGCCACCGTCCTCTGTGCCCACGGCGGCCAGGCGACGCCGACCGCGCCCAACCCGCGCGTGCTGCTCTCCGGCCAGCCGGCGACCACACTCGGCCCACCCTACGTCGTCGTCGGCTGCGCCATGCCGCCGCCGACCGCCGGCAACGGCCCCTGCATCACCGGCCAGTGGCTGATGGGCGCGACGCGCGTCCTGATCGGCGGCCAGCCGGCCTTGCTTCAGGCCTCGCCCTCAATCTGCGCACCGACCGGCACGCCGATGACGGTCGCCGTGACGCAAACTCGCGTGATGGGAACCTGAAATGAGCCTGCACTTTCCCTTCCAGCCCGACCGTCGCGGCCGTAGCGGCGAGGCGGACAGCGAAACCCACCTCCGCGACATGATCGAGCAGGTGCTGTTCACCGTCCCCGGCGAGCGGGTCAATCGCCCCGATTTCGGCTGCGGCCTGCTGCAGCTGGTATTTGCCCCGAACAGCGACACCCTGGCCGCCGCCGTCCAGATGACGGTGCACAGCGCCCTGCAGCAATGGCTGGGCGACCGCATCGTGGTCGAGGGGGTCAATGTCGAACACAGCGAAGGCACGCTCTCGGTCGACGTTCAATACGTCATCCGGCGCGGCGAGGAACGCCGGCTGACCCGATTCACGCGGGGGGCACCATGAACCGCCAGTTCCGCAGCGACAACCCGCGCCGCCTGCAACTGCTGCGCGACCAGCAGCCGGTCGGCAAGAACGGCATCGATTTCGTCGAGATCACGTCGCTCGACCAGCGCAGCCTGCGCGTCGTCTGCGTCCATCCGGTCAGCGCCATCGGCCGCGCCAACATCCGCATCGCCGGCGGCGTGCGCGTCACCGGTATCGCGCTCGCCGCCGAGCCGGTGCTCAATGGCCGCGAAATCCGCCTCAAGGTCGAAGAGGCCGGCGATTTCTCGTGGTACACGCTGAGCCTGATCGACCCGGCCGACGCCGAAGCGCCGGCCCCCGGCTTCGACATCTGCCTGTCGTCCATCCGCTTCAACTTCAAGGCCGGCTGCCCCTCCGAATTCGACTGCGCCGACGTGCACGACTGCTCGCCGGCCACCCCGCCGGAACCGCGCCTCGACTATCTGGCCAAGGACTACGACAGCTTCCGCCGCCTGATGCTCGACCGCATGGCGCAACTGGTGCCCGGCTTCGCCGAACGCAGCCCGGCCGACTTCACCGTCGCCCTGGTCGAAACCCTGGCCTACGTCGGCGACCACCTGTCCTACACCCAGGATGCCGTCGCCACCGAGGCCTATCTCGGCACCGCCCGCCGCCGCACTTCGCTGCGCCGCCACGCCCGGCTGCTCGACTACCCGCTGCACGACGGCTGCAACGCCCGGGTTTTCGTCACCGTCGAGGCCGTGGCCGCCGCCGAAGCCAAGACCATCCCGGCCGGCACGGTACTGCTCGCAACCGCCAGCGCGGGCGACCCGGTACGCCGCCGCGACCTGCTCGACCAGTTGCCGCTGCCCGGCGTCGAGGTCTTCGAAACCCTGCACGACCAAGTGCTGCACGCCGCCCACAGCCGCATCGCCATCCATGATTTCGCCGACCCGGCCTACTGCCTGCCGCGCGGCACGACGGCCGCCGCTCTGGTCAATTCCCCGGCCCTGGCGCTGGCCGCCGGCGACGTACTGATCCTCGAAGAAATCCTCAGCCCGACCACCGGCCAGGCCGCCGACCGCGATGCCAGCCACCGCCACCCGGTCCGCCTGACCGCCGTTGCGTCGGGCCACGACGACCTGACCAACACCGACCTGCTGCTGATCAACTGGCACAACGAAGATGCACTACCCTTCCCGCTCTGCGTCAGCCACGAATTCGAGATCGGCGGCGCCCTGGTCAAGCAGGCCATCGCCGTCGCCCGCGGCAACGTCGTGCTCGCCGACCACGGCCTGACCCGGCCTTGGCAAACCCTGGAACCGCCACTCGTCGGCGACGGCGGCACGCCCGCCCTGCGCCTGCCGTACCGGCCGCGCCTCAAGGAATCCGGCCTCGCCTTCGCCGAGCCCTACGATCACGACGCGGCGACCGACGCCCGCCAGCCGCTGGCCGCCAGCCGGGTGCTGAGCCAGGAAGCGCGCCGGGCACGCCCGGCCGACATGATGCTGGTGGCCGACGATTCCAGCCTGTTCGGCGACCAGCCCGACGCGGACGAAACCCCGTGGACGCCGCAACGCGACCTGCTCGGCAGCGAGCGTTTCGCCCGCGAATTCGTCGTCGAAACCGAGAACGATGGCAGCGCCTGGCTACGCTTTGGCGACAATCAGTTCGGCGCGGCGCCGATCACCGGCCAGCGCCTGCTGGCGCACTACCGGCTGGGCGGCGGGCCGCAAGGCAACGTCGGTGCCGAAGCCATCAGCGCGCTGGTCAGCGATGATGCCAGCCTGATGCTCGGCATCCAGTCCCTGCGCAATCCCCTGCCGGCCCAGGGCGGCGCCGAGCCGGAAAGCCTCGACGCCATCCGCCTCAACGCGCCGGAAGCCTTCCGCACGCAGGAACGCGCCGTCACCACCGACGACTACGCCCGCGCCGCCCAGCGTCACCCCGACGTGCAGCGGGCCGCTGCCCGCCTGCGCTGGACGGGCAGCTGGTACACCGTCTTTCTGATGCTCGACCGCCGTAACGGCAAGCCGGTCGATGCCGAATTCAAGGCGACCATGCGCGCCTTCCTCGAACGCTTCCGGCTGGCCGGCTACGACTTCGAATTCGCCGACCCGGTGCATGTGCCGCTCGATATCCAGCTGCAAATCTGCGTCGCCAGCGGCTACTTCGCCGCCGATGTCAAAGCCGCGCTGCTCGAAGCCTTCACCGCCAGCGTCGACCGGCATGGCCGGCCCGGCTTCTTCCACCCCGACGGCTTCACTTTCGGCACGCCGCTCTATTTGTCGGCCGTCGTCGCCAGGGCCATGGCCGTGGCCGGCGTCGCCTCGGTCGACATCCGCCGCTTCCAGCGCTGGGGGCGCAGCGCCAAGGGCGAACTGGCGGCTGGCGTGATCACTGCCTCGCAGCTCGAAGTCCTGCGTGCCGACGGCGACCTAAACTTCCCTGAAAACGGCCAGATCAGCTTCATCGTGGAGGGCGGATCATGAGCACTTCCGACAAGTGCGGCTGCTGTGCCGGCGTCACGCCGCTGACCCCGGTCGATCCCGTCCAGCCCCCCGGCCAGACAGCGCTGGCGCTGCGCATCGGCACCCACGGCCGCTTCCGCCAGAGCATGCTGGCCGACCTCGCCGACCAGGCGCCGCTCGCCGGGCTGAGCACCCGCGACAGCGACGACCCGGCGATCGCCCTGCTCGACAGCTGGGCCGCCGTGCTCGACGTGCTGAGCTTCTACCAGGAACGGATCGGCAACGAAAACTACCTGCGCACCGCCGGCGAACGCCGCTCGGTGCTCGAACTGGCCAGCGCCATCGGCTACGAGCTGCGCCCCGGCGTCGCCGCCTCGACCTGGCTCGCCTTCACGCTCGAGACGGCGCCCGGCGCCCCGCTCGAAACCCGCATCGACAGCGGGACCCGCGCCCAGAGCGTACCCGGCCAGGACGAAACCGCCCAGACCTTCGAGACCCTCGAAGCGATCGACGCCAAGGCCCGCTGGAACGCCCTGCCGGTACTCGCCGCCGAAACCGTGGCGCCGCGCATGGGCCTGCGCACCATCTACCTGGCCGGCACCGCCACCCGCCTGCAGGCCGGCGACGCGCTGCTGATCGTCGGCGACGAGAGGAAACTGGACCCCGGCAACGAAAACTGGGATTTCCGCCGCGTCGCCCGTCTGCGCGAAGTGCTGCCCAGCGACCCGGGCGATCCGAAGGACATCGGCTACACGGTCGTCACGCTCGATCGCGGCCTCGGCCAGCCCTGGCGCGGGGTCAATCCGGCGCGAACCAACCCGCGCTGCTACGCCCTGCGCGCCCGCGCCCACCTGTTCGGCCACAATGCGCCGGACTGGCGGGCGATGCCTGCCAACCTGCGCGCCACTTACCTGGGTCTGGATGACGATGCCCGGCCGCCGATCAGCCAGCATCCGGAATGGCCAGGGTTCACGCTGGCCGATATTTCCGACCCACCGGCCGGCAGCGCCAGCGGCAGCGGGCTCCTTGGCCAGTACTACCGGGGCAAGGGCTTCCGCGAACTGATCCTGAGCCGTACCGACGCGACCGTCGACTCCTCGACCTGGACCGGCGGCAGCCCTCACCCCAGCGTTCCGGCCGATCATTTTTCAGCCCGCTGGTCAGGCTGGGTCGAGGCACCCAGCAGCGGCTCGTTTACCTTTTATGCAACCGTCGACGATGGTGTTCGCCTGTGGATTGATGGCGAACTGCTCATCAATGACTGGACCGATACGCCCGGCGTACACACTTGCACAGTCAGTCTGCGCGCCAACCACAAGCACGACATTCGCCTTGAATATTACGAAAATGCGGGCGGCGCCACCTGTCAGCTGGCGTGGTCCGGGCCGGGTATCACCCAGACAGTTATCCCCACCACACGCCTCTACCCGCGCGATGTCCATACCGTTCACCTCGACGCCAGCTACCCGAAATGGCTGGCCGACGGCTGGGCCGTCCTGTCGATCCCGAATTACGAAGAGGTCTATCGCATCGTCAGCACCGAGGACGACGCCCGGGCCGATTTCACCGTCTCGGCCACCGCCACCCGGCTGACGCTGAGCGGCGAAAACCTGCGCGACACCTTCAACGACCATGTCCGCAGCACCACGGCCTTCGGCCAGTCCGAACCGCTCGACTGGGCCACCCGGCCGCTCTCCGGTTTCCTGCAGGGTCACCTGATCGACCTCGCCGGCTACGAGCAGGACCTGCCGGAAGGTCGCTGGCTGGCCATCTCCGGCCTCGTGCTGGCCGACTTGCCGGCCAACGCCAAGGCGCGCAACCGGCTGCTCAAGGGCGACGCGCTGGCCTCCATCCGCATCGCCCGCGACCGCAAGACGGCCGATCTGGAATTTGAGGATTTTTCCCGGTTGACCGTAGCCCTCGCCCCGGCCGCCGAGATCGTCCGCATCCAGCACAACGACAGCAGCGGCGGGCGCACGCAACTGCTGCTCGACAGCGATCTGAGCCACGCCTACCTGCCAGCCACCGTGCGCCTCAACGCCAACCTGGCCCCGGCCAGCGCCGGCGACAGCAAGCAGATGCGCATCCAGCCCGAGCCACTGGGCAGCGGCGACGGCAGCCGCAGCCTGCAACGTTTCGCCCTGCGCCAGGGTCCGCTGACCTACATCACCGCCGCGACGCCGAGCGGGACGGCGAGTACCCTCGAAATCCGCGTCGATGGCCTGCTCTGGCAGGAAGCACCGCGCTTCACCGCGCCCGGCCCGACCGAACGCGCCTACACCGTCAAACTCGATGAAAACGGCAGCGCCACCGTGCAGTTCGGCGACGGCACCCACGGCACGCGGCTGCCCACCGGCAGCGGCAATGTCGAAGCGCGCTATCGCGTCGGCCTCGGCACGGCCGGCAACGTCAAGGCCGAGCAGATCAGCATGTTGCTGACCCGGCCGCCCGGCCTCAAAGCCGTCACCAACCCAGTACCGGCCGGCGGCGGCACCAATGCCGAAGCCGGCGACGAGGCCCGGCGCAATGCGCCGCTGCGGGTCCGCACCCTGGACCGCATCGTCTCGCTGCGCGATTTCGAGGATTTCGCCGCCGCCTTTACCGGCATCGGCAAGGCCCAGGCGATCTGGCTCTGGGACGGCGAACAGCGCCTCGTGCACCTCACCGTCGCCGGCACCGACGGCGCACCGCTCGACCCCAACGCCGCCCTTTATCGCAACCTGCTGGCGGCGATCGACGCCGCCCGGCCGCCGCACCAGCCGCTCCGGGTCAGTCCCTGCCACGACCTGCGCTTCGGCCTGACTGCCGGGCTGTGGATCGCGGCGGACTACGAAGCCGAGAAGGTTCGCGCCACGGCCGCAAAGGCGCTCGCCGCCAGCTTCGGTTTCGCGGCCCGCGCCTTCGGCCAGCCGGTCAGCGGCAGCGAAGTCCTGGCCGCACTGCAAGGCGTCGCCGGCGTCGTCGGCGCCGATCTCGACAAGCTGATCCAGGTCGAGTCTGGCCTCACTCTCCACACCGCCAACGGCCCCGACGGCAGCATCCCGGCGCGCAGCGCCCGCTGGCAGGGCGACACCCTGCAACCGGCCGATCTGCTGTTGCTCGACCCCGCCGCCGTCAACCTTATGGAGCGTACGTCATGAAGCTCGACGCCGATGCACTGCTCGCCCTGCTGCCCGCCTTCTACCGCGAGCGCGATGCCGAACTGAACGGCCCGCTGCGCGCCCTGCTCGGCATCATCGCCCGCCAAGGCGCCTTGCTCGAAGCCGACATCGAGCGCCTTTACGACAACGCCTTCATCGAGACCTGCGAAGACTGGGTCGTGCCCTACATCGGCGACCTGCTCGGCGTGCGCGCCCTCTATCCGGTCAGCGGCACCGCCGCCTTCGGTCCGCGTGCCCTGGTCGCCAACACCCTGCGCCTGCGCCGGCGCAAGGGCACGGCACTGGTCCTCGAGGAACTGGCCTTCGACACCACCGGCTGGCGCGCCCGCGCCGTCGAATTCTTCGAGCGGGTGTCGACCACGCAATACCTGAATCACCTGCGCCCGCATTCCCTGCGTACCCCGGACCTCCGGCAACCCCGGCCACTCGACCGCATCGATGGCCCTTTCGGCACCGAAGCCCACACCGCTGACATCCGCGCCCTGCCGGCCGGCCGCTACAACCTGCCGAATGTCGGCCTTTTCCTCTGGCGCCTGCAGGCCTACCCGGTACAACGCGCCACCGCCCGCCCGGCAACGACGCGGCCCGGTTTCTACACCTTCGACCCGCTCGGCCTCGATCAGCCGCTCTTCAACCGGCTGCGCACCGAAACCGACATCAGCCATCTGGCCGAACCGATCAATGTTCCGGAAGCCTTGCACTGGCGCGACCTGCACGCCGAGCTTGAAGCCCGCCGCCAGGCCCTGACCGATGGCGAAGACCCGGACGACCAGTACTTCGCCGAGGCCGGCGGCGGCCCGGTGTTGCGCGTCTGGATCGACGACAGCGAAGTACCGGTCGAACATCTGGTCATCTGCGACCTCAGCCCGATTCCCACGGTAGTACCTGAAGACTGGCGCCACCCGCCGGCCACGCTCACCGTCACCGCCCGCAAGGCCGGCCGGCCGGACATGACTTTCCCGGCTGCGGGCGGCGTGCTGGTCGGCATCGACCCCCGGCGCGGCCGCCTGGCGCTGCCCGATGGCATCACGGCAACCAGTGTCGAAGTCGGCTACGCCTACGGCTTCCCCGGCGACATCGGGGCTGGCCCCTACGACCAGCGCCCCGGCCCGGGCGACAACGATCCGCTGGCTGCCCAACCTGCGGCGGCCGACTTCGAGGTCGTCATCCAGATCCCCAGCGCCGCGACGCCAACTCTTGCCTCGGCCTTCAACGCCCCGGCCAACCCGGCCGATGCGGTCAACCGCGTCATCGCCGGAAAACGCACGCTGGTCATCCTCAACACCGATGCGACGGAAGCCGTAGCGCCCGTACTCGACCTGCCCGACAGCCATCTCGGCATTCAAGCCGCGCCCGGCCGGCGCCCGGTGCTGTTCGGCGATTTTTCGCTGCAAGGCAACGCTAGCACGCGGCTCAGCCTGGGCGGCCTGTTGCTCGATGGCGCCCTGAATCTGCAAGGCCCGCTGCACGCCGTCACGCTGCGCCATTGCAGCCTGGTTCCGAACAAGGGCGGCATTGCCCACACGGGCACCGGCACCGACCTCACGCTGAGCCTTTACCGCTGCCTGAGCGGCCCGCTGCGCAGCAACCGGCCACTCGCTGCCGTCGCGCTGCGCGACAGTCTGATCGATGGCGAAGGCGGCAACATCGCGCTCGATGTCGACGACAGCCCGCTGACCATCATCGCCTGCACCCTGCTCGGCACGACGGCGGCCGGACGGCTGGAGGCCAGCAACAGCCTGTTCGACGGGCTGGTCACCATCGCCCGCCGGCAGGAAGGCTGCGTCCGTTACAGTTATCTGCCGCCGAAATCGGTCACCCCACGCCGCCATCGCTGCCAGCCCGATCTGGTCATGACCGACCTGCCCGCCGCCGACGCCGCCCGCGAAGCAATGCGCGTCACACCCGCCTTCACCAGCATCCGCTTTGACACGCCGGCCTATGGCCAGCTGACCCGATCAACCGCTCCGGAAATCCGGACCGGCGCCGACAACGGTGCCGAAATGGGCGTCTGGAACCTGCTCCAGCAACCGCAGCGCGAAGCCAACCTAGCGCTGGCGCTCGATGAATACCTGCGATTCGGCCTCGAAGCGGCCGCGATTTTCGTCAATTAGCCCCATTCAGCATCCCTAGACAAAAACCGGGAGAGACACAATGAAAGCCGACCTCAGCCGCGCCACCTTCGACAAGGCCAGACGCTACCGCAGTGTGCGGATGCAGCAGGGCCGCGTGCAGCTAGACGCCGATTTCAACGAGCAGCAGGACATTCTCAACCATCGCATCGAGATCGAGACGCGCGACAGCCTCGGCCCGGTCGCCGTGCCCATCGACAACCCCGGCTTCGGCCTGACGCCGGCCGGCACCGATCTGAGCATCTCGGCCGGACGCCTCTACGTCGATGGCCTGCTCTGCGAAAATCCTGCCGCTACCACTGTCGCCAACCAGCCTGACCTGCCCGACACTTCCTCGCCGGTGCTGCCGGCCGGGGCATCGCTCTTGCCTTTGCCGCCCGTCGGCGTCACGGCGGCCAGCATCACCGGCGTCGTCGTCTTCAACGCCGGCAACGCGGTGGCGCCGGCCGATGGCACCTACCTCGCCTATCTCGAAGCCTGGCAGCGCCACTTGAGCCCGCTCGACCTGCCGGTGGACGACACCAGCATGCGCGAAGTGGCGCTCGGCGGGCCCGACACCTGCACCCGCGAAAAAACCGTCTGGCAGGTCAAGCTGCTGCGCGCCGGCGATCTGGGCGCACCGCTCACCTGCCTGTCGTCTAATATTGCCGCCTGGAACACGTTGACCGCAGCACCCGACGGCCGCCTCGCCGCCCGCGCCGAAGCCAGCATTCCGCCCAAGACGCCCTGCCAGTTGCCGCCGGAAGCCGGCTACCGGCTGCTCGAAAACCATCTCTACCGCGTCGAGATCCACGACGACGCGAGCGTTACCGGCAAGGCTCGTTACAAGTGGTCGCGCGACAACGGCAGCCTGTCCAGCCGGGTTGTCCGCTGGCTCAATGACCCGATTGCCAACGAATTCGAGGTTGCCAGCATCGGCCGCGACGATGTGCTGGCGATCACCGCCGGCTGCTGGGTCGAGTTCTTCGACGACACGCACGAACTGCTCGGCCAGCCCGGCCCACTCGTGCCGGTCATCCGCACCGAAGGCAATGTCGTCACCGTCGACCTGACCAAGCTGATCGGCCACGCGCTGGACCAGGCGATGTTCCCGCGCAATCCACGCGTCCGGCGCTGGGACGGCGTGGCCGAGATCAGGCCGGCTGCCATCGCCAGCCCCAACACGGGTTGGGAGGAACTGGCGCAGGACGGCATCGAACTGAAGTTCGCCCGGGCAACTACCGGATCGGCGATTACTGGCTAATTCCGGCCCGTACCGCCACGGCGGCCATCGAGTGGCCGCAGGAAAACAGCAAACCAGCCTTTCTCTCGCCGGCGGGTGTTTTGCGCGCTTTCGCCCGCCTCGCCCTACTTGAATTCGCGGCCGGCGCCTGGACCCTGAAGTCGGACTGCCGCCCGCTCTTCCCCAGCCTGACCGAGCTGACCCAGCTCCATTACGTCGGCGGCGACGGCCAGAGCATCAAGACCAATCCGGCCAACTTGCCGGCCCTGGTCGCGCTACCCAGCCCGCTCCAGGTCGGCGTCGCCAATGGCCAGTTCCCGGTGGTCGGGGCGCAGGTGCGCTTTACGGTCGATGAAGGGCAACTGCCCAACGGAACCAAGACCCAAGTCGTCGACACCCTGGCCGATGGCATCGCCAGCATTGCCTGGTCACTGGCCTCCGACCCGGCCAAGCCGGTGCAGCATGCCAGCGCCGAATTGCTGGTCGCCGGCCAGGTCGTGGCCGGCCGCTATCTGCCGGTGCATTTCAGCGCCCAACTGGCGCTGGCCAGCGGCGTCGCCTACGACCCGACGGATTGCCCGGACCTGGTGGCCGCCGAGGCCTACACCGTGCAGGACGCCATCGACACGCTGTGCAAGCGCCCTCAGGGCAGCGGCGGTTGTTGCGTCACGGTCGGCCTGACCGGCGAGTACGAGGCGCTCGATATCGCCCTGCGCGCACTGATCACCGAAGGCCGCCGCGACATCTGCATCTGCCTGCTGCCCGGCAACCACCGCCTGGCCGACGACCTCAGCCTGACCGGGACATCCCGCCACCACATCAGCATCCACGGTGCCGGCCCGGCCAGCCGCCTGGTCCTCAAGCAGCAAATGTTCAAGTTCGACACCTTCGGATCACTGAGTTTGAAGGATTTCACGTTGGTGAACTGGGGCAGCCCAAGCAGCTTCACCTTCTTGAAATGCAACAACATCGACTTCAGCCATGTCGAATTCTTTGGTACATCAGCGACCGGCAACAGCCTGCTGAAAATTGCCGGCAGCGCGCGCCTGCTGATTGAAGACTGCACTATTTTCGCCATTACCCCCGGCAACAACGAGAAACTGGATTTCGTTCTCGAGCGCGTTCCCAGCCTGTCGGCGCACAAGAATGCCTTCGGCACCACCGCCACGCTTGATGGCAGCCTGAACGAGGCTGCCGAAGCCATTGCCGCCCTCAGCGCGGCGGACCGCAAGGGAATGGCGACCGAGATCAGCGCCCTCCTGCGCAGCAACGACCTGGTGAACCTCACTAGTCGCGAACAGAGCAGCCTCAACAATCTGCGCGTCGTGGTCGGCCGAAATCCAACGGCAGCCAGCCTGAGCAAGGCGCTCGATCAACTTGCCGACGCCCTGCGCGCCGGCACCCCGGCCTTTGCCCTGGCCCTCGACGACACCGACGATGCCAGCCTGATCAACAACCGCCTGCGTGGCCGCATCACGCTGTTCGGCGAGTCCGACGAGCTGCCCGATCTAACGCCTGATCAGCTCAAGCGACTCGGTGCCGCCCTCAAGGCCGGCGCCGTGACCTTCGACGACAGCGGCAGTCTGGTCCTCGACCGCAACGCCCTGCAAGGCATGCGGATCAGCGGCAAGGCGCTGGCCAAGGTGATCGACAACGCCCAGGGAAGCATTCCCCTCTGGCACAACCTGCAGGTCACAAACAACCGCATCGACAGCGAGGAAGATCACTATCCGGGATTCAATGCTGCCTTCAACGGCAACACCCTGGAACCGCAAGGCAACGTCGGCGCGCTGATGGCCAATCAGGCCAAAGTCATCGGCAATTTTGCCGACAAAGACTTGAGCCTTTTTGTCGTTGGCGCCAACCCGGAAAGTTTCGGCAACGGCGGCTTGAACGTGGTGGCACTGTAGGCGCGGCACACGATCTCCGACGCATATGGCGCCGGGTGATGACGCCTTCGCTGAGCACAAAGAAAAAGCGCCCCGAAGGGCGCTTTTCCATTTGAATCCTGGCGGAGAGGGCGGGATTCGAACCCGCGGTAGGGGATTACCCTACACACGCTTTCCAGGCGTGCGACTTAAACCACTCATCCACCTCTCCAGGGAGGCGCGCATTGTAGCAGAAGAGCCGCATTGGTCAAACGAACTTTCGCGCTAGAGCCAGTCCTATCCAGAGAAGGAAGAGCAGGACAAAAGAAATGACGCCGACCGTCAGTGCGCTGGTTTTGGCTGGGAGCAATCGAGCGACCAGACGACGGGGCGGGTCGGTAAGCAGCGCAAAAAATCGATAGATCACATTCCCGGCTCTTTTCTGCCCAGCCATTAAGTAGAGAAAGCCCTGGGCGAGCAGGCAGAGGGCCAGCATTTCGACTAGAGCGCGCAACGCTGAAATCAAGAACAGACTCATCACCGACGGCTACTCGTTGTCGATTCCGTGCTCGATATCCAGCGCACGCATCCTGCGGTTGTAAAACCAGATGATCGCGAGGTAGATGAACAGCAGTCCCTGGGACCCCATGTAAAAACCGAGCGGAAAGCCGAACATGACAATCTCGTTCAACTCGCGGGCATACCAGTTCAAGACAAAAGTGATCAGCAACCAGAAACTGAACAGGCCGATGGTCAGGCGTCGCGTCTTGCGCCAATAGACATTGACCTCCTGCATGCTCAACCCTCTCCTTTATTCCTGTCGCGCCGGATACCGTGAAGAAAATGCTCGGCTTCCGGATAAGGTTTGGTGACCAGGCTGACCACGACAATGGTCAAGAAACCGGCAAAGACACCGAACAACCCCGCCGATGTCGACTGCACATGGAACCAGGGTTCCATGTGGATGCCTTTGATTCCCAGCCAGGGAATGCTGTCGAATTCGACCCGCAGAATGTAATAGACGGTGAGCAGCATGCCGACCAGCATGCCGGCCAGGGCACCGGTTCGGGTTGCGCGTTGCCAGAAAATACCGAGGACCAGCGCCGGAAAGAAGGCCGAGCCGGCAATCGAGAAGGCCCAGGCCACCATCGCCAGGATCGTACCGGGCTTCTCGGCGGCCACCGTGGCGGCAAGAACGGCCACCAGGAGCAAGAGCGATTTGGAAATCACCAGTCGGAATTGGGTCGAGGCATCGGGACGAATGATGCGGTAGTAGACGTCGTGCGACAACGCGCTGGTTATGGTCAGCAGCAGTCCATCGGCGGTGGACAAGGCAGCCGCCAGTGCCCCGGCGGCGACCAGCCCGGAAACGACATAGGGCATGCCGGCGATTTCCGGCGTGGCGAGGACAATGACGTCGGGATTCAGCGTCAACTCCGCCAGTTGCATGATGCCGTCGCGGTTGATGTCTTCGATGCTGACCAGACCGACCTTAGTCCACGCCGCGACCCAGCTCGGCAGTTTGGCAATGGGAATATCCGCCAGATGCGACAGGACTTCATATTTGGCGAATACCGCGTAAGCCGGGGCCGTGATGTAGAGCAGCAGGATGAAGAGCAGCGACCAGAAGACCGATTCCCGTGCCTGGTTAACTGTCGGTGTCGTGTAGAAGCGGGTCAGCACATGAGGCAGCGCTGCGGTACCGACGGTCAGACAGAAAATCAGGGCCAGGAAGTTGATGCGCATCGAGAATTGCTCCTCGGCAGTCTGACCAGGGAAGGCTTCCGCGTGGTGGGCCGGCGGCTTGCTGCGTTCGACCGCCGAGAACATGGCGGCTTCCCAACGGGTCCGTGCCTGATCAGGGTCGTGCGGCAGTTCCCGCCGCTGGCGTTCCAGGGCGACGATATCGCGCATCTGGGCATCGCTGGCCTTGAGCTGATTGATCTGTATCGACAGCTGCTCGCGCTCCAGAATCAGCGACTGCGGCAGTTGCATGATCTTCTGTGAATAGGTGTCGGCCCGCTGGTGAAAGAGCTGGCGCACCTCGATTTCCGCGGGCGTATTGAACAGACGCTTCTCGAGCTGCGTGACTTCCTGCAGTACCTGCCCGAAGACCAGTTGCGGCACCGGATTGCCGGTCACGTTGTAGGAAAGGATGGCCACCGGCGTGATATAGGCCACGATCAGGATGATGTACTGGGCAACCTGGGTCCAGGTCACCGCCCGCATGCCACCAAGAAAGGAGCAAACGAGAATCCCGGCCAGGCCGACGAAAACGCCGATCTCGAACTGCAAACTGACAAAGCGGCTGGTAATGACGCCGACCCCGTAGATCTGGGCGACGACATAGACGAAGGAAGCCAGGATCGCCGCGCCGACCGCGACCAGGCGGATGGCATTGCCGCCGTAGCGGGCACCGAGAAAGTCCGGAATGGTGTACTGGCCGAAACGCCGGAGGTAGGGAGCGAGAAAAAGTGCCACCAGCACGAAGCCGCCGGTCCACCCGATGATGTAGGCCAGCCCCTGGAAGCCCGAGAGATAGAGCGTTCCTGCCATCCCCATGAAGGAGGCGGCGCTCATCCAGTCGGCGCCGGTCGCCATGCCGTTGAAGAAGGCGGGTACCCGGCGCCCGGCGACGTAATACTCCGAGACGTCTGAGGTACGGCTGGCGATGCCGATCGCGGCGTACATCGAGATGGTGAAAAACAGGAAAGCGTAGCCGATCCAGCGCGGCGGCATGCCATGCTGTTCGAGCACCGCCAGCAGACCGACGAAGAACAGAAAACTCCCTGTGTAATACAGGTAGTAACGCTGCAGACGGGTCAGAGAGCTGAGCACCTGCCGCCTTTAATGTGTCCGGCGCAGGAAAGTGCTGGCGCGCGATTCGTCGAGTAGTTGGGCGGCCGTATCTATCTGCTTGCCGACCGCGCGCACCAGCAGCATCTGGAAGATCCGCGCCAGCATCAGGGTATTTTCCATTGCACTGCGCCGCCCGTTGCCGGCATCAAACCCGAAAACCTCGATCCAGTGGTCGAGCGGCATGATGCTGCTCCCCCGATCGCTGAACATCGCCGGTAGCAACCAGGCCAGATCGACCCATTGCGCCTGGAAATCGACGCCTAGACGCTCGCGCAAAGCACGTTGCAGAAAACCGCTGACATAGGACACGTGATAGGTGACCACCGGACACTTGCCGACGAACTGCAGGAAAGCGACCAGTTGCCGGTCGAGCGCCGCCGCATCCTCACCCTGCCCGGCCAGATCGACGAAAAACGCGTCGTCCGGCAGGATGGTCGACTGGCGGACAGACGTGGCGGCGATGCTCAACAGTTGGTCGCTCTCGGAATTGACGCCGCTGCTGGTAATCTCGACCACGACATAGCGGGTATGGAAGTGCACCTCATCCAGCGCCGGCGCCGGCATTGCCCGCCAGGACTCAAGGGCGGTCCGGACATCCGCCGAGAGATGGGCCGGCATCGCATCCTTGAACAGCAATTTCTTCAGGTTGAGCATGCCTAGTTCACCTGATAGTCGAGTTTGAGGCGAGTCTGGATTTTCCTGGCCTGGCGGAAAGACTCCTTCAGGATGCGGCGGTCCAATTCGTTGAGCTTGTCGGGATTGATCAGGTTGTCGCCCTGGGTACCGGGCTCGCCCTCCAGGTACTGGTGTTGCAGGCGGAGCAACTGGATGAAATCGAGCCCTTCGAGGATGGCGTTGATTTCATCGCTTTTGATCGACAAGCGTTGCGAGGAGAGGCGCAGGCGCTGTACCGAATTGGTGTTATGGACGCCGGTGGCGAGGGCATAGATGCGGGCGACATCGACGAAAATCCGCGAGCCGTATTTTTTGAGGTCGATCTTGCCCGGGTGATCGGGTTCGAGGTCGGTCAGGAAATCGCGAATCTTGCCCAGTGGCGGCTCGACATCGAGGGCATTGCGGGCCATGGCGCGCAGGAACATCGGGTTGGATGCGGTTAGTTCGAGCAGGTAACGACGCATGGCTTCGGCCAGTTCAACCTTGCCGAACAAGGGCCGGAAGTCGAAGAAGATGGTCGCATTGAGCAGCGCATCGGGTTGCGGAACGCGGATCCAGTTTCCAAACTGATCTTTCCACTCGTCCAGCGTCAGGCACCACTGCGGATTGCTCGCCATGATGTTGCCCTTGCACAGCGGAAAGCCACAGCGGTCGAGGGCATTGTTAACATCAAGGGCGAAGGCTAGGAAACGCTGGCGCAGGGCATCGACCCTGGGGCCAGCCTGTGCTTCCATGGTCGAGGCCGCATCGGGCACCACGAAGACAATGCCATTGTCCTGATCGGTGCTGAAGGTCTGCTCGTCGCGCCCTTCCGAACCGAAGGCCAGCCACGACCACTCGACGCCGTCGAAGGGATGGTTTTCCAGGTTGAGCTGGATCACCCGGCGGGTCAGCGCGTCGTTCAGGGCCGAGATGAACTGGGTCAGCTGCTCGGCACCAACGCCCTGGGCCAGCATGTTGAAGGCCAATTGACGGACATCGGCAGCCGATTGCTGCAGGGACTCGATATTGCGCGCCGAGTCGATGGACTGGCGAATCTGGCGCAGACCGACGCGCTGCAGGGCAAACAGATCGCGCTCGGAAACGACGCCGGTCAGTTTACCTTCGGCATCGGTAACCAGCACGTGGCGGATGCCCTGCGAGGCCATGGCGAGCATGGCATCGTACGCGGTGGCATGCTCCTCGAGCCGGAAGGGATCCGCCGACATCACCTGGCTGACCGGCGCCGTCAGCGGCAGATCGGCGAGTACCACGCGGTCGAGCAGGTCACTGCGGGTAAAGACACCAACTGGCTTGCAGTCCTCGCCGGCGATGACCAGCGAGCCGACGCCGGCCGCCGACATGGTTTGGAGCGCCTGGCGCAATGGGGTATCCGGCGCCACCGTGATCGGCGAACGCGAGCCGATGCCGACCAGCGGCGAATTCAGCGTTTGCTGTTCGCTGGCTTTCTGGGCGAACTGCAGTTGCAGCTGGCAGCGCGACTGATCGAGCAGGCTGGCGATGTATTGCGTGCAGAAGAGGTTGAATTCCGGGCTGGTCGCCAACAGGGCCAGGAAGTCCTCGGCCGGCAGCTGGTAGCAGAAGGAGTCCTCAAGCGCGGTGTAGGAATTGGTCGACGGACGACCCGCCGTTACGGCGCCGATCGGGAAACATTCGCCGGCCCCGAGACTGAGGATGGAATATTCGGTGACCGTCACCTCGCCGGACTGCCGCGCCTGCACCTTGCCGGATTCGATCATGTAGAAAAAACGCACGTTGCCGGCATCCGGCCCGACAATCTCGCTACCGGCCGGGTAGAAGACAATCTGCGCCTTGTCGGCAAACAATTGCTGTGCCTCGAGCGCCATCTTGTTGAACGGGGCGTGATTTCGCAGGAAAGCCAGCGTATTGCCGGCCACGCGTCGGCGCCCCTCCTGACGCAGCATGTTTTCCATCTCGGCAACAGCTGTGGAGTCCTGAGCTTCGGACATTTTTATTGGGGTTTCCTGTGACTTATTCACGACAACCTCGGTTCTTCTCAAAGGACGTAGTTTAACTTGAGTCGCTGTTGCAGCCGGCGCGCCAGTTTCAACGCTTCGCGCAGGATCACCCGGTCCATCTCATTCAAGGTATGCAGTTTCAAACTGTGACTGTCGCCGACCCCGGCCGCGCGGTCGGCTAACTGTTGGTCCAGACGCAAACGCAGGACATGCGAAAAAGCGGCATTGGCAGCGACCATTTCGCCTGCACCGAGGCCCGCCAGTTGGCCCGCCTCGCTAAGACGTTCGGCCGAATGCACGGCTCTGGTGCCGGCCGCCAGGGCAAATATCCGGGCTACGTCGACAAAAATTCGGCTCCCGAATTTTTTCAGATCAAGTAGATCCCCTTCGGCCGCCACTTCCCCGCGAAAATTGAGCGGCACCTCGGCCTGCAAGGCATTGGCCGCCATCAAATGCAGGAAGGACGGCGTATCCGAGGTCAGAGACAGCAGTAGGGTGCGCAAGGCTTCTCCGAGTTGGAGCTCACCGAACAGCGGTCGCAGATCGAAGAAGATGCTGGCATTGAGCAAGGCCGCCGGCTCGGGCCGGCGCACCCAGTCGATGAAGCGCTCGCGCCATTCGTCGTAGGACAGACACCAGACCGGATTGCCGGCCATGATCTGGCCGCTGCACAGCTCAAAGCCGCAGTCGGCAAGCCGTTGATTGACTTCCTGTGCGAATGGAAGAAACAGCGCCCGCAGCGCTTCAGCCTCTCTGCTATCGGTCGCATTGAAAATCAGGCCGTTGTCCTGATCGGTGACGAAGGTCTGCTCATGCCGGCCTTCCGAACCGAGCGCCAGCCAGCACCATGCCACCTGGGGCAGTCGGTGTTTGCGGGCGGTCAGTTCGATCACGCGAACGGTCAGCTGATCGTTGCCGGCCGAAATCAGCCGGGTCATCTCCAGCCCGGCAATCCCTTTGCCGGCCAGGTCGCGCATCAAGTCGCGCAGTCGCGTTGCCAGCGCCGGGGCTTTCTCCAGCCCATCAAGCGCCCGTAGCTCGGCGATCAGTTCGGCCTGCTGGCGGCAGGGATAAAAGGCGTCGAGAGACCAGTCCACCTCAGTATTTCACCCGGGCAAAGTAGGTCTTCTCGGAGGCTTCGAGCGCCTGGCGAACGGTGACAATCCCCTTCTCCTCAAGCAACGGAATCAGTTTCAGGAACACTTCGCCGGTTGCCAGGGCATCCTCCAGGGCATTGTGGCGAGTATCGATGTGCACCCCGAGGCGTTCGAGGATGACGTCCAGCCGGTGCGATTCCTGATTGGGATGGACGACCGCCGAGAGCAGCAGGGTATCAAGTACCGGCTGCGAAAACCGGATGCCGGTGCGCGTCTCCTTGAGTTGCAGGAAACGCATGTCGAAAGCGGCATTGTGTGCAATCAGCACCGTGTCTTCACAGAACTCATGGAAGGCCGGCAGCACGACATCGATATTCGGCTTGCCGCGCACCATGTCTTCGGTAATGCCGTGGATGGGAATCGATTCCGGCTTCAGCGGGATTTCCGGATCTACGATCTGTTCAAAGATTTCCTGGCGTAGCAGACGGTTGTTGACGATCCGCGCCGCCCCGATCTGGATGATTTCATCGCCGTTGGACGGCTCCAGCCCTGTAGTTTCGGTGTCGAATACCGTATAGGTCAGGTCGCTGAGTTTGCGATCGAGGTCGATCGACTTGTCGGCAAAATTAAAAAGGTCGAAGTCGTAGTATTCGGGGCGTCCGCCGCCCCGCCGCTGCTCCTCCTGATCGGGTTCGAGTTCCGGGGTCGCCACCGGCAGCACGAAGCGGAAGTAGGCGCGATGCGCCGCCTTTTCGCGCTGGTACCAGACCTCGCCACCATGGCGGTCAATGACGTCGCGCAAGGACAGCGGCGTCGTTTCGCTGCCGATCTGCATGGTGTCCATTTCCCAGGTGTAGAAGGTCTCGGACGACATCGCCGGGCCGGCCCAGATCAGATCGAGGTAGGCGAGTTTGCCGGCCGAACTCAGACGGAAGCGCAACTCTCGCGGTTCGTAGTGGTCCTGCAGCTTGCCCGCCAGATAAACCAGGGCAAAAACCAGAGAATAGCTGTCGGCCTTGACCCACAGCGCATCGTCGAGCTCTTCGGTCTTCGTCGGCAACTTCAGCTTGTCGTCGATGCGGCGCTGGGCGGCGGCGATGATATCGATCCCCAGGATGTCCTCAAGCGGCCAGCGGGTTTTCATCGAGTCGGAGAACTCGCCCATCGTCTGGTCGAGGCGCTGACTCATCTTGGCCGCTTCGTCAGCCACCACCAGAACGAAGCGCTCACGCAATTCCGCTTCCATGTCCGGGTAATCGGTCAGATTGGCGACGGCGGCGCGGATATTGCCGAGCGCCGAACGACTGCCTTCGGTCAAGGAATGCAGCACCTGGTCGCGGCGGGCTTCCTGCTCGATGCTGCGGGTAATGTTTTCAACGGTCAGCACGTAGCCGGACATTGCAGCTTCACCCTCGCTGCCCGCAGCCGCCAGCACGGGGACCATCTGGGCGCGCAGCAACTGGCCGCCACGCGTCGTCGTGATGAAATTGGAGATTGCCGTCTTGCCGGCGATCAGGCGCTGGCGAATCACTTCCTGGGCATGGTCGACCTGGCTTTTTTCGAGAATGGAATGGATGGAACGGCCCAACCCGATCAGTGCCCCGCCGGAAACCGAGGTCGGCCCCTGGGCCAGCGCCTTGAACTGCAAGCGGGCGCGGTTGTTGTAGAGCAGGATGCGGCCATCGAGATTGCAGACGACCACGGCCTGCGCCAGTTCCGACATCAGGGCGGCCAGGCGATTCTTTTCTTCTTCGACTGAAGCCTTGGCGCGAGATATCTGGGCATCGACATCGTCCATCAGGACGTCGCGCTGTTCGGCCAGGTCGTTGGCGGCCTGAGCCAGCTGCTGGACCTCAGGCGGACCATCGAGCGTCACCCGAAAATTCCGGTTGGCGCCCAGCATCAGGCGCAGCGTCTCCGACATGCGCAGCAGGCCTTCGACGTACTGTTTGAACAGCTTGTGCAGAACCAGCACCCCAATCACGAAGCCAAACAGCGTCATCATCGTCCCCACCGGCAAGCGAGAAAGCAGCAGTCCGGTGAGCAGGTCGCGCTCGCCTTCCTTCATGTCCAGCCAGACCAACAGCGAGGTGACGACAAACGGCCCGGTCATCAGCAGACCGAGGACGATCACGGCAAAGATGAAACGATGTTTAGCCTTCATGGCATGCATTCCGATGAATTTGGCCGTCGGCGGCCAGCACGGGCGACCGGGAGAATTTCACCCGGCTCACGGGAAGGGATGCTCAGGCGACGCCCAGCATGCTTTTCACCTTGAGCACCAGATCCTTGGTCGAGAATGGTTTGGTCACATAGGCATCAGCCCCGATGGCCAGACCCTTGGCCACTTCGGTATCGCGCCCCTTGGCGGTCAGCATGACGATTACCAGGCCGGCATGCGCCGGATCGGCACGCAGGCACTCGCAGACCTCGAAGCCGGATTTCTTCGGCATCATTACATCGAGCAGGATCAGGTCGGGGTTGAAACTGGCGACCTTGGCCAAGGCCTCTTCGCCATCGCTGGCCACGGCAATTTCGAATCCCTCTTTCTTCATCAGGAACTCGAGCGAGATGACGATGTTGGGTTCGTCATCGACAATCAGAATCTTGTGAGCCATATCTTAAGTCTCCCTTGTTATTCTTCCGGTACCGGCAAAGGCACCGTGAATATGAAATTCGCACCCGCTCCGGGCTGGCTTTCAACCCAAAGATTACCACCAAAATATTCGACGATCTGCCGGCTGATCGGCAGGCCGAGGCCCGTCCCCTGCGGCTTGTCGGTCATCGTGTTGCCACCCTGACGGAATTTTTCGAAGATCACCACGCCCTCCTCCGCCGTCAAGCCGGGGCCGTTATCCGCCACCTCGACGCGAACAAACTTGTCGTCCGACGACACCTTGACGTGGACCCGTCCGCTGCCACCGGGCACGAACTTCACTGCATTCGACAACAGATTGACCATGACCTGGGTCAGGCGGTCGCGGTCGGCCATTACCCGAGGCACCTGCGGCGGAATGTCGCCATCGAGGGCGACCTCCTTTTCGCGGAACAGCTGGCCGAGCGAAGCCATGCTCTCGCGCACCACTTCTCCGATATCGACGGCGCTTGTCGTCCATTCCGCCCGTCCCGACTCCAGCTTCGCCATGTCGAGAATTTGGTTGATCAAGCGGGTCAGGCGCTCCGCTTCATTGACGATGATGCCGAGAAAACGCTTGCGGTCGCTCAGTTCGAGCCGGGGGTCTTCATGTAGCATTTCGGAAAGCGCCCGGATCGAGGTCAACGGCGTGCGCAACTCGTGCGTCACGGTCGAGATGAAATCGTCCTTCATGCGGTCGAGTTCGCGCAGGCGTTCATTGGCTTCGCGCAGATCGGCCGTCGCCTCTTCCAGTTCATGCTGCTTGACCTCCAGTTCGCGGCTGTAGGCGCGCACCTGGGTCGCCTCGTCAAGGATGTCGAGTACCTCGTCCAGCCCGAGGTCCTCTTCCTGGGCCACCGAAGCGACCATCACTCGGGCGCTGGCTGAACCGATCGCCCCGGCCAGTTCGGCCTCGGCGAAATGGACAAAATCGGCATCGGCCGGCAGGGCATGCCAGTCCATGGCGCCGCGGACCTGGGCATAGTTCGCCAGTTGCTGCCGGGCGCGGGCCGGGCCGAGAAAACGTTCGAGCAAGGCGACAACGGTGTCGACCGAGGCATTGCCGCGCCATAGCCGATTATCGGTATCGCGCTGGGCGTGCCGGAAGACATCGACAAACCGTTCGGCCTGACCGGCCTCGACGGCATCGGGCGTCGAATTTAGGGAAACGGCGACATAGCAGCCAAGATTGGCGAGCAGGCTCCACCATAGGCAATGCGAGATCTCGTCCATCCCGGTCAGACCGAAAAGGGACTGCGCCTTCAGCCAGTCGATGCCGAACAGCCCGTGTTCGACAAAACCGCTGCCGATCCACCCCGATCTGGCAAAAGACGGCAGCAACAAGGTGTAGAGCCAGACCCCGAAGCCAGCCAGCAACCCGGCCACCGCCCCCGCCCGCGTTCCCTGCTTCCAGTACATGCCGCCGAACATGGCCGGGGCGAACTGGGCCACCGCAGCGAATGAAATCAAGCCGATGCCGACCAGGGCGTAGGCCTCGCCGGCCGCCCGAAAGTAGATGTAGCCGAGGAGCAGGATCAGCGCGATGGCGACGCGCCGGATGCCGATCAGCAGTCCGGAGAGATCCTGGCGTCTTTCGATCTGCAGCCAGGACGAGCGGAGCAGCAGGGGCATGACGAGGTCGTTACAGACCATGGTCGACAAGGCGATGGTCTCGACAATGACCATGCCGGTCGCCGCCGACAGCCCACCGATAAAGGCGAGCAGCGCCAGTGCCTCGGCCCCCTGGGTCATAGGCAGAGTCAGCACGAAGGTGTCGGGATTGAGTCCCTGCCCCTGAAAATGCAGCAATCCGCCGAGCGCCAGCGGCAAAACAAAAATATTGATCAGCAGCAGATAGAGCGGGAACAACCATACTGCCCGCTTCAGATGCGCCTCATCGACATTCTCGACAACAATGATCTGGAACTGGCGTGGCAGGAAAATAATCGCCAGACCGGAGAGCAAGATCAGCGACGTCCACGTCCCGGCCCGGCTGGAATCGAGCTGGAGCAGACGAAGCAGGTCTGGACTCTGTGCCGCCCGCTGAAAAATATCAGACAGGCCACCATACATGCCATAGGTGACGAACAAACCGACCGCCATGAAGGCCAGCAGCTTGACCACCGACTCGAAGGCGATGGCCGCGACCATGCCCTCGTGGCGTTCCGTCGCATCGAGATGACGGGTGCCGAACAGAATCGTAAATAAGGCGAGCACCGCGGCAATCAGCAAGGTCGAATCCAGCCACCAGGGCAGCAGGGTCGGTTCGGCGTGCTCGAACAGCACGCCAAGACTGGCCGATACCGCCTTCAATTGCAGCGCGATGTAAGGAACGACGCCGATCACTGCGATCACCGTCACCAGCCCGGCCAACAACTGGCTCTTGCCGTAGCGCGAAGCGATGAAGTCGGCGATGGAGGTGATGCGATAGGCTTTGCTGATCCGGATCATCTTGACGATGACGCCGACGAACATCAGCATCAGCGTCGGCCCAATATAGATGGTCAGGAACGACAAGCCGCCCGAGGTAGCCCGCCCGACGCTGCCGTAGAAAGTCCAGGAAGTGCAGTAAACCGCCAGCGAGAGTGCATAGACATTGGCCGAAATAATCGACCGCCCGGCATCAGCGCGCGCGTCACCAAAGCGGGCGACGGCAAAAAGCAGCCCGAGGTAGGCCGTGGACAGCGCCGCGACAAGCCAGCCTGACAGCAACTATTTCCCCCGCCGTTCCGCCACCCAGGCTGCCAGCGCAATCAAGCCAGCCCAGACGCCAAACAGATAGAGATAACCGGCCGGTACGCCGCCCAGGCTGCCGCTCGGCAGACTGAGCAAGGGATATGTGAGCAGAGGCAGGCCGAGCAGGCCGAGCGCTGCAAACCGCTGTCGGACAGGACTGGCTCTCTTCATCACCCGCTCCCAAAAAAGGAAACGGCTGGCACGCCACGCGTGCCAGCCGTTGTTGGCATGCAGTCTGATGCGACCACACGGGAGGCCACCTTATGGGTGACCATTGTCTCCTCTTTGCCTTTTAGTCTGTAGAGGCGGCGTGGCAAGCTCGCCGCCTCTTTGGCTCATTCAACAACCGGGGAAATCAACCCTTCAGTTGTTCCAGAATGGCCGGATTTTCCAGCGTCGAGGTGTCTTGCGTCAGTTCCTCGCCCTTGGCCAGACCACGCAGCAGACGACGCATGATCTTGCCCGAACGGGTCTTCGGCAGGTTGTCACCGAACCGGATGTCCTTCGGCTTGGCGATCGGCCCGATCTCCTTGCCCACCCAGTCTTGCAGTTCCTTGATGATGCGCTTGGCGTCGTCACCGGTCGGACGCTGGCCCTTGAGCACGACGAAGGCGACAATGGCTTCACCGGTCAGGTCATCAGGGCGACCGACAACGGCAGCTTCGGCAACGATCGGGTTGGCGACCAGCGCGGACTCGATTTCCATGGTGCCCATGCGGTGACCGGAAACGTTCAGGACGTCGTCGATACGGCCGGTAATGGTGAAGTAGCCGGTATTGATATCGCGAATCGCACCGTCACCCGCCAGGTAATACTTGCCCTGGAAGTCGGCCGGGTAGTAGGACTTGACGAAGCGCTCGTCATCGCCCCAGATCGTACGAATCATGGACGGCCAAGGCTTCTTGACGACCAGGATACCGCCTTGACCCCAGGGCACGTCGGCACCGGTTTCATCGACAATGGCGGCCATGATGCCCGGGAAGGGCAGCGTGCAGGAGCCCGGCACCAGCGGGGTAGCGCCCGGCAGCGGGGTGATCATGTGACCACCGGTTTCGGTTTGCCAGAAGGTATCGACGATCGGGCAGCGTCCGCCGCCGACGTTCTCGTAGTACCACGTCCAGGCAGCCGGATTGATCGGCTCGCCGACCGAACCGAGGATGCGCAACGACGACAGGTCGTAGCTCTTCGGGTGGATCACTGGATTGTTATCAGCCGCCTTGATCAGCGAACGGATCGCGGTCGGTGCCGTGTAGAAAATGCTGACCTTGTGGGTCTGGATTACCTTCCAGAAACGGCCGGCATCCGGGTAGGTCGGCACGCCTTCGAAGACAATTTCGGTAGCACCGCAAGCGAGCGGGCCGTAGGTGATGTAGGTGTGACCGGTCACCCAGCCGATGTCAGCCGTACACCAGAAGACATCGTTCGGCTTGATGTCGAAGGTGTACTTCATGGTCAGGATGGCGTGCAGCAGATAGCCGCCGGTGGAGTGCTGAACACCCTTCGGCTTGCCGGTCGAACCGGAGGTATAGAGCAGGAATAGCGGATGTTCGGCTTCGACCCATTCCGGTTCGCAGGTTTCCGGCTGGTTGGCCAGGGCATCGTGCAGCCACTCGTCGCGGCCGGCAACCATATTGACTTCGGCGCCGGTGCGCTTGAAGACGATGACGTTCTTGACGCACTCGCAGCCACCCATGCCGAAGGCTTCGTCAGCGATCGGCTTCAGCGGAATGGCCTTGCCGCCGCGGAACTGGCCGTCGGAGGTGATCAGCATCACGGCGCCGGCATCGTTCATGCGATCGCGCAGGGACTGGGCGGAGAAGCCGCCGAAAACGATTGAGTGGATGGCGCCGACGCGGGCACAGGCCTGCATGGCAACCACGCCTTCGATGGTCATCGGCAAGTAGATGACGACGCGGTCACCCTTCTTGACACCCTTCGAGCGGAGCAGGTTGGCCATCTTGCAGACCTTGACCAGCAGTTCCTTGTAGGTGACCTTGGTCGATTCGCCGTTGTCGGCTTCGAAGATGATGGCGACCTTGTCGCCGAGACCGGCTTCAACCTGACGGTCGAGGCAGTTGTAGGAGACATTCAGCTTGCCGTCGGCAAACCACTTGAAGAAGGGGGCATTGGACTCATCGAGTACCTGGGTAAACGGTTGCTTCCAGGTGACCAGTTCGCGGGCATGGCGAGCCCAGAAACCTTCGTAGTCGGCCTCAGCTTCCGCGCACAGCGCCTTGTAGGCGTCCATCCCGGAAACCGCCGCGTTCTTGACGATTTCGTCAGACGGATAAATGAGCTGCACGGATTCATTCGACATATTCTTCTCCTCTGCGGTACTTCGCAATTTATGTTGAAACAACCGATTGGATCTCGGGTTTTCGCCCGGGACAATTTAAAGCCGCACAAGCTGGAGGAAGTCCCTCTCCTCTCGCCAGCGTTGAGGCAGCATTAGACGTTGATATTCTTACAAAGCGCTTACGAAATCACGCTGCGCCGCAGCAATTCGGCATATCCGGGTTCCGCGCCGACCGCGTGATAAACTTCGCATCCCCAAAAAGTAGAATCCGGACGATGCGTACTCCAATCAAATCCCTTGAGTCATTCATCTTCGCCAGCCGCTGGATCCAGGCCCCACTTTACGTCGGCCTGATCGTCGCCCAGGTTGTCTATTGCTGGCTCTTCATGGTCGAACTGAGCCACCTGGTTCATAACGCCATTGATTCAGCCCATATCAGCGAAGCCGATGTCATGCTGGCAGTCCTTGGTCTGATCGATGTGGTGATGATCGCCAACCTGCTAGTCATGGTCATCGTCGGCGGCTATGAAACCTTCGTTTCCCGCCTCGATCTGGAAGACCACCCCGACCAGCCTGAATGGCTGTCGCACGTCAATGCCGGCGTCCTTAAGATCAAACTTTCGACAGCAATTATCGGCATCTCGTCGATCCACCTGCTGAAAAGCTTCATCAACGCCGCCAACCTGTCGCAGCACACGCTTATGTGGCAAGTCCTCATTCATGTCGTATTCCTTTTCTCCGCCCTGGCCATGGCGCTTGTCGACAAGACCATGACCCAGACCCTCGCCCTTCAACACCAGAAACCCCACTGACCCGGAGTTGTGCATGACCGCCATCAAACAGGAAGACCTGATCCAGTCCGTCGCCGACGCTTTCCAGTACATCAGCTACTACCATCCGCTCGATTACATCAAGGCCCTCGGCGAAGCCTATGACCGCGAGGAAAGCCCCGCCGCCAAGGACGCCATCGCCCAGATCCTGACCAATTCGCGGATGTCCGCCGAAGGCCATCGTCCGATCTGCCAGGACACCGGTATCGGAATGGTCTTCATCAAGGTCGGTATGCAGGTCACCTGGCCGGATGCCACTATGAGCATCCAGCAGATGATTGATGAAGGCGTCCGTCGCGCCTACGGCAACCCGGACAACCCGCTGCGCGCCTCGGTGCTCGCCGACCCGGCCGGCGCCCGCAAGAACACCAAGGACAATACCCCGGCCGTCGTGCACTTTGAAATCGTTCCCGGCCATCACGTTGAAGTCATCTGCGCGGCCAAGGGCGGCGGCTCGGAAGCCAAGTCCAAGTTCGCCATGCTCAACCCGTCCGACGACCTGGTCGACTGGGTCCTCAAGAAGATCCCGGAAATGGGCGCCGGCTGGTGTCCGCCCGGCATCATCGGCATCGGCATCGGCGGTACGCCGGAAAAGGCCATGCTGCTCGCCAAGGAATCGATCATGGCGCCGGTCGACATCCACGAACTGAAGGCTAAGGCCGCCACCGGCGCCAAGCTGACCCGGGCCGAAGAATTGCGCCTTGAACTGATGGAAAAGATCAACGCCCTCGGCGTTGGCGCCCAGGGCCTGGGTGGCCTGACCACGGTGCTCGACGTCAAGGTGCTGGATTACCCCTGCCACGCTGCCAACCTGCCGGTCGCCCTGGTCCCGAACTGCGCCGCGACCCGCCACTGCCATTTCCACCTCGACGGCTCCGGCCCGGCCAAACTCGAAGTGCCGAAGCTGGAAGACTGGCCGGCCGTCACCTGGACGCCGGATCTGAAGGCGGCCACCCAGGTCAACCTGAACACCCTGACCAAGGAAGAAGTCGCTTCCTGGAAGCCTGGCCAGAAGCTGCTCCTGAACGGCAAGATGCTGACCGGCCGCGACGCTGCCCACAAGCGCATCCAGGACATGCTGGCCAAGGGCGAGAAGCTGCCGGTCGATTTCACCAACCGTGTGATCTACTACGTCGGCCCGGTCGACCCGGTGCGTGACGAAGTCGTCGGCCCGGCCGGCCCGACCACCGGCACCCGGATGGACAAGTTCACCCGCATGATGCTGGAGCAGACCGGCCTGATCTCGATGATCGGCAAGTCCGAACGCGGCCCGGTTGCCATCGAGGCGATCAAGGACAACAAGTCGGCCTACCTGATGGCCGTCGGCGGTGCCGCCTACCTGGTCGCCAAGGCGATCAAGTCGGCCAAGGTCGTCGGCTTTGCCGACCTCGGCATGGAAGCCATCTACGAATTCGATGTCGAGAACATGCCGGTGACCGTCGCCGTCGATTCCTCCGGCGTCAGCGTGCACGAAACCGGACCGAAGGAATGGCAGATCAAGATTGGGAAGATTCCGGTCACGGCCTGATCCGTATCCCGGACAAACAAAAACCGGCTTCGGCCGGTTTTTTTATTTAGCTGCGATCTACACGCGCTGGACCACAAAGGCAACAGCTGGCACTAGCTCAGCACTTTTCCTCGTTCCGTGCCGAGCAGAGTTGCTCGCCGGCAGCATCCGACGGACAGAGCGACGCCTTGCCCGCGGTACGCAAGCTCCGACAGGCTCCGCAAATCGAGGTTACCCACCCCTTGCATGACATCATGGTCTCCGGCCCCGCCTCGGCGAGCAATTCCCGCAGGCGTTCGAAAAACTCATCCTGGCTGACGCTGTTCCCGCCGCAACCGGTCACGAAAACCACCCGGTTGCCACCAGCCTGAACCGCCGCATCGAGGCGGCTGACGGCCAGGCGCAACAACTCGTCGGTCGTGGTTGCCGCACTGTCTTCCGGCAATGCAGCAACACCAGCACTAACCGTGGCGACGACGCGCTCACCACGCAGGGAAATTTTTGCCGCAGCCAATGCTTTGCAAATACGCTTCGCGAAGCTGACACACTGCTCACGGCCGGCCGTCGACGAGATGATGGCAACGCGGCCACCGACCAGATGCAGCACGCTTTCGTTGCTCCGTATCTTGCTGGCCAGCAGGCGAGAAAATTTCAGAACAACCGAGTCGGCAACCTCTGATCCGTAGCGCAGCCTGAAATTCTCATAGCCATCGAGCCCGAAGACCAGGGCACCGCCCGGCGGAGCACCTTTGATCTCGGAAAGCGAGGACTGCAGACAATGTTCGGCTGATTCGCCACCCAACCCTAATGTCGGGGCGGGATTGTCGACAAATGGCTCACCAGTCAGGCCTGCCAGCCGACCGACCCGCGAGATGAAATCGCCCAGACCGACCTCACTCTGACTCCCGAACTCCGCGGCTTGCAATTCGGAAGCCGATGGATCCGCCGGATCGGGATTACCGGCATGAACGCGCTCGCCGGCGCCAGAACAACTCAGTTCGAGCAAGAGATTCTTGAGCGCCGGACCGGCCGTTTTTTTCGGGACGAACTCCGACACGCCAAGCTGCCGCGCCACGTGATGCCCAGAGGCGGCAAAGCTGTCGGAGACCAGAAGAAAGAAAGGCAGGCGATTCAGGCGCGGCAACTTGCTGGCCCGAAGTCGCTCGACCAGTCCCGCCCCTTCAAGATGGGTTATATCCAGTCCGGAAACGACCGCGATGATCGACGAATCGAGAACGAGAGTTTGCCAGGCCGACTCGGCGCCGCCCTCTTCGCAAACATTGAAACTCCCGCGTAAATACTTTGCCAACGACGCCCGAACCACCCTCGAGGCATCGACGATCAGAACCTTCGGCAACTTTGTCATATCTCTTCCGTACAGAATCGACAGTTTCTTGCGGTCGCTCAACTTCTATGACCAATTGCCTAGTTTACTTGATTCAACAGGATCGCGTAGTCATATTGGAATGCCATTTATTGATCGAGATCAAGACTATCCATTTTCTCCTCCTCTTCCCGGGTTCTTGATTTTGTTGCCGGCTTGGGCCATATTGCGAACTTCACATTGCCAGTCTCAATCCCCATCCGACCATGAACGCGAATTCCCTCTACCCTCTGGCCGCCATTTCGGCACCGTCGGTCGTCGTACGCGTAGTCGTCGTAGTAGGCGTCGTTACGCACGCGCCGTCGCGGATCGGGTAAGGCAAACAGACAGACTTCCCAAACCCCCGCCGGCGCAAACCGGCGGGGGTTTTGTTTTTGGAGCCCGCCGGTTGCACCACCAACCACCACGGAGAACTCCATGACAGAAACCCTGACCGGTGCCCAGCTCACCATCCGCCTGCTCGAACGCCAGGGCATCCGCACCGTCGCCGGCATTCCGGGCGGTGCGATCCTGCCGATTTACGATGCCCTCGGGCAATCGCACCTGATCCACCACGTCCTGGCCCGCCATGAGCAAGGCGCCGGCTTCATGGCTCAGGGCATGGCCCGGGTCAGCGGCCAGCCGGCGGTCTGCCTGGCATCTTCCGGCCCCGGCGCCACCAACCTGCTGACGGCGATCGCCGACGCCAAGCTCGATTCGATTCCACTGGTCGCCATCACCGGCCAGGTGCCGCGCGCGATGATCGGCACCGACGCCTTTCAGGAGGTCGATACCTACGGTCTGAGCATCCCGATCACCAAGCACAACTTCCTGGTGTCGTCGGCTGCCGAATTGCTCGAAGTCATTCCCCGCGCCTTCCAGATCGCCGCCTCGGGTCGGCCCGGCCCGGTGCTGATCGACATCCCAAAAGACGTGCAGACCCAGGCCATTGAAATCGGCGCCTGGCCCGAACCGGGTGCCGCCCTGACCCATGAACCGGCCGCGCCAGGACTGATCACCGAAGCCGCCGCCCTGATCAACGCCGCCGAACGACCCATCCTCTATCTCGGCGGCGGCGTTGTGCACTCCGGTGCGGCAATGGCAGCCATCGAACTGGCCGAAAGGGCTAGCCTGCCGACCGTGATGACGCTGATGGCATTGGGCGCCATGCCGGTCGATCACCCGCTGTCGCTCGGCATGCTGGGCATGCACGGCGCCCGCCACACCAACCTGGCGCTCGACGAATGCGACCTGCTGATCGCCGTCGGCGCCCGCTTCGACGACCGGGCGACCGGCAAGGTCGCCCAGTTCTGCCCGCAGGCCAGGATCATCCACATCGACATCGACCCGGCCGAACTCGACAAGATCAAGACCGCCCACATCGGCATCACGGCCGACGTCAAGGAAGCGCTCGCTCAGTTGCTTCCCGGCATTGCCCGAAACGAGCGGCACACCTGGAGCGCGCGCATCAACGAGTTGCAGGCCCGGTTTCCCTTCACCCCGCCCGCGGATGACAACCCGCTGTCGCCCTTCGGCCTGATCCGAACCGTTGCCGCCTGCCTGGACGACGATGCCCTCATCGCCACCGACGTCGGCCAGCACCAGATGTGGGTGGCGCAGTATTACCCGCTGCGCCGGCCGCGCCAGTGGCTGACTTCGGGCGGACTGGGCACGATGGGCTTCGGCGTCCCGGCTGCGATCGGCGCCGCCCTGGCCGCCCCTGACAAAACTGTGGTCTGCTTCACCGGCGACGGCTCGATCCTGATGAACATCCAGGAACTAGTCACCGCCGCCGAGGAGAACGTAAATCTGAAAATCGTCCTGATGAACAACGCGACGCTCGGTCTGGTCCATCAGCAGCAGACCCTGTTCTATGGCGAACGGCTGTTCGCCTCGCAATTCAAGAGCACGCCGGATTTCGTCAAGGTCGCCCAAGGCTTTGGAATCCGGGGAGTCGATCTCGATCACGCCGCCAATCCCTGCGCGGCACTAATGGAGGCCATCGCCCACACCGGGCCATGCCTGATTCACGTCAGCATCGATGCCGAACAGAAGGTCTACCCCATGGTGCCGCCGGGCGCCGCCAACCGCGACATGATCGGAGCCTGAAATGAACGCCATCAACCGCCATGAACAACAAGCCATTTCCCGCGCTGTGCTGGAAATCGACGTCAACAATCACGCCGGGGTCATGTCGCATGTCGTCGCTCTCTTTTCAAGGCGCGCCTACAACGTCGAGGGCATCCTCTGCCTGCCGGTCAACGACGGCAAACAAAGCCGGATCTGGCTACTGGTCAATGAAGACACGCGCCTTGACCAGATGATCAAGCAGGTGGAGAAACTGGAAGATGTGATCGCGGTTCGCCGGCACACCGCCGATCACGCGGTGTTCGGACAACTGGAGGAGTTCTTCCAGCCTTGAGGCCGGTTGCCGGACCACGGCGCGCCTCGCCTACTCCGGAGCGCGCCGGGCTTTTCTCGCCTTGGCCAGCGTTTCGTAGGCATGAATGATCTGCAACTGCTCGTCGCTGATCGACTCGAAGCGCAAGCCGACCAGATGCTGGTGCCCCACCCGGCGGATGCGCATCACGCTGACGTAGGCCTCGACCGTACTGGCCAGATCCGGCGATTCAATGGTGCAGATGCCGACTTCGCCGCTCGGCTTGGCGCCGAGGACGGCGACATCGAGCATGACGCCGACACCGGTCACGGAAATATCCGCCGCCGGAAACTCGAAGCTTTTTCCACCCAGTTGCAATTGCACCCGGCCCTGCAGGTTGAAGCGAAGGGAGCGACGGCGTTCTCTCACGGTGACGACTCTTTCAGGAATGACAGCGCATTTTCCCACGCCGGGGCACATGCCGCAAAAATGAATCCGCGCAATGCGACACGGCTCAAATCCAGGCGGCCGGCGCCCGGCTATACTCGCGATGACTTCAATTCACCGCGCCCCCATGACGACCAGCCCCATCCTCTGGCAGACCTGCCACAGCTATTCCGACATCCTTTTCGAAACTACCGAAGGCATCGCGAAAATCACCATCAACCGCCCGGAACGACGCAACGCCTTCCGCCCGGAAACGGTCGGCCAGTTGATCGATGCCTTTCACCGCGCCCATCACGACAACGGCATCGGCGCCATCATCCTGACCGGTGCTGGCGATGAGGCCTTCTGTTCCGGCGGCGACCAGAAGGTGCGCGGCAACGAAGGCTACATCGACGAAGGCGGCACGCCGCACCTCAACGTCCTCGACCTGCAAATGCAGATTCGCCGCTGCCCGAAGCCGGTGGTCGCCATGGTCGCCGGCTATGCCATCGGCGGCGGCCATGTCCTACACCTAGTCTGCGACCTGACGATCGCTGCCGAAAACGCCCGTTTCGGCCAGACCGGCCCGCGCGTCGGCAGTTTCGATGCCGGCCTCGGTGCCGGCCTGATGGCCCGCACCATCGGCCTCAAGCGGGCCAAGGAAATCTGGCTGCTCTGCCGCCAGTACGATGCCGCCACGGCACTCGACTGGGGGCTGGTCAATGCCGTGGTTCCCATTGCCGACCTCGAGGCGGAAACGGTAGCCTGGTGCCGCCAGATGCTGCAACTGTCGCCGATGGCCCTGCGCATGATCAAGGCCGGCTTCAACGCCGACACCGATGGCCTGGCCGGCATCCAGGAACTGGCCGGCAACGCCACCGGCCTTTTCTACATGAGCGAAGAAGGCCAGGAAGGACGCAACGCATGGCTTGAGCGCCGCCCGCCCGACTTCGGAAAATTCCGCAAACGGCCGTGAACATCGTCGCCGCCGACTGGCTGCCCTATACCCTCCCCTTGCTGCGCCCGTGGCAAACCAGCCAAGGGAGCTTCAGCGAGCGTCAGGGCAAGTTGCTCCGCCTGCGCACTCAGGATGGCCGGAGCGGCTGGGGCGATTGCGCCCCCTGGCCTGCATTCGGAATCGACGAAGTTGCCGCCACCGGATTCGCCGAAGAGACGGCGATGCTCGACCTCGCTGCCCAACAGGCCGGGCTGCCGCTCGACGCCTGGCTGAGCGGCAACCGGCCGCTTGCCGGTCTCGCCGTCAACGCCATGCTGGGCGCGCTCTCCGGAGTCGATGAAGCGCGCCTGGAGCAGGCCTTGGCCGAAGGCTACTCGGTGCTGAAAATCAAGGTCGGGACCGGCCGCTGGCGGGATGAAATCGCTCGTCTGGAAAGCCTGGCCGGGCGACTGCCAGCCGGCCGGCAATTCCGCCTGGACGCAAATGCCGCCTGGGAGATCGCCGATGCCCGCAGCTTCCTGCTGGCCTGTAACGGACTGCCGGTCGAAGGGCTGGAGGAGCCGCTGCGCCGGCCAACGCTGGACGCCCTCGCCAGCCTGCAATCGATGGTCGCCTTTCCGCTGGCGATCGATGAGTCGCTGCAGCTGATCGACTCGCAGTTCTTCAGTTGCCCGGCAGTCGGGCGCCTGATCCTCAAACCGGCCCGCCACGGCGGACTACTGGCATCTCTGGGAATAGGTCTGCAGGCGCGGGCAGCGGGCATCGAATGCATCGTCACCTCCAGCCTGGAAAGCGCCTGCGGCCTGCTGGCCTGCGCTCATCTTGCGGCAGTAATCGCTCCCCGCTCGACACACGGGCTGGCGACCGCCGAGTGGCTGGCCGAAGATACCGGCCCACCACCATCAATCAGCAACGGGTGCCTGTCTTTGCCGGGCACTGCCGGCCTCGGCTTCATTCCAGGGTTGGCCCGCGGCGGCGAGCAACCCGCATAGTTTTTCCGGGCCAGGCGGCCGAAGACTATTTTTTCTCGACCTTACTGTCGTCGGGATCGAACTGGAAACCGGTGAACATGTTCCGCGTCTGGCTTTGCAGTTGGTCCTGCATCGACTGAAACATTTTTTTTGACTGGTCCATGTAGGCACTCATCATGCTCTGCATGGCCGGTTGCTGAAAATTAAGAAACTGGTTCCAGAAATCCGCTTGTAGGTGGGTGTTGTCACCAGCGCCATACATGGTGCGCGACTGGTCCTGCAACTTGTTCTGGAAATCGACGAAAGTCCGCATGTTGTTTTCCAGATACTTGCCGAGCATGCCCTGCATGGCGCTACCGTAAAAGCGGACGAATCCTGAAAGCAACTCGCAGGAGAACAGCGGCACGCCGCCGGTTTCTTCTTCGAGGATGATCTGGAGCAGGATGCTGCGCGTCAAATCTTCCGCGGTTTTGGCATCGACCACCTTGAATACTTCGAACTTGAGAACCAGATCCTTGACATCGCTGAGCGTGATGTATGCACTCGTCTTGGTGTCGTAGAGACGACGATTGGGGTATTTTTTGATCAGACGGACAGGTTCGGTCATGCAGCGATCCTCGATACTAATTTGTGTGCAGTGCAACATTATAGACAAGAAAATAGGCACCCGGAGGTGCCTATTCGTGTTGCGGCGCAAAATTCAGCACCGATTCATGTCGATCTCTGCAGATTACTGGTAGTACAGACCGCCGTTGATGTTCATCGTCGCGCCGGTCATGAAGGCGGCGAGGTCGGAAGCTAGGTAGGCGCAGGCGCCACCAATTTCTTCCGGCTTGGCCAGACGCTTCATCGGCACGGTGTCGATGATGGACTGCAGCACTTCCGGCTTGATCGCCATGACCATCTTGGTGGCAACGTAGCCCGGGCAGATGGCATTGACGGTCACGCCCTTGGCGGCCAGTTCGGCAGCCAGTGCCTTGGTGAAGCCGATGACGCCGGCCTTGGCAGCGGAGTAGTTGGTCTGGCCAGCCTGACCCTTGACGCCGTTGACCGAAGAGATGTTGATGATGCGACCCCAGCCACGCTCGGCCATCTTGGCGGAGACTTGCTTGGTCATGTTGAACAGGGAGGTCAGGTTGGTGGCGATGACCGCATCCCAGCCGTCCTTTTCCATCTTGGCGAACATGCGGTCACGAGTGATACCGGCATTGTTGACCAGGATGTCGACCGGGCCGGCAGCCGCTTCGGCTTCGGCAACCATCTTCTGGCAATCTTCCAGCGAAGCGACGTCGCCCGGCACGCAGACGAAGTCATTGAAGCCGGCAGCGGCCATTTCCTTCAGCCATTCTTCCTTGTTATCGAACTGCGGATGATAGGAGGCGACAACCTTGTGGCCGGCCTTGGCCAGTTCCTGGCAGATTGCGGTTCCGAGACCACCCATAGCGCCGGTAACGAGAGCAACACGTTGCGTCATAGTATTTCCTTCCTTTTGTTGATATGTACAGCGGGGTAATAGCGACGGTCAGTACATGTGCTGGCCGCCGTTGATGGAGATATTGGCTCCGGTGACGAATGCCGCTTCATCCGAAGCGAGATAGGCCACCAGGCCGGCAATTTCCTCCGGCTTGCCCAGTCGATTGACCGGGATCTGCGGCAGAATTTTGGTGTCGAGAATTTCCTGCGGGATGGCTGTCACCATCTTGGTGCCGATATAGCCCGGCGAAATGGTATTGACCGTCACCCCCTGCTTGGCCACTTCCAGCGCCAGCGCCTTGGTGAAGCCGTGCATGCCGGCCTTGGCCGCCGAATAGTTGGTCTGGCCGAAAGCCCCCTTCTGGCCATTGACCGAAGCGACGTTGATGACGCGTCCCCAGTGGCGCTCGACCATGCCATCGACGACCTGCTTGGTCATGTTGAACACCGAGTCGAGATTGGTATGGATCACCGCATCCCAGTCGGCCTTGGTCATCCGCTTGAAGGTCATGTCGCGGGTGATGCCGGCATTGTTGACCAGCACGTCGACCGGCCCGACTTCGCGGGTCACGGCTTCGACACAGGCCTGTGCCGAATCGAAATCGGTGACGTCGCATGGATAGGCCTTGAAGCCGTAGCCCATGTTGTTCATCGTCTTCAGCCAGTCCTGAACCTTGGCATTGCCGGGCGAATAAGTCGTCACCACCTTGAAACCCAGCGCCGCCAGCTTGATGCAGACCGCCTCGCCAAGACCGCCCATTCCGCCCGTGACCAGTGCAACTCGAAACATGGTTCCCCTCCTCCAGAATTTCTGTTCTAGACCGCGCGTTCTCTGACGTAACGCCCGGGTGCCGGTTCGATCGGCTTGTACTTGGTACTACCCGGTTTGCGCGGCGCCCGCAGATCGCCGGCCAGCGGCTTGAGCCAGCTCGCCCAGTCGGACCACCAGCTGCCTTTTTTCTCCTCGGCGGCGGCCAGCCAGCCTTCGGAGTCGGATTTCACGTCGTCATTGACCCAGAAGCTGCGCTTGTTCTTGCTGACCGGGTTGATCACCCCGGCAATGTGACCCGACGCACCGAGAACGAATCGGACTGGGCCGCCGAGAATGCGGGTGCTCAGGTAGGCCGATTGCCAGGGAACGATATGGTCTTCGCGCGTCGCCAGCAGATAGACCGGCATATCGAGCGTACCCAGGTCGACGCGCTGGCCGCACATGTGCAACTTGCCAGGCAAACGCAGGTTATTTTCCAGATAGAGATTGCGCATGTACCAGCAGGCGAACGGCCCCGGCAGGTTGGTCGAATCCGAATTCCAGTAGAGCAGGTCGAAAGCCTGGGGTTTCTGGCCTTTCAGATAATTGCCGGCGACGTAGTTCCAGACCAGATCGTTGGCCCGCAGGAAGGAGAAGGTGTTCTGCAGATCGCGTGCCGGCAGCAGACCGCCGTTACCGATCGTCGCTTCGCGGGTGGCGAGGCCCTGCTCGTCGATGAAAAGGCCGATCTCGCCGGTATCGGAGAAATCAAGCAGCGTGGTCAGCAGGGTCAGCGATGCCACGATGTCCTGGCCGCGCGCTTTCAGAACCGCCAGTGCCGAGCTCAGGATCGTGCCGCCAACGCAGAAGCCGAGGGCATTGACCTGCTTGACCTTGCAGATTTCCTTGGCGACCTGCAGTGCGACGATCGGACCCTGTTCCAGGTAATCGTCCCAGGTCACGTTGCCCTGTTCTTCCTTCGGGTTGCGCCAGGAAACCAGGAACACGGTATTGCCCTGCTCGACCATGAAGCGGATCAGCGAGTTCTCCGGCTGCAGGTCCATGATGTAGAACTTGTTGATGCAGGGTGGCACCACGACCAGCGGCCGCGTACCGACCTTGGGCGTCAGCGGCGCGTATTGGATGAGCTGCATCAGCTCGTTTTCATAGACGACGGCACCTTCGGTCGTCGCAATGTTCTTGCCGATCTCGAATACCGATTCGTCGGTCATCGAGATGCGGCCCTTCTCGAAATCCTTGATCAGGTTGTTGATGCCGTCGGTAATGCTCTGGCCCTTGGTTTCGACCGCCAGTTTGATGAACTCGGGATTGGTCGCGGCGAAATTGGACGGCGCCATCGCATCGGCCACCTGGCGCGCCAGGAAGCGCATGCGATTCTTCGCCTTGTCGTCTTCCGCAGGAATGACCTCGACCACTTGCTTGAGGTACTGGGTGTTGAGCAGATAAGCCTGGTGCAGATAATCGTAGATCGGGCTTTCGCGCCACTCGGGGGCGGAAAAACGGCGGTCGCCGGGCTCCGGCGCAACCTTGAAAGCCTGTTCCTGCCCTTGCTGCTTGGCCAGCACGGCTTGCCAGAGAGACATCTGTTGATCCATGAACTGCTTTTGCAGTGCGGTCAGGGCCTGCGGATCGACTGGCGGAGGCGGTGTCGTGGCAGCCGGGCTCGCAGTCTTGCCGAGATACTCCATGAACTGCTGCGCCATGTTTTGTCCAGCCTGCATGAATTGCATGGCAGAACCCAAAAATGCGTCGTTATCGTTCGATCCCTGCGCCATGGGAAACTCGTCTCTATTGTTGTCGGGGTTTGAGCCTTTGGATTCTGCATACCGGCCTGAGCGCTGTCAATGCATAATTAGGGCATGTACATCATCGCTATCGGCTGGCTTTACGTCACAGTGCTTGTTGCTGCCAACGAACCCAGCGTCATTGCCGGCATCGTCTCTTTCCTTTTCTACGGACTGCTCCCCTGCGGCCTGCTGCTCTGGATGAGCGGCAGCAAAGTGCGCCGGCAACGGCATGCCTATCGCGAAAAGCTACTCGCCGACCAGCGTCTGGACGACGGCAATCGAGGCGATGCCGAGGCAGATCAGTAGGACCTGCTGGATCGTCGCCCGCAGTTCGGTCCGTTTGTGCAAACCGGGGATCAGGTCGGCCACCGCAACGTAGATCATGCTCGCCGCCGCCAGGCCGAGCAGCGTGGGAATCCACTCCTGCATGCCGGAGAGCGCAAAGTAGGCCAGCATGGCACCGACTAGCGTCGCCAGGCTGGAGAGCAGGTTGAAGGCCAGCGCCCGGAAGCGGCTGTAGCCGGAATGCAGCAGGATCAGGTAGTCGCCGACTTCCTGCGGGATTTCATGGGCGATGATGGCGAGCGCCGTGACGATGCCGACTTCCGTGCTTTGCATGAACGCCGCGGCGATCAGGATGCCGTCGACGAAATTGTGGAAGGTATCGCCGACCAGGATCAGCAGGCCGGAGCGCCCGTGATCATGGGCCGGCGCGTGTGCGTCGTGCGCCTCGCAGTGGTCGTGATGACAGTGCCGCCAAAGGACGAGCTTTTCCAGCACGAAGAAAACCATGATGCCGAACAGCACCGTCCCCGCCATGCGGTGCGGGTCGCCGTGCTCCAGCGCATGCGGCAGGATTTCCAGGAAAGCGGCACCGAGCAGGGCGCCGATCGCATAGGAAATTAGCACGTTGATGCGGTTAGCCCCCAGCGCCATGCTCAATCCGGCGGCCGCGACGACGCTCAGGACGCCACCGGCCAGCGATACGGCAATGATCCAAGAAAGAGTGCTCACGACTTCTGTTGGTTGGAGAAAGGCGCGGATTATACGCTTGCCGCGCGGTTCGACTGAACGCTCAGCGCTTCGTCGAGCAGCCAGGCGCGGAAGGCTGCGACCGAATGGCGATGGGCCACCGCCTTGCGCATGACCAGGAAATAGGCATACGGCGACGGCACGGCGATGTTGAAGGGCACGATCAAGCGGCCCGCTGCGACATCCGCCTCGACTAGCGGCTTTAAGGCCAGCGCCACGCCCTGCCCGTCGAGCGCCGCCTCTACGGCCAGCACGGCATTCGAGAAGCGCGGCCCGCGCTCGGCATCGACCGTATTCACGCCGGCGCTGGCCAGCCACTCCCGCCAGCCGGGCTGGCGTTCCTCGTCGTCGATGGTTTCGTCGTGAATCAGGACATGCCCGGCCAGATCCTGCGGCACGACCAGCGGCCGCTGCGCACTGGGCAGTCGCGGACTGCAGACCGGCAGCCAGTCGGGCGCAAAAATCTGCTCGACCTGCAGCCCGGGATAATTGCCGGTCCCGTAGCGGATGGCCAGTTCGCTGCCCGCCTCGCGCAGATCGAGCCGCTCGCCGTCGCGCAACAGCGTTTCGCCACGCCGATCGACACTTCCGCCGCTGCTCGCCAGGCGCAACACGACCTCCGGATAGGCGGCCGTGAAACGCGGCAGGCGGGGCACCAGCCAGCGCGTCGCGAACGACGGCGGGGCGGTCACAGTCAACACGCCTTCGACCGCCTGCCGGGTCCCGTCGATCGCTGCCGCAAAGCATTCGAAGCCTTCCCGGATCTTGGGCAGCATGGCCCGCCCCTGGGCGGTGATTTCCAGCGCCCGGGTCAGGCGACAGAAGAGACTGACGCCGAGATAGCTTTCCAGGGCCTTGATCTGCTGGCTGATCGCCGCCGGCGTGACGTGCAGCTCCTCGGCCGCCTTCTTGAAACTCAGGTGGCGGGCGGCCGATTCGAAGGCGCGCATGGCGGATAGCGGAGGAAGACGATAGGTCACGGCAGACACTTAAGTATTTCTAAACCGTCACATCATAAATAGTCGTTTGCCGCGCGGCAAGGCGCTCACTATCTTGTCGCCACCGGCCACCGATTGGGCCGCATCGCAACGTCTTCATCAAAGGAATTACCGCCATGAACAAATCCCTGCTCGCTGCCGCCCTGCTGGCCATCGCCCTGACCGCCTGCAACAAGAAGGAAGAAGTCGCCGTCAGCTTGCCGGCCCCGGCAACCGCCCCGGCGCTGCCGCCGGCCGCCCTGCCGACCGAAGCCGCCAAGCCGGTCGAAGCGGCCGGCCTTGCCGCACCGGCCAATCCGCAGCCGACCGCGCCGGCCGCCGAGAGCAGCACCGCACGCTGAGCCCGTGCCGGCCAACGCGTAAGTTTTATTTATCCATCGGATAAAAATATCTCGTTCGTTGGCCAATCCGGCTTTTGGTAGATTGCAGCTCCTCCCCCAGACCTTAATGCGCTTTGGATCTGGATTTGAGCCCGCCTTGTGCGGGCTCTTTTTTTAGGAGTCACCTGTTGATCAATCACCCTACTGGAGCGTCGAAAAAATGACTGGAGCTTCCCGCATCCTTAACGCCAACTTGCGCGGCAAGATCATGTCGGCCACCGAAGCGGCCAACCTGATCCCGTCCGGGGTCAATGTCGGCATGAGCGGCTTCACCGGCGCCGGGTATCCGAAAGTCGTCCCTTCGGCACTGGCCAAACGCATCATGGATGCGAACCTCTATGGCAAGAAATTCAAGATCGGCGTGTGGACCGGCGCCTCGACCGCTCCCGACCTCGACGGTGCGCTGGCCATGGTTGATGGCGTCGAGATGCGCCTGCCCTACCAGTCCGACCCGACCTGCCGCAAACGCATCAATGCCGGCGAGATGGAATACATCGACATCCACCTGTCGCATGTCGCGCAGTTCGTCTGGTCCGGCTTCCTCGGCAAACTCGACTTCGCCGTCGTCGAAGTCGCCGGCATCCTCGAAGATGGCCGCCTGATTCCCTCGTCCTCGGTCGGCAACAACAAGACCTGGCTGGACCAGGCCGACAAGATCATCCTCGAGGTCAATTCCTGGCAGAACCCCGCCCTCGAAGGCATGCACGACATCTACTACGGCACCGCCCTGCCCCCGCACCGGCGACCGATTCCGCTGCTCCGGACCAGCGACCGGATCGGCGAGCCTTACCTGCGCTGCGATCCGTCAAAAGTGATCGCCGTGGTCGAGACCCACAGTCCCGACCGCAACTCCGCCTTTGCCGCGCCGGATGAGAATTCGCGCAAGATTGCCGGCCATATCCTCGAATTCCTCGAACACGAGGTCAAGATGGGTCGCCTGCCAGCCAATCTGCTGCCGCTGCAATCGGGCGTCGGCAATATCGCCAATGCCGTGATGGCCGGCCTCAACCAGGGTCCGTTCGACAACCTGACGGCCTACACCGAGGTCTTGCAGGATGGGATGCTGGAGATGATCAAGTCGGGCAAACTGGCCTGCGCCTCGGCCACCGCCTTCTCGCTGAGTTCCGGCGCGCTGGCCGAATTGAATGCCGACCTCGAGCGCTATCGCGACCAGATCATCCTGCGTCCGCAGGAGATCAGCAATCACCCGGAAGTCATCCGCCGCCTCGGCGTCATTGCCATGAACGGCATGATCGAGGCCGACATCTACGGCAACGTCAATTCGACGCACGTCATGGGCACCAAGATCATGAACGGCATCGGCGGTTCCGGCGACTTTGCCCGCAACGCCTTCATCTCCATTTTCATGACTCCATCGCAGGCCAAGAACGGCGAGATTTCCTGCATCGTGCCGATGGCGTCGCATGTCGACCATACCGAGCACGACGTCCAGGTCCTGGTCACCGAGCAGGGCCTGGCCGACCTCCGTGGCCTGTCGCCCAAGCAACGCGCCAAGGTGATCATCGAGAACTGCGCCCATCCGCACTTCAAGCCGGGCCTGATGGACTACTACAAGCGCTCGCTCGAACATTCTCCGGGCAAACAGACGCCGCATCTGCTCGACGAGGCGCTGAGCTGGCACCTGAATTTCCTGCGCAGCGGCCGGATGTAAGCCCGGTATCGTCTCCGGGCTGCGGCAACCCCGCCGCCCGGAGACGATGCATCAAGCCTCGCGATAGGCCAGCGTCAGCGGTGCTTCGTGCTGGAGTCTTGCCCCGAACAGCCTTTGCAGCATGCGCTCGACCGAGAGGATGACCAGAATGCGCTTTTCGGCATCCGCCGGATGCGGCTTGACCAGGCTTTCAGTCAGCGACTTGCCGTTGGCCAGCATGCCGGGAATCGGCTCGATCCGTTCGGCCGCAATCTCCGGAATCTCGCCCAGCTCATCGACCAGGATGCCGAAGCTGATCCGCTGCTCCGGACTTCTGATCACGACGATCTGCCTCGCCTCGAGCGCGGTCGGACGACCGGTCAGCAACGCGGCCAGATCGAAGACGGTTATCGGCTGGTCGTCGTGCATGACGCAACCGCGCGCCCATTCGGGTAGCCCCGGAATGACCGTGATGTCGCCGGCATCGATGGCTTCGACGACCAGGCTCGAAGCCACGCCGTACCAACTGTCGCCAATATAGAAGGTGGCAATCTCGACCGCATCCTCGCCGCCCGCCTGACGGCTTGCATAGCTGGCTTTATCGGTCCGCTGCAGCAGGCACTGCTCATCCGGGCGCAGCACCCGATCCGACAAGGGAACCAGCACCAGGGCGACGACCGCGTTGCGATAGGCGTCGCTGGCACTCTTGTACTCCCGGTACCCGGCCGACATGCGGGCGCCGACGGCAAAGTAGCGCCCCCTGAACTCGACGATGTTGGCGTATTCTCCGCCCGGCTCGAGGGTGAAGAACTCGCGGCCGATCTCGAGGCGCATGCCGGAAGCCAGCTCCGGATCGGTACTGGCGATCACCCGGCCCTCCTGGTCGGTGAACAGCGCGAAGGCGCCGTCGACAATGGCGCCGTCTTCGGTGCGGGGCAGCGCGTCCTCAAGCATGGCGGCAAACTGGGTGGCGGAATCGAAAATGATGGCGATGCCGCCGACCGGGTCACCCCGCTCGCCCGGTGCGCGAATCGCGGCCGCATAGATATAGGTTGGCAGGTTGGCGTAGAGCGGCGACGGCGCGAAGGGCGAAACGCAATAACTCTGGCTGTCCGGCAGGGACAGGGTCTTTCGCATCCACTCAGTCTGCAGGGTCTGGCCGAGCATGTCGTTGTAGGCCGGATTGGCCACGGCCACCACCTTGCCGGCACCGTCGAAGATCAGCAGGTTGGCATACACCGTATACAAACCGTTGATCGAGCGCAGGATGGCCGTCAGTCCTTCGCGCCGCGCCTCGCCGCCCTGCGCCAGCGCCCCGCGGAAGGCGCCGGTCAGCGCCCACCAGCGGCAGTCATTGGCCCGTTCATAGAGATTGCGGTCCATGATGTCCATGGCCAGCGCCGCCTGCGCCGAGCAATCCGAAATCGCCGCCGAAACGACGGTTTCGTAGAGATTGGTCGTCGATTCGCTGAACACGCTGCGCGTCTTCATACCCGTGCTGCCGATCTCCCAGAGCAGCACCTTGGCGAAGGAGGTGTTCAGGGCATGGCTATCGCGCGACAGCCAGACGTTGCCATTCCACACCGCGCGGTTCAATTCGTGCTGGATGCTGGTCGCGCGCAGCGGGATGTCGCGCAGCTCGGCGGAAAACAGGGTGGCGGTTTCTAGCACCCCGGCGCGAACGGATTCGGGCACCTCGTCCAGCTCGCCGGCCAGGGACATTTCAAATGCATGATTGAGCGGCGCCAGGGCATGGCCGCGCCAGCCCGGGCCGCGATACCCCTGGTAGCCATGGCTCTGGCAGGTACTGGCGAGATATTCCCGGCCGGCGAAGCGGGCGATCCGGCACTCCTCATCGTCGCCCCCGGCCAGCCGGGCGCCCACCGGAAACTGGTAGGGGTCGCTGCTGGCGATGACCCGGCCCTCAGGGGAGAGAAAGGTGATCACCGTCCACTCGTCCTCCTCGAGCAGGCTGCGAAAGATCCGCTCACACTCGTCCTGGAAGCGGAAACACAGACAAAGCACGCCGACCGGATGGCTGTCATCCGCCGCCATCACGCGGTAGGAATAGATCAGCGGCGAGCTCTCGCCCGGCAGCAGGTCGCTGGCGCGAAAAGTCTCGACGTAGGCGGCTTCGGTGGCCAGCGATTCGGCGATCAGCGGGTCGCGCGAAGCGGCGAGCGGAATTTCTTCATCGAGGCGGGCGAGCACCTTGCCGTCCGGCGCCACCAGGATGATGTCGTGATAGACAGAATATTTGCGGACATATTCGTCGAACCTCGCCCGCAACGCCGGGCGTTGTTCCGCAGCCGCCACCGGGTCGCTGCCGGCGATTTCGGCAAAGGCCTGGATCTCGCTGTCGGTCGCCAGAAAGCCGATATCGGCGGTGCGCTCGAAGAGATTGCGCACCAGAATGTCGATCGCCACCCGCGCATCGGAGCGCAGGCCAAGCACGGCCTTCTTGCGCAGCTCCTGGGCCAGTTGGGTCATCAGGACATCGGCCAATTCCTTGAAGTCGGCGCGCATTTGCGTGATATCTGTACCGGCGCACAGCAGTTGCCCGAGCAGGGTCAGGTTGTCATAGACGCTCTGAATCTCGCGCAACCGACCCTGATCCTCGCGCAGGCCGAGCATGAACCCGGAGAGGTAGTTGATATCAGTAGAGGGGCGTTCAAGACGGTTTTTTCTCATGGCGGGCTTCCTTTGCATTGTTACGGACTGTGCAACGCAATAGCCATACCAGTTAAATTAAATACGCAACACATTGAATAAATTTAATATTTTTACAAACCTGCATTACGGATTTAAATCTCGCACCAAGATCGTGCCCGCTCAGCACAAGAAAACCTGAGGCGCCCATGAACGGTGCATGCAATGCAGCAGTCACCGGAAAGTAGGATGCAGGCCGAACTCAAGCCCGGGCTCGCGCGCGGCAAAAACCCTATGCCTGACCGTCCAGCCAGATCAGGGTGGCTTGGCGACCGGTGACCCCGTCACGACGATAGGAGAAAAACCGCTCGGCATCGCTCAGCGTGCACCATTCGCCGGCGCTGACCGAACCGACGCCGGCGGCGCGCAGGCGTTGAGCGGCCAGGCAATAAATATCGGCCAGCCATTTCCCGACACCATGCGGGACGAAGGCACAAGCCGACTCCGGGTCGCCGGCGATGAAGGATGCACGGACTTCATCGCCGACCTCGAAGGCCGCCGGGCCGATGGCCGGCCCCAGCCAGGCGAGCACGTCGCCGGGCGGTACGCCCATCCGGCCGAGCGTCGCCTCCAGGACGCCGGCAAGCAGACCACGCCAGCCGGCATGGGCTGCCGCCACGACGGTGCCAGCCCGGTCACAGAAGAGGACCGGCAGACAATCGGCCGTCATCACGACGCACACCTTGCCCGGCCCTCGGGCAAAGGCGGCATCGGCTTCCGGCGAAACGGCTTCCGAACCAGCGTCGACCACGGCAATGCCATGCACCTGCGTCAACCACAGCGGTTCGGCCGGCAACAAGGCGCGCAAGGTCGCGCGGTTGGCGGCAACCCGCGCCTGGTCGTCGCCGACGTGATCGCCCAGATTGAAACTATCCCAGGGCGGCGGACTGCACCCACCGCTGCGCAGGGTCTGCATGGCCCGCACGTTGGCCGGGGCCGGCCATTCGGGGATCAGCAGGTCAGCCATGGCGCAAGCTGTCGAGCAGATTGCGCATGTCTTCCGGCAACGGGACTTCCCACTGCATCTTGAAACCGGTCAGCGGGTGCACCAGGCCCAGCCGGGTGGCGTGCAGCGCCTGGCGTGGAAAGGTCGGCAGTTTCGGGTTCGTCTTGCCATAGACCTGGTCGCCGACCAGCGGATGGTTGATCGAGGCCAGATGGACGCGGATCTGGTGCGTGCGGCCGGTTTCCAGCGAACACTCGACAAAGGTGCAGTATGGGAATTTCTCCAGGATGCGGAACCAGGTCAGCGCCGGCTTGCCGCCGCGATTCTCTGGCACGACCGCCATCTTGGTGCGCTGCACCGGATGCCGGCCGATCGGCGAATCGACCCCGCCGCCGGTCGGCATCGCCCCGGCCGCCAGCGCCAGATAGACCCGGCGCACGGTGCGCGCCTGCAACTGGCGGACGAGATGGGTCTGCGCCTCCAGCGTCTTGGCAACGACCAGCAGGCCGCTGGTGTCCTTGTCGAGCCGGTGCACGATGCCGGCACGCGGCACTTCCTCGATGCCCGGCACATGGTGCAGCAGCGCATTCATCAGCGTGCCGCTCCAATTGCCGCTGCCCGGATGGACGACCAGGCCGGCCGGCTTGTTGATGACGAGCAGCGTCTCGTCCTCGTAGACGATGTCGAGCGGAATGTCTTCCGGCTGTTCGGGCTGATCGCGGGCGTCATGCGGTTCGGCGACGAGCAGGCGTTCGCCGCCCAGCAGTTTGCGCTTGGGCTCGAGCTCGACCTTGCCATCAACCTGGACGCAACCGTCGCGCACCCACCCCTGCAGGCGATTGCGCGAATGCTGCGGCACCATCTCGGCCAGTATCTGGTCGAGACGACGACCGTAACAGGCATCCGGAACCGTCAAGTGAAGCGGTTCAGTTCGGCTATAATCGCCGGAGTTTTCCATAGGATCTTTCATGATGCGAAGTTTAGCCGCATTCCGGCCTTTCCCCGACCTCTTCCGCCTGTTTGCCGCGCTTTTCATCGCCCTCGCAGTCGCCGGGTGCAGTTCGCTGGGCGACTCCACCGACGAAACTGCCGGCTGGTCGGCCAGCAAGCTTTACTCGGAAGCCAAGGATGCGCAAGCCGATGGCACTTGGGAAAAGGCGGCGAAGTATCTCGAGAAACTGGAGTCCCGTTTCCCCTATGGCCGTTTTGCCCAACAAGCCCAGCTTGAACTCGGCTACGTCTACTGGAAGGGCAACGAACCCGGCTCGGCGCTGGCGGCTTGCGACCGCTTCATTAAGCTCCACCCGAATCACCCGGCCGTCGATTACGCTTATTACCTGAAGGGCCTGATCAACTTCAACGAAGATCTGGGTCTGGTCGGCTACATCAGCTCGCAGGACCCGACGGAGCGCGACCCCAAGGCGGCCCGCGAAGCCTTCGACTCCTTCCGCGAATTGGCCACCCGCTTTCCGAACAGCAAGTACACGCCTGATGCCATCAAGCGCATGGACTATCTGGTCAATGCACTGGCCTCGATGGAAGTGCACGTCGGCCGCTATTACATCAAGCGCGGCGCCTATATTGCCGCCGCCAACCGAGCCCAGTTTGCGATCACCACCTACCCGCGCGCGCCGGCGATCGAGGAGGCCATGTTCATCCTGATCACGGCCTACGACAAGCTGGGCATGAACGACCTGCGCGACGACGCCGACCGCGTCATGCGCAAGAATTTCCCAAACAGCCGCTATTACAAGGATGGGCTGGAGCGCAAGGTCGCCTGGTGGAAACTCTGGTAAGACTGAGCTGAATGAAAACAAGACGGGGAACCTCTAGGTTCCCCGTCTTGTTTCTAGTGCCAGCATTTGTTTATGTGGTATCAGCTGCCCTGCTTGATCGCCAGCACCGCCTGATTACGCAAGGTGCGCAACAGGGACAGCTCCTTCTCGGGAATCGAAATACCTCCCGGCTCATCATGGTCGGCGTAAATCAGCGCCACCGGATTGCCCTTGATATTAAGCGGGAACAGCACGAAGGAATGCGCCGGCACCGCCTTGCGGTACCAAGCCGGGATGCGCTCGGCGATCTTCGGGTCGTTGATGTCGCTGATCAGGATATCGACCCCCTTCGAGGTTGCAGCATGAAAAATGTCCGGCGTGAAGCTCAAGGGAAAGCGAAAGGCCCGCGCGACCTCGTTGGCCTCCGGCCCGAAACCGAAACGCCCCTGCATCGTCCCTGACTTGGCATCCCGGATGCACAGCACGACGCGCTTGAAGCCCATCGCCCGGTACATGGTTTCCAGAATGATGCGCAGGATGTCGTTGAGTTTGAAGCCATCGACCAGGGTATTGCTAATATCCTGAATCCCGGCCGTCAGCACCGACTGCGCATCTAGTTGCCGACCGCCATTGCCCGCCGAATCGCCATCGACGCCACCAAGCGGGTCGTTTTCGCGCAGCAGAGTACCGTCCATGTAGTCGGTGTCGCCCGGCTTGTCTGTCGCATCTTCGTCGCTACCGCCCTTGGCGAACTGGCGCATCTGCTTGCCGAAGGTGGTCTGTTGCAGGTTGAGGTGAATGATGCGCGCGAAGTCCGACACCTCCTCGACCGCCCGCTGCACGGTCTGCTGCATCTCCTGGCGGTCGATCGCAACGGCGTCGGCAAAGCGGGCCATCGCCTTCTTCATTTCCCGATCCCGCGCTTCCGGGGTGGCCTTGGCGATGACATCGCACAACTCGTTGGCAAACCCCGACAGCAGCCGCAGCTTGTCTTCCTGCGTCACGCCGCGCTTGACCGGCCCGGCCGGCAACTTGCGCATGCTGCCGACGATCAGTGGCGGAAAACCCCACTGCCGGGCGATGGCGACGCCCATTTCCTCGAAGGAAATGCCGAGTACCTGGAGCGCCGCGCTGTCTTCCGTACAGCTCTTCTGCTCCATGATGCGGCGAATCTCGTCGGACTCATCCGGGAAATAGAACTGGGCCAGCAGGCGCCCCAGGCTGTTGAACAAGGAGCAGATGAAGGTCTGTTCGAGGTCGCGCATCTGCGCCGCGGCACCGATGTCCTTGGCGAGGATGCCGGCCAGGTTGGCGCGCAGGAAATCCTCCTTGAGCTGATTGGCATTGGACTTGTTCTGCAGATGCTCGAACAACAGCACGGTAATGGCGATGTTGCGCACCGCCTCGAAGCCGAGCACGATCACCGCCCGCGACACGGTACTGATATTGCCGCCGCCAGCCGGCCGGAAGTAGGCGGAATTGACCAAGCGCAGGATCTTGTTGGTCAGCGCGAAGTCCTTGAGGATCGAATTGGAGAGCTTGGTGATGCTCTCGGTCTCGCTGTTGGCAATCTTGTTGATCGCACTGACCGATTCCGAGAGGGCCGGAAAATCGCTCTTGTGGCGCATCCGGCGGAGCAGAAAATCGAGGGTCGACTTCTTGCCTTCCCCCCCTTTGCCGTCCTCTTCCGGATCGAGATAGTTATCGAGCGCCTCGGCGAACTGTTCTGCGGACTGATAGCGCAGCCCGGATCACGGGCCAGCGCCTTGTACAAGATCCCGCCCAAGGCATCGTCGACCGCGGCACTGGCAGGCAGCTTGAGATTCTCGTTGGCCAGGCGGTGCATCACCTGGAAAACGTTATTGCCCTCCACCGCCCGTCGCCCGGCCAGCATCTCGAACAGGATCAGACCGGCGGCGAAGACATCCGAACGCTCGCTGGTCTGACGATTCTCGATGTACTCGGGCGCCATGTAGGCCGGCGTTCCACTGTATTCCTGGGTATCGTCGCTGGGGCTGTCGACCCGCGCCGCAATGCCGAAATCCATGACGCGCGGCGTACCGTTTTCGTCGAGCAGGATATTGGAGGGTTTGAGGTCGCGATGGATGATGCTCTGGGCGTGGGCATGGGCGACCGCATCGAGAATCGGCCGCATGATGCCGATTGCCTTGACCGGCGACAGTGCGCCGCTGTCGCGCAGGAACTCGGCCAGATTTTTGCCCGGCACGTACTCGAAAACCAGGTAGATATCGCCGTCCGCCTCACCCGCCTCGAAAATCGGGACGATATTCGGATGGCGCAACTTGCTGACCGTTCGTGCCTCGTCAAGCAGCACCTGATTCTGCGTCGGGTCGGCGCGGCTGACGTGAACGGTCTTGATCGCGATTTCGCGCTGCAACTGGGGGTCGAAACCGAGGTAAACCGTACTCTGCGCCCCCCGTCCCAATTCCTTACGCAGTTCAAAACGGCCAATTTTCTTGCTCATTGATCTTTTTCTATCCAAACGAGGTGCGGCACGGCATCGGCGCCACCGCAGACCAGTGCATTCTGCCCAAAAATCCCGGCCAGTGCGCAAGCATCTTCGCGCGTGATATCGGGTATGAAACAACTTTCCTCGACCGGCGCGTCACCGTCGTCCGGTCGATTCTCACCGGCATAGGGCTCGTAATTCCCCTCCAGCAGATCGCATTCGAGTTGCGACTGGCGCTCGGCATTTTCTTCGCCATCGATCACTTGCGAACCGGGATTATGCGCCGTGATGATCGCAAAGCTCGCGCAGCCCGACTTTTCCAGCCAACGACTGAGCACTTCGTTGACCCGGTCGATGCGCAGATCGGCAGAGCCACCCGGCAAATACACCCGGTACGTCGTTGCGCGGTAGGCCGCGTCCAGTTCACTCGTCTTCGCCATCAAAATCCGCCACGCCTATCAATTGTTCGGAAACGCCCACCGGCAAAGCCTCGACATCCTTCAACCGGCGCGAGAGCTGACGCGTCCTGATCTCCGCCTTGCCGATGCTGTTGCTGGCCTCGTCCAGCTTCTTCCGGGTGTGGGCCAGGGCCTCGCCAAATTTACCGAATTCGGTCTTCACCGCCCCGAGCACCGACCAAACCTCCGCCGAGCGCTGCTCGATGGCCAGGGTCCGAAAACCCATCTGCAGGCTGTTAAGCAGCGCTGCCAGCGTCGTCGGGCCGGCCAGGCTGACCCGGTAGTCGCGCTGCAGCGTTTCGGCCAGCCCCGGCCGGCGTAGCGCTTCCGCATACAGTCCCTCGATCGGCAAGTAGAGCATGGCGAAATCGGTGGTGTGCGGCGGCGAAACATATTTTTCGCGGATACTCTTCGCCTCGTTTTTCAGGCGCATCTCGATCGCCCGCGATGCCTCTTCGACCGCCAACGGATCGCCCCGCTCCTGGGCGTCGAGCAGGCGCTGGTAATCCTCGATCGGAAACTTGGCGTCGATCGGCAGCCAGACCACGGCACCGTCACCCTTGCCGGGCAGGCGAATGGCAAAATCGACGCGTTCGTTGCTGTCTGGCCGGGTCGCGACATTCGCGGCGAACTGGTCGGCAGTCAGCAGTTGCTCGAGCAAGGTGGCCAACTGGACCTCGCCCCAGGTGCCGCGGGTCTTGACATTGGTCAGCACGCGCTTGAGGTCGCCGACGCCGGCTGCCAGGGTCTGCATCTCGCCCAAGCCACGATGGACCTGCTCGAGACGTTCGCTGACCAGCTTGAAGGAGTCGCCGAGGCGCTGCTCCAGAGTCGCATGCAGCTTCTCGTCGACCGTCCGCCGCATCTCCTCGAGCTTGCTGGCATTGTCGGCCTGGATCGCCGTCAAACGGCCTTCCACACTCAGTTTCAGGCGCTCGAAACGCTCGTCAAGCCCCAAGGAGAACCGGTTGAGTTCGCGAGCAAAGGCTTCCAGGCGCTCGGCCTGTAAGGCGCCGAACTGCCCGACCTGAGTCGTCAGTACCTGACCGAGCAGGGTCGAGGACTGAGCTCTTTCCTCACGGTCGCGAAAAGCCTCCTCGGCATCCTCGCGCCGGTTGCGTGCCAGTTCCTCGCGCAACTCCCGCTCAAGCCGGGCCAGCCCCTTCTCCTGCGCTTCCTGTAGGGAGCGGAAAGCCGGATCGGCATCGCCGGCCTTGCCGGCTCGCAGCAGCAGGGCCACCTGCAGCAGAATCACGACGACCACGCCGGCCAGCACGGCGAGTCCCATTATTTCGCTCATGCCCAACCTATTTTAGTGAAAAATCGACACGGCTGGCCTTGGCTTTGGCATCGGTTTCAGCCTCGACTTTCGCTGGCAGCAGGAATAGTCGCTCAGGTGCGATCTTGCCCTGCTCGATCAACCAGAGCTGGACATTTTCGGCCCGGCGTGTGGCCAATTGGACGACGTCATCATCGGTGACCGGCGAATTGGCCAGCATCAGCTTTTCCATTTCCTCTAGCGGCAAATCTTTTTGCAGTCCGATCATGTTGCGCGGTTTCGGGAACTTGGCGGCCTTGTAGGCGCGCGTCAGATAAGTCGTGTACTCCTCCGGGGCGATCTCGACATCGCGCAAGGATCCGCTGTTTTCGGCCTTGTTCGGCATGTCTTTCTGCTTTTCGAGCCGCATCGCACGTTCCATGGCGACCCGCTTGATGCCTTCCTTGTCGGCTTCCGGATCGGCCCGACCGGTGATCTCCAGATTCAGCGCCGAACGCTCGCTCAGCGCCTTGGCCAGGGTTTCCAAGGTCTTGCCGGCAGCCTCGCCGACGCGGGCACGGCCCGGTGCAAACTCAACGTTCGACAGTTCTTCGCCACTGCCCATCATCGAGCCGAGCAATGCAAACGGCGAGGTGACGGCCTTCATGAACAGGTTGACAATGACCTTGATGATCAAGCCGCCGATCGAGAACTGCGGGTCATCCAGCGAACCGGAGATCGGCAGATTGAGGTCGATCTCGCCACGATTGTTCTTGAGTAGCGAAATCGCCAGATTGACTGGCAGCTTGGTGGCATCGGGACTCTCCACCGGATCGCCGAAAGTAAACTGGTCGATGAACAGCTTGTTGTTGGCCGTCAGCTGATTGTTCTCCAGCTTGTAGGCCACGCTTAACGAGAGCTTGCCCTTCTCGATGTTGTAACCGGCATACTTGCCGGAGTACGGCGAGAAACCGGTCAGATCGACGCCGGTCACCTCGGCCTTGAGATCGAGATAGGTTTTGGCGGCCAGCGGATTCAGCTTGGCCTGGATCTGCACCGGCGCCGATTTGGCGTAACTGCCGCGAAGATCCAGATCGGCCACGGTGTTCTCGACCGACGACAGGCCGGTGACGCGCCCGCCCAGTCGGGTGATATTGACGGTGTAATTCGGTTTGACGAAGAAATCGGAGAAATTCAGCGTGCCGTTCTGCAAGGTAATCTTGGCGATCTTGATCGGCAGCGGCGGCTTCTTCGGTGCAGCCTCCTTGACCACCGGCAGCGCAGGTGGCGGCACGGTCGTCACCACTGGCACCACCTCGCCTTCCGGCTTCTTGACGATATCCTGGACATTGAGGCGCCCGGCCTTGTTGAGAATCAACCGGGAATAGTAGTCACTCAGTGCAATTTCGCCGACGGTGATCGCCATCGGCTCCAGCTTGAAATCGATGCCACCCAGGTAGAGCGACTTCCAGCGCAGGAAATCGGCACTGTTGACCTTGTCGACCGCGAGAAAGTCACCCAGCGTCACCGACCCCTTGTAGGCAGCTTTCAGGCCGTCCTTGTCGATCCGTGCCGTGGCTTCGCCCTTGTTCGAGACCTGGCCGCGCGCCAGTTCGATATTCAGGCGCTCGGTAAAGTAGGGTTGCAGCGGTAGCAGCGGGATCGCCTGCGTCTCGACCATCACGGCGACATCAAGCGGCATCAGTTGAACACTCCCCCCAACTTTCAGGTTGCCCTGCTTGTTGATCCTGCCCTCCAGCGCAATGCTGCCCTTCTTGCCCGGATCATTGCCAAGATTCACGCCGCGCAGACTAAAACCCTCCAGTTCCTGCACCGCCGCCGGCCGTGTCGCCTGGTCCTCGAAACGGAAAGCGAGGTCGGCGATGTTCAATTTGGCGACGTGACCGATCCACGGCCGTTCGTCCTTGGCCTTGGCATCGGTCGCCCGGATCGTTTTCAGCACCGGAGAACTGACCCATTCGATCTGGCCGTCCTTGTTGCGCAGCATGCGGGCGCTGGTCCTGGCGTTGTCGACCTCGGCGATATCGATGCGATGTGCCGGCAGGTCAACCTTGATGCCCTTGACCGTCATCTTTTCGACCCGAAAACGCTCCCCCAGCTCAACCTGATAACTGACTTCGGACAGTTCGATCGGATCGGCAAGCCGGCTATCCAGCTTGCCGATCGCGGCATGCAGGTCACGCACTTCGCCGACCACGGTGACGGCCTTCGACTCATCCTTCCAGCGCACCAGGCCATTACTCAGCGCAAACTCGCCGAGCGACCAGGCCAGCGGCTTGGCTGCGGCCGGCTGCTTCGGCTGCGCATCGGCCGGTTTGGACATTTTGCCAACCAGCTCCAGCACATTGAACTCGCCCTGACGATTAACCGACAGCGTGACATCGAGTCCATCCAGGGCAACCCGCTTGACGGCGATGCTCCGGTTAACCAGATCGGCATTGTCGAGATCGACGTCCAGCCTCTTCCAGGCAAGCAGAGGCTGACCGTTGCTTTCGGCGACAGTCAGCCCCGACACATGGGCGCTGCCGATAACGGCCAGCGAAAAGACCTGATCGGCCCCCTCCTTGAATACCACCTTCAATTCCGAATCCAGCGTCCCGGCGGCCAGACGGATCGGCATCGTTTCCGGCAGATAGGGCTGGAGACGGGACAGATCGAAACGATCAAGGTCGAGATCGAGCACGCTTTCATGCGTGCCGGCAAAAGGTTTGCTGCGCCCCTTGAGCACCAGTTGGGAACCGTTGATATTGGCGGAAAAATTCGGTTCGACCAGCACTTCTGCCTGGTAAGGCAGACTGGATACAAAAGGCACCCCCAAATTGATCTCGCCGATTACGTGCTTGGTACCCTCGGGCTGATCGTCAAACTCGATCCGGCCGCCGATCAATTGAATGTTGTTTAGAGAAAAACGCGGCGTCCCGGTATCCGGCTCATCCTTCGGCTTCATCCACTGCTCGAGCAGATCGGATATGTCGTAGCGCCCATCGGCGACCCGCGCCACGGCAAGGCGCAAGCCCTGCAGGCGAACCTCATCGACGACGGCCGCCAGTTTGAAAATGGAGGCCGACGAGAGATTGATGAACAATTCGTCGAAGCCGGCGACTTCCCTCCCCCCATCGTTCTTGATCGACAGGCCATTGACCCGCGCCGACAGCGCATAGGGGTTAATGTCGATTTTCTCGATGCTGACTTCGCGGTGCAATTCCTGCCCGAGTTGCTTGAGCAAAATTGATTTAAGCAGCGGCGGCGCGGCAAAATAGCCCAAAAGCCCGAAAACCAGCAAAAACCCGCCCAACCATTTGCCGATTTTCCTGCTACGAGTGGATTTCACGAGTTCGCCAAGCCGTGACATTGTCAGCGGATTGCTTGCGGTCTGGTCAGCCATGATAATCTACCGTCGTTATAGTTTCTTCTGCCAATTTAGCACACCGGAACCGTCCTCAAGACGGCAAAAACCATGGCCTGGATCATCAACGACATAAAAAAAGCACTGGCCCAACTCCGGCGCGGGCAAACCTGGCTGGCCATCGGACTGATCAGCCTGTTCGCTTTTCTTGCTTATGTAGTCAGCCAGTTCGCCTTCAGAACCGATTCCGTTTTGATGTTTCTGCGGCACACCGCCAGTTCCTGCCGGGAAATGACCAACGGCATCATCATCTTTCTGTTCTGCGGCATGATTTTCTTCCTGTTCACGGCCGTGCTGACGCTTGGCGAATTGCAGCGTTATTTCGACCTCAAACAGCGCTCGGCCCACTACCAAGCCCGCCAAACATTGTATTGGGGCCTAGGCTGGGGAGCCGTTGCCATCGGCATAGCGGTCGCCGCGCTGGTTTTCTTCAACACCTATTGTCGCTAGACTGCGCTGGCAAATCTGCCCACCCGCGGTTCCCCATGAAAATCCTCATCGTTGAAGACAGCCGTGCCAACCTCCTCGTACTGACCCAGTACGTCGAGCGTTACGGCGCCACGGCGATCCCAGCCGAGAATGGCGAAAACGCGGTGGCCACCTTCAGCCGTGAACGGCCCGACCTGGTACTGCTCGACGTCATTCTTCCCGACATCGACGGCTTCGAGGTCGCTCGCCGCATCCGCGGGCTGGAAAATCCCGGCGACTGGACCCCGATCATCTTTCTCTCCGCACTCGGCAAAGACGAGGATATCGAGAAGGGCATTTCGGCCGGCGGCGACGACTACCTGCACAAGCCGGTCAGCGAAATCGTGCTCGATGCCAAGATTCGCGCCATGCAGCGCCTCATCCAGATGCGGACATCGCTGGTCGTGCTCGCCCGCAAGCTCGATGTCGCCAATCAGGAATTGAAGCGCCTGTCGGCCAGCGACGGTCTGACCGGCATCGCCAACCGGCGCTTCTTCGACGAATATATCTCGCGCGAATGGCGGCGCGGCCGCCGCAACGCCAGCGGCATCGCGCTGATGATGTGCGACGTCGACCACTTCAAGCTGTTCAACGACACCTACGGCCACCAGGCGGGCGACGACTGCCTGCGTCGCGTCGCCGGCGCCATCGCCGCCAACCTGGAGCGGGCTGCCGACATTGCCGCGCGCTACGGCGGCGAGGAATTTGTCGTCGTTCTGCCCGAGACCTCGCTCGGTGGTGCCCTGATGGTGGCCGAAAAAATTCGCCACGCTGTTCACGCACTGAACATCCCCCACTCCGCGTCGTCATTTGGACGGGTCACGCTGAGTATCGGCATCGCCTCCGCAGTACCCGAACTCGACAATCCGTGCGACGAATTGATTCTGGCCGCCGACCGTGCCCTTTACCATGCCAAGCACACGGGCCGCGATCGCGTGTGCCGGGCCGACAAGATTCCGGCCGCCTGACCCATGGCCGGCAAACGTATATCGATATTGATCGTCGACGACAACGACATCATGCGTACGGTCTTGCGCGGCATCGTCCGCGGCGATGACTACGAAGTCGTCGGCGAAGCCCGCAACGGCATTCTGGCAGTCGAACTCGCGCAGCGCCTGAAACCCGATATCGTTTGCCTGGATGTGCTGATGCCGGAAAAGAACGGTCTGGAAGCCCTCTGCGAAATCAAGGCGGCCCGCCCCGAAACCGTGGTCATCATGATCACCGGCAACGCCGACCCAGGAACGGTTCAGGAGGCGATCGTTGGCGGCGCTGGCGGCTTCATTGTCAAGCCCTTCAACGCCGCCCGCGTGCTCGACACACTGGACAAGGTAGCGGCGCGCATCCGCCAGAAATCGGGCTAGTAGCAGCCTTTGAATTGGTGGTGCGAGTGCCGGCCCTTGAATTCATGGTGCTAGAAGACGTTCCGCCAGCCGCGGATGGCGGAAAAAATCGCTGTTTTGGAGCGGTCGACCGCATCATGCTGCAAACCTGCTGCAATCACGGCAGCTTCACCGCTGCGCAGGAAGGGATTGGTCGCCTTTTCCTCGGCCAGCGTCGACGGCACGCTGGGCAATCCCGCGGCACGCTGCGCCGCCACCCGGGTGACGCGCTGCCTTAAGGCGAGGTTGTCCGGTTCGACGGCCAGCGCAAAACGTAGATTCATCTCGGTGTATTCGTGGGCGCAATAGATTAGCGTCTCGTCGGGCAAGGCGGCAAAGCTGTCGAGGGAGGCAGCCATCTGCGCCGGCGTCCCCTCGAACAGACGGCCGCAGCCGGCGCCGAACAAGGTGTCGCCACAGAACAGCAACCCCGGCGCGTAGTAGGCAATATGGCCCAGCGTATGGCCGGGGACGGCCATCACCTGGAGCGTCTGGCCGAGAACTTCGATGCGTTCGCCACCGTCCAAAGGCCGGGTACAGCCTGTGATAGACTCTTTGGCCGGCGCAAAGACCTCGGGCTTGTAGTGTGCCTTCAGTTCGCCAACGCCGCCTTGATGGTCGCCATGGTGATGCGTGATCAGGATGCCCTCCAGCCGCAGACCGTCGGCCTCCAGCCGCGCCAGCACGGGTGCTGCCTCGCCGGGGTCGACGACGAAGGCACTGCTGCCCTGGGTCAACAGCCAGATGTAATTGTCCTTGAATGCGGGAATGAACGACACGTCAAACATGCCGGAACTATCAAGCCAGGAACGTCGGATGTCAATTCCCGGTCTCGATGCCTGGCTGGGCTCGGCTCAGGGCCGTTACGTGCTCGACTGGGAGCAGGACAAGCTTGATGAGGCGGTGGCCGACGTTTTCGGCTTCAATGCCCTGCAAATCGGTCTGCCCCAGTTCGATTTCCTGCGCGCCAACCGCATCCCTCTGCGCCAGAAGGCCGGCGAGTTCGGCGTCGTCGATGTCCTGTGCGAGATGCCGGCCCTCCCCTTTGCCTCGCACAGCACCGATCTCGTGGTCATGCCGCACGTGCTGGAGTTCAGCGACGACCCGCACCAGATCCTGCGCGAAGTTGAACGCATCCTGATCCCGGAAGGACAGGTCATCATCGTCGGTTTTAATCCGCTCTCGCTGTGGGGCCTCAAGAAAAGCGTCGATCGCACCGGCAATTTTCCGTGGAACGGCAGTTACCTCTCGCTGACGCGCCTCAAGGACTGGTTGAAGCTGCTCGGTTTCGAAGTCGACCGCGGCACCCTGGGCTGTTACGCCCCCCCTTTCGAGCAGGCGCGATGGCTGCACCGCTCGCATTTCATCGAGTCCGCTGGCGAACGCTGGTGGGATTTTTTCGGTGGTGTCTATCTGCTGCGGGCGATCAAGCGCACGCACGGCATGCATCTGATCACCCCCGAATGGAGAAAAAAGCCGGTGCGCGCCAAGGCGTTGCGCCCGGTTGTTCACAAGGAAAAACATGGCCGTTGAGGAAACGATAGAGATCTATACCGATGGCGCCTGCAAGGGCAACCCAGGCCCCGGCGGCTGGGGCGCGATCCTGCGCGTCGGCAAGCACGAAAAGGAGTTGTGGGGCGGCGAGAAGGAAACCACCAACAACCGCATGGAACTGACGGCCGCGATCCGCGCCATCGAGGCCCTGAAGCGTCCGGTCGCCGGCCGCATCTACACCGACTCGCAATATGTCCTGAAGGGCATCAACGAGTGGATTCACGGCTGGAAGCGCAACGGCTGGAAGACGGCCGACAAGAAGCCGGTAAAGAACGCCGATCTCTGGCAACTGCTCGACGCCCAGGTCAAACAGCACAAGCTGGAATGGATCTGGGTCAAGGGCCACGCCGGCCACCCGGAAAACGAACGCGCCGATGCGCTGGCCAATCGCGGCATTGAAGAATTGAGGTAAAGACATGCGCCAAGTTGTTCTCGACACCGAAACCACCGGCCTCGACCCCCGTTCGGGTCACCGCATCATTGAAGTCGCCTGCATCGAGATGGTCAATCGCCGGCTGACCGGCCGCCATCTGCACAAATACACCAACCCCGAGCGCGAAATCGACGAAGGCGCCCAGGCGGTACACGGCATCTCGCTCGAGTTCCTGGCCGACAAGCCGAAATTCGCCGACATCGCCGACGAGTTCCTCGAATTCATCAATGGCGCCGAGCTGATCATCCACAACGCGCCCTTCGACCTCGGCTTCCTCAATGCCGAACTGCGGCGCCTCGACCGCGTGCCGGTCGAAACCATCTGCAGCGGCGTCACCGACACGCTGAAGATGGCCAAGGAACTGCACCCGGGCAAGCGCAACAGCCTGGATGCCCTGTGCGAACGCTACGAGATCGACAACTCCAGCCGCACCCTGCACGGCGCCCTGCTCGACACCGAACTGCTGGCCGACGTCTTCCTGGCCATGACCCGCGGCCAGAACTCGCTGATGATCGAACCGGATGCCGCACCGCGCCCGCAACTCGGGGCCGACGGCATGGTCCGCCAGCGCAAGCCGCTGTTCGTCCAACGCGCCACGGCCGAAGAACTGACCGACCACGAGCGCGTCCTGGCCGCTATCGACAAAGAGTCGAAAGGCGCCTGCGTCTGGCTGCCCAAGACCGAAGCGGCGAGCTGAGCGCAGCATGGTTCCGATCTCTCTGTTCGTCTGGATCATCCTCGAAGTCACCGTCTACCTGGCCATCGGCCGTTACTTCATGCATCTCGACTGGCCGCTGGCCATCGTCGGCGCCTTCAACTGCGTGCTCGGCCTGCGTTTCTGGATGAACGCCGTGACCTGGTACTACGGCATGACCTACGCCTCGCCGGCGCCGCCGCTGGGCTTCGCCAAGCGCCTCGCGATCATGGTCGGCGAATACTTCGCCTTCCTGTTCACCTTCCTGGTGGTGATCCCCTTCGAACCGCTGTGGATGCCGGCAGACCGGCTGCCGAGCGGGCGCCATCCGATCCTGCTCGTCCATGGCTATGGTGTCAGCCGCGGCGTCTGGTGGCTGCTGCGCCGCCGCCTGGAAGCCGTCGGCCATACCGTCGCCACGGTCAGCCTGGTGCCGCCCTACACCAGCATCGGCAAGCTGGTGCCGCAACTGCATCAGCGCATCGAGGAAGTCTGCGCCGCTACCGGCAGCAAGCAGCTCACCCTGGTCGCCCACAGCATGGGCGGCCTGGTCTGCCGCTCCTATCTGGCTCGCCATGGCATTGCCCGGGTCGCCAAGCTGATTACCCTGGCCGCGCCGCATGGCGGCTCCGCCATGGCCCGCATCGGCCTCGGCCAGAACGCCCGCGAAATGGAACCGGGGTCGCTCTGGCTGCGCGACATGGCCAGCGAAGGCCTGAAGATTCCCGCCGTCGCCCTGCGCAATCCCTACGACAATTACTCGATGCCGCAGGACAATCAGCGCCTGCCCGGCGCGCAGGATGTCGAACTTCCGGCGATCGGCCACATCGCGATGCTTTATGATGGACGGGTTGCCAATCTCGTCCTCGACTCCTGCCGCGACGAAAAACGAAAAACGCCATGAACATCCCCGCCATCGCCCACGCCCAAGCCCGGGACATGCTTCAATTCATCGACGCCAGCCCGAGTCCCTGGCATGCCGTCGAAACCTGCGCCGCCCGTCTGCAAGCCGCCGGTTTCAGCCGCCTGGAAGAAACCGAGCGCTGGACGCTGGCCGCCGGCAGCCGCCATTACGTCGTGCGCGGCGGTTCGTCGATCATTGCCTTCATCGTCGGCAGCCGGCCGGCGGCCGACACCGGCCTGCGCCTGATCGGCGCCCACACCGACTCGCCGGGCCTGCGCCTCAAGCCAAAGCCGGCCGAGGACGCCGCCGGCATGATCCGGCTCGGCGTCGAAGTCTATGGCGGCCCTATCCTCGCCACCTTCGCCGACCGCGACCTGGCGCTGGCCGGCCGGGTCAATGTCCGGATGGCGGACGGCTTCGAAAGCCGCCTGGTGCGTTTCGACGAGCCGCTGCTGCGCTTGCCCAACCTCGCCATCCACATGAACCGCGAGGTCAATGAAAACGGCCTCAAGTTCAACAAGCAGACCGAACTGCCGCTGCTACTCGGCGTTTCCCAGGAAGACAGCAAGGCCGAGGCGCGTTTCCGCCAGCCAATCGCCGAGGCCCTCGGGGTCGATGCCGGCGACCTGCTGACCTGGGAACTGAACGCCTACGACACACAAAAAGGCACGCTCTGGGGTGTCGACCGCGAGTTCGTCGCCGACAGCCAGCTCGACAACCTGGCCTCCTGCCATGCCGCGCTAAGCGCCCTGCTCGCCACCGAAACCCCGGCCGCGACCTGCCTGTGCGCCTTCTTCGACCATGAGGAAGTCGGCAGCGAGAGCGCCACCGGCGCTGGTGGCAGCTTTGTCGCCGACCTCATCGCCCGCCTCGCCGCCGGCACCGGGCTCGACGCCGAAGACCAGCGCCGCGTGCTGGCCAAGAGCTTCTTCATCAGCGCCGACATGGCCCACGCCTGGCATCCGAATTTCCCGGCCGCCTACGAGCCCTGCCACCGGGTGCTGGTCAACGCCGGCCCGGTGATCAAGAGCAACGCCAACCAGCGCTACAGCACCAGCGCCGACAGCGCGGCGCGCTTCATGGCGCTCTGCGAGAAGGCCGGCGTGCCCTGCCAGCAGTATGCCCACCGCACCGACCTCGGCTGCGGCAGCACCATCGGCCCGATCGTCGCCTCGCGGCTGGGTATCGCCAGTGTCGATGTCGGCTCGCCGATGTGGGCCATGCACAGCATTCGCGAAAGCGCCGGCGTCCTCGACCACAACTACATGATCGCCGCATTGACGGCAGCTTTCACGGAGTGACACGATGAACGAATTGATGGCATTTCTACTAGGCAGCGCGGTGATCCTCTGGTGGTCGCGCAAATCGCTGGCCATGCCCGGCGGGCATGGCTTTTACCGCTTCTTCGCCTGGGAAGCCATCCTCGGGCTGATCGTGCTGAACTACGAACCCTGGGGCAACGATCCCTCGTCGATCCACCAGATGACTTCCTGGGTGCTGATGGTGCTCAGCATCCTGCTCGTCCAGCAGGGCATGAGCGCCCTGACCAGCCAGGGCAAGGCCAGCGCGCAGCGCGCCGACTCGACGCTTTACGAATTCGAGAAAACCACCGCCCTGGTGACAAGCGGCATCTACGGCTACATCCGTCACCCGATGTATGCTTCGCTGTTGGCCCTGGCCTGGGGGGCCTATTTCCAGAATCCGTCCTGGCCCGGCACCGCCGTCGCCATCATCGCCTCGCTCTCGCTGTACCTCACCGCCAAGGCCGACGAACAGGAATGCCTGGCCTATTTCGGCGAGGCTTACGCCGCCTACATGCAACGCACCCGGCGCTTCATTCCCGGCCTCTTCTAGTACCAGCCTCTGGGTCCGTGGTACCAGGCTAGCCGGAAGCCCCCGCCCTCAGGCGCCGCGCAGGCGCAGGGCGTTGCCGACGACGCTGACCGACGACAGGCTCATCGCCGCCGCCGCGATCATCGGCGACAGCACCAGCCCGAAGAAGGGGTAGAGGATGCCAGCTGCGACCGGCACCCCGAGGGCGTTGTAGATGAAGGCGAAGGCCAGGTTCTGGCGCATGTTGCCGACCGTTGCGGCGGACAGCAGGCGGGCGCGGGCTATGCCGCTCAGGTCGCCCTTGACCAGCGTGACCTGGGCACTGTTCATGGCGACATCGGTGCCGGTCCCCATCGCGATGCCGACATCCGCCCGGGCCAGGGCCGGGGCGTCGTTGATGCCGTCGCCGGCCATGGCCACCACCCTGCCCTCTCGCTGCAGGCTTTCGACCAGCGCCAGCTTGTCGGCCGGCTTGACCTCGCCATGCACCTCGTCGATACCCAGGCTGGCACCGACCGCCCGGGCGGTGGTCAGGCCGTCGCCGGTGGCCATCACGATGCGCAGCCCGGCCTGGCGCAGGATGGTCAGCGCCTCGTGGGTACTCGCCTTGATCGGATCGGCGACGACCAGCAGCCCGAGCAGGCGGCCGTCGGCTGCCAGATACATGACGCTGGTGCCGTTTTGGCGCAGGGTTTCCGCCTCCCCGGCGAGGGCGCCGAGAGCGACGCCGTCCGCCGCCATCAGCGCGCCGTTGCCAAGCGCCAGGCGCTGGCCGCCGACCTGCCCGCGCACACCGCTGCCGGTCGCCGATTCGAACTGTTCGGCCTTGTCCAGGGCCAGCCCGCGTTCGCGGGCGGCGCGGACGATGGCGTCGGCCAGCGGATGCTCGCTGCCCTGGTCGAGACTGGCGGCTAGGCGCAGCACCTCGTCCTCGCCAACACCGGGCGCTGCCACCGCACGTTCGAAGGCCGGGCGGCCTTCGGTCAGGGTGCCGGTCTTGTCCACGATCAGGGTATCCACGTCACGCAGCCGTTCGATGGCCGCCGCGTCGCGGAACAGGATGCCCTGCGTCGCCGCCTTGCCGGTGGCGACCATGATCGACATTGGCGTGGCCAGACCCAGGGCGCAGGGACAGGCGATGATCAGCACCGAGACGCCGTTGATCAGGCCGAAGACCCAGCCCTGCTCGCCACCGAACACGCCCCAAGCGAAAAAGCTGGTCAGTGCGACGGCGACCACGACGACCACGAAATAGCCGGCCACGACATCGGCCAGCCGCTGCATCGGCGCCTTCGAGCGCTGGGCTTGGGCGACCATGTGGACGATCTGGGCGAGCACCGTCTGGGCGCCGACCTGCTCGGCACGAATCACCAGGCTGCCAGTGGTGTTCATCGTCGCGCCGATCACCTGGTCACCGGGGCGTTTGCTCACTGGTAGCGGTTCGCCGGTGAGCATCGCTTCATCGACGGCGCTGGCGCCTTCGAGCACCGCGCCATCGACCGGCACTTTCTCTCCGGGGCGCACGCGCAGGGTATCGCCGACATGGACATGGGTCAGCGGCACATCCTCCTCCGTGCCGTCGGGATTGATCCGGCGGGCGGTTTTCGGGGCGAGACCGAGCAGGGACTTGATGGCGGCCGAGGTCTGCGCCCGGGCGCGCAGTTCGAGCATCTGGCCGAGCAGGGTCAGCGAGATGATGACCGCCGCCGCTTCGAAATAGACGCCGATCCGGCCATGAGCGACGAAGGATGACGGAAACAGGCCGGGAGCCAGCGCCGCCACGATGCTGTAACTGAAAGCCGCCCCGGTGCCGAGGCCGATCAGGGTCCACATATTGGGGCTACGGTGGACCAGCGACTGCCAGCCGCGCACGAAGAACGGCGCCCCGGCCCAGAGCACGATAGGCAGGGTGAACAGCAGTTCGCCCCAGGTGCGCACCGCCGGCGACAGACCTTCCAGCCGGTGCCCGGCCATCGCCAGGACGACCACGATCACGGTCAGCGGCAGGCTGACCCAGAAGCGGCGGCGAAAATCCCGGTACTCGGTGTTGTCCTCGTCCTGGTCAAGATCGGGCAGCAGCGGTTCGAGGGCCATGCCGCACTTGGGACAGGTACCGGGGCCGATCTGCCGGATTTCCGGGTGCATCGGGCAGGTGTACTCGGCTCCCGGAACGGCGACCTCTTCCGGCTTGGGCGCCAGGTAGCGCGCTGGTTCGGCATCGAATTTCGTCTTGCATTTGGCGCTGCAAAAGCGGTAATCAACACCGTCGAGTTCGGAAGCATGCGGCGAATCGGGCTTTACCGTCATGCCGCACACGGGATCGATGAAAGCCTGAACTTCGGGATGAGGTACCGGATGTTCGTGTTCCACGATCGCCTCCTAGTTCTCACTGCCGCGGTCCAGCCGCCACTGTTTGACCAGCGCGTAGATGGCGGGAATCACCGCCAGGGTCAGCACGGTCGATGAAATCATGCCGCCGACCATCGGCGCCGCGATCCGGCTCATCACTTCCGAGCCGGTACCGGTGCCCCACAGGATGGGCAGCAGGCCGGCCATGATCGCGGTCACCGTCATCATCTTCGGTCGTACCCGTTCGACGGCGCCTTCCATGACCGCGGCGTAGAGATCGGCCGTGGTCGGCGGCTTGCCCTCGGCGATGCGCCGCTCGCGGATTGCCGTCCACGCGTGGTCGAGATAGATCAGCATGATCACTCCGGTTTCCGCCGCCACCCCGGCCAGCGCGATGAAGCCGACGGCGGCGGCGACCGACAGGTTGTAGCCCAGCCACCACATCAGCCAGATGCCGCCGACCAGCGCGAAGGGAACCGAAAGCATGACGATCAGCGTTTCGGTCAGGCGCCGGAAGTTCATGTAGAGCAGCAGGAAGATGATCAACAGCGTCACCGGCACGACAATCTTTAGTTTCTCGATGGCACGTTCCATGTACTCGAACTGGCCGCTCCAGGTGGCATAGGTGCCGGGCGTGAATTTGACCTGCTCGTTGACCGCCTTCCTGGCATCGGCGACGTAGGAGCCGATGTCGCGGTCGCGGATGTCGACGTAGATGTAGGCCGAGAGCAGCGCGTTTTCGGTGCGGATGGCCGGGGCGCCGGTAGTGATCTTGACTTCGGCGACCTGGCCGAGCGGCACCATGCTGGCCGCGCCGCCCATTTCGGCCGGCACCGGGACCAGGACCTCGCGGGCGATGGCCTGCGGATCGCTGCGCAGGTCGCGCGGGTAGCGCACGGTGACGCCGAAGCGCTCGCGGCCTTCGACGGTAGTGGTGACCATTTCGCCACCCAGCGCCGCCGCCACGACATCCATGACCTCGCCGACGGTCAGGCCGTAGCGGGCCAGGGCCAGGCGGTCGGGAACGATGTCGAGGTAGAAGCCGCCGGTGATGCGTTCGGCGAAAGCGCTGCTGGTGCCCGGCACGGTCTTGACCACGCTTTCGATTTCCTTGGCCAGGCGTTCCATCTCGACCAGATCGGTGCCAAAGACCTTGATCCCGATCGGTGTCCGGATGCCGGTGGACAGCATGTCGATGCGCGCCTTGATCGGCATCGTCCACGAATTGGCGACGCCGGGGAACTGCAGCGCCTTGTCCATCTCGGCGATCAGCTTGTCGGTAGTCAGGCCCGGGCGCCACTCCGATTCCGGCTTGAGGTTGATCACCGTCTCAAACATTTCCAGCGGCGCCGGATCGGTCGCGGTCTGCGCCCGGCCCGCCTTGCCGAACACCGAGGCGACTTCCGGGAAGCTCTTGATGATCTTGTCCTGGGTCTGCAGCAGTTCGGCCGCCTTGGTCACCGACAGGCCGGGCAAAGTCGTCGGCATGTAGAACAGCGTGCCTTCATTCAGGGTCGGCATGAATTCCGACCCCAAGCGGCTGGCCGGGATGATGCTGATCGCCAGCACGATCACAGCGGCGGCGATGGTCGCCTTTTTCCACTGCATGACGCCGGCGATGATCGGCCGGTAAAGGCGGATCAACATGCGGTTGACCGGGTTCTCGGCTTCCGGCCGGATGTGGCCGCGAATGAAGAGCAGCATCAGCACGGGCACCAGCGTCACCGACAGGAAGGCGGCGGCGGCCATGGCGAAGGTCTTGGTCCACGCCAGCGGCGCGAACAGACGGCCTTCCTGGGCTTCGAGCGTGAACACCGGCAGGAAGGAAACGGTGATGATCAGCAGGCTGAAGAACAGCGCCGGGCCGACTTCCTTGCACGCCGCGATCATCGCCTCGCTGCGCGACTCGCCGGGTTTGAGCCGCTCCAGATGCTTGTGGGCGTTCTCGATCATCACAATGGCAGCGTCGATCATCGCCCCGACGGCGATCGCGATGCCGCCCAGGCTCATGATGTTGGCGTTGACGCCAATCGCGCGCATGCCGATGAAGGCGGCCAGGATGCCGACCGGCAGCATAATGATGGCGACCAGCGCTGAGCGCAGGTGGAGCAGGAAAACGACGCAGACCAGCGCGACGATCAGGCTTTCCTCGGCCAGCGTGCGTTTCAGGGTGTCGATGGCGCGGTGGATCAGTTCCGAGCGGTCATAGACGGTCTGGATGCTGACGCCCTCAGGCAGCCCGGCGCTGATTTCGGCGACCTTGGCCTTCAGGTTGTGGATCACCTCCAGGGCGTTCTGGCCGTAACGCGCCATGGCGATGCCGGAAACCACTTCGCCTTCGCCATTCAGCTCAGTGATGCCGCGCCGTTCGTCGGCGACCAGTTCGACTCGGCCGATGTCGGCGACACGCACCGGCGTACCGTTCTGGGCCTTGAGCACAAGATTCTCGATGTCGCCCTTGCCACGCAGATAGCCGCGGCCGCGCACCATGTATTCGGTCTCGGCCATCTCCAGCGTGCGCCCGCCGACGTCGCGATTGGAGTTGCGGATCACCTCGGTGACCCGCATCAGCGGGATGCCGTAGGTTTTCAGCCTGATCGGATCGACGGTGACCTGATATTGCTGCACGAAACCGCCGATGCTCGCCACTTCGGCGACGCCAGGCGCTTTCGCCAGCTGGTAGCGCAGGTACCAGTCCTGCAAGGTGCGCAGTTCGGCCAGTGTCTTGTTCTTGGCCAGCACGGCGTACTGGTAGACCCAGCCGACCCCGGTGGCGTCCGGGCCGAGCGTTGGACTGACGCCCTTGGGCAGCTTGCCGGACACCGAATTGACATACTCCAGCACCCGCGAACGCGCCCAGTAGATGTCGGTGCCGTCTTCGAAGATGACATAGACGAAGGACGCGCCGAAGAAGGAAAAGCCGCGGACGACCTTTGATTTCGGCACCGAGAGCAGCGCCGTAGACAGCGGATAAGTCACCTGGTCCTCGACCACTTGCGGGGCCTGGCCGGGGAATTCGGTGTACAGGATGACCTGTACGTCGGAGAGGTCGGGGATGGCGTCGAGCGGGGTTTTCAGGATCGACCAGATGCCGCCGATGATGACGAATAGCGTGGCGAGGAGGACCAGGAAGCGGTTTTTGGCGGACCAGCTGATTAAGGCATTAAGCATGGGTGGCTTTCTGTGGCGTCACCTTGGGGGCTTTGTAATTGGCTTGGGGTTCCGCCTTGCGGGCGGGCGTACTTTCTTTTGCTTCGCCAAAAGAAAGTAGCCAAAGAAAAGGCGACCCCTGGGTCGGTGCCCGCTGCGCGGGTTCCCTGTGCTACTCGGTCAGCCGGGCGGCTGGCTAAACTCGCCTGCGGCTCAGACAACGCCAGCCGAAATTCCCCGGCGCTTCTGCGTTGCTCGGCACCTCTCAAGGGGCCCGGAAAAACGAGCCGGGCTGAACGGCCTGCCCGGTCATTCCCGCGCAAGCGGGAATCCATGCTGGGGACTGGACTCCCGCCTGCGCGGGAGTGACAGCGGTCGGGACCTGGCTCGGTTTTGCCTTTCGGGTCCCCGTGTGCAGCGCCGAGCAACGGAGCTGCTGGCGGATAAAGGGCGAGGACTGTCTGAGGGCCGTAGGCCCGAGTTCCGCAGCCCCCGCCAGTAGCGAGTAGCGCAGGGAAGTCGGCGCAGCCGACCGCGAAACCCGGGGTCGCCTTTTCTTTGGCTACTTTCTTTTGGCGAAGCAAAAGAAAGTACGCCCGCCAACAAGGCGGAAACCCAAGCTCATTCAAGGGGCCCCTCATTTCTTCACCACAGAGGTAACCACCCATTCCCCCGCCTGCCGCTCAACAAACTCAAACTCAACCGCAGCCCCCGGCTTCAACCCAGCCACCAGCGAAGGATTCGCCAACACAAAATCCATCTTCATCGCCGGCCAGTTCAAGCTAGCCACCGGCCCGTGGCTGATCGTGACGCCACCGGTCGCCGCATCGACAGCAGTCAACGTCCCCTCCGCCTTGTGCCCAACACCCGCTGGCTTGGCAACAGCAGGCTCCGCCGCCTGCATCCCCCCAACGCCGCCTTCAGGTTGCTTTCCGCATCGATCAGGAAGTTGGCCGAAGTAACCACCATCTCCCCCTCCTTCACCCCCTCCAGCACCTGCACGAATTCCCCGCCGCGCGCCCCGAGCTTGACCGGGCGCGGCTCGAACCTTCCTTCGCCAAGCTGGACGATAACCACCTGCCGCTTGCCGGTATCGATCACCGCCGAATTGGGCACGGTAATAACCGAAGCCGCGTCGGCCACCGGAATATCAACCTCGGCGAACATCGCCGGCTTCAGACGCCCCTTGGGATTGGCCAGCTCGATACGCACCGGCACCGTCCGTGTTTCCGCCTTCAGGGTCGGATAGACGTAGGCGATACGGCCCTCGAAGACCTCGCCGGGATAGGCGTTGATGCGGATCTTCGCCTTCTGCCCGACGCTGACCGCGGCGATGTCCTGCTCGAATACATCGGCCTGGACCCAGACTGCTGAGATATCGGCAATCTGGAACAGCATTTCGCCGGGCATGAAGCGCATGCCCTGCACCGCCTTCTTCTCGGTGACGATGCCGGCTACCGGCGAACGGAAGCTCAATGTCCGCTTGGCGTTACCGGATTTGGCCAACGCCTTGACCTGTTCCTCGGAAATATCCCAGTTCTTCAACCGTTGCAGGCTGGATTCGGCCAGTTGCTTCATCGCCGACTGCGCGTCGCCGCCGGCGGCGCCGAGCTGGCCGACGCCCTGCGCGGCAATCGCGTATTCGCGCTGGGCCGAGACCAGTTCCGGGCTATAGACCTCGAACAGCGCCTGGCCGCGGCCGACCGGCTGGCCGGTGGTATTGACGTAGAGGCGTTCGATGTAGCCCTCGAATTTGGCAGTCACCGTGTAGGTGCGGCTTTCGTCGATTTCGACGCGGCCGCTGGCGCGCACGCTTTTATCCAGGACCTGCAGTTTCGCCGGCTCGCTCTTGACGCCCAGTTTCTGGATTTTCTCGGCGCTGATCTTCAGGCCGCTGTCACTTTCTGCGTCACCCTCGTAGACCGCGATGTAGTCCATACCCATCGGGTCCTTCTTCGGCGTCGGCGAAGTGTCGGGCAGGCCCATCGGGTTGCGGTAATAGAGCAGCTTCCTGGCCGGCTGCGCGGCGCTCGTCTCGGCCGTCGCCTGCGGCGCCGCATCGCCCGGCGGGCGGGCGAACTGGTAGCCGGCAAAACCGCCGGCAGCAAGGGCAAGGGCAACAACAATCAGGGTGGGGCCAGTTTTCACAGGTCTTCTCCGAGCAGGCGTTCGATGTCGGCCAGCCGCATCTGCTGGCTGGCCTGGGCGCGCAATAGCGCAAGGCGGGCGTTGCGGATCTGGCGCTGGGCGTCGAGCAGCGTGGCGAAATCCACCTTGCCGTTCTCGTAACCGGCGAGCGCCGATCTGAAAGTCAGTTCGGCCTGCGGCAGCAGGCGGTCGCGGGTGATCTGCTCGGTCGTGCGCGCTGCATCCAGATTGGCCAGCGCGCCGCCCAGTTCGCCCAGCAGGCGATGGCCCACGGCTTCCTTGCGGGCGGCAGCGGCTTCCAGCATGCGTTCGCTCTCGCGCTCCTGACTGCGCCGGGTGCCCTGCTGCAGTGGCAGGTTCATTTCCAGCATCAGGCTCCAGGCATCCACCCGGTTCTGCACCTGCATCGGGGCGACGCCCAGCGTCAGGTCGGGATAGCGATTGCGGTAGGCCAGTTCGCGGCTCTTTTCGGCCCCGCCGACGCGGGCGGCTTCGATCGCCAGCTGGGGATTCCTGGCCTGCAGGCGTTCGACCAGCGCCGCTTCGTCGAGCCGCGCCGGAATCGGCCGCAAAGTGGCCGGTTCGGCCAGCGTCGAAGCGATCGGGCGGGCCAGCATGGCGTTGATGAAGACCATCAAGTGGTGGTACTCGGTTTCCATGCCGACCAGTTCGGTATCCATCGTGCTGCGCTCGACCTGGGCGCGGATAGCGTCCTGCTGGGCGGCCAGGCCACCGGCGTAGCGCACCTGGGCAACCTGTTCCAGGTGGCGGGTCAGCTCGATATTCTCGCGGGTCAGTTGCAGTGCCTGGCGGGTCAGCCAGTATTGCGCATAGAGGTTCTTGATGCGGGCGGCGACTTCACTCCAGGCGTCGGCGGCCCGGCCGCTCGCCTGCTCGGCTTCGGCGCTGGCGACGTCGCGCCTCAGGTCGCGCTTGCCCCAGAACGGTAGCGGCTGCATCAGCGTGTACTTGGTGTCGCCGACCTGCGAAGGCGACAGGGTTGCGCTCTGGCTGCCGTTGCGGGTGATGTTTTCCAGCTCGATACGCAACACCGGATCGGGCAGCGCCCCGGCCGGCTGGATACGCTCGCGGGCCGCCTCGGCCTCGAGCCGTACCATGCGCAGATCCGGGCTACCTTCGCGGGCGGCGGCGAGCAGCGATTCGACACTGGCGCCGGGCAGCGGCTCGGCCGCCCGGGCGGGCAACGCGGCGACGAGCAGCAGGACCATGAGCAGCGGAAGTTTCATCGCGTCGGCTCTCTTAGTGATGATGGCGCTTGCCATCCTTATGGATGTGCTCGCCTTGGACCTCGGCGGGCGCCGCGGGCACCGGGACCGGGGCGGAGACGGCGGCCGGCAGCTGCACTTCGGGAGGGGGAGGAGGACTGGCAAAGGCGGCCGGCGAGACGCCGACGCCATGGCGAAACACCATCTCGCCGCCCAACCAGCCGGTAACGCAAAGGCCACCGGAGATCAGCAGCATGGCCGGCAACAGCCCCCCGTGTACCGCCTTGTCGGCGCGTTGGCGCAAACCATCCCACAGGGCAAGCAGCACCAGGCCGAGCATACTGGCCATTGCCCAGTTGCGATGCTGCAGCATGACCCGATGGCCGGCGGCATCGTGCTCGACGGTCAGGTAGGCCTGCCAGCCGAGGGCCGCGGCCAGCAAGGCAGCGCCTGCGGCAAGCGCCAGCAGCAGACGGGCGCTTGCGACAAGCGTCGGGTTGGCCGGGCGCAGACGGCCGGCGAGCAGAAGCAGCGTCGCGGTCAGCGCCAGGGCGATCGGAAAATGGACGGCAACCGGGTGCCAGTTGGGCAAAACTTCAGGCATCGCGGGAGCCCTTACTTCGCCAACTCGTAACGGCTGACGATGGCATTGCCAGCTTTCATCTCGGCGGCGAAGCGGATCTTGTCACCGGCCTTCAGCTTGTTCAGCCAGCTCTTGTCGGTGACCCCGAAGCTCATGGTCATCGGCGGCATGCCGATGCTGTCGAGCTGGCCGTGCTGGATGACGACCTCGCTGGCCGTCTTGTCGACCTTCTTGACCGTACCCTCGGTCAGCGGTGCGGCCTTGGCAGCCGCTGCCGGCGGGCTGGCGTGATGGTCGTGCTGGGCGAAGGCAGGTAGGCTGAGGGCAAAAAGAAGGGAAAAAATCAGGCGCATGACGAAATCCTCGGTTAATTGACAGCTGCATTGTGGTTGTCCGTGGTCGACGCGTCCCTGACGGGAAGATTACAAACTCGTAATCTGCGGATAAAGGGGTTCGTGGAAGGCCGATCTGTAACCGTGCCCACTGTGCCATTCATCAGTACCCCCAGTTCTCGTGCCTGACCGGCAAGTGGTTCAGGGCATCCCGCAAATGCTTCCACTGGGGCATGAACAGATCCATCAGGGCCGAGAAGCGTGCGTTATGGGTCGGCTCCAGCAAGTGCGTCATTTCGTGTACCACGATGTATTCCAGACACTCCGGCGGTTTCTTGGCGAGGTCGGTGTTGAGGCGGATGGCGCGGCTCTCGGGGTTGCAGCTCCCCCACCGTGTTTTCATGCGCTGCACGAAAACACGCCCAACCTGGACGCCCATCACAGCCTCCCACTTGGCGATCAACTCGGGCAATACAGTGCGGATTTGCTCGCGATATTGCCGGCGCGGTCGATCCGGTCACCCAGGTAGCGGTAGTGCAATTCGTCGCGAAGGAGCGCCATAACGCGCTCCTTTATGGCGCGTTCCGGCTGGCTGATGCTGTTTCACTTCAGCACCTCCCAATGCCCGCCCTTGGCCGAGCCAATGCGATTCAAGCAGCCAAGCTGCCTTCAGTTTGGCCAGGTTGTCTCGAATATGCCGATCTGTTCGGCCAGCTCCCGAGCCAATAGGCGATTGTTCTGCAATATCACAGTCAGGATGCGTGGCTGATTGTCACTCAGCTTTATCGCGAGGCGTGCCGGATACGCTCGGAAGGTCAGCATCAGTCCGGACATGTTGAAGTCATCGCCGGGTAGCTTTCTTTCATGGATGGCAAATCCCGGCGACTTTAAATGACTGCATCAAACCTCAGATTGCGGGTCAGCCGCATCGGCGAAATCAAGATTGCCTTGTGGGGCGAGCGGTGGCCAGTTGCCGGCAGCTTTGCGCTCCTCAAACCAGCGGTGCATCGCGGCATCTTCCACGGCGTATTCGCCCCGGGCAGATTTCCAGACTAGCGCCGGCATGCGCTGGCGCAAGGCTTCCAGAGCATTCTGCGCGCGCTGGGCGCTGACCGGTCCGCCGGTCTGTTCGCGGTAAAACTTCAATGCGGCCGAATCATAGGGCCGAAAGCGCGGCCCCTGTTCCAGCATGCGCCACAACACCGCCTGTTCCAGCGGCTTGAGGCCCAGGAAATCGGATTCCATCTGCGCTTCATCGTCGCGCTGGCGCTGCTGTGCAGCCTCCAGCATGGCCGGCTCGAAACGCCCGGTGATTGCGGATAACGGGCTCAGCACCAAGCCCAAGGATTCCATGAAAAACTGCGGACGGTTGCCGAAACCCTCGAAGGCCGCCTGCAGCACCGTGCAATCCACCGGACGCAACTCCGGTCGTTGAGCTTCGATCAGCGCGCCGATATGGGCGATGAAGTCTGGCCCCAGCGGCGGCATGCGCTGGATTTGCGAACCGTAGAAAGGGGCGGCGTTGCTGTTCACCAGGCGCAGCAACTTGTCGCGATCCGAGCCGGACATCACCAGCATCAGATTGACCTCGCCGGGGCGGTTCAACTGGTCGCGCGCCGACTTCAGCGCCGACATGGCGTTCTCACCCGCCTCGCTGGTCAGCGCGTGCTGTGCTTCATCAATGATCAGCGCCACCGGCTGGCCGGCGGTTTCGTGCAGGGCGCGCAAGGCATCGACCAGGGTCAGCCCATCGAGCTTGCCGATCTTGCTGGTATCGATTTGCAGCCAGCCGGCCAGGCTCACTTTCTCCAGCCCGGCTTTTTTCGCGGCCTTGGCCACTACGCCCAGATGCGGCAGTAAAGCCCGGCCAATCGCCTCGGCGATCAGCGCACCGGGATCGCGCGCCGCATCGGCCCACAGATCGACATACACCACTGTGACACCAGCCCGTTCCAGCGCCGGACGCAAATCGCCCTGCAAAAAAGTGGATTTGCCGGTACGGCGGGGCGCGGCGAGAAAGAGGCCGTTATGGGCATCGCTAAAACCGGCCTTGCCTTGCAGGGCGGTTACCAGCTCGTCAGCCAACGGGGTACGAGGGTAGGAGATCATCGCTTTATGCCTTTTTATCTCAAAAACGATAATTTATCGCCATTCAGATAAAAGTCAATAAAGCGGAGTGAGCCGCTCAAACCAGCCTCAAAATTCGTCTTGACCAACGACCATCCCTGCTCAGCCAAAGAGTCCAGCAAAATCTATTTTGTTCAATGCGTTGCATGAACAAAGCGACAAGTATTTTTCAGGAAACGACGGGCATTTTCCTGAAAAAAAAGCCGTCGAGCGCAGCATTTTTCCGGCCCCTGCCCGAAGCGGCGGCCCAGCTCCCGAGGGCATCCATGCCGCCGCGCAGGGCATCGCAGGACGCCCAGAGACGAGAATAAAGCTCGGATTTCTTGATGGTCATTGTTCTGGTGTCGCCGTAAACGGCTTGCTTACATGATTTTGTTGTGAGGGCTCGGCCGCGCTGTTGTCGTACTCCGCCGATGCCTGCGCTTTTCGGCCCCTGCCGAAATTGGGCGGCGCCCGCCCGCCCGCCAAGCCAAGCCAAGCCAAGCCAAGCCAAGCCAAGCCAAGCCAAGCCAAGCGTCGAATGCTAACGCAAAGTCAGGCTCATTCCTTGGCCGGCCTGCCGGATTCTCCTGACAAGCCGGCGGCCCCTCGGGCAAAATGCGGCCATGAAGATCCTCATCGTCGAAGACGAGCCGAAAACCGGCGACTACCTGAAACAGGGGCTGGGCGAAGCCGGCTTCACGGCCGACCTGGTGCGCAACGGCCTGGACGGCATGCACGAAGGACTGGCCGGCGACTACGATCTGCTGATCCTCGATGTCAATCTGCCCGGCCTCGACGGCTGGCAGGTGCTGAAAGCCTTGCGCGCCGCCGGGCGCGACCTGCCGGTGCTCTTCCTGACCGCGCGCGACCAGGTCGAGGACCGGGTCAAGGGCCTGGACCTGGGGGCCGACGATTATCTGGTCAAACCTTTTGCCTTCTCCGAACTGCTGGCCCGCGTCCGCACCTTGCTGCGCCGGGGGCGAAGCAAGGAGACGGAAAACCTCAGCCTCGCCGATCTCGAACTTGACGTTCTGAAACGCCGGGCCCATCGCGCCGGGCGCCGGATCGACCTGACCGCCAAGGAATTTTCCCTGCTCGAACTTTTCCTGCGCCGCCAGGGCGAGGTGCTGTCGCGCAGCTTCATCGCCTCGCAGGTCTGGGACATGAATTTCGACTCCGACACCAACGTCGTCGAGGTCGCCATCCGCCGCCTGCGCGCCAAGGTCGACGACGAGTTCACGCCAAAGCTGATCCACACCCTGCGCGGCATGGGTTATGTCATGGAAATCCGCTGATGCTCCCGCCCTGGCACAACTCGATCACGGTTCGCCTGTCGCTGGCCTTCGCGCTGCTGGCAACGCTGGTTTTCGCGGCGCTGGGCGTCTACCTGGGGGGCTCGGCCGATGCCCACATGACCGAACTGGATGCCCACGAACTGCATGGCAAGCTGACCCTGGTCCGCCATGTCGGCACGCAGGAAACGACCCCGCAGAGCATGGGCCAGCGCCTGGGCGATGCCCTGGTCGGCGAGCACGGGCTGATTGTCGCGGTCGATGGCGACAGCGGCAGCATTTTCCGCTGGCCGGCCGACGGCTTGGCCGGAGAACTTGCGGCGATACCCAATATCGGCGAAACACCGGTCCGCCTGAACATCAACGGCCGTGATTTCCGGATCGTAGCCGGGACGCTGACCACGGCCTGGGGCCAGACGGCGCGCATCGTGGTTGCCCGCGACATCCGCCATCACACGGCTTTTCTCGATCAGCTGCAACGCGATTTCTGGCTGGCCTTGCTGGCCGCCGCCCTGCTCACGGTGGCGGTCGGCATCCTGATCGCCCGCCGGGGCATGGCACCGGTCCGCGACATCGCCCATGCCGCCGGTCGCATCTCAGCCGGCCAACTGTCCGAGCGCATCCCGGAGAACGATGTGCCGCTGGAACTGGCCGAACTGGTCACCGCCTTCAACGCCATGCTCGGGCGCCTGGAGGAGTCGTTCAATCGCCTGTCGGACTTCTCGGGCAACCTGGCACATGAGCTGCGCACGCCGCTGCATACCCTGCGCATGCAGACCGAGGTGTCGCTGGGCAAACTGCGCAGCGTCGATGAATACCGCGACCTGCTGGCCTCCAACCTCGAGGAATACGAGCGGCTGTCGCGAATCATCGCCGACATGCTGTTCCTGGCCAAGGCCGACAACGGCCTGGTCATGCCACAGAAGGAGTCGGTCGAACTGCGCGAGCTGTGCCGGCACCTGCTTGAGTATTACGGCATCCTCGCCGAGCACCTGAGCCTGAAGCTGGACGGCGAAAACCTCAGCGTCCAGGGTGACCGCCTGATGCTGCAGCGCGCCATCGGCAACCTGCTGGTCAATGCCATCGGCCACACCCCGCCGAATGGACGCGTCACCCTGGTCATCGGCCAGCAGGACGGCATGGCCGTGGTCAGCATCAGCAACACCGGCGCACCGATTCCGGCCGACGCCCTGCTCCGGATCTTCGACCGTTTTGTCCGCCTCGACCCGGGGGGCGAGGGCAGCGGCCTGGGGCTGGCCATCACCCGATCGATCGTGCTGGCGCACGGCGGCAACATTGCCGCCAGCAGTTCGGAGCGGGCCACCGTGTTCACCATCCGCCTGCCGCTCAATCCGGCAACCGTCGCCGTTTAAGCGCGCCTTAAGTTTCAACTAATCTCGCCTTAAGACTCGCTCTCTACACTCCTTCTCCATGAACTACTCAAGGAGAACGATGATGAGAGCCCTTCCCGCCCTGTGTCTGTTGCTGGCCAGCACCGCCGGCTACGCCGAAACGCCGCAGCAGATTCGTCAGACCTATGTCGCCGAGGCCACCGCCCAGCAGGCTGGCTTCGCCCCTTCCGCCAAGCGCGGCGAGGCATTTTTCCGGCAGCGTTTCACGATCAGCGACAAGATGCCGGGCTGTACCAGCTGCCATACCGACAACCCGATGCAGGCCGGCCAGCACGCGGTGACAGGGAAATCCATCCGCCCCCTGGCCGTGGCCGCCAATACCGAACGGATCAGCGATCCGGCCAAGGTCGAAAAATGGTTCGGCCGCAACTGCAAGGAAGTCGTCGGTCGCGCCTGTACGCCGGGCGAAAAGGCCGACTTCGTCGCTTTCGTCAGCGAGGTGCGCTGAGATGAAACGCCCTGTTCTGACCACACTCCTGACCCTGCTCCTGGCTACCGCCCTGCCCGCCCTGGCCGACCGCATGCCGCTGCCGGCCAATACACCAACCAGTTTCAAGGACGAATGCGGCAGTTGCCATATGGCCTTCCAGCCGGCTCTGCTTTCGGCCACCGACTGGCAGCGCACGATGGCCTCCCTGAAGGATCACTTCGGCACCGATGCCACGCTCGACCCCAAGACCGAGCAGGAAATCGGCGCCTTTCTCCAGCGTAACGCCGGCAATGCCTGGAAGCTCGGCGCCGGCGGCGAGCCGCCGCGCATCACCCGGACCGAGCGCTTCATCCGCAAGCACCGCGAGGTCGCCCCCCGCTACTGGAGCGATCCGCGAATCAAGACTGCAGCCAACTGCGAGTCCTGCCACAAGGGCGCCGCCCAGGGCAATTTCAGCGAACACGACATCGCCATTCGCGAACTGCGGAGATAGACCATGAAAAAGATACTCGTCTGGGACTGGCCGGTACGCCTCGGCCACTGGCTAATGGTCGGCGGTTTCTGCATCGCCTGGCTGACCGGCGACAGCGAAACCTTCCGCCTGGTTCACGTTGCGGCCGGCGCCACCGTGCTCGGCGTCGCCACCTTCCGCCTGCCCTGGGGCTTCATCGGCACGCGCTATGCCCGCTTCGTCGATTTCGTCCGCGGTCCGACCGCCGTCAAGGACTACCTCGGCAGCCTGCTCAAGCTGGAGCCGACGCCTCACGTCGGCCACAACCCGGCCGGCGGCTGGGCCATCGTGCTGCTGCTCGGCCTCGGCATCCTGACCGGCTTCGCCGGCTGGGCCATCTATAACGACATTGGAGGCCATACGCTCGAAGAACTGCATGAAGGACTGGCAGCCGCGATGCTGACGGTGGTTTTTGTGCACCTCGCCGGCGTCTTGTCCGGCAGCCTGCTGCATGGCGAGAACCTGGTGCGCGCCATGCTCACCGGGCGTAAGCAAGGCAGTGTCGAAAGTGCCATCCCCTCGGCCCGGCCGCTGGCCGCCGTGCTTCTGCTGGCCTGGGTCGCCGCCGCCGGCTGGTTCATCGCAAGCTGATAGAATCAGACCATGCGCATTCTGCTTGTCGAAGACGATCCCGAACTGGGCGACGGCCTGACCGTCGGCCTTCGCCTGTCCGGCTTCGCGGTCGACTGGGTCCGTGACGGCAACGCGGCCGATCAGGCCCTGCAGTCGGAGACCTTCGATCTGCTGGTGCTCGATCTCGGTCTGCCCCGCCTGTCCGGCATGGAAGTCCTGAAGCGCGCCCGCGGCCGCGGCCAGACCGTGCCGATCCTCATCCTGACCGCGCGCGATGCGCTCGGCGACAAGGTTTCCGGGCTCGACGCCGGGGCCGACGACTATCTGGTCAAGCCGATCGATCTCGACGAGCTGACCGCCCGCATCCGCGCCCTGACCCGGCGCAGTGCCGGCCGCGCCGCGCCGCTGCTGACCCACGGCGAGGTCGTGCTCGACCCGGCCGCCCACAGCGTGACCCTGGCCGGCCAGCCGGTCGAGCTCTCCAGCCGCGAGTTCTCGCTGCTCCAGATGCTGCTCGAAAGTGCCGGCCGGGTACTGACCCGCAGCCAGCTCGAGCAGTCGATGTACGGCTGGCGCGACGAGCCGGACAGCAACGCCCTCGAAGTCCATATCCACCACCTGCGCAAGAAGCTGGGCAGCGACCTGATCCGCACGCTGCGCGGCGTTGGCTACACGATCGCCAAGTGACGACCGTCTGGTTCTCGCTGCGCCGCCGCCTGCTTGCTCTCTTGCTCGGCGGGGTAGCCGCAGCCTGGCTGGTGACCATGGTCTTCAGCTACATCGATGCCCACCATGAGGTCGATGAACTGTTCGACGCCCAGCTCGGCCAGGCGGCGCAAACCCTGCTCGCCCTGTCCAGCCACGAAGAAGGCGACGACATCGAGGATCTCGGCGACGTCACCCACAAGTACCAGCGCCGGCTGCGCTTCCAGATCTGGCACGCCGACGGCAAGCTGCTGCTACGCTCGAAGAATGCCCCCGAAACCCCGCTGACGACAACCGCCGGTTTCTCCGAAACGCGCGACCGCGAGGGTCGCTGGCGGCATTTCAGCCAGTGGAACGAGGACCGCAGCCTGCAGGTCCAGGTCAGCGAAAACCACCACATCCGCGACGATCTGATCGGCCACATCGCCTGGCGCCTGCTCTTGCCGGCCCTCTTCGGCCTGCCGCTGATCGGCCTCTGGGTCTGGCTGGCCACCCGCCAGGGTCAGGCCTCGCTCGATGGCATTGCGCGCCAGATCGCCAGCCGTGCCCCGCAACAGTTGCAGCCGCTGACCCCGGCTTCCGCCCCTGAGGAAATCCGGACCATGCTCGAAGCGCTGAATGGTCTATTTCAGCGGGTCGATACGGCTCTCGAAGCCGAACGCCGGTTTACCGCCGATGCCGCCCACGAACTGCGCACCCCGCTCGCCGCTCTCCAGGCTCAGTTGCAGGTCGCCCAGCGCGCCCGTGACAACGACGAGCGCGACCGTTCGCTGAACCAGCTGCAGAGCGGCCTGACCCGGGCCTCCCACCTGGTCGACCAGATGCTGCAACTGGCCCGCCTCGACCCCGAGTCCGGCCTGCCCGACCCGCAGCCGGTCGACCTGGCCGGCCAGGCGGAAGCGGTCTGCGCCGATCTCGGCCCGCAGATCCTCGGCAAAAACATCGATTTTGACCTTGAAGCCAACAGCGGCAGCACAGTGATTGGCCAGACCGAATGGCTGCGGGTCCTGATCCGCAATCTGGTCGACAATGCCGTCCGCTATACGCCGGAGGGCGGCCAGGTCCGCGTCCAGCTTACGCGCAGCGATGGCCGCTGCCAGCTGACGGTCAGCGACAGCGGCTCGGGCATCCCGGCCGCGGAGCGGGAGACGGTTCTGCGCCGCTTTCACCGGCTCGACCAGGGCGGGCAGCCGGGCAGCGGCCTTGGCCTGGCCATCGTCGCCCGGATCGCCGAACTCCATGGCGCCCAACTTGAACTCGGCCAGCCGGCAACCGGCTCCGGCCTACTGGTGACCGTGCGTTGGCCGGCGGGTCCGCGCAGCTGATCCGCCAGGTGCCCCATTCCCGGGCATCGCGCACCACGAAGGGTCGTCGCCGGCGATGCGCCCCCCGACAAGCGACCAAAACCGGCGAATAATCAACAAACTGGCAATCAGGCAAGCAAGCGCACGACTTTTGCTTCAGACTATCCTGTCGCCTACAAGCAAAGATGTTGTCCATGAATACTGTGTATCGCCTGGACCGGGCCGCCAGCAACGACGCAAGCCCGCCAGAGGGCACCCGCCGGCTGATCGATGGCCAGGAACGCGTGCTCTACGATGGTTACTGGATCAAGACCTACCCGGTTCCTGCCGATTCGCTGGACGCCAAGAAACGGCTGATCGAGGCCCTGACCCGCCGCCTGTTCAATCACACCGAACACGGCCTGAATATTCCCGGCACCCGGCTCGCCGAAGCCCGTCAGACCTACGAGGCGGAGAACGATCCCGGCCGCCGCCGCGTCAAGGCCGCGATGCTGGCCGGCACGCTGTTCAACCGGGCAACCGACATCTTCCGCAAACTGGTCGAACTGCAGGGCGACGGCATTGAGATCCGCAGCGACGACGCGCTGATGCGCGAATGCGGCCAATGCCTGCTCGAAGCCATGGAGCTCGGCCATTTTGTCCTGCATCGCAGCGGCGAGGAAGGAATCGACGAATTGTGGGGCGAACCCTTCCGCGCCTTCTCGATACCGGTCGAGGATTTCTACGAAAGCCGCTACATCAAGATCGGCCAGAGCATGCGCGACATCGACCGAATCGCCGATGCGATGGTTGCCACCTTCGCCCAGATTCCGCCGTTTGCGGATATCGAAAAGCCGATCCGCGAATTCGCCCTGGCCGCCAAGATCAAGACCGAAACCCTGCGCACCGATCCCGACATTTTCGAGGTCTGGCCGCAACTGGTCACCGCGGCCGAGCGTCTGGCCAACCACGCCCCGAATCCAACCCTGGTCGATGGTGGCGAGGGACCGGTGCACAACATTTCCGATGGCCTGCTACTGATCCGCAACGGTCGCGACCTGGTCTTCTACATAACTCGCGCCCGGACGCCGATGCCGAAAAGTACGCGCGAATACATCGAACGCTGCGCAACCTACCTGGGCACCGGCTTCGTGCCGCTGATGCCGTCACCGCTGCCGGCCTGAACCGACGCTGAAGCTCAGCGCCCTTCCCGCAGCCGGCGCAAGACGTCGGCTTCGAGAACCTGGGTATCGGTCCCGAAGCAGCCGAAGGCCTGAATTTCCTCGATCTCGGGCACCACCTCGCTGCCCTCCAACCCACCGGCGAGCGAATGCCCGTCAGCCAGCGCCTTCAACTGGGCCAGCTGAATTTCCGGCTCGGACAGCCCGCAATTGATGTCGGCGGGGAGTTCTGCACCCAACTCGATCAGAGCCCGCACCACTTCAGTCCGTCCGCCACGCATCGCCATGCTCAGCGGCGAGGTCGGTAGCCGGTTATCCGGCAGATTGACCGCCGCGCCGCGCCCAACCAGTTCGCGCACGATATCGACAAAGCCCATGAAGCAGGCAATGCCCATCGGCAGGCCCGGGTCACCCTGACCGTCCGCCAGTTCAACCTCCGCCCCGGCATCCAACGCCGCCCGGACCTCGGTCAGCTTGCCGGAACGAATCGCCTTGATCAAAACCGGCTGCGAACTCATCGCATGCTCCTGAAATTATCTGTATTCGTCTCTGTCATGACCCCATGTTAGCGAGTCGCGATCTCGATGTCAGGCCATCCCGATCAAATCCTGTGAACCACTGCACAGTCGCCCAATAATTTCGGGCTACCGGCACCGGCCTAAGTCAGGTTTTCTTGATCTGTCTCGACCTTTGCCAGCCGCTGCCTTCGTATAATCGAACGCTTATGGCGGACAATATCTCACTTGCTCATCACTTGCGCCAAGCGGCAAGCGCCCACCCGAACTCGCCCGCCCTGATCAGCGGTGGCAATCGTTGGTCCTTTGCAGAGCTGTTCGCCGATGGACTCGGCCTGGCCGAGCAACTCGGCGAGCCTGACGCTCCCCTGCTCAAAACTGGCGACAGCCTCGCCCTGGCCCGCCACGCCTACGCCTGCAGCGTGAACCGACAAGCCTTCTGGCCGCTCGCGCCGAACCAGCCGCGGCCGGAAACGACAAGGCTGCACTCCGCGGCGGCGCTGATCATCTCGACCAGCGGTAGCGAAGGCCAGCCACGCCCCGTCCTGCTCGGCAATGGCCAACTCGATGCCGCGGCGGCCGCCGCCAATGCGCTGCTCGCGCTCGGCCCAGGCGACCTGTGGCTCAATTGCCTGCCGCTTTACCATATCGGCGGCCAGTCCATCCTCTGGCGCTGCGCCCGGAGTGCGGCCGGCGTGCTGCTCCATGACGGCTTCGCCGCCGAAGCCGTCGCCGACGATCTGGCCCACCAGCCGGTAACGCACATTTCGCTGGTCCCGGCGATGCTCGCCCGCTTGCTTGAACTCGGCATCCAGCCGCCCCCTGGTCTGCGCGTCGCGCTGATCGGCGGCGCTGCCCTGGCGCTGCCGCTCCACGAAAAAGCCCGGGCTGCCGGCTGGCCGCTTTACCCGAGCTACGGCATGACCGAAAGCGCAGCCTTGGTCGCCGTCCACACGCCGAGCGATGGCGCCTGGCATCAGGGTCTGGTCGGCAAGCCGCTGCCCGGCCACGAAATCCGGCTCGACAGGGATGGTCGCATTGCCCTGCGCGGCCCGCAGATCATGCTCGGTTATCTCGACGGCAGCGGGGTCGATGCCAACGGCTGGCTGACCACCAGCGACCTCGGCGCGATCGATGCCGACGGCCGGCTCACTATCACCGGCCGGGCCGACGACATGCTGATCAGCGGCGGCCGCAACGTCCATCCGCTCGAAGTCGAATCCTGCCTCGCCGCCTGCCCGGGGTGCGCGATGTCGCCGTCACCGGCCAGCCCGATCCGGTCTGGGGCGATCTGGTGGTCGCCCTGGTGGTCGGCGAGGCGACCCCGCCGACCTGCTCGCCCACGCCCGGCAGCGCCTGCCGAGCGCCGCATTGCCGCGCAAGCTGCTCTTTCTCGAGCGCCTGCCGCGCAACGCCGCCGGCAAGCTGGAACGCGCCGCATTGCGCCGGATCGCCGCCGGAGGCGCGGCTTGATCTCGACCCTGCGCCGCCTGCTGGCCGCGCCCAGCCTGAGCGAAAGGCTCGACCGCCTGGCCGGCGACGCCCCGGCGTCCGCCCCACTCAGCCTGCGCCTCGATCTCGGCCGGCACGATTGCGACTGGCTGCACGCAGTGCCGGCTGATGCCCCGTTCTGGTATCGCGCCCGTCCGGCCCGACAGAAATACAGCCTCGGCATCGGTCATGCCCTGCAGCTCGCCAGCGCCGGCCCGCACCGCTTCGCCGCCCTCGACAACGCCTTTGCCGGCTTTTGCCGGAACTGGCGATACGAAGGGGCGCCGCTGGTCTTCGCCGGTTTCGCCTTCGCTCCAACCAGCCCTGGCCCCCTGCCCAATGCGCTGCTGGCCATCCCGGCCATCCTGCTTGAAAACCGGGGCGGTCATTGCTCGGCGACCTTGACCGTCACCGCCGGCCGCCGTCGGCAGGCCGCCGCGGAGTGGACGCAACTGCTTGCCCGTCCGCTCCGCCAGGACGGCGCACCGCTCTGCCCGGCCCATCCGGAAACGCTCGCCGAGCAGGCCTGGATCGCCCGCGTCAATGCCGCCCTGCGCCACATCGGTAACGGCCAGCTCGACAAGCTGGTGCTCAGCCGCAGCCGGAAATTCGAATCCCGGCGCTCCTTCTCGCCGGCACATGTCCTGGGCCAACTGGTCGTGCAACAGCCGGACAGCCTGATCTACGCCCATGGCAACGGATCGCAGAGCTTTCTCGGCGCCACGCCGGAACGTCTGGTCCGCCTGGACGGCGGCCAGATCGCAGCCGATGCGCTAGCCGGCACCGCCTGGCCGGGATCTACCGGGCTGCGCGACGAGAAGAACTGCCAGGAACAATCGCTGGTCGTCCGCGCCGTCTGCGCCGCCCTCGCACCGCTGTGCCTGGCACCGCCCGAAATCGGCCCAATCGGCGAACATCCGGCCGGCCGGCTGCGTCACCTGCGGAGCCGGATCTCGGCCAGCGCCCGACCCGGCACCACCTTGTTCGACCTGGTGCGCGCACTGCATCCGACCCCGGCGGTCGGCGGCTTCCCGGTCGGCCCGGCCGTAGGCTGGCTGGCCGAGCATGGCGAACAACGCGCCGGCTGGTACAGCGGCGGCTTCGGCATCTTGAGCCCGGACGGCGACGGCGAATTTTCGGTGGCCCTGCGCTCGGCGCTACTCGATGGCCGCAGCGCCGAACTGCAAGCCGGCGCCGGCATCGTCGCCGCTTCCGAGCCGCACCAGGAGCTGGCCGAAACCGAGGCCAAGCTGGGTACCCTGCTCGCCGCCCTGAGCGCGGTCGACGAGCCCGCCCGCAGCGGCACCCGCTAGCACCTTTCGCTACCCGACTCGACCGCCCGCCGGTTGGAGAGATAGACGTTGTCCGCCGCCAAGGGCTCGGCATTGGCCAGTGCCAGCAGCCACTTCTCGGTCGACACCACGGCCGCAAAGCCGGTATGCATCACGACGCTGAACACCCGGTGGATTTCGTCGGCGCTGGCCGCCCCGCGGCATTGGCGTAGGGCAGCGCGCCGGCGGCGTCGTGCAGAAATTCGACTTTCCAGCCTTCGTGGGCCGCTTGGCGCACCGTCGAGTCGTCGCAGTTGTGAGTCATGTAGCCGACCACCGTCAGCGTGTCGATTTCCTGCTGGCGCAACCACGCCCCCAGGTCGGTACCGACGAAGGCGCTGGCCATCGCCTTTTCGACCAGGTGATCGCGTTGCCGCCCGGCCACCGTCGGGTGCAGAGCCGCGCCCTCACTGCCCGGGCAAAGACCGGCGCCCCTCCGGCAGCAGATGCTGGACGACGACGACCGGGATGCCGGCAGCGCTGGCGGCATCCATCGCCCGGCAGATGTTGGCCAGCGAATCCCGGACATCCGGATACTCGATGCGCAGCTTGCCGGTGAAATACTCGTTCTGGACATCGATGACGATCAGGGCGCGTTTGAGTGAGGACATTTTCGGTTCCTTGGCTGATTGAAGATGAGCCGATTATTCGCCGGGAGCGGCCGGCCAGCGAGTGGCCCGATTGACAAATTGCGATAAGATCGGGCCAATCGATTATGCCGGGACGAAACCCAAAATGCCCAAGCAAGTGATCACCGTCGTCGCTTTTGACCGCATCTGTCCCTTCCACCTCTCGGCGCCCTGCGTCGTTTTCGCCGAGTCTTACCCAGGCGAGCCGGAGTTCCAGCTGCTGGTCTGCGCCGCCGAAGAAGGCCCGTTGTCCACGACGGCCGGCTTCAGCGTGAGCGTCCGCCACGGCCTGGAAGCCATCGCCGCGGCCGATACCGTCATCGTGCCAAGCTGGCGCGATGCTGAGGAGCGGCCGCCCGAGGCCCTGCTCGCGGCGCTGGTCGCCGCCCATCGCCGCGGCGCCCAGGTCGTCGGACTTTGTCTGGGAGCCTACGTGCTGGCTGCGGCCGGTCTGCTGGACGGACGGCGGGCAACGACGCACTGGGCCTTCGCCGCCGATTTTGCCCGGCGCTATCCGGCGGTCCGCGTCGATGCCGACGTGCTCTACATCGACGAGGGCAATGTCCTGACTTCGGCCGGTACGGCAGCCGCCATCGATTGTTGTCTCTACATGCTGCGCCAGCGCTACGGCGCCCGGGCGGCCAACCGCGTCGCCCGCCGGCTGGTCGTGCCGCCCACCGCCAGGGTGGTCAGGCGCAGTTCATCGAGCAACCGCTACCGGCCACCGCGCACGACTCCCGCCTCGCCGACCTGATCGACTGGGTGCGGGCCAACCTGCACCTGCCGCACAGTCTCGACAGCCTGGCCGCCAAATCGCTGATGAGCCGGCGCACCTTCACCCGCCACTTCCGCTTGCTGACCGGGTCTACCGTCGGCGACTGGCTGCTCGCCGAACGTCTGGCCCTGACCCAGCGCCTGCTGGAAAGCACCGAGCAGAGCATCGACAGCATCGCCACTCTCGCCGGCTTCGGCTCGCCGGTCTCGCTGCGTCATCATTTCCGCCAGAGCCTGGGCGTTTCGCCCAGTGCCTGGCGGAAAACCTTCAAGGGCGAATGATCAGCGGTTGACGTCGACCACGATGCGGCCGCGCACTTTGCCTTCGAGCAGTTCGGCGCCGACGGCCAGCGCCTCGCCGAGGCTGATTTCGCGGACAATCGCATCGAGCTTTGCGATCTCGAGGTCGCTCCCCAGACGCTGCCAAGCCTCCAGACGCACCGGCATCGGCGCCATCACGCTGTCGATGCCGTAGAGCGTCACGCCGCGCAGTATGAAGGGCGCGACACTGGACGGGAAATCCATGCCCTGGGCCAGGCCGCAGGCCGCCACCGCACCGCGGTATTTGGTCGTGGCGCAGGCGTTGGCCAGCGTATGGCTGCCGACGGCATCGACGACACCAGCCCAGCGTTCCTTGCCGAGCGGCTTGCCGGGCACCGACAGTTCGTTGCGATCGATGATCGCCGAAGCGCCGAGCGCCTTCAGGTGGCCTTCTTCCGCGGCGCGTCCGGTCGAGGCGACGACCGTGTAGCCGAGCCGGGATAGCAGTGCGATCGCCACGCCGCCCACCCCGCCGTTGGCCCCGGTGACCAGGATTTCACCGTCGGCCGGCTTGATGCCATGTTTTTCCAGGGCCAGCACGCAGAGCATCGCGGTGTAGCCGGCGGTGCCGATCGCCATCGCCTGGCGGGCGCTGAAGGCCTTGGGTTGTGGCACCAGCCAGTCGCCGCGTACACGGGCCACCTGCGCCAGCCCGCCCCAATGGGTTTCGCCGACGCCCCAGCCGTTGAGGACGACCCGGTCGCCAACCTGCCATTTCGGGTGCTGGCTGGCAGTTACCGTCCCGGCGAAGTCGATCCCCGGCACCATCGGAAAGCGGCGAACGACCGGCGACTTGCCGGTAATCGCCAGGCCGTCCTTGTAATTGAGGGTCGACCACCCGACCCTGACCGTGACATCGCCCTCCGGCAACTGGGCCTCGTCGATTTCCTGCACGGCGGCGCGATAGCCGGCCTCGTCCTTGTTGATCAGTATTCCCTTGAACATGTTCTCTCTCCTTTGATGATGCGGTAATGACGACTATAAAGCAGGGCGCCGAAATGTGGCCGGTTCGGCCGGCGAACCTGGACTTCATTCCGCTGCCAGTAACACTTAAAAGCACGCGACAGCTGTCACGCCGCTGCAACATTAATGCAACAAAATGATGGTCTTAAGGCCTATACTTGAGAGATCACATGGAGTGCGCGCGATGACCCATACCCCCCTGAAGCCTCGCTTCCCGACCGAAAATTATCTCAATCGCGAGCTCGGCCTGCTCGCCTTCAACCGCCGGGTGCTGGCCCAGGCCGAAGACGAGCGGATGCCGCTGCTCGAGCGCCTGCGCTTCCTGTGCATCGTCTCCAGCAACATGGACGAGTTCTTCGAAATCCGCATGGCCGGCCTCAAGGAGCAGGTGCGGGCCAATGCCCCGATCATCACCGCCGACGGCAAGACGCCGCAAGAGGCCTTCCGCCTGGTTTCGGCCGAAGCCCATGCCATCGTCACCGAACAGTATCAGCACCTCAACGACATCATCCTGCCGGCCCTGGCCAAAGAGGGTATCTGCTTCCTGCGTCGTTCGACCTGGAACGAGGCGCAGCGCGAGTGGATCCGCAACTATTTCCTCCGCGAAATGGTGCCGGTACTGACCCCGATCGGACTCGATCCCTCGCACCCCTTCCCCAAGGTGCTCAACAAGAGCCTGAACTTTGCCGTCGAACTCGAGGGCAAGGACGCCTTCGGCCGCAGCTCCAACGCCGCCATCGTCCAGGCGCCGCGCGTCCTGCCCCGCGTCATCCGCCTGCCGGAAGAACTGGCCGGCTGCGAATACGGCTTCGTCTTCCTCTCCTCTATCCTCCATGAATTCGTCGGCGAACTGTTCACCGGCATGACGGTGCTCGGCTGCTACCAGTTCCGCGCCACCCGCAATTCCGATCTCTTCGTCGACGAGGAAGAAGTCACCAACCTGCGCACCAAGCTCCAAGGCGAATTGCCGCACCGCCACTTCGGTGACGCCGTGCGCCTTGAGATCGCCGACAACTGCTCGCCGGCGATGACCGAATTTCTGCTCGCCCAGTTCGCGCTGCGCGAAGTCGATCTCTACCGCGTCCATGGCCCGGTCAACCTGGTGCGCCTGATGCAGGTCCCGGACTGGGTCGACCGCCCGGACATGAAATTCGCCCCCTTCGTCCCCGGCATCCCGAAGGCAGTCGGCAAGGGCATCAACATTTTCGACAGCATTCGCCGCAACGACATCCTGCTCCACCATCCCTACCAGTCCTTCGCACCGGTCATCGAACTGCTCAATCAGGCGGCCAACGATCCGCAGGTGGTCGCCATCAAGATGACCGTCTACCGGACCGGCACCGACTCGGTGCTGATGCAGTCGCTGATCCGCGCTGCCCAGAACGGCAAGGAAGTCACCGTTGTCGTCGAATTGATGGCGCGCTTCGACGAGGAAGCCAACATCAGCTGGGCAACCAAGCTCGAGGAAGTCGGCGCCCATGTCGTCTATGGCGTGGTCGGCTACAAGACCCACGCCAAGGCCTTGCTGATAGTGCGTCGTGAGGAAAGCGGCCTCAAGCGCTATGCCCACCTCGGTACCGGCAATTACCACCCACGTACCGCCCGTCTCTATTCCGACTTCGGCCTGATGACAGCCAACGAAGAAATCACCCATGACGTCAGCGAAGTCTTCAAGCAACTGACTGGCCTGGGCAAGGCGCGCACCCTGCAGCACCTGTGGCAGGCCCCGTTCACGCTGCAACCGAACGTCGTCGCCGGGATCCGTGCCGAAGCGGAAATCGCCCGCGCCGGCGGCAAGGCCCGCGTCGTCGCCAAGATGAATTCGCTGGTCGAACCGGAGGTCATCGATGCCCTGTACGATGCCTCGAAGGCCGGCGTCGAGATCGACCTCATCGTGCGCGGTGTGTGCACGCTGCGCCCTGGCGTTCCCGGGTTGTCCGACAACATCCGCGTCCGTTCGATCATCGGCCGCTTCCTCGAACACCACCGCGTCTTCTACTTTTACGCCAGCGGCGAGGAAAAGGTTTATCTGTCCAGTGCTGACTGGATGGAGCGCAACTTCTTCAAGCGCATTGAACTGGCCTTCCCGATCCTCGATCCCAAGCTGAAGAAACGGGTGATCACCGAAGGTCTGAAGTTCTACCTGGCCGACAATCAGCAGTGCTGGGACATGAATACCCAGGGTGTATTTCACCGCCGGCGTGCGGCGCGGGCCAAACCGCACAATGCCCAGGGCGAACTGATGGCGACGCTGGGTGGCAGCTGAGATCTTCGAGGCTAAGGTTGGCGCCCCGGGAAATCAAGCGCCGGCGGCAGCTAGTCGGGCGACTTCCGGTTGCCGTCGCTAGGCGTGAAGAACAGCGCGATTCCCAGCCCGATCAGGGCCAGCGGCCACCACTTGCGCAACAGCTGAACCAGGTCGATTTCCAGCAGATCAAGATTGACCGCCAGCGCCAGGGCACCGATCACCAGCAGTGCGACGGCAGCGAAGTTACCTTTCATCGTGCCCCCTTGCCGATCAGGCGCGGCGCACGCCGACCACGCCGTCGACGTCGTGGATCAACGTCAAGGTGCGCTGCATCTGCTGCAGATTGGTGACTTCAACGGTAAAGCTCATGTGTGCCTTGCCCTGCTTGGACTGGGTATTGACGCCGATGACATTGAGTTTCTCGCGGGTGAAGATTTCCGAGATGTCGCGCAGCAGGCCCTGACGGTCGTGGGCATCGACCACAATGTCGGTGGCGAAGACGCCGGTGGTCTGCACGCCCCAGTCGGTCTCGATGACCCGCTCCGGATGCAACGCCGCGAGGTGGGTGAAATTGGTGCAATCCATCCGGTGAATGGAAATCCCCTTGCCACGCGTGATGAAGCCCTGGATCTCGTCGGGCGGTGCCGGCTTGCAGCAGCGCGCCAACTGGGTCAGCAGCTTGTCCACACCGACGATCAGGATGCCCTGGTTGCCTTCGACCGGCTTGCTCGGCTTGGCGATGACCTCGTCCGGCAATTGCGTTTCGGCGAGCAAGTCGCCGCCGCGCGCCACCGACTGGAACTGACGCTGCTGAAGTTCGCCACGCGCCGCGGCAATATAGAGGTCGTCGGCCCGCGAGAAGCCCAGCTTGTGGGCCAGTTCCTCGATGTTGGCGCCGGTCTGGCCGGCCCGCTGCAATTCCTTGCCGATCAGCGTGCGGCCTTCGGACAAGGTTTCTTCCAGCGCCAGGTTCGAGAACCAGGCCCGGACCTTGACCCGGGCGCTCTTGGTGTGGATGTAGCCGAGCGTCGGATTCAGCCAATCGCGTGACGGTCCGCCGTGCTTGGCGGTGATGATCTCGACCTGCTGGCCGGTTTCGAGCGGCGTGTTGAGCGGCACCAGCTGACCGCCGACGCGGGCGCCGCGGCAACGATGGCCGAGGTCGGTATGGACCCGGTAGGCGAAATCGACCGGGGTCGAACCCTGCGGCAGATCGACCACCTTGCCCTGCGGCGTGATGACGTAGAGCGTCTCGTCGAGCGCGGCCTGCTTGTAGTGGGTAACCCAGTCCGAACTGTCGGCGACCTCGTCCTTCCAGGTCAGCAGCTGGCGCAGCCAGGCGATCTTCTCGTCGTAATCGTCCTCGTGCGAACGCTTGCTGCCTTCCTTGTAGCGCCAGTGGGCGGCGACGCCGAGTTCGGCGTGCTTGTGCATTTCCCAGGTACGGATCTGAATTTCCAGGCTGCGCCCGTCAGGGCACTGCACGGCGGTATGCAGCGAGCGGTAGTAATTGCCCTTGGGGTTCGAGATGTAGTCGTCGAACTCGCGGGAAATCGGCGACCAAAGGTTATGGACGATACCGAGCGCGGTGTAGCAGTCCTTGAGGTCGTCGACGATGATGCGCAGGGCGCGCACGTCGTAGACCTCGGAGAACTCGACACCCTTCTTCCGCATCTTGTTCCAGATGCTGTAGATGTGTTTCGGCCGCCCGTAGATCTCGGCTTTTTTGACGCCCGCGGCCTCGAGTTCCTCGCGCACCTTCGCCACGGCGTCGGTGATAAAGCGCTCGCGCTCGCTGCGCTTCTCGTCGAGCATCTTGGCGATTTTCTTGTAGATCTCGGGATGCAGGAAACGGAAGGACAAATCCTCCAGTTCCCACTTCAGTTCCCAGACCCCGAGCCGGTTGGCGAGCGGCGAATAGAGTTCCAGCGTTTCGCGCGCGACCTGGACGCGCAGTTCGTCCGGGTTGGCGGCGTAGTAGCGCAGCGTCTGTGTCCGGCTGGCCAGGCGCAGCAACACGACGCGGATGTCCTCGACCATGGCGAGCAGCATCTTGCGCAGGACTTCGATCTGCGCCTTGACCTCCGCCGGATTGGCCTCGCCGGCCTCGATATTGGCGGCGACGAAACCCTTGGTGATCGGCCGCAGCTTGTTGAGCCGCGAAATGCCATTGACCAGATGCGCCGCCGGTTTGCCGAAGCGCTCCTCGATGCGGGCGATGGCGTGCTCGTCCTGAGCCGGCATCGCGAACAGCACTGCCGCCATGCGCGATTCGGCATCGAGCTTGAGCCCGGCGATGATGACCGCCATGCCCAGCGCGTGCGACCAGATGCGCTCGCCGCTGCCCAGCGCCTTGTTGCCGTAGGCCTCCCAAGCGTACTCCACCGAACCTCTGAGACGCGCTGCCTCATCGGCGGCAAGCCCCTCGGAAAGGGTAACCATGAACTGATCGAAGTCGCTCTGCGCGGCGACCGAATGGACGACTGAAACCATTCGCCAATTATACCGTCCGAGTCCATTCCCGCTGCTCAGGCATAATTCACGGCATGACCGAAAAACAGCAAAATTTCTTCACCAACCCCTATCTCCTGCTCACCCTGACCGCCCTCTTCTGGTCGGGCAACATGGTCCTCGGGCGAGGCATTCGCGCCGACGTCCCACCGCTGGCGTTGGCCTTCTGGCGCTGGGCGATCGCCTTCGTGCTCGTCCTGCCGTTGGCGCTGCCCCACCTCAAAAGCCAATGGCCGTTGCTCAAGGCAGGCTGGAAGCCGGTGCTGACCCTCGGCCTGATCGGTGTCGGCGGCTACAACACCTTCGCCTACCTGGCGTTGCAGCACACCTCGGCGACCAACGCCGTGCTGCTCAACTCCTTCATTCCGATCGTCACCATCGCCATTTCCTGGGCCTTTCTCGGTAAGCACCTGCGCCCACCGCAAGCCCTTGGCGTCGTCATCTCGCTATGCGGAGCGATGACCATCGTCGCCCGCGGCGAGTTCGAGGTGCTGGCCCATCTCAACCTGAACATCGGCGATGCCTGGATGCTGCTCGCCGTGCTGGTCTGGGCGGTCTACACCGTCGGCCTGGCCTGGCGGCCGGCCGGCGTGCACCCAATGCTGATGCTTGGCGCGATGACCGCCGTCGGCCTCGCTGCGCTGTTCCCCGCCTATCTCTGGGAAATGGCGCAGGGCCGGCGGATCAACGTCCATCTCGGCTCGCTGGCTTCGCTCGCCTACGTCGGCATTTTCCCGAGCTTCATCGGCTACATCTTCTACAACCGGGGCGTTGCCGAGGTCGGCGCCAACAAGGCCAGCCTCTTCATCCACCTGATGCCGGTCTTCGGCACCCTTCTGTCCTTCGTCTTTCTCGGCGAAGTGCCGCTCTGGTATCACTACCTCGGCATCGGCCTGATCTTCAGCGGCATCTGGCTGACCATGAAGAAGTGATGTGCCTGTTCGACTGGTTCCGGCGCGGCAAGGTCAGCGCCATTCCTGACCCGCTGTGGGCGAGCACGATCGCCGCCCTGCCCTTCCTGGCCAAACTAACCGACGACGAGCAGCGACGCCTGAAAGCGCTGGCCGAGAGCTTCTTGGCCGAAAAGGAATTCACCACCGCCGGCGGCCTGCAACTGAGCGACGAAATCTGCGTCGCCATCGCCGCCCAGGGCTGCCTGCCCATCCTCAATCTCGGCCTGGCCGCCTACCGTGATTGGGTGGGCATCGTCGTCTATCCCAATGAATTCGTCGTTCCCCGCCAACTCGCGGACGACAGCGGCGTCGTCCACGAATACGACGACGTGCTCGCCGGCGAAGCCTGGCAAGGCGGCCCGCTGCTCGTTTCCTGGCACGACGTGCAGATGGCCGGCGCCGGCTACAACGTCGTAATCCACGAGTTCGCCCACAAACTGGACATGCTGAACGGCGAGGCCGACGGCATGCCGGCCCTGCACTCCGGGATCGGCGAGGCGGAATGGCAGGACGTCTTCACCGCTGCCTACGACGATTTCTGCCGGCGCGTCGATCGCGACGAGGAAACCATCATCGACCCCTACGCCAGCGAAGAGCCAGCCGAGTTTTTCGCAGTGCTCTCGGAAAGCTTTTTCGAGTTGCCCGACGTGATCCACGACGAATACCCGGCGCTCTACGATCTGCTCCGCCGCTACTACCGGCAAGACCCGCTAGCGCGACGCTAGTGCCAGCCTTTGCCTTTGTGGTACTAGCTGCCGCTGCCGGCGGTTTTCGGCGTCAGCAGATAGACTTTCTGTTCGACGCGCACCCGCTCGCTGACTGCCGGATCGGGGTCCGCCTCGAAGATGCTTTCGACGTGGCTGAGCCGGATGTCGAAGGCGGCGGTGTAGAGGCTGGCGATTTCATCGGCGACGGCGAACGGCTGGCCCTGCGTCTCACCATCGTCAGGTTCCTCGGTGGTGAGCAGCAGCATCTTGCAGGCGGCGGGCAGAATTTTGCTGAGGTGCTCGAGGTAAGCGCTGCGCAGGTCGTCGGGCAAGGCGGTCAGCGAGGCGCGGTCGAAGACCGCCGCGATGTCGCCGAGATCGGCCGCGCTCAGCGCGAAGAAATCGCCGCACAGAATGCCGATCCGGCCGTGCTCCCACAGGGTGAATGGGCCGACCGGCCGGCGCGTCGGCTGGATTTTGTTTTCGCGGAAGAAGGCGCGCACTGCCAGCGGGCTAAGCTCGACGCCGATCACGGTATGGCCCTGCCCGGCCAGCCAAATCATATCGAGGCTCTTGCCACAGAGCGGGACGAAGACCCGGTCGCCTGCAGCCAAGCCGAGGCTGGACCAGAATCTGACAAGATGCGGATTGACCGCCTTCTGGTGAAAGTCGATATTTTTGTCGCGCCAGGACTGTTGCCAAAGTTCGTTGTCGCGTCCGGTCATGGTGGAGTTTTCCCGGCAGGTGGAGCGTTGTGAATCAGGAAAATGTTCTGATCGAAAAACACAACGCTTCGCGGGAAGAGCCATGCCGGCCGAAAAGGCACTCGCGTGGAATGGGCAGTCAAGGACGGGCCATCGCGGTCGACGATATCACCGAATCGGCCGCGGCCAGCGGCATCGGCAAATTGTCGCAATCGCTACATTCAACCCACATCACATGCAGCACAAAAATTATTTCCCTTATATTTCATTGAATTAGCGTCTGGCACCACCCTTGCTAGAAAGACTGCGAGGAGAATTCCATGACCGACCTGCCTTTCGTCACCATCAACGACACCACCCTGCGCGACGGCGAACAGTCGGCCGGCGTGGCGTTCTCGCTGGACGAAAAACTGGGCATCGCCAGCCAGCTTGCCGCCATCGGCGTCCCCGAGCTGGAAGTCGGCATCCCGGCGATGGGCCCGGAGGAATGCGACTCCATCCGCGCCGTCGCCGCCCTGAATCTTCCCTCGCGGCTGATGGTGTGGAGCCGCATGCACCCGGCCGACATTGCCGCCTGCGCCGGCCTCGGCGCCCACCTGATCGACATCTCGGTGCCTGCCTCCGACCAGCACCTGGCCTACAAGCTGAAGCAGGACCGCGCCTGGCTGCTGCGCGAACTGCCCAAATTCATCGGTGCCGCCCTCAACCTCGGGCTGGAAGTCGGCCTCGGTTGCGAGGATGCCTCGCGCGCCGACATGAACTTCCTCTGCGCCCTGGCCGAAACCGCCGAACGCGCCGGCGCCCGCCGCCTGCGCTTCGCCGACACCCTGGGCATCCTCGAACCCTTCGGCACCTTCGACAAGATCAGCACCCTGCGTCGCAACACCGGCCTCGAAATCGAAATGCACGCCCACGACGACATGGGGCTGGCCACCGCCAACACGCTGGCCGCCTGCAAGGCCGGGGCGACGCATGTGAACACCACGGTCAACGGCCTCGGCGAACGGGCCGGCAATGCCCCGCTCGAAGAAGTCGTGCTTGGCCTGACCAAGCTTTATGGCATCGCCACTGGCGTCGGCCTCAAAGGCTTCCCCTCGCTATCGAGCCGCGTCGCCAGCGCCTCGGGTCGCGCCGTGCCCTGGCAGAAGAGTGTCGTCGGCGCCGGCGCCTTCACGCACGAAGCCGGCATCCACGTCGATGGCCTCTTGAAGCACCCGGACAACTACCAGGGTTTCGACCCGCAGGAAGTCGGCCAGTCGCACCGCATCGTGCTCGGCAAGCACTCCGGCTCGCGCGCCGTGCAGGTCGTTTATGGCGGCCTCGGCCTGACCGTCACCGACAGCGAGGTCAATGCCCTGCTCGCCTCCGTCCGCAATTTTGTCGCAGCCCACAAGCATCCGCCGGAAACGTCCGATCTGCGTGACCTTCTGGCCTCCGTCAGGAGCCACCTCCATGTCTGAAGCGATGACAATGACCGCCATTCTCCCCGCCGCACCGAGCCTCTGGGCCACCCTCAAGGAAGATCTGGACTGCGTTTTCGAGCGCGACCCGGCGGCCCGTTCGACCCTGGAGGTGCTCACCACCTACCCCGGTGTGCACGCCCTGCTCACCCACCGCCTGTCGCACCGCCTGTGGCAAGCCGGCTGGCGCTTTCCGGCGCGCTTCCTGTCCTTTATCGGGCGCACGCTGACCAATGTCGACATCCACCCCGGCGCCACCATCGGCCGCCGCTTCTTCATCGACCACGGCGCCTGCGTCGTGATCGGTGAAACCGCCGAAGTCGGCGACGACGTCACGCTCTATCACGGCGTCACCCTGGGCGGCACCTCGTGGAACAAGGGCAAGCGCCACCCCACCCTGGCCAACGGCGTCGTCATCGGCGCCGGCGCCAAAATTTTAGGACCGATCACCCTTGGCGAGCGCGTCCGCGTCGGCGCCAATTCGGTGGTTGTCAAAGACGTGCCGGCCGACCGCACGGTCGTCGGCGTACCCGGCCGGATCGTCGACACCCGGGTCGGCTCGGCACGCCCCAGCCATGGCATCGCCCTCGACCACAACGAGCTGCCCGACCCGGTGGCCAAGTCGATCGCCTGCCTGATCGAGCGTATCGAGACCATGGAAAAGGAACTCGCGGAGCTCCGCCACGAAGCGCCACCGGCCACGCACGAAGGCGAATGCCGAACCTGCAGCGCCGGCGACCTGTGCTGCGAACACGAGGCGATGCACTGACATGGACCTGCTCGACTTCTCCGACTGCAAACTGTATTTCGAGGATGCCCTCCCAGCCGAGGCCGAGCGCCTGATCGCCCAGGCCTCCAGCGAATACGGCGAGGATACTGCCGAGCTGGCGCTGCTCCGCGCCCACCTGATGGCCCCGGACAACCTCACGGTGCTGGTCGGCCTGTATCGCTACTATTTCTATCAACATCGCCTCGACGATGCGCTGATGGTCGCCGAGCGCGCCATGCAGCTTTCCGGCCGCCTGCTCGGCCTGCCTCCCGACTGGCGCACGCTTGACGAAACGCGCCTAGGCAGCGCCGCCGCCAACTCCTTCGGCATGCTGCGCTTCTACCTGCTGGCCTTGAAGGCGGCGAGCGTCGTGCTGCTCCGACTGGGCCAGATCGAAGCCTCGCGCGACCGTCTGATCAAGCTGGCCGGTCTCGACTGCCATGACCACCTGGGCGCCGCCAAATTGCTCGAAGTTGTCGATGCCTTTCATCACCCCGAAGAACCCGAAATTCAATTAGCAGCAGCCTGAGGAGTACTACCATGGACGACACACTCACCCTTGCCGAAGCCCTCGAAGACCTGGTATCTGCCGAGGACTTTCTCGATTATTTCGAGGTTCCCTACGAACCCAGCGTGGTCCATGTGAATCGTCTGCACATCCTGCAACGCTTCCACGACTACCTGGCCCGCCAGGCGCCCAACCTGCCGCCCGAAGAAGACCAGCAGCGCGGCATCTACCGCCTCTGGCTGGAACGCGCCTACCAGGACTTCGTGGCCTCCAACGCCCTCAACGAAAAGGTCTTCGCCGTCTTCCAGCACGTCGACAAGCCGGGTGGCGGTTCGAGCTCCTTCGTTTCGCTCGACAAGATTTTCCGCTCATGAACGGCTCGCGCTGGGAACAGGGCGAAGCCGTCCGCCTGATCCGCAACGTCCGCAACGACGGCACCTATCCGGGCATGGATCCGGGCATGCCCCTGGTCCGCCGGGGCAGCATCGGCTATGTCATGGATGTCGGGACCTTCCTCCAGGACCAGGTCATCTACTCGGTCAATTTCCTAGACGAAGACCGGGTGGTCGGTTGCCGCGAAGAAGAGCTGATCGGCGCCGACGATCCGTGGATCCCCTCGCGTTTCGAATTCCGCGAGAAGGTCCGTTCGGCCAAGGGCCTGTCGGTCGGCGGCGAAGTGCTGGTGCCACCGGGCGCGATCGGCGAAGTCATCAAGGTGGTGCGCAACGCCCCGGGCGGCGCCGCCTATCACATTCACTTCGACTGCCTGCTCGGCCGCGTCTTGCAGATCCCCGAAGACGCGCTGGAAGCGGTCGAAGCACAGGAGTAAGTCATGCAGCTGGGCTACCTCGAACTCAAACTGGCCTGGGAACTCTTCCAGAAAGCCCCGGACACCCTTTCCGAGCCGGAGCGCGACCGATTGTCCGAGATTGCCCGCAAGCAGGACAGCATCGAGCACCGCATTCTCGCCAGCGCCCAGGCCGCCACCGTCATCGTTCCGGAAACAACGCTGAAATCGCGGATCGCCGAGATCCGCAAGCGCTACCCGACGACAGAGGAATTCGCCCAGGACATGGAGCGCTCCGGCCTGACCGAGGCGACCCTGGGCGAAGCCGTCGAGCGCGATCTGCGGGTCGAAAGCATCCTCGAAAAAGTCGCCTCGGCCACGCCGGCGGTCAGCGCCGTCGATGCGGAAATCTACTATCGCCTGCACCCGGAAGCCTTCGACCGCCCCGAAGCCCGCCATCTGCGCCACATCCTGATCACCTTCGACAACGAGAAGGAAAAGGGCAAGGCGACCAGCCTGCTCGAATCCCTGCGCTCGACACTGAAAACCGCCCAGAAATTCGGCGAAGCGGCGCTGCGCCATTCGCAATGCCCGACCGCCATGGAAGGCGGCAAGCTCGGCATCGTCAAACGTCAGCAACTCTATGCCGAACTGGAACCGGCCGCCTTCGCGCTCGGCGCAGGGGAAATCAGCGCCGTGCTCGAATCGCCGATGGGCCTGCACATCGTGCGCTGCGACGAAATCCTGCCAAGCGGCATGCTGTCCTTCGAAGAAGCCCGCACCCACATCATCGAGCGCCTGACCGACAAGCGCCGGCGTGAGGCGCAGCGCGACTGGATCAAGGGCCTGACGCCCGGCCGTTGATGCCGCGAAGGCCAGCCGCCGGCTGGCCTGGGCCATTTCCGACCATCCCCCGAGCGGGGCCGGGAGGCTTCAGAAAGCCTTAAGCTTTGCTGTTTACCGTAATCGCCTTATTCTTTGAGAAATTGGCAGACGGCTAAGCGATGAGCACACTACCGATCCGAGATGACCGCACCGGAAAAGACCGGCGCAAGGAAGATGTCGGGCCACCGTTTGGCCTTGACGAGCGGCGCCTGATCCCCGAGCGCCGCCTGCCCGAAGTCGAACATGTCGAGTTCGACGCCCACATCGAACTCTCGCCAGCAGCACCTGAACCGCGGGCCTTATAAAACCAAGGCGGGCATCGGTTTTTTCGATTCTCGGGTTCTGATTTATGCGGGATCGTATTTCTTCTGCATTCGACAAGAGTGGTTCTGGCAGTGCTAGTCTCAACCTGCACTGATTATTGAATTCCAAGCACACAAACCATGGCCGATATCCAGGCGACACTTTCTCGAACATTCAGTAATTTTTTTGACTCGGAAAAATCGAGCGGGATTTTTCTGATCCTGTGCACAGTTCTATCGCTGCTCATAGCCAATTCGGGCCTTGGTGCCAGCTACCTGGACTTCTGGCATACAGAAATAGCCGGCATGAGCATCGAGCACTGGGTGAACGATGCGTTAATGGCCATATTTTTCTTGTTTGTCGGCCTGGAGCTCGAGCGCGAACTCTACAACGGCGAACTTTCCAACATCAAAAATGCGCTGTTGCCGATCATGGCCGCCATTGGCGGCATCGCCGTGCCAGCGTTGATCCACTACACATTAAATGCCGGCACCCCAACCCAGCCGGGAAGCGGCATCCCGATGGCAACCGATATCGCCTTCGCGCTCGGCGTACTGGCATTGCTCGGCACGCGGATTCCATCCTCGCTCAAGGTATTCCTGACCGCGCTGGCCGTGATGGACGACCTCGGGGCAATTATCGTGATTGCCTTGTTTTATACGGCCCACCTAGCGCTGGGCTATTTGCTCGCTGCACTCGGCGTTTTTGCATTACTGATCGTCCTCAATCGCGGGTTCCGGGTAATGTCGCTGGCGCCCTATTTGTTGGGCGGTGCCGTGATGTGGTTTCTCATGTTCAAGTCCGGCGTTCACGCCACCATTGCCGGCGTGCTGCTGGCCTTCGCAATCCCCTTCTCCGCCAAGGCTGACGATGACGAATCGCCATCTCATCGGCTGGAGCACTTCCTGCACAAGCCTGTTGCATTTCTCATCTTGCCGATATTCGCCTTGGCGAACACCGGAATCGTAATCGGATCGGGATGGCAGGACGACCTGATAAGTGCCAACAGCGCAGGCATCATTGGCGGCTTGGTCATTGGAAAACCACTGGGGATTACGTTGGTGACCTTTCTTGCCGTGGCTATCGGCCTCTGCCGGCTTCCGGGTGATCTTCGATGGGGTCATGTTTTCGGAGCGGGACTATTGGGCGGGATCGGTTTTACGATGTCCATCTTCATCACAAACCTCGCGTTTGCCGGCAGCGCCGAGATAATCAATGCCTCAAAAATGGCAATTTTGATCGCCTCACTGTCAGCCGGCGTGTCCGGATTTCTCTGGTTGCGTTATTTCAGTCCACTGGAGAAATGAGCAGTCAGGGCATTGATGCAATTGCCAGGGTAGGCCAAGACGCGAATAGCGGGGACAAAAAAAGCCCCGGAATTTCTTCCGGGGCCGAACCGAGGTACTACAGAGAGAGCTCGTTGGCCGTCAGGCGTAAGTCGGGGCGAAGGCGGCTTCGGGATTGGCCGCCGGGCCCTTGTCACTCCAGTACGGGGAAAGTTTGCGCAGCTGGGCGATGATCGGCGGTACGGCCTCGATCACCCGATCCACTTCCGCTTCGGTGTTGTAACGCGACAGCGAGAAACGGATCGTGCCGTGGGCGGCGGTGTAGGGAATGCCCATCGCCCGCATCACGTGCGAGGGTTCGAGCGAGCCCGAGGTGCAGGCCGAGCCCGAGCTGCCGGCGATGCCCATCTTGTTCAACAAGAGCAGGATGGCCTCGCCCTCGATGTATTCGAAGGCGATGTTGCAGGTATTGGGCAGCCGGTTGCTGACGTCGCCGGTCGGGAAGCAATGGGTGATCTGGCTGAGCAATCCGGCTTCCAGCTTGTCGCGCAGACGCTTGACCGTGGTGTTTTCCTCGGCCATGTGCTGCATGGCCAGTTCGCAGGCAACGCCGAGGCCGACGATGGACGCCGAGTTCTCGGTGCCGGCCCGCCGCCCGCGCTCCTGGTGACCGCCACGCAGCAGCGGACGGAAGCGGCAGCCGCGACGCAGGTAGAGGACGCCGATGCCCTTCGGGGCATGCAGCTTGTGGCCGGACAGCGAGAGCATGTCGATCTTGGTGTTCTTCAAGTCGATGGGAATCTTGCCGACGGCCTGCACGGCATCGGTATGGAACATGATGCCCTTGGCGCTGGCCAGTTCGGCCATTTCCTCGACCGGGAAAATCGTGCCGGTCTCGTTGTTGGCCCACATCACCGAAACGATGGCGACATTGTCCTGGAGCATCGACTTGTATTCGTCCATGTCGATGCGGCCCTTCTTGTCCACTTTCAGCTTGTGGACGATGTAGCCTTCCTTCTCCAGCCACTCGCACAGCGTCAGGATGGCCGGGTGCTCGACATTGGTGGTGATCACCGTGTTGCGTTCCGGCTGCGCCTTGAGCGCCGAGAGGATGGCGGTCGAATCGGATTCGGTGCCGCAGGAGGTGAAGATGATTTCCGAGTCGTGCTCGGCGCCGAGCAGCGCCTGCACCTGACCGCGGGCCTTCTTCAGCGCCTTGCCCACTTCACTGCCGAAGGCGTGAATGGACGACGCATTGCCGAAATGCTCGGTGAAGAAGGGAAGCATGGCCTGGACCACGGCCGGGTCGCAGCGCGTGGTGGCATTGTTGTCCAGATAGATCGGTTCCATGGCGCAGTCCTTTGGGGTCTCTGTCGGGATTGGGGGATTCTTACGCTTCGGCCGGCATATAGGACGACGGCAGCACCTGGACCAGTTCGCCCAGCGCTTCGATCATCTTCTGCTGGATGCCGCCCAGGGTGGCCGCTTCCATCATGCAGCCGGAGCAGGCGCCCTTCAGATGCACGTAGATCTTCTTGCCCTGGACGTCGGCCAGTTCGACGTCGCCGTGGTCGCGCTGCAGCATCGGACGGACCGACTCCAGCACTTCCTCGATCTTCTTGATCTTCTGCACCAACGACAGCTTGGCGGCCGGCGGCTTGGGGGCTTCCGGGGTCGCCGGGCAAGCGGGCGGCGGCGAGGTTTCGCCGGGGCCGGCGCGCGAGGCCTTGACCTTGGCGAGGATTTCCTCAATGCCTTCGTGGCAGGAGGCGCAACCGCCGCCGGCCTTGGTGTAGAAAGTGACTTCCTCGACCGTGTTGAGGTTGTTGGCGGAGACCACGTCCTCGATCATCACGGCATCGATGGCGAAGCACTTGCAGATCAGGGCACCTTCTTCATGGTCGTCGGACCATTCCTCGCCGCGGTAGTTGGCGATGGCGGCCTGCAGGGCTTCGCGACCCATGACCGAGCAGTGCATCTTTTCCGGCGGCAGGCCGTCGAGGAAGTCGGCGATGTCCTGGTTCGAGATCTTCAGCGCTTCATCGAGCGTCTTGCCCTTGGCCATCTCGGTCAGCGCCGAAGAAGAAGCGATCGCCGAGCCACAGCCGAAGGTCTGGAAATGGGCGTCGAGGATGATTTCGGTTTCCGGCTCGACCTTGAGCATCAGGCGCAGCGCATCGCCGCACTGGATGGAACCGACGTCGCCGATGCCGTTCGCTTCCTCGAGCGGGCCGGAGTTGCGCGGGTTGAAGAAGTGTTCGCGGACCTTGTCTGAGTATTCCCACATGGCGTGCGCTCCTTAGACCGAGAAAGAAGAGCCGCAGGAACACTGCGAGCTGGCGTTGGGATTGTCGAACTTGAAGCCGGTGTGGGTCAGCGTATCGATGAAGTCGACGGTAACGTTGTCGATCATTGGCATGGTCATCGCATCGACCAGCACTTTGACGCCTTCGACTTCGAGTTCCCAGTCGTCCTCGGCCTTCTCGGTTTCGAGCTTCATGCCGTATTGCAGACCGGAGCAACCGCCCCCCGAAATGGTCAGGCGCAACCCGAGCACGGGCGTTTCGGCACCACGGATGAAGCGTTGGACAGCTTTGACTGCGGCGGGGGTCAGATTGATCATGGCGTTTCTCCCAGAGTAGATGGGCTATTCATTGCAAGCCCTGTGCCATGCCGGGAGAACGCTTTAAGCCGTTGAAACTATTGACTTGTATCAAGTCCTGGCGTTTGTCGGCTTTGCGACAATCAACCCAAAAGGTGTTCGTAAGCGCGCCGCAGGATGTCGCGTTCGATCGTCGGCAGGCGCCGCGCCTCGGTGATCGCGATGAACTTTCCACCGCGTTTTTCGGCCGCGGCAAACGGCGGATCGATGGTGGTACAGGCCGCGAGCAGCACGGCCTGGTCACCGGCCGGAGTATCCAGCCAGATGCAGAATTCCGGCACCGGCTCGAGCGCCCCCTCGGCCAGGTCGAGTTCCTTCTCGGCCGCGCGCAAGGCCGCCGTCGGATGAAACTGGACGGTGGGCGAATAGTCTTCGTCATGCAGGGCCGAGGTTTCCGGCACCGGCGAGAAGGCCAGCACGCTGTCGCCCAGGGACATGAAGCGGACCCGGGCGCTGGTGCTTTGTTTATGCAGGATGATCAGGCGTGGCGATTCGGTCATTGCAGACATCGGGCAGCTCCAGTTGTCTAAAAATCAGGCAGCGAAAGCGGCGATCACCGGATCACCTTTCAGCGCCCCGGCGCGCCCCATACCTGGACGGCCTCGACGTAGTACCCGGGCTGAGCCGGATGCGGCAGCAGCACCTGGTACTCGGCATAGACCCGGCCGTCCGCGAACAGCGTCACCGTGCCGTAGCGGGCCTTGCCGCGCCAGGTGCCGACCAGGCTGCGCTCTCCCGAATAGGGATCGACCTCGTCGGCAAAGCGGGCCTCGGCCCAGACCGGCTCGGCGCCGATCGTCAGGCCGAGTTTTTCCACCTGCCGGCGGATAGCCGCGCAGACTTCGAGACCGAGGACCGGGTCCGGAGCAGCCGGACCGCTGGCGTTCGGCATCGGCCCGGACTCAGGTGGCGAGCGGCGCGTAGCTGTAGCAGGTCTTCGGGCAGACGCGACCACAGGCACCGCAGCCAATGCAGTCGTTGATGTCCTTGATGGTCATCTTGGCAGCGGCGCTTTCGTCCTCGTCGTCATCGGCATCGGAATCGATCAGGTCGAGCACGTCGCGCGGACAGACCTTGAAGCAGCGGCCGCAGCCGATGCATTTTTCCTGATTGATCGCGGTGACGAACTCGGGAACCCAGGTGGCGCCGCCACGGGTAAGTGCAGTGTAGGAACTCATGATTCAACCTTTCTGAATGGCTGCCAGCTTGGCATTGGCTTCCGCCCAGGCCTTGCAGGCGTCGTACGTGGATTGGGCAAGGCCCGGGATTTCGAGATAGCCGGCGGGCAAACGATCCTCGACCAGATCGTGCATTTGCGATGCCCACTCGGACGAGATGCGTTTGAGCTTTTTCACTTCCTTGTCCAAGTTTTTGATTTCTTCCTCGGTCAAGTTAACCTCCTGTTGCGACAAAGTTCGACGATGAAAACCTGGTTCAGAGTCCGGCGACTTCGGGGTATTGCCCGATGCGCTCGAGGGCGATGCCAAGCAGCTTGTCGGCCTCGTCCTTCATCTTGGAGAGGCTGGCAAAACCGAAGCGATGCACGTCGCGCAGCGTCTTCTCGACGGCGACCAGCTTGCCGACGGTGATGATCGAGCGGCCGAAACCTTCGTGGGTCAGATGGACCAGCGGCACGGCGAGCAGCTTGCATTCCTTCTCGATCAGCACGGCGATGGCGTTGTAGAAGGCCTTGACGCGGGAAATCGTTTCGTCGTCCGGATCGCCGATCAGCGGGATGGTCGCCTTGCGCTCCTTGGTCATGATGTAGGGATCGAGGATCTTTTCGACCGTCCAGCCGGTGTAGGTGCCGTAGGTGTCCAGGGCGCGCATCTGGCGAGCCATTTCCTTGACGAAGTCGGTTTCGAAGATGGGATCAGCGCTCATGGTGAAACTCCTGTTGTGAAACATGTGATTGGTTTGATACGGGAATCAGTTGCGGGGCCGGCATTAGGCCGGGAATGAGGCCGATGGCGACGCGGACGATGGCCAGGGCGCTAAGGAAGCCGGCGATGGCACCGAGCGCCGTGGCGCCGTCGCTGCCATCTAGCAGCGAGCCGAGCCAGGCGCCGAAGATCATGGCGAAAGCCGGGAAGAGGTAGCCGAGCACGGCAGATAAACTCAGACGGTTGGCCGGTAGAGCGATCATCACCGTGTCGCCGGCCATGATGTCGCCGCTGACCGGCAGCGTGAGCAGGGTCGCCGGGCGGCCATTCGCCATCTTGCCGATGCCGCAACTGCCGCCCTGCCCGCAGGACGAGCAGCCGGCGGTTTCCATGGCGACAATGGCCTGGCCACCCTCCACCCGCTGGACGATGCCGCGGTGTTCGATCATTGATGTACTCATCCCTGCCACCCTTCCTCTTCCATGTTGGCGAAACGGTCCTCGGCCTTGGCCTTGGTCTGCGCCGCGATCGCCCGGTCGATCCAGGCGACGCCGCCGTCGGTCATGGCTTTCGAGATTTCGGCGAGCAGATCGTCGACGGCATCGACCTCGTTGATGCGGATCGGCTGGATGCCCTTGGCCATCAGCTTCTTGATCGCCGAGGCGCCGATCGCCATGACATAGACGGCGGCACAGCCTTCGAGGAAATCGACCTTGGCGATCAGCTTGTCCTCGTTGCCATCCATGGCCTCTTCGGCGAACTCTCCAACACCGACCAGGGTCGCCTTGTCCGGCGTCACTTCGTAGATGGCGAAGCCCTCGGCGGCGCCGAAGTGCTGATTGACGCGCAGGCGGTCGGTGGAAGCGAAGGCAACCTTGATCACGGCAGCGGGCTCCTGCTTAATGGACCAGACCAACTGCAGACGACGAGATGACATGTTGTTCACCGGGGCGAGTGTCTGCCCAGTAGCTTGATCGATAGGGTTCGGGTTCATGGTGTTGCCCCAGCATCAGGTTGGCGAGATCGAAAAGGGCTTGCCGCGTGCCGCGGTAGCCCACCCAGGTGCGGGCATAACCGCCCACGTGGTCGTACTGCGGAAAGCCGGCGCGCAGCAGCGGCAGGCCGAGACGGTGCGCCGTGTCGACGGCGTGGGAATTGGCGATGACCAGTTGGGCACCGGCCGCCCGCGCCTCTTTTTCCATGTCCTCGAGATCGCCGACGATGACCTTCTCGATCGGCAGCGTCGCCAGGCTTTCGTGCTTGGCTGGACTGACCGCGCTGACGATCTCGGCGCCCATGCTGGTCAGGAAACGGACTTGCATGCCGAGCAGGTCGGGATCAGCGGCCAGCGCGATGCGGGCGAAGCCGATCATGAAATGGCTGTCGACCATGGCGTCCTGCAACTGGGCGCGGTGACGTTCGATCTTTTCCGGTACCGGCTTGGCGGAAATCTCGGCCAGGGCCTGGGTGAAGGCGTCGCAGTCGTCGAGGCCCATGAGGCCGTCGAAACGGTAGTCGGGCACGCCGGTGCGCGCTTTCAGAATATTGGCCGCCTTGGCCAGCGAGGGGCCGACGACCAGCGTCGCAACCGACTCGCCCATGCTTTCGATTTCGACGCGCGGCGTGCCGCCGATGGTCAGCGAAGATGTCTCGGCCTCGACCAGGTGGCCGTCCAGCGAATCGCCGATGTCGGGCACGACGACCGGGCGCAGGCCGAAAGCCTCGATCCAGTCCTTGATCGCCTCGATGTCGCCCGGCGTCAGCATCGCCGAGGCCAGCACATTGACCTGCTTCGGCCGCTTGCCGACGCAGGCGCTTTCCGGCACCAGCGTCTGGATCAGCGACTCGATGGCCAGGGCGTAGCCGCTTTCCAGACAGCCGACGTAATCCGGCGTATTGACCGGGACCACGGCGACATGCTCGAACTCGGGATGGGCGGCGCGGAATTCCTTGACCGCGCGCAGGATGTCGGTGCCCTGCGTTTCCGAGAGCCCGGTGGTGACCAGGCCGATGATCTCCGGCTTGCTCTTGTCGGACAGCGTGCGCAGCGCCTCGATGATGTTCTCGTCGGCGCCCATGATGGTCGATACCTGATCCATGGCCGTCGTCTGCAGCGGGATCGGCTCGCGGAAATGGCGCACGAAGAAGACCTTGCCGAAGGCCGTGCAGCCCTGCGAGCCGTGCATCAGCGGCAGGCTGCGGTTGAGGCCGAGAAAGGCCAGCGAGGCGCCAATCGGCTGGCTGACCTTCAGCGGATTGACCGCCAGCGCCTTCTTGGATTGGATGATTTCAGCCATTTGGACATCGCCCCGTTGAGATTGGGTATCTCTTAGCAAGGAGCGCGCCAATAAACTACTTATTTAAAAACAATGGCTTGTAATAATTATCCGATGTAGGAAACGCAACAAATACGTTTCAAAGACGCCGCAGCCGGCGATCAGGATATTTCTGAACCCGGGTGCTTACGCCCGGCGGTCGACATCGAGCCGCGTCTTCTGTCGCCGGTCATGGTGCGAAGGATCGCGCAGTTTGTGCCCACCGATGATCAGTACGGGCACCATCAACAACAGCAGAAAGATGACGGCGCCGAGTAACAGACGGTTATCGAGGATGGCATCGAGCACGGGTTTCTCCTGTCGTCCGAGGACTGTTGCCAACGGCCGTTGGACAGGAGGCGGAGGCATTCGGTTCTGCCCCCATCAGCGTTGGCCGCGTAGACCTTCTCAATGGCCCTTGGGCTCGGCGAGGCGATGAAAGGCTTCGTGTACGTCGAAAAATGCAGCATCAATGTCCGTCGGGCTCGCCTGGCATTGCTTCTTCAGGGCAGCCATGGCCTGCAGCAGCGACTTCGGATCGCCGCTGCGGATGTCGCCAGCCAGACGTTCCAGTTCGTTCGTTTTAGCGCAGACGTTCTGCGAGCGCTCCTTGCCTGGCCGGGCGTGCCACAGCGGGGCGAGCACAGCATGCAAGGCATCGACATCCTTGGCAAAAGCGTGGTGGTGCCGATGATTGTCGTGCTGTTCGGCGGCGAGCGCACCGCCTGCCAACAGTGCGGCAACGATCAGGGAGATCGAGTTCGTGATTTTCCGGGGCATTTGAGTTCCTTGTCGTTAGCGTGTCTCCTGATCGGTCGGAGACTTCAGGCCGCCATTCTAGTGGCTATTTTTTTGCCGATGCCAGGTAGGCCGAACGGATGCTTTCCATCCGCTGCCGGTTAACCCCGAAATCCTCACGCCCGAGGCGGCTGGCACTACGCACCTCGATCACCCCGGCCGCCGGATTGACCCAGAATTCGAGGTCATCGACAAAGCGCAGCCATGGCGTCCGGGCCTCGGCGTAGAGGTAATCGGGCTGCTGCCTGACCAGACTGATCCCGGGCATCGTCGACAGAACCTTGACCAAGGCCTGCATCGAGGCCGTTGCGTTGCCATCGAGGAATTCCAGTGGAGCGATCTGCGCGTAGTCAAGCTGCGGGTGCGCGGGGTAAAGCATGGCCTGACTGCTGACGCTGTTGCGCGAGTTCGCCGGCGCCTTCAGGCGGCCTCCGCTCACGCCGAGATCGTTCGGCGACCGCCCGGCGAATAAGCCGACCTGGGCGCCGACCAGGGCGATCGCGATCAGGCCGAGAACGGCATAGATGATGATCTTGATGAGACCAGCAATATTTATATTACTCACTCAGTGGGTGCTCGCGGTGAATGCCTGGTCATGCACCTGCCCGGGAGGTAGCGGCAACAGCCCGGCGACTAATGACGATGCCGCCAATGCCGATGCCCGCCCCGGTGATGACCACGGTCATAACCGTAATAATAGCCTGCTGAGCGGTACGGACGGACGAAGGGCGGCGGTGCGTAAACCACCGGCGGCGGTGCGTAGTAGGCCGGCGGCCCGTAGCGGACGGGTGGCGCGTAGTAGACGGGTGGCGGCGCAACGTAGGCCGGGTAGCCGAACTGGACGTTCACGCCGACGCGCGGCTCGTGGGCATGGGCACCGGAAACCAGGCCGGCGGAGAGCACCAGGCCAAGCAGAGCGATGCGAAGAGTTTTCATGACTGCCTCCTTGACGATAAACCCAACCCAGGCGGATTGCGTATACCGATAAGAACGCATGAAGCGGCAGCAGGTTTCGCCCTGAAACATATCGAAACAAAACGCCGGCGCCAGCGCGCCTCTACCCTGCCCCTTGCATCAAGACTAAAACGTGCCCGCCAAGATCACGCCGTCAGCACGGCCCCCGAAATCGCCGCGGTCGCCCACGGCGCCGGCTTCCTGACTGCCGCCCAGACCGGGCTTTCCATCGACAGGGCGAGCTGGCGTGCCAGTTCGACCATGCCGCTGTAACCTGCATAGCCGAATTCGCGTTCCTGGTTGATGTCGAGGAAGGGAATCCGTGCCTTGAGCGCCGTGTAGAGATTGCGCCCGCCGGCGATCAGGATGTCGGCCTTGTACTCGTGATAGGTCGACAACAGTGCCTTCGGGCTGCCGTCGTCGATCATCTTGGTGTCCTCGCCCATCAGTTCGCGGATACGCGCCTTGTCTTCCTCGGTCGACTTCTTGGTGCCGGTGGCAACCACCTTCATGCCCAGATCCTGCAGCGCCGAGACAATGGACCACGACTTGACGCCACCGGTGTAGAGCAGCACGCGCTTGTCCTTGAGGCGAAGGCGCCAGGCATCAAGCTCTGCATTCGACTTGGCCTCCTCGCGGGCGATCACCACCTCGGTGCGCGCCATCAGGTCCGGATCGCCGATCAGTTTGGCGAAATCGCGCAGCGCATTGGAAACGTCGGCGACGCCGTAGAAGCTGCCTTCGAAGAACGGGATACCGAAATCATCCTGCATCTTGCGCGCCACGTTGAGCAGCGCCTTGGCGCAAACCACCATGTTCACCTTGGCGCGGTGCATGGTCTGCACTTCGTGGAAACGCGAGTCGCCGGACAGCGTGCACAGGATGCGCAGGCCGAGTTCATCGAACAGCGGCGCAACATTCCAGAATTCGCCGGCGATGTTGTATTCGCCGATCAGATTGACATCGTAGGTCGGCAGACCGTCGGCGCGCGGTGTCGCGGGTGCCGGTTCGGCGGTGCCGATGACGTGCTTGAACATCGCCTCGCCGGCCAGCCGGTTGCCGAGATTCTTGGTGCCGTAGAAGCCGGCGGCATCGACCGGCACTACCGGCACACCCCAGCGTTGGGCAGCGTCCCGGCAGACCGCTTCGATGTCGTCGCCGATCAGCGCGGTGACGCAGGTGTTGTAAATGAAGACTGCCTTCGGCGCATAGCTGTCGATGGCCTGCTTGATCGCATGGAACAGTCGCTTTTCGCTGCGCCCCATGACGACATCGGTTTCCGAGAGGTCGGTGGTCATGCCGATCTTGTACAGCGTGACGCCGGACGAGCGCGTGCCGCGATTGTCCCAGGAGGAACCGGCACAGGCGATCGGGCCGTGCACGATGTGTGCGACATCGGCAATCGGCAGCAAGGCGATCTGCGCGCCGTCAAAAGAGCAGCCGCCGGCGGTCGCCCCCGGCTTGGGCTTGGCGCACCCGGATTTTTCCTTGGTATTGTGGCTACAGGCCGGCTCGTCGAGCAGAGCCTGGATTTCGCTGGCTTTCATGCTGTTCTCCAGAGGTCTGGGTAACAGATAGCAAGACGGGTGCCATATCTAACAATATGTTTTATAAGCACTAATTTTTTATAACCTTGTCGCCAATGCGACAAGGCGATGGCTCTGCGACAAATCTCGAGGTGTGGTGCCGCCGTTTCGATCGGCCTACCGCAAGCCCCGGCCAGGCACTACAGTGAAAGAGGGGATTGCTCCCCGCTTGCCCATCATCGCAAGGAGGCTGAAATGTGCAACATACTGCTACCGGTCGATGGTTCCCGCCATGCCTTTGCCGCGGCGCTCTACGTGATCGAATTCGCCAAACGGCACGGCGCGCTGGAAGTGCATGTCATCAACATCGAGCCGGAGTCGGCGCAATGGCCGCACCGCAGTCAGGAGCCCACGGCCGACCTGGACCAGCTGACGGCGCGGGCACACATTGCGATGAAGGCGGTGCTGCATGCCTTCAACGAGGCCGGCATCCGCCACCAGGCACACGTCAGACAGGGCGATGTGGCGGAGACCATTGTCGCCCTGGCCGGGGAATTGGGCTGCGATACGATCGTGATGGGTACCCGCGGCCTGGGCGGCCTGGCCGCCGTGACCCTGGGTTCGGTAACGCGCAAAGTCCTGCTCCTGGCCACACTACCGGTGATCTGCGTCAAGGCCAATTAGCCCCCCGGCTCACCGCGCCAGCCCTAAAGCACCAGCTGATCGCGCAGCTTGGCCAGCGACTTCGGCCCCATACCCTTGGCGCGGCACAGGTCATCGAGCGAAGCGTAGGGACGACCGGCGATGATCGCTTTCGCCACGGCGGCACTGAGACCTTTGACGGCAAGCAGTTCGGCCTCGCTGGCCGAATTCACTGCCGTTCCCTTGGCGGCTGGCACCTTGCCGGCCTTGCTCGGTGCTTTGACAGCCTTGGCTGCCGGCTTGACGGCTGCCTTGGTCGCCGGCTGTTTGGCCGTTGGTGCGGGCTGGGCGACGACCGGCGCGTCCAGCACCAGATTACAGAAATCGCGCGTCACGTAACCGCCCGCGCCCCACTCGCGCAACATCACGGTCAGCACGCCGGGGCCTTCGGGGACAGCGGCCGGCACCACGAAATGGCAGGCAGACCAGGCGTTGCCGCCGCCCAGCACACCGAGGATCACGCTGGCCACCGGGATGCCCTGCCAGCTGCCGCCGGCATACGGCGCGGTCAGCGCCCAGACTTCGAGAGCCAGGGTACCGCTCAGGTTATCGTCGGCCCGCGGATTGTCGATGCTATCGACGCTCAGCGTCGCCATGCCATCGGCCAGGGCGCAGGTCACGTTACCGGACAGGCGCGGCTGGACGAAGCTCTCGGCCACCGGGTAAATCGCCAGATCGGCCACCACCGGCAAGCCGTCGGCACCCCAGCCGACGAGCGCCAGCGCCATGTTCTGTTCGGCCGATCCTGCCGGCGGCATCGCCGCCACGGTCGCCACGACATGCTGCCCGCCGGCCGCTGGATAGACCGCCACTTCGGCAACCTTGACGCCAGTCAGCTGCTTTCCGTGGAAAGCCTCGGCGCTACTCCACAATTGCAGTGCCCAGTGCGTTGCCGCCCCCAGTGCCGCGTCGGAAAAGTTCAGTTCGGCGTTGATCTGGACGGAGTCGCCGTCAAAGCGGTAACCATGCGTCGCGCCGATGCGCGCCAGGACATTTCCGGAAATTTCTGCTGTCATCATCAGGCCTGTTTTCAGTGTCGAACGGCCGCGCATTATAGGATCTGATTTCCGTTCCTTATCATCGGCTTAGGAAATATTTTCAGGGCACCGTCATGGTGCATTTCCAGCCAGGAACTTTGTCGCAAAGACCACAAAAAAGGGGCTCCGTGGAGCCCCTTGCTTTACCGGTAAGCGAAAGCTCAGTGGGCGGCAGCCTGGCTGGCGACAGCCGGGGTCGGCACCGTCTTCTTGTGGCCGGTATCCGGATGCCAACCCATGACCGCAAGCATCACGGCAAAACCGACGACGTAGGCGAGCATGACGTGCCAGCCGTGTTTGACCCACTGGACGGCCGACTTGGCTTCCGGATACATGTTGGACAGCGCGACACCGGCCGACGAACCGAACCACAGCATCGAGCCGCCAAAGCCGACGGCGTAGGCCAGGAAGCCCCAGTCGTAGCCGCCCTGGCGCAGCGCCAATGCGGTCAGCGGAATGTTATCGAAGATGGCGGACACGAAGCCCAGGGCCAGGGCCGACTGCCAGGAGGCCTTCGGCAGTTCTTCCACCGGCATCATCGAGGCGCAGAGCACCAGGGAGAGCAGGAAGATCGAGCCCTTGACGGTTTCCGGCAGCAGTTCCCAGTCGTGACGACGGACCGGGATGGTCAGGATGATTGCCACCCAGACGGCGACGCCGATGAAGGGGAAGTGTTCGGCCAGTTCCGGGAACTTGACGTTGATCGTGATGTTGGTCGCCACGGCGAAGACCAGCATGGTGGCGACGATGAAGATCCGCCCCCAATCGACATGGGTGTGGCCGTGGGCATGCTTGATGATCGGCGAGTAGGCGTGCTGCTGCTTGGCACCGAAGTAGCCGATGATCAGCAGCGCGATACCGGCCGCGACGTAGGCATCGAAAACCTGCACCGGGCTGATGCCGTCGATCCACATCATGGTCGTCGTCGTGTCGCCGACCACCGAACCGGAACCGCCGGCGTTCGAGGCGGCGACGATGGCAGCCAGGAAGCCGATATGCACCTTGCCCTTGAACAACTGGTGGGCCATGGCGCCGCCAATCAAGGCGGCGGCGATGTTGTCGAGGAAGCTGGAGATCACGAAAACCATGACCAGCATCACGAAGCCGCCCTTCCAGTCGTCCGGCAGGAACTTGGGCAGGATGACCGGCACATGGCTCTTCTCGAAATGCCGGGCGAGCAGCGCGAAGCCGGTCAGCAGGCAGAACAGGTTGCCGATGGTCACCCACTCATGGCCGAGGTGACCGACGAAGCCGGCGACGCCGACCCCGGTCTTGAAACCGGTGAAGATGATCTTGTAGAGGCTGATCGTGAACAGGCCGGTCAGCGCGACATAGAGCGTGTAGTGATGGAATAGCGCGACGCCGAGCAGGGTCAGCGCGAAGAGGATGAAATCGACGGGGATTCCCCCCACCGTCGGCAAGTCACCGGCGGCGAAAGCGGAAACCGGCAATAGGCATAGCAGTGCTAACAATCGATACATGGCTGTTCTCTTGATGATTAATATAATTGGCGAGACTTCCCGTTTCCGCCGGAAAGTGCGGATTGACGGGCATTGTCGGTGCTGCGGGCAAGCTTTTCAATCCCGGATATTCCCGAATCCCTACGGGTCTCCGGCACGCAATCAGTCTTCGTCCATGTCCCGGCGCGGCACTGTTTCCGGGTCGGCAATGATGCCGCGATAAATCTCGACCCGATCCCCCGGCTTCAACATGGCATCGAGCTTGACCAATCGACCGAAGACGCCGACTTTCTGGGCGCCCAAGTCGATATGCGGGAACTGCTTGAGAATGCCCGAACGTTCGATACCTTGAGCCACCGTCGACTCGTCCGGAACCTCGATATTCAGCCAGATTTGTTGTCCTGGCTCGGAATAAGCGACGCCGATTTGCATGTTTTTCTCCCTATGCCACGACCGGTGCTGCACCACCGGTCTTTCCCCTGGATTTTTCTTCCTGACGCATTTCCATCACCCGCTTGCCGGCGAGCAGGAAACCGAGCACCGCGAAGGCGCCTGGCGGCAGGATCATCAGCAAGGCCCCGCCGTAGCCAGGCAACTTCATTTCCAGGAAGGCGAAGGATGGCCCGAGCAGGTTGGAGGCCTGCGCAAACAGCGTACCGGACCCGAGAAACTCGCGAATCAGGCCGATCACGGTCAATGCCCCGGTAAAACCGAGGCCCATGGCGACGCCATCGACTGCCGAGGCAAAGACCCCGTTCTTCACGGCGAAGGCTTCGGCCCGACCGAGAATGGCGCAATTGACCACGATCAGCGCGATGAAGAGTCCGAGCACCTTGTAGAGATCATGCAGCCAGGCGTTCATCGCCATATCGACGACGGTGACCAGCGTGGCAATGAGCACCACGAAGACCGGAATACGCACCTGCGAACTGACGGTGTGGCGAATCATCGACACCAGGATATTGGAGACGACCAGCACCGCCGTGGTCGCCAGGCCCATGCCCAGGCCGTTGGTGCCGCTCGTCGTCACCGCCATGGTCGGGCACAGCGCCAGCATCTGGGAAAAGACGACGTTCTGTTCCCACATCCCGTCCTTGAACAACTTGCCGTAAGCATTGCTCATCGCAGCCCCCTAGCCCGTGATTTCAGATTTGTGGGCGGCGAAGAACTCCAGCCCGCCCTTGACCGCCTTGACCACGGCGCGCGGCGTGATGGTCGCGCCGGCGAACTGGTCGAAGATCCCGTTATCCTTCTTGACGCCCCACTTGTCCGGCGTCGGCTCGCCCAGGGACTTGCCGTCGAAACTCTTGATCCAGGCATCCTTCTTGACCTCGATCTTGTCACCCAGGCCGGGGGTCTCGACATGCTTGAGAACGCGCACCCCCAAGGTCCGGCCCTCGAGATCGACGGCCATCAGTACCTGGATATCGCCGGCGTACCCCCGTTCGGCCACTTTGAAGAGGGCCGCCTTGACCGTTTCACCCTGGCGAGCCCGGTAAATGGTCACGGTTTTGCCGTCTTTTTGCAGCTCGACCGTATCTTTGAGGAAATCGTTATCGGCCATGCCCTGCGGCAAGACCTCCGACAAGGAATCGCGCAAGTCCTTGGCCTCGGCCGCGGCGATGGCCTCGCTGGTAGCACTGGAAGCCAGGGCCAGCGCGCCACTGGCGAGCAAGGCAATGGTCCCTAGCAACACCGGCTGGTAGCCGATCTTTTCGCGGAAAGATTCAAAATTCATCTCAGGCTCCCTTGTTTTCCGGAATATCGAGTGGCTTGCCCTTGCGATCGCGGCCGAGGATGCGCGGCTTGACCAGGCGGTCGATGACCGGGGTCAGCGCATTCATCAGCAGTACGGCGAAGGCCATCCCCTCGGGATAAGCGCCGTAAGTCCGGATCACCCAGGTCAGGAAGCCGATGCCCAGCCCGAAGACGATCTGGCCGCTAGCGGTATTGGGCGAGGTGACGTAATCGGTGGCGATGAAGAAGGCGCCGAGCATGAGCGCGCCGGACAGCAGATGGGCCGAGACGCTCAAGTAGTGAGCCGGATCGACGGCATGGCCGATCGCCGCCGGAATCGCCACGCCGGCCAGCACCGCAACCGGGGTATGCCAGGTGATCACGCGGGTGATCAGCAGATACAGGCCACCGGCAAAGATCAGCATCGACGCCGATTCGCCGAAGCTGCCGGAACGGGCGCCGATCCAGGAAAGCGCCGGGGCATGCTCGCCGGCCAGCGAATGCAGCAGATCGATACCGCGCGACATCTCGGTCTTGGCATAGCCGAGCAGCGAGGCACTGGCCATGGCATCGGGCTGCGGCAGGCTGGTCAGAAAAATGCGCAGGCCATCGATGAAATCGGGGGCGGCCAATGTGGTCAGCGGCAGCGGATAGACCCATTGGGTCAGTGGCACCGGGAACGAGATCAGCAAGGCGACACGGGCCACCATGGCGGGATTGAAGACGTTCTGCCCGACGCCGCCGAACACCTGCTTGCCGATCACGATGGCGAGGAAGCCGCCGACCACGGCAACCCACCAGGGCGCCCAGGGCGGCAGGGTAAGCGCCAGCAGCCAGCCGGTGAGCAGGGCCGAACCGTCGAACAGCGTCCGCTTGATGCGGGTGACCCCCATCAGTTTCAGCGACAGCGCTTCGAAGCCGAGGCAGGACAGGATGGTCAACAACCAGAGGAAGAAGGATGGCCAGCCGAACAGCCAGAAGCCGTAGAGCGTGGCGGGGACGAGCGCCATCTGGACACGGAACATGGTGCGCGTCACCGAATTGCCACCATGAGCATGCGGCGAGGCAATAGGCTGGGCGGATAGGACAGTCGAAGTCATACGGTTTCTCCTTGTTTTGCTGCGTCGAGCGCAGCGGCCGCCTGCGCGGCGGCGCGTTCGGCTTTACGTCGGGCGGCCGCCTCGACCTTTTCCCGCGCCTCGCGCTCCAGACGCTCCTGGCGAGCCAGGGCAAGCTTCTTGGTCGATTCGGTACGCAACTGCGTACGCTGACGCGCCGAAAGATCACCCTTTGCGTGATAGAAGTACTGGACCAGCGGAATGTGCGACGGACAGACATAGGCACAGCAGCCGCAGGCGATGCAGTCGGTCAATCCGAGATCTGCGGCGCCGTCGAGGTCGTCGTTGCGGATGCGCGCACTCATCTCCAGCGGCAGCAGCCCCATCGGGCAAGCCTTGACGCAACTGCCGCAACGGATGCATGCCTCGGGCTCATAGCGGGCAGACTCCTCGGCATCGAGGAGCAGAATGCCACTCGTCCCCTTGATCACCGGCACCCTGGCATGGGGCAGAACGGAACCCATCATGGGCCCTCCCATGACCATCTTCGCCGCCGCGCCCTTGACGCCACCGGTGAAGGCAATCAGGTCGCTGACCAAGGTGCCGATCGGCACCTCGTAGTTGCCGGGCATTCCTGCAGCCTTGCCATTCAAGGTCATCAGACGGCTGACCAAGGGACGGTTCAGGCACACGGCGTCATGGACGGCATAGGCCGTGCCGACGTTATGGACGATCACGCCAACGTCGGCCGCACGCGCGTCGGAAGGCACTTCACGGCCGGCGAGCTCGACGATCAACTGACGATCCGAACCCATCGGATAACGCGCCGGAACCGGCACGATACGCACTTCGGCAAACCCCGACGATGCCTCGCGCATCGCGGCAATCGCCTCCGGTTTGTTGTCCTCGATACCGACCTTTGCCTGGCGCGCGCCGGTGGCAATCAACATCAGCCGGATGCCGGAAACGATCGCCGCGGCACGGTCGCGCATCAGGCGGTCATCGCAGGAAAGATAGGGTTCGCATTCGCTGCCGTTGATGATCAGCGTGTCGATGCTTGAACGCCGCCCAAGACTCAGTTTGACTGACGATGGGAAGGTCGCCCCGCCCAACCCGACCACCCCGGCGGCGGCGACAAGATCGGCGATCTCCGTCGGCGCCAGCGCAAAGGGGTTGGCCGGCCGCTCGTTGTCGAGCCAGCGGTCGTCGCCGTCGGCATCCAGGGAGATTGCTACGCCCGGCAGACCAGAGGCGTGCGGCGCGGTAATCTCGCCGATCGCGCTGACGATGCCGGAGGTCGGCGCGTGCAGCGGCGCCGAGATATTGCCTTGGGCGGCAGCAATCAACTCGCCTTTGAGAACCTTCTGACCAACCATGACCACCGGCCGGGCCGGCGAGCCGACATGCTGCGACAGCATCAGGTGCAGGCGCGGCGGGATCGGCAGGCGCCGGACGGGCTGATCGGCAGCCGGCCGCTTATGGTCGGCCGGATGCACCCCCAGCCGTTGCCGAGGAAGGATTGGAAAAGGTTCATGAAGCCCATGACACGCCCCTAGCTGACCGTACTCTGGTCCGCCTGCGCGGCGGCAGCGGCCGCAGCCGCAGCTCGCTCAGCCTTGCGTTTTGCAGCCGCCTCGACCTTCTCGCGATTTTCGCGGTCCAGGCGTTCCTGGCGCTGCAAGGCCATTTTTTTGGTCGCATCGTTGCGCAGCTTGGCGCGATCCTGCGACGCCATCTCGCCCTTGGCGTGGACAAAAAACTGGACCAGCGGAATCTTCGACGGGCAGACGTAGGCGCAGCAGCCGCAGGCGATACAGTCCTTGAGACCGAGGTCGATTGCTTCACCATAGACTTCGTTGCGGATGCGCGAGCTCATTTCGAGCGGCAGCAGGCCCATCGGACAAGCCTTGACGCAGCTGCCGCAGCGGATGCACGGATTCGGCTCCTGCTCGGCGACCTCGGCCGTATCGAAAGCCAGGATGCCGCTCGTGCCCTTGACCACCGGCACCCGCCAGTGCGGAATCTGCATGCCCATCATCGGCCCGCCCATGATCCGCCGCGCCAGGCCGAGACCATCGCCCTTCAGACCGCCGGCGAAGGCGATGACTTCTTCGGCCAGAGTGCCGATGCGGACTTCGATGTTGCCGGGCTGGCTGGCGCATTGACCGTTCAGGGTCACCAGCCGCGAAATCAGCGGCTTGCCTTCGCGCACGGCGGCGCGCACGGCGAGCGCCGTGCCGACGTTATGGACGATCACGCCGATGTCGGCCGGCCGGCCGTCAGCCGGCACTTCGATGCCGGTCAGTTCCTGGATCAGCTGTTTTTCCGAGCCCATCGGGTAGCGTGCCGGTATCGGCCGGATCTGCACATTGGCGAAGGGGCTGGCCGATGCCTGCATGGCGGCAATGGCTTCCGGCTTGTTGTCCTCGACGCCGACCAGCGCGACGCCGGCACCGGTGGCATGGAGCATGATGCGGATGCCATCGACGATGCCGGCCGCCTGGTCGCGCATCAGGCGGTCGTCACAGGAGAGATAGGGCTCGCACTCGCCGCCATTCATGACCAGCGTCGTCACCTTGGCGCGCGAGGCGCCGATCAGCTTGACCGCCGACGGGAATGCCGCGCCGCCGAGGCCGACGACACCGGCCGCCGCGACGCGCGGGCCGATTTCGGCTGCACTCAGTGCAAACGGGTCGGCGCAGCCGTGCAGTTCGACCCACTCGTCGGCACCGTCGGCTTCGAGAATGATCGCCGGCAGGCTCAAGCCGGAAGGATGCGGCGCCGTGATCTCGGTTACCGCCACCACCGTCCCGGAAGTCGGGGCATGAATCGGCGCCGAGACCATGCCTTGGGCATCGGCCAGCAGTTCGCCCTTTTTGACGTGCTGGCCAACCAGCACCACCGGCCGGGCCGGGCCGCCGAGGTGCTGCTGCAGCGGCAGATAGAGCTTGGCCGGAACCGGCATGACGCGCACCGGCTGGTCGGCTGCCGGACGCTTGCGGTCGTCCGGATGAACGCCCCAGTCGTCGCCGAGGAAATGCTGGAAGAGGTTCATCAATCCCATGGTGTTCTCACGCAGCCAAAGGCTTGGGCATGACCCAGTGTTGCAGGGTCACCGGCACCGGCTTCATGGCGAGCGCCTCGGTCGGGCATTTTTCGATGCAGCTGCTGCAGCCGGTGCAGGCTTCGCGCAGCACGTTGTGGATCTGCTTGGCGGCGCCGAGAATGGCGTCGGTCGGGCAAACCTTGATGCAGCGACAGCAGCCGATGCACAGCTCTTCGGCGACGACGGCGATCTTCGGACCGTCGTCGGACATCGCCGAGAGATCGACAGTCAAGCCCAGCTTGGCGGCGATCGAGGTCGCCAGAGCCTTGCCGCCCGGCGGGCAGCAGGTCGGGGCGGCGGTGCCGTCGACAATCGCCGTCGCGGCCCCGGAGCAACCGGGGAACCCGCACTGCCCGCAATTCGAACCGGGCATCATGGCGATCAGTTCATCGACCACCGGGTTGCCCTCGACCTGCAGGAACTTGTTGGCGATGCCGAGGATGATGCCGAGTGCGGCACCGAGGATGGTCAGGCTGAGAATGGCGGCGATCATGTCAAGCCTCCCGATGGGCCGCCCCGAGGGAGGCGGCGCCCCCTTGGGGGGGCAGCGAACAAGGTGAGCGTGGGGGTCATTTTCTATCTCCCTTAGACGTTCAGGCCCGAGAAGCCCATGAAAGCAAGGGCGAGCAGGCTGATGGTGACGAACGCAATCGGCGCGCCGGCAAAGGCGCCCGGGACACGGGCCAGGGCGACGCGCTCGCGCAGGCCGGCAAAGATGAGCAAAACGATGGTGAAGCCAAGCGCCGAACCGAAGCCGTAGAGCAGGCTCTTGAACAGGCTGAACTTCTGCTCGACGTTGAGCAGCGCGACGCCGAGCACGGCGCAGTTGGTGGTGATCAGCGGCAGGTAGATGCCGAGAGACTGGTAGAGGCCGGGGCTGGCCTTCTTGATGAACATCTCGGTAAATTGCACGACCGCCGCAATAACCAGGATGAAGGTCAGGATGCGCAGGTAGCCCAGGCCGAAGGGCTGCAGCATCCAGTTATCGAGCATCCAGGAGGCACCGGCGGCCAGCGTGATGACGAAGGTGGTCGCCAGCCCCATGCCGAGAGCGCTGTCCACACTCTTGGAAACGCCCATCACCGGGCAGAGGCCAAGGAACTTGATCAGCACCACGTTATTGACCAGGGCGGTGGATAGCAGCAGTAAGAGAAATTCGCTCATGGTTGTGAGATTCCAGGTTTTTCCCCTGCCCTCACTGCATAAGGCATGCCAAGCAGCGCCCGGACAACAAAACCCCACAGCGATGCGGCCTTCTGAAGCATGCGCACCAAAACAGGGCGTTTTTGCGGGAAACAAATGTCACAAAGCCGACAGACATTTCGTCGCATTTCCCCCGAAAGCCTGACGACAGGCCGCCATCGGCCTTGCCCAGGCAAAGCGGCACGGATTCTGCTAATCAGTAAAAAACGATCTATCGAGGAGCCCGTTCATGTCGGTCACACCGCTTGCCCAAGCCTGTACAGATACCAAGCAGGAATTGACACTGCCTTCCGAAGCCTATCGCCAGGCGGTGGATCAGGCCGACCTGGCGATTTCGATCACCGACCAGAAAGCCAAGATCCTTTTCGCCAACGAAGCCTTCTCCCGGGTCACCGGCTATGGCCGCGACGAAATCGTCGGCCAGAACGAATCGGTGCTCTCCAACCACACGACCTCAGGCGAAATCTACCAGGCGATGTGGGGTGAGCTATCGGCCCAGAAGCCCTGGTCCGGCAAGCTGCTCAACCGCAGAAAGAACGGCGACCTCTACCTGGCCGAACTGACCATCTCGCCGGTCGTCGATAGCACGGGAATCACCACGCACTACCTCGGCATGCACCGCGACATCACGGAACTGCACCAACTAGAGCGGGCGGTGCAAAACCAGAAGCACCTGATCGAATCGGTGGTCGATGCGGCGCCGATCGCGATCGCCCTGCTCGACCCGAGCGCCCGCGTGCTGCTCGACAACCTGGAATACAAGAAGCTGGTCACCGATCTCGGGGTCAAGGAGCCGGCGCACATGCTGCTCGACAGCCTGGCCCCGATGTGGCGCGAATCGCTGGCCGGCAACCCCAAAGGTTGCAGCTTCTTCAACCGCGAAGTGCGCATCGACCGTCCGGCCGGGCGCGCCCGCTGGCTGTCGGTGACCACCTCGGTGATCGACATGCAAAGCAACTGCGCCGACAGCTACTTCTGCGCCACCGGCCAGCCCGGACTGCTGCTCGCCATTGCCGACGTCACCAACCTGCGCGACGAACAGGAACGCACCCGCGCCGCCGTCCTGCAGGCCGTGCTGGCCGAGGAAGAACGCACCGCGGCGATCCGCGAGGGCCTGTCGGCGGCGATCTTCCGGCTCGAGGAACCGATGAACGTCATGGCCTCGGCCATTTCGGTGCTCCAGCGCCGCGACCCGGCCGCCGCCGAGATGTTGCAACAGGCGCTGAGCAGCAGCCGCGAGCACCTCGAGTCGCTGCGCAAGGTCATCCCGCAGAGCCCGCAGGAGATCGTGGTTCGCGTCAATGTCAATGAAATCCTGCGCGACGTGCTCGAAGTCAGCACGCCGCGCCTGCTCGGTGCCGGTGTCACCGTCGACTGGCAGCCGGCGGCGACGCTGCCGCCGATCCTCGGCCGCCCGCTGCAACTGCGCATGTTGTTCAAAGCCCTGGTCGACAACGCCATCGAGGCGATGAACGTCAAGGGCTGGAAACACCGCGAGCTGAGCCTGACCAGCGCCGTCGACCACGAGTGCATCATCGTCTCGGTTCTCGACAGCGGCCCCGGCATCCCGGAAGACTGGCGGCACAAGGCCTTCGAGCCCTTCTTCACGGCCAAGGGCGGCAGTGGCCGCCACATCGGCACCGGGCTGTCGCGCGTCCAGCAGGTGGTGGCCGATCACGGCGGCATCATCGATCTCGACGAAAGCCCGAGCGGCGGTTGTGCCGCCATCGTCGAGTTCCGCATCGATGGCGACCCGATCTAATAACAATAAATAACGAGAACAGCATATGCACGAACACATCATTCACAGCGCCAACGCCGATGCCGAGTGCCCGCCGCCCGGTGGCTTCTGCCGAACGCACGAGCTGAACATCCTGTTGCTTTCGGCGCTCTACGCCGTTAGCCAGGTGCTCAGCCGTTCGCTGGCCTTCAAGGATTCATTGCGCGACGTGCTGCGCGTCCTGCACGACGAAGCCGGCCTGGCGCGCGGCCTGATCAGCGTCGTCGATCCGGAGACCGGCAATCTGAACATCCATACCATCTACAACCCGGACGGCCCGGATTCCGACGCTGCCCAGTACGGACCGGGCGAAGGCATGATCGGCCTGGTCCTCGAAAAGCCGCGCACCATCAAGCTGGTACGCGTCGCCGACGAGCCGCGCTTCCTGAACCGGGAGAAGGTCTATCTGCCGGAACTGCCCTTCATCGCCGTGCCGATCAAGGTCGGCGGCAACCTCCAGGGCGTTCTCGCCGTCCAGCCCGAAGCCGAGGACGACGGCCTGCTTGAGGAACGAGCCCAGTTCGTCGAGATGGTCGCCAACCTGATCGGCCAGAGCCTGCGCCTGTCGCTCGAAGTCGCCCAGGAAAAATCGACCCTGCTCGAAGAACGCGACCTGCTGCGACGCACCGTCCGCCACCAGTTCGGTTTCGACAGCATGGTCGGCCGTTCGGCGGTGATGCGCCGGGTTTTCGACCAGGCGCGGATGGTCGCCAAATGGAACACCACAGTGCTGATCCGCGGTGAAACCGGGACCGGCAAGGAACTGATCGCCAACGCCATTCACTACAACTCGCCGCGCGCCCGCAATGCCATGGTCCGCCTGAACTGCGCGGCGCTACCCGAGAACCTGCTTGAATCCGAACTTTTCGGCCATGAGCGTGGCGCCTTCACCGGTGCCGTCGAATCACGCAAGGGACGCTTCGAACAGGCCCACGGCGGCACCCTCTTCCTCGATGAAATCGGCGAAGTCTCACCACCCTTCCAGGCCAAGCTGCTGCGCATCCTGCAGGAAGGCGAGTTCGAACGGGTCGGCGGCAGCAAGACGATCAAGGTCGATGTGCGGATCATCGCCGCCACCCACCGCGATCTCGAAACTGCAGTCGACATGGGTGACTTCCGCGAAGACTTGTTCTACCGGCTGAACGTCATGCCGCTGTTCCTGCCGCCGCTGCGCGAGCGGATCGAGGACATCCCTGAAATCGCCCGCCATCTGCTGACCAAGATCGGCAACGACCAAAAGCGCAAGCTCAGCCTGACCGACATGGCGCAGCGCCGGCTGGCCAGCCATGAGTGGCCGGGCAATGTCCGTGAACTGGAAAACTGCCTGGAACGCGCCGCCGTGCTCTCCGAGGACGGCCACATCGATGTCGACCTGATCCGCTTCCCGAGCGCCCGCGAACGCACGCCGCCCCGGCCGCAACGCAGCATGGCGCCGGCCACGGCCAGCCCGGCCGCCGAAGTCGATATCGACGACCCGAACCTGTCGGAAAAGGAGCGCGTCATTGCCGCCCTCGAGCAGGCCGGCTGGGTCCAGGCCAAGGCGGCCCGCATCCTGGGCATGACGCCGCGCCAGATCGCCTACCGCATCCAGACCCTGAACATCGAGGTCAAGCAGTTCTAAACCACCATCCGGCGCACCTTTTCAGCGACTGACCCGGCGCCGTAACAAGGCGCCGGGATAATATAAGTATCTTTTTATCTTCCGGATTGCCCATGCAGCGTTCGCCCTTCCTCTCCAACGCCGTCGTCGAAGTCATTTTCCTGAACATCCTGCTGCTGATCGCCGGTCTCGTCGGCATGGCGACGCATGGCTGGCAAGTGCTCGACGCCGTCTGGGTCGTGCTGTTGCTGGGCTTCGGTATCGGCAGCGGCCTGCTCTACCTGCGCAAGCTGTCGGTCGCCCTGACCCCGTTGCAGCAGATCAGCCGTGTCGCCGAGGAAGTCGCCAACGGCGTTATCGGCGCCCGCATCCCGCCAACCGGACGGCGCGACGAACTGGGCAGCGTCTGCACCAACGTCAATGCCATGCTCGAGCAGATGGAAACCTGCTTCCAGCAACAACGGGAAGCGCTGGCCGCGGCGAGCAGCAACCAGTTCCAGCGCCACATGGAAAGCAGCAGCCTGCGCGGTGTTTTCCGCGAGGCCGTCGACCGCGGCAACCAGTCGCTCGACATCCTGATGGCCAATTACCACAAGGAAATGCGCAACAACCTGCTGTCCCGCCTCGGCCAGCTGAATGCCGAAAATCTGCTGAAGAACATGCGGACCAGCCAGAAGGACATGCTCGGCATCGTCGCCTCGACCGATGAACTGGCCGAACTGTCGACCGCCAATGTCAGCGCCGCCGAGGAAAGCAGTGCCGCCATCTCGCATCTGGTCGCCGCGATGGACCATCTGGTCGACAAGATCGAGGGTACCGGCCGGGCGATTACCGAATTCAACGGCCATCGCGAAGAAATCGCCCGTTCGGTTGCCCTGATTGCGACGATCGCCGACCAGACCAACCTGCTCGCCCTCAATGCCGCCATCGAAGCCGCCCGTGCCGGCGAGCACGGACGCGGCTTTGCCGTCGTCGCCGACGAAGTGCGCAAACTGGCCGAGCATTCCAAGGATGCCTCTTCGGCCATATCCGGCGTCATGCAGACACTGCAGGGCGATGCCGAAAAGATGCTGGTCAATTCGGAAGAGATGCGCGGCATTGCCTCGGAATCCCGCCACACCATCGGCGATTTCGATCGCCGATTCGCCACCGTCGCCGAATCGTCAGCCACCGCCATGGCGCAGATCCGCTACGTCCATGATGTCAGCTTTGCCTCGCTGGCCAAGATCGACCACTTCATCTACAAGCAGAACGGCTACATGGCGATCAGCCGCGGCGCGGAATCCGAGAACGCCCAGGCGATCAAGGTCAACGAGACCGGCTGCCGCCTCGGCAAATGGTTGGCCAACGACGCCACGACGGCCACCTTCGGCCAGCTCGGCGCCTTCAAACGGGTCGCCGCACCGCACCGCGACGTGCATCAGAATATGCATCGGGCACTGGAGTTCATGGGCCAGGGCTGGGAAACCGATTTCGACGTCCAGGCCAGGCTGTTCTCCGCCTTCGAGGACGTGGAACGCGGCAGCGACGGCGTAATCGATGCCCTGGACGACATGGTGCGCGAAAAGAACGGCAATCGCGGCGCCGCCTGAGCGCATGCGGCGTCCGGCCGGACGCCTCAATAGACCCGAAAGGGCAGGAAGCGGGTGTTGATCCGGTCGTAGACGCCATTGCGGCGGATGGTATCGAGCGCCTTGTCGAGCTTGTCCTTGAGTTCGGCGTGGCGCGGGCTGATGCCGAAGCAGGCATCGCCGTCGAGTTCCGCCGCCCCCAACGGGGTTACCTGCAGCCCCATTTCAAGGAACCGGGGATTCTTCTGCAGGCTGAAGCTGGTCATCAAGGGCACGAGGATTGCCTGCGCGACACCGGCCGACAATTGATCGAGCATTTCGTCGCTGGTCTGGGCACCGATGCTCGGCCAGGCCTTGGTCCTCACATAATTTTCCTGCACCGAGCCGCGAAAGGTCGAGACGCGAACATTGGACTGACCAGGCCGGAATTTCGGGGCCGACAGCCAGAGCGTGATCGAGCGGTAGATTGGCTGGCTGAAAAGAATCCGCTCGCGGCGCGCCGGCGTGTTGAGCAGGCCCAGCGCCGCAACGTCGTAGCGACCGGCGGCCAGATCGTCGACCAGCCGATCGAGGTGGGTGACCTGGAAGTCGCAGCTCCGCTTCATTTCCTCGCACAGCGCCTGGGCTATGGCGTAGCTGAAGCCGGTCAGATTACCTGCGGCGTCGCGGTAGGCCATCGGCGGCGCGTCATCGAGCACGGCCACGCGCAAGGCGTTGGCCGCGGCGAACGCCGGGCACGGCAGCAAGGCCAGCACAGACAGCAGACTTGCGCTTGCCACGACAGGAAAAGACCCGAACTTCATCGATTGACGACAACCCGTTTGAGGAGGCCGCATGCTAACACCGCCGGCAACGCCCAATAAACTCGGCAATCACCCTGGTTACGCCGCGTTTATTCGTTATAATGCGCGCCCACGCGTTCTTAGCTCAGTTGGTAGAGCGTCTGCCTTACACGCAGAATGTCGGCGGTTCGAGCCCGTCAGGACGCACCAGAATTTGATCTATTGTGATACACAATAGTCCGAAGAACCCCGCAAATGCGGGGTTTTTTATTGCCGGTTCGTCCAGTGTCGTCTAAAGTGGTTTGAAGAAATACCATCGTTTTTGTTGGTATCTTTGTTGGTATTTCAAAGGGCTGTTGGTATACGCCCAAAAACCAACCAATTTAGAGGTGTTGCATGGCACTGACTGATCTTGCAATCCGGACAGCGAAACCGGATGAAAAACCAAGAAAACTGGTTGACGAAAAGGGGATGTACCTCCTCATCCAGACGACCGGAGCCAAGCTTTGGCGGATGAACTACCGCTTCGATGGCAAGCAGAAAACACTTGCGCTTGGCTCTTACCCGGAAACCAGCCTCGGCCAAGCCAGAGATAAACGGGACGAAGCCCGGAAAAAACTCGCACAAGACATCGACCCTGGCGAACAGCGCAAGCTGGAAAAACAGGAACGGCGTACATCGCTCGCAAACACTTTTGAGGTCATTGCACGCGATTGGATGAAGGTTCGTGGCAAAGAATGGAGTGAAGAATACGCAGGAAAGACCCGCGCATGCATGGAGCGCCATGCCTTCCCATCGATTGGAAGCAAGCCGATCAAGGACATTAGCGCTCCTGAACTCCTTGCCATGCTTCGTGCCATTGAAAAGCGTGGAACGGTCGACATGGCGCATCGTATCCAGCAGCATTGCGGCGCCGTATTTCGCTATGCAATCAGCACCGGCATCGCAGACGCTGACCCAACCCCAGCCTTCACGGAGCGCTATCAACGGTCAAAACTCAGCACTATGCTGCCATGACTGACCCCAAGGATTTTGCTGAACTGCTGCGCGCCATCGATGGATATCGCGGAGAGGTCACCACCAAAATCGCCATGCTGATGCTGGCCTATACCTTCCAACGGACTAAAGAAATTCGCTTTGCCGAATGGTCACAAATTGATCTCTAAGGAGCCATGTGGCGCATTCCTGCCGAGGTCATGAAAATGCGCCAAGCGCACCTCGTCCCGTTAAGCAAACAAGTCATAAGCCAACTAGAAGAACTAAAAATCCTCACTGGCTCTGGCCGACTGCTGTTTCCATCAATGAATCGCCCCGGGTTTGGTGGAGGCTCTAACTCTTGAGAAGATAGAGCCATGAAGAAGTCAGTTAAGTTCTCCCCCGAATTTCGTGAGCGCGCCGTGCGCATGGTTGCCGAAAGCCGTGCCGATCATCCGTCGCTGTGGTCAGCCGTTGAATCCATTGCGGTCAAGATCGGTTGCACGCCGCAGACGCTGCTGACCTGGGTGCGTCAGCACGAACGAGATGCCGGCCAGCGCGAAGGGCCGACCACGGCGGACCAGAAGCGTGTCAAGGAACTGGAGCGCGAGGTCAAAGAGCTGCGCAAAGCCAACGAGATCCTCAAGCTTGCCAGCGCGTTTTTCGCCCAGGCGGAGCTCGACCGCCGATTCAAGTCTTGAGGTCTTTCGTCGACGAGCATCGTGCTGCCTTCGGGGTCGAGCCGATCTGCAGGCAATTGCAGATTGCCCCGTCGGGCTACCGGCGTCATGTCGCTCGGCGGCGCAATCCTGAACAGCGCAGTCAGAGAGTGCGGCGTGACGAGGTGTTAGTGCCCGAGATCAAGCGCGTCTGGCAGGCCAACCTGCAGGTCTATGGTGCCGACAAGGTCTGGCGGCAACTGAACCGCGAAGGCATCGCGGTGGCCCGTTGTACGGTCGAGCGACTCATGCGGCGTCAAGGTTTGCGCGGAGTCATGCGCGGCAAGGTGGTGCGCACCACGATCAGCGACAGCAAAGCGGCTTGCCCGCTGGATCGGGTCAATCGACAGTTCAAGGTAAGCGCCCGGCGAACTCATCTGTGAATTGACGGCTTAGACCGTGAAGATAGTGTCCACTAAAAAAGATGGTGGACACGATCGATGGAAGTTAAGAAGCCGAGCCGCCGCAGGCGGACTCACCCCGAGGAGTTCAAGCAGGCAGTGATTGCTGCCTGTTGTGAGGCCGGCGCTTCAGTTGCCGGCATTGCGTTGGCCAATAGCGTCAATGCGAATCAGGTCCGTCGCTGGATGCGGGAACGGGGCATTGAGCCACCGAGCCGCAGCCTGCCGGCACGGTCGATTTCACCGGCGCGCGGCACAGAACCCGCCTTTGTGCCGGTACCGATGCCACCCATCGTCTCAAGCATCCCCGACATTCGGATCGAAGTTCGGCGTGGCAACACGGCGGTGAAGATTGAATGGCCTGGACAGGCGGCGAGCGATTGCGCCGCCTGGTTGCGAGATTGGCTACGGTGATTCGGGTCGATGCCCTGTGGTTATCGACCACGCCGCTGGATATGCGGGCGGGGACCGAGACGATCCTGGCCCGGGTCGTCTCGATGTTTGGCGAAGCCCGACCCCACCATGCCTATCTGTTTGCCAATCGCCGAGCCAACCGGATGAAAGTGCTGGTCCATGATGGATACGGTATCTGGCTAGCGAACCGTCGGCTCAATCAGGGGCGATTCTGCTGGCGGCACGGCAACAGCAGCGTCGAGCTCAGCCGGCCGCAGTTTGATGCACTCGTCCTCGGTCTGCCATGGGAACGACTGGCTGACGGCGGTGTGATCCGGATTGTTTGACGGTCCACCATTGGGGAAGTCCACGATGGTCAGATCGGGCGGCGGACGGCATCATGCCGGCCATGTCCTTGCCAACCCACCTCGACCAACTCAGCGCTGACGAACTGCGTCGCCTGCTGGTCGAGAAAGACCGCGAGTTGGACTGGCGCCAAGCCAAGATCGACAAACTCACGCATGAACTGGCGATGCACAAGCGCTGGCGCTTCGGGGTCAAGACCGAGCACTGGCCGGTCGAGCAGGCGCAACTATTCGAGGAAACCATCGATGCCGATCTGGCGGCGATGGAAGAAGAACTCGCACAACTGTCGCCGACGCCACCGAAGGCGAAAGGCCAGGCCAAACGCCAGCCGCTGCCGGCGAGTCTGCCGCGTGCCGACATTCATCATGAGCCTGAATCCACGGTCTGCCCTTGCGGCTGCACGATGAAGCGCATCGGCGAGGATGTGGCCGAGAAGCTCGATTACACGCCAGGCGTCTTCAGCGTCGAGCGCCACATTCGTGGCAAGTGGGTCTGCGGGCAGTGCGAAACGCTGATCCAGGCGCCTGTTCCGGCGCACGTTATCGACAAGGGTATTCCGACGACCGGCTTGCTCGCGCAGGTGCTGGTTGCCAAATACCTCGACCATCTGCCGCTCTATCGTCAGGAAGCGATCTTCGGTCGGGCCGGACTGGCCATTCCGCAATCGACACTCGCCCAGTGGGTAGGGAAATGCGGTGTGGCACTCCAGCCCCTGGTCGATGCCCTGAAGGATGAGATGCTCGGGCATCGGGTGCTGCATGCCGATGAAACGCCGGTGGCCATGCTTGATCCGGGGGCTGGCAAGACGCATCGAGCCTACCTCTGGTCCTACAGCATCGGCGCCTTCGAGCCGACCAAGGCGGTGATCTATGACTTTGCTGAAAGCCGTGCCGGCAGGCACGCCCAGGAATTCCTGGGTGACTGGCGCGGCACACTGATTTGCGATGATTACTCAGGCTACAAGGCACTGCTGGCCAATGGGTTGACTGAAGCCGGCTGCATGGCGCATGCCCGGCGCAAGTTCTTCGAGCTACACAGCCAGAAGCAGAGCCTGATCGCCGGCGAGGCACTGGATTGTTTCGGCAAACTCTATGGGGTCGAGCAGGAAGCTGCCGGATTCGACATCGATGAGCGACGACGAATTCGGGAGGCGAAAGCCCGACCGATTGCCGATGAATTGCATGCCTGGTTGACCCGGCAACGACAGGTGGTACCCAATGGCTCGGGGACCGCCAGGGCGATCGACTACAGCCTGAAACGCTGGGTGGCGCTGACGCATTACCTAACGGATGGCCAGGTGCCGATCGATAACAACTGGATCGAGAATCAGATCCGGCCGATCGCGCTCGGCCGCAAGAACTGGTTATTTGCCGGCAGCTTGCGCGCCGGCAAACGCGCCGCCGCGATCATGAGCCTGATCCAATCCGCCAAGCTCAATGGTCACGAGCCTTTGGCTTACCTGAAGGATGTCCTGACCCGCCTGCCGACCCAACCGGCAAGCCGCGTCGGCGACCTGCTGCCGCACCGCTGGCAACCTCAAATCACCGACTGACCTGAGTTCGCCGGGCGCTTACAGTTCAAGGCCGACCGTCCCAATCAGTTGTGGGTCTCGGACTTCACCTATGTCTCGACCTGGCAAGGCTGGTTATATGTGGCTTTTGTCATCGACGTTTTTGCCCGCCGTATCGTGGGTTGGCGAGTGAGCAGTTCCATGCATACGGACTTCGTGCTCGATGCGCTGGAACAGGCGCTGTACGCCCGTCAGCCGAGTCCCGACGAGGCCTTGATCCACCACTCGGACAGGGGCTCGCAGTACGTCTCGATCCGCTACAGCGAGCGACTGGCCGAAGCCGGGATTGAGCCATCAGTCGGCAGCAAGGGCGACAGCTACGACAACGCGCTAGCCGAGACGATTAATGGCTTGTACAAGGCGGAGATGATCCACCGGCGCGCCCCTTGGAAAACCAGGGAATCCGTGGAGCTGGCAACTCTGGAATGGGTGTCTTGGTTTAACCACCACAGGCTGCTTGAACCGATTGGCTATATCCCCCCCGCAGAAGCTGAGGCAAACTACTACAGGCAACTCGCCGATCAGGCCGCCATCGTGGCCTGACTTAAACCAACCGGCCTCCACGGAAACCGGGGCGATTCAGCAGAGACATCACCCGTGACGGCTTGGCCAGAGGCCGTATCGAAGAAGTCACGCAATACCGCATCGAACACTTCGCCGTGTGTTTTCGGCTCGTAAGCCTTCGGCTCGATCACGTACATGCGAAATTGGCGGCTGGAACGCTCGAAGGACCATTGCAGCCAGTTTGTCTCGAAGGTCATCTCGGAATGTATTCTCTCGGGCTTGTGCAACTCAAGCAGCCGCGCGGTTTAACAAGCCGATCACTATATGACAGGAACCCACCAATCGCGAGCCTTGAGGCAAGAACCCGAGGACCTATTCAACTGCGATGAGAGTTGTTACTCTGTGTCCCTGGGATTGCATCGGAGAGGCAGTCTGCCGGAAGCCCGGGATTCCTATCCGATCCGTTGCCGCTGGCATGAGGCCGATGTTCGGCCGAAGCGGCCGGTGGGTCTTTGAGATTGGGAGGCGGCTGTAGGTCGCTGACCGGACGTCGCTTGAAGGCACGCAGGCTCAACGGCAATTTCTAGGGTTGCGCCATCATTTGCGAACCATAAACGAATTGCGTGTCGTCGGCCACTGCAGCCGTTCGTGCCGCGTCACCGAATTCAAGATGAAGCCCCCTCTCTTGGTCGTTATGAGCAGCGAGTCAACGTCGCAATTATCTTTTGCACAGTGATACCGAATATTGCACGTCTAATTTCGCCACACGCTTATCGATAGTTTCACCTCCCCCACGGACACAGCCAATTGCTTCGCGGAGGTTGAGTTCGGGACGAAGTTGAAGCACCGCAGCGAGGCCAGCTGCGCAATAGGGAGATGCCATTGAAGTTCCGGACAGTTCCCCATACGCGTTCCTTCCGCTCGCAAGCGTGCTCAGAACATTGACGCCAGGGCAAGAGATATCTCCAGAAATGTTTGAGAATGCAGCGCGATGATTGTCAGGGCCATGTGCTTCAACGACCAATGCATTTGCCCAGCCATCTTTCTCCGCCATCAGCTTGGCTGCGTAATTGAAGGCGCTTGCCCACTGGGCCTCAAGCGGCGTGTCGAGCGTACTGCTGTCATTGCCAGCAGCCATGACAATGGCTATGTCGCGGCGCTTAGCGTATGCGAGGACGCTGGCGAAAATCCGTCCCTGATTCTTCACTTCGTTGCGGATCTGCTCTGCACCATCAACACGCGGGTCAACGTTGAAATTCGGCATCCAGTTGTAGCCAAGGCTCAAATTTATCACCCTTACGTTTGGATTGGCCTCGAGGAAGTCAAGAACAGCAGCTAAATATTCGCTGAATTGCACCACGAACGGACTGACGCCACTGCCTTCCGGAGCCGCATCGCCGGTCAGCAGTAAAGCCGCCGATGCTTCAACGACAGTGCAGTTCCTTAGCGCCCCCTTGGTCCCGATACCGTTGTGCTTCGCGCACATGATTCCAGCAACATGGTTGCCATGGTCGGCTGGCTTGACCGCCCCAGGAAGCCCCGCTTTTGCATCCAAATCCTCATGCGGAGCGAAACCCACATCGATGACGCCCACGACGAAAGGTGCGGTCATCAGCGGCCAAATCTTGTCGAACTTAGAGTCAATTACCCCCCAATCTATCCTTTCGGTCGCCACGTCAGGCGCGGGCGTGGCAGGAGTGGGCTTCATAGCTGACTTCAGGACAAAAGGGGACATCACACTATTAGGCGTAACCGACAGTAGTCGCGGATCCTTTGCCAAGTCTCGGGCCAGAAGGTCGAGCGGCGAATTCTTGACCTTAGGTAGGCTGTTCGTCGACGACTTGACTGCAGCTGCGCCCAGTCTGCGAGATGCGTCCACTACGATTGCGCCGATCTGTGGCATTGACTTGATGACGTCCAGTTGGTGGACGTTAAGGGCAGCGCGAATTTCCTCGCCCTTAAGTTTTGGGTCAAGAAGGATCAGGAGTTCATTCGCGCTCTGTAACGGTTGATGCACAGCTTTACCGCGCTTGGTAAGGCTGTAGAATATTGAATCTGGCGGCACTTTCTTTATCTCGACCGAAGCTGAGACAGTTGGGCTATGCCCTCGCGTTCCCGATCCTTCTGGAGATTCAAGATAGGCACGCTGTTCGGCAGACGGCAGAGGGATTGTCGATTCCACCGTCTGCGCAGATGTGACGGCAACCAGCCCCATTGCGAGTGACAAACCTGCAATTTTTTGAAGCATTTTCCTTGCTGCCATAGTAATTCCCCTGAACGTTAAGTCGTAAACCCAATGCCGCTTCAGTGTTCGGCAACGGCTGATCCAAAAATAAGCCCTCTTCATTCGATAACTATCAGCATGAACGGCGCTCAGGCCGCCGGATGAAGGACGGGGCTCCAAGGCCAAATAAGGCGGTTGTACTGGATAGTGCTGTAGGCTTATTTCTAGTCCTGATCCTGATACTGGGAACGGACGGAAGCAGCGTTATCACCTGAATTGTCGCTAGCCAACTAGTGGTGCGAAGGATATCTAGGTCGGTTTCACCTTGCGCTCCTCCAGATACGGATCTGGCTATCAGGGTGGGGAACTGCAGGGATTCAAGTGATCCCTGGGCGACAAAAATCCAGTGTGACTTTGAATCTACAACTACTGCTATTTGCGGCGTACCTGCCAGAGCGGCATAAAACTCGTGTGTCAGCGTCCGATCGAAACCAACCGACTTGACGAAACCATGCGAGAAAGCAGTGAGTTGCTGACTCATGGGCGTGCTTGGTCGAAATGACGAGGCGGCTGAGTAATGACTTATCAAAGTTTGGTATCCGTTACTTTGAGATGGTTGTAAGAAAGACCTACACCATTTTCCTGTTCAATGCGCCCCTGATCAGCCCTGGATCAACTGCCGCCACTCTCTTTCTTCTTGGCTGCTTCGACGACATCCTTAATCGCTTTGATCTGTTCAACAAGCGCCGTTGCAACTGCGATATCGCTTGAAATGCCATCGTTTTTTTCGGTCTGTACGGATACACCACACTGATCATGCGTTGTAATTTTCCCTTTGGATGGGAAACCAACAACCTGGTAATAACGCGGATCGCTGATCCGCACGCGTTGTGTGGCTATTGTCGGAGTGTCACCCGCCGCCGCAGCGTACTTGACCTTTACATCCACCGAACGACAGGCCGCGTAGACGAAATAACCGGCCTCGAACTTGTTAGGCAAATCTGAAAGTTGGCGAGCGTCAGGTGGGAGTTTGCCAATGCCTAAATCGATTCCATTTCCGACTGAGACCGTGGCACCGTTCCTCTCAACCTTTGCACCAATGAGGGACTTCAAGACATCTACTCGAATGTCGTCCCCTGGCTCGACATGCCCCTTTTCTGCGGCAGCAATTAATGGGAGCGCAGCCAAGAATAGTTTGCCTGCCTCTCCGATGTACTTCACTCGATTGTCGATGACTTCGACACCGATTTCGCGAACCAGATCGGTGTTGGGTATCTTGACGATGTTGATGTTGGTCGAGACCCAGGAACTGCCTGCGCGTGTTAGTGCTAACTTAATATCATGGTGCTCTTGTGGCACGGAGAGAATCTGAAGACCAGGGGCCTTTTTCTTATTAACGACGATCTCCTCCCCTCCGGTGCTGACACGAATCATTGAGCTCTGCAGGAAATACGTATCAAAGATGTCGGCGACCATATCTTTATCTGTCGCCACTTTTGTATACGCTACGGACGGTGAGGCACATGCTCCGAGCACTAGTGGTGTCGCAGTCATCATCGACATTAAAAGCAAACGGTAATTCGAACTCATCGCTTTCCCCTCCGTTGTTGTTTCTCGCCGCTAAGCGCCTGCAAACCGCGCTCATTTGTATTCTGAAATTGCAAATAGGTATATCAATTTCAATTTAGGTGAATTCTTTGCCATGTTGGCGGCACACGAGATCAATAACCGGAAAATCGAAGACAGTTGAACAGTCCAAATCACTGTCAAATTTTCCTAAGGTCGGTAGAGCCTGACTCTTTACTACCCCGTTGCCATGAAGGCTACTCTTTGTCATAGTCAGTGCGCATCATCCGTATGGATGATTGCGATACGCTGAACGGGATCGCGAGGTCGATGGATCAACGGCTTTGGATGACGCGGGGGACGCAGCATTAATCAGATGAACAACGGGCTAGTGCCCGACACTACACCACCGAAAGAGATAGGCGAAGGTCGGTCAGGCGACGCACCGACCTGTCGCGGCGTTCGTCCGGATTGCGCTCTCGACTCACCCAGAGATCCGATTTGCGCGGACTGTTTGTTTCTCCATGGACGGAATTTCCAGACACCGGAAGATCTGGATTTTCTTCAGCATTGCCGTGCCATCCGCCAGTATGTCGATCAGGGTGCTGGTGCCATCTTCTCTCCGTATGTGGCCGCATTTCTGGTTTCCCAACGTGGGCGAATTGTCGATATCGATAAACGCTCAGTCGCGTTCCTGCGCTCTGGCAGCGTACTCACGATTCGCCACAACCACATCTGGGCACCGGATCCCGCGTTCAATGGCGTACTGTCGATGGCCATCGAAAGTGCCGCCCGCGAAGGTGCAGCGGAAACCTTGATTTGCCAAGGCGACGCGGCAGCGCAAACGCGCTATTCGATACTGCTTGAACCGAACCGGGATGGCACGAAAACCCTGTCCGGGCAGTCACAAACTATAGCGTGTCTTGTGTTTCCGCTGGGTCGACGCCGTATTGCCAGTGCACGGCAACTGATGTCCATGTTTGGGCTTTCGGCTGCCGAGTCCCGATTGGCGCGGGCTTTGTGCCATGGCGAAACGCTGGATGAGTTTGCCTCGGTGCAGGGCGTCAAAATCCCCACAGTCAAGACACAATTGAGATCCGTTTTTGCAAAAACTCAGACGGATCGGCAGGTCACATTGGTTACGCTGATTGCGGGGATTCCCCCATTACGCTAGTCGAAGGCTGCGATTGCTTGCTTGCTGTGGGCAGCTCCTCAAAGCCCACGTGTTGGGATCCGGAGGTTGCGCGAATGCGTGAATAGTCGACTGATAGTGGCATGGTTTCGAACGCCTAGTTCGAGTAGAGGGTGCTGAGCCAATTTAGCGATTTGCTTGCCATCTTCTTGATGCATCCATCACCTCTCGTTCGGCAAAGGCAAGGATCCGGGGATTTTCCCTGGATGACCGTGAACTGTTATAGCCCGTCTTGGGTTAATGCTAGGTAGGCCCCTTCACCCCATACTGAGTGGTCATCAATATCTGTCGGTCCCGCGTCTCGCCACCGAAGCAGCCGTGACCAGTGAGGGCAGAAGGTGATCCGATACGTCGGCGCGTCCATTCCAAACGAGCCGAGAAAACATCTGACGACGTGTCGATGATCGCCCACGTCTCCGCGACTTCACCGGTCTCGCGCTTATCCCCAATAGTACCCCCTGCCAAGTGCAGGCGTATTCAGGTCACATTCGATTTCTTCATGCCATCAACAGCGAAAGCTGATCATCCATGTGGATGATGCCAATACTATATGACATAGAGTAGCCTTTCTCTCAATTGGTTTAGCAACCGGACGCAAGGCCTCAGGCCAGTAACGTCAAAATTGCGGGAGGAAGAACTATGACCAATGCCTCTGGTGTGATGGTCTGGCGGAGATGAAGGTACTCGCGCTGCTGATCTCCTTCTTCAAGGGAGGTAGGTGAAGATGGCTACCTCTGTCTCGCGATACTGACTCGTCTGGGATCCAGTGGCACGACGAGACAGCGGCAGCTTGTGCATTCGCAAACGAATTGAAGAAATCTTTGGTTGGGCGAAGACGGTAGGCGGCCTTCGCAAGACCTGTTTTATTCGATTGGCAAAGGTAAAGGCTGAAACGACCTTTACCCTGGCTGCTTACAACCTGACGCGAATGGCGACGATCTTTGGCTGGCGATTGAACACGGTGTAGGGCGAAATCCGCCCACCGGTTGCCGATAGGCAGCTAAAACCCCGATACGGGGCCAAAATCCTGCTGAAATCGGGTTTCAAGGCGCGGCAAGGGGTTCCAAATATTCGGTTTATGCTTGTCAGAGTTCGATTGCCGGAGGCGTCAGGGGAAAATTCAACGACCTGTTATAGCGTACGCTTTGGCCATGCCCTGTGCTTATTGTCGGAGCGTTGTGATGCTCCTCCAAACGGACTTTTCCCGGGCCATAGTCGCTGTATCGCTGGACAACAATTGGAGGAGAAATGAGAGCGTTACAGTTGCATATTGATAATTGCTATCACAGGCGACTGCGCCTCGGATTGGCGGCAGTCATTCTCTCTTTAGCACTTATCTCCGGCGTTGGGCCCGCGGTCGCGGATGTCGTCAAGCCGAAGGAATGGACAGTGCTGATCTTCATGAACGGCAAGAACGACCTCGAGGAGTTCGCCATCGAGGACTTCAAGGAACTCGCGTCCGTAGGCAGCACGGGGGACGTAGACTTCGTGGTCCAGATGGGACGTCCCCAGCGCCGACCTGGCGAGCAGGCATCGCTGAAGGAGGTGCTAGGCGGTTGGAGTGGCGCTAGGCGATTCCACGTGGCGAAGGGTTCTACGCCCGGGCCTGGCGAAGAGATCGAGATCGTTGGCTCAGGGAAGAGTGTTGATATGGGTGCCCCCGCGACTCTTGCTGATTTTCTCAGGTGGGGAAAGGCGGCTTTCCCTGCGCGGAGGTATGCGGTGGTCATTTGGAATCATGGCCAAGGCTATAGATTGATCCTGCCGGCCGACGGCGCTAAAGCGGCGGCCGCACCAGCACCGGATCGGGCCGAGCGAGCGAGCGCGGGTATCAGCCATCGCGCCGTTTCGCAGGACATCGACACAGGATCAATCATTTACAACGCTGACCTGAAGGCTTCGCTGAGTTCTGTGTTTGGATCGGAGCTTCGACTTGTGGGATTCGATGCGTGCTTGATGGCAATGCTGGAAACCGCGTACGAGTTGCGGGACGTAGCGCCGATCATGGTCGCCAGCGAAGAGCTAGAACCGGGCAATGGCTGGAACTACACAAGCGTCGCAAGCCTCTTGACGCGACACCCCGAGGACTCCGAAGACCAACTCGCAGCCTCTCTTGTCAAAAGTTATCGCGACACTTACGGCGATAACGACAACACCACACTGAGTGCTATTAAGCTGGGAGCAGCAAAGCCGTTGGCCGCCGAAATGAGTGCACTAAGCGACGCCCTTCTGATGGATCGAGTGAAGCACTTCCCCATTGTGAAGGCTGCCAGGGCAGACCGCGGCGCATACAACGAGCCGCGAAATCCGGTCACTATAGACCTCATTGGCTTCCTAGGCGCGCTCGAACGCAGGCTTGAGGAGGCGGCATCGTCGTCACCCGCGCTTGCGCACACCCGCAATGCCCGCAACCTCGCCAAATCGATGGTGGTAGCGAACTACACGTCGTCGCGGCGTGGAGAACCTTACGGCTCTAATGGCATCGCCATCTACTTCCCGGCGACGAAGGCGGCCTTCAACCGCGATAGCTGGAGCGATGGCTACCTTCGCAGCAATGAATTCAAGAAGATCGACTTCGTGGCGAGCGAGAGATGGAGCATCTTTCTGCAGGTTTACCTCGGCTTGCCGAACTAATGACGGGTGTTGTGCGCCTACTGATTTTATTGCTGGCTGGGTTTCTTACGCCGACGCACCAAGCTCAGTCCGCCGTGTGCGTGTTTAAACAGCTGCCTTTGGCGCCTATGCCGCAACCTGGCGAGGCGAATGTGGCTCCAAGGATAGACCCTTACGTCCTTGAACCAGTGCGGGGCGCCAACCCGACCAGGCCGTTCACCTTGGAGTTCGTGTCTGCGGGTCCAGCGTGGTTCCACTGGCGTTCGCCTAGCGCCGGCAACGGTCCGCGCCTTCAGCAACGGGTGGTCATTGACGTGCAGCCCGCCGGCTCGTCTGAGTTCGTCACGTTCTGCAGCACCGACTGGACGCCTGTAGATATGTTGCCAACCTTTGGGCGTTCCCAACTGGTAACACAGTCGAGTGGAGCGGCGAGCCGGTGGCGGATCCGTGTTTTCCAGCACAACACTACCCCCGAAATTACCATTCTTGATGAGAATCTCTCCGAAGTCATGGTATCGGGAGCAGGTGTTGATGCTTCACATGCGAAAGTCGATCCGCCGCCCTTGCCCTATTTTGACTTCCTCCGGCCTCCGATCGGCCTCCAAGTACCTGCCTGCCAAGTTGGCACGTCGCTGGCGCCACCCGACGTCGGGCTAGTGCAGCGTACCCGCCTTCCGGCGGGCGCACTCGACACGCCGGGCGAAATCCATGCTCTGAGCGGCAGGAACATCTATGTCAAGGTCAATGAATGGCCGTCCGACAACTCTGTAGCTATCCGCTTCGACGCCAAACCAATCGGCCAAGCCGTAGCATCGACCGGGATTTGCGCGAGTAACCTGACCCGCGACGGAGTGCCTTCGGGGAGCTGGATATCGGCAAGTATTCCCTGGAATTTCGTTGGTGACACACTGCGCTGGACCGTCAATTTGGCTAGCGGCACACCATCCTCTGCGGTCGATATCGAGGTATATAGGGACCGACAACCCAGTCGGCCGTCTACGGCGGACACACATGCGGCTGACGTTTATACTTGTACCCGATTGCCGGACGGAGCGCAGAAATCGGCCCCAACGAAACAGGTTGCAGTTTTTCAGGGCGCGTACGCATTAACGGTCAGAACTGGTCTTTTGGAACTGGGTATATCTGGTGAGCCATACAGCAAGGCGGTCAACGCGCTGCTCAACGCCATAATGCTTTGGCGCAGCACGTGCACGAAGTGCACCCCATATCAGTTCTCGGTAATCGCCGTCGACGGCGATGTCTATGTCCCTCAGGACATGCTGAAAGGTACTCCTGAGAACTATCGCGCCACGTTCGCAACGCGCTACCCTTGGCAAAAGAGAATAATCGTAGAGAAGAACTCCGGTGCATTCACAACCGCAAAATCATTTGCGAAGATGAGCGGCACGCTGCGACAGAAGCGTCGGTTCTGCAACCAACTGGCAGAGGAAAACAACAAGTTCGCCGCCGCTGATTCTCCCCTTTGCAGAGCCACCAAGGCCGCCAGAGATGAGGAGATGATCATCAACATCCAGTGGGACAAGGAGAGTATGCCCTGCGGGAATCGCACTGGTATCGTTGCATGCTGGAACGGCACTGACCTGATAAGGATGAATCTCGGTGAATTCTCATTCTATGCGGGTGATATCGGCCAGGTCCTGGTAGGGTCTTCCCCCCGGCAGGTGGACTTAATTCGTGTCTTCACACATGAAGTCGGACACTGGCTTGGACTCGGTCATCTCGAACAGAAGGGCAGCGTTATGAATAAGAGCTTCTCCAGCGTTCGCTGCGTAGACGACGCAGCTCAGGCGATCATCAACTCAATAGCCGCTGGTACAACTTCGCCCTCGTACCAACCCGAGGCGTTGCTCTATGCGGACTAGGACCGGCCGAGTTCAACGCGTTGTAGTGATCCTGGGCCTGGCATGCTTTTGGCCGATGCTTGGCGCATGCGCCAGTGAGGGCAAGCCAACCGAACCCACTTTGGCCGACACGAACGTGGTGATCAATGCCGGCAACTTCTACCGGAGGCAGATCGTGTCGAGCCTTTCGTGGAGGCCTTCCCTAAGCGCCAACTGCAATTCGTTGCGCCATCGCATCGTGCAAGTGGCTGCCGATCAGCCGCTGATAGACCCGGTCTTACTTCCCGATAGCGCAATAGCATGGATTGACGCGCAGCAACGCGCCGAGGAAAACAGTCTGGCATTACTAGCAATGTTCTCTGAGTTAATCTACGAGGCAATACGTGGTGACTGCTTCATGGCGCCTGGACAGGCAAAGGCGGGTGACCACCAGAGCTTACGTTGACTTTGGTAAGCAGCTGCTGGCACTGACATTGAGTAATGGCTACTGTCTCCAATGCGCAAAGGCCCGCCACTAACCGCACCGAAACGGCCTTAGCAGGGCCACAGCAAGCCACCTCGCCGAGGCTTCGGGCTGCATTTCACGGGCTGCGGCCGTCGCTCAATCCTTCAGCCACCCCAGCCCGTTGGTCTCATGGAACTTCTGCAGCCGCTCGAACGTTCCCACGCCCTTGGCTCCCCTGCGGCTAGTCTCGGTAAGACCATAGCACTCGAGAACATTGCCACCCAGGACCTTCGTCGAAATCTTGCCGGAGGGGTCGAGTCCTCGGATGACCTTCGCGACACCCTCGCCATAGGTCTCCCAGCCAGGCTCTTTGCTCAGCATGAGCCAATCGCTGCCGTACATCACTCGATCCGCTGTGGTGCCTCCCGTCAAGGGGGCCATAAGAATCTTAGCCAGGTTGTCCTGGGTCGGCTTCTTGTCGAGAAGCCGCTCCCAGTAGCCCAAGTCGGCGTACATGCGCAGCCCGCCAGGTTCGCTCATCAGGCGCACAAAGTCGTTGGTCCAGTCGCTTGAGTCGTGAACGTCATCTCCGCCGAAGTGGCCAGCATTCACTCGCAGGCCCTTGAGGGTGCCGACTTGCTCCCGAAGCGAGATCCACCCCTTCGCACCAGCGAGCATGTCGTGGGCGGCGTCTCTACCGTTGGACTCGTTGGCATGTGCCATGACGGGGACGCCCAAGTCATCGCACAACTCGTAGAAGGTTCGCAGCTTCTTGTCCAGCATAACCGGATCCGGCCGAGGTTCGGAGCTCTGGATGGGACTGCCCGCATTGCCGTAGGCATAGAAACCCATTGGCGGGTATATCTTTACGCCGACGCACCCATGCTCTTTTACTGCCTTCTCTACGAGCTTGATGCTGGCATCGCCTTCCTTGATATCGACCCAGGGGTTGTAGGCTACCAAGGGCATCAGAAAGCCGCGCGAAAGGAGCGCGAGTTGCTCATGCACCATCACTTGGTCATGCATCAGAGAGGCCTTTGCTGGGCAGTCGAGCCAGTAATTGAAGTCGACCATCGCTGCGAAGCAGCCAGACAGAGGGAGGCTTGGTGAGTGTTCGGAGAATCGCCGAATATATGTCCGCAGATTGTGGTGCCTTGGCGCTAACATGAAGCCAACGAACTGCAGGGCTCCCTTCATGGACATGGCCTCAGCTTCCTCGGTCGCCATGTCCGATGTGCGCCGGGAAATGAGCGCCTTAGACGATGTGCGGTAGCTGCCCCCATCCCGCAGAGCCTCACGGACGAAATCCTCGCTGAACGCCGTGGTCTGGTTGCGTAGGGCATTGATATCTCGTGATTTGGCACGCGACACTGCTTCGTTGAACAACCTCGGAATCTCATCGCCTTCCTGCAAGATTCGCTTATAGAGCTCTCTGGCCATGTCGTCGCGGCGACGATCGATTTCAGTGTCCAGGTCTTCGCTCTGGGCCCTCAGGGTGTGGAGAGCCTTGGCTGAGCTTCTACAAAGTTCCCTGTGCTCGCGCTCAGTTGTCGGTGCTAGGTTGGCCAGCGCTTCGACAACCGGCGCAAGAGCGATTATGAGTTTGCGTAGGTTCTCTGACTTGATGCTGTGGGCGACTGACTTCGTCAGGAAGCCAGCGACCGGCACATCCTGCGCGTTGAAGAAGTGCGTGTGGGCGTCGAAGAAGCGCTCTGGCTTAGCCCATGCAGCCAGAACTTCAGGTCCAGCCAAAAAAGGAAACGGGAGGGGGCTGCAACCACCGGAAATCTGTGGGCTCAGCGGGATTGAGCAGCACCCTGCGGCGGCCATTCCACCAAGAGTGGCACCTCCGAAGACCAGCGAACGTCGAGTACGGTCAATATATGTCTTTGGCATTAAATCTCCCGAGCAGACTTTTGTCCCACTTTATGCGGTCAGCACGCCAGCCTTCGGTACGATGATCACAAGCGGCCTGCGCGCAGCCTATGTGCGCCTCAAGGCCATGCCACGAACAGCTATACGGCAACAATACTATTTTCAAACATCGGCAGCGCGTGAAGCAGCCCGTCGCTAATGACTCTTGATGGTGATTGTACGCAACCCGCATCAATGCCGAAAGCTGCTCACCATCTCATTGCGGCCGTTGGTGGTGTAGCTCCCCAATGGCGGCAATGGCTGACCACCGGACGGTTACTCACGTTGTGGTCTGTTGGGCCAAACCAAATGCTTGATATTTCAGCTCCGTGTACGTGGCCTCAGTGGTGAGGCCACATCTTTTTCTCTAGGCACAGATCGCTGATGCTAAGGTTTTAAAAATCCCTGTTACAATGCGCGCCGCTTCGGGATGCGACTAACCATCGCAGCAGCGGTTTTCAAGTGATTGAAACCCCAAGCAGTTAGCACCTGATGGTATCTTAAAGTTCGAACCAACACAAACCTAAGAATGACGGCCTATTTTAGGCTTAATTTGACCCCGTCAGGAGCACCAGGTTTTGCCCATGTGGCTCAGTGGTAGAGCACTCCCTTGGTAAGGGAGAGGTCGGCAGTTCGATCCTGCCCATGGGCACCACCGCTTTTTGGTGGTGTCGCCGGTTTGTCGCGAATGCGACACAGGCGCTCTCCAACAAGCCTTTGAATTCAATGGCTTATTACCTGGCACTCCCCTTGCATTGATCCAGCCATCAACAAGGAGAGTCTGATGGCAAAACCCAAGAAACACGTCTTCGTCTGCGTTCAGGGACGTCCCGCCGGTCACCCGCGCAGTTCCTGCCAGGAAAAGGCCTGCGGCCAGACCTGGCAAGCCTTCTCGGACGAATTCACCGCCCGCAACCTGTGGTCTTCCGGTCTGCAATTGACCAACACCGGCTGCCTCGGCCCCTGCCACGCCGGCCCGAGCGTCCTGGTCTATCCCGAAGGCATCATGTACACCGGCGTCAAGCCGGAGGATGTCGGCGCGATCATCGACGAGCACCTGATGTTCGATCAGCCGGTCGAGCGCCTGCTGGCGCCTGCCGACATCTGGAGCTGAGATCATGGAAGACTACAAATACGACATCGGCGAGCTGGTGTACGCCGCCGAAAACATCCTCAACGATGGCGGCATGCCCGGCATCGACGTCGAGGAAGGCCTGATCGCCCCGGCCGGCATGCGCGGCATGATCATCCAGTATGGCCGGGCCGAAGCCGACGAAACCCAGCACGTCTATCTGGTCCGTTTCGAAAACGGCCCGGACGGCGCGCTCGGCGACCCGGTCGGTTGCCTGCCGGAAGAGCTGACCCAGGAGCAGGCCGTTCCGGTCTGAGCCGCCATGGCCAGGATCGGCATTTTTTTCGGCACCGATACCGGGCGCACCCGGCTGCTCGCCAAGCAGATTGCCAAAAAGCTGGGCGATGCGGCCGCGGCGCCAGCCAATATCGGCCGCACGACGCTGGCGGAATTTCTCGCCTGCGATGCGCTGATCCTCGGCAGTCCGACGCTCGGCGAGGGCGAGCTGCCGGGCCTGTCGACCGGCCTTAGCCAGCCGAGCTGGGAAGAGTTCCTGCCGCAGTTGGCCGGCGCCGATCTGGCCGGCAAGGTGGTTGCCATCTTCGGCCTCGGCGACCAGAAGAAATACCCCGACGAATTCGTCGACGCCATCGGCCTCATCCACGATGCCGTCGCCGCCCGCGGCGCCCGCGTCGTTGGCCGCTGGCCCATTGCCGGCTACGAATTCGCCGCCTCGCAGGCGGTCGATGGCGAGCACTTTCTCGGTCTGGCCATCGACCAGATCAATCAGCCGGCCCTGACCGAAGAACGGGTCGATGCCTGGCTGGCGCAAATCCGACCGGAGCTGATGCCATGAACATGAATCCCTGGGCCTCCCCCAAATCCCGCGAAATCCGCCGCGTCCTGGTCTCGCTCGACGAACGCGTCGCCCAGGCCTGCAACGTCGTGCCCGACGAAGGCGCCGATCCTCACATCGTCACGCTGCGCCATTCCGAACTCGACAAACTGCGCGCCCACGTTTACCTGCACGGCCAGCGCGCCGGCACCTACGGCATTTTCTACGAGTACCCGCACCCGGTACCGGGCATCCTGGAATCCGAGGAGAACCTGCCGCTGCCCAAGGTGCTGGCCAGCCTGGCCATGCATTTCGACGCCTAGGCCGTTACCCCGAGCACGACATGGCTGGCCTTGATCAACGCGCAGGCCGGCACGCCAGGCTGCAGCCCGAGCTCGAGCACCGCCTCGTTGGTGATCACGGCATGGACCAGCACCCCGCCCGCCAGCCGGATGCCGATATCGCTATTGACCGCCCCTTTCTGCAGGCTTTCGACAGTACCGGCCAATTGATTGCGGGCGCTGAACTTCACGCCGCCCGTACCGGCCAGCACCATCACCCACGGCGCCTTGACATAGGCGATGACCGGTTTGCCGACGACCAGGCCGAGCGCCTGCACGCTGCCTTCGGTGACGATGGCGACGATGCGGTCGCCGCCCGGTGTCGTGACCTCGACCTCGGCATTGACCTGGCCATCGACCAGGGCCGTGATACGGCCTGCGAATGCGTTGCGGGCGCTGATCTTCATGCCGTTCTCCTTGACTGTCCGTTTGCCTGGCCCGGTTTTCGCTATATACGCAACAGCATAACGAAACCAGCCGGGCATGTCGTCACTTTAGCGAACAGCGTTAGCCATAAACAACCATAGTGCTCCATGACATTTCGCCAAAAATCGCCGTCGCCCCAGGCAATTACGTTATCGTTATATACGCAACAACACAACGTAGCAAAGGCGACAAAATGGAACAAATCGCACATCGCTTGCGCAGCCGGCTGGAGGTCGATACCGAGTTCGGCAGCTTTCTCGGCGATACCCGCATCCGGCTGCTCGAAGCCATCGACAAGCACGGCTCGATTTCACAGGCCGCCAAGGCTGTGCCGCTGTCCTACAAAGCCGCCTGGGATGCCATCGACGCCATGAACAACCTGGCCGACCAGCCCCTGGTCGTGCGCTCGACCGGCGGCAAGAACGGCGGCGGCACACTGCTCACCGCGCACGGCCACAAGACTGTCGCGCTCTACCGCGCGCTCGAAACCGAATACCAGGCGGCGCTTGACCGCCTGGCGACGAGCATGAACGAAGGCCTGGCCGGCGATTTCCAGCAGTTTCGCCAGTTGTTGAAGCGGATGTCGATGAAGACCAGCGCCCGCAACCAGTTCGCTGGCCAGATCGTCGGCCTGCGCGACGGGGATGTCGATTTCGAGGTGCGCCTGAAGCTCGATGCCGACAACGAACTGGTCGCCGTGATCACCCGCGAATCGGCCGAAACATTGGGCCTGACCATCGGCATGGAGATCAGCGCCCTGGTCAAGTCGTCGTCGGTGCTGCTGCTGACCGACCGCAATCTGCGGACCACGGCGCGTAATCACCTGTGGGGCGAGGTCACGCGCATCCACGATGGCCCGGTCAATGCCGAGGTCACCCTGAGCATGCCTGGCGGCAAGACGGTCTGTGCCGTCGTCACTCACGACAGCGTCACACAGCTCGGCCTGACCGTCGGCGCGCCGGCCTGCGCCGTGTTCAAGGCCTCGGCGGTCATTCTGTGTCTTTACGCTTGAGCTGAGGTTAGCCATGAAAAGAATCCTGATTGTCGCCTTGGCCGTAGCCCTTGCCTTCCCTGCCCGGTCCGATGAAGTCCAGGTCGCCGTCGCCGCCAACTTCACAGCGCCGATGCATCAGATTGCCGCGCTGTTCGAGAAGGACACCGGCCACAAGGCAGTGCTCTCCTTCGGCGCCACCGGAAAGTTCTACGCCCAGATCGCCAATGGCGCGCCTTTCGAACTCTTCCTGGCCGCCGACGACGAAACCCCGGCCCGCCTGGAAAAGGAAGGCCAGGGCGTAGCCGGCAGCCGCTTCACCTACGCCATCGGCAAACTGGTGCTGTGGTCGGCCAACCCCGAGCTGGTCGATGGCAAAGGGGAAATCCTGAAAACCGGCAACTTCAGACACCTGGCGCTGGCCAACCCGAAAACCGCGCCTTACGGTGCCGCCGCCATCGAATCCATGACCCGGCTCGGCGTCCTGAACAAGCTGCAGGAACGCTTCGTCCAAGGCGAGAACATTTCCCAGACGCAGCAGTTCGTCGTCACCGGCAATGCCGAACTTGGTTTCGTCGCCTTGTCGCAAGTCACCAAGGACGGCAAGCTCACCGCCGGCTCGGCGTGGGTCGTACCGGCCGACTATTACCAGCCGATCCGCCAGGACGCCCTGATGCTCGCCAGGGGCAAAGGCAAGGCGGCCCCTGCCGCCCTGCTCGCCTACCTGAAGGGCGACAAGGCCAGGGCGGTGATCAGGTCATTCGGCTACGACCTGCGCTGAGATGACCGCCCGCCGGGCTGAACCGCGACCATGAATCCCTACACCCTGACCGACGCCACCCTCGACCATCTGCTGCAGGAGGACGGGCCCTGCGGCGACGCCACGACCTTTGCCCTCGGCATCGGCGAGCAGCCTGGGCGCCTGGTTTTTCGCGCCCGCTACGAAATGGTCGTCTGCGGTAGCGAAGAGGCGCGGCGCATGGGCGAGCTGCGCTGCCTGCGCGCGGCCGGCACGTTCGCCCCGAGCGGCAGCCGACGGCAGGCCGGCGAAGAAATCCTCTGCCTCGAAGGCGGAGCTGGCGGGCTGCACGCCGTCTGGAAAACGGCGCAGACCCTGATCGAGTACCTTTCCGGCATCGCCACCTGTACTGCCGATATCGTGGCCGCCGCCCGCCGGGGCGATCCGGCGGCCAGCGTCGTGTGCACACGCAAGAATTTTCCCGGTACCAAGGCGGCGGCGATCAAGGCCGTGCTCTGTGCCGGGCCAGCCCGCACCGCCTGAGCCTGTCGGAGACCTTGCTGCTCTTCGCCGAGCACCGCGCCTTTCTGGCTGGCGAAGCGCCAGCTGCCACCGTCACCCGGCTCCGCCGGCAATGGCCCGAACGGACCATCGTCGTCGAAGTCGGCGACGAGGCCGAGGCCGCCATCTGGGCCGCGGCCGGCACCGACATCCTGCAACTGGAAAAACTGCCGCCCGAGACGCTGGAGCGCATCCACCGGCAAAGTCCGGGCGCCCGACTTGCGGCGGCAGGTGGCGTCAATGCCGCCAACGCCGAACGCTACGCCCGCGCCGGTGCCCAAATTCTGGTCACCAGCGCCCCCTATTTCGCCCCACCCCGTGACGTGGCCGTGACGCTGGCCCCCTTCCCTGCCCCCCCTTTCTCCAAGCGAGCCTTGAACCATGAAAATCGCCATCGCCACCAAGGATTTCACCGCCGTCAGCGGCCATGCCGGGCAAACCCGACAATGGCTGGTTTACGACCTGACCGAGCACCGCGCCAAGCAGTTGCTGCCGGCGCCCAGCCGGGTCGAGCTGAACAAGGAACAGATCCTCCACAGCTTCGAGGACAACGAAGCGCACCCGCTCGACGGCATCGACCTCGTCGTCTGCGCCAGCGCCGGCGACGGCTTCATCCGCCACATGAAAAAACGCGGCGCCGACGTGTTGCTCACCGGCGAAAGCGACCCCGCCGTCGCCATCACCTGCATCCTGGCCGGCGAGGCCCTGCCCGATACGCACTTCGACATCACGACCACCCTGTGTAAACTGCGCGATCTGTTTTCCCGCCACTGACTATGGAAAGTACCGATCTTGCCGCCGTCTGGCTGACCCTCAAGCTGGCCACGGTGGTCACCCTGCTGCTGCTCGTCATCGGCACGCCCATCGCCTGGTGGCTGGCCCGCACGCGCTCGCCCTTCAAGGGCGTGATCGGTGCCGTCGTCGCCCTGCCCCTGGTCCTGCCGCCGACTGTGCTCGGCTTCTATCTGCTGCTGACCATGGGCCCGAACGGGCCGGTCGGACAATTCACCCAGGCCCTCGGCCTCGGCCTGCTGCCCTTCACCTTCCCCGGCCTGGTCATCGCCTCGGTGTTCTACTCGCTGCCCTTCGTCGTCCAACCGATCCAGAACGCCTTCGAGGCGATCGGCGACCGCCCGCTGGAAGTCGCCGCGACACTGCGCGCCAGCCCGTGGGATGCCTTCTGGTCGGTCGCCGTGCCGCTGGCCCGGCCCGGCTTCCTGTCCGGTGCCATTCTCGGCTTCGCCCATACGGTAGGCGAATTCGGCATCGTGCTGATGATCGGCGGCAACATTCCGGAAAAGACCCGGGTCGTCTCGGTGCAGATCTACGACCACGTCGAAGCCCTGGAATACACTCAGGCCCACTGGCTGTCCGGGGGCATGGTGCTGTTCAGCTTCCTCGTCCTGCTCGGGCTCTACACTTTCAACCCGGCGCGACGGAAAACGGCATGACCCCGGAGATTCGTGCCAGATTCCTGATCGAGCGCCGCGATTTCCGGCTCGACGTCGACCTCGCCCTGCCCGGCCGCGGCATCACCGCCCTGTTCGGCCATTCCGGCTCGGGCAAGACGACCTGTCTGCGCGCCATGGCCGGGCTGGAACGGGCTGGCCAGGCCTACTTCGCGATCGGCGACGAGGTCTGGCAGGACGAGGCACGCGGCCATTTCGTTCCGCCGCACCGGCGGGCGCTCGGCGTGGTATTTCAGGAAGCCAGCCTGTTTCCGCACCTCTCGGTGCGCGGCAATATGGAATACGGCCAGAAACGGGCGGCGGCCCGGGCCGATGCCTATTCCCTGCCGGCCATCGCCGAGCTGCTCGGCATCGCCCACCTGCTCGAGCGTGCCCCGGCCCAGCTCTCCGGCGGCGAACGCCAGCGCGTGGCGATTGCCCGCGCCCTGCTCGCCGCCCCCAAGATCCTGCTCATGGACGAACCGCTGGCCGCCCTCGACCTCAAGCGCAAACTGGAAATCCTGCCCTACCTGGAACGCCTGCACCACGAACTGGCGCTGCCCATCATCTACGTCAGCCATGCGCCGGACGAAGTCGCCCGCCTGGCCGACCACCTGGTGCTGCTCGACGAGGGCCGGGTCGTCGCCAGCGGCCCGCTCAACGCGGTGCTTTCCCGCATCGACCTGCCGGCCGCCTTCGCCGACGATGCCGGCGTGGTCATCGAGGCGGCGATCGCCGCCCATGAGGCGGACGACCTGACCCGCCTCGAATTCCCCGGTGGTTCGATTTTCGTCTCGCGGCACGACGAGCCGGTCGGCACCTTCCTGCGCTGCCGTATCCACGCCCGCGACGTCAGCCTGGCGCTGGTGCCGCAGGTCCAGACCAGCATCCTGAACTGCGTCAGCGCCATCGTCGTCGATCTGGCGCCGACCGAGACGCCGGGGCACGTGCTGGTCAAGCTCGATGTCGCCGGCGAACCGCTGCTCGCCCGCATCACCAAACGCTCGGCTCAGCGCCTGGACATCCGCCCCGGCCTGGCGCTGCGCGCGCAGATCAAGTCAGTCGCCCTGCTCGCCTAGCTAGGCGCCGAGCAGCTTGCGGATGAAACCTTCGACGTAGGCCGGACGCAGCGGCTTGACGATGTAGCCGACGGCGCCCAGTCCGGCCGCCTCGGCGACCAGCTTCTTGTCGGCACAGCCGGTGACCATGATGACTGCGGTATCGGGACTGGCCTCCCTGATTTTCGGCAAGGCCTCCAGGCCGTCCATCACCGGCATATTGACGTCCAGGCAGAGAATGCGCGGCTGGTGGTTCTTGGCGGCAATGATCGCTTCCGATCCGTTGCTCACCATCTGTGCCACACGTACGCCGGATTCCTCGAGCAGGGCCTTGAGCACCAGGCGCACCGAGCCGTTGTCGTCGGCGATCACCGCCGTGCCCTTGCGACCGCGTCTGGCGCCGGCCGCCGGCGCTTCCGGCTGGGCGGCGGCCAGCGCCGCCCGGTTAGTGATCTCGCGCGTCGCCGCGATGGCGCGCAGTTCCTCGATGATCTGGGCCTGGCCGAAGGGCTTGCGGATGAAGCCTGAAGCTCCGGCATCGGCCGCCTTCTCCTCGATGCGCGCCTCGCTGGAAGCGGTCATGAAGACGACGTCGATGGTCGGCGCCGCGCTCTGGATGGCTTTCAGGATCGCGAGGCCATCGCGACCCGGCAGGTGGTAATCGAGACAGACCAGCTCGGGCGCGGTTTCGCGGATCATCGACTCGACCCCATTGCCGTCGGCGAACGCCCCGACCACCTCATGCCCGGCACTGGCGAAGACTGCCGCCAGCACTTTGCGCATGGCGGCATTGTCGTCAATGATCATAATGCGCATCGAACCGGACTCCGAAAGAAATGCTTGGTCAAAACAGGCGCCAGAATAACAGAGCCGAGGCGCCAATTGCACCATCTGGCGCCGGTTTCCAGCGTTCGCCCAAGATCATCCAGCATCACCAAGACAAAAGCTGAAACTAGCTCTCGGCCCCCCGGTACGAAAGGCGCAGGGACAGCAGCGCCTCCCACTCGTGCACGGCGAGGCCGAAGAGAATCAGCCCGGTTCCCAGCCACAGGCGCAGGCCGATAACCTCGCCATTGAAGACGTGGCCGAGGAGCAGCGCCAGCACCGGCGTGATCAGCGTGATCAAGGCGACTTTCGAGGCCGCCAGGTGCTTGATCACGTAGTAATACAGTGCGAAACCGATCACCGAGCCGAAGATGCCGAGATAGACGATGGCCGCCCCCGAGCGCAGCGGCATCACGGCCGGCAAATGACCGTCGGTGAACGCCCAGACCACCACAAACAGCGGCAGCGAGACGGCCAGCGTGCCGACCGTGGTAGCCAGCGGCGGGCTGTCGTCGGCGATACGTTTCAGCCAGACCAGACTGGCCGAATAAATGAAAACGGCGAACAACAGCGCCAACAGGCCGGCCAGCGCATGCTCGCCGCCCAAACTGTCGCCATCGATGAAGATCACCGCCAAGCCGAAAGCGCCGAGCACCATACCGGCGATCTTGCGCGGCGTCAGCGCGCGTTCGCCCAGCCACAGCGCGGCCAGCACCCCGGCCATCAAGGGCGACAGCCCGAAGAGCACGGAAATCAGGCCGGAATGGACGTAACGCGCCCCCCAGTAGGTCAGCGCCATCGCCCCGAACAAGCCCAATCCGCCGACCAGATAGGCCCGGCGCGCCCGACCGTGCAGCGGCAGGCCGATGCGCCAGACGGCGACCAGCAGGCCGGCGACGACAACGCCGATCAACATGCGGACGAGCACGGCGAAAGCGAAGCCAATGCCTTGCGTGCTCCACTGGATAGCCAGCGGCGTGGTGGCCCAGATCAGGATGATGCCGAGATAGGCGACGGGAACGGACATCGGGTGCTCCTTCGAACAGAGGCAGAAAACAAAAAGGCCGCGGGTTTCATTGCCGCGGCCTTTGCAGAAATCGGAATGGTCTTGCGACTAGCTCACCCCAGGCCCGGATCAACGGCAACGCGCCACGCACGCAGGACGCGGCGGCGCAGGGACAGCGGGGAGATCAGGGAGATTTGGCAAGTCATCGGTCTATTGTGCGGGCGCATTGTGCAGTGCGTCAAGCGTCTGCTGCGACAGCCCTGGCCAGGCGCGCCACCAGTTCGGGAATACGTTTTTCCTCGGCCATGCCGTAACCAAGGACCAATCCATTTCGTGACGCCCCAGGTACCTCAGCAGCGCAATACTCACTCAGCGGACGGGCCGTGACGCCAAGCGCCATGGCCTTGGCGATGACCGCCTGGTCGGGCTCACCGGCGGGCAGGCCGAGCGTCAGATGCAGACCGGCATCGCCGCCAAGGATTTCGACATCATCGCCGAAAGCCGCCGTCAGTTCCCGGCGCAAGACGGCCTGACGCGCCCGGTAGATCGGCGCCATCTTCCGCAAATGGCGGGTCAGCGCGCCACTTTCGATGAAGCCGGCCAGGGCGCGCTGCTCGACCGCCTGACCGGAGCGGTAGAGGCTTGCGATCCGTTCGCCGAATTCGCGCGCCGCCCAGCGCGGCACCACCATGTAGGCAACGCGCAAGCCCGGATAGAGCAGCTTGGAAAAGGTGCCGACATAGACCACCGGCGCGTCGGCGTGCAGTCCCTGTAGCGCCGGCAAAGGGCTATAGCCGGGCCGGGCGTGGTTGAACTCGCTGTCGTAGTCGTCCTCGATGATCCAGCCATTGGCGGCGACGATCCGGCGCAGGAATTCGAGGCGCCGTTCCAGGCTGAGCACCGCCCCCAGCGGATACTGATGCGACGGTGTCAGATAGACCAGGCGGGGCGGCTGGCTCTCCCAGAGACTAGGTTCCGGCGCCATGCCGGCAGCGTCGACCGGTACGTGGACCGCCCGCAGGCCGGCGGTCTGCATCACCGAGCGGGCCGCCGGATAGCACGGGTTTTCCAGCCAGACCGTATCGCCCTCGTCGGCCAGCAGGCGGGCGCAGGCATCGAGGGCGATCTGCGCGCCGGCGACGACGAATATCTGCTCCGGGCTGCACAGCACGCCGCGCCGGGCACGCAGGTCATCGGCCAGGGCCTGGCGCAGGCGCGGCTCGCCAGCCGGCGCGGCATAGGCCAGCTGCCGGGCGCTGACTTCGCCCCAGGCCTTTTGCAACTGCCGCGCCCAGGCCGCCCAGGGGAAGGCATTCAGATCGGCGACGCCCGGTGCGAAAGGCAGCAGCGGTTCGTGCTGGCGCAAAGCCAGGCCGGCGGCCCGCCGTGACAGCTCGGCCGGAGCATGGCTGGCAACCGGCCGGGCTACACCCAGCCCGTGCAGCACCGGCAGGTCGGCCACCCGCGTACCTCGCCGATCGGCCAGCAAAAATCCCTCAGCCTGCAATTGCTGATAGGCGTAGAGCACGGTATTGCGGGCAATGCCGTAGTCGGCGGCGAGCAGGCGGCTGGCCGGCAGGCGCGCGCCCGGGCCGAGGCGGCCATCGAGCATGGCTTCCTTTAGCCGGCGATAAAGCTGCTGCTGGCGCGGCATGGCGTCGGCCGGGTCGTTCAGCGGGTCAAGAATGGCGGATAGGCTCATCTGGCTCCATCAATGTGCAATTTTGTGGCTCTACAGATAGTGCCACAGCACGGTTATGCTTGCCGCAACAGCTTACGGAGACCGCCATGACAGCCCTGCCCCCCAGCCCGCGCACCACAATCCGCCGCAAGCCCGATCGCGGCCACTACGACGCCACCAGCATCCACGCCATCGTCGATGCCGCCTTCGTCTGCCAGATCGCCTTCAACTCGGCCGGCAGCGTGCATTGCCTACCCACCGCCTGCTGGCGCGACGGCGACCACCTCTACATCCACGGCGCCAACAATTCGCGCCTGATCAATGCCCTGCTCGGCGGCGAATGCTCGGTCTGCATCACCCATGTCGACGGCCTGGTGCTGGCCCGCTCGGCCTTCCATCATTCGATGAATTTCCGCTCGGTGGTGATCTACGGACAATTCGCCGCCGTGGACCATGCGGACGACAAGGCCAGGGCGATGGCCAGCTTTCTCGAACACGTCAGCCCGGGACGCAATGCGCATGTCCGCCCGGCCAGCCCGGCCGAACTCGCCGGCACCCGCATCCTGCGCCTGGCGCTGCACGAAGCCGCCGCCAAGATCCGCAACTGGGGCGTCGAAGACAGCGCCGAGGACATGTCAATCCCGGTCTGGGCCGGGGTCGTTCCGCTTGGCCGGCAGGCTGGCGTACCGGTTGCCGAGACCGGCTGCGCTGATTTCCCGCTGCCTTCCTTGCCGGCAGCACTGCAGAAAGAGGCGCTGCCATGACGCTCAAAGTCGGCATCTTTGTCTTCCCCGAGGTCGAGGTTCTCGATTTCGCGGGCCCCTACGAAGTGTTCACCACGGCCAGCCGGGTCTTCGGCCGCAGGCATTCCGCCGCCGAAAAACCGTTCGCGGTGTTCACCGTCGGCGCCACTGGCGAGCCGTTCAAGGCCCGGGCCGGTCTGCCGGTATTGCCGGAATATGCCTTCACGACCCACCCGCCGATCGATCTGCTGATCGTTCCCGGCGGCGTGGTCAGCGCCGAACTGGCCGAGCCGAAGGTCAGCCGGTGGATTGCGCAAGTTGCGACCGGCACGCGGATCACCGCTTCGGTGTGCACCGGCGCTTTCCTGCTGGCCAAGGCCGGCCTGCTCGACGGCCATCGGGCGACGACGCACTGGGAAGACCTGGCCGAACTGCGAACCGACTTTCCGGCGGTTCGGGTCATCAACGATCAGCGCTGGGTCGATGAAGGCGACATCGTCACCTCGGGCGGCATTTCGGCCGGGATCGACATGAGCCTGCACCTGGTGGAACGGCTGGCCGGGCGGGAACTTGCCGTGCAAACTGCGCGCCAGATGGAATACCGCTGGAGCGAACCACCCACCGGGGAAAAACCGTAGTTCGCACAAGGCCCGATCCTTTAAGCAATGCTTAATGCCCGAGTCGCAAACTGGCCTTGCTTCATCAACAGAGGAAAATCCAAATGAAAACACAAGGTCAGAACCAAGCCACCATCGCCGCCAGTCTGTTTCGGGGATTCATCAGTGTATTTTTCGTGATCATGACCATCATCTTTCTCACGGTTCCCTATGCACTGTCCCGGCACCCCGGCGATCCGCTTCCCAACCCGACGACCATGCAAAGCCGTCACCTGACCTGAGCACCGGCAAACTCAACTCAGCCTTTGCCTGGCAGCATCTGGCGATCGGAACGTAAAGCACCAAATGCATGAGTTTGGCTGATACGGCCTGCCAGCCGGGTGCATTGCCTCACGGCCGCCCCCTAAACTTCAGCCAATTCGCCGGTCAGTGCGGTACTGCCTATTTTTTTGCAAACGGTTGCGGCTTGGGCGTCTTGTCTGACGACGGAGGCAGTGTGGGCAACTTGAAGTCTGGCTGCTCACCGGTCAGGGTCTTCAGGAAGGCGACAATCCTGGCATTTTCTTCAGGGGTGAATTTCTTTCCCAACTGGAGACGACCCATGGTGTCTACAGCTTCGCTCAGCGTATTGACGGCACCGTCATGGAAGTAGGGATAGGTCAGTTCGACGTTCCGCAGCGTCGGCACCTTGAAATTGAAACGATCCGCATCCTTGCCGGTGACAGCGAAACGCCCCTCGGCCGGGCTCGATGCCTTGTAGGGGGCGACAACGCCCATCTTCTGGTAGGAATTGCCACCGACACCCGGACCGTTATGGCAACTGACGCAACCGCTGTCCTTGAACAACTGGTAGCCGGCCAGCTCGTTTGCCGATAAAGCCTTCTGATCGCCCTTCAACCATTGGTCGAAGCGCGAGTTCGGCGTGAGCAGGGTTGCTTCGAAAGCAGCAATCGCCTTGGTCACTTGGGCGATGACGATTTTATCGGTGCCGAATGACTTCTTGAAGTCCGCAACATAGGCCGGAATCGATTGCAGGACTTCGACGGCAAGCCCGTGGGTCGAGCCCATTTCGCCCGGATTGTCGATCGGACCGCCAGCCTGGGCCTGCAAGTCCTTGGCGCGACCATCCCAGAACTGGGCAATGTTCAGACTGGAATTGAGTACCGTCGGGGAATTTATCGGGCCTTCATTCCAGTTATGACCGATCGACGTCTTGAGGTTGTCCGTACCGCCCATCGACAGGTTGTGACAGGAATTGCAGGATATGAAGCCGGATTTCGACAGGCGCGGGTCGAAAAACAGCTTCTTGCCCAACTCCACCAGAGCCGGATCAGCGACCTTGGCTACCGGAATAGCCTTGATCGGTTCATCCATCGCGGCCCAGGCAATACCGGCCCCCATCAACGCAATGCTTGCCACGAGAATACGAATTGCCATTTTCAACCTCCAGTCGATTAATACCATTTGGATAATCAATCTGGATTATTGCACGCACCCAATTAGCCGATCTGTTCGCCAGGGAACATAGGGCAAGGCAATGTACCGGGTTGCAACGATGCAGGATGCAATGCCAGCGTGAAAAACGCTGGGCGAATCAGGACGGCTTTTTGCCAGCCTTCTTGAGCTCTGCGAGAAATTCGCCGAGGGATGTCTCGCGCACGGTGATGCCGGCGAGGGCCTCACGCAGGTCGAAATTGGCCATGTCCTGATCGCCCGGACGCGGCGCATCGCGCCGGGCCGGAGGGCTGGCGCTGGGTGCGGTTTTGGAGAAGCGGAGGACGGGGGGCATTTTTCTTGACCGGTGGTTCAGTGTTCAAGCCTATTGTCCGACCTTGCCGGAAAACTGTCCGTGAACCACTTCACGAAGGCGCCAAGTTAGCGCCAAGCAACCAGCCCGGCGGCCAGAAAATCCATCAGCACCCTGACCCGGTGTGGCACGTGGCGATTGCTTGGCAACATCGCATAGATGCCGAGTTCGGGAATCGGAAAATCCTTCAGGATGGCCTCGATCCGGCCATCGGCCAGAAATTCGTCGATGATGAAGTCCGGCTGTAGCGTGATGCCCAGCCCCTGGGCCGCCGCTTCGGTCAGCACGTCGCCGTTGTTGGCATGGATGCGGCTGCGCACCGGAAAGCTTGCCAGCTGGCCATCGACCAGGAACTGCCATTGCTGAGTCATGCCGCCAGCGGTGTAGCCCAGGCATTCGTGATGGATCAGTTCCGAGGGATGCTGCGGCCGGCCATGGCGGGCCAGGTAATCCGGCGCGGCCACGACCTGCATGCGGCCCGCCCCAATCCGCCGCGCCACGTCGCCGCCGTCGAGCCGGCGGGTGATGCGCACCGAGAGATCGATGCCCTCCTCGATCAGCTTGACCCGGCGGTCGCTATAATCCATGTCCAGCGCCACTTCCGGGTAGCGCTGCGAGAAGTCGAGCAGCAGCGGCGCCAGCCGTTTCAGGCCGAAACTCAGCGGCAGGCTGATCCGGATGCTGCCGCGCGGCGTCAGGCGCTCTTCGGCGACATCGGTCTCGGCCGCTTCGACCAGGTTCAGGATGACCCGGCACTTTTCGAGGTAGGCGGTGCCGGCCGAGGTCAAGGACAGGCGGCGCGTGCTGCGCGCCATCAGCTTGACGCCAAGGTGGGCTTCGAGCCCGGCGATCTGCCGCGTCACGACTGAACGGGCGACCCCAAGTTGCTGCGCTACAGCTGCAAAGCTGCCGAGTTCGGCAACGCGGACAAAAAGATTCATGGCATCGAGTCGATCCATTGTTGCATTCCTGGCAATAATGATTTGCACATTGTCGGCTATTTCGTTGCAAAAAGCAGGACTACAGTTCGGTCATCGCAACCGGAGTAGTTCCCATGACCCAAACCCAACCCGCTCTCTTCGTTCCGCACGGCGCCCCGACTTTCGCGCTGCGCCCGGGCGCGGCCGGTGCGGCGCTGGTCCGGCTGGCCAAATCCCTGGCGCTGCCGCGCGCCATCATCATCGTCAGCGCCCACTGGGATACCGCCGTACCGACCGTCGGTACCGCCGACCGCCTGGAAACCATCCACGACTTCTGGGGCTTTCCGGAAGAGCTCTTCAGCCTGCGCTACCCGGCCACCGGCTGCCGCGAAGCTGCCAATGTCGTACTGAGTGCCATCACTGCGGCTGGATTGCCGGTCGCGCAAAATGCCGAACGCGGTCTCGACCACGGTGCCTGGGTGCCGCTGCGCCTGATGTTCCCGGATGCCGACGTGCCGGTCATTCCGCTCTCCATCCAGAGCCGCGGCGGCCCGCAACAGGCCTACGCCCTGGGCCGGGCATTGGCACCGCTGGCTACCGAGGGCTTTCTGGTGATTGCCTCCGGCAACCTCACGCACAACCTTGGCGACTACCAGCTGGCGGCCCGCAGCACCGGCCAGACGCCGCCTTATGTGCGCGAGTTCACCGACTGGCTGGCCAGCCGCCTGTATGCTAACGACATCGACGCCCTGCTCGACTACCGCCGGCAGGCTCCCGGCGCCGCGCAGGCCCATCCGAGCGATGAACATTTATTGCCCTTGTTTGTCGCACTCGGAGCGGGCGGCGCTACAGCCCAGGTTGAACGCGTGCATGCCGGCATCGACGACTACGTCATTGCCATGGATGCCTACTCATTCCTGCCTCAATAAGGAGAACGCCTTGACTACCCAATACACCAAAACCGCCAAAGGCCTGCACTGGCTGATGGCCGTCCTGATCTTCGGCCTGCTGGCGCTGGGCACCTACATGCAGGGCCTGCCGCTCTCGCCGACCAAGCTGCAGCTTTACTCCTGGCACAAATGGGCCGGCGTCACCGCCTTCGTGCTTGTCCTGTTCCGCCTGGCCTGGCGCGTCACCCACGTACCGCCCGCCCTGCCGGCCAGCATGCCGATGCCGATGCAGTTCGTCGCCCACGTCGGTCACCTGGCGCTCTACGGCCTGATGCTCGCCATCCCGATTTCCGGCTGGCTGATGAGTTCGGCCAAGGGTTTCCAGACCGTCTGGTTCGGCGTCCTGCCGATTCCCGACCTGCTGGAAAAGAACAAGGAACTGGGCGACCTGCTGCAGACCGTCCATATGAGCCTCAACCTGCTGTTCGCCGCAACCATCATCGGCCACGTCGGCGCCGCCCTGAAACATCACTTCATCGACAAGGACGACATCCTGACCCGGATGCTGCCCCTGCAATCCAAGGAGATCTGACATGAAACGCATAGCCCTGGCCATCGCCCTGAGCACCGCCCTCTCGGCCCAGGCCATCGAATACAACCAGGTCCAGGCCAGCCAGAGCAACGTCGCCTTCGTCTACAAGCAGATGGGCGTTGCGGTCGACGGCAAGTTCAAGAAGTTCTCTAGCCAGCTGAGTTTCGACCCGGCCAAGCCGACCGCCGCCAAGGCCACTTTCGATGTCGAACTGGCCAGCGTCGATACCGGCGCCCCGGAAGGCGACGATGAGGTTGCCAGCAAGTCCTGGTTCAACACCAAGGCCTTCCCGACCGCCCGTTTCGTCTCGGCCAGTGTCAAGCCGCTCGGCGGCAACCGCTACGAAGTCGCCGGCCAGTTGAGCATCAAGGGCAAGACCCAGGATGTCGTCGTTCCCGCCACCTTCACCCCGAATGGCAACAGCGGCATCTTCGACGGCAGTTTCACCATCCGCCGCGCCGATTTCTCGATCGGCGAAGGCAGCTGGGCCAAGTTCGACATTGTCGCCAACGACGTCCAGATCAAGTTCCGTATCACCGCTTCAGGCAAGTAAGAACCCAACCCACCACAGGAGAATCACCATGCAAAAACTGACCAAGCTCACCGCCGCCCTCGTCCTCGCCGCCGCTGCCGCCGCCCCGCGCTGGCCGCCCCGGAAACCTACGTCCTCGAACCGAACCACACCTTCCCGCGCTTCTCGTACAACCACCTCGGCTACTCCGTGCAGCTCAGCCGCTTCGACAAGACCACCGGCAAGGTCGTCTTCGACAAGGCCGCCAAGACCGGCTCGGTCGACATCACGATCGACACCAAATCGGTGAGCACCGGCTCCACCCTGTTCAACGAGCACATTCAGGGCGAGGATTTCCTCTTCACGGAGAAGTTCCCGACCGCCACCTTCAAGTCCACCAAGGTCATCTTCAACGGCGACAAGCCGGCCACCATCGAAGGCAACCTGACCCTGAAGGGCGTCACCAAGCCGGTGACCCTGGCCGTGACCTCCTTCCAGAACATGCCGCACCCGATGGTCAAGAAGGACGCCATCGGCGCCAACGCCAAGACCACCGTCAAGCGCACCGACTTCAACATGGGCAAGAACGCACCTTACGTCGGCGACGAAGTGACCATCGAAATCGCCATCGAAGCGATCAAGGAATAAGCGGAATCAAGCCCCGCCAGGCCGCCTAAGGGCGGCTTTTTTCCGTCTGTCGATCGCGACTTCCGGATCAGGCGAGCCCGCAACAGGCGCCGCTCTCATCAGGAACCACAGGAACGGGATCCAAGTCAAAGCAGCATCGGTGTTCTTCGTTGAGGAGTGTGATCATGAACATGATGATGTTTCCGAAGATGCTGGCTTCGCACGACGAAGGCTGGAAATGGCTGGCGGAGATGCACCCGTCCGTGGCCAGGGTATTTGCCCTCTACGTCATGCCGATGGCCCTGATTCCGCCGGCCATGGTGCTTTATGCCGTGAGCGCCTACGGCGACCGCTTCCTGACGCCGGTCAGCATGCAGGATGCCTGGGCGATGGCCATTCTTTTCTACGCTTCTGAATTGCTGGCGGTTCCCGTGATGGCGGCGGTAATCCAGCGTCTCGGCGACATCGTCGATGCGCGCCCGACCTACCACGACGCCTTCGCCTTCAGCGCCGCAGTACCGACGCCATTGTGGCTTTCGCCGCTGGCGCTCTTCGTCCCGAGCCTGGCCGTGATGGGAATGGCGATGACCGCAGCGTTGCTCATCTCCGGCATCCTGATCTACCGCGGCAGCTACCAGTTATGCCATCTGAGCAGCGAGAGCCAGTCCAAGATCCTGTCCGGCGCCATTCTGGCGGCTGGCCTGGTCGGCTGGGTGATCTTGATGATCATCGCCTTTGTCAGTTGGGGTTGGGTGGTTTCTTGATGCCACACCCATGGCGGCCCAGGCCGCCATTTGATTCAGAGTGGGTCACGGCTGCGTAATTGACCGCGCAGGCGATCGAGTTCCTCCAGCAGATCGGCGACCAGCGCGGCGAGTTCGGGTACCGCATCGAAATCGCTTTCCAGCCGCCGCATGCGCCGGGCTCGCTGCAGGGCGGCCCCGGAAAAGCGCCAGATGCCCGCCGTGCTCTCGACATGGGTCAGGAGACCCTCGTCGATGTGGCGCAGCAGCCATTCGGCATCGACCCGGCAGGCGGCCGCCACCTGCTCGAGCGGTAGCCAGTTATCGTCAAGCAGGCTGCCAGTCAGAATGTCGTCGTCACGCATGATTCAGCTCCTCGGATCGAAGGCCAGTTCCCGGGACATCGTTTCGTAAAGCTGCCGGGCCTGCGGTGTGTCGGCTGGGGGCAATACGACCTGAAGATCGAGCAGCAGGTCGCCCGGCGGATTGCCGGGGATGCCCTTGCCGCGCACCCGAAGTTGCTTGCCGCTTTGCGCACCTTCCGGGATGCGCACCTTGATACTGCCGCCCGGCAGCGGCACGGCGATGACCGTACCCAGTGCCGCTTCCCATGGCGCGACGGGCAACTTCAGGTGCAGATCGCTACCCTCGACGCGATAGCGCGGATGCGGGTTGAAATGCACTTCCAGCATCAGGTCGCCGGCCGGCGCCCCGCCCGCCCCCGGCGCGCCCTGCCCGGCCAGCCGTATCGTCTGCCCCTCATGGACGCCAAGCGGAATGCGGATATTGAGCGTGCGCCCGACCAGCTGGACGTGCCCTCCGGCATCGATCTGCGGCACGCGCAGCGCGATCTGCCGCGTCGGCCCGGTAAAGGCATCTTCGATATCGAGCAGCACCTTGGCATGGTGATCCTCGCCGCGGCCATGCCGGGCCTGCCGGCCGTGGAAGCCGCCGGGCGCGCCGCCCATGCGCCCGAACAGTTCGGCGAAGAAGTCGCTGAAATCGGCGGCGTCGTGCGGCGCGGAGCCGTGTCCGGAAAACTCGAAGCCGGCATCCCAGTCCGGCGGCGGCCGAAAATCCTGGCCGGGCTGGTAGCCCCGCCCGACTTGGTCGTAGGCCGCACGCTTTTCCGGGTCGGAGAGCACGGCGTAGGCCTCGTTGATCTCCGGCATCCGCTGGTCGGCGTCAGCCTCCTTGGAGATATCGGGGTGGTATTTGCGGGCCAGCCGGCGAAACGCCTTCTTGATGTTCTCCGCCGTCTCGTCGCGGGAGACGCCGAGGATCTGGTAGTAGTCCTTGAATTGCATGCGGGACCTCCTGAACTGATTTGGACTGGCATTCCAATAAAGATATAGGTCCGGACACTATCGACTTCAAGCCCTTGAACTTTTCCGGATAGCGCCTATATCGGTAACGAGGGCACGCCCCGGTGCCCGTTTGGTACGAAAGGAGAAGCTCATGATCTATCGTTCACTGTTTCCCCGCGACTTCCTCTCCGAGCTGGAACGCCTGCAGAACGAAGTGCGGCAAAACTTCGACATCTCACCCAGCATACGCGGCTTTACCCGTGGCGGCTTTCCGGCCCTGAACATCGGTTCGACCGCCAAGTCGATCGAGATCTATGCCTTCGCGCCTGGCACCGACCCGGCGAGCATCGACGTGCACATCGACAAGGGCGTCCTGACCGTCGCCGGCGAACGCCCGAGCATGCTGCCACCGGCCGAGACGAAAGCCACGGCGCATATCGACGAACGTTTCAGCGGCCGCTTCCGGCGCGTCGTCACCTTGCCCGACGACATCGACGCCAGCGCGGTGAGCGCGAAATACCGCGACGGCGTGCTGCATATCAGCATCCAGCGCCGCGAGGCGGCCCAGCCCCGGCGCATCAACATTCAGTAAGGAGGCAAAAATGAGCGAAACGACTGCTGTCAGCAAGGAAAACAAGGCGCCCCGCGAAGAGGGTGCACTGGTGCCGCCGGTCGACGTCATCGAGGATGCGGGCGATATCACCCTCTACGCCGACCTGCCCGGCGTGCCCAGGGAAAAGCTCCACCTGCACGTCGATGCCGAGACCCTGAGCATCGAGGGCGAATTGGGGCTGGCGCTGCCGGAAGGCATCGAGTCGACCCACGCCGAAGTCAGTCTGCCGCGCTATCGCCGCACCTTTACGCTGTCGCGCGAGCTCGATGCCGACAAGGTCACTGCCGAATTCGCCAACGGGGTGCTCAAGCTGCGCATTCCCAAGGCCGAGCACGCCCTGCCGCGCAAGATCGAAATTTCGGTTGCCTGACGCACATCCGGTCGGCGGTTCGCCGCCGACCGGCAAGGAGATAGCAATGAAACTGGAAGCCATGAAGGAAAGCGTCAATTCGTTCTGGAACTCGCTGGCCGAAGGCTGGCAGCATCTGCGCCATTCGGCCGCCAGTGCCCTGACCCATTTCAAGCCGGGCAGCGAATCTCGCGTGCCGGCACCGAACGAGGTGGACGATATCGCCTACCTGCCGACCCGCGGCTGGGCCCTGCTCGGCGGCGACGTCTTCGAGGACGAGCAGCGGGTCGTCGTCAAACTGGAAGTGCCCGGCATGGAAAAACAGGATTTCGATATCGAAATCTTCGACGGTCGGCTGGTGGTGACCGGCGAGAAGCATTTCCAGCGCGAAAGCAGCGAAGGCCGCTGGCAGGTGGTGCAATGCGCCTACGGTTCCTTCCGCCGCGAAATTCCGCTGACTGCCCGGGTCGCGCTCGACACCGCCAAGGCCACTTACACCAACGGCGTGCTGCGCATCGAACTGGCCAAGCTCGAACCCGGAAAACCGCGTTCGCTGAACATCCCGGTCCAGTAATCCGGCCCGCGGCTGCTTGCGCTTCAGCGCTTCACATGCCGAAGTGCAGGCGGACGCGCTCCTCGAGCAGGCGCGCGGCCTCCTCTTCGCTGCAACCGGCCAGGCGGTCGAAAATCTGCCTGGCGAGCGGACGAAAAGCCGCCATCACCCGCGGATCGAAATGGCTGCCGATGTCCTTCTCGAGAACGCCCATCGCCATATCGAAGCTCATGGCCTCCTTGTAGGGGCGCTTCGAGCACAGGGCGTCGAAAACATCGGCCACCGCAAAGATCCGCGCCGCCAACGGGATTTGTTCGCCCTTGAGGCGCCGCGGATAACCCGAACCATTCCATTTTTCATGATGCCCGGCCACCACGTCGCTGGCGCCCTCCAGCCAGCCAATGCCGGTGACGATTTCTTCACCCTGGGCGACATGGCTACGCATGATCTCGAACTCGTCGTCGTCCAGTTTGCCCGGCTTGAGCAGAATGGCATCCGGAATGCCGATCTTGCCGACATCGTGCAGAAAGCTGCCGGCGATCAGCGACTGCATGGCCGTATCGCTGAAGCCGAACTGCTCGGCAATCCGTGCCGCAATCCAGGCGACTCGGTAGTTGTGGGTACCGGTATCGGAATCGCGCTTGGCGATGGCGCGGCCCAGCGCTTCCATCATCGAGATGTGCGAATCGAGCACTTCGCGCGCTTTTCGCTCATTGTCGGCAGAAAGACGCACCACTACCGGATAGATCGCCAGCCCGCAGAGCAGGGAAGCCAGCCCGACCATCAGGGCGGAGGACAGCGCGCTGTCGAACATCTGCTGGCGCTGCCACTCGGGGATGATGCGCACGCCCTCGAAATAGCCGGTAATCGGCGAGTCCAGGCTGTCAGCGATGCGTAGCGGCACAAAAATGCGCAGCACCCAGCCGCCATCGGGAAGTTTCAAGCTTTCGTAGGAAGCCGCCGTGTAGGCCGGGCTGGCGTGATGGAGCAGCACGCCTTCGGCCTGGGTGCCTTCCGGGGTCATCGCTTCGGCCAGCCGTTCGCCCTTGGCATTGTAGATTTCGGCGATATCGAACAAACCGCCGGCAATGGTTTTGGCGGCGTTGACGGCGTGCCCCTCGGCATCCGGCCCGTCCAGAACGATCGCGCCGAAATGATGCAGCAGACGCTGCGACTCTTCGATGGCCAGTGAAACCGTGCTTTCCTCGGCTCGTTCACGGGCCACGAACCACGCGACGGGGCTCGCCAGGGCAGCCAGCACTAGGCTGACCGCAGCGATGCGCCAGGCGGCACGACGGTTCGACGAATTCATCCTGATCTCCCCAACTTGCTTGATTTTACGCAACGCGAATTATCGCCAACCTATCTTAAGATAGCCTGAAGAAGGCCTATGGGCGGCTTTTATCGCGGTTTAAGGAAGGCTTAATCCTGGCCCGCTAGACTTGCCCCAACTTCACCATGAGCATGAGCATGACAGTCAGTCACCGTCTTTTCGCACTCCCCTTCTGCGCCTTCATCGGCATCGCATCGGCCGCCGAACCCATGGTGCTGCAGCCTGCACAGCTCAAGTCACTGGGCATCGAAACCGCCATCGCCGGCGAATCCGCCGCGACCCGGAGCGGCACCCTGCCGGCCCGCGTCCTGGTTCCCAACGAACAGATGCGCGTCGTCGCCGCACCGGTCGGCGGCATGGTCGAAATGCTCGCCGTCGCCCCCGGCTCCAGCGTCAAACGCGGTCAGGTGGTCGCCCGCCTGGCCAGCCCGCAGGCCCTGGAACTGCAACGCGACGCCTTGCAGTCGGGCAGTCAGGCCGCCCTGCTGCAACAAAGCCTGAAGCGTGACGAACAATTGTTCGCCGAGGGCCTGATCGCCGAATCCCGCCTCCAGGCTACCCGGGCCAACGCCGCCCAGGCCGCCGCCCAGGCCAGCCAGCAACGCCAGGGTCTGGCCCTGGCCGGCGTCGCACCGGGCAAACTGAGCGGCTCGCTGGCACTGACTGCGGCGATCGACGGCGTCGTCCTCGAACAGGGCGTGCAGCTCGGCCAGCGCGTCGAAACCGCAGCCATGATTTACCGCATCGCCAAACTCTCGCCGCTCTGGCTGGAGATCCAGGCACCGCTCAGTGTCGCCGCCGGGCTGAAGGAAGGCAGCGCGGTCAAGATTGCCGACAGCGAAATCAGCGGCAAGCTGATCGCCATCGGCCGTGCGGTCGATGCCGCCAGCCAGACCGTGCTGCTGCGTGCTGCGGTCGGCAAGGGGGCCGAAACCCTGCGCCCAGGACAGGTCGTCGAAGTCGAAATCGCCGCCGGCGCCGGCCAGGGCCAACGCCTGCCCGCGGCGGCACTGGCCCGCCATGCCGGCAAGACCTACGCCTTCGTCCAGACCGCCAGCAACGACCAGGGCGTCAGCTTCACCGCCCGGCCGGTCCGTATCCTGAGCCAGGGCGGCGATAGCGTGCTGCTTGATGGCGTGCAGGCCGGTGAGCGGGTCGCCGTCAAGGGCGTTTCCGGCCTCAAGGCCCTGCTCACCGGCGTCGGCAGCGAATAATGCTCGACGCCCTGATCCGTTTCTCGCTGACCCAGCGCCTGCTGGTGCTGGTCCTCACCGTCATGCTCACCGGCGCCGGCGTCCAGGCCTTCCTCGGCCTGCCGATCGACGCCTTTCCCGACGTCTCGACGACCCAGGTCAAGATCATCCTGAAAGCCCCGGGCATGACCCCGGAAGAAGTCGAAACCCGCCTCGCCGTGCCGGTCGAGCAGGAACTACTGGGCATCCCGCACCAGCGCCTGCTGCGCTCGACCTCGAAATACGCGCTGACCGACATCACCATCGACTTCGAGGATGGCACCGACATCTATTGGGCCCGCCAGCAGGTTGGCGAGCGTCTGGCGGCGGCGATGGACAATCTGCCGCCCGGCGCCAGCGGCGGCATGGCGCCGATCACGACGCCGCTCGGCGAAATGTTCATGTTTACCATCGAGGGCGATCTGCCGCTGGCCGAAAAGCGCGCCCTGCTCGACTGGGTGATCCGCCCGCAGCTGCGCACCGTGCCCGGCGTCGCCGACGTCAACAGCCTGGGTGGCGAGGTCCGTACTTTCGAGGTCGTGCCGCAGCCGCAAAGCCTGGCGGCGCGCGGCCTGGCGCTGAAGGATCTGCAGGCGGTGCTGGAAGCCAACAACCGCAACGACGGAGCCGGCCGCCTCAACGACGGCGAGGAATCGTTGCTCGTCCGCGCCGAAGGGGCAATCCGCAACATCGACGACGTCAAGGCGATTGTCCTGCAGGCCAGCAATGGCAATGTAGTGCGTATTGGCGACGTCGCCGAGGTGCGTTTCGGCGCCCTCACCCGCTATGGCGCGGTAACCAAGAGCGGCCAGGGCGAGGCGGTCCAAGGCCTGGTTCTCGGCCTGCGCGGCGCCAATGCCCAGAAGGTGGTGGCCGGCGTCAAGGCGCGGCTGGCCGAGATCGCGCCGAGCTTGCCGGCCGGGGTCAGCATCGAGCCCTTCTACGACCGCAGCAACCTGGTCGGCCGCGCCGTCGGCACCGTCTCGAAGGCCCTGCTCGAAGCCATCGTGCTGGTCGTACTGCTGCTCCTCGCCTTCCTCGGCAACCTGCGCGCGGCACTGGTCGTCGCCCTGATGCTGCCCCTGTCGGCGCTCGCCACCTTCATCATGATGCGGATGTACGGCCTCTCGGCCAACCTGATGAGCCTGGGCGGCCTGGCCATCGCCATCGGCATGCTGGTCGACGCGGCGGTGGTCGTTGTCGAAAACGTCGAAAGCCAACTCGCCGAGGCCCAGGAGAACCTGCCGACACTGCACCTGATCTATCGTGCCGCCCGCGAAGTGGCCTCGCCGGTGACCTCGGGCATCATCATCATCATCATCGTCTTTCTGCCCCTGCTTACGCTGCAGGGACTGGAAGGCAAGATGTTCGGGCCGGTTGCGCTGACCATCGTCTTCGCCCTGGCTTCATCGCTGCTGCTGTCACTGACCGTGGTGCCCGTGCTCGCCTCCTACCTGATCAAGCGCGGCGCCCATCATGAGCCGTGGCTGGTCAGGAAACTGGCCGCCCTCTACGACCGCATCCTGACGGTGGCGCTGGCCCACAGCCGCACCTTCATGATCGGCGCCACCATCGCGCTGGCCGCCGCAGCCGGTGCCTTTCTGCTGCTCGGCAAGAGCTTCATGCCGACCATGGATGAAGGCGACCTCATCATGCAGCTCGAGAAGCTACCCTCGATCAGCCTCGACCAGACCATCGCCATCGACAGCGCCGTGCAACGCGCCGTCCTGGCCCAGGTGCCGGAAATCAAGGCGATCGTCGCCCGCGCCGGTTCGGACGAACTCGGCCTCGACCCGATGGGCCTCAACCAGACCGACACCTTCATGGTCCTCCAGCCCCGCGACACCTGGCGCAACCCCGACCCGGCCTGGCTCGCCGACCAGCTGCGCGCAGTGATGGCCGACTTCCCCGGCATCGGCTTCTCCTTCACCCAGCCGATCGACATGCGCGTCTCCGAAATGCTGACCGGAGTGCGCGGCGATCTGGCGATCAAGATCTACGGCCCCGACCTCGCCACGCTGAACCGTCTGGCCGGCGAGATCGTCACCACCGTCAAGAAGGTAACGGGTGCCGAAGACACTTTCACGCTGAAGAACGATGGCGTGCAGTACCTGAAGATATCTGTCGACCGCCTGGCCGCTGGCCGTTTCGGGCTCAACGTCGACGACATCCAGAACGACCTGAAGGCCTTGCTCGAAGGCCGCAACGTCGGCACCGTCATCGAACAGGGGCGGCGCGTGCCGGTCGTCCTGCGCGGACCAAACACCCTGCTCAACTCGCCGGCCGATTTCGAAGCCCTGCGCCTGAGCCTGCCCGATGGCGGCAGCGTGCCGCTGGCCAGCGTCGCCAAGGTCGGGCGCATCGATGGTCCGGTCAAGGTAGACCGCGAAAACGCCCAGCGTTACGTGGTGGTCCAATCCAACGTCCGCGATCGCGACCTGGTCGGTTTCGTCGACGATGCCCGCGCCGCCGTCGGCCGCGAGGTCAAGCTGCCGGCCGGCTACCAGCTAACCTGGGGCGGCCAGTTCGAAAACCAGCAACGGGCTGCGGCGCGGCTAATGGTCGTGGTACCAGTCGCCCTGGCGCTGATTTTCTTCCTGCTCTTCTCGACCTTCCGCTCGGTGCGCCAGGCCTTGCTGGTCCTCTCCAACGTGCCTTTCGCGATGATCGGCGGCGTCTTCGGCCTGCTCGTCTCCGGCGAGTATCTCTCGGTGCCGGCTTCGGTCGGTTTCATCGCCCTGCTCGGCATCGCCGTGCTCAACGGCGTGGTCATGGTCACCTATTTCAACCAATTGCTGGCCCGCGGCCTGCCGGTCGCCGAAGTCGTCGTCGAAGGCGCCAAACGCCGCCTGCGACCGGTGCTGATGACCGCCAGCATCGCCGCTTTCGGCCTGGTTCCGATGCTCTTCGCCAGCGGCCCCGGCTCCGAGGTCCAGCGCCCGCTGGCCATCGTCGTCATCGGCGGCCTGCTGACTTCGACGGCGCTGACCCTGGTCCTGCTGCCCATTCTTTTCCGCCGTTTTGGCGTGAAAACCACCGTTTCATTTACCGAGGTCCGTCATGGCTGATGTCCTGCTTTCGCTGACCATGCACAACGACGTCGCCCAGCACGTCGAGGATTTGCTGCTCTCTCGCCCGGACCTGGTCCGCGGCTTTACGGCCAGCGTTGCCGAAGGCCACGGCGCGGTCGTGCCGCTGGTCGAACCAGCCGAACTGGTCAGCGGCCACTCGCCACGCACCCAGATCCGGATGGTCGGCCCGGAAGAGTCGATGCGCGCCGTGCTGGCGCTAATCAAGGGCGAGCTGCCGCGCGCCAATATCTTCTTCTGGCTGATGCCGGTCATCGAGATGGGGCGGCTATGAAAAGACGCTTCGCCGTTCTGATCGCCTGCCTTGCCAATTTCGCCGGTGCAGCCGAACCCAACCTGCCGCCGGACGAGATCGTCGCCCAGGTACTGCGCGCCAACCCGACGGTCCAGGCCGCCGACAGCCAGGTCGAAGCCGAAGAGGCCAACCGCCGGCGCCTCGAGGCCGGACCCTACGAATGGAGCGTGCGCCTTGGCAGCCAGCAGCGCCGGACCAACCCGACGACTGGCCCGGACGAGCGCTTCAGCGAATGGAATGCCGCTCTCGAACGGCCGCTACGCCTGCCCGGCAAGGCTGCGCTCGATGCCGAGCTGGGCAGCGCCGGCGTCAGCCTTGCCGAGACGGCACGCGGCGATGCCCTGCATGAAGCCAGTCGCAACCTGTTGAAGTCCTGGTTCCTCTGGCTCAAGGAAAGTGCGGCGGCGGCCCAGTGGACGGCACAGGTCGCGCTGCTCGAGAAACAGAGCAAGGCCACGCAACGCCGACAGCAACTGGGCGATGCGGCGCGTCTCGAGGCGGTGCAGGGCGAAGCCGCCCTCGCCCAGGCCGAAGCCCAACTGGCCCAGTCCCTGATCCGCCAAAAGACGGCTGCCGAGGAACTGCGCCGCCGCTACCCGGGGCTACCGCTCAGCGAGCCCGCCGGCATTGCCGAACCGCCCCCGTTGGTCGGCGGCATGGACGAATGGGTCGCGGCCATTCTCGACCAGAGCCATGAGCTGGCGATGGCGCGCGGCGAAGTCCGCCAGGCCCGGGTCGTCGCCGGACGCAGTAGCCGCGACCGCCTGCCCGACCCCACCTTCGGCCTGCATGTCGCGCGCGAACGGGCCGGCGAAGACCAGATCGTCGGTGCCTACATCAACATTCCGCTACCGGGCGGCGCCCGCCGGGCCAGCGCCGATGCGACCCAGGCCCAGGCGGCGGCGGCCGGCCGCCGGGAGACAGCCGTCGAACAGAAAATCAGTGCCGAGGCCGCCAGCCTCTACCAATCCGCCAGCGCCGCCCGCGCCACCTGGCTTTCCGGCCGCAGCGCCGCCGAGCGACTGGGCCAGGCCGCCGAGATGACTGCTCGCGCCTATCAGCTGGGAGAAGGCAGCCAGAACGATCTGCTCGCCGCCCGCCGCCTGGCCAACGAGGCGCAACTGTCAGCCCGCCTGCTCCAGCTCGATGCCCTCGAACTCAACTACCGCCTGCGGCTCGATGCCCACCGGCTGTGGGATCTGGATTAGGAAAAACCCGCCGCTTACTCGGGCGGGGTCTTGACCCCCATCATTTCGATGCACGTTGCCCGGCCAAAGGCATGTGCCTGGCTCGGGCTGTTGATCTGCGGCTCTTGGTAGATGCGGCGGGTGATGTGGTTGCTGATCCGCGCGCCGGCGCTGCCGTCCTCGGCGATCAGCCGCATCGGCCGCCCCTGATCGCGGCTGTAGAGGGCCAGCAGGGCTTGATCGCGAACCCGTTCGCAAAAGCGGATTTTTTCGACCTCGGGCATGTCGTTGGCAAGCGCCGCCGAACGGCCTTGGCCCCAGGCGGGGGCGATGACCAGGCAAGCCAGTGCCGACATCAACCAACGGTTCATTCCTGCGGCTCCTGAATCGAGGTGAGGTAGGCCAGGATGTCCCTGATTTCGTCCTCTTTCAGCCCGTTCAGCAGACCGACCGTACCCTCCTCGTCATGCGGACGGTCGCCCTTCAGGTAGAGATCGACCTGCCGCTTCAGATAGCTGGTGTACTGGCCGACAAGCATCGGGAACATGCCGCGCCCCTTGCCGCTCTTGGCGTGGCAGGCGGCGCACTGCTTCTGGTAGAGGCGGCCCCCATTCTCGAGATCGCCCTCGACCCGCGGAATGATCATCACCTTTTCGGCCATCAGCAGCTTGGTCAGCGCATCTTCCTTGCCGGTATAGGTCGGCATCTTGTTCGGCAATTCGATACTGGCGATGTAGGCTGCGATGTCCTTGATGTCTTCATCGGACAGCTCGCGTTCCTGGGTGTAGGGGAACATCGGGATATTGACCCGGGTCCGCGAGCGAAAATTCCGTAACTGGCTTTCGATGTACTTGACCTGCTGACCGGCGATGCGCGGATATTCGCCCTTCTTGCCGCCCTCGCCGTGCTCGCCATGGCAGGCGGCACAGGTGCCGTTGATTTCCTTGCCCTTGTCGAGGTCGGCCGCGACGACCGGCACACTGCCCAGCAGGCCGCCCATAATCAGGAAAACAGACAGACGAAACAGCATGCAAGACAGCTCCAGGAAGACCTGCGGCGAATTGTCGCACGGGCCGGTCGAGCGAAATTTGACACAAATCACGCATAATTCGGCTCATGTCATTCATCCCCTGCACGATCGATGGTACCGAGCATCTGGGCACGCTGCGCCGCCTGCTCACCGGGCGCTGGATGGTACTGGCCGTAACGGCCCTGCTCGTCGGCAGCGCGCCCGCCGCCCTCGACATTCCGCTGCCGCAACTGCCCCTCCTCGGTATCATCGGCGTCGCTGCCGCTCTCAATGGTATGGCCCAATGGCAACTGCGGCGCGCCCAGACGGCCACCCCCTACGAACTGTTCAGCCAGTTGCTGTTCGACGTCGTCACGCTGAGCGCCCTGGTCTTCTTCAGCGGCGGCGCGACCAATCCGCTGGTCTCCCTGCTCCTGCCCCCGGTCGCCATTGCCGCCCTGGCCCTGCCCACGCGTTGCGTCGTCGCAATCGGCGGCTGCGCCATCTTCGCCTATTCACTGCTGATGTTCTTCTATGTCCCGCTACCGATGGCCGATGCCAGCCGCGCCACCCGCCTGCACCTGATCGGCATGTGGCTGACCTTCGTCGTCTCGGCCATCACCATCGCCGGCTTCGTCGTCCATATGACCCGCCTCATCCGCCAGCGCGACGCCGCACTGGCCGCCGCCCGCGAACAGGGCCTGCGCGACGAACGGGTGATGGCGATGGGCACGCTGGCCGCCGGTGCCGCCCACGAACTCGGCACGCCGCTCGCCACGATGGCCCTGGTCGCCGGCGAACTGGCGAACGACCCGGCGATCCCGGAGGCCGCCCGCGAGGATGTCGCCCTGCTCCGCCAGCAGATCGGCGTCTGCAAGGAGATCATCACCGGCCTCTCCCGGCGCGCCGGGGCCGAGCGACTCGAGAATACCCCGCTCGAAGCCGCCGACCGCTGGCTCGACGGCCTGCGCCAGCACTGGCATGCCGTCCGCCCGCAATCGGGCAGCCGCCTGATCATCGGCAGCGACGGCACACCGCCGAATATCATCGCCGACCCCCGCCTCGAACAGGCTGTGCTCAACCTGCTGAACAACGCCGCCAATGCCACGGCACTGCCGCTCGAAATTCGCCTCGGCTGGTGCAGCCGCAACCTGTGCATCGACATTCGCGACCATGGCCCCGGCTTCCCGCAAGCCGTTCTCGAACAGGGCGGCCAGCGCAGTTTTCCACCCCACGAACACGGCAACGGCGTCGGCCTGCTGCTGACTCGCTCCGCCATCGAGCAGCTGGGCGGCAGCCTGACTCTGCTCAACCCCGACGACGGTGGCGCCCTCGCCCGCATCGAACTTCCACAGGCAAGCTGATGAACGAACTGACCCTGGTCATCGACGACGACCCCAGCTTCAACGCCATTCTCGTCCGCACCCTCGAAAGACGGGGCCACCCTGCCCAGGGCGTACTCAATCCGGGCGATGCGCTGGCCGCGGCCAGCCAGACCCTGGCCGGGCGGGTCGTCCTCGACCTCAATCTGAACGGCAGTTCGGGGCTGGCTCTGATTCCCCCGCTGCTGGCCATCAACCCGGATTGCCGCATCGTCGTGCTGACCGGCTACGCCAGCATTGCCACCGCGGTCGATGCGGTCAAGCTTGGCGCCGTCCAGTACCTCGCCAAGCCCGTCGAAATCGAAGCCATCCTGGCCGCCTTCGAGGCCGACGACAGCCCTAATATCGACCAACCGGCTTCCGACGAACCGCTCTCGGTCGATCGGCTGGAATGGGAACACATCCAGCGCGTCCTCAACGAGAACGACGGCAACATTTCGGCCACCGCCCGCGCCCTGAAAATGCATCGCCGCACTCTGCAGCGCAAGCTGTCGAAACGACCGGTCCGGACCTGAACGTACCCGTCTCACCACAGCGATCTTTTCGATCGTTTATGTCAACATCTAGCTTCGCGCGAGGCTAGCCGCCGCCGATCAAGCCTCTTTGCGTGGCGATGTGCATCAGGATCAAGGCGACCGGGAAATGCTGGCGAGAATCCGCCGCAGCGGGGTTGGCATTGCGCCGGTTCCAAGCGGTGAGCGAGGCGAGCAAACCATCCAGGCCGTTGTCGCGGACCAGTTCGTCAATGGCATTCCGGTGAATGGCCGCCAGCCGCAAGCCATCCATCTTCATGTCGACCACCCGCCAGCCGGCCGGGGTTCTTTTCATGTCGTAATCGATGATCCGCGGCTTGCTGCCCCCCTGCGAGACAAATGAGCGGACGGTAACCGTCCCCTCCTTTACGAGCGGCGGCAACGCCTTGAACTCGATCTCCGGATTCTGGGCATTGACCAGCGCCGAGACGCAGGTTTGCACCAGCAAATGTCCGAACTCGCCAACCAGGGCCGTCTGCTGCTCGGCGGAGGCAAGCTGCCAGTTGCGCCCGAGCGCCAGTTTGGTCATCGCATCAATATCGAACAAGGGCCGCACCCGCGCTTCTACCGCGGCCGTAAAGCTGCCGGCCGGGAGGTTTGCCGGTTCCTGCCCGGACGCGTGCAGGCGGGCGATTTGCAGCAAGTCCCTGATGGCCGTGCCCAGCAGTTCCTCCGGGGCGGTCTCGCTGGCCGTGACGGCAGCCTGCACCGGCGGGGTATCACGCACCTCATCCAGTGCCGGGGTAAACGAGGGCGGTACGGCGGCGGCCAGTACGACCATGACTTTCAAGGCTAGGCTTTGCATGATTTCCTCCCCCTTCGAACCGTTGAACCTGTCGACCGTGCGAGGCATCGGATACGCAATCGCCATGCCAGGCGGATTAAACCAATAAAAACATGCGCTTGCGGCGCCGCCTCGGTTTGCATGCGAGGACGACTGTAAAGCGGCCGATACACCAGGCAGCAGAGCCTGGACCCCAAAAACCAGATGACGTGCATCGGCTTGCCACCTAGTTATAGCGGAAGGTGTTGAAAGCCGCATGATTCCTTTTATCCGGCCAGCGACGCCGGAACGAGAAAGCAAACAACCAAGCTTGTAACGCCATTGATACACCTTCCGTCGCCCCGTCTCTGTCTGCTGTCGCACATAGCGCTGCAAATCTCAGGGTCAAAGACATCTAGTTTTATGCGCCGATACCATGTCCCATCACCCCACGTTCGGCTCGCTGACCAGTGCCATAACAGCCCACCCCGTCGTTAACGACCAAACGCCGCCGGCAGAAAAATCTGCCGGCGGCGTTCATACTCAATACCAGACGGTGCCTTTGCCACAGTCGCCCGACAAGGCGAAGCGGCGCTTTCGTTACTTCTTGTGTTCCATCGGCATGGCGGCGGGCATCGGGCGCACGATTTTGGCGTCGACCTGCTTGCTGCTGCCGTCGTCGAAGGTCAGCGTGATCGGCACGACATCGCCTTCCTTCATCGCTGCCTTGAGGTCGATCATCATGACGTGCAGGCCGCCCGGCTTGAGTACTGCTTCGCCCTTGGCCTTGATCTCGATCGCCGGCACCGGGCGCATCTTCATGACGCCGCCCTCGTTCAAGTGGGTGTGCAACTCGGTCACCTTCGACGCCGGGTTGTCGGCCTTGACGACCTTGACGTCCTTGTCGCCGTTGTTCTTGATCACCATGAAGGCACCGGTGGCCGGCGCATTGGGCGGCGCCAGGCGGACATAAGGTTCCTGCACCGAAATCTGGTCGGCCGCTGCAGCCAGCACCCCAGCGGAGAACATCAGGCCGGCGGCCAGTAGCGATAGTTGTTTCATGCTGTGTCTCTCTTTCATGGTTGGTTCAAATGTTTGCGAATCTCGGCGGCCACCCGGTCCGGCGCGGTGGCATGGGCAATCTTGCCGATCAGCTTGCCGTCCGGGCTGACGACATAGGTATCCGAACTGTGATCGACGACATAGCCGCCCCCCGCCGTATCGACTTTCTGCCGGGCGTAGAACACGCCGTAGCGTTTGGCTACTTCGGCCACCTTATCCGGCGTGCCGGTAACTCCGACGATGCCCGGGTGGAAGAATTCGGCATAGTCCTTCAGGCGGGCCGGCGTATCGCGTTCGGGATCGACCGAAATGAAGATCATCGCCACCTTGCCCAGTTCTTCCGGCGTCAGGAGCGCCAGGCCCTGCGCCGTCGCCGCCAGCGAGGTCGGGCAGACGTCGGGGCAGTAGGTGTAACCGAAATAGATCAGCACGACCTTGCCCTGGTAATCCTTCAATGAAACCGGGCCAACGGCTGACTGCAACGTGAAATCTCCAGCCACCGGCAACACGGTTTTCGGTAACGGCCGCTCGGGCATTGCCGGCTGCCAGAAGATGGCCAGTCCGATCACCAGCGTGGCGAGCAGACCGGCGATAACCATCAATACGCGTTCAGACATCTTAGTGGGGGCCCCCTGAACTCAATCGGTAGGGAATGGCAATGCGTTCGCTGCCGGTTTCGATCAGCACCGTGACCTGCCAATCCATCAGCCCGGTAATGCAAACCGGCAGGGTCGCCTCGGCGGCATAGCGGCCGTTGCCTTGGGCGGCGAGCAAGGGCCGGTTGTAGCCCATGTTCATGTCAACACCGGCGAAATCGACTTCGACCCGGCTCGGCTCAAAGCCGGCGGTCGTCACCTCGATTGCGAAGGGCTTGACCATCGGCACCGGCCGGACATTCGAGGAGAGTTCCACCCGGCGGCCGCCCGGCAACTCGACGGCGCAGGCCCGATGCTGCAAATCGCAAGCCGGGTCGGGCTGGACCGTGACATCGGCCTTGGGCAGCAGCATCGGCGACAGCTTGTAGCCGACGACGACGACCAGCGCGATGAGCAGGATGCCGATCACGTCAAACAGGATTCTTTTGTTCACCACTGTGTTTCCTGGCCCGTAGCCAATGACGATTGAGCATTTTCCTTCATCGCAAAGCTTCGGAATTAGCAGACATCAATTTTTTCACACTTCGCTCGGAATAGAGTGTGCGACAAATTGCCGCAGGTTAGGACATTCGCCGCGACGATGGGGTGGGAAATCCGGGATTTTGTTTCCAAGGGGAGAGTTTCAAATGAAAAAATTTGTTGTGAAATCCACCGTGCTGCTGGTAGCAGCCGGTATCGGCTGGGGAGCGGCGAGTACGGCGTGGTCGGCCGAATCGCTGCAGGACGTGATGAAGCGTCGGGGCCTGAGCCAGCAGGATCTGCTGGCCGCGTCCAAGACCTATGTCCCGACCGGCAAGCGCGACGAGTTCCTGGCCTTCAGTTCGGGCGGTCAGTCCGGTCAGGTCATCGTCTATGGTATTCCGTCGATGCGCATCCTGAAGTACATCGGCGTGTTCACGCCGGAACCGTGGCAGGGCTATGGCTTCGACGAGAATTCCAAGGCCGTGCTGCGCCAGGGCAACATCGACGGCAAGGAAATCAACTGGGGCGACACGCACCACCCGGCGATTTCCGAAACCCAGGGCAAGTACGACGGCCAGTTCCTGTTCATCAACGACAAGGCCAACCCGCGCCTCGCCGTGATCGACCTGCGCGACTTCGAGACCAAGCAGATCGTGGTCAATCCGATCTTCAAGTCGGAACACGGCGGCGCTTTCGTGACGCCGAATTCCGAGTACGTCATCGAAGCCGCCCAGTACGCCACGCCGCTCGAGAACAAGAAGTTCCAGCCGCTCGAGGAGTTCAACGAGAAGTATCGCGGTGGCATCACTTACTGGAAGTTCGACAGGAAGGAAGGCCGCATCGATCCGAAGCAGTCGTTCTCGCTCGAACTGCCGCCCTACTCTCAGGATTTGTCGGATGCCGGTAAAGGTCCCTCCGATGGCTGGTCGTTCACCAACTCTTTCTGTTCCGAGCGTTACGTCGGCGGCATCGAGAAGGGTCGTCCGCCGTATGAAGCCGGCTGTTCCGCCAAGGACACCGACTATCTGCACGTGATCAACTGGAAGAAGGCGGCCGAGCTGGTCGCCGCCGGCAAGGCCAAGACCATCAACGGCCACAAGGTGCTGATGATGGAAACCGCGATCAAGGAAGGCATCCTCTTCCTGGTTCCGGAACCGAAATCGCCGCACGGCGTCGATGTCACCCCGGACGGCAAGTTCCTGACCGTCGCCGGCAAGCTCGACACCCATGTCTCGGTCTTCTCCTTCGAGAAGATCCAGGCGGCGATCAAGGCCGGCAAGTTCGAATCCAAGGATCCGTACGGCATTCCGGTGATCGGCATGAAGGATGCGCTGCATGCCCAGGTCCAGCTCGGCCTCGGCCCGCTGCATACCCAGTACGATTCGAAGCCGTGTATCGCCTACACCTCACTGTATGTCGATTCCCAGGTCGTCAAATGGAATCACTGTGAAGGCAAGGTGCTCGACAAGATCTCCGTGCATTACAACATCGGTCACCTGATGACCATGGAGGGTGATTCGGCCGATCCGAAGGGGCGTTATCTGGTGGCGCTGAACAAGTTGTCGATCGATCGTTTCAACCCGGTGGGCCCGCTTCATCCGCAGAACCATCAGTTGATCGATATTTCGAACGACAAGATGCAGCTCCTCTACGACATGCCCTTGCCGCTCGGTGAGCCGCACTACGTGGTCGCCATCGAAGCCGCCAAGCTGAAGCCGGGCGTCCGTTACAAGGTGGGTACCGATTCCCGTACCGACAAGCCGCATCCGGGCATGGTTCGCGCCGGCGAGGAGGAAACCACCAAGAAGGGCAACAAGATCGAGGTCAAGGGTACGCTGATCCGTTCGCACATCACGCCGGAAACGATCGAGGCGGAAGTCGGCGACGAAATCACCATTCACCTGACCAACCTCGAACGGGCCCAGGATGAAACCCACGGTTTCGCGGTGTCGACTTACAACGTCCATGCCTCCATCGAGCCGGGCAAGACGGTGACCGTCAAGTTCAAGGCCGACAAGGAAGGCGTCTATCCGTACTACTGCACGGAGTTCTGCTCGGCGCTGCACCTTGAAATGCAGGGTTACCTGCTGGTCAAGCCGAAGGGCTGGAAGCCGGGTAAGACCCAGGAAGCCGCCAAGGCCAACTACACCGAAGCCGACTACAAGGCGACTGTGAAGAAGGTGGTGGATACCCAGGTCGTCATCGATTCCGTGGTCGGCTACATCACCAGCGTCAATTACAAGGACTTCCCGGATGTCGTGGCGATGGTCGAGGACGCTACCGATCAGCTCAACAAGATGAAGGATGCCAAGGCCAAGCACGAAGCCGCTGCCGCCAAGAAGGATTGGGACCAGGCCAACCTCTGGGCCGAGCAGGTCTGGCAGTACCAGGTCAAGGCCGCCGACATCGGCCTGCGTGCAAAAACCTACCTCGAGCAGAACGGCGCTAAGAAGACGAAATAAGCCATCCTGATGTTTCTGGATCGCAAGGGGGCAGAGCAATCTGCCCCTTTTTTCGTTCCTCGCGCAAGCTGGGTAAACTGGCGTGGATACCCCGCCTGAGCTAACCTCTAGACGATTATCACCGTTTCATCTCCGAGCCGCAGCGCGGTCGCGGAGAACCAGTGCCACAGGGGTCCTGAGCCGCAAAATGCCGTCAAAACATAATTTCTCGAGCCGTTGGCCGGGCGGCAAGATGGTCCTGTTGGCAATCGTCATCTGGACCGTGCTCGTCCTCGTCTCGCTGCTCACCCAGCGCGAGCAGTTGAACCGGACGGCCAGCGCCCTGGCTCGCATCGATGCCGTCGCCAATCTCAAGAAAGACATGTCGATCCGGAAGTGGGCCTCCAATGCCAAAGGGGTTTTCATCCTCGAGGAGCACATTCCGCCGATCAATTCGCTGGACGAAGAAGAACGGCTCACAGCGATCCGCAGCAATGGTGAAACCTTGCGTCTGGTCACCGTTACCCCGATCCATCTGTTGCTGGCGATTCAGGAGGCGAGCAATCAGAACGCGGCGGGCAGCCGCGAACGGCTGACCTCGAAACAGCTGCGCAACATGGACAACGCCCCGGACGACTGGGAACAAAAAGCGCTGACTGCCCTGGAGCAAGGTGGCGAGATGGTCACCGAAGTCCTGCCCAAAAAAGGCAAGCATGGACTGATGCGGGCGATGATCCCGATGCGCATGGAAGAGGAATGCCTCGAATGCCACCGCGATACGCTGGTCCCGGTCGGAGGCCTGCGCGGCGGCGCCACCATCTCGATCAACCTGAACGCCTATCGGACGGCCCAGCAACCGACCTGGCGGGCCATTCAATACTGGCACTTCGGGATCTGGATCCTCGGGCTGAGCGCACTGTTCACCTTTGCTTATTTCGCGCATCGCCGCAGCATGGAAAAGCTGCGCAGCGACGAGGAGCGCCGCGAGAACGAGATGGCTTTTGCGGCGATGGCGGAAGGCGCCATCATTACCGATCCGACAGGACGAATACTCTGGGTAAACGATGCTTTTTGCCGCATTTCGGGCTATTCGCGGGACGAAGTGATCAACCAGAACCCTCGCCTGCTCAAATCCGGCATCCATGACGAAGCGTTTTACCAGAAGCTGTGGGCCCAGCTCACCACTATCGGCCACTGGCGCGGCGAACTCTGGAACCAACGCAAGACCGGGGAAATCTTCCCCGAGGAAATATCGATTCAGGCGCTCAAGGGACCGGACGGCAATATCAGGCGTTTCATCTCGATCTTTTCGGAAATCTCGGAGCGCAAGCGCAACGAGAAGGCCTTGCAGGAGTACCAGGAACACCTCGAGGACTTGGTGCGCCAGCGCACCGAGGAACTGACCGAGGCGCGCGACGAGGCGGAGGCCGCCAACCGCTCGAAATCGACTTTCCTCGCCAACATGAGTCATGAGCTGCGCACGCCGCTCAATGCCGTGATCGGCTTTTCGCAATTGATGGAAAAGGACCCGCAGCTCAACCCGACCCAGCGCCGCAATGTCGAAATCATCAACAGTTCCGGCAACCACCTGCTGACGCTGATCAACGACATCCTGGAACTGTCCAAGATCGAATCGGGAAAGATGGAAGTGTGCGTCGAAGAGGTCGATCTGCCCGAACTGCTCGAAGGCATAGTCAACATGATGAGCCTGCGCGCCGAGCAGAGCGGCCTTGCCCTGAAGCTGGATTTACGCTCCCCGCCTCGCTCGGTGATGCTCGATCCGGTCATGTTGCGGCAGGTGCTGCTCAACCTGCTGTCCAATGCCATCAAGTTCACGCCGGAAGGCTCGGTGACGCTCGCTGTCGAGGCCAGCGAGGCGGGCGATGACCGCCTGCAGCTGGCTTTTCGCGTAACCGATACCGGGATCGGCATCCGTGCGGAAGATCATTCGCGCATCTTCAATTCCTTCGAGCAGGTCGGCGGCACGCGCCAGGGGGGAACCGGTCTCGGGCTAACGATCAGCCAGCAGTACGTGCGGATGATGGGCGGCGATCTGCTGCTTGAGTCGGCACCCAACCAGGGCTCCACCTTCAGCTTCGTGATTGCCGTAGCAAGCGGCAAGACGGCGGGAAGCAAAGCCGCCAAGGGACGCGTCACCGGCATCGAACCGCCGGATCACGGCCAACGCATCCTGATCGTCGACAACATTCCGGAAGCCCGGCTACTCGTCAGGTCGCTGCTTGAGCCGCTCGCTTTCAGGGTCAGCGAAGCCTCCACTGCGGCCGAAGCCGAGGCAGAAATCGCGAGCGGGCAGCCGGATCTGATTTTCATGGACTGGTTCCTGCCCGGCGACAACGGTCTCGAACTGATCAAGCGACTACGCACTCGAAGCGGCATCAGGCAGCCACGCCTCGTCATGCTGACCGCCAATGCGACGCAAGACAGCCGGCAGCAAGCCCTGCAGGCCGGCGCCAACGATTTTCTCAGCAAGCCTTATGAAGAAGACGAGCTGTTAAAAATCCTGGAAAAACATCTTCCCCTACACCTGAGCCGCGAGCCGGTGCCGATATCACAGGCCGAGCGCGTCTCGCCAAATGCCGTCCCCAGGATCAACGCCGAAGATCTGGCCCGCTTGAGCAGCGAAGCACGGACCCGACTTTCGCAGGCGGCGCTCTCGCTGAACCCGGAAAAAATTTCCGAGGCCTTGCACCTCATTGCCCGGGAAAACCCGGAACTCGCCGCGCGCCTTGGCGAATTCGCCAACACTCGCCAATATCAGGCCTTGTGGCAGGTACTGGGCATTCTCGAAGCAGAGGAATAGAAATGAACGCCGAAATTCTGGTCGTCGAGGATACGCCAGCCTCTCTCGAACTACTCTCCCAACTCCTGTCCCAGGCCGGCTACACGGTGCGTCCGGCGCTTGAGGGACGGATGGCTTTGCGCTCGGCCCAAGCCAGCCCGCCCGACCTGATCCTGCTCGATGTGCGGATGCCGGGGATTGACGGCTATGAGGTCTGCCAGCGATTGAAGGCCGACCCGAGGACCCGCGACATTCCCGTCATTTTCCTGTCGGCCCTGCGCGAAGCGGGTGACAAGTTGAAGGGTTTCGAACTGGGGGCCGTCGACTACATTGCCAAACCGTACCAGCCGGAAGAGGTGCTGGCCCGCGTGCGTACCCATGTCGAGCTGCGCCAGTTGCAGTCGCGGCTCGAAGAGCGGGTCGGCGAGCGTACCGCCCAACTGCTCGAAGCGCAGACCAGCCTTCACGAATCGCAGACCCGCCTGCAGGAACTGGCCGGCTTCCTGCAAACCGTGCGCGAAGAGGAACGTTCGGGCATCGCCCGCGAACTGCATGATGAACTCGGTCAGGCCCTGACTGCCTTGCGCATCGACCTCGGCTGGCTCAAGGACAAATGCGGCCAACTCGGGCCGCCGGTGGTACAGCGTGCCGAAGCGGCATACGGCCTGGTCGAACGGACGATCGCCTCCTTGCGCCGGATTTCCGAAGGCCTGCGTCCCGGCATGCTCGATGTACTCGGGCTGGCCGCGGCGATCGAGCATCATGTCAGCCAGTTTCAGGAACGGACCGGCATCGCCTGTACGCTGACCATGAACAGGGAGGAATTCGCCATCGACGGAGCATTGGCCACGGCCATTTTCCGGCTCATCCAGGAATCGCTGACCAATGTCGCGCGGCACGCCGCGGCGCAACACATCGCCGTCGGGATCGACGAAAGTGACGGCGAGATCAGGGTGCGCGTCGAAGACGACGGCTGCGGCTTCGTAACCACCAGCGCAAAGAAGACTTTTGGCCTGCTCGGCATGCAGGAAAGAGTCAAAATACTGGGCGGACGTATCGAAATCGTCAGCCAGCCGGGACAAGGAACGTGCATCGATGCGCGCCTCCCGAAACAGCGAGGGGAAAGCAAATGATCCGGATACTGATTGCCGATGACCACGACATCCTGCGCGCCGGCCTCAAACACATCCTGCAGGACAGCGGCGACATCGTCGTCGGCGGCGAAGCCAGCGACGGCTACCAGGTCCTGACCCAGGTCCGCGCCGAAAAATGGGACGCCATCGTGCTCGACCTGTCGATGCCGGGCAAGAGCGGCATCGAACTGATCAAGCAGATCAAGGGGGAATTTCCCCGCCTGCCCATCCTGATCCTCAGCATGCACAAGGAAGACCTCTACGCCGTGCGCGCTCTGAAAGCCGGCGCTTCCGGTTACCTGTGCAAGGACAGCGCGGAAACCCTGCTCGTTCAGGCCATCCGCAAGGTCGCCGGGGGTGGCCTGTTCATCGATCAGGCGGTGGCCGAAAAACTGGCCGTCGACATGCTGACCGGGAGCAGTGGCGGCGCTCCCCACAGCCGCCTGACCGACCGCGAATACCAGATCTTCCTGCTGGTGGCGCGCGGCCACGGGGTTACCGACATCAGCCGCCAGCTGAATCTGAGCGTCAAGACCGTGAGCACGCACAAGACGCGGATTCTGGAAAAAATGGAGCTGGCCAACACCGCCGACCTGATCCACTACGCCATCCGGCACAACCTGGTCGATGGCGTAGACAGCCTGGCCGAGTAAATACGCCATCCGCCGGCCGGCACTCCAAGCCGGCTGGTCAGCCGACGACAGCGTCGGCCGCCACTGCTCTCCCTATGTGCGATAACGCACAGAAAAATTTCGGACGGTAGACCAGGATCATAACGCCAGTGTCATCGCTAGGAATATTCCTACAATACCCCTGGCGTCTTCCCACCGCGGGAATCAGTTGTCCTTACCTGTCTTCCGCTATCCGTCGAGCCTACACTGCCCCACATGCGACAGATTGCCGCAGTGGCATTTCACCGCAAGGCAATGCAGTCGGAACAAGAAGTAGAACTTCAATCGATACATGGGAGTGTCAATATGAAAACCCGTATAAAACAAACCGTCACCGTGCTGGTAGCAGCCGGAATTGGCTGGGGAGCGGCGAGTACGGCGTGGTCGGCCGAATCGCTGCAGGACGTGATGAAACGTCGTGGTCTGAGCCAGCAGGATCTGCTGGCTGCATCCAAGACTTATGTCCCGACCGGCAAGCGTGATGAGTTCCTGGCCTTCAGTTCGGGCGGTCAGTCCGGTCAGGTCATCGTCTATGGCATCCCGTCGATGCGCATCCTGAAGTACATCGGCGTGTTTACACCGGAACCCTGGCAGGGCTACGGCTTCGACGAGAACTCCAAGTCCGTGCTGCGCCAGGGCAATATCGACGGCAAGGAAATCAACTGGGGCGATACGCACCACCCGGCGATTTCCGAAACCCAGGGCAAGTACGACGGCCAGTTCCTGTTCATCAACGACAAGGCCAACCCGCGCCTCGCCGTGATCGACCTGCGCGACTTCGAGACCAAGCAGATCGTGGTCAATCCGATCTTCAAGTCGGAACACGGCGGCGCCTTCGTGACGCCGAATTCCGAGTACGTCATCGAAGCCGCCCAGTACGCCACGCCGCTCGAGAACAAGAAGTTCCAGCCGCTCGAGGAGTTCAACGAGAAGTATCGCGGTGGCATCACTTACTGGAAGTTCGACAGGAAGGAAGGCCGCATCGATCCGAAGCAGTCGTTCTCGCTCGAACTGCCGCCCTACTCTCAGGATTTGTCGGATGCCGGTAAAGGCCCATCCGATGGCTGGTCGTTCACCAACTCTTTCTGTTCCGAGCGTTACGTCGGCGGCATCGAGAAGGGTCGTCCGCCGTATGAAGCCGGCTGTTCCGCCAAGGACACCGACTATCTGCACGTGATCAACTGGAAGAAGGCGGCCGAGCTGGTCGCCGCCGGCAAGGCCAAGACCATCAACGGCCACAAGGTGCTGATGATGGAAACCGCGATCAAGGAAGGCATCCTCTTCCTGGTTCCGGAACCGAAATCGCCGCACGGCGTCGATGTCACCCCGGACGGCAAGTTCCTGACCGTCGCCGGCAAGCTCGACACCCATGTCTCGGTCTTCTCCTTCGAGAAGATCCAGGCGGCGATCAAGGCCGGCAAGTTCGAATCCAAGGATCCGTACGGCATTCCGGTGATCGGCATGAAGGATGCGCTGCATGCCCAGGTCCAGCTCGGCCTCGGCCCGCTGCATACCCAGTACGATTCGAAGCCGTGTATCGCCTACACCTCACTGTATGTCGATTCCCAGGTCGTCAAATGGAATCACTGTGAAGGCAAGGTGCTCGACAAGATCTCCGTGCATTACAACATCGGTCACCTGATGACCATGGAGGGTGATTCGGCCGATCCGAAGGGGCGTTATCTGGTGGCGCTGAACAAGTTGTCGATCGATCGTTTCAACCCGGTGGGCCCGCTTCATCCGCAGAACCATCAGTTGATCGATATTTCGAACGACAAGATGCAGCTCCTCTACGACATGCCCTTGCCGCTCGGTGAGCCGCACTACGTGGTCGCCATCGAAGCCGCCAAGCTGAAGCCGGGCGTCCGTTACAAGGTGGGTACCGATTCCCGTACCGACAAGCCGCATCCGGGCATGGTTCGCGCCGGCGAGGAGGAAACCACCAAGAAGGGCAACAAGATCGAGGTCAAGGGTACGCTGATCCGTTCGCACATCACGCCGGAAACGATCGAGGCGGAAGTCGGCGACGAAATCACCATTCACCTGACCAACCTCGAACGGGCCCAGGATGAAACCCACGGTTTCGCGGTGTCGACTTACAACGTCCATGCCTCCATCGAGCCGGGCAAGACGGTGACCGTCAAGTTCAAGGCCGACAAGGAAGGCGTCTATCCGTACTACTGCACGGAGTTCTGCTCGGCGCTGCACCTTGAAATGCAGGGTTACCTGCTGGTCAAGCCGAAGGGCTGGAAGCCGGGTAAGACCCAGGAAGCCGCCAAGGCCAACTACACCGAAGCCGACTACAAGGCGACTGTGAAGAAGGTGGTGGATACCCAGGTCGTCATCGATTCCGTGGTCGGCTACATCACCAGCGTCAATTACAAGGACTTCCCGGATGTCGTGGCGATGGTCGAGGACGCTACCGATCAGCTCAACAAGATGAAGGATGCCAAGGCCAAGCACGAAGCCGCTGCCGCCAAGAAGGATTGGGATCAGGCCAATCTCTGGGCCGAGCAGGTCTGGCAGTACCAGGTCAAGGCCGCCGACATCGGCCTGCGTGCCAAGACCTATCTCGAGCAGAACGGCGCTAAGAAGACGAAGTAGAAAACTTGATATGACTTAAGGCAGGAATCGGGGGTGACCGTCAATCTACCCCCGGTTTCTTAAAATAGGGAAAAGCCATGAAATTCGTAATCACTCTGATCACCGCCGCGCTCGTCGCCGCACCCGCCATCGCCGCTCCGGACGGCGCCAAGCTGTTTGCCGAAAAGACCTGCAATGCCTGCCACGGCGCCAAGGCCGACAAGCCGCTGATGCCCAACTATCCGAAGCTGGCCGGCCAGAACGCTGCCTATGCCGAACAGCAAATGAAGGACATCAAGAGCGGTGCCCGCAACAACGGTCAGACCGCCGCGATGAAGGGCGTCATGCACCTGGTCAACGACGAGGAAATCAAGGCGATCGCCGAGTACCTGTCGAAACTGAAATAAGCCAGAAAAGCCCGGATTGCAGGGCATATGACAAACATCAATGAATGCTGATATTCATCAATCGATAATCAACCCAGCGTTCCGAATCACCCGCCACAAAGGATACCGAACATGAAAGCATCTCTTCTGCTGATCGGCCTGCTCAGCGCAGGCATCGCGATTGCCGCCCCGCCAGCCCCCAAACAGCAGGGCATCGAAGGCAAGGACTACAAATGGAACGCCCAGGAAGGCGAAAAGGTCGAGGCTTTGCACAAGAAAGGCGACGTCAAGAACGGCCAGGAAGTCTATGAAATCTGCGGCGCCTGCCACCTGCCCTCGGGTGCCGGTCGCCCGGACGGCACCTTCCCGCAGCTCGCCGGCCAGCACTCCACGGTGCTGATCAAGCAGATGGCCGACATCCGCGCCGGCCTGCGCGACAACCCGACCATGTACCCCTTCGCCGCCACTCTGGTCGACCCGCAGGAACTTGCCGATGCCGCCGCCTACATCAACAGCCTGTGCATCCCGCTTGAGCATGGCAAATACGAGGGTCCGGATGCCGCGATGCAGGTCGCCAAGGGCAAGGATCTGTATGAAAAGCAGTGTCTGGAATGCCACGGCAAGAATGGCGAAGGCAACAAGGAAAAGTTCTACCCGGTCATCGCCGGCCAGCACTACAAGTACCTGTTGCGCCAGATGACTGAAATCCGCGACGGTCACCGCCGCAATGCAAATCCGGACATGGTCAAGGTCATCAAGCCCTACAGCAATGACCAGTTGGTGGCGATTTCCGCCTACCAGTCCAGCCTGGTGATGCCGGGCAACATGTGCAAGCCGAAGGCCGCCAAGAAGAAGTAAGCGTTTTGCCCACCCGAGACGGGTGGGCCGGGGGATGCGTATCCCGATCGGTGAATCAACACATCCCCCACCTCCTCATTCAAGCGGGAGGAATAGAGATGCACGAGAACACAGAGAGAACAGCGAAAATGGAAAAGCAAAACAAAATCGTCGGCGGCCTGAGTCTGATCGCGCTGGTTGCGCTGATCGCCGCCTATTTCGCACCGATCTGGTGGGTTTCCCTGACCGCTCCGAATTACCCGCCGGATGCCTTCCCGGACGGCATCCGCATCCACTTCCATTTCGACGGGGTCTATAACGGCTGCACGGCAGCCGGCAAGGGCACGCGGATGGCCGGCGAGATCATCCAGAAGGATCTCTCCCATGAGGACGAACGCTACAACCCGATCACCGACAGCAAGAAAGACCTGAACAAGGGTGCCGAAGGTCTCGATTGCGTCCATGAAATGAATACCATCAATCACTACGTCGGGATGTACCCGATCGCCACCGGCGCCCCGGTCGAAAAGCCTCTGGCCAAGTTCTTCTTCGGCTTCTTCGCGGTGATGATGCTGGCCTTTGCGACGACCACCAAAAAAGCCCGCCTGACCACCCTGGGCGCGGGATTCGCCGGGGTCGCCGCCTGGATGCTGATCGACCAGTTTGCCCTGGGCCATCTGGAAAGCCATGTCCAGGCCTACATGCAGGAATCCGGCACTTTCTTCAAGGACATGGAACGGATCAAGGTCTGGGGCGACAACGTCCGCAACATCTCGACCGTCGTCATCTTCGGGCTGATCGCGGTGATGGGCGTGGTCATCGCCGGCGTCGCCAAGATTCGCCCCTTCCAGTTGCTACTGGCCCTGGTCCCCGCCCTGCTGCCGGTATTCTTCGTCATCACCTACGCCGGCTGGCTGTGGTTCTTCGGCCACAACATGCACCCGTGGGGCGCCTTCACCGTCAAGCCGTTCATGCCCACCGTGTTCGGCGAAGGCAAGGTCGCGCAGTTCTCGACTTTCTCCTACCCGTACTGGGGCTACGGCCTGCTGGTCATCATTTTCGTCTGCATGATGCTGGCGCTGCTGATTCGCCGCAAGCAACTGCGTGAAGGCCAGGTCGAGTAAGCGGTCATGCGCACCCTGAGCAAACTCGGCAAGGCGACACTGGCGACTGCGCTGATGCTGGCCTTCAGCGTCGGCAACACGCAGCAGGAACGCGGCTCGAACGCCGATCTGAGTACCGCGCCACGGGTCGGCATCGACCGCCCGAAGCAGACCTTCATGCTCCACGAGCGCGACAAGCGGGTGCATGGCCTGAAACCCTTCCAGGAACTGGTCGACAATGCCCCCGCCGGTTCGGTACTCAAGCCGCCGCCCGGCATCTACGCCGGACCAGTGGTCATCGACAAGCCGCTGACCATCGATGGTGGCGACCAGGTCACCATCGACTCCGGCGACAAGGGTACGGTGATGATCCTGAACGCCAGCAATTCCGTGCTGCGCGGCCTCCACCTGACCGGTTCCGGCGATTCCCACGACACCGACGACTCCTGCCTCGACGTCCGCGGCAACCACAACGTGATCGAGAACATCAAGGCCGACAACTGCCTGTTCGGTCTGGATTTCAAGCAGTCCAACCACAACCTGATCCGCGGCAACGAAATCCGCTCCAAGGCCTTCGAACTCGGCGTCCGCGGCGACGGCCTGCGCCTCTGGTACAGCAACGACAATATCGTCGAGAAGAACCGCATCATCGACTCGCGCGACATGGTCGCCTGGTATTCGCACCGCAACATCTTCCGCGACAATCTCGGCCGGCGCAGCCGCTATTCCATCCACTTCATGTTCGCCAACGACAACAGCGTCGAGCGCAACCAGTTCTACGACAACGCCGTCGGCGTGTACTTCATGTACACCGAGGGCGGCACCGTCCGCAACAACGTGATTTCGCACGCCACCGGCGCCACCGGCATGGGCATCGGTTTCAAGGAAGCTTCCGGCACTCTGATCGAGAACAACGAGATCATCTACTGCGGCATCGGCATCGGTTCCGATCTCTCGCCGTTCCAGCCCGACAGCAGTATCGAGATTCGCGGCAACCGCTTCGCCTACAATGGCATCGGCATCCTGTTCAACAGCGAGACCGGCGGCAACAACCTGCTCGGCAACACTTTCGAGGGCAACCTGACCCAGGTCGGCTACGGCGGCCACGGCGACAACAACAACAGCCCGAAAAACGTCTGGATCGGCAATTTCTGGGACGACTACCAAGGCTTCGACCGCGACGGCGACGGCGTCGGCGACCGCACTCACGAACTCCACGCCTACGCCGACCAGATCTGGATGGAGATGCCGGTCGCCCGCTTCTTCCGCAGCTCACCGGTCATGGAACTGCTCGATTTCCTCGAGCGCCTGGCCCCCTTCTCGACACCCGACCTGATCCTGCGCGACGAGAAGCCACTCTTCAACAAACCGCAGCGGCTTGCCCAGTCATGAACACCCCAGCCGAAATACCACGCAAGCCTGCCATTTCGATCGAGAAGGCACAGAAGGCCCGACGCAAGTTCCTGCGCTCGGTCGGCCTCGCCGGCGGGGTGATTGGTCTTTCGCTGCTCGGCTACATTCCCCTCGTCAATGCGCGGAATACCAAGCTGCGCCCGCCCGGCGCGCTCAACGAGGCCGACTTCCTTTCGTCGTGCATCAAGTGCGGCCAGTGCGTCCAGGTCTGCCCGGTACAGGCCATCAAGCTCGGCGACCTGGACGATGGTTTCGGCATCGGCGTCCCGTACATCGAATCGCGCGACCAGGCCTGCGATTTTTCCTGCGACGCCGTGCAATGCATCCTGGCCTGCCCGACCGGTGCCCTGACTTACAAGAAGCCGGCCTTCATGAATGTCCGCGAAGGCGCCCTGCTCGCTGCCGCGCCGATTCTGAAAGCCAAGGAAAAGGACGCCGAGAACACGCTGAATCTCAAGGAGCGCACCGGCATCGCCCGCCTGGCCCGCCCGGAATCCTGCCTCGCCGTGCAGGGCAAAGGCTTCAAGGGGCAAGCGCGGGGTGCCGCTTTCAAGGGCACCATGCGTTACATGGACGTCGACCGCTGGAAGCCGATTCCCGTGCGCGACCATCCCTACGACCTGCCGCTGTGCGATCTCTGCGTCCGTGAATGCCCGGTCAAGAACGCCATCGAACTGCGCCCGCTCACCGGCAGCGACGGGGTCGCGCGCATGACCCCGGTCGTCCTCGAGCCCTGCGTCGGCTGCGGCGTCTGCGAAATGATCTGCCCGGTCGAACCGGCCGCCATCGTCATCGACGCCCAGGCGACCTGGAAGGGAGAGCAGGCATGAGCCGCTTTGCCGATCTGTTCATGGGCATGCTCGGGGCCGCCCCGAAAAAGCCGGAGAAAGTCACTGACCAGGTCCAGAAGATCATGTTCCTCAAGTACGAGGACAAGGACCGTTACATCAAGGAAAAGCTCCACGCCCGCGAGCACCACGCGATCAGCCACAAGTGGCGCAACCGCCGGTGGGCGGTGCTGATCGCAACCAACCTACTGTTCGTCTTCTCCTTCTGGCTCGATATCCAGATCCTCGAGGGTGCGCTGACCGCCTCGCGCTTCGTGGGTTTCCACCTGATCGACCTCAATTCGGCGCTGCAGGTAATGCTGGCCCACAAGCACATCATCGTTAACCTGGTGATCGGCACCTTCACCGTCTTCCTGCTCTGGGTGCTGCTGGGCGGCCGGACCTTCTGCTCCTGGGTCTGCCCCTACCACCTGCTGGCGGAATGGACGGAAGCCCTGCACCTGAAGCTGGTCGAGAAGAAGATAGTCACCGACCACGAATTCCACCGCGGTACACGCACCGTCTTCTGGCTGCTCTTCGCGCTGCTCGCCATCGTCACCGGCTACACCGTGTTCGAAACGCTGTCGCCGACCGGTATCCTGTCACGCGCCCTGATCTACGGCCCGGGCCTGGCGCTGGGTTGGGTCGGCCTGCTGCTGCTCTTCGAGACTTTCTACTCGCGCCGTGCCTGGTGCCGCTACGTCTGCCCGATCGGCCTGACCTACGGCGCGGTGGGAGCGATCTCGCCGCTGCAGATCACCTACCACGTCGAACACTGTTTCCATGAGGGCGACTGCCGCAAGGTCTGCCTGGTGCCGCACGTCCTCGATGTCACCGTCAAAGGCCGGGCCAGCGAGGAACAGATGGGCCTCGGCCCGGACTGCACGCGCTGCGGCCTGTGCGTCGACATCTGCCCGAGCGGCGCCCTGCGCTATGAGGTCAAGGGATTGTCGAAGCTGCTCTGATGCCCTACTCAAGCGCACCATTTACCGCAGCGCCCTTCCTATAATCGCCCCATGATCCAGTTTACCGACGTAGCCAAGACCTTCCGCAAAGCCCGGGTGCTCGACGGCATCAGCCTCGACATCGGTCTCGGCGAGCGCATCGCCCTGATCGGCTCGAACGGGGCCGGCAAGACCACCCTGATCCGCTGCCTGCTCGGCGAATACACCCACGACGGCACGGTCGCCATCGCCGGCCTCGACCCGCGCACGAACCGCACCGCCGTGCTCGGCAATATCGGCTTCGTGCCCCAACTGCCGCCACCCTTGAAGATGCCGGTCGGCCAGCTGATCGACTTCTCGGCCGCCCTCTGCGGCACCGACCCCAAGCGTATTCACGACCTCGCCGGCCGCCTCGGGCTGGACGTCGACGCCATCCTCTCCCGCCAGTTCGTGCGCCTGTCCGGCGGCATGAAGCAGAAGCTGCTGATCGCCATCGCGCTGGGCCGCGAGGCCAAGGTGCTGGTCATGGACGAGCCGGCGGCCAATCTCGACCCGGAAGCGCGCAAGATCTTCTTCGACCTGCTGGCCGAACGTCTCGACGATGCGACGATGATCATTTCCAGCCACCGCCTGGACGAGGTCTCGGCCCTGGTCAACCGGGTGATCGAGATGGACATGGGCAAGATCGTGCTCGACGACAAGGTCGCCGATGCCGTCTCGCTGACCGCGACCCTGGCCTGCCGCATCGTCCTCGGCCGTTTCGAGCCGGCTTTCGCCAAGGCCCTGGCCGGCTGGAATTTCACCAGTCAGGACGACAACCGGATCTGGCACGGCGAGATTGCCGGACCGGACCGCCTGCGCTTTCTCGGCATCGTGTCGCGCTATACGGCGCTGGTCAGCGACCTGTCGCTGGCCGAGGCCTGATCATGTGTGACATCCGGCGCCGCCAGTTGCTTCGTCTCGGCCTCGGCGGCCTGCTGCTGAGCCCGCTCGCCGCCGCCCTCTCGGGCTGCAAGAAGGGCGACTGGCCGGAGGGCATGGCCGAGATCATCTGGGACCGCGACACCTGCGCCCGTTGCAACATGGTCATTTCCGACCGCCGCTTCGCGGTGCAGCTGCGCGGCGGCCCGGATAACGCCGTCTTCAAGTTCGACGATATCGGCTGCCTGGTCTTCTGGCTGCGCGACAAGGCCGACAAGTTCCCGTGGCTGGCCGATGCCGCGACCCGCTACTGGGTGGCTGACTTTGGCAGCAAGAGCCGCGACGAGATGCTCTGGCTGGACCCGCGGAAAGCCCAGTTCATCACCAAGAGCTCGCCGATGGGCTACAACTTCGCGGCCGTGCCGCTCCCGCTGCCCGGCAGCCTCGATTTCACCGACATGCGCCAGCACACACTGGCCAAGAGTAAATAAATGAAGCAACTGTGGCTGACTGCCCAACTCGATATCGTCGAATCGCTGCGTGCCCGCTGGTTCCAGATCTATACCCTGGTCTTCGGCGGCATCGTCGCCCTGCTCTTCGTCTTCGGCCTGACCGAGTCGCGGGTGCTGGGCTTCATCGGCCTCTCCCGCCTGTTGGTCACCTATATCCAGCTGACCATGGCGATCCTGCCGATCTTCGTCCTGATCACCACCGTGCGCTCGGTGGCCGGCGACCGCGAGGCGGGGGTCTTCGAGTATCTGCTGTCGCTGCCGGTGTCGCTCGCGGCCTGGTTCTGGGGCAAGATCCTCGGCCGCTACATCGTCGTCTTCGCACCGGTCTTCCTGGCCATGGCCGGTGCCGTCGGCTGGGCGACGATCCAGGGCATCGAGGTGCCGTGGGGGATGTTCGGCTACTACACCGCCCTGCTTGCCACGATGGCGATCTGCTTCCTGGGCATCGGCATGCTGATTTCCTCGGTCGCCCGCAGCACCGATCTGGCGCAGGGTGCCGCCTTCATGGTCTGGCTGTTCCTGCTGCTTTTCCTCGACCTGATCCTGCTCGGCGTCATGATCCAGGGCAAGGTTTCGCCGGAGGTCGCCGTCGGGCTGGCCCTGGTCAATCCGCTGCAGGTCTTTCGCACCGCCGCACTGGCCCTGTTCGATCCGCAGCTGATCGTGCTCGGGCCGTCCGCCTACGTCATCCTCGATACTTTCGGCGTCGCCGGCTACCAGATCTTCGCCCTCGCCTACCCGGCAACCCTCGGTCTGCTCAGTGCTACCATCGGCTACTTCCTCTTCCGCCGTGGCGACCTGCCTTGAAAAAAATATTCTCTGCTCTGGCAATAAAGATCAACGACTGGCACTGATACCACCAATTCAACGGCTGGTACTAGAATCTGTGGTCATTCACGCAGCGGGCAGGCCATGATCACCACACATATCGACGGTGCCGTCGGCACCATCACCCTGAACCACGAAGCCAAGCGCAATGCGCTTTCCGAGCGTCTAGTCGACGCCGTGATCGCCGCGCTGGCCGAATTCACCCGCCAGGAAGTACGTTGCGCAGTGCTGCGTGCCGCATCGGGCGTCAAGGTTTGGTCGGCCGGCCACGATGTCTCGGAACTGCCGGAAGGTGGCCTTGATCCGCTCGGCTGGCGCGACCCCTTGCGTCACCTGATCCGCGAACTGGAAAACTTCCCGGCCCCGATCATCGCCCTGATTGAGGGCAGCGTCTGGGGCGGCGCCTGCGAAACCGTGCTCGCCTGCGACCTGATCGTCGCCACGCCGGAGGCCAGTTTCGCCGCCACACCGGCCAAGCACAGCGTGCCCTACAACGTTTCGGGCCTGCTCACCTTCCTGAACGCCGCGCACATCCACATCGCCAAGGAAATGCTGTTCACCGCCCAGCCGATCCCGGCCAGCCGACTGGAGCGCATGGGCATCATCAACCACGTCGCGGCAGCCGGGGAGATCGATGCCTTTACCTACGACATGGCGCGCACCATCGCCGGCAACGCCCCGCTATCGATCTCGGTGATGAAGGAGCAGCTGCGCATCCTGGCCGGTGCCCACACCATGTCGCCGCAGGATTTCGAACGCATCCAGGGACTGCGCCGGGTCGTCTACAACAGCCAGGACTATTCGGAAGGCATCCGCGCCTTCAAGGAAAAGAGGAAGCCGCGCTTCGAAGGTCGCTGAGGGCCGGATGCTCCAATTGACGCGGCCTCCCGGCGCTTGAGCCGGCTTGCTAAAAAAACGGTTTTTCGTGACAACCAAACCGACGTTCGCGCGTTATAGATTAGCTAGAGTTCGTTTTTAGAGGCAAATCGAAGTGCGTTGGTTAGTAATTGCAGCAGTCGCTGCCATATATTCGTGTGGTGTCAATGCCTCCCAGAACGAAGGTTCTGAGGGATCGGCAGCCAGTGTCGCATCGGTAGTCCTCTCCTCCGAGGCGATCGTGACCGTAACCCCGATTCCGCCGCCGGCCTCGGTTACCGAGTTTCGGGCCGACCTGCCGCGGGCCAAGAAATTGAAGGTAGCCAAGAAGAAAAGCATCCCGAAGACGATGCTTTCGCGCACCGAGCGCCATCAGATGGCCTTGCTGGCGCCTAAGACCAAGGCCGGCGAAGGGCTTCTCGATGTGGCCAATGACGAGGATGCCGGATCAGGCATTGCCGATCTCGATCTGCACCGCTCCTTCAGTCGACCCAAGCTGACCGAGATCGAGGGTCAGGACAATGATGACGTCGACGACGACGATGACCTCCCCGACACGATAAAACTCAGGTTGTACCTGGCGCGGATGAAGGCCGTCCAGGCCCATCAGAGAAAATTCTCGTAAGCGGGAGCGGCCGGGCGCCAGGCTGATCTCATGATCACTTCGCCCAATACCGCCGTCGATCTCTACTGCGAACGGACCTCCGCCGAGTTCTGGGCGGAGCCGGTCAATGCCTTCAGCAACCTGTCGTTCATCGTCGCGGCGCTGGCCATCGTCTGGCTGATGCGACGCACGGAAGTACGGTCCAGCGGACCGGCACTCTTCCTGACCATCAACCTGGTCGCCATCGGGCTGGGTAGCTTCCTTTTTCATACCCTGGCCAACCGCCTGATGATGCTGGCCGACTTGCTGCCGATTTTCATCTACCAGATCGCGTTTCTGCTGTTCTACGCGCGCTGCGTGGCCGGTAGCAAAGCACTGACAGTGGCCGGCCTGCTGATCCTCTTTCTGCTGGTCAATCTGGGGTTCATGCAACTCCCCAAGGAATGGCTCAACGGTTCGCTGGTCTATGGCGGGGCCCTGCTCTTCATCTTGGCCATCGCCGCCTACCACCGAGCGAGCGGCAAGCGCGAGCCGGCCATCCTCTATCTCGCAGTCATCGTCTTTGCACTTGCCCTCGCCTGCCGTTCGCTCGACCAATGGATTTGCCAGTGGTCGCCGCTCGGCACCCATTTTCTGTGGCACCTGCTGGTCGGCGGCGTCCTCTATCTGACGACACGGGCCTACGTCCTGAACCAGCCGCCTCCGCACCCGAGCGGCGCCGAGTAATCCCCGGGAAGCCTGCCTAGGTAAGGAAAACGGCGGGGCAGCCGAGAAAGCGCTGCGACATTCGAGTATGCTAGCCACTGTTCGCAAGCATCTTTTCCGTGAGTCGAATATGCAGCCATATCAGTGGCAATGGGGCATCAACCAGTGGGTGGAATATCTCAAGGACAAGGATATCCCCGTACTGCCGGCAACCCGCGCCGTCCTCGCCGCCCTGCAAGAAGGGGGAGAAGAAAAGCGCGATAGCCTGTCGGCGCGCGACCTGACCGATATCGTCTATGGCGACCCCTATCTGGCGCTCAAGCTGCTGCGCCGGGCCGAGGAAAGGCGCTCCCGGCAACTCGGCCACGACACCACGACCCCACTGGCCGCCGTGCTGCAAACCGGCTACGACGAATTGCAGGAGATCGTCGCCGCCAGCCCGGCCCGGGATGATCTGCTGCCTGGTTGCCACACCTGCGAATCCCGTTCCGTGCTCGCCTCGGCAATCGCTCGCGCCTGGGCCAACCGCCGGGTCGATGTCTCGCCCGATGAAGTCTCGATGGCGGCGCTGCTGGTCGAGGTCGGCGAGTTGCTGCTCTGGCATTTCGCCCCCGAGCTGACCGACAAGGAAACCCAGACCCGCGACTGGAACGAGCGCTTCTGGGCACTGATGCAGCGCCCGTCGGACATCGAATTCACCTTCCGCCAGCTGACCACGGCCCTGGCCCAGGCCTGGGGCCTGCCCAATCTGGTCGTCATGCTGATCAAGGGCACCGACACGCCGCGCGCCAACATCGCCCGCCTCGCCGCAGATAGCGCCAAGCTGGTCACCCTCGATCTCGAGGTGCCGACCCTGCTGGCACTGCTCCGGGAAGTCGCCAAGGTCGTCCCCGGCAGTCTGCCCGAACTGGCCGAGCCGCTGCCCTTGCCCGATGAATTCCGGGCCGCCCTGCTGGCCAGCATTGAGGCTGCGCCACAGGCCGAATAGGCGCTGCCGAGCGGCATCCCCGAATTTTGATCCAGGTTCAAGGTCGATCACCTGCGCCTTCCTATAATCGCCCCATGATCCAGTTTACCGACGTAGCCAAGACCTTCCGCAAAGCCCGGGTGCTCGACGGCATCAGCCTCGACATCGGTCTCGGCGAGCGCATCGCCCTGATCGGCTCGAACGGGGCCGGCAAGACCACCCTGATCCGCTGCCTGCTCGGCGAATACACCCACGACGGCACGGTCGCCATCGCCGGCCTCGACCCGCGCACGAACCGCACCGCCGTGCTCGGCAATATCGGCTTCGTGCCCCAACTGCCGCCACCCTTGAAGATGCCGGTCGGCCAGCTGATCGACTTCTCGGCCGCCCTCTGCGGCACCGACCCCAAGCGTATTCACGACCTCGCCGGCCGCCTCGGGCTGGACGTCGACGCCATCCTCTCCCGCCAGTTCGTGCGCCTGTCCGGCGGCATGAAGCAGAAGCTGCTGATCGCCATCGCGCTGGGCCGCGAGGCCAAGGTGCTGGTCATGGACGAGCCGGCGGCCAATCTCGACCCGGAAGCGCGCAAGATCTTCTTCGACCTGCTGGCCGAACGTCTCGACGATGCGACGATGATCATTTCCAGCCACCGCCTGGACGAGGTCTCGGCCCTGGTCAACCGGGTGATCGAGATGGACATGGGCAAGATCGTGCTCGACGACAAGGTCGCCGATGCCGTCTCGCTGACCGCGACCCTGGCCTGCCGCATCGTCCTCGGCCGTTTCGAGCCGGCTTTCGCCAAGGCCCTGGCCGGCTGGAATTTCACCAGTCAGGACGACAACCGGATCTGGCACGGCGAGATTGCCGGACCGGACCGCCTGCGCTTTCTCGGCATCGTGTCGCGCTATACGGCGCTGGTCAGCGACCTGTCGCTGGCCGAGGCCTGATCATGTGTGACATCCGGCGCCGCCAGTTGCTTCGTCTCGGCCTCGGCGGCCTGCTGCTGAGCCCGCTCGCCGCCGCCCTCTCGGGCTGCAAGAAGGGCGACTGGCCGGAGGGCATGGCCGAGATCATCTGGGACCGCGACACCTGCGCCCGTTGCAACATGGTCATTTCCGACCGCCGCTTCGCGGTGCAGCTGCGCGGCGGCCCGGATAACGCCGTCTTCAAGTTCGACGATATCGGCTGCCTGGTCTTCTGGCTGCGCGACAAGGCCGACAAGTTCCCGTGGCTGGCCGATGCCGCGACCCGCTACTGGGTGGCTGACTTTGGCAGCAAGAGCCGCGACGAGATGCTCTGGCTGGACCCGCGGAAAGCCCAGTTCATCACCAAGAGCTCGCCGATGGGCTACAACTTCGCGGCCGTGCCGCTCCCGCTGCCCGGCAGCCTCGATTTCACCGACATGCGCCAGCACACACTGGCCAAGAGTAAATAAATGAAGCAACTGTGGCTGACTGCCCAACTCGATATCGTCGAATCGCTGCGTGCCCGCTGGTTCCAGATCTATACCCTGGTCTTCGGCGGCATCGTCGCCCTGCTCTTCGTCTTCGGCCTGACCGAGTCGCGGGTGCTGGGCTTCATCGGCCTCTCCCGCCTGTTGGTCACCTATATCCAGCTGACCATGGCGATCCTGCCGATCTTCGTCCTGATCACCACCGTGCGCTCGGTGGCCGGCGACCGCGAGGCGGGGGTCTTCGAGTATCTGCTGTCGCTGCCGGTGTCGCTCGCGGCCTGGTTCTGGGGCAAGATCCTCGGCCGCTACATCGTCGTCTTCGCACCGGTCTTCCTGGCCATGGCCGGTGCCGTCGGCTGGGCGACGATCCAGGGCATCGAGGTGCCGTGGGGGATGTTCGGCTACTACACCGCCCTGCTTGCCACGATGGCGATCTGCTTCCTGGGCATCGGCATGCTGATTTCCTCGGTCGCCCGCAGCACCGATCTGGCGCAGGGTGCCGCCTTCATGGTCTGGCTGTTCCTGCTGCTTTTCCTCGACCTGATCCTGCTCGGCGTCATGATCCAGGGCAAGGTTTCGCCGGAGGTCGCCGTCGGGCTGGCCCTGGTCAATCCGCTGCAGGTCTTTCGCACCGCCGCACTGGCCCTGTTCGATCCGCAGCTGATCGTGCTCGGGCCGTCCGCCTACGTCATCCTCGATACTTTCGGCGTCGCCGGCTACCAGATCTTCGCCCTCGCCTACCCGGCAACCCTCGGTCTGCTCAGTGCTACCATCGGCTACTTCCTCTTCCGCCGTGGCGACCTGCCTTGAAAAAAATATTCTCTGCTCTGATTCTGGCGCTTTGTTCAACGGTGAGCAGCGCTGACGAGCTGCCTTCCAGCGCCCCGCTGTTCGCCGCCACGCTGAACGATCTCGACGACAAGCCTGTCGCCCTCGAGCGTTACAAGGGCAAGCCGCTGGTGGTCAATTTCTGGGCCCGCTGGTGCGGCCCCTGCCGCGCCGAAATCCCCGAGTTGATCAAGTTCCGCGCCGCCCACAAGGGCAAGATCGAAATCCTCGGCATCGGCATCGAGGACAAGGCCGAACCGGCCAAGGAATTCGCCAAGGCCTACGAGATGGACTACCCGGTCTTCGTCGCCAAGGACAAGGGCATCCCGCTGATGCAGGCCCTGGCCAATACCAAGGGCGGGCTGCCCTACACCCTGTTCATCGACCGTCGCGGTCAGGTCGTCAAGGTCAAGCTCGGCCAGATCCGGCAGGCCGATCTGAATGGCATGGCCGAGGCCCTGCTCAAGCCCTGAAGCCGACCAGGACATCAGGTAGCAGATAGCGCCATCGCTTCAAGCTGCGCCAGGTGTTCGCGAACCTTTTTGGCATAAGTGGCACCTTCGGTATTTCGCCATACCCGGTCGAGCGCCTCCGGGAACAGTTGCCGGACCAGGGCCGGCCCATCGACCCCGGCCAGCAAGGCGCCTTCGTCGGCCGGCGCAGCCAGTGGAACGCCGGCATCGATCCAGCGCCGACGCAATCCCGAGGCGATCGCCTCGGGCACGCCAGGCCGGCCGTCAGCGCCCGCCAGCAATCCCTCCGCCACCCGGGCCGCCAGATCTGCATAGAACTGCAGGGTGTAATCGTCTGGATCGCGAGGTTCGACCTGGAAGCGATAGGCATGCTCGATGGCCAGCGCGTAGTGCTCTATTGCCCCCGCAGCATCGCCCCGGGCAAAGGCCACATCGCCGAGCAGCTGATGGTCCAGCGCCACGACCTCGTGATCGCCGCCGTCGAGCCCCAGGGCAAGCGACTCCGCGCATAGCGGTGGTATCGCTTCATAGTCGCCAGCATCGCCGAGGGTGTCGGCGAGATGGAACAGAATCCAGGCGATGTTCCATTGCTCGTCGTCCTGGCGAAACAGGCTGAGCGCTTCCCGGTATAACGCTTCGGCGGCCTTGACATCACGCTCGCCGAAGCGCGCTGCTTCGGCCAGGAAAATGTCTGTCAAGGCACGGACATGCCGGGCGCTGGCATTCTGCAACTGGGCAGCATCGCCATCGAGGGCGCTCAAGCCGCGCAAGGCATGGATCGTCTCGGCGACTTCCGGCCAGGAGCCACTGTTGCGATCGACCGTCTCCTTCGGGTAAGCCCGCTTGAAACGATGCAACAGATCCAGCCCCTGGACCCGCCGCTCCAGCCGGGGGTCGGCTGCGGACCGCGACGGGTCGCTGGCGGTAAGACTCAGGCGATTCTCCCATTCGAGTAGCAACTCGTCGCAGAAGTCGAAGCCTTCGTCGGTAAAGCAGCTCCACCACCAGAACCCGTCGAACCAGACATGCAGGAAGGACAAACTGGCCTCGCTGTCATAACCGGTCTGGGAGAAGTAATAGAGCCAGTTGTCCTGGCAATCCTGCCACTCCGGATTCTCGTAGCGATACATCGCCCCGTAGCTGCTGTCGTCGCCCTCCTGGAACGACTGCTCGAGGCTCTGCAAGCGCGCCAGGTAATGGGCGGCAGCCAGGCGGTTCAGGGCTTGTGCTCGTTCGGTGGGCAATTTCGTCCGAATGTACTCGGCAATCACCCGGTGCATCGAGTAACGCCGGTCATTGCCACTCTTCGAATGCTCGTCGTCGTATCTCACCTCGTCGATCAGTCCGGCATTGGCAAGTTCGACCAGTGCACGGGTCGACGTCCCGGTGATCTGTTCGGCCAGGCTACTGCTGAACCAGGAGGGATCGGGACGCAGTACGGACAACGCCTCCAGGGCGCCGCGCAGGACATCCCCCGGCAAGAGCTCCGCTTCGTTCAGCGAAGTCTCCTTGCCCAGAGCTATGTAGCTGGCTTCGATGACCTCACCCAAGGTGAAGTTGTGGTCCTCGACAAATTCCAGCGGTTTTTTCCGGCGGAACATCGCGGCGATATTGACCAGGTATTGCTCGACGCTGCGCACCGCGTGCTCGTTGTCACCCTCCGCCTTCAGCATGTTGCCGATCAGGACCAAGGCGATGGGCAAGCCGCCGACGCGGCCGACCAGTTGCCTGAGCAAATCCGGGGCGAGGCCGACTGAATTCGGGGCAAACTCGGCGAGCAGCGCCAAGCCGTCAGTATCGTCCAGGGTCGGCACGGTGATCACCTGGCCAACCGTCGGCATCAGTTCGCGAGCCACCTTGGGAAAGCGGGTCGTCACCACGTAGGCACAGCCTTCGCCGCCAAGCTTGAAATATTCGCCCGCCTCGGTACTCCAGACATCGTCCACCACCAGCAATAGCCGGCGCTGATCGATAGCCTGCACGATCAGGTCGCTCAATTCCTCGAGACTCGCCGCCTTCTCCAGTTGCTCGTCGGTGAAGCCGAGGGCGGTTGCCCACTTGCGCAGTTGCCGCCGGACGTCCGGGTCAGCCCCGAGGTGGGCCCACAACACCCCGTCGGGAAAGCGTTGGTTGATCTCGCCATTCTGGATCAGCTCCGCCGCAACCGCCGTCTTGCCCACCCCGGCCAGGTAGACAAAGGCGAACTCACGACGGCCGTGCTGCAGCCCGTCGAGCACCGCCTTGACCTGGACAGTGCGTCCGACCAACTTATGTTGCGGAATGCGCAGGCGTGGCGCCGGTATCCTCTGAACTGGCTGCTTGGCCAATACATGCTGAATTCCTGCACTCAACTCGGCGATCAACGAGGTAATGTCATTGAATTCCGCCGGCCGCACCGGGTCGGTAACCTCGCTGCGAAAATCCTTGAGGCGCTGGTAGCGTTCGGGATTCTCGAAATCGGTCAGGCTCATATCGGTTGCGCCCTTGCTCATCAGCACCACCCGCGGAATGCCCAAACGACCGGCCTGGCGGAACTCGAGCTGGGTGATCGACAGACCCTCGGGGTTATCCGTCGGCGGCACGAAGCCAAGGCGAAAACCGATGATCAGGACATAGACATCGCTAGCCTTGATGTCGTCCAGGCAACTCTTGACGACGCTCTCGTCATCCGCGACATAGCTATGTTTTACCTGATGATTTTTCTCCAGCCAATTGGCGACCGCCGCCCGTTCGGCCTTCAGGTCAAGCAGGGTGGACGAGAGATAGACGACCGCCATGACTCAGCTTTTGCCGGCAAAGGAATAGGCGCGGAGCGGTTCGCAAACCTGTATCTCGTAGCTGGCGAAAAACTCGTCGCGGCCCCGCTGCTGCATGGCCACATGCTCCGGCTGGTTGCGCCAGGCCAGCAGGGAGTCCATGTCGCTGAACTCGATGATCGACAGGCACTCACCGTCGCCGGCGGCGAAATCCTTGTAGGAGAGGAAGCCCGGCATCGCGCTGGCCAGTTCATACATCCGGGTGCCCGCAGCCTCCAGGGCCTCGAGGTCGGCGTCTGGGCGCAGACGGGAGCGAAAGACGATGACCAGCTTGTTCTCGGCAACTGATTTCATGCTCATCCTCCTTTGGCAAATGGAACCGCGGGTACTTGGAATTCTGGATGGCGGGTTGCGACAATGCATCTGTTGTTCCTCAGACGCCGACAATGACAAAAGGTGCCCCGTGGAGGATAGCCCCCGTTGTGCGGAAATCCGCACACGGCAAGCAGAAGATTCTGAAAACCCGCATCGCCAGCTTGCGCAACACCATAGAACAACCAGCAAATTCAACAAGTTGGCTATCTGTTCAGTCTGGCACATCTCCTGCAAACAGTATTGGCAACCGCGTCGCGGTCCACGAAAACTCTGGAGGAGATATCCATGCAAAAGTCCATCCGTCTTGCCCTGCTCGCCGCCTTTGGCCTCAGCGCCCCGCTCGCCGTTCTGGCGCAAACGCCGGACGTCGTCCGGCTCGGCAACCTGAAATTCGCCCACTACGGCGCCGTCTCCTATATGAAGGAGGCCTGCGGCAAGTACAACCTGAAGGTCGAGGAGCGGATGTTCCCCAAGGGGCCGGACATCATGCCGGCCATCGTCGCCGGCGAGGTCGATATCGCCGCACTGGCCTCCGACGGCGCCATCTCCGGCCGCGCCAACGGCGTCCAGATCTATACCGTGGCCGGTTTCGCCAAGGGTGGCGCGCGCATCGTCGCCGGCGTCGACAGCGGCATCAAGTCGCTGGCCGACATGAAGGGCAAGAAGGTCGGCGTCACCCGTGGCGGCGCTCACGAACTGCTGCTCTACGCGGAACTCGAAAAGGCCGGATTGACCTGGTCCGACAAGCCGGGCAAGGACGTGCAGATCGTTTTTCTGGCCTTCGCCGACTTGAACCAGGCGCTGGCCGCCAAGCAGATCGACGCCATGAACCAGTCCGAACCGCAGTCCTCGCAGGCGCTCAACAAGAAGTTCGGGGTCGAGGTCATGAAGCCCTACACCACGGCGATGGGCGAGCCGGTGCGCCTGCTGGTGATGACCGAGAAGATGTACAACGAGAAGAAGGATGTCGCCCAGCGCCTGATGAAGTGCTTCGTCGAGACCACCGCGCTGTTCAACAAGGACACGGCACTAGCTGACAAATACGTACGCGAGTCGATGTTCAAGGGCCAGATCAGCTCCCAGGATTTCAAGGATGCGATGGACAACGCCGACTACACCTACGACGTGACCCTGGAGCACATCGACATCACCACCGACTTCATGCAGAAGTACGGCGTCGGCCGCATGGCCAAGCCGCCCAAGGCCGCCGAATGGGTCAAGCTCGATCTGTTGCAGAAGGCCAAGACTGACCTCAAGGTCAAGTGAGGACGCCATGCAAAAACTCAAAGACTTTGCCCACGGTGCCCTGGTCCCGGTGCTGCTACTGATCCTCTGGGAAGCAGGCTCCCGCCTCGGCCTCTTCTCGGAAGTTCTGCTGCCGTCGCCGACCGCCGTCGCCATCAAGTGGTGGGCCTACCTGCTGCCCGGCCAGGCACAGGAGGCCGGCCAGAGCACGCTGGCCTGGCTGCTCTCCGGTGAATTGCCGCATGACGCCTACTCAAGCCTGTTCCGCGTCATCGCCGGCTTCCTGATCGGCGCCGGGCTGGCCCTGCCACTCGGCCTGCTGATGGGCGCCAGCCCCCGCATCTACGAGCTGTTCAACCCGCTGATGCAGATCCTGCGACCGATTCCGCCGATCGCCTACATTCCGCTGGCGATCCTCTGGTTCGGCCTGGGCAACCCGCCGTCCTTCTTCCTGATCGCCATCGGCGCCTTTTTCCCGGTGCTGATGAACACCATCGCCGGCGTCCGCCAGGTCGACGGCATCTTCCTGCGCGCCGCGAGGAATCTCGGGGTCAATCAATGGACGATGTTCACCCGCGTCATTCTCCCTGCCGCGACACCCTACATCCTGGCCGGCGTGCGCATCGGCATCGGTACGGCATTCATCGTGGTGATCGTCTCCGAAATGATCGCAGTCAATGACGGCCTCGGCTTCCGCATCCTCGAAGCGCGGGAGTTCATGTGGTCGGACAAGATCATCGCCGGCATGATCACCATCGGCCTGCTCGGCCTCTTCATCGACACCGCGGTCAGCCGCCTGAACAACCATCTGCTGCGCTGGCACCGCGGCCTGGAGCACTAACATGGCCCAAATCATCGTCAACAATGTCCAGAAAATCTTCAAGACGCCGGGCAAGGATGTCGTCGCGCTGAAGGACATCAATCTCGAAATCAAGGCCGGCGAATTCGTCTGCTTGCTCGGCCCCTCCGGCTGCGGCAAATCGACCCTGCTCAACGCGGTGGCCGGCTTCGCGCTGCCCTCGACCGGCGAGATCACCGTCGAAGGCAAGAAGATCACCGGTCCCGGTCCGGATCGCGGCATGGTTTTCCAGGAGTACGCGCTCTTCCCGTGGATGACCGTCGGCCAGAACATCGCCTTCGGCCTCGAAATCCAGAAGAAGGACAAAGCCGAGATCGACCTCACGGTCAATCAGCTGCTCGACCTGCTGCACCTCAGAGACTTCCGCGACCGCTTCCCGAAGGACCTCTCCGGCGGCATGCGCCAGCGCGTCGCCATCGCCCGCGTGCTCGCCCTCGATTCGCCGATCATGCTGATGGACGAGCCGTTCGGCGCCCTCGACGCGCTGACCCGGCGCAACCTGCAGGACGAACTGCTACGCATCTGGAACAAACTGGGCAAGACCATCCTTTTCGTGACGCACTCGATCGAGGAGTCGATCTACCTGGCCGACCGCATCGTAGTGATGACTTATCGCCCCGGCACGGTCAAGCGCGACCAGTACGTCGACATGCCCCGGCCGCGCGATCCGTCGTCGGCTGCCTTCAACGACCTCAAGCGCGAACTCGGCCGGCTGGTCATGGAAGAACAGCAACGCCATGCCAACGACGAGCTGAAGCTGGCGGCGGTCGACTGAGAAACCCGGCGAGAATCGGTAGGATGTCGGGGTGACTCCCAGCGAACCCGCCCCGCCCTTCGATTTCAGACGCCACCCCCTGCTCCTGCTCGGGGTGGCGGTGGCTTTCTGCCTGCTGCTCGGCTGGCTGGCCTACCGGGTTTTCTTCGACATCTACCTGGCCAATGAACGGCACGTCTCGGCCCAGCGCCTCGACGCTTTCGCGCTCTCGCTCGAAGCCACGCTCGCCCGCCACGAGTCGCTGCCCGGCCTGCTCGCCCTCGATCCCTCGCTCGCCGCCGTGCTCCGCGAGCCGGCCAACGCGCAGCGTATCGCCGCCGCCAATGCCTATCTCGAAGCCGCCCAACAAGGTGCGGCAGTCGCCGTCACCTTCCTGATCGACATCCGGGGCAACACGCTGGCCGCCAGCAACTGGCGTTTGCCGCGCAGCTTCGTCGGCCACAACTATGCCTTCCGCCCCTATTTCCGGGACGCGCTGAAGGACGGCCTAGGCCGCTTCTACGGCGTCGGCGTCACCACCGGCGAGCCCGGCTATTTTCTCGCCGCCCCGGTCCGCGACCAGGGCAAGGTGCTCGGCGTCATCGTCCTCAAGGTTGGCCTCGAAGCCATGGAACAGGCCCTGGCCGGGGCCGGCGACACGCTGTTGCTGACCGACGCCGACGGCATCGTCTTTCTGTCCTCCGATCGCAAGCTGCGCTACCGCACGCTGGCCCCTCTTTCCGCAGCCGTCACCGCCCGTCTGGCCGAAACCAGGCAGTACGGCGTGCAGACCATCACACCGCTCGCTGCCAAGGCAATGCCGACGACGCCGAGCGAGCTGCTGCCGATTGCGTTGCCCGGTGAAGCGCCCCGCCAGCGACTGATCCACACCCGGCCGGTCGGCAGCCTGGGCTGGCAGGTCGTCCAGTTGGGCGACCCGAGCGAGGCCCGGGTCGCGGCAATCGGGGCCGGCAGCGCCGTCGCCTTCGCTGCCGCCTTCATGCTCGGCCTGGCCGCCCACTTTCGCCACCGCAGCCGGCGCCGAGAAGAACTGCGCCGCGTTTACGCCGAGCTCGAAAGCCGCATCGCCGAACGCACGGCCGACCTCACCGAACAGGTGGCCGCCCTCGAAAGCACCAAGGCCATCCTGCGCGAAACGCGCGATGCCGCGGTCCAGGCCGGCAAACTGGCGACGCTCGGCCAGATGTCGGCCGGCATCAGCCACGAACTGAACCAGCCGCTGGCCGCGCTGCAAACCTTCGCCGACAACGCGTCCGCCCTGCTCGCCCGCGGCCGTCACGAGGAAGTTGCCGAGAACCTGCAAATGATCAGCGAACTGGTCGACCGCACCGGGCGCATCGTCCGTCAGTTGAAGACCTTCGCCCGCAAGGAGGCGCCGACGCCGCAGCCGGTCACCGTCGCCAGCGCCATCGAGCACGCGCTGATGATCGTCGAGCCGCGGCGCAGGGAAACCGCCGCCCGCATTGCCGTTGCCAGCGTTGTCCCGCATCTGCAGGTACTCGCCGAAGCCGGCCGCCTGGAGCAGGTGCTGGTCAACCTGCTGCGCAACGGGCTGGATGCGATGGCCGGGCAGGCTGAACCTTTGCTCGAAATTGATGCCCATGGTATAGGCAACCGGGTCGCCATCGACATCCGCGATCATGGCCCCGGCCTGCCCGATGAAGTCCGCCACCATCTTTTCGAACCTTTTTACACCACCAAGCCGGCCGGTGAAGGCCTCGGCCTCGGTCTGGCCATTTCGCTGACCATCGTCGAGAGTTACGGCGGCACGCTGAGTGCGCACAATGTGCCCGACGGCGGTGCCGTTTTCGTGCTGACGCTGCCCGCCGCAGGAGACGCCCATGCCGCATCTGACGCTTGAATACACCAACAATCTCGACAACTTCGACCCGGCCGGCGCCCTGGCGGCGCTCAACGAAGCCCTGTTCGACTCCGGGCTGTTCGGTGAGTCCGACATCAAGAGCCGTGCCATCGCGCTCAGTACTTTCCGGACCGGCGTCAACGGCACCCGGCGCGCCTTCATCCATGTCCGTATCGCCCTGCTCTCGGGCCGGACCAGCGAGGCCCGCAAGACCCTGGCTGACGCCGCGCTGGCCGCGCTCCAGGGCGAAATCGACGATCAACCGGGAACCGAACTCCAGCTCAGCGTCGAAACCGTCGACCTCGACCGCCCGAGCTACGCAAAGGCCGTCCTCAATGGCTGAACACCCGGTCTTCTTCGTCGAGGACGACGCCGCCGTGCGCAAGGGTTGCGAGCAGGCGCTGGCGCTGGCCGACATTCCGGTGCGCGGTTTTGCCGACGGCGAAGCGATGCTCGCGGCGCTGGCCGGCGGCAGCCCGGCCCTGGTCGTCAGCGATGTCCGCCTGCCCGGCCGCGACGGCCTGACCCTGCTCCGCGAACTGCGCCTATATGACCGCGAACTGCCGGTGCTGCTGATCACCGGCCACGGCGACGTCGCCATGGCCGTCGAAGCGATGCGCGAAGGCGCCTACGACTTCATCGAAAAGCCCTTCCCTTCCGAGCGCCTGGTCGCCGCCGTCAAAAGCGCCCTGGAAAAACGCGCCCTGATCCGCGAAAACCGCCAGCTCAAGGAACGCCTCGGCGACGGCGTAACCCGCATCATCGGTCAGTCGCCGGCCATGCAGCACATCCGCCAGCTGGTCGCCACGCTGGCCCCGACCGGCGTCGACATCCTGCTCAATGGCGAAACCGGCAGCGGCAAGGAAGTCGTCGCTCGCGCCATCCACGAAGCCAGCGGCCGGCGCGGCGCTTTCGTCGCGATCAACTGCGGGGCGCTGCCGGAAACCGTCTTCGAGAGCGAACTGTTCGGCCACGAGGCGGGCGCCTTCACCGGCGCCGGCAAGCGGCGCATCGGGCGCATCGAGCATGCCAACGGCGGCACCTTGTTTCTCGACGAAATCGAATCGATGCCGCTCAACCTGCAGGTCAAGCTGCTGCGTGTGCTGCAGGAACGCAGCGTCGAGCGCCTGGGCAGCAACACGGCGATTCCGGTCGATTGCCGACTGGTCGCCGCCAGCAAGAGCGACCTCAAGGAAGCCTCGGCGGCCGGCCAGTTTCGTGCCGACCTCTACTACCGGCTGAACGTCGTCAGCATCGACCTGCCGCCGCTGCGCCAGCGCCGCGAGGACATCCCGCTACTGATGGCGCAGTTTCTCCAGGAAGCCGCCAGCCGCTACCAGCGCCCGCTCGCCGCCTGGACGCCGGCCGATCTCGCACGGTGGACGGCGCACGACTGGCCGGGCAACGTTCGCGAACTGAAGAACGTCGCCGAGCGCTGGGCGCTCGGCCTGCCCGACACGCTGGCGCCGGTGTTTGAAAGCGGGCCTCTGGCGCTGAACGCCCAGGTCGATGCCGCCGAACGCCAGATCATCGCCACCGCGCTGCGCCGCTGCGACGGCAACGTCGCCCAGGCCGCCGAACTGCTGCAGACGCCGAAAAAGACGCTGTACGACAAGCTCGCCCGTCATAGCCTGATCGCCGAGCAGTTCCGCCACTGAGCCGCCTCGGCGAGCCGGGATTCCACTCCGGTGCTTGGGATAGAATCGCCAGAATGTCGAATATGTCCGAGACTGCAACAACTCACGCCACGCCCGCTGCCGGGGTCCGCTGGACCTGGGATTTCGGCCCGGACTTGTCCGCCGCCGATTCCGCCGCTCTGCTGCCCCTGCTCGCCGCACTCGCCGAGCACGGCACGCTGGGCCGGGCCGCCGCCACCGTCGGTACCTCCTACCGGGCGGCCTGGGGCCTGTTGCGGCGCTGCGAGGCAGGCTTCGGCAAAAGCCTGGTACTCAAGGCGCGCGGACGAGGAACCCTGCTTTCCGCATTCGGCGAACAGCTGGTCGAGCTCGACAACGCGGCGCGGGCGTCGCTCGCCGAAACGCATGCCCCGTGGACGACGCGACTGCAGGAGACGCTGTTCCCCGCCATCACGCCACCGCCCGAACGCCTGCGCATCGCGGCCAGCCACGATCTGGCCCTCGCCGACTGGATCGAAAACGGCCGCCACGTCAGCGTCGACCTGTTCTGGCGCGGCAGCGAGGAAGCGCTCGCCGCCCTCACCCGCGGCGAATGCGATGTCGCCGGCTTTCATTTGCCGGAAACCTGGACGCCCGAACAGACGACCGCCTGGCTGGGACGCTGGCTGAAAGCACGGCAGTACGTGGCCTTTCCGGCCATGCGTCGGCAGCATGGGCTGCTGGTGGCCACCGGCAACCCGTTCGGCGTGCAGTCGGTGGCCGATGTTGCCCGCCTCGGCCTGCGCATGGTCAACCGCCAGCGCGGCTCGGGAACGCGCAGCATGATCGACCAGTTGCTGGCCGCCAATCAACTCAGCGCCAAGGAAATCCCCGGTTACGCCCACGAGGAGTTCACGCATGACGCGGTCGCCGCCACCGTGGCCAGCGGCCAGGCCGATGTCGGTTTCGGCATCGCCGCCGCCGCAGCCCGCTACGACCTGTGCTTCGTGGCGCTGACCTGGGATCGCTACTATTTGGCGCTGCGCACCGGCATTGCCCACAGCCCGGCCGTTCGCCATCTGCTCCGCCGCCTCCAGGGCAACACCTTCCACCAGCGCCTGGCGGCGATGGCCGGCTACGAGGCTTTGGCCGGCATCGAACCGCTGCCCTGGGAGCAGCTGCTCGCCGCGCCGGCCTGAATCAGAAGTAAACCTGGGCCAGGGCGTAAGCCACCACGGTCGACACGCCCACCCCGATCAATCCCGGCACCATGAAGCTGTGGTTGAGCAGGTATTTGCCGATCCGCGTCGTGCCGCTGCGGTCCATGTTGATCGCCGCCAGATCGCTCGGATAGAAGGCGAAGAAAAAGTAGGCGTAGCAGGACGGCAAAATGCCGAGTAGCAGTTGCGGCGAAAGACCCAGGGCCAAGCCGAAAGGCAGCATGATGGTCAGCGTTGCCGCCTGGCTCTTGACGAAGGCGGAGACGGCGAACATGGCCAGGGCGAAGGTCCACGGCGCGTACTCGACCATCGCCTTGATGTTGTCGACCAGGAAGGCCTCGTTGGCCTTGACAAAGGTATCGCTCATCCAGGCGATCCCGAAGATCGAGACCACCGCGATCATGCCGGCGGTGAACACCTCGGAGCGGGCGATGGCGGCTGCCTTGGTGTTGGCGGTAAAGAGGATGAAGGCGCCGAAGGCCAGCATCACCACCTGGACCACGGTCGTCATCGGAATCGGCTTGCCCTTGGCCAACGGCAACAATTGCGGAAACAGCGCCAGCACGACAATACTCAGGATGCCGGCGAAGAAGAGCACGACCGACAGCTTGGCCGTGGCCGGGAGCGCCTTGTCCAGGGTCGTCACCGACTTCTCGACCGAAGCGCGAAACTCCGGGTCCTGCATGCGTTCGAGAAACTCCGGGTCCTGGTCGAGATCGAGGCCACGCTTGAAACTCCACAGGGCAGCGGCAATCACGCCAATCACACCGGCCGGAACGGTGATCATCAGAATCTGGCCGAGCGACACCGGCTCGCTGCTCTTCGCCGTCATCGCCAGGAAAGTCGTTACCGCCGCCGCCACCGGGCTAGCGGTGATGCCCATTTGCGAGGCGACACTGGAAATCGCCATCGGCCGCTCCGGGCGAATGCGGGTTTTAAGCGCCACGTCGGCGATTACCGGCAGCAGCGAATACACCGCGTGACCGGTCCCGACACAGGCCGTCAGCAGGAAGGTGGACAGTGGCGCAAGCAGGGTGATCTGCTGCGGATGCTTGCGCATCACGCGTTCGGCCTGCTGAACCAGATAATCCAGCCCCCCGGCCACCTGTAGCGTCGCCGAGGCCGTGACCACAGCGAGAATGATCAGCATCACCGTCACCGGCGGCTCCGATGGCGCCACCCGGAAACCGAAACTCAGCACCGCCACACCCAGGCCGCCGATCAGCCCGAGGGCGACCCCGCCGCGGCGGATGCCGATCAGAATCGCCGTCAAAACCAGCGCGAACTGGATCCAGAATTCGAACATGTCATTCCCCTTGTTGCATTGAATTATTTGCTGCGTTGCAGCATTTTTAACCACTATGCCACAAGGGGATAAGGCCGGGTAGTTCGGCTTTCCACATTCATTGACCGCTCGCTATGTGACCTGGGTCACAGACGCCCACTGGGCGACCAACTATAGTCGCGGGCAATCTGCCGACCTGTCCGGCAGTCGCCAACCTTTCCGGAGAGCCTCCCATGAAACTGCACCGCCTGACTTCCGCCCTGCTCGTCGCTGGCCTCGCACTGGCCGCTTCCGCCAGCCATGCCGAAGGCTTCAAGTTCCTTCCCGGCCTGAACGCCGGCTTCAAGTTCGAACCGACCCTGGCCGTTTCGCTCGGCGCGATGAATGCCGCGGGCGGCAACGACGACGCGATGACGGTTTACGGCCTCGACTTCAACATGAACTGCGGCCTGATCCAGACGCCGGACAACCGCATCCGCACCCATATCCAGATCAACCATGTCGACGAGTCCGGCGTGAAATCCACCTCCTTCGAACTCTCGCCACGCTACACCCTGCCGATTGGCGGCGGCTTCTCGGTCGGCGCCGGCCCGGCGCTGGCTATGGTCAAGGTGGATAACGGCAACACCGACAAGAACCTCTTCGGTTACGGCGCCGTCGCCGGCCTCAACTACCGTGCCGGCATGCTCTACGCCGGTGCCGACGTGCGCTATCTGAACACCAACGAACGCGACAATGTCCAGTTCGAAAACTGGGCCGTGCTGGCCAAGGTCGGCATCAACTTCTAACCGGGATCGGGCACAAGGTAACGGGGAGGGTTTCGACCCTCCCCGTTTTTATTTCAGCGCCCGCAGAAATTTCAGCCGGGCTGATTCCAGCTGCGGCCGGGCCGTTACGTCGACCAATCGGCTACAAGCCAGATGAAAATCGGCGAAAGCGGCCATAACCCGTGCCTCGTCGAGTTCCCGGCCCGTGCCTTTGGACTCGCTCGTCGGGCCATCCAGCGGCCTGAGCACGGCAGAGCGTGGAATGACCTGCTGCCCGCCCTCCTCCGAGGCTGCCGTCAGTGGCCCGGTTTTGACGAAAATCTGCCCCTTGTATTCAAAACGGGCGCCAATCGGCAAATGTTGAAGTTTCATGCTTGGCCTCCGGTGCCAGTGTTGGGTTAAATGGGGAGTCTTCTGCACCCCTATTGTGCACGAGGCACGAGCGAACTCGCGTTGACAGCGTATTGCCGGGCGCATGCACCGCCCCGAAAGTCTATGCCGATGGATGCCGCACACGGTACGCAGCCACCGCCAGTGCCACAAGCAACGGCACAATGATCAGCAGAAGGCTTGCGACCATACCCAAAGAGAGCCACGCGCGTTGTTCGCCTCCGCCGAAAGTAAAGGCATAGAGGTTCATTCCAAGGTACGAGCCAAGAACGAGGACCAGACAAGCCCGCGCGCCGCGCTTGAGCGCAAGGAGGCCGGCTGGAACAGACAAGACAAGTTGATTGGCCAACAACCCGAGGCCCGAGTCGTATGGCTCGAAATGTCCGGACGCAATCGCAGCAAGTGACCAACTGAGAGCGCCCAGGACGATACCCGCGGCAATGCTGCCGAGCAACCGAAAACTCATGGCTTGGTGCCTCGGGTCACGTTTCTGCACTTCCTAACAACGAATAAATTCCCTGGTCCAGTTGACTGGATTGTTACGTTCATTTCAGTAACTTCAACAAGTATTTCGGAGACTCGGAGTAGCCCTGCCGGAAGTAGAACCGGTGAGCACTCTCTCGTCTCGCATGGCAGTGAGCCTGATTCGATCGCAGCTCCTTTCCCTTGCCAGGGCAACGGCGGCCTCTTCCAGACGGGCCCCGACCCCGCGGCTTCGAGACGCCTCGCCAACGCAGAAATAGCTGATGCGACAGAAATCTCCTGGCAGAGCCAACTGCGGAATAAAGTGCAATGAAACGAAGCCAAGGATTTCGCCCCCTTCAATGGCGACAAGCAAGCGCGCGTCGTGGTGCTTCAATTGCTGCTCGATCTTGCTTTCGATGAACCCCTCGGTAGTCGGGTAATCCAGCGCCGCGAGCAACGTTGCAATTGCTTTGCCATCACCGATCCTGGCTTCCCTGATCTGCACAATCGTCCCCGAGCAAATCCAGCGTTTGGATAACCTGCAAACACGTCAGGCAGACCGTTCGAAAAGCGATCCGCTTGCGGTAGTCAGTTGACCTCAAGCTGCGGCATGAGTTTTGGTAATGAGGGCACCGTCATTGGAGAGTGGCCGAACAAGACCTGGTATTCACCTTTACCGCCAAATCGAAGTATCGGCGAGGAACGCCGCCAACGTGAGGAAGAGGCACCCACCACAGCCACCACTCGGAATTGGAGCTATAGACCGTCACCGGCAGTTTTTCGAGAATGCATGTTCCGATACTGACAGTAGCCGTGCGGACTTGGGGTGCCCAGTGCGCAGCCCAGGTGGAATGCGATGTGAAGCAACGCGCGTACTTCTCCCGAGAGTTCTCGTACTGCGAACAATCTCCGATGCTTGGATCCGGGTGAATGGCAAGAACATACCCTGCAGGTTCTATCGAGTGTGCTGCCGCCAGAAGCTCACCGGCAGCATCGTAGTAAGTGAGCGTCACACCATGCGGCGTACCGTAAAGCTGGCGGTCGGTCTGCAGGCCGTAGTCCTCAACGCGCATGCTCAGGGAGGCGTGGGTTGCGGAGTGCCAGTACCCCCATGCAAGAAGAGAAGCCATGACTGCAAATGCGGCGAGAAATACCTTGGCGGTAGTGCGCATTCTCATGACTTTGACTGAGTTTCCTTGGTCTTTGACCCTGGAACATACGGTTCGACCAGGTCTTGCTCGGCCGGATGGTTCCTCGCAACTACAGCGCGAGCTGGTTCGGTTGTGCTGAGGTTGATCGCCTGATGCGGAACGCCGGGGGTACAAACAAAAAGTCTCCCGCCTCACTGATGATTTCGTTTTCAAGGTCGTACCCCCAGCGTGTACAAACCTTTCCTTCGAGCACATAGATTCCCGTCTCGTAACCGATGTGGATATGCGGCTCGGCACGGGCGCCAGGTGGGATAACGACCAAATGCATGGACAGCCCAGAGGCATCGACTGTTTGACCGGAGATGCCAACGAAGTAGGGAAGGCGCTGCCGGGTCATGACCTCGCGGTCTGGCCGCAGGCCCTGGACTTTTGGATGCTTGTCTTTCATGGCAGTGACCTCGACTGGATGGCACTAGCTAGGCGGACGGCGGCTGACAGCTGGCCAACGGTCCGCTAGTGCGATGGGTTGGTGGGCATGCAGGAAACAAGACAAATGTCTGCGCTGTTCATGACGCCCAACGCTCCGGTTCAGAAGCGGGCCGCGCAGCGGATCGTCCGCTGCAACCGGTTGTTAGACTGGGCGAGGGTGTCACTTTGGTCATGTGTGTGCCTCCTTGGATTGCGGTCTTCACCTAACGTAGAGCTAACCGGCGCTGCGCTGCTATATCGCGCAGCGTCCAGCGACTGAAAGGAGCGGGGTTGAGCGCCGGGTTAGATCTCATTTTTCTCCGTGCTGCTGTTTTCTAAGCAAGACGTGAATTGTGGCAAGGTAAAAGTAGAACATCCAACTCAACCACAGGCTCGCGTCATAGCTCGTTTTCTGTTGGTCGTTGTGATGCCGAATACCGAAATTATTGGCAAGGTTGAATAAATCCTTCTCGTCGGCAACTGTGAGAAGCGACTTTACTTGCGGCCGTAGGTATTCAAGAATGTCTGCTAGGTCACGAACAGCTTGCCGACGATCATCAATAGTTGAACCGTGCCTGCGGTAGCGAAGCACTGCGGCATCGATTCGACCGGAGATATTCTTGTCGGTTGAAGGAATGTCCGCGTCGAAAATTTTCTCGAATCCGGCCTCTGGCTTGAGTAAGACCTCCCCGATTGCCGCTAACTCAAATGGCTTCGAATAGTGACTGAGGACAGAATTAACCTTTTCCCGATATACAGCTTGGCCTTGGGCTTTATTGAAAGTCTCCCAATGCATGCCGCAGTTATCCCAATTGTGGTACGTACCATCAATTGGTTTTGACACATGCTGGTAGAGGAATTCGACAACATCGAAGAAGTCATCTTCGGCGTAATGTGGTCCCATCACATGGAGCGGCCAGAGTCCCTTTTTTCGGATGGAAAGGAGCATTTCAAGTTCGACATCACGAACAACTCCGTCGATATGACCTGCATCCACGCACTCGTATCCAAATGCCTCATGGAAATACCCGTCTTCACGCATCTGGTCGAAGACCCGAATGAAAAGGTCAACAACATCGGCTAGGGCCAATCCACTTAGATTTGGATTTGTACCTTGCCGTTGGGAGTAGTACGTATGCGTCATGGGTTGTGAAATCTAACGTAGAGGTGACCGGCGCTGCGCGGCGCTTTATCGCGCAGCGTCCAGCGTCCAGCGACCGTAGGGAGCGAGGTTGAGCGCAGTGTTGGGCATCATGTGCTCCGCATTCCTTTGATGCGGGATTTCAATGCAACAAGAGACTCTTTGGCCGCGAGGAAAGCGGCATTGAACTCAGACAACGCATCCTCCCGACGCTTGCGCATTAACTTCCCTGAGTTGGTCAGAACTTGAAGTTCGTAGTGGACTGTGCTGTCGTCTTCGGTTTTTCCAACCGAGATCACAGGATGAGAACCGGTATCGTGATGGGCGAAGGCGTTTCTCAATGCCATAACTTTGTGAAGTGCGTCTTGCTCCAATCTGAAGTCAAGCTCGTGGGCAATTGCTGCGGCGACCTTTACCTTTGCACCCATTGGCATTATTGAGCTATCCAGGATTACGTTCCAAAAGAACATGAATGGTTCCTTTCGGGGTTCGCAAAAGTCCTCAATGACTTGGTTCAGGATATTTTCAATGAGTGCTGCGCGGTCAACTACACGAACGAGGTCACTGTGCTCAGACATTTCTAGTAATCCTCAGCAGGATAAGTAGTTGATGTTGCCCAACGTAGAGCTAACCGGCGCTGCGCAGCTTTATCGCGCAGCGTCCAGAGAGCGAAGCAATTGAGGTTTACGTCATGGAGACCGCGCGCCCCGTAACCCTGATCGATCGAGTTCGCGAGACGATTCGCTACAAGCATTACAGTCTAAGAACCGAGCAGGATTATGTCGAGTGGATTCGCCGCTTTGTCCGTTATCACCAGCGGCGGCATCCGAAAGAGATGGGGGCGGATGAGGTTCGTGCCTTTCTCGGGCACCTGGCGGCTGACCTCAAGGTTGCCGCTGCAACGCACCAGCAGGCACTGTCTGCCCTGCTGTTTCTTTACCGAGAAGTTCTCGGCGTCACGCTACCCTGGCTGGATGATCTGGTCCGGCCAAAAAAACCGAAACGCCTGCCGGTCGTCTTGTCCCAGGCTGAAGTAAGGCGATTGCTGGAGAATCTCGTCGGCACCCACGCCTTGATGGCCCATTTACTTTATGGAGCGGGAATGCGACTGATGGAGTGCGTGCGCCTGCGCATCAAGGATGTTGATTTCGATCGGGGAGAAATACTGATTCGCGATGGCAAGGGGGCCAAGGATCGGGTCACGGTATTGCCCCAGTCCATGATTCCGGCATTGCGCAAGCATTTGCAGCGCGTGCCTCAGCTTTGGGAAGCTGACCGGTCAGCGGGACGGCAAGGCGTCTATTTGCCCGAAGCACTAGCCAGAAAATTTCCGAATGCACCCCGTGAGTAGGGATGGTTCTGGTGTTTCCCGGCCAGGGAGCTGTCAACCGATCCACGCACCGCCATTGAGCGGCGGCACCATACGCACGAACAGGCCCTGCAACGGGCCATCAAGCGCGCCCTGGTCGAGGCAGGAATTGCCAAGCCGGCCTCGACGCACACCTTGCGCCATTCCTTCGCGACCCACCTGCTGCAAAGCGGCTACGACATCCGCACGGTGCAGGAATTGCTGGGTCACTCGGATGTCTCGACTACCATGATCTACACGCATGTAATGAATCGTGGCGGTCGTGGCGTTGTCAGTCCGGCTGACGCCCTGGCGGCAGAGCATTACGTCGTCCCCGCCGGGGCGTAAGCCGGGGGATTTAGAAAACTTCGTCGCCCATCCCGGCCAGCGCGGCATCGCCGGCTTTGACCGTCTCGGCAAAAGCCGCGGCCTGCGGCAACAACTGGTCGGCATAGAAGCGGGCGGTGGCGATCTTGGCGCGGTAGAAGGCCTGGTCGCCCTCGCCCGTCTCTAGATAGCCGGCTGCCGCCAGTGCCGCTTTGCCCATGAACCAGCCACCACAGACGGTAACCGCCAGATGCAGGTAGGGAACGGCGGCGGTCAGCGCGCCGGAAAGGCCGCTCTTGGCGTTGGCGGCGAGCCATTCGGTGGCGCCCGTCCAGGCTTGCAGGCTGGCCCCGAGGCGCAGGCCGATGGCTTGCAGTTCCGGGCGTGAAGAAGCGAGCAGCGCCTTGGCCGTGGCATGGACTTCGCCGAAGACGATGCGGGCGGTGGCGCCCTGGTCGCGCATCAGTTTGCGGAACAGCAGGTCGTTGGCCTGGATGCCGGTCGTGCCTTCGTAGATGGTGGTGATCCGCGAGTCGCGCCAGTGCTGGGCGGCACCGGTTTCCTCGATGAAGCCCATGCCGCCGTAGATCTGGATGCCGAGCGAGGTGACGTCGATGCCCATTTCGGTGCCGCCGCCCTTGACGATGGGGATCATGAATTCGGCGAGATAGAGAGCGTTCTTGCGGGCCTCGGCGTCGGGCAGGCCGTGGGCGCGGTCGAGCAGGCCGGAGGTGTAGTAGGTAACGGCGCGGCAGGCTTCGACGCGGCACTTCATGAGCATGAGCATGCGGCGGATATCGGGGTGCTTGTCGAGGGTGACCAGCGCTTCACCGGTGATCGCATCACGCCCCTGCTTGCATTCGCGGGCGTAGCCCAGGGCCTGCTGGTAGGCCCGTTCGCCGAGCGCGATGCCCTGCAGGCCGACGCCGAGGCGGGCTTCGTTCATCATGATGAACATGTATTCGAGGCCGCGGTTCGGCTCGCCGAGCAGGTAGCCGACGGCGCCGCCGTTGTCGCCATAGGACATGACACAAGTAGGACTGGCGTGGATGCCGAGCTTGTGTTCGATTGAGACGCAGTGCGCGTCGTTGCGCGCACCGAGCGAGCCGTCGGCATTGACCAGGAATTTGGGCACCAGGAACATCGAGATGCCCTTCACCCCGGCCGGCGCATCGGGCAGGCGGGCGAGCACGAGGTGGACGATGTTGTCCGTCATGTCGTGGTCGCCGTAGGTGATGAAGATCTTCTGGCCGAAGACGCGGTAGCTGCCGTCGGCCTGTGGCTCAGCACGGGAGCGGATCAGGGCCAGATCGGAGCCGGCCTGCGGCTCGGTCAGGTTCATGGTGCCGGTCCATTTGCCGGTGACCATCTTTTCCAGATAGATCGCCTTCAGTTCGTCGCTAGCGCAGGTCAGCAGCGCCTCGACGGCGCCGGTGGTGAGCAAGGGGCCGAGCGAGAAGGACAGATTGGCCGAGCAGACCATCTCCTTGACGGCGATGGCCAGCGTGTCGGGCAGGCCCTGGCCGCCGAACTCGGTCGGCGAGGCGATGCCGTTCCAACCGGCATTGCGGAAGGCCTTGTAGGCTTCCTTCCAGCCGGTCGGGGTGGTGACGCCACCGGCGGTAAGCTTGCAGCCTTCCTGGTCGCCGATCCGGTTGAGCGGGGCCAGCACCTCGCCGGAGAATTTGGCCGCTTCGTCGAGAATGGCGTCGGCGAGGTCCGGGGTTGCTTCTTCATAACCGACGATCTGGCTGAGCTCCTTGAAGCCGGCCAGTTCGTCCATCACAAAACGCATGTCTTTTACGGGCGCACGGTAGTCGCTCATGTTTGCTGTCTCCTTTGGTCTTTTTGTCAGAATGGGTTGCTGCACAACGCCGCCTTGGCGGTGCAGTATTCGTCCTTCAGGCGGGCGACCAGGGCAGCTGCCGGCAGGACCTCGTCGATGTTGCCGACGCCCTGCCCGGCCCCCCAGATATCCTTCCAGGCCTTGGCGGCCGTGGCGCCGCCAAAGTTCATCGCGGTCTTGTCCTTGTCCGGCAGGTTGTCGGGGTCGAGTCCGGCGGCGAGGATGCTCTTCTTCAGGTAGTTGCCGTGCACGCCGGTGAAATACGGGGTGTAGACGACATCGGCTGCGGCCGAGTCGAGAATGGCCTGCTTGTAGGTTTCGGCGGCATGCGCTTCGTGGGTGGCGATGAAGCGCGTGCCGATGTAGGCGAAATCGGCGCCCATCGCCTGCGCGGCGAGGATGGCGCTGCCGTTGGCGATGGCGCCGGAGAGCGCGATCGGGCCGTCGTAGAACTTGCGGATTTCGCCGACCAGCGCGAAGGGGCTGAGCATGCCGGCATGGCCACCGGCCCCGGCGCAGACCAGGATCAGGCCATCGACGCCGGCCTCCAGCGCCTTTTCAGCATGGCGCACGCTGATCACGTCGTGGAAGACTTGGCCGCCGTAGGCATGGACGTGCGGCACGATCTCGTTCGGGGCGCGCAGGCTGGTGATGATCAGCGGCACCTGGTGCTGCACGCAGAGCGCCATGTCGTGCTCGAGGCGCTCGTTCGACTGGTGGATGATCTGGTTGACCGCGAACGGCGCCGCCTTCGGGTCGGCGGCCAGTTCGGTCTTGATCCGGGTCAGCCATTCGTCGAGCATTTCCTTGGGGCGGGCGTTGAGCGCCGGGAAGGAGCCGATGACGCCGCTCTTGCACTGGGCGATGACGAGGTCGGGATTGGAGACGATGAACATCGGCGCACAGATCACCGGCAGCGTCAGGTTCTTGTTCAGTGATGCAGGAATCGGCATTACGCCCCCTCTTTCAGTGCGCGACGCAGGATCTTGCCGACATTGGTGCGCGGCAGGTCGTCGCGGAATTCGACATGCTTGGGAATCTTGTAGCCGGTCAGCAGGCCGCGGCAGTGCTCAATCAGCATGCGCTCGGTGACGCTCGGGTCCTTGCGCACCACGAAGATCTTCACCGCCTCGCCGGAATGCTCGTCGGCAACGCCGATCGCTGCCACGTCGCGCACTCCGGGATGCATGGCGACTGCCTCTTCGACTTCGTTGGGATAGACGTTGAAGCCCGAGACCAGAATCATGTCCTTCTTGCGGTCGACCAGGAAAACATAACCCTGCGGATCGACGTAGCCCATGTCGCCGGTGCGCAGGAAGCCGTCCGGGTGGAAAGCGTTCTCGGTTTCGCCCGGACGCTGCCAGTAGCCCTTCATGACCTGCGGCCCGCGAATACAGATTTCGCCGACCTGGGTCAGCGGCACTTCGGCCCCGACATCGTCGCGGATCGAAATTTCGGTCGAGGAAATCGGCAGGCCGATGGCGCCGTTGAAGGCCTTCATGTCGAGCGGATTGATGGTCGCCGCCGGCGAGGTCTCGGTCAGGCCGTAAGCCTGCAAGAGCGCGTTACCGGTCACCTTCTGCCAGCGATCGGCAACCGGTCCCTGCACCGCCATGCCGCCGCCCAGTGTGACGTTCATGGTCGAGAAATCGAGCTTCTCGAATTCCGGATTGTTGAGCAGCGCATTGAACAGCGTGTTGACCCCGGTCACCACGGTCACCGGATACTTGGCCCATTCCTTGATGAAACCCGGAATGTCGCGCGGATTGGCGATCAGCAGGTTGCGGGCGCCGATCATCAGGAAGGTCAGGCAGTTCGCGGTCAGCGCGAAGATGTGATACAGCGGCAGCGCGGTGATGATGAATTCCTGGCCATCGCGCACCACCGGCTTGATCCAGGCATGGGCCTGCATCACGTTGGCGGCGATGTTGGCATGGGTCAGCATCGCGCCCTTGGATATGCCGGTCGTGCCCCGGTGTATTGCAGGAAGGCGACATCGTCATGGTCCAGCGCCACCGGCTGCCAACCATGCCGCCGCCCGGTCGCCAGCGCCGACTTGAAGCCGATGGCCCCGGGAATCTTCCAGGCCGGGACCAGCTTCTTGACGTGGCGGACGACCAGATTGACCAGCATGCCCTTCAAGGCGCCGAGCATCTCGCCCATCGGCGTGACCACGACATGCTTGATTGCCGTGTGGGCGATCACCTGGTCCAGCGTATGCGCGAAGTTCTCGACGATGACGATGGCCACCGCCCCCGAGTCCTTCAACTGGTGTTCCAGTTCGCGCGGGGTATAGAGCGGGTTGCAATTGACCACGACGCAGCCGGCGCGCAGGGTGCCGAACAGCGCCACCGGATATTGCAGCAGGTTGGGCATCATCAAGGCCACCCGATCGCCCTTTTTCAGGCCCAGCGACTGCAGCCAGCCGGCGAAAGCCTTGCTCTCCGCATCGAGCTGACCGTAGGTCATTTCGTGGTCCATGCTGAGGTAGGCCACCTTGTCGGCGAACCGGGTGCAGGCGGTCTCGAACAATGCGACCAGCGAGGGCACATTATCGATGCTGATTTCGGCTGGTACGCCTTGCGGGTAACTCTTGAGCCAGATCTTTTCCATTATTGTCTCCTCCTGTTATGCCCTAGCTGCCGAGCAGCGCCTTCTTCAACGAAGCGTCAGCCGGCTTGTCGCCCAGCCAGACCCTGAGCAACGCCTTGGCAAAATTCGCTCCCGCCACCTTGCCGCGGCTCTCGCCATTGAGGCTGACCCCGACGCCTTCGCTCGTGAAGTCGATGGCTATGCTATCGCCTTCGCGGACCTTGCCGATGCCTTTCATGATCGTCGCCAGTTGGTCGGCCTGCGGCTTTAGCTCGGCCAGCTCGGCCGGCGTGAGGTTGTTTTTCAGGCCGTCGTCGAGCGCGCCATGTAGCGACTCCGCATCCATGTCGCGCAACATGCGCATCACCATCCGGCGCGGCGCCGTGCTGTCATAGACGCCGGCCGGCATCGTCGATTTCTGGCCGACGTAGAGCGCGCCGACATAAACCTTGATGAACAGCTTGCTGCGCAGCCCGGCGCCATTGAGCACCAGCTCGCTGCCCCCGACCTTCAGTTTCTCCTCGACCTTGACTCCGGCCACCTCGGCCGCCTGCAGGCCGGGCACCGCGATCAGGGCGGCAATCAAGACCACCCGGCGCACACTATGCGATGTAATCATTTGTCTCCTCCACCGGCTTTTTGTCGGTAATAGTTTTTTTCGGCTATATAGACCGTGCGTTCGACCACAGCATGCACGATGCCTTGCCTGTCCTTCAATTCGACCAGATAAGTCCGCTCAAGCTCCGGATTTTCATCCAGCGCCTGCCTGATTGCCGTCACCTCCTCCGCACTGAGCACGAAATCGGCATACAGCGTCGACATGCCGGGCTTGCGGTAACGGATGCTCGCCGCCTTGTCCCAGACGATGAAGCCATCGCCGAGCGCCGCCATCAGCATCATCGGGTGCGCCCCGTCGGTAATCGCGAACAGCGAACCGCCGTAAAGCGAACCGACGATGTTCTTGGTCTTCCAATTCAGCGGCAGGCGGATGCGGATATGACGCAAGTCCTTGGCGACATGGACCACCCGGCCGCCCGTGCCGCGAAAGGCGGGATGGAGGTTGAACCCCATCCGCACCATGCGCGCCCGCCAGGATGGCGAAAGCTTGGCCAGCCAGGCGGGTTTCATGGCTTACAGGACTTCAATGATGCCGGCCGCCCCCATGCCGGTGCCGATGCACATGGTCACCATGCCGTACTTGCCGCCGGTCCGTTTCAGACCATGGACGACGGTGGCGATCCGGATGGCGCCGGTGGCACCGAGCGGATGGCCGAGGGCGATGGCGCCGCCAAGCGGATTGACCTTGGCCGGATTGATATCGAGCTCCTGCATCACGGCAATCGACTGCGCGGCGAAGGCTTCGTTGAGTTCGATCCAGTCGAGGTCAGCCTGCTTGATGCCGACCTGGGCCAGCACCTTGGGAATCGCGGCGATCGGGCCGATGCCCATGATCTCCGGCGCCACACCGCCGACCGCGTAGCCAGCGAAGCGGGCAAGCGGAGTCAGGTTGTGTTCGCGCAGCACCTTCTCCGAAACCAGCATCACGGCACCGGCCCCGTCGGACATCTGCGAGGAATTGCCGGCAGTGACCGAGCCACGGGCATGGAACACCGGCTTTAGCTTGGCCAGCTTGTCGAGCGCGGAATCGGGGCGCGGGCCTTCGTCGGTATCGGCGATCCGCTCGCGGATGCGAATCTCGCCGGAAGCCAGGTCAGGCAGGCTTTCGCGGATGGTGTAAGGGGAAATCTCGGCCTTGAAATGACCGGCCGCAATGGCTGCACAAGCCCGGCGGTGCGACTCGACGGCGAAGGCATCCTGCGCCTCGCGGCTGACCTGCCACTGGCTGGCGACTTTCTCGGCGGTCAGGCCCATGCCGTAGGCGATGCCGATGTTTTCCTCCTTGGCGAAGATGGCCGGGTTCATCGACATCTTGTTGCCCATGATCTGCGGCATGACGCTCATCGACTCGGTGCCGGCGGCGATCATCACATCGGCCAGGCCGAGGCGAATCTGGTTGGCGGCATCGGCCACCGCCTGCACCCCGGAGGAGCAGAAGCGGTTGATCGTGATGCCCGGTACGGTAATCGGCAGCCCGGCCAGCAAGAGTCCGATGCGGGCGACGTTCATGCCCTGCTCGGCTTCCGGCATGGCGCAGCCGACGATGACGTCGCCGATGCGCGCCGGATCGATGCCCGGCACCTGGGCGACGACGGCCTTGATGACGTGGGCCAGCATGTCGTCCGGCCGCACGTTCTTGAACATGCCATTCTTCTTGGCCACCGGCAGACGGGTGGCGGCGACGATGTAAGCGTCTTGTATCTGTTTGCTCATTTGTTTTGTCTCCTCGACCCGATTAGTTACGCAAAGGCTTGCCGGTATCCAGCGTGTGCTTGATCCGGGCCTGGGTTTCGGGGATTTTCAGCAGTTCGACGAACAGCCGGCGCTCGACGGTAATCAGCCATTCCTCATCGACTAGGCTGCCGGTTTCGACCTCACCACCGCACAGGGCGATGGCGGCCGACTTGGCGACCTTGTAGTCGTGGGCGGAAATCATGCCGCCTTCCTTCATGTTCACCAGCATCATCTCGAAGGTCGCGATACCGTTTTTGCCGGCCACCGGAATGGCGCGCGGCATCAAGGGCGGCGCGTAGCCGGCATCGGCCAGGGCGCGGGCTTCCTTGATGGCGACAAACAGCAGCTCGTTGGCGTTGAACAGGATGGTGTCGGTCGGCTTGGCGAAGCCGTAATCGACCGCCTCGACGGCGCTCTTGGCGACCTTGGCCATGGCGATGGTCATGAACACCGGCTGCAGGAAGTTGAACACTTCGCCCGGTGTTGCCGACTGGGCGGCCCAGTCGGCGGCGCGCACGGCGAATTCCTTGCAGCCGCCACCGGCCGGGATCAGGCCGACCCCGGCTTCGACGAGGCCGATATAGCTTTCCAGGGCCATCACCCGTTTGGCGGCATGCATCACGAACTCGCAACCGCCGCCCAGGGCCATGCCCTGCACCGCAGCGACGGTCGGCACCTGAGCATATTTCAGGGTCTGCGAGGCGCGCTGGAACTTCTCGACGGTAGCCTCCAGTTCCTCGAACTGGCCGGCGGCGATGGCCTCGGTCACCTGGGCCAGGTTGGCCCCGACGGCGAACGGCGCCTCGTGCCAGATCACCACGCCATCGAGCGTCTGCTCGGCCTGACGGACGGCAGCGATCATGCCGTCGAGCACCTCGTTGCCGATGGTGTGCATCTTGGACTTCACGGAAATGATGCCGATCCCGGCATCGACTGCCGGCAGTGTCCATAGGCGAACACCGTCGTTCTCATAGAGCGTCTCGCCGGATTTTTCCGGCGTCGAGGCGCCCTCACCGAGCACGGTCTCCGGGAAAATCTGCCGTTGGTAGACCGGCAGGTTCGAGCGGTCGATATAGCGCTGCTCGCGCGCCGACCACGAACCGAACGGCGTATGCACGCCGGTGCGGCCGGCTTCCAGCGCCCACTCCGGCAAGGGCGTGGCGCTCATCGCCTTGCCGGCGGCGATGTCGGCGGCGACCGCCTGCGCGATCTCGCCCCAGCCGGCGGCCTGCCAGGTTTCGAACGGGCCCTGCGCCCAGCCGAAGCCCCAGCGCATGGCGAAGTCGAGATCGCGGGCATTGTCGGCGACGTTTTCGAGCTGAACGGCGGCGTAATGGAAGATGTCGCGGAAGATGGCCCACAGGAACTGGGCTTGCGGGTGGGCGAAAGCGCGCAGCGCGGCGAACTTCTCGGCCGGATTGCGGTTTTTCAGGATGGCGGCGACTTCGTCGGCAATCTCGCCGGCCGAGGTACGGTAATCCTGCTGGCCCAGGTCGAGTACCTGGATTTCCTTGCCCTGCTTGCGGAAGATGCCGCAGCGCGTCTTCTGGCCGAGCGCACCTTTGCCGATCAGCGCCTGCAGCCAGACCGGGCTGGTGAAGTACGGGTGCCACGGGTCGTTGGGCAACGTGTCCTGCATGGTCTTCACGACATGGGCCAGCGTATCGAGACCGACGACGTCGGCAGTCCGGTAGGTGGCGCTCTTTGGACGGCCGATCTTCGGCCCGGTCAGCGCATCGACTTCATCGAAGCCGAGGCCGAAGGCGGCCGTGTGATGCATGACCGCCAGGATCGAAAAGACGCCGATGCGGTTGGCCACGAAATTCGGGGTATCGAGCGCCCGGATGACGCCCTTGCCGAGGCGCGAGGTCAGCCAGGTTTCGAGCGCATCGAGCGTGCCGGCGTCGGTGCTTTGCGTACCGATGATCTCGACCAGATGCATGTAGCGCGGCGGGTTGAAAAAATGGATGCCGCAGAAGCGCGGCCGGACAGCGGCCGGCAGGCCTTCGGCCAGCGTATTGATCGACAGGCCCGAGGTATTGGAAGCGACCACGGTGTTGGCGCCGAGATGCGGCGCGATCTTGGCATAGAGGTCGTTCTTCCAGTCCATACGTTCGGCGATGGCTTCGATCACCAGATCGCAGTCGGCGAGCAGCGGCAGGTGCTCGTCGTAGTTGGCGGCATCGATGAACTTCAGCTTGTCCTTGTTGGCCAGCGGTGCCGGGTCCAGCTTCTTGAGGCCGTCGAGGGCCTTCCTGACGACACCGTTCTTGTCTCCTTCTTTCGCCGGCAGGTCGAACAACACGACCGGCACGTTGGCGTTGGCGAGGTGCGCAGCAATTTGCGCCCCCATCACGCCGGCGCCGAGCACGGCGGCTTTCTTCACGATCAGCTTGTTCAAGCGAGTCTCCTTTATGTGTCTTTGTGCACTTCGTTCAAATAAAACGAACGTTTGAATTATAGGTCAGCCATGCCAATGGTCAACTATTTTTTAGATCAATTTCAAAAAAAATCCCCGGGCTAGCCGGGGACAAAATGACGCAAGGAATTCGGTACTTAGAAGGACATCGAGACTTGCGTACCCAACAGCCAGGCGCTGTCGCTGTAAGTCCCCTTAACCAGGCCACGGGCCGGGCGCTGGTCATTGTTGATATCTGCATCCTTAACATAGAGATAGGCGCCACCCAGGTCCACTGTGATGTTTTTCGCCGACTTCCACTGCAGGCCGAGGCTGAACCAGGTGCGATCGTTGTCCGGGAGGGAAACCAGGCGATGCTCGGCATCCTTGACCGGCGTCTGGTCATAGGCGATCCCCGCCTTGAGCTTGATCGAATCGTTCAGCTTGTAATTCGCACCGACTGCGAATCGCCAGGTATCGCGGAAATCGGTATCGAGGGTTTGCAGCAGCGTGCCGGAACTACGATAGATATCGACCTTCGGAATGCTGCTCCACCCCGTCCAGGAGATGTCGCCAAGCACTTCCACACGGTCGCCGATGCCTTGCGAAACGCTCAGAATGAACGTATCCGGCAAGGTAATCTTGGCGTTAGCCCCGCCGGAAGACGTGGGCGTCGCAGCCGGTCCGGAAACCGACACGTCGCCACTGGTTTCGTATTTCACCTTGGAACGGTATGAAAAGCCGACTTTGGTTTGCGGTGCAAGCGTCAGCAGGCCGCCGACATTCCATCCCCAGGCCGAATCATCGAGCTTCAGGGTCGCCGTGGTTAAACAGCCGGCGCCAAAAGGCAGCGTACAGGTGGTCGCACCCGGATTGGCCGACACTGCGGCGGTCCGCACATATTTGGCGTCGATCCTTTGCCAGTTCAAACCTGCCCCCACGGACAACCACTCATTGGCGCGCCACGCCACCGAAGGATTCAGGTTAACCGTCTTGATTTCGAAACTGCGCGACTGCGCGGCACCGATCCAGGAGTCGTCATAGTCGGTTTTCAGGCCGAATGGCGCACCAATTCCGAGACCGACATAGACATCCTTCGCCACGCCCCACGAAAGGTAGGCATTGGGAATAAAACCCAGCGCGCCACCATTACCGCCGTCACCGGTCAATCCGGGACTCACCGAGCCGCTGTTCGAGAATTCGAAGTTGGTCTTGACCGCGACGATGCCGCCGGAAACCTGAAGCCCTTGCAACTGGGTCATCCCGGCCGGGTTATAGAAGATCGTGCTGGCATTTTCTGCGACAGCGGCGGAGCCGGCGCCGGCGTTGCCGAGGCCACTGGCATTCTGCTCTCCCAGCAACTGGAAGCCGGCAGCCGCCGCACTCCCGGAAAAAGCAACCGCAATCAGCGCCGGAATCAGGCGCGGGGTGATGATTTTTTGCATAGGTTTGTCTCCAGTTATGTTTTATTTGGGATATTTCCCGTTACTGCTGCTCGAATTAAATCTCAAACACGCGTTTGAAATGCTGTTTCATTTGCACTAATTCAAACGTTTGTTGGAAATAAACAACAACTCTTTATTGCCTGCTACGAAAGTTGAGCGGCCCTCCGGTAAATGGGGCAAAGCCGGTGCCAAATATTACACCGGCATCTGCCAGATCGGCATCGGCCACCATGCCATCGGCAACCAGTTGCTCAACCCGATCGACCAGCGGCTTGACCAGGCGCTCAGCCAGCCCCGGGGGAATTGATCCCGGCGCGCCCTTACCGGCCTTGCCTTCCGACCAGCCATAAAAGCCCTGCCCCGATTTCTTGCCCAACTGGCCTTTTTCGACGCGGGACAGCAGGCAGCACGGCGCTTCGGAGCCGCCGGCCAGTTCCTTGCCGGCCGCCATGGCGATATCGAGGCCAACTGTATCGATCAGTTCGATCGGCCCCATCGGCATGCCGAAGGCGAGCATTGCCTCGTCGACGGTTTCGGGGGCAACACCCTCGTCGACCGCCCGCATGGCTTCCAGCATGTAAGGCGCCAGCACGGCATTGACCAGAAAGCCCGGGGCGCTCCTCACCGGCAGCGGCAGCTTGTCGATCTGGCGGACGAAGGCGCAGGCCACCTGCACGCAGGCCCGGTCGGCCCCATCGGCCTCGACCACCTCGACCAGCGGCATCATGGCCACCGGGTTGAAGAAATGAATGCCGACCAAGCGCTCGGGCTGGTTCAGTACCGTACGCAAGTCCTCGAGGCGCAGGCTGGAGGTATTGGTCGCCAGTAGCGCCCCCGGCTTCAGCTTCGGCTCAAGGCCGCGCAACAGCGCGTGCTTGGCTTCGAGGTTTTCAAAAATGGCCTCGATGACGACATCGGCATGCGCCACGCCATCGCCGTTCACATCCGGAATCAGCCGATCGAAGGCCGCCCGCGCCTTGAGCGGGTCGCGCAGACGCTTCGCAAACAACTGCTGCGCCCGCTGCAAGGCCGGGGCGATGCGCTCCAGGCCTTGATCCTGCAGCGTCACCGTCATGCCGCGCAGTGCGCACCAGGCGGCGATGTCGCCACCCATCACGCCGGCACCAATGACGTGGACGCGCCCGGCCTTGAAATCCGATTCCTTGCCAAAGCCCTTCAGACGCTCCTGCAGGAAGAAGACGCGGACCAGGTTGCGCGCGGTCGGCGAGTTGATGATGCGATCGACCAGGGCCGGCGCGGTCAGCGCATTGCCTTGGTGCTGCGCCCATATATCGATGATCGCGTAAGGCGCCGGGTAATGCTCCGGCCGCGCCTTGCGGGCAACCTGCTTGCGGGCACCGTTGGCGACGATGCTTTTCAGTGAGCCGTTGAGCAGGCGTTGCATCAGCGGCAATGGCCGGCGCGGCTGGCCGGAGAGCACCAGTTGCCGGGCGGCGGATTCCATGACCCGCGGCGGCACACAGGCGTCGGCCAGCCCCAGGCGTTTGGCGCGTTGGGCGTCGATCGTCTTGCCGGTCAACATCATGTCCAGCGCCGCCGTCGGGCCGACCCGTTGCGGCAGCCGCAACATGCCGCCCCAGCCCGGAAAGATGCCGAGCATCACTTCCGGCAGGCCGAGGCGGGTGCCCGGCTCATCGACCGCCAGCAGGTAACGGCAGGCCAGCGCCAGTTCCAGGCCGCCACCCAGGCAGTGGCCACGAACCAGGGCCAGCGTCGGATAGGGCAGCGCCGCCAGGCGGTTGAACAAGTCCCAGCCACGGCGGATCTGGGCATTGACCATCGCCGCGCCCTCGATCGAGCGGTATTCGTTGAGGTCGGCACCGGCGATGAAACCGGTCGCCTTGCCCGAGCGGATAATCAAAGCCTGCGGCGGATTGGCATCAAGCTGATCGAGCAGTTCACCGAATTCGGCGAACACTTTCGCCGAGAGCGAGTTGGCGGATTCGCCGGCCTTGTCCAGGGTGGCGGTGGCGACGCCGGCGGCATCGCGCTCGAGGCGCCAGTGTTGCAGTTCGAGATTCATGTTGTTTTCCTTAGAACAGGCGCGGGCCGCTGGCGGCAAAGGCCAGCGACAGCGCACCCGGCCCGACATTGACGGCCGCGGTCTTGCTCATCGGCGAAATCAGGATTCCGACGCCCTGCTCCGTCGCCGCCTGGGCGAGCCGCGCGTAACCCGTCATTTGGCGGACTGCCGCCGGTTCGCCGCCATAGCTGATGCAGACGCAAGGCGCTTCCAGCCCGTCACGGACCCGCCGGGCGGCCCGCTCGAACAGTTGAGCGACACCAGCTTCGAAGCCGCGCACCTTGTCGACCGTGGTTGTCACGTCGCGGTGGCAGTGGAGGATCGGTTTGACGTCCAGCCACGAGCCGAGCGTGTAAGACCCCCAGCTCAGACTGGTATCGCCCTTCTTCGAGGCCCGCTTGTAGATGTGAAAAAGATCGGCCGGCACCAGATAGGTATGGGTCTGTTCGATCAGATGGACCAGGCGTTTGCCGATTTCGCTCGGCGTGCCGCCGGCCCGGATCAGCCGCACCGCTTCGGCCACCGGCACGGCCTGCCCGGTAAACAGGTTTTGCGTCGACAGCACGAGCAGACCGAAACGTTCCGCCACCCCGGCGGCGCGCCGCACCGCCTTGTACTTGCTCAGGATGGCGCGCGAGGCCTGCATTGCGTGGTTGAAGATCGGGCTGCGCGTACTGGTGATGGTCAGGCAAAAGACATAGTCATAGTCGAGCACCAGCCGTTCCAGGAAAAGCTGCTCGATCTGCTGCACCGAATAGGGAATCGACTCGGCAAAGTCATCGCCTTTCTTGTCCAGGTGCCGGGCGTAGAAGGCCTGGGTTTCTGCCGGATCGCGTCGGTCGTCGATCAGCAGCTCGCCGATGCGCAGCGTGATCGGCATGACCAGCACGTCATTTTCGACGAGGAAATCCCTCGGCAGGTCGCAAG